>NZ_JBANEO010000001.1:0-1542096 GCF_037967085.1 Pseudomonas sp. CBC3
AACCCGCTGTCAACCGCCTCGTGAAACCGCTTTCGATCGACCTGACCGAAGCCACCAACAGGACTCAACCACCACCCTGCCAGCCCGGCGCATTCTACTCGAATTCGCCGTCCGTGCAAGCCCTAGATTTAGATAACTTCTTGATTTACAAGAGGTTTCGCCAAGGGCCTGCGCCGGAGAAGGTGCGCATTATAGGCACTCAGAAACTCACGTCAACGGCTGATTTGGCTTTATTTCGCGCCCGCTTTACCCTGAAGGCAACTGAGCTTCCTTTCGATGGATGGTAAGCGCACCAGCAGCAGCGCAGCGGCGATCGCGGCGTAGATCGCCCAGCGACCGGCGTCGGCGCGCACGACCCATAACATGTGCAGCAGCACAACCAAGAGCACCGGATAAACAATCCGATGCAGTTTCTTCCAGCGCTTGCCCAGCTTGCGCATGCTCCAACGATTGGATGTAACAGCCAGTACAAGCAAGCCCAGCAACGCAATCGCGCCCACCGCCATATAGGGTCGATCAATCAGTTCGAGTGTGAAGCTTGTGAAGTCAAGCCCTAGCAGGAAATAGAGATAAGCCGTGAGATGCAGCACCGCGTAACTGAAAGACCACAGCCCAAGCTGGCGGCGAAATGCGATCCACCCTGACCAGGATGTGAGCCGTTGCAATGGCGTCATTGCGAGCGAGCACAGCAGCAAGACCAAAGCGCCCTGCCCCAGATTGTCCACCAGCACCTTGCCGGGATCAGGCCCCAATGCAGCAATAGCCCCCAGATAAAGCCAGTAGCAGGGCGCACTCGCCGCTGATAGAAACAGAAGCAGTCGCCACCCTGGGTACCGCATTAGTAATCCTTACTCAGATCCATCCCAGCATAAAGGCTCGAAACCTCATCGCCGTAACCATTGAAAGGAAGTGTCGCTCGAACATTGGGACTGAACAGACTACCGGGCAACCGACGTTCCCGTGCCTGGGACCATCTGGGGTGGGAAACGTCCGGATTGACGTTGGCGTAGAAGCCATACTCCTGAGGCGCCATGGTCTGCCAGGTCGTTGCTGGCTGTTCACGAACGAAGCTGATGCGCACAATGGATTTGATGCTCTTGAAGCCATATTTCCAAGGCACAACCAAACGAAGGGGTGCCCCATTCTGATTGGGCAGGATCCGACCGTACATACCGACCGCCATCAAACTTAGCGGATGCATCGCCTCGTCCATCCTCATAGCCTCGATATAGGGCCAGTCGATCAGTGAAAAGCCCGTACGCATCCCGGGCATCTGTTCGGGCCGAGCCAACGTCTCGAAGCGCACGTATTTTGCGTTGGAGGTCGGTTTCATGCGGCGGATCATGTCACCTAGCGGAAAGCCCAACCATGGGATGACCATCGACCACGCCTCGACACAGCGCAAACGATAGATGCGCTCTTCAAGCTGGGCCGAACCACACAGACCCTCGACCGAGTAGCGCCCCGGATTCGCCACTTCGCCATCGACCAAGACGGTCCAGGGCTCGGTTACAAGCTTGGGCGCGTGCGCGGCGGGATCCCCCTTATCCGGGCCGAACTCATAGAAGTTGTTGTAGTGGGTCGCATCGCGATAGGGCGTGATGGCCTCACCCTCCGCAACGGAGGCCCCCCAATGAACCTGACCGAGTTTTGCGTCGAACCATGCAGGCGCATCGGCAGCGTCTACGCCGTCGTAGCGCCCTTGGTCCGCATGCACCGTCATCGGCAAACCGGCATAGGCAAAGGAAAACGCGGCACCTTTGAGTAGGTGCCGACGTTTAAGATAAAGCGTCTCGGGCGTTACATCGGTTTCGCGGCAGTCGCTACGACGAAATATCTTGATAAGCATGACATGCTCCGCTGCCTGAGCCTGGGCCATTCAATAGACAGCGGATCACTGAAGAAATCAACTTTCGACGCGCTTTCGACGACGCATCAGGAACTGCACAGGCCCCGAAACGGCATACGCAAGGAAGATCAAAAGCAGGATCCGTGGGGGGTCGCTGAATACCACCGCAAACACCAAGACCACCACCAGAATCGCCACGAACGGCACCCGACCTTTGAGATCGAGGTCCTTGAAGCTGTAGTACTTGATGTTGCTGACCATCAGCAGACCGGCCGCTGCGACCAGCAGAGCGAACAGCATCACCACGGCTATCGGCAAATCCACACCGCGAATACCGGGCTCGTCCAACGCCCAGACCGCCCACACCGAGCCGGCGACGACACCAGCAGCTGCCGGACTGGCAAGACCGATAAACCAGCGTTTGTCAACTTTGCCGATCTGCGTATTGAAACGTGCGAGACGCAGCGCGGCGCACGCAACGTAAATGAAAGCAACAGTAAGCCCAACGTTGCCCAAACCCGAAAGTGCCCACTCATAGGCCAACACAGCGGGCGCCAGACCAAAGGCAACCATGTCGGATAGCGAATCGTACTCCGCACCAAATGCACTCTGAGTGTTGGTCAAACGCGCCACGCGGCCATCGAGACTGTCCAGCACCATCGCCACGAATACCGTAGCCGCAGCAACGTAAAAATTGCCGTTGATCGCGGCAATAATGCAGAAGAAGCCCGCGAATAAATTCGCCGTGGTGAACAGGTTGGGGAGCAGATAGATGCCACGATGACGGACCTTGCGGCCTTCGGAATCCTGAATTTCTTCGATGTGCTCGTCGATAGGCAGCAAGCTTTCCGGCTCGACTGACTTGTTCGGCTCTTCGGGATGCTCACTCATGCAGATTACCTACAGCAGGTTTGAATAATTTCGACAGACCCTGACATGACGGGTTCAGCCCGCCAGCAGCATCGTTTTATAACAGATACCAGCCGGCATAACGAAAGAACGCGGCCTAGGCCGCGTTCTTTTCAAGCAGAACCGTTATCAGTTCTTACTCTTGTCGACGATCTTGTTGGCAGCGATCCACGGCATCATCGAACGCAGCTTCTCGCCGACCACTTCGATGCCATGGGCAGCGTTGTTGCGACGGTAGGCAGTCATCGAAGGATAGTTGGCAGCACCTTCGGTGATAAACATCTTGGCGTACTCGCCATCCTGAATACGCTTGAGCGCATTGCGCATGGCGGCACGGGATTCGGCGTTGATGACTTCCGGACCAGTCACATACTCGCCGTATTCGGCGTTGTTGGAAATCGAGTAGTTCATGTTGGCGATACCGCCTTCGAACATCAAATCGACAATCAGCTTCAGCTCATGCAGGCATTCGAAATAGGCCATTTCCGGGGCATAGCCAGCTTCGACGAGAGTCTCGAAGCCAGCCTTGACCAATTCGACGCAACCACCGCAAAGAACCGCCTGCTCGCCGAACAGATCGGTTTCAGTTTCGTCCTTGAAAGTGGTTTCGATGATGCCGGTACGTCCACCACCAACGCCGGAAGCGTAGGACAGCGCAACGTTCTTGGCATTACCGGAAGCATCCTGATAAATGGCGATGAGGTCCGGAATACCGCCGCCCTTGACGAATTCGGAACGCACGGTGTGACCGGGAGCCTTCGGCGCGATCATGATCACGTCCAAGTCAGCGCGAGGTACGACCTGGTTGTAGTGAATCGAGAAACCATGAGCGAACGCCAGGGTTGCGCCCTTCTTCAGGTTCGGCTCGATTTCGTCCTTATACAGACGACCCTGGAATTCGTCCGGGGTGAGGATCATCACGACGTCAGCGGCAGCAACCGCAGCGGCCACATTGTCAACTTTCAGACCATGGGCTTCAGCCTTGGCAACCGACGGCGAGCCGGCGCGCAGGCCGACAGTCACGTCGACACCGGAATCCTTCAGGTTGCAGGCATGCGCATGGCCCTGGGAGCCGTAGCCGATGATCGCGACCTTCTTGCCTTGAATGATGGAGAGGTCACAATCTTTGTCGTAGAAAACTTTCATGGAATTACCCCTGTTGCTGGCCATTCAGGCCATTCGATAAATCGTGTTAGATGCTCAGCACTTTGTCGCCGCGGGAGATCCCGGTGACGCCGCTGCGCACGACTTCCAGAATCGACGTGGTGCCGATGGCCTGGATGAAGCTGTCCAGCTTGTCGGTCGTGCCGGCGAGTTGGATGGTATAGACATTGGAGGTGACGTCGACGATCTGCCCACGGAAGATGTCAGTGGTACGTTTGACCTCGGCGCGCTGTGCACCGGTCGCCTTGACCTTGATCAGCATAAGCTCGCGCTCGATGTGCGCGCTCTCGGACAGGTCGACCAGCTTGACGACCTCGATCAACTTGTTGAGGTTCTTGGTGATCTGCTCGATCACTTCCTCATGACCTACGGTGGTCAGGGTCAACCGCGACAGCGTAGGGTCTTCGGTTGGCGCGACGGTCAGACTCTCGATGTTGTAGTTGCGCTGCGAGAACAGCCCGACCACACGAGACAAGGCGCCTGGTTCGTTTTCCATCAAAAGGGAAATAATGTGTCTCATGATCAGGTCCGCTCCGTCTTGCTGAGCCACATATCGCGCATCGCGCCGTCTTTGATTTGCATCGGATAGACGTGCTCGCTGGTATCAACGGCGATATCGAGGAACACCAGCCGATCTTTCATGGCGAAAGCCTCCTCCATCTTCGGCTTGAGATCCTTCAAGTCGGTGATGCGCATGCCTACATGCCCATAAGCCTCGGCCAGCTTGACGAAGTCAGGCAGCGACTCCATGTAGGAATGCGAGTAACGGCTGCTGTACATCATGTCCTGCCACTGGCGGACCATGCCCAGCGCGCCATTGTTGAGGTTGATGATTTTCACTGGAAGGTCGTACTGCAGGCAGGTCGACAATTCCTGAATATTCATCTGGATGCTGCCTTCGCCAGTGACACAGGCGACGTCAGCTTCTGGGAAATTCAACTTGGCGCCCATCGCCGCTGGGAAACCGAAGCCCATGGTGCCGAGACCGCCAGAGTTGAGCCAACGATTGGGCTTGTCGAACCGGTAGTACTGGGACGCGAACATCTGATGCTGGCCAACGTCAGAGGCTACATAGGCCTCGCCCTTGGTCACTTCGCATAGCATTTCGATAACGGCCTGCGGCTTGATGATAGTGCCGTCGCCCTTGTCATATGGGAATAGGCCGCGACTCCCGCGCCACTCCTCTATCTGCTTCCACCAACTCGCGATGGTCTCGGTATTCGGCGCCTGGCCGATCTCCTTGACGATAGCGACCATCTCGGTGAGCACACTGTCGACCGGTCCGACGATCGGAATGTCTGCCTTGATGGTCTTCGAGATGGAGGCCGGATCGATGTCGATGTGAATGATCTTGGCGTTCGGGCAGAATTTGGTCGCACCGTTGATCACGCGATCATCGAAACGCGCGCCGACCGCAAGAATCGCGTCAGAGTGATGCATTGCCAAGTTGGCGGTATAACTGCCGTGCATGCCGAGCATGCCGACGAACTGGCGGTCGCTACCCGGATAGCAACCAAGCCCCATCAAGGTGTTGGTTACTGGTAGGTTGAGCATCTTCGCCAGCTCGGTCAGCTGCGCTGAGGCGCCGCCCATGACCACGCCACCACCTGCGTAGATGATTGGCCGCTTGGCTGACAGGAGCAACTCCGCCGCCTTGCGGATCTGCCCCGAATGACCACGCAGCGCCGGGCTGTAAGAACGCAGCTTGGCTTTCTTCGGGTAAACGTATTCGAATTTTTCGGCCGGGTTGGTCATATCCTTCGGGATGTCGATGACGACCGGTCCAGGACGGCCAGACTCTGCGAGATAAAACGCTTTTTTCATCACTTCGGGGATTTCCGAAGGATGCTTGATCATGAAGCTGTGCTTCACGATGGGCCGGGAGATACCGATCATGTCGGTTTCCTGGAAGGCGTCGGTTCCGACCATGGTGCTCGGCACCTGGCCGGAGATCACCACCATCGGGATCGAGTCCATATAGGCGGTGGCAATACCGGTGATGGCGTTGGTCGCGCCGGGGCCAGAGGTCACCAGCACCACGCCAGCTTTGCCGGTCGCGCGGGCGTAGCCATCGGCCATGTGCGTGGCGGCCTGTTCGTGGCGAACTAGAATGTGCGTGACTTCCTCTTCCTTGAACAGCGCATCGTAGATGTGCAGCAAGGCGCCGCCAGGATAGCCATAGATGTACTTAACGCCTTCGTCGCGCAAGAAGCGGACGACCATTTCAGCGCCTGATAAAAGTTCCACGTTGTTCACCTCTAAAACGCCAGATAGCCGCCCCGCGTTGGACCGGCCAGAAATTGGTTTACTGCCAGACAGCGCATGAGCGACGGTGGTCGCCGACTACGTCAGCTGCTGACTAGCGAGTATTCAGGAACGCCCCAAAGTGTTGCGGAGCCTTCCTTCCCAGCGCGAGGTAACGCGTTGCGGATGTTACAAGTCGGCGCGGGTGTGCACCTTCATGATTGCTGAAAGGCCCGTTTCACCGACCAATCAGAACAGTAAGCGTGGAATTGTTCGGATTAGACCTGGCCAAGTCAAGTCTACAGTTGGCCTTCCGGCTGTTTCAGCTGTGATCCAGCGCAGAATGAAGGCGCTCGGCTTTTGCGTATAGTACCGACCTGGTTCTGTATTCCACAGAAGGGATTAGCATGCGTTTGACGATTTTCGCTGGCGGTCTGCTGCTTGCCTTGAGCAGCAGCGTCATGGCCAGCCAGGTTTACAAGTGGGTGGATGCACAAGGCGTCACTCACTTTGGCGCGCAACCTCCGCAGGGCCAACCCGCCGAAGCGCTCAACACCGCTACTCCGCCACCCAGGCCAGCTCCAGCGGCACCTGCTACGTCGGAACCGTCGGCAGAATCGGAACAGCGCGAGATCGATCGCCAAGTAAAGAAACAGGTGGCCGAACAAGAAGCGGAGCGTCAGCGCTACTGCACGTCGTTACGAACCAACCTGGCGCAGCTCCAGAACAATCCTCGAGTGCGCGTAGAAGAAGATGGGAAAATACGTCGGCTAAAGGAAGAAGAGCGTCAGGAGCGCATTACCGAAACCAGCCAGAAAATCGCTGACACTTGCAACCAATGAACAAAGCCAGCGCCAGCCTTCCGGCTGGCGCGCGTCACGCTTCGCCGCGACTGATCAACTCATCGAAGGTTTCGAGCGCCCTCAGCAGGCCGGCCATCTTATGCGGCTGGCGTTGATAGACCATCTCCGCCATCGCCAGGATGCCCGAAACCGTCGGTAGCGGATCATCGCGCTCCAGAATGTCCTTCATTCGCGGAAGAAAAATCCATTGCAGCCATTGCTCGAACGATAGCGTGTCGACGCAGAAAGGCTCCTGGCTCGCAAATGCCTGAGCGTCTGGTGGTGACGAAGCCCATAGCCCGCACACACGCAGCTCCCGCTCGATGACCAGCAGTTGTTCAGCCAAATAGGGAACACGACTATCCATTACATCGTTACCTTGGCTCGCTCACGAGCCTGCGCGGCGCCTGCGGCATTACCCTGACGCTCGCGCGCTTGGGCGATCAACTCCCACAGGCTCGCCTGCAGCGCCGGACGGCCACTGGCATAGCTCAAGCCCCGCCGGGAAAGCTGCTCGGCCTGCACCGCATCACCCTGAGCCAGGCGCACCTGGGCCAGGCGGTAAAGCACCTGAGGTTCACGGGGCGCGATGCGCTGAGCGCGTTCTAGGCTGGAGGCCGCACCGTTCAAATCACCGCCCCCCTGTTGTTGCTGAGCCGTGGTCAGCAATGCCAGCACGGGCCCATCGAGTCGCTCATCGGCCGACAGCGTCCCACTATTGGACGGAATACCGGTGGGCACGGATTGGCTCGGCGTCGGAATCGGAGCCGGTTCCGGCGCCCTCCATTGCTCTGGTGCATCCGGTGCCGGCGCTACAGATCCAGAGAATGCGCTATCCGGAGCCGCGAACGTCTGCAGCGGTTCCGAATTCTGCTGCGGCACCATAACCGTGACGCCAGACTCTTGCGCAGCAGCAGGACTTGTCATTGCAGACGGAGCAGCCGGACGCGAAGCCTGCCGCGCCGACACCTCCTCGGAAACCGGCGCGCCCGAGTCGACGACAGGTATCGCCCCTCGCTTAACCGTTGCGCAGCCTTGCACCAACACAGCGGCCATCACAACTATCATCCATTGCTTGCTCAACATTCGAACCTCTTGAAATTCACTCAGCTGGCCGATCAGGGTAACCAGCCACGAACCCAATCCATGACCGATTCGGCCGGCGCCTGGATTCCACAACCAGGGCCCGGCGCAGGCTCGCTACCGCGAATGTAGGGAATCTGTACGGCGTCAGGACAGTTTTCCAGCGTCCCCTCACCGGTTCGCGCATCTACCCAGGCCATCTCGACATTCTCAGGCAACGCGGCCTGCAGCGGCAGCGGATCGGCACGGCGCATGAAATCTGCCCATACCTGCAACGCTCCGGTGGCGCCGGTCAGCGACGTTTTGCCATTGTCATCACGCCCCAGCCAGACCACCGCAAGCAGGTCCTGACTGAACCCGGCGAACCAGCTATCGCGTGAATCGTTGGTGGTACCGGTCTTGCCCGCCAGCGTCAATGATCTCGGGACGTGATTGTATGCTGAGCGGCCCGTCCCCTCGCGCATGGCGCGCTGCATGGCGTACTGGGTCAGATAGATAGCGCCGGCATCGAAACGCTGTTCGATCTTGAATGGATAGCGACTCAGCGGCTCTCCGTCGGCGGCCAAGACACTGCGAATACCTCGTAGCGGCGTATTGAAACCTCCGTTGGCCAGCGTCTGATACATGTCTGCAACCTCAATAGGCCGCAGCCCGCCAGCGCCCAACAGCATCGAGGGATAGGCTGGCCAATCCGGTGAAGCGCCCAGTCGTTCCAGGGTCTTCAAGACATGAGGCACCCCTAGATCGAGACCAAGGCGCGCCGTCGATAGATTGTAGGAATTGGCCAGCGCCTGATAGAGATAAACGGTACCGTGCGCGGTGCGCCCGTAATTTTGCGGCTTCCATACCTGGCCATCAGCGCCCTTGACCGAAAAAGGTTCATCTTCCAGCAGGCTGGTCAGCGTGTACTGACTCGGCTTCTCCAGCGCCGCAAGGTAGATGGCCGGCTTGATCAGCGACCCGATGGGTCGCGACGCATCCAACGCACGATTGAAACCGGCGAACCCAGGCTGACGACCGCCGAGCATCGCCTGCAACTCCCCGGTTTCCGGGTTGGTCACGAGCATCGCCCCTTCGACGCCTTCGGCGGCCTTGCCGAGGCGTTTCAGCGTTTCGCTCATCGCCCTCTCGGCCTTCATCTGCAGAATCGGATCGAAGCTGGTGAAGACCCGCAGCCCCTCTTCCGTCAGGTCCTCGTCACGGTAATCCTCGCGCAGCTGGCGCTTGACCAGATCGAGGAATGCCGGATAGGAACTGTCCGCCAGGCTGCCCCGCTGCGTCACCCCGAGCGGAGCTTTCCGAGCTGCTTCGGCTTCTTCGGAAGTGAGTACCTGCTGCTCGGCCAGAAGGTCGAGGATAAGGTTGCGGCGCTCCAGCGCCCGTTCCGGATGGCGCCGCGGATTGTAGTAAGTCGGGCCCTTCACCATGCCGACCAACAGCGCGATGTGCTGAACCTTCAATTCGGCCAGTGGACGGCCGAAGAAGTATTGACTGGCCAGACCAAACCCGTGAATGGCTCGGCGACCGTCCTGTCCGAGAAACACCTCGTTGAGGTAGGCCTCGAGGATTTCGTTCTTGTCGTAATGCAACTCCAGCAACACGGCCATCATCGCTTCGGTGGCTTTGCGGCTGAGGCTGCGCTCGTTAGTCAGATAAAAGTTCTTGACCAGCTGCTGGGTGAGCGTGCTGCCACCCTGGCGCACTTCGCCGGCAGTCAGGTTAACCCAGACGGCGCGCACGATGGATTTGGGTGAAACACCAAAGTGATCGAAAAACTCCCGATCCTCGACCGCGACCAATGTTTCGACCAGATAGGGCGGCGCCTGGTCGAGCTGGATCAGGATGCGGTCTTCGTTGTGAGCCGGATAAAGCCCACCGATCGTTACGGGCTCGAGGCGGGCCACCGGCAGCTCGTCACCATTGGCGCGAGTGAGACCGGCGACGAAATCGCCAGAAAAACGCACACGGATGCGCTGCGACTCTTCGATCCCTTCATAAAACCGGAACCCGCGGGTGTGCATTTCCACGGTGCTTGCGGCAACCGACATACTGCCGGGACCGCTGACAGCCTTTTCGCGGCGATACCCCAGCGCATCGAGCTCCGTCAGGAAGTCATCCTTGGCGAGCTTTTGCCCAACGAACAATTCCAGCGGCCGTGCATAGACCGTCGCCGGAATGGTCCAGCGTTTGCCGGAGAATTTCTCCTGCACCACGGCATCGAGGTAAACGGCGACGCCGGCGAGTATCACCAGGGCCACGATAGATAGCTTGATTACCCAGCCCAGCCAGGGGCGAGACCCATTGGAACGGCGCTTGGTACGGGATCGAGAGGAGCGTGCTTTAGTCATGGCGGCGCATTATACGCACTTTGATTTGCCCGGAAGACGGCCTCCTGGCGGTTTGCAGGTCTGGTCGGGGAAGACATAATGGAGCGCTTTCGAGTGTGTGACCTGCGTCCCATTGGACCCGCACACCCCATCGACAAACTGCAAGGAATGACCGTGAGCCAAGCATTGATCGCCGCACTGCAAGATCCGGCCCTCTACCCACATCCGGTCGACGGCTTCCGGGTCATCGAAACCCATATCTCCTGGGTCATCCTCACTGGCACCTATGCCTACAAAATGAAGAAGCCGGTGGATTTTGGCTTTCTCAACTTTACCGACCTGACGGCTCGCAAGCATTACTGCAACGAAGAGCTGCGTTTGAATCAACGAATGGCGCCAGACATTTATCTGCGCGTCCTGCCTATTACCGGCAGCGTTGACGCCCCGGTGATCGACGGCAACGGCGAGCCGATCGATTACCTTCTGCAAATGCGCGAGTTTCCGCAGGCTCAACTAATGGCCGAAGTGCAGGCACGCGGCGAGCTGACCGACGCACATATCGATGCCCTCGCCGAGCAGATTGCCCAATTTCATCTGAGCACTCCTCAGGTGCCGGCCGGCCACTCGCTGAACAGTGCCGACGCGATCGTTGCGCCGATGCGGCAAAACTTCGAGCAGATCCGCCCCTTGCTGAGCGAGCAGTCCGACCTGCAACAACTCGACGCGCTACTCGCCTGGACCGAAACGAGCATTGCCCGCCTGCAACCGCTGCTGGAGCAGCGCACCCAGCACGGTTTCATCCGTGAATGCCATGGTGACCTGCACCTGGGCAACGCAACGATCATCGACGACAAGGTCGTGCTGTTCGATTGCATTGAATTCAACGAGCCCTTCCGCCTGATCGATATCGCCTCTGACGCGGCGTTCCTGGCGATGGACCTGGAAGACCGTGGCCTGAAGTGCCAAGCACGTCGTTTCATCAACGGCTGGCTGGAGCGCACCGGAGATTACGCCTCGCTCGAATTGCTCAGCCTGTACAAAGCCTATCGGGCGATGGTTCGTGCCAAGGTCAGCCTGTTCCGGCTGTATCAGGAGCAGGACGCGGTACAGCGCCGCGTGATCCTGCGCCAGTACCGCAGCTACGCCAATCTGGCCGAAAGCTACAGCGCCATTCCTTCTCGCTTTCTCGCCATCACCCATGGCGTCTCGGCAGTGGGCAAAAGCCAGGTTGCGCTACGTCTGGTCGAGGCGCTGGGCGCCATCAGGTTGCGTTCGGACGTCGAGCGCAAGCGGTTGCATGGTGAGCAGCCGCAAGCCCTTGCCGCTGAGCTGGACGCAGGTATTTATAGCGCCGAAGCGGGCGAATCGACCTACCAGCGGCTGCACTCAGTGGCTGAGACCGCACTGAATGCCGGCTTTTCGGTGGTGATCGATGCGACCTATCTCAAGCAGCAGCAGCGTCAGTCGGCGTGGCAAGTGGCTGAGTCGACTGGCGTCCCGTTCCTGATCCTCACGTGCGAAGCGCCCGAGGCGGTGATCGAACAATGGCTTACCCAGCGGCAGGCCGAAGGCGGTGACCCATCCGACGCGACCATGGCCGTGGTCAAGGCGCAACAGGCCGCCCGCGAGCCGCTGACCGAACGCGAACAGTTGCTCAGCCGCCAGATCAACACACCCGAGGCAGGCAGCCTCGACAACCTTGTCAGTGCGGTTCGCCAACGGCTGCCAGGGCTCTAACGCACGGATACGACATCCCGCAGGCGCAACCGACGGCATTCACGCACCGCTACGGGCAGAACCCGGCGGTGCTTCTATACTTGGCGATGCCTGTCTGCGGAAGTCGACCATGCCACACTGCGCTCTGCCTTTGCTGCCGGACCATCGCCATGGGTGACAGCGTCCGGCTTTTTTCGATTCGCTCCGACGAGTATGCACAGTTCCGCCCTACCTATCCGGACGACCTGTTCCGCTGGCTCGCCGAGCGGAGCCCACGACGTCGCTATGCCTTGGATGTCGCGGCTGGCAGCGGCCAGGCGACGCTTCCTCTGCTGGAACATTTCGAGCAGGTTCTTGCCTGCGATGCCAGCCCTCACCAACTGACCGGCAGTTCGGGCTGGCGGTCCGCAACGCGCTTCGCTGCCCAGGCCGAGCGGCTGCCGTTGCGCGATGGTATGGCCGATCTACTGGTCGTCGCGCAGGCGTTGCACTGGTTTGCTACCCCGGCGTTCTTCGCCGAGGCAAAGCGAGTACTCGCGCCCGACGGCTTCTTCTGCGCCTGGTGCTATTCCCTGCTTCGTATCGAACCGAGGCTGGATGCGGTCATTGCTCGTCTGCATTGCGAAACGCTGAACGGCTACTGGCCACAAGGGCGCGCCAGTGTCGACGCAGGCTATCGCGATATCCATGCGCCATTCGAAACCCTCGAGCCTCCGGACTTCGCAATCGAGGCCCATTGGAATCTGCGCCAACTGCTCGGCTATATGCGGACATGGTCAGCCGTGAAACAGTGGCAAAAAGCTCATGGGAACGATCCGATAACTCAGCTCGCACCCGAACTCGCGCAGCGCTGGGGCGATCCGGAGCGACAGCGCAGAGTTCGCTGGCCGCTTCACTTCCTTGCCGGCTATCCGGGCCGATAGGAGCAACCGTGCACGACGAGCTGCTGACCCTGAAAAACCTCGGTAAGACATCCGCGCAATGGCTGCACGCCTCGGGTATCCATACAGCCGAGGACTTGCATCGGCTCGGCGCGGTCAACGCTTACCAGGCGGTCAAGTCACGAGGATTCAACGCATCACGCGTGTTGCTTTATGCCATTGAAGGGGCATTGCGTGACATGAACTGGAAGGAGCTTCCGGATACGCTCAAGAATGAGTTGAACCAGCGGCTCAATGGCGGCGACGCTGGAGACAAGAGCTAGCTCACAACCTCTACGTAGCGTGATTTACTCCTACCCCTCGGCAGCATTATCGTGAGTGTGCGCATCGCTCAACCGTTCTGAGCCCGCTGTTCAAGGACTGTCGTCATGTATCTACTCGGAGAACAACCGGCTTATGCCGATCAGCTGATCAACCGCTTGCAGGGGATCCCCGCGCAACTTCTGGAGGGCCTGGCACCTACTGCCCCACCTATCGAAATCAAGGGTTCTGACGATCTCACCGATGAATTGCCCGAACAGCAACTGTTCATCATCGAGAGCGGGCTACTGCATGCGCTCGTTGATGAACGACCGTTGTTCTATATGCAGGAAGGGGATCTTCTCGGCCTTCGCCAAGGCATCGACTTGCCAGCTTGTCGTTATCGCAGCGACGAATCGATCCGTCTGATTCCGTATTCACGAAGCGCGGTGTTTCAACATATCCATGCCGATCAGCGCCGACAGGAGCTCTTTACGCAATATCTCATCGGCCAGACGGTACTGTTATCCGATGCGCTGGCCCGCCTGAAGCAGCCCGAAGTTCATCCGACGACCGGATTCCAGCATTTTGCTGCTGGCGAAGAGCTGATTCGTCAGGGCGACGATGCAGACAATGTATTCATCATCATCGAGGGACACGCCGAAGCGATTGTCGACGGCCAGAAGGTCGGCGATGTCCAGCGCGATGAAATCTTCGGTGCCATGGCTGTGTTCACCCACGAAAAGCGCAGCGCGAGCGTTGTCGCCACGTCCGCCTGCACGGTCATGCTGATTCCCAAGGATCAATTCCTCAGCTTGATGCAGAACAACCCGAAGATCGCGCATAGCCTGATAGAAAGCATGGCCAGGCGGATCGACCTGCTCAACAAGGAAGTCACCCAGTTGCGCCTGCCAATCTCCGCTTGATCGCGCAACGAAGCCGATTTCGTTCTGGACGGAAAATTATTTCGAATCAGATGTTGACGTCGAAATGAGAATTGTTACTATTAGCACCACTGATCGAGAGATCAGTTGGTAAGCTGGAAGGCCAGGCAGTCGGACTTTCAGGTTATCTCCTCATCAGGCTAATCACGGTTTTGACCCGGCTCTTGCCGGGTCTTTTTTTGCCTGACATAAATGCATGCCGCCTCGGGTACGCTTGCCTGACGCCTACTGCTGCTTTTTACCGAACTCGACGCAATGGTCCTGCTGCGGCTGGGCCGGTGTAAACCAAACGAAATCGGCCTGCTCCGCGCTCAAGGTCTCGCCCACCTCGGCGAGTACCAGAACCTTCGTGTCGCGACTCGCCAAATGCAAGGGCACACCCAGATCACGCCGCACATGAAAGGCCCCCGCCAGCAATACCGCTGGCTTCGGCGACGCGTTCAGTTGTTCCGCCATCCGGCGGTCGCGCTGCTGCTGCACCGCCAACATCGCCGGCAGCTGCGCCTCCGGCAGCATGTCGCAATGAGAAACGCGTATTTGCTCCAGCAGCCTCTTTTGCACAGGCTCCGCAGCTGCGGCCGCCGTCAACTGCGGTTTGCGGCGGTAGATATCGGTGATCTCAGCGCGATCGAGATTCGCCGCCAGCATCGGATAAGGTTGCGCCAAGGCATACTCGACTACTGGTGCGTAAAGGTCCCAATCCCAGCCCTTTTGCCAATCCAGCGCTCCGGGCAGATCCGCCGGCCATTGCCCTCGCCCGATAGACGCCTGCACTCGCGCGACACGCTTCTGTTGATCCGGGTTGAGCATTTCCAATAGCAGGCTGCCCTGCTCGCGCCGCTGAGCCAGCGCCTGAAGAAGCCAACGCTGTAGAGCGTGATGGTCGGGGTTGTCATGGCGCTCACCAATCAATACCTGATCGACATCGGCCAACTCCCTTACCAGCTGCTGCGCCGAAAGCCGTTCGCCGCTGCGCAGATCTATGATCTGACCAAGGTCAGGATGCGCCAGGCCTTCTGGGCTCTGCCAGGACGGCAATGGCGGGATCGATTGACATGCAGTCAGCAGGATCATGGCAATAGACAACAAAAATCGCATCGATCACTCCTCAGCGCGCAATGACAAGCGGGTGCCCCCGCTCAGGGTGCTGCTGTATCAACACATCCAGGCCGAATACCGACTTCAGCGGTTCTGCACGCAGCACCTGCCCGGGCGCACCACTTAACCGCGCCCGCCCGTCCGCCAGCAGCAACAGGTGATCGCAATAGCGTGCCGCAAGATTCAGATCATGCAGAATCACCATGACCGCGACGCCCTGCTCCGCGAACTGCCGGACGGCCTGCAGAATGCCGTGCTGATGCAATGGATCGAGCATGGCTGTGGGCTCGTCCAGCAGCAGGACCTGCCCGGCGCCACCTGGCCACAACTGCGCCCACACGCGCGCCAGGTGCACGCGCTGCTGCTCTCCGCCCGACAGCGCCAGATAACTGCGGGCTGCCAAGTGCTGCGCATCCGCAGCCTGCAGCGCAGCAGTGACGATCCGTCTGTCTAGGTCCTGGCCACTGGCGTGGGGCAACCGCCCGAGGCTCACCACTTCGTCGACGCGAAAACCGAAACTCAGCGTCGACGTCTGTGGCAGCACCGCCAGACAGCGCGCCCGCTCAGGCCCATCCCAGTCATGCAGCGATCGTTGATGCAGCTGCACCTCACCGGCGCTGATCGCAAGCTCACCGCTCAGTGCCCCAAGCAAGGTGCTTTTACCAGCGCCGTTGGGGCCCAACACGCCCAGAACTTGGCCTGGCGCCAATTCGAGATCGATGTTTTCAAGCACGGTCATGGCGCCGCGACGGACCGAAACATTCCGGGCGCAGAGCATCAGCGACGCCCTCGTAGCAACAGATAAAGGAAGAAAGGCGCGCCCAGTAGCGCGGTGACGATGCCGATCGGCAACTCCGCAGGCACCAGTACGAGCCGCGCCAGCAGATCGGCCAGCAGCAGCAAACTGCCGCCAGCCAGCGCCGAGGCCGGTAGCAGCAATCGGTGGTCGGGGCCGACCAACAGACGTACCAAATGGGGCACCACCAACCCAACGAACCCGATCATGCCCGCTGCAGCCACTGCCGCCCCCACGCCCAGTGCAGTACAAAAGACCAGCTCGCGCTTGAGCCGCTCGACATCGAAACCCAGATGACGCGCTTCGGATTCGCCCAGCAGCAGCGCATTCAGCGCTCGGGCGCGGCGTGGCAGCCAACACATCACCGCCACCGTGACCAGCAGTAACGGCCAGAGCCGCGCGTAACTTGCACCGTTGAGACTGCCAAGATTCCAGAACGTCAGCGTGCGCAGCGTGCTGTCATCGGCAAGGTAGGTGAACAGCCCGATCATGGCGCCCGCCAGCGCAGTCAGCGCGATGCCCGCGAGCAGCATCGTGGCGACATCGGTGCGTCCCTCGCGACGCCCCAGGCGATAGACCAGCGCGGTGACCCCGAGGCCACCAACAAATGCACTAAGCGACAGCAGATAGGGTTCCAGTAGCGGTGAAATGCCGCCGATCAGTTCGCCCCCAACGATAGTCATTGCCGCGCCCAATGCGGCACCACTCGAGACGCCGATCAGTCCGGGATCGGCCAGTGGATTGCGAAACAAACCCTGCATGGCGACGCCGGCGAGCGCCAATACAGCGCCTGCAGCCATCCCGAGCAAGGCCCGCGGCAAACGTATCTGCCCCAGGATAAGTTCGGCCTGCGCTGTACCCTCGGCGCCAAACGAGAGACCCAGCAGACGCAGCATGGCCTGCAGAGTTTCACCGAGCGACAGGCTGACCGGCCCCAATGCCAGCGATAGCCAGAAGGCAATCAGCCACAACAGGCCCAACGAAAGGAACAGGGGGCGTGCGGTCAGCACAGGGCTCATCGAGAGTGTCGCCAGTCGGAGTTCGGGCGAAGGATAAAAGCCAGCCAGTCGGTCCGCCACCTTTAATCCGCCTTGGTCTCCACCGATCCGAGCGCCTGAGTGATAATCCCGAGCTGACAGGGGGACACATGATTCGATTATGCGCCGCGAGCGATATCGCCGAAGGCCAGAGCAAAGGCTTGGAAGTACAGGGGCAGCGCCTGCTCGTCATACGCAAGGACGACATCGTGCATGTCTACGAGAACCGCTGTCCGCATCGAGGGATACCCTTGGAATGGGTTCCGGACCAGTTCCTCGACACTAGCGGCAGCCTGATCCAATGCGCCACTCACGGCGCGCTGTTTCTCATCGACAGCGGCGAGTGCGTAGCCGGCCCCTGTGCCGGTCAAGCCCTTCGAGCACTGCCGAGCACCGAGCGCGACGGCATCATCTGGTTGCAAAACGCGCGGTAGTGCGACGTTGCGCCCAGGCGACGATTCGCCACGTTGGGTATCATTCGTCCACTGCCCCAAGTGAGATGACCATGCGCCGTTTGCTGTGTCTGCTGATCCTGCTATTCACCCTTCCTGCCACTGCGGGCCTGTTCGATGGTCGCCCCAGTGCCACCCTGGGCGGTCTGGACAACAGCGCCGACTTTCTACCGGTGCGTGAAGCCTTCCGCCTGAGCCTGGTGGACGCAACGCCCGAGCGGATCAAACTGCGCTTCATCGGCGCCGAGGGCTACTACCTCTACCGGCATCGTTTTCAGTTCAAGGCGAGCGACGCCGGTGTGATTCTCGGCGACGCACAGCTTCCGGCAGGCGAGCAGAAGACCGACGAGTACTTCGGTGAGGTCGAAGTCTATTACGGCATACTCGACGTCGAACTGCCGGTGCGGAACCCCGACAACAGACCCTTCACGCTGCAGGTCGGCTATCAGGGCTGCGCCGACAAGGGGCTGTGCTATCCACCGGAAACCGAGTCGTTCGAAATCGCCACAGGTGGCACTCCGGCCCCGGCTGCATCCAGCGCCACCCACGATACCGGCGGCGATGCCCTGTCCTGGCGCTCGGTGGCGCTGTTCTTTCTCGCCGGCCTGGGGCTGACCTTCACGCCTTGCGTGCTGCCGATGCTGCCGATCCTTTCCGGCGTGGTGCTGCGCGGACAACCCGGCGGCATGCGCAGCTTCCTACTGTCGCTCGCCTACGTATTTCCGATGGCCGGCGGATTTGCCCTGCTGGGCGCACTGATGGGCGTGTTCGGCGCCGAGCTGAATTTGCAGGCGCGTCTGCAATCACCCTGGGTCCTGGTGCCCTTCGCGCTGTTCTTCGTGGCCTTCGCGCTGGCGATGTTCGGTCTGTACGAACTGCGCCTGCCACAGGCACTGAGCAGTCGTCTCGATCGTCTGGCCGGCAACGCCAAGGGCGGCTCATTCACGGGCGCCGCCCTGCTAGGCGGCGTCTCCAGTTTGCTGGTCTCTCCGTGCGTCTCGGCGCCGTTGGCCGGCGCCCTGCTGTATATCAGCGCCAGCGGCGATGCCCTGGGCGGCGGCTTGAAACTGTTCGCGCTGGGCCTGGGCATGGGCGCCCCGCTGGTACTGTTCGCCACCAGTGGCGGTGCGCTGCTGCCCAAGAGCGGCCCCTGGATGATCAGCGTACGCAACACCTTCGGCGTTCTGCTGCTCGCCGTGGCGGTCTGGATGCTCGAACGCGTGCTGCCGGGTCCGTTGGCGTTGGCGTTGTGGGGGTTGCTGGCCGCCGGTACGGCGTTGTTTCTGGGCACCCTCGAACTCGCTCCCAAGACACCACAACAGAAGCTCGCGCAGCTGCTTGGCCTGGTTTTGCTGGTCTATGCCCTGGCCGCGTGGATCGGCGCATTCCAAGGCGGCTCCGATCCGTTGCGGCCGCTGCCACGTACCACGCTCGCCGCAGGCAGCGGGCCCGCGCAAGCCGAAAACTGGCACACCCTGTCGACACCAGCGGAACTCGACGCACAACTCGCAGCCGCTCGCACTGCGGGAGAGCCGTTGATGCTCGACTGGTATGCCGACTGGTGCATCAGCTGCAAGGTGATCGAACGCGAAGTATTTGCCGACCCGCTGATCGCGCCTCGCCTGGCCGACTACCGCCTGATCCGCTTCGACATCACCGAAAGCAATGCGCAGCAGCGCGCACTTCTCGATCGCTACAAACTGTTCGGCCCACCGGCCGTCCTGTTCTTCGATCGCAGCGGCCAGGAAATCTCCGATACCCGTGTCGTCGGCGAAATCGACGTAGCTCAATTCGCTGAACGGTTGAACCGCGCGGAAGCATTGCGCTAGCGCCTGCCCCGCTTCGCCGCGATCACAGCGAAACGGGATTACGCCCAGCAACCTTGCGGCAATCTCCACTCATAATGCGGGCATTTACGCCGATCGCAGCATGACTGGACAGTCAGCCCCCGCTTCGTGCATAGTTTTTCCCCTTCCCGATCAGCCCCACCTTACTGGCGCGATCGGACACAACAACAAGGAATATTCATGGCGACGTTTCTGGTCCTTCACGGCCCGAATCTGAATTTGCTCGGCACCCGCGAACCGGGCGTCTACGGCTCGATGACGCTGGCGCAGATCAATCAAGATCTAGAGCAGCGCGCGCGTGATGCCGGCCACCATCTGCTGCACCTGCAATCCAACGCCGAATACGAATTGATCGAGCGCATTCACGCCGCTCGCGATGAGGGTGTCGATTTCATCCTCGTTAATCCTGCCGCCTTCACACATACAAGCGTCGCGTTACGTGACGCGTTGCTGGCAGTGAGCATCCCATTCATCGAAGTGCACCTCTCAAACGTGCACAAACGTGAACCTTTCCGCCATCACTCCTACTTTTCGGATGTCGCGGTAGGTGTGATCTGCGGCCTTGGCGCCAGCGGCTATCGGCTGGCATTGGAGGCCGCCCTGGAACAACTCGCTGCTTCCTGACGGGCCTGCGTGCAAGCATGCCGGGGCTCGATAAAGCGAGCGGCAACACCCTTTGAACTTACCTGGGAGTCAACGCTTCATGGATATTCGCAAAGTCAAGAAACTGATCGAACTGCTGGAAGAGTCCGGGATCGACGAGCTGGAGATCCACGAGGGTGAAGAGTCGGTGCGCATCAGCCGCCACAGCAAACAAGTGGCCATGCAACAGCCGATCTACGCACAGGCCCCCGCCGCACCAGCAGCGGCACCTGTGGCTGCTGCCCCGGTCGCTGATGCCGCTCCGGCCGCACCGAAGCTGAACGGCACCGTGGTTCGCTCGCCGATGGTCGGTACCTTCTACCGCGCCTCCTCGCCGGAATCCAAGCCGTTCGCCGATGTTGGCCAGAGCGTCAAGAAGGGCGACATCCTCTGCATCGTCGAAGCCATGAAGATGATGAACCACATCGAGGCCGAAACCAGCGGCACCATCGAATCCATCCTGGTGGAGAATGGTCAGCCGGTCGAATACGACCAGCCGCTGTTCACCATCGTTTGAACCGCGGAGAGCCAGCGATGTTGGAAAAAGTATTGATCGCAAACCGCGGTGAAATCGCCCTGCGGATCTTGCGAGCCTGCAAGGAGCTGGGTATCAAGACCGTCGCGGTGCATTCCACTGCCGATCGCGAGCTGATGCACCTGGCCCTGGCGGATGAGTCCGTTTGCATCGGCCCGCCCCTTGCCACCAATTCATATCTGCACATCCCGTCGATCATCGCCGCGGCAGAGGTGACCGGTGCCACCGCCATTCACCCCGGCTACGGTTTTCTCGCCGAGAACGCCGACTTCGCCGAACAGGTGGAAAAATCCGGTTTTGCCTTCGTCGGCCCGAAAGCGGAAACCATCCGCCTGATGGGCGACAAGGTGTCCGCCAAGGACGCCATGATCAAATCCGGCGTACCCGTGGTTCCCGGCTCCGACGGCCCGCTGCCGGAAGACGAGAAGGAAGCCCTGCGCATCGCCCGTGAAGTGGGCTATCCGGTGATCATCAAGGCTGCAGGCGGCGGCGGTGGTCGCGGCATGCGCGTGGTGCACAAGGAAGAAGACCTGATCAAGTCAGCCAAGCTGACCCGCACCGAAGCCGGTGCCGCCTTCGGCAACCCGATGGTCTATCTGGAAAAATTCCTCGGCAACCCGCGCCACGTGGAAGTCCAAGTGCTTTCCGATGGTCAGGGCAACGCCATTCACCTGGGCGATCGCGACTGCTCCCTGCAGCGTCGCCATCAGAAGGTCCTGGAAGAAGCGCCAGCCCCTTACATCGATGAAAAGGCCCGGGCAGAAGTACTCAAGCGCTGCACCGACGCCTGCGTCGAGATTGGCTATCGTGGCGCCGGCACCTTCGAGTTCCTCTACGAAGACGGCCGTTTCTACTTCATCGAGATGAACACCCGCGTACAGGTTGAGCATCCGGTCACCGAGATGGTCACCGGTGTGGACATCGTCAAGGAGATGCTCAGCATCGCCGCGGGCAACAAGCTGTCGATCAAGCAGGAAGACGTAGTCATCCGCGGCCATTCGCTGGAGTGCCGGATCAACGCCGAAGACCCGGAGAAGTTCCTTCCGAGCCCCGGCAAGGTCAAGCACTTCCACGCACCGGGCGGTAACGGCGTTCGCGTCGACTCGCACCTGTACAGCGGCTATTCGGTTCCGCCGAACTACGACTCGCTGATTGGTAAGCTGATCACCTACGGCGCCACGCGCGAAGAAGCCATGGTGCGCATGCGCAATGCCCTGGACGAAATCGTCGTCGACGGCATCAAGACCAACATCCCGCTGCACCGGGATCTGGTTCGCGATGAAGGCTTCTGCAAGGGCGGCGTGAATATCCATTACCTGGAAAAGAAACTGGGTATGGATAAGCACTAAGCTGCAAGCGATATGATGTGCATCCGAAGGGAGCGGCATAGCCGCTCCCTTTCTTTTTCCTGCAGCTTGAGGCTTGCCGCCTGAAGCCGCTTTCGAAGGGAGCTTCGCATGCCCTGGCTACAACTTCGCCTCGCCATCGCCCCGGAACAGGCGCAATCCTACGAAGACGCCCTGCTCGGCGTCGGCGCGGTATCGGTGACCTTCATGGACGCCGAAGACCAACCCATTTTCGAGCCGGACCTGGGCACCACGCCGCTGTGGTCGCATACCCACCTGCTGGCCCTGTTCGAAGCCGATGTGGATGAAAGCAACCTGCTCGCGCACCTGCAGTTGCTGACCGGCGGTGAACTGCCCGATTACCAGTTGGAGCGCATCGAGGACCAGGACTGGGAGCGCAGCTGGATGGACAACTTCCAGCCCATGCGCTTCGGCCGTCGCTTGTGGATCGTGCCCAGCTGGCACGCCGCGCCCGAGCCAGATGCAGTGAACCTGTTGCTCGATCCCGGCCTCGCCTTCGGCACTGGAACCCACCCCACCACCGCGCTATGCCTGGAATGGCTGGATTCTCAAGAGCTGACCGGCCTGCAGGTGCTGGATTTCGGTTGCGGCTCGGGCATTCTTGCCATTGCCGCGCTGTTGCTGGGTGCTGACAAGGCGGTTGGTACCGATATCGATATTCAGGCCATCGAGGCGTCCCGTGATAATGCCGGACGCAACGGCATCGACCCTGCACGCTTCCCGCTGTATCTGCCCGAGCAGTTGCCGGAAGGCCAGTTCGACGTCGTGGTCGCCAATATCCTGGCGGGGCCGCTGGTGGAACTGGCACCACGGATCATCGAGCGCGCCAAACTCGGCGGTCGCCTGGCTTTGTCTGGAATTCTGGTCGAACAAGCTGAAGAGGTTCGCGCCGCCTACGCGGGCCACTTCGACCTGGACCCCACCGCTGAAAAAGACGGCTGGGTGCGGATTACGGGAATTCGACGCTCTTGAACAAAGCGTCGAATCGCGGCAGCAGTGCCGCGATTTCCGTTGCGAGACGCCACTGCCGTTCATCGATGCGCATGCGCTAGACTACGGGCATTTTTCGCCGGACCAACGCATGACCAGCTTCGTCACTCAGTGTCCTCATTGCCGTACAAGCTTTCGTGTCAGCCGCGCTCAACTCGCAGCTGCCCAAGGCGTGGTGCGTTGCGGTGCCTGCATGGAACTGTTCAATGCAGCCCGCTACCTGCAAGGGGACGTTGTCTCTGATCCAACGGTAGCCAGCCAGCCCTCCCGCAGCGAACCGGCACCAACTCACGCGACCTCGTCCCGGCATCCCACCACTGACGAAACGCTCTGGATCCACGATGACCTTGATCTGGACAGCCTCGACCTGGACGAAGAACTGGCGAAGCTCGAACGCCAGGAATTGGAGTTGTCGCGAGAGTTTCTGGAGCTGGAGCCACGGCCTGACGAACGCCTGCGCACCCCAACGGATGAACTCTCGTCGGCCGATGACGAGGCCTGGGCCGAGCAGCTGCTGAGCGCGGAAACCGACACACCGACAAACCACAACCGAACGCAAGCGGAGCCAGCACTCACTGCAGAGCCATTGCCCCAGGCGACCGATCTTCGCTTTACACCAGTAAGCGCCGAACATCCCGCGCCGCCAAGTCCACTGACAAGCCGGCCCGTTCCGTTGAACGAGCACCCCGACTCACCGGAGCGCGCCGAGCCTGTCTTCACCGGCCTGATCGAGCCGGAAGTCGCGGCCGAACCGATGGTCGACGCAGAGCAGGCTCCAGACCGAACGACTCGCAGGAACCATGAGGACCCGCTGTTTGAACTCGACGACGAGCCCCTGCAACTCGGCTGGGAGGCGCACCGTCGCCCCTGGGGACGCTGGCTGGGCTGGGGCCTGCTGAACCTGATCGCCCTGCTTGCGCTCGCTGGCCAATATGTTGCGTACAACTTTGATGAAGTGTCGCGACAGGACCAATATCGCCCGTGGCTGGAGCGAATCTGTCCCTCTCTGGGCTGCGAGCTGCCGCCCAGGGTCGATATCAGCCAGATCAAGAGCAGCAATCTGGTGGTGCGCAGCCACCCCGACTTCGCCGGGGCGCTGGTAGTCGATGCGATCATCTACAACCGCGCGTCGTTCGCCCAACCGTTTCCGCTGCTGGAAATCCGCTTCGCCGACATCAACGGGCAGACACTGGCGCAGCGCACGTTCAAACCTGGCGAGTACCTGTCGGGGGAGCTTGCCGGTCGGCGGGAAATGCCATCGCAGATTCCCATTCATATCGCCCTGGACATCCTCGATCCTGGCGCAAAGGCAGTTAACTACAGCCTGAGCTTCCGCTCACCGGATTAGTGCCAAGCACGCTATAGCCTCCGCCGCCTGTCGTATCGGCGTGCCATTCCTTGCGCTGGTTATAAGCTTAGGGCTGCTCAGATTTTGTTCAAAACAACCTTTAACCCGTCATCCGGAGCGGGTATTATGCACACCCTTTTTTGCTGTCCCGATCGACCTAACAAGCAGGCTCCAAGCAGGGAATCTTCATGTCAGCGGTACGCATCGGCCCCTATATCCTTCCGAATCGATTGATCCTCGCACCCATGGCCGGTGTGACCGATCAGCCGTTCCGCCAGCTTTGTCGACGCCTCGGCGCGGGTCTGGTGGTGTCGGAAATGGTGACTAGTGACGTACGCCTTTGGAATAGCCGCAAATCGCGACTGCGCCTGCTGCATGAAGGTGATCCGGAGCCGCGTTCGGTGCAGATCGCGGGTGGCGATCCGCAGATGCTGGCCGAAGCCGCCGCTCGCAATGTCGAGCTGGGCGCGCAGATCATCGACATCAACATGGGCTGTCCGGCGAAGAAGGTCTGTAACAAGGCCGCCGGATCGGCGTTGATGAAAGATGAAAGGCTTGTCTCGGAAATTCTGGAAGCCGTCGTCGGTGCGGTTGATGTTCCGGTGACCTTGAAGATCCGCACCGGTTGGGACAGGCAGAACAAAAACGGACTGACGGTGGCGAAGATCGCCGAACAATCCGGAATCGCAGCCCTGGCCGTACATGGCCGTACCCGTGCCGACCTTTATACGGGCGACGCCGAGTACGACACCATCGCGGCGATCAAGCAGGCGGTGTCGATACCGGTATTTGCCAATGGGGATATCGATACGCCGCTAAAGGCGCGTGAGGTGTTGAGCGCAACAGGTGCCGATGCACTGTTGATTGGTCGAGCGGCACAGGGCAGACCCTGGATCTTTCGCGAGATCAATCACTACCTGGCGACCGGCGAGCTGCTGGCTCCGCCGGGTCTGATCGAAATCGAAGACATTCTGCTGGAACACCTGAGCGCGCTACACGCCTTCTATGGCGATGTCATGGGTGTGCGCATCGCGCGCAAGCATGTCGGCTGGTATCTCGCAACACTACCCGGCGCGCGTGAATATCGCGCCCGGTTCAATGGTTTGGAAGACAGGGACGCGCAATGCGCCAGTGTTCGAGCATTCTTTGCCGAACGCCGAACAGGCCCTGACTCGGGGGAAGGGAAAGGGGTGGCTGCATGACGCTGTTGAACGAAACACTGGTAACTGGAACAACATCCGTGAGCGACAACGTGAACCTCAAGCAACACCTCAACACGCCAAGCGAAGCAGGCCAGACCCTGCGTGGCAGTGTCGAGAAGGCGTTGCACAATTACTTTGCCCATCTGGAAGGCGCGGACGTCACGGACGTTTACAACCTGGTCCTTTCCGAAGTGGAAGCACCACTGCTCGAAACCGTAATGAATTACGTCAAGGGCAACCAGACCAAGGCCTCCGAACTGCTGGGCCTGAATCGCGGCACTCTGCGCAAGAAACTCAAGCAGTACGATCTGCTGTAAGCCGAACCAAAAGCTGGAAGCCGGACGTTTCCAGCCTCGGCATACGGCTCGACTTCTAGCTTCTAGCTTCTAGCTAGCTGCCCCGAATCCGCCTCCATCGACTGGAATAAAGATGACCGACCATTCCCTCCGCCTTCCCGTCCGCCGCGCGCTGATCAGCGTGTCCGACAAGACTGGCGTCGTTGAATTCGCCCGTGAACTCGCCTCCCTCGGTGTCGAGATCCTGTCCACTGGCGGCACCTTCAAGCTGCTGCGCGAAAACGACATCGCCGCCGTCGAAGTCGCAGACTACACCGGCTTTCCGGAAATGATGGACGGGCGGGTCAAGACCCTGCATCCGAAGATCCACGGCGGCATTCTTGGCCGTCGCGATCTGGACAGTGCGGTCATGGCCGAGCACGGCATCGCCCCGATCGATCTGGTCGCGGTCAATCTCTACCCGTTTGCCGCCACCGTCGCAAAACCCGGCTGCACGCTTCCGAACGCCATCGAGAACATCGATATCGGCGGTCCGACCATGGTTCGTAGCGCTGCGAAAAACCATAAAGACGTGGCCATCGTGGTCAATGCTGATAACTACGCCGACGTCATCGAGAATCTGCGCAACGGCGGCCTGACCTACGCACAGCGCTTCGATCTGGCACTCAAAGCCTTCGAACACACCGCATCCTACGACGGCATGATTGCCAACTACCTGGGCACCATCGACCAGAGCGTCGACACCCTTTCCACCGAAGGCCGCAGCCTGCTGCCTCGCACCTTCACCACGCAGTTCGTCAAGGCGCAGGACATGCGCTACGGCGAGAACCCACACCAGATCGCCGCCTTCTACGTCGAGCAGCCCGATGAAGCCTGCGTCGCGACCGCTACCCAACTGCAGGGCAAGGAGCTGTCGTTCAACAACGTGGCCGACACCGACGCCGCACTGGAATGCGTAAAAAGCTTCGTCAAGCCGGCCTGCGTCATCGTCAAACACGCCAACCCTTGTGGCGTCGCCGTGGTGCCGGAAGACGAAGGCGGCATCCGCCAGGCCTACGAGCTGGCCTATGCCACCGACAGCGAATCGGCGTTCGGCGGCATCATCGCCTTCAACCGCGAGCTGGACGGTGAAACCGCCCGCGCCATCGTCGAGCGCCAGTTCGTCGAAGTGATCATTGCGCCGAGCGTATCCGCCGAGGCCCGGGAGATTGTCGCCGCCAAGGCCAACGTGCGCCTGCTCGAGTGCGGCCAATGGCCGGCCGAACGCGCGCCGGGTTGGGATTACAAGCGGGTCAACGGTGGCCTGCTGGTACAAAGCCGCGACATCGGCATGATTACCGCGGACGATCTGAAGATCGTGACCCAGCGCGCCCCGACCGAGCAGGAAATTCACGACCTGATCTTCGCCTGGAAGGTGGCCAAGTTCGTCAAGTCCAACGCCATCGTCTACGCCAAGAATCGCCAGACCGTGGGCGTCGGCGCCGGCCAGATGAGCCGGGTCAATTCCGCCCGCATCGCCGCGATCAAGGCCGAACATGCTGGCCTGCCGGTACCCGGCGCGGTCATGGCCTCGGATGCCTTCTTCCCGTTCCGCGACGGCATCGACAATGCCGCCAAAGCCGGCATCACTGCAGTGATCCAACCGGGCGGTTCGATGCGCGACGCCGAAGTCATCGCCGCGGCAGACGAAGCCGGCATCGCCATGGTGTTCACCGGTATGCGCCACTTCAGACACTAATAACGGTCGCGCTCGGACAGGCATCTGCGGCGTTGTCCGGCCCTCCCCATGCTCATGCCAGAAGGCAGCTCCGCTGGGTAAAGGGCCTGACGCCTTGCATCTACCGACCCGATTACGACCTCGAGATTCGTAGGTTGGGATGAGCGAAGCGATACCCAACGATCCGGCATCGTCCGGACCCGCCAGGAGATTTTTCATGAACGTACTGATCATCGGCAGCGGCGGACGTGAACACGCGCTGGCCTGGAAGGTGGCGCAGGACCCACGGGTGAATAAGGTGTTCGTCGCGCCGGGCAATGCCGGCACTGCGACCGAAGCCAAGTGCGAAAACGTCGACATCGACGTGCTGGCCATCGAGCAACTGGCGGATTTCGCCGAAAAGAACGTGCAGCTGACCATCGTCGGTCCAGAGGCGCCACTGGTCAAAGGTGTGGTCGACCTATTCCGTTCGCGTGGTCTGGATTGTTTCGGCCCCACCGCCTCAGCCGCGCAGCTGGAAGGCTCAAAAGCCTTCACCAAGGACTTCCTTGCTCGTCACCAGATCCCTACCGCCGACTATCAAAACTTCACCGAGGTGGAGCCGGCGCTGGCTTATCTGCATGAGAAAGGCGCGCCCATCGTGATCAAGGCCGATGGCCTGGCAGCCGGCAAAGGCGTGATCGTCGCCATGACCCTGGCAGAAGCTGAAGAAGCCGTACGCGACATGCTCTCGGGCAACGCCTTCGGTGATGCCGGCGCACGCGTCGTGATCGAGGAATTCCTCGATGGCGAAGAGGCCAGCTTCATCGTCATGGTCGATGGCGAGAACGTCCTGCCGATGGCCACCAGCCAGGATCACAAGCGCGTCGGTGATGGCGACAGCGGGCCGAATACCGGTGGTATGGGCGCCTATTCGCCCGCTCCGGTGGTCACCGCCGAGGTTCACCAGCGTGTCATGGACAAGGTGATCTGGCCGACCGTCAAGGGCATGGCCGCCGAAGGCAATGTCTACACCGGCTTTCTCTATGCCGGCCTGATGATCGACAAGGCCGGCGCACCGAAGGTCATCGAGTTCAATTGCCGCTTCGGCGATCCGGAAACCCAGCCCATCATGCTGCGCCTGCAATCGAGTCTGGTGCTCCTGGTCGAGGCAGCACTGGCGAAGGCGCTGAATAAGATCGAGGCACAATGGGATCCTCGCCCGAGTCTGGGCGTCGTTCTCGCGGCTGGAGGCTACCCCGGCGATTACAGCAAGGGCGCGACGATTCGCGGCCTGGAGGCTGCAGCGCAACTGGAAGGCAAGATATTCCATGCCGGCACGACGCTGAAGGACGGCGCGATCACTACCTCCGGCGGACGCGTGCTCTGCGCAACAGCCATGGGCGAAACGGTCTCGGCAGCCCAGCAAAACGCCTACGCGCTGGCTGCACGCGTCGAATGGGACGGCCACTTCTACCGCCATGACATCGGCTACCGTGCAATTGCGCGCGAACAGGGCAAAAGCTGAGCGAGGAACTCGCTGGAATGTGCGCAACGGCAGACCTTATCTTCCGTTGCACGCATTACAGGGGCACATGGCGATGGCTATAATCTGCCGTCAGATAGATGAAGGGGCTTCAATCGTGCGTCGACTTAGAGTCGCCATTGCTTTTGCCTTCAGTCTATTGCTGGCTGCGCTGTCGTCATTCGACGCGGTGGCCGAGCCACTCTCTTCCGACCCCGCTGCCGCCACGCAACAAACGGGACCCAATTGGCGACTGCTCATTGATCAGTCAGGCCTGCTTACGCTCGATGAGGTTCTGGATCAGCGCGGTCTGTTCCAGCGAATCGACACCCGCTCCTATGCTGCTCCGGCAAGCGACAGCGCCGTTTGGCTACAGGTGAGCCTCCCCCCCTTCACTCAGCCGAACTGGCTGTGGGTATTCGCCCCTCGTGTGCAATATCTCGACTTCTACCTGCTACGCGACGGGCAGCTCGAGCAACATATTGAAACCGGCGAGCTGAGACCGCTGGATTCGCGCCCTCTGCCGACGCGCGCCTACCTGTTCTCGCTGCCCAACGACGATGCGCCTCGCGAGGCCTACGTTCGGTTGCAGTCGTCGCACCCGATCATGACTTGGTTCTATACGATCGACGAAGCTGGGCTGGTCGAGCAGGCCCGCCCGGCGTACCTGTTCGGTGCGTTGTTCGGTGCCCTGGCGCTGCTGATGGTCTACAACCTGCTGCGCTTCGCCTACACGCTCAGTTACAGCCATGTATGGCTGGCCGTGCTACACGGCGCACTGCTGATCTGCGCCATGGCGAACCTCGGCTTGCTGGCTGTATGGATACCGAACCTGATCTATAGCCAACCATTGATTGCCGATATGGCGGCGCTGCTCACCTGCCTGTCCTTGCTTGCCTACACCTTTGGCTTCTTCCAGCACCGCACGCGATCCTGGGTGACGTGGTTGCTGGCGACGCTAGCAGGCATTGTCATCGCTTTGGCTACCATCATATTGCTCACCGGCGAGTTGTGGTTCAGTTGGCTGATCTACGTCTCGGTATTGATCACTGCGCTCAGCGTTACCGCGGTGGCAATCCATCATTGGCGGCAGCGCTATGAGCCCGCCAGACTAGTAGTCGCCGGTATGCTGCTGTTCGATGGCGGCTTCTTATTCGTTCTGCCCATTCTGCTGGGCTTCGACCAGCTCGATCCCAACTGGCTGACCGGCATCATGTTCAGCGTCGCCACGTGCTCGGGTCTGATCCTCAGCTTCGCATTGCTGGAGCGGCAACGGCAGATCCAGGCCAACAGTCGCAATCAGCACACTGCTGAAGCGGTCACCAGCGCTGAGCTACGGACCAAGGCAGACTTTCTGGCCAAGATCAGCCACGAAATTCGCACCCCCATGAATGGGGTGCTGGGTATGAGCGAGTTGTTGCTGGACACTTCGCTGTCGGCCAAACAACGCGATTACGTACAGACGATTCACAGCTCCGGCAATGAACTGCTCAACCTGATCAACGAGATCCTGGATATTTCCAAACTGGAGTCCGGACAAATCGAACTGGACGATGTTCAGTTCGACCTCAATGCCCTGATCGAGGACTGTCTGAGTATCTTCCGAGCCAAGGCAGAGCAGCAGAAGGTCGAGCTGATCAGCTTCGTTCAGCCGCAGATTCCACATGTCGTCGCAGGCGACCCTACCCGTCTGCGCCAGGCCTTGTTGAACCTGCTCGAAAATGCCTTCAAGCAGACGGAAGAAGGCGAAGTCCTGCTGATCGCAGCGGTGGACGAGCATGAAGCGCCTCCGCGTCTGCGCATCACCGTGCAAGACAGTGGGCGGCCCTTGGAAGCGCAGGAACGCGATGCGTTGCTCAATGCTGCCCTGGATAGCCGCGACTTCCTCGCCGCAACCCGCCACGGCGGCCGACTCGGTCTGATCATCGCCAGACAACTCGTTCACTTGATGGACGGCGAGTTCGGCATCCAGACCGGCGGCATCTCAGGCAACACGTTATGGATAAGCCTGCCGTTGGGTGCCGAACTTACCGAACAACCCGCCAGCGATCTCGACAGCCAGCTGAAAGGGGCACGCCTGCTGGTAGTCGATGACAACGACACCTGCCGGAAGGTAATCAGCCAGCAGTGCAGCAGCTGGGGCCTGGACGTCAGTGCCGTGGCCTCTGGCAAGGAGGCGCTTGCCCTGCTCCGCACCAAGGCGCACCTGCACGAATACTTCGATGTCGTCCTGCTCGATCAGGACATGCCCGGCATGACGGGTATGCAGCTGGCCAGCAAGATCAAGGAAGACTTCAGCATCAACCACGACATTCTGCTGATCATGCTGACCGGTATGAGCAGCGCGCCGAGCAAGATCATTGCGCGCAACGCCGGAATCAAGCGCATCCTGGCCAAACCCGTTGCTGGCTACACCCTGAAAACGACCCTCGCCGATGAGATCTCTCGCCGCACCACTACCGTAGCCTCCACCGCCATTCAATCCAGCACACCGTTTTCGGTACCGGACGACTTCCTCATCCTGGTCGCCGAGGACAACAGTATTTCCACCAAAGTCATCCGAGGCATGCTGAACAAGCTGAACCTCAAGCCGGACACTGCCAGCAACGGCGAGGAAGCGCTCGAACTGATCAAGACGCAACCCTACGATCTGGTGCTAATGGACTGCGAGATGCCTGTCATGGACGGCTTCGAGGCGACCGCGAGGCTACGCGCCTGGGAGTCTTTGGCAGGTCGCCCGCGAACGCCTGTGGTGGCGCTGACGGCTCATATTCTCAGCGAGCATCGCGAGCGCGCCCGCGAAGCCGGCATGGATGGGCACATGTCCAAACCCGTCGAGATGTCGCAACTGCGTGAACTGATCGAACGTTGGGTAGATATCCGAGCGGCAGCCTCTGCGGATCGGCACAACCGCCCCTGATCATTGCTGGGAAATTGGCGACACGCTGCGCACATCCTCAATTACCAGGAGGCTTTCCGGTTGCGCCGGCATTCGTGAAGTATCCATCCGTAAATCCTGAGCAGGGACGGCGTAAGTCATCCGCCGCGTCAGCATGCGCAGTGCACTCATCAGCAGTGCGATCGCCAATCGCTCGCCGGGACAGCGATGCCCTGTCGCGGCATCGCCACCGCCCTGAGTGATGAAATTGAACGCACTGCCATCCCAGGTGGCGAAACGTTCGGGCCGAAACGCTTCAGGCTCAGTCCAGAGCCGCGAGTCCCGATTGGTCCCGTAGAGGTCCAGGAGCACTCGCGTACCTTTAGGGAAGTGATAGCCCCGCCATTCGAAATCCTTTCGCACGCGCGCCGCAGTGAAAGGAAAAAAGGCATGAAGCCGGCGAACTTCCTGTGCAAAGGGTTCCAGCGCAGCATCATCTCGCTGCAACCGCTGCTGCCACGCTGGATGCGCCAGCAATTCCAGCGCGGCGTAGATAATGAAGCGCGTAACCGCCACTGTCGGGCGCAACAGATTGAGCATTTCGACCGCCGCCGCTCTTTCATCAAGCGCCTTTCCGTCTAAATCGAGATACTGCGCAACCACGGCCAGCGCCCGAGTTTCATCGACCTGCAGTTCCCCGGCTCGCACTCGGGTGATCAGCTCGATCATCCAGTTTTCCGCCTCTTTACGCGCCTTGCGCGCGCGCAAGTGGCGGGCTCCAATACCACCCGCGCCATCGATCATGGCGGCCAGCTGATCACGACGCAGTAGTACATCACCCCCGGCGAGCGGTACGCCGGCCCACCCACACACCGAGCGGGTGAGAATCGCCTGGACCTCCGGCATGAGGACGATGCGGTCGCTACGCTGCCAGGTCTCGATGGCCGCCTGCCAATGGGTCTCGCTCAACCGCACCAGTTCGGCGACCGCATCGTCGGTCAGCAATGACATGAACAGTCGTTTGCGATGCCGATGTGCCTCGTCATCCAGCCCCTGCACACCGCCTTGGCCAAACAGCGTTTTCTGCAGCATGCGCGGTGCGGCGTGCTGACGCTCGAATAGCTGCTCGTCGTAAAACAACCTCGCAGCCTCTTCGCCACTCATGCAGATCGTGTTCTGTAGCAGCAGGCGGACCTGGAAGATGTCTGATCCAAGCCGCTGACATCGGCTGGGAATGAACGAGTACCCTTCGCTGAGCAGCGAAAGCGAACTCTCTGCTTGTAGATCACGCGGGATATCAGGCACTACTGTTTCCTCCCTTGATGTCAGGCCCTACGGTGGACCTCATCCCGCTGCCCCGGTGCCCGTTCCCGCTCACACCAATGCCAGAATGAACAAAACGCGCGCTCCGATGCCGATAAAAGACTGGCCGAACTATTCCGCGACGCTTGTGCCCCATTGTCCGAACCTTCGCTTCGAGGCATAAGCCGTCGCCAAGGAGCCAACCCAATGATGAAGAGGAGCGATGTCGTCTGGACCTTTGTCGGCATCACGGCGGTACTGCTTTCCGGCTATCTGCTCTATCAGGAAATTCACAATCTCTCGCTGGCCGAACTCACCGAAAGTCTCGAGGCCATCAGCTATCGGGACTGGCTGCTGGCTGGCCTGGCGACGCTTGGTGCTTACACCGCGCTGGCTTGGTATGACCGGATTGCCATAGCCCACCTGGGCAAGAACATCTCCTGGTGGTTCATCACGCTTTGCTCGTTCACCACCTATGCCCTGGCGCACAACGTGGGCGCGTCGGTGTTTTCCGGGGCGGTTGTGCGCTATCGCGCGTATCGCAGCAAGGGGCTCAGTCCGCATGAGATCGGCGTATTGATCGTATTCTGTTCCCTCACGTTTTTTCTCGGCACCTTGCTGGCTGGGGGAGCCGTATTGATTCTGCGGCCGGATTTGCTGAGCAGGCTCATCGACGCAGATCCCTGGCTTTCGCTCGCCATTGGGACGTCCCTGCTGTGCCTGGTCGGTCTTTACGTGATTGGGGCCTGGCGACATTTCGCGCCCATGCATCTTGGGAAATGGCGAATCGATTACCCACGCCTTCCGATCGTCGGCAGGCAGCTGATTGCCGCACCACTGGAACTGGCCTGCGCGGCGGCAATCATCTACTTCGCGCTTCCCGACGCGCAGAACCCCGGCTATCTGGTGGTACTCGGGGTATTTCTCGCATCCTTCTCGCTGGCGTTGTTGTCCCATGCACCCGGCGGGCTCGGGGTACTCGAGGTGACCTTCATCGCCGCCTTGCCGGAGCTGCCTACATCCGACGTCCTGGCTGCACTGATCGTATTCAGGGCCTTCTACCTTCTGCTGCCATTCGCCCTGGCGATATTGATCGTGATGGTATTCGAAGCCACCCAGTGGTCGGCAAAACGACGCACCGGCATCGGCTCCGGTCAGTAAACTACGGAACACCACCATTGCAGTATGGCTATGTTCGCTCGCTCGGGTGATCATTCGCCTCCATTTCGAGATGAAACACGAAATCACATGACCGACACCCGTACCACCCGACCAGGCTCCGATCAACCGCCCGAGCACAAGCCACGGCCCTTGATGGATTTGGCGATCAGCATCGTGATCCCATCATTGATCCTGATGAAGCTTAGCGGCGAGAACCGCCTTGGCGCCGACGGCGCGCTTCTGCTGGCGCTGGCGTTTCCGCTCGGCTGGGGTCTGTTTGAACTGGCGAAATATCGTAAATTCAACTGGATCGCCCTGCTGGGCCTCGTCAGCGTGCTGCTTACCGGCGGCATCGGCCTACTGCAACTCGACCCCCAATGGCTGGCAGTCAAGGAAGCCGCAATTCCCGGCATCATCGGCATTGCGGTACTGGCCTCGACCCGCACCCGCTTCCCGCTGATCCGCACCCTGCTCTACAACCCCAAGGTGCTCAACGTCGACAAGGTTCACGAGCAGCTCGAGCGCAACGGGCAAACCGCTCACTTCGAAACGCGGCTGCTGCGCGCCACCTACTTTCTCAGCGGTACCTTTTTTTTCTCTTCTTTCATGAACTATGTACTGGCCAAATGGATCGTCAACAGCCCGGCCGGCAGTGAAGCCTTCAACGCCGAGCTGGGTCGCATGACCCTGCTCAGCTACCCTATGATCGCGATCCCGAGCATGTTGATGATGATGGCGATCTTCTATTACCTCTGGCGCACCATTCACGGCCTGACCGGCCTGCGCCTCGAGGACATCATCGCCCCGCACGCGCACGCCGATCGGCGTGGTGGAAAATCCTGACCGCCTCGGCGATCACGCCGACATCAGCAGCATCCACAACGGCAGGCCGATCGCCGCGAGCATGGTCGAGAGAAACACCGTCGAACTGACCGCGCGGGTATCGTCCGGATTGGCCACGAAAGCCAGCACGTTCACGCCACTCGGACAGGCCGCCAGCAGCACCAGCACGCTACGTGCTTCATGACTCAGCCCGGGCAACAACCCACTGACGTACCACACCAGCAATGGAAACAAGCCCAGCTTGACGAGCGTCAGCGCCAACGCAGTAGGACTTGGACGCAGCCGATAGCGTGACAAACTGATACCCAGCACCAGCAGTGCGCAAGGCAACGCTGCCTGGGCCAGCCAATCAGCGATGCGCCATATCGACTGCGGCAGACCGAAGCCCGAAACGTTCAGCAAGGCTCCGAGCAACAGCCCCACAATGAGCGGGTTGGCGAGATTCTTCAGCAGCGCCGTGCCACTGACCTTCTGCCCCGAGCCGAACGCGCTGTAGAAGCTCTGCAGCGAAAACAGGATCAGGCTGTGAAAAACCAGGATTGCGAATACGTACACCAGGCTCGCCTGTCCGAGCAACGTGGTCACCAGCGGGATTCCGACCAGCACGTTATTGGAGTAGGCAGCCGTCAATCCCAGCGGCGAAGCGCGCCCCAGCAAACGATGCGCAATCAACCCTACGAAGATGAAGATGGCGAGCACCGGACCAAAATAGGCCAGCAATAGCATCGGAGACATGCCGTCGCTCAGCTGTGCGCGGGCGATACCGGTGAACAGGACGGCCGGCATGAACAACTTGAAAGTGATATTGGCGAGCCCGGCTGCCGCTTCACCAGCGAGCCAACCTCTCCAGCCCAGCAGATAGCCGAGCATGATCAAGCCAAAGATGGGCAGGATTGCCTCAAACACGACCACGCAGCTTCTCCAACGACCGGTACGGCCTCATGCCGCCCCGTAAAAAGGTGGCAAAGAATACCGACTCGCGGACAGGATAACCAACAGGTGTGGCCCCAAGTCACCCCGGGGCAAATCCGATAGGTCAGCCGTCAGACCTGAGGAGGCGCAGCGACAACCGCGGCACCCGTTTCCACAGTGACCAGCGAGTCGAGCACAACCGATAAATCTTCGTGCCAGTCATGCGTAGCGATGCCAAAGGTTGTTTCGAATCGGGTGCAATCGAGCACGGACCAGGCCGGCCGACGCGCGGGCGTCGGGTATTGTGCGGTAGTGATCGCAGATACCTGTGGCTGTTTAGGAAGCATGCCCTTGACTGTTGCCTGGCGAAAAATCTCTACAGCAAAATCGAACCAAGTACAGGGCGAACGGCCGCTGTAGTGATAGAGCCCCCATGCAAGCGCGCCTTCACGCGCATATCGCTGAGCCAGCTGCAGTAGCACATCGGCAATGCTGCCGGCCTGGGTAGGGCAGCCAAACTGATCAGCGACCACCGAAAGAGAGTCACGCTGACGCCCCAGGCGCAGCATCGTCTTGACGAAATTGTGGCCATGCGCGCCATACACCCAGCTGGTTCGCAGAATCAGATGCTCATCCAACACAGCCCGGATGGCCTCTTCACCAGCCAGCTTGCTGGCACCGTACACGCCCGTTGGTTCGACTTCGTCTTCTTCTCGGTAAGGCTCTCGGGCTTCGCCGGAAAACACGTAATCAGTGGAGATGTGCAGCAATGGGATGCAGGCATACCGGGCGGCTTCGGCCAATCTGGCCGCCCCCTCACGGTTCACTGCGAACGCCTGCTCGCTATGCGTCTCGGCGTTGTCGACGTGAGTGTAGGCGGCCGCGTTGATGATCATCCCCGGCTTGAGCAGGGCTACGACAGCTGCCACCTGATCAGCATCGGTAATGTCCAGCTGCCCCCGGGTCATGCTAAGCGCCTCGAGACCATACTTATTCGCACGGTCTACCAACTCGTGGCCGACTTGGCCACCGGCACCGCATACAAGGATTCGCATCTGGTTATCACCTCATTCAAAGCTCGCTAGTAACGGCAAGCACGATTCGTAAAGCAGATTCGATACAGGCCCATCGCGCTGAAACCGCCGAGATAGCGCGGCTCAAGCACATTCAGGCCAGCATAAACGAATTTTGTTCCGCCGAAAGCAAGGCTGATAAGAATTATTCCCAGCTCGTCGGAAGCATGGCGGGACCGTGATGACAACTTCATGAAGACAATTCGCAAGCGGGCGGTGCCAACACGCGTGAAACTCGACACCGCCGGTGGGGACCAATCTGAAAGAGGTGGTGTTATGGCGGAACCTACGGCGTGCCCAAGCCTGTAGGCCTCGCATCGTTCATGCTTGTGGAGGAATCGTTATGCCTAGAGGTGAAAAATCCAAGTACACCGATAAACAGCAACGCAAAGCCGAACATATCGAACAGAGCTATGAGGAGCGCGGTGTGCCCGAGAAGGAGGCCGAAGCACGTGCGTGGGCCACGGTGAACAAGCAATCTGGCGGCGGCGAGCGCAAGGGTGGGTCGGGGCAGAACAAAAGCGAGACAGCCAAGCGCGCCGACCGCAAGGATTCCTCCCATCGCGCAGCGAAAGCACGCTCCGGCGATTCACCCAACAAGGGCTCAGCGCGTAGCAATCGTTCCGGCAGTAGCTCGCTCACCGAACTGACGCGGGACGAACTGATGCAGAAAGCCCGTGAGCGTGACGTCCGCGGTCGGTCGAAGATGCGCAAGGACGAGCTGATCAAGGCACTCAGCTGATGGAAACCGACATGCATGATCCCGATCCGCGGGGCGATGGAACGCCGAGCCCCATTCCAGATCCAGAGCGCAAGGAGCCCGATCAACCGGTGCCTATCGAAGACCCCGGCGACCCTGATCAGTCGGAGAAAGGCGGAGCCGGCTAAACTTTCCTGCTCCTCATCCATCACAGCTAAAGCCCAGCGAGACGCCAACAGGCGCGGCGGCATGGCTAAACAGCCCTATTGAATTCAGGAGACCGTGATGAGCTATGTACAACTGAGCGACAAACAGACCTTGCGCGAGCGTGCCCGGCAGCATGTCGAAAACGGTGCGGTGACCGAAAGCTATTCAGCAGACCGCGACACCGTGATCAATCTGCTCAACGAGGCATTGGCCACCGAGCTGGTCTGCTACCTGCGCTACAAGCGCCATCACTACATGGCGACTGGATTGAAATCGAGCGTTGCCGCAGCAGAGTTCCTTGAGCACGCCAACGAAGAGCAGGAACATGCCGACCGACTGGCCGAGCGTATCGTGCAGCTGGGCGGCGCACCCGACTTCAATCCGGACAGCCTTACCGAGCGATCACATGCGCAATATGCCGAAGGCAACGGCCTGCGCGACATGGTCTTCGAAAACCTGGTTGCCGAGCGCATCGCCATCGACAGCTACCGCGAGATCGTTCAGTACATCGGCGACAAGGACCCAACCACACGACGGATCTTCGAGGACATTCTCGCGCAGGAAGAAGAACACGCCGATGACATGGCCAGCCTGCTCGACGGCATGAACTGAGGCTGCAAGCTGCAGCCTGCGAGGATTGTCGGATCGATGGATGACGCTTAAAAATACCGTCGGGTGCCAAGCAAAGCACGATCAGGCCGTGGCCCGTAGATGGGTTGGCGCGCTTGAAGCTTAGCTTGAAGCAAAAAAAGGCCACCCGAAGGTGGCCTCAAAAAAAGGAAAGGAGAGTACTGCTCAGCCGGCAGCTGCCGGGCGCATGTAGGAGATCGGTGCGGTCTGGGAATCATCGAATGTCACCATTTCCCATGCGTCCTTCTGTTCCATCAAGGTGCGCAGCAAACGATTGTTCAATGCATGTCCGGATTTAAAGCCGCGGAATTCGCCGATCAAACTGGTGCCCAGCAAGTAAAGATCACCGATCGCATCGAGAATCTTGTGCTTCACGAACTCGTCCTCATAACGCAGGCCGTCTTCGTTGAGCACGTGGTCTTCGTCAACCACAATCGCGTTTTCAACGCTTCCACCCAAAGCCAGATTGTGCGAGCGGAGGAACTCGATGTCGCGCATGAAACCGAACGTCCGTGCACGACTGACTTCCTTGACAAAGGAAGTGCTGGAGAAATCCACGCTGGCGGTTTGGGTGCGACCGCGGAAAACCGGATGGTCGAAGTCGATCTCGAAACTCACTTTGAAGCCTTCGAATGGTATGAACGTGGCGCGCTTGTCGCCGTCCTCCACCGTGACCTCGCGGATGATGCGGATGAATTTCTTGGGGGCGTCCTGCTCCTGCAGGCCGGCTGATTGAATCAGGAATACGAAGGGGCCAGCGCTACCGTCCATGATCGGCACTTCCGATGCGGAAAGCTCGACATAAGCGTTATCGATGCCAAGTCCAGCCATGGCCGAAAGTAAATGCTCCACCGTGTCGACTTTGACGTCACCGCTTACCAGCGTGGTCGACATGGTTGTCTCGCCGACGTTCTCGGCCCGTGCGGCAATCTGTACGGGCGGGTTGAGATCGGTGCGACAGAACACGATTCCAGTATCCACGGGTGCCGGCTTCAGGGTCAGGTATACCTTTTCCCCCGAATGCAGGCCGACGCCAGTGGCGCGAATGATGTTCTTCAAGGTGCGTTGTCTGATCATGGCTTGATTTCGCTATTGCGCTGTTGCGAATGGTTTCCAACAAAGGTGGCGATCATAGCAGAACCCCAGTTTGCTGAATACCAATCAACCCAATACTCCTGATAAATCAAATCAATCAGCCTGGCGACGCAGGAAGGCCGGAATATCAAGGTAATCCAAGTCCTCCTGAGGATTCATTTTCGCCGCAGTCGCCACGTTGGCCTGATTGCGCATGATGGTCGGGCGGTCCAGATCACGGTAGTTCACCGCTGCCTGATCCTGACGTGGAGCCGGCGCTGCCTGCGGCGCGACCGCTGCGGTCTGCAGAGTATTGTCGACAACCTTGACCGGTTTCTCATTACGCGGGCCGAGTCCCGTAGCGACGACGGTAACGTGCAGTTCGTCGAGCATATCGGGATCGATCACAGCACCCACCTTGACGGTCGCTTCATCGGACGCGAACGCCTCGATGATCTCGCCGACGGCAGCGTATTCACCGAGCGAAAGATCCAGACCAGCGGTGATGTTGACCAAAATGCCGCGAGCACCCTGCAGATTGACGTCTTCTAGCAGCGGGTTGCGGATAGCCGCCTCGGTAGCTTCGCGAGCGCGGTTGGGGCCGGTTGCGCACCCCGTACCCATCATCGCCATGCCCATTTCCCCCATGACGGTTTTTACATCGGCGAAGTCGACGTTCATCAGGCCTGGGCGTTGCATGATGTCGGAAATACCGCGCACGGCGCCGGTGAGTACGTCGTCGGCCTTGGCGAAAGCCGCGAGCAGGCTCGCATCCTTGCCCAGGATGGTCAGCAGCTTTTCGTTGGGAATGGTGATCAGCGAATCGACGCACTCGGAGAGCTGACGAATGCCCTCGTCGGCGACCTGCATGCGACGACGCCCCTCGAACGGGAACGGGCGAGTCACCACTGCTACGGTCAGGATGCCCATTTCCTTGGCAACCGAAGCGATGACCGGCGCGGCGCCGGTGCCGGTACCACCGCCCATGCCGGTGGTGATGAACACCATGTCAGCGCCCTGCAGCACCTCGGCAATGCGCTCACGGTCATCCATGGCAGCCTGACGACCAATATCGGGATTGGTGCCGGCGCCCAGGCCTTTGGTAATAGCGGAACCCAACTGCAGTACGGTCCGCGCTTCAATTTTCTTCAGCGCCTGAGCATCGGTGTTGGCGCAGATGAATTCGACGCCTTCGACGCTGTTGCGCACCATGTGATTGACGGCGTTGCCGCCGCCTCCGCCTACGCCAATGACCTTAATCACTGCACTCTGCGGGGTATGATCTACGAGTTCGAACATTTCCCTCTCTCCTTCCAGCTTTCTAGTTGTGGTTACTGCTACTGCCGCACTGCTCAGAAATTGCCTTGGATCCAGCTTTTGAGCCGGTCCACGACAGATGTTTTGGGTTCTTCGGCGAAGTTGCCGAGACCGGACATGGTCGTGCCATCGGTCTGCTTGCGCATGCCGTACAGCAACAGGCCCACGCCCGTTGAATAGATAGGATTGCGGACCACATCCGTGAGTCCGTTGATGCTGTGCGGTACGCCCAGGCGCACCGGCATGTGAAAGATTTCCTCGGCCAGCTCGACGGCGCCTTCCATCTTCGCCGTACCGCCGGTGAGAACGATCCCTGCCGGGACCAGATCCTCGTAGCCGCTTCGACGCAGCTCAGCCTGGATCAATGTAAAGAGTTCGTCATAACGCGGCTCCACGACTTCGGCCAACGCCTGGCGTGAGAGTTCCCGCGGCGGACGATCCCCGACGCTCGGTACCTTGATGGTTTCGCCGGGGCCCGCCAGCTTGGCCAGCGCGCAGGCGTAGCGGATCTTGATCTCTTCGGCGTACTGGGTCGGCGTACGCAGAGCCATGGCGATGTCATTGGTGACCTGATCACCGGCGATCGGAATGACCGCGGTATGCCGAATCGCTCCTTCGGTGAAGATGCAGATGTCGGTTGTGCCGCCGCCGATATCCACCAGGCAGACGCCCAGTTCTTTTTCATCGTCGGTCAGGACGGCGTGGGCCGATGCGAGTTGTTCCAGAATGATGTCGTCGACTTCCAGGCCGCAGCGACGTACGCACTTTTCGATGTTCTGCGCTGCGTTGACGGCGCAAGTAACGACATGAACCTTCGCTTCCAGACGCACGCCGGACATGCCCAACGGCTCACGGACGCCCTCCTGGTTATCGATCACATAATCCTGCGGAAGCGTATGCAGCACCCGCTGATCAGCCGGAATCGCCACCGCTTGCGCGGCATCGAGCACGCGTTCTAGATCCGCTGTACTGACCTCGCGATCCCGGATCGCGACGATGCCATGGGAGTTGAGGCTGCGGATATGGTTGCCGGCTAGACCGACGAAGGCGGAGTGGATGCGGCAGCCGGCCATCAGCTGCGCTTCTTCGACGGCACGCTGGATCGACTGAACGGTGGACTCGATGTTGACCACCACGCCCTTCTTCAGGCCACGCGACGGATGGGTGCCGATCCCGACGATTTCGAGTTCGCCGTCCGGCGTCACTTCGCCCACCAGCGCCACCACCTTGGAGGTGCCGATGTCGAGGCCGACGATCATCTTGCCGCTTTGCACGCTAGACATGTGTTTCATTCCTCAATTCTTCGCAACGACGGATTCGTCCGTCGTGGTCGGGCTCGGCTCGCGCCACGCAACGGCCAGGCCATTGGCGTAGCGGAGGTCGATCCGCGCAATTCTTTCGCTCTCCGGCGCCAGCTCCTGCTGATAGATGGCCGTGAAGCGCCGCATTTTTTCGATTATCTGATCCCTTCCCAGTAACAGCTCGACGCCCTGCCTGGTCGTCAAGAACCAGCTGCCCCGAGCCCGCAATTCCAGACGGGCAATGGAGAACCCGAGCGGCCGAAGCATCTGGCTAAGCATCTGGTATTGCTGCATCACTCGCTGCTGGGCCCGTTTCGGACCATGCAACTGCGGCAGGTGTTCATACTGAGCTAGGTCATTGGGCGCAAAGGCCTGACCGTTGTTGTTCAACAGCGCCTCATCGCCCCAACGGGCGATGGGCAATTGCTCATCGAGGCGCACCATGACCTCATCCGGCCAGATACGGCGCGCTTCCACGTGCGCGATCCATGGCATCTGCTCCAGATCGCGACGCAGGGCATCGAGATCGACCTTGAAGAAGCTGGCTTCGACGAACGGAGCCATGCGCGCCTGCACGACCTGTTGATCGACATAGCTCAGCTCGCCCCGAACGCTGACCTTGGCGATGGGCCGATCGGCATAAGGCGCGAGCCGCTCGCCCAGTTCGTAAAGCCCGACCACCAGCGCAACCAATAGCACCGGCCAGAGAACACGCTTGAGCGAACTCAGGCTTGGGCGCGGCAGACGCGCTGAAAGCGGTTCACGTTGCACCAGCCGGCTCGCACCCCGCTGCGCCGGTTTGCGCGAAGCGCGGCCGGTAGCGGGTTGCGAGTGACGTAGCGTGGTAATCATGGATCAGTTACCTGCCGCCAGGCTGGCATCGAGAATGGCCAGCACCAGCTGCTGGAAATCCAGCCCAGCCGCGCGCGCCGCCATCGGCACCAGACTGTGATCGGTCATTCCCGGAACGGTGTTAACCTCCAGCAGCCAGAAGGCGCCGGTGCTGTCCTGCATGACGTCGACACGCGCCCAGCCCTGAATACCCACGGCCTCGCAGGCACGGGCGGAAAGATTTTTGAGTTCTTCTTCCTTGGCCGCATCCAGACCGCAGGGAATGCGGTACTGGGTATCGCTGGCCAGATACTTGGCGTCGTAGTCATAAAAGGTGTGCGGGGTACCCAGCCCGATCGGCGGCAAGACCGAACCGCGAAGCGTGGCGACCGTGTATTCCGGCCCTTGAATCCATTGCTCGACCAACACCTGAGAGTCATAGGCACTGGCAGCGCGCCAAGCGGCAATCAGCTCGGCGATGCCGCCGACCTTGGCCATGCCGATGCTGGAACCTTCATGCGCGGGTTTGACGATCAGCGGAAAGCCCAGGCTGTCGGCCGCAGCGTGACAGTCAGCCTCAGTCGTCAGCACGGCATGGCGCGGGGTTGGCAGACCGAGGCTCTGCCACACCTGTTTGGTGCGCAGTTTGTCCATGGCCAGCGCCGACGCAAGAATGCCACTGCCGGTATAGGGGATGCCGGCGCACTCGAGCAGGCCCTGCATGCTGCCATCTTCGCCGCCACGGCCGTGCAGCACGATGAAGGCGCGGTCAACATGCTCGCTGTTCAGGCGAGCCAGCACATCATCGCCAACGTCGATGCCGAACGCATCGACACCCGCCGACTGCAGCGCGCCCAGTACGGCAGCACCGGACTTCAGCGATACTTCGCGTTCGGCACTCTTGCCGCCGAACAGCACGGCAACCCGGCCGAACGCCTTGGGATCACGGGTCGATTGCAGGCCAGTCATTCACTCTTCCTCGCGGCATCGCCAGCAAACAGGGGACTGTTGATCAATTGGGGAGCCAGTCCGCCGATGTCTCCGGCGCCTTGGCAGAGCAGAATGTCGCCGGCGCGCAGCAGCGGTTTGACCAGCGGCGCCAGTTCGACACCGCGCTCGATATAGATCGGATCGAGCTGGCCGCGCTGACGAATGCTGTGGCACAGGTGGCGGCTGTCGGCGCCAGGAATCGGCTCCTCGCCTGCCGGATAGACTTCCATCAGCAGCAGCACATTGGCATCGGTCAGCACCTGAACGAAATCGTCGTACAGATCGCGGGTTCGGCTGAAACGATGAGGCTGATAGACCATCACCAGACGACGCTCGGGCCAGCCGCCACGTACGGCCTGGATCACCGCCGCGACTTCACGTGGGTGATGACCGTAATCGTCGACCAGCATCACACTGCCGCCATCCACCGGCAGCTCGCCATAAACCTGGAAGCGTCGGCCGACACCTCCAAACTCCGACAAACCCTGGACGATGGCGCCATCATCGATGCCCTCGTCAGTCGCGATGGCGATCGTTGCCAGCGCATTGAGGACGTTGTGCTTGCCCGGCATGTTGACCGAAACATCGAGCGCATCGCAGCCATCGCGCAGCACCGTGAAGTAGGTACGCATGCCTTCCTGGCGGATGCTGACGGCCCGCACATCGGCATCTTCGCTGAGGCCATAGGTGGTGATCGGGCGGCCAATCTGGGGAATGATCTCGCGTACCACCGGATCGTCTACGCAGAGCACCGCAAGCCCGTAGAACGGCAGGTTGTGCAGGAACTCCACGAAGGTGCGCTTGAGCTTGCCGAAGTCACCGCCATAGGTGCTCATGTGGTCGGCATCGATGTTGGTGACCACGGCGACCATCGGCTGCAGGTGCAGGAAGCTGGCGTCGCTCTCGTCGGCTTCGGCAATCAGATAGCGACTGCTACCCAGCTGCGCATTGGTTCCGGCCGCCGTCAGGCGCCCGCCGATGACGAAGGTCGGATCGAGTCCGCCCGCAGCAAACACCGATGCCAGCAGGCTGGTCGTGGTGGTCTTGCCGTGGGTGCCGGCAACCGCGATCCCGTGGCGATAGCGCATCAGCTCGGCAAGCATCTCGGCACGCGGCACCACCGGGATCCGCTGTTCAAGCGCAAATGCGACCTCGGGGTTGGAAGCATTCACCGCACTGGAAACCACCAGCACATCGGCCCCGGCCACATTGCCGGCCTGATGTCCGATATAGATTTGCGCACCGAAATTCTGCAGGCGCTCGGTGCTAGCCGATTCTTTCAGATCCGAGCCGGAGACGTCGTAGCCGAGATTCAGCAGGACTTCGGCGATGCCGCACATACCGACGCCGCCAATACCGACGAAATGAATCCTGCGGATGCGGCGCATACGACGTACTTCGGCCTTAACCGCTGCGGGAGACTTAGCCATGCGCCACCTCCAGGCAGATATCAACGACGGTACGGGTGGCGTCCGGCCGAGCCAGGCGGCGTGCCGTGGCCCCCATGGTCTTGAGTTTTTCCGGCTGCATCATTACCTCGGTCAGCTGCGCGGCCAGCGCGGCAGCATCGGTCTTTGCTTGTGGGAGAAGAACGGCTGCGCCCTCCTTCGCCAAATATTCGGCGTTGCGGGTCTGGTGATCGTCGATCGCATGGGGCAAAGGCACCAGGAACGATGGCAACCCGGCCGCGGCCAGCTCACAGACGGTCAGCGCACCCGCGCGGCAGATCACCAGGTCGGCCCAGGCGTAGGCACGGGACATGTCTTTAATGAAGGGAGCAACTTCGGCCTCAACACCCGCGGCGGCATAGCGCTCCCGGGTGATGTCGCCGTGCTGCTTGCCCGCCTGATGGAACACCTCGGGACGCAGCTCCTGCGCCAATTGGCCGAGGGCTTCGGGCAACAGTTTGTTCAACGGCTCGGCGCCCAGACTGCCACCCAGCACCAGCAGATGAGGACGACGCCCTAGCAGCGTTTGCCGGGGCGTTTCGAGAAACAGTTCATGGCGCACCGGATTACCGGTCGTGCGGCGCTTCGCGCTGTTGGCGAAGGTATTCGGAAAGGCCTCGCAGACCCGCTGCGCGAACGGCACCAGACTACGATTGGCGGTCCCAGCGACGGCATTCTGCTCATGGATCACCAACGGCACACCGGCCAGCTTCGCGGCCAAACCGCCTGGACCCGTCACATAGCCACCGAGCCCCAGCACGCAGACCGGCTTGAGCTCCCGCATGATCCGACGGGCTTGCCCGAGTGAACGCAGCAGCTGGAAAGGAGCCTTGAGTAACGACGCCACGCCTTTGCCCCGCAGCCCGCTCACTTGGATCAGATGCAGCGGCAGACCGGCGGCCGGCACCACTTCGTTCTCGATCCCGCGAGGCGTGCCCAGCCAATGCACGCTGTAGCCGCGGCTCTGGAATTCATGCGCACAGGCCAGCGCCGGGAAAACGTGCCCGCCGGTGCCGCCGGCCATGATCAGTACGTTAGCGGCCATGGGCGACCCCCTTGACCTTGGATTCCGGCACTTCGGCGAAGTCTTCTTCGCTGAACTCGGCGTCTTCGCTACCCAATACGGTGCGGCTCTCCCACTCGATACGCAGCAACAAAGCCATGCTGGCGCAGGTCACCACCAGCGAACTGCCGCCATAGCTCAGGAATGGCAAGGTCAGCCCCTTCGTCGGTAGAAGACCAACGTTCACACCGACGTTGATCAGAAACTGTCCGAGCCACAAAAACGCCACGCCCCAGGCGATGTAAGCGGCGAAGAACTGGCGTGCGCGCTCGGCTGCCAGCCCGATATACAGAGCGCGTACGCCGACGAAGGCGAACAGCAAAATCGTTAGCAACGCACCGACCATGCCGAGTTCTTCCGCCAGCACAGAAAACACGAAATCGGTATGCGCTTCAGGCAGGTAGAACTGCTTCTGCACGCTGTTACCCAGACCGACACCGAGCCATTCGCCCCGCCCGAACGCAATCAACGCCTGGGTCAATTGGTAGCCGGCACCATACTGATCAGCCCAGGGGTCGGTGAAGGTGATCAACCGCTGCAGGCGATACTCCTGAGTCTGCACCAGGATGAACACCGCGCCGACCGCCAGCAGCACCAGCAGGCTGAAGCGGATCAAGCCGACACCACCGAGGAACAGCATCGCCACCGCCGCGCCCATCATGACGACGGTCGCACCGAAGTCGGGCTCGAGCAGCAACAGCATCGCCATCGGCAGCAGCACCAAGAATGGCTTGAGAAAGCCCCAGAGGCTTTCGCGTACTTCTTGCTGACGGCGCACGAGATAACCGGCGAGATAGACCACGACGAAGAGCTTGGCCAACTCCGACGGCTGCACGTTGAAGGCGCCGAAGCCGATCCAGCGCATGGAGCCGTTGACCTCGCGACCGATGCCCGGAATCAGTACCAGGATCAGTAACGCAAACGCGGCTAACAGCAGCATCCAGTCCGACCGCTGCCATACGGACAAGGGCACCAACAACACGGCCGCCGCGGCCCCCAGACCGAGCAGCACGTACACCAGATGGCGAACCATGTGGTACAGCGAATTGCCGGCATTCACCGCAGCGACCTCCGAGGACGCTGAGGTAATCATCACGAGCCCCAGGCCCAGCAGCGCCAGACAACCCGCGAGCATCGGGAAATCGAGATCCAGGCCACGGCGGCTGAATAGCGGAGAGGGCGCACTGCGCAGGAACGCGAGCATCAGTTGAGCGCCCCCACCGCAGCGGCGAACTGACGTCCGCGATCTTCGAAATTGACGAACATGTCGAGGCTGGCGCAGGCCGGCGACAGCAATACCGCATCGCCAGACTGCGCCAGCTCGGCCGCCTGCTGCACGGCCTCCTGCAGGGTCTGGACACGGTGAATCGGCGCGGCACCATCGAGCGCAGCCGCGAGCAGCTCGGCATCACGCCCCAGCAGAACGACGTGGCGGCAGTGATGCGAAACCGGGCTACGCAGCCCCGAGAAATCGGCACCCTTGCCATCGCCGCCGGCAATCAACACCAGCTTGCCGTCGATATCGCTGCCCAGACCATCGATGGCGGCCAGCGCAGCGCCCACGTTGGTCGCCTTGGAGTCGTCGTAATAATGAACGCCCTTGCGCTCACCCACCCACTGGCAGCGATGGGCAAGACCGGCGAAGCGGCGCAACGTAGCGAGCATCGGTTCGAACGGCAGCCCCGCCGCATGCCCTAGGGCCAGAGCGGCCAGAGCGTTGGATTGGTTGTGCGCACCGCGAATCTTCAACTGATTAGCAGGCATCAGAGCATCGAACTGGAAGGCCAGATACTTTTCCCCGTTCTCCTCGAACAGCCCAAAGCCCTTGAAGTCAGGTTTGCCAAGGCCGAACGACCATGCCGGCACGTCATCACCGATCAACGGACGGCTCAGACGATCGTCACGATTGATCACGACTTGCCGTGCGCCGCGGAAAATCCGGTGCTTGGCCTGGTGATACGCCGGCAGCCCTTCGTAGCGATCCATGTGGTCTTCGCTAATGTTCAGGCAGGTCGCAACCTGTGCGTTCAGCTGATCGGTGGTTTCCAACTGGAAGCTGGAGAGTTCCAGCACATAGAGCTCGACGTCGTCGTCAAGCAAATCCAGTGCGGGGGTTCCGAGATTTCCGCCCACCGCGACCTTGCGACCGGCTGCGGCGGCCATCTCGCCGACCAACGTGGTTACGGTGCTTTTCGCATTGGAGCCGGTAATCGCGATGATCGGCGCCTTGGCTTCGCGAGCGAACAGCTCGATGTCGCCTGACAGCTTCACGCCTCTGGACGCGGCAACTTGAAGCGCCGGTGTGCTGAGCGGCAGGCCGGGGCTGACCAGCAGTTCGCTGGCGCGGCAGAGAAACTCGGCATCAAGCTCGCCACAACGGACTTCGACGTCCGGATACTGTGCTCGCAGAGTGGCCAGTTCCGGCGGATTCGCGCGCGTATCGGCCACGGCAAACGGCACGCCACGGCTCGCCAGATGGCGAACTAGGGACATGCCGCTCTTGCCGAGACCGACGACGATGCGGAACTGATCGGAAGCGATGAGCACTCTTTATTACCTCAGTTTCAGGGTGGCGAGACCGACCAGCACCAGAATCACCGTAATGATCCAGAAGCGCACGATGACCCGAGGCTCGGGCCAGCCCTTGAGTTCGAAATGGTGGTGAATCGGTGCCATGCGGAAGACCCGCTTGCCGGTCAGCTTGAACGAGGCGACCTGGATCATCACCGACAGGGTCTCCATCACGAACACGCCACCCATGATGAACAGCACGACTTCTTGGCGAACGATCACGGCGATGGTGCCCAGCGCCGCGCCGAGGGCCAGGGCACCGACGTCACCCATGAAGACTTGCGCCGGGTAGGTGTTGAACCAAAGAAAGCCGAGCCCGGCACCGATCAGCGCACCGCAGAACACGATCAGTTCGCCTGCGCCGGGGATATAGGGAATCAATAGGTACTGGGCAAAGTTCACGTTACCCGAGAGGTAGCAGAAGATGCCCAGCGCGCCGCCGACCATCACGGTCGGCATGATCGCCAGACCATCCAGGCCGTCGGTGAGGTTGACCGCGTTGCTCGAGCCGACGATGACGAAATAGGTCAGCACCACAAAGCCGATCCCGAGCGGAATTTCGATGTTTTTCAGCAGCGGCAGGATCAGCGTGGTTTCGACCGGCGTCTGAGCGGTCATATAAAGGAAGATCGCCGCGCCGAGTCCGAACACCGATTGCCAGAAGTACTTCCAACGGCTCGGCAGGCCCCGCGAGTTCTTCTCGATGACCTTGCGATAGTCGTCGACCCAACCCACCGCCCCGAACAACAACGTGACGGCCAGCACCACCCAGACGTAGCGGTTGGACAGGTCCGCCCAGAGCAGCGTACTGATGGCGATGGCGCTGAGAATCAAGGCGCCACCCATGGTCGGGGTACCGGATTTAGACAGATGCGTCTGCGGCCCATCGGTACGAACGGCCTGGCCGATCTGGCGCAGCTGCAGGGTGCGGATCAGCCAGGGCCCCATCCACAGCGAAAGCACCAGCGCGGTAAGCACGCCGAGGATTCCGCGCAGAGACAGGTACTGGAAGACCGCGAAGCCCGTGTGGAAGCGTTGCAGATACTCGGCGAGTAGCAGCAGCATCAATGTTTCTCCATGCCGGACGCAGAAAGCGCGGCGACGACCTTATCCATCGCGGCGCTCCGTGATCCCTTGATCAATATTGTTGTGGCGTTGCCCTGCTCCAGGCGCAACGCCTCGATCAGGCTCTGCTGATCGGCGAAATGACGACCGCCGGCTCCGAAGGCATCGACCGCATGCTTCATCAGCGGTCCGACCGCGAACAGGGCATCCACTTTGCCGGCGGCGTAACTGCCCACCTCGCGATGGCCTTGTTCGGCCCAATCGCCCAGCTCGCCCATGTCACCCAGCGTCAGCACGGTACGCCCGGCGAAGCCGGCCAGCACGTCGGTGGCTGCGCAGATGGAGGCTGGGTTCGCGTTGTAGGTATCGTCGATCAGACGAACACCATTGCCGAGCATTTGCGCAACACCCCGCCCCTTGACCGGCTGCAGGCTTTCAAGGCCCGCGACGATATGTTCGCACGCGACACCCAGCGCGTGCGCGGCGGCCGCGGCGGCGAGCGCATTGGCCACGCTGTGTCGACCGAGCAGATTGAGCTGGACACGAGCGGACCCGGACGGGCCGTTCAAGACGAAGTTCGGGCAACCGCGTTGGTCATAAGCGATCGATGAGGGATGAAAGTCCGCCAGAGGGCTTTGTATTGCGAAGCTGAGCACCGATTTTCCGGCCACCCGCTGCTGCCACGTGGCATAGGCGCGGTCGTCGCGATTGAGCACAGCGATGCCATTCACGCCGAGCCCGTCGAGAATCTCGCCTTTGGCTACGACAATTTTCTCAGGCCCGCCAAACTCGCCGACATGGGCGGTTCCGGCATTGGTAATAAGACTGACATCCGGCTGCGTCAGGCTGACGGTGTAGGCAATTTCTCCGAGACGTGAAGCGCCCAGTTCGATCACCGCAGCCTTATGCTGAGGGGACAACTCCAACAGCGTGAGCGGAGCGCCAAGATCGTTGTTGAGATTGCCGCGCGTGGCCAGTACCGCATCGGCGCCAAAGGCGGCGCGCAGGATGCTGGCGAGCAGCTCCTTTACGCTGGTTTTGCCACTGGAGCCGGTAATTGCCGCGACCGGCCCGGTAAAGGCGGCACGGTTCAGCGCACCCAGCTGACCCAGCGCGATGCGGCTGTCGGCCACCACCAATTGCGGCAGCGAAACATCTTCCACGTGCCGCTCGACCAGGGCGGCAACGGCTCCCTTGGCAGCGACCTCGGCCAGATAGGCATGACCGTCGAAGCGGGGACCGGTCAGCGCCACGAACAACTGTCCTGGCTCGATGGCACGACTGTCAGAGCTGACCGAACTGAACGCCACATCGGCATTCACCAGCCTGGCGGACAGCGACTCGACAAGATCACTCAGGCGAATGGCTTCAAGCATCGGCACCCCTCCAGGCAGCCAGGGCGATCGATGCCTGGTCGAGATCGGAGAACGGCAGGCGCTCTCCTTTGATCTCCTGATAATCCTCATGGCCCTTGCCGGCCAGCAGCACTACGTCATCGACATGGCTATCGGCGATGCAGCGGACGATGGCGTCGGCACGACCCGGCACGAAGGCGGCCCGCTCGGGCGCGCCGAAGCCAGCGCGAATCTCATCGAGAATCTGCAGCGGATCTTCATTTCGTGGATTGTCATCGGTCACCACGACGCTGTCCGCCAGGCGCTCAGCGACCTGCGCCATCAGTGCACGCTTGCCTCGGTCGCGGTCGCCACCGCAGCCGAACAGGCACAACAACCTCCCACGAGTATGCGGACGCAGTGCGCTGAGAACCTTTTCTAGCGCGTCAGGCGTATGGGCGTAATCAACTACGACCAGCGGACGCTCGCCACCACCCAGACGCTGCATACGCCCAGCAGGACCGTCGATCTCCGGCAGTACGGCGAGGATTTCATCCAGCGGATAGTTCATCCCCAGCAGCGCGCCGATCGCCGCGAGCACATTGCTGACGTTGAAACGGCCAAGCAAGGGGCTGCGTAGCGAGCGTTCACCCTGCGGGGTGATGAGGCGCGCATGTATTCCGTTGTCGTCCAGCCGTGCCTCTGGGCAGTAGAGGTATGCGGAGGCATCGTCCAGGCTGTAGGTGATCAGCCGCGATTCACCTTTTTCAGCAGCAAGAACGCGCCCGAACGCATCATCCAGATTGATTACGCGGCAGCTGAGCTCCGGCATCTTGAACAACCGAGCCTTGACCTCACCGTAGGCTTCCATGGAGCCGTGGTAGTCCAGATGATCGCGCGAAAGATTGGTGAACACCGCCACATCGAACGCCAGCGCGGCAACCCGTCCCTGATCCAGTCCATGAGACGACACTTCCATCGCAACGGCCCGCGCGCCCTGCTTGCGAAGATTTGCCAGGTTGGCTTGCACACCAATGGCATCGGGCGTCGTGTGCTGGCCGAGTATCAGCTCGCCATGGAAACCGGTGCCCAAGGTGCCGATGATGCCGCAACGCTCGCCCAGGCGATCCAGGGCCTGAGCGACCAGATAAGTGACGCTGGTTTTGCCGTTGGTTCCGGTAACGCCAACCAAGTGCAGACTGCGGCTCGGCTCGCCGTAGAACCGTCCGGCTATCGCCGACAATTGCTCCGCCAGATGACGCACGGGAACCAGCACGGCACTTGCGGCAGTCATTTCGACCGCGCCTTCGGCTTCGTAGGCCACCGCCGCCGCGCCGCGGGAAACGGCATCGGCAATATGCACGCGACCGTCTTGCTGGTAACCAGGCACAGCCAGAAACAGGTCGCCCGGTCGCACCTTGCGGCTGTCGAGGGTCAGCTCACGAATCAAGGTGGCGCTGTCGGCCTGAGGCAGCAACTGATTCAACGGCATCGGCATCAGATCCGTCCTCCCTTGACCTTGGCCGCCTCGGCGGTTTGAACATCTGCGGGTGGCGGTAGGTTGTCTGGCGCAACGTTCATCAATCGCAACGCGCGAGCCGCTACTTTGCCGAACACCGGTGCGGCGACCAGCCCGCCGTAATAGCCGCCCTCGCTGGGCTCGTCGACCACGACCACGACCGCAATACGCGGATTGGAAACCGGTGCCACTCCGGCGAAGAACGAACGATAGGCGTCCTTGGTATAGCCGCCGGTTCCGGATACTTTTTTCGCCGTGCCGCTCTTACCGGCCACGTGGTAACCCGGGACCTTGGCGCGGGTGCCACCGCCGCCCTCTTCCTCGACCACGGACTGCAACATCCGCAACACTGTGGTGGAAATCGTCTTGTCGATGACTTGCACGCCTTCCTGCGGCTGGTCCAGACGCAGCAACGACATGGGTACGTTGTTGCCTTCGTTACCGAGTACGGCGTAGGCATGAGCGAGCTGCGCCGCCGTCACCGACAAGCCGTAGCCGTACGCGAGCGAAGCAGTCTCCGCATCTCGCCATTTGCGGTGATTGGGAAGGTTGCCGACGCGCTCGCCTGGAAAACCGAGACCGGTGGCCTGACCGAACCCTGCCTGCTGCATGATGGTGTGCACTGGCTCCGGACCGATATCCAACGCGATCTTGCTGATTCCGACGTTGCTGGACTTCATCAGAATGCCGGTCAGGTTGAGCATGCCCCCGCGGGAAACGTCGCGGATGGTGTATCGGCCGATACGCATCCAGCCCGGCAAGGTGTTGACTACCGACTCCGGCTGGTACTTACCTGTGCCGAGCGCTGCGGCAATACTGAAGGGCTTGACCGTCGAACCAGGCTCGAACACGTCGATCAACGCACGATTGCGCATTGCCGATGGCTGCAGATTGCGGCGATTGTTGGGGTTGTAGGTAGGCTGGTTGGCCATGGCGAGGACTTCGCCGGTTTGCACATCGACCATCACCAGACTGGCAGCTTTGGCACCGTGCTCCTGCACCACTTTGCGCAGCTCGCTATGAGCCAGATATTGCAAGCGTAGATCGATGGACAACGCCAGCGCCTTGCCGGGCTTGGCGTTCTTAACTACCTGCACATCCTTGATCAACCGGCCACGGCGGTCCTTGAGCACCTGACGCTTGCCGGGAACGCCGGCCAGCCACTCGTCATATGCCAGCTCCAGGCCTTCCCGGCCACGATCATCAATATCCGTGAAGCCAACCACATGCGCGGCAACCTCGCCGGCGGGATAGAAGCGACGGAACTCCTCCTGGGCATACACGCCCGGAATGCCGAGATCCAGTACACGCTGGCCCTGTTCGGGTGTCAGCCCACGCACCAGGTAGATGAATTCGCGCTCGGCTTGCTCCTTGAGGCGCTGCTGAAGCGCGACCGGTTCTTGACCTAGCGCTTGCGCCAGTTCTGGCCAACGCGCCTGCGCAGCCTGAAGCTCACGCGGATTACCCCAAAGCGTCGTGACCGGCGTGCTGACTGCCAAAGGTTCGCCGTGGCGATCTGTAATCAAGCCGCGATGCGCCGGGATAGGAATGTGCCGCACACTGCGAGCGTCACCCTGGTTCTGCAGAAAGCTCTGATCGATCACCTGCAAATCGACGATACGCCACGCAAGGGCGCCAACCATCAGGGCCAGCAACGCCAGGACGATACGAAAGCGCCACGGATACAGCGCGCCTTGGAGCTTCATTGAGCCACCAGCCTGACATCAGCCGCTTCCGGGATGAGCATCTTCAACTGCTCGGTCGCCAGCGTCTCGATACGGCTATGCGCCGTCCAGGTGCTCTGTTCCAGTATCAAGCGACCCCACTCGGCCTGCGCCTTGTCGCGTACGCTGAGTTCGCCATACAGCTCGTTGAGCAGTTGGCGGTTCCAGTGCGCGCTATAGGCAACCGCGATCGCCGACAAGAGCACGGTAATGAACAGCACCAGCATCATCAGGCTGCCGTTGGGCATGGCGCGTCGTAGCGTATTCACCGCAGCTTCTCCGCAACGCGCATCACGGCACTGCGTGACCGGGGGTTGGCTTTGACCTCTTCGGCGGATGCGTACTGCGGCTTGCCCAACAGCTTCAAGCGTGGCACGAACTTCTCAGGAATGATCGGCAGGTCGCGGGGCAGGTTGTCGGCTTCGCCCTTGGCGTGGCGGCGCATGAATTGTTTGACGATGCGGTCTTCAAGTGAATGAAAGCTGATCACCACCAGCCGGCCACCGACATCGAGCGCCTCGAGAGCAGCCTCGAGCCCGGCCTCCAGATCACCGAGCTCATTGTTGATAAAGATGCGCAGCCCCTGAAAGGCGCGAGTCGCCGGATTCTTGCCTTTTTCCCAGGCGGGGTTGGCAACGGTCAGCACCTGAGCGAGATCGGCCGTACGCTCGAACGGGCGCTCGGCTCGCCGTTGCACGACGGCGCGCGCCATGCGTTTGGCAAAACGTTCTTCGCCGTACTCCTTGAGTACCCGAGCGATATCTTCTTCGCTGGCCGTGGCGATCCAATCCGCAGCACTGACTCCGCGACTGGGATCCATGCGCATGTCGAGAGGGCCATCGTTGAGGAAACTGAAGCCGCGCTCCGGATCGTCCAGCTGTGGCGAGGACACGCCGAGGTCCAGCAGCACTCCGCTCAACGTACCGGTCCAGCCGCGCTGCGCGACTTCGGCCCCGAGCTCGGCGAAACTTCTCTGCACAACGACAAAGCGGCCATCCTCGGCCGCCAATGCTTGCCCCGTAGCGATTGCTAGCGGGTCTTTGTCGAATCCTAGCAAGCAACCCTCAGGCCCAAGCTGCCGCAAAAGAAGGCGGCTATGGCCTCCGCGCCCAAAGGTGCCGTCCAGATAGCGGCCATCCGGGCGCACAGCGAGCGCCGCAACGGCCTCGTCGAGCAACACGGTGACATGGTTATAGCTGCTGGTCTGGGTCACAGGATTAGATCACGCAATGCTTCCGGCAACGCGCCGGGTTGTTTAATGGCCGCCAGATCCGCATCTGCTTGCGCGTTCCAGTCGTCCTCGTTCCATAGGCTGAACTTGTTGAGCTGACCGACCAGCATGGCCCGCTTGTCTAGGCCGGCGTATTCACGCAGGCGTGGCGGCACCAGCACACGCCCGCTGCCGTCCAATTCCAGGTCCACTGCGTTACCGATAAGCAAACGCTGCAACCGGCGACTTTCCTCATGCAGCGATGGCAACTCGCGGAGCTTGGCTTCGATTTGCTCCCATTCTGGAAGTGGATAAATGCAGAGGCAGCGGTCCACGGCGTCGATAGTGATGATCAACTGGCCCTCGCAGCGCGAAACGAGCTCGTCGCGATACCGGCTGGGCATAGCTAGCCGCCCTTTGGCATCGAGACTGATGGCATTTGCTCCGCGAAACACGGCTGCGCTTCCTCTGAATTTAGCTATCCGTATCCATAATTACCCACTTCACTCCACTTTTTACCACTCGTGCGCACTATAGAAATGCAGCAGCCCCACCGTCAAGGTGAGCCTGAGCGGAAAAAGCCTTACGGAACGGCAATTTAGCGAACGAGAGGGGAATGAACGGTAAAGCGATAAACTTGCAAGACGATCTTTTACAGGCAAATCAAAAGGCTGCCCCACAAAGTTAAAGTACTTTGTTAAGAGCAATAATATTTTGGACTAACAAGAAGGGGTATTACGGGGGAAGAAGTCGGAGAGTCGATCTGTAAGCCGGGTTCTGTCGAGGACAGTCATTCCTCTACGACAGCCATCGCTGACTGCCTCTAGCAACCTACCCGGATCCAGCGCGGGCCACGCCAATGGATCCCTATTTGGTCTTGCTCCAAGTGGGGTTTACCTAGCCACGGACTGTTGCCAGCCGCGCGGTGCGCTCTTACCGCACCTTTTCACCCTTACCGGCGCCGAAGCGCTTAGGCGGTTATTTTCTGTGGCACTTTCCGTAGGCTCACGCCTCCCAGGCGTTACCTGGCACTTCGCCCTATGGAGCCCGGACTTTCCTCCCTCCCTTTTTGCCGGAACAAAAAGAGACAGCGACTGTCCGATCGACTCTCCGGGCGCTAGGGTACTGTGCACGTCCCCAGCCTGCAAGCTGACAAATCTCGCCGACCGGGACGCCTGCGAGCATGAAGGCGGTTCTATTCCGAACTCTTTTCTTGCAACGCAAGCTGGTAAAGCACGTTCTTTCTGGCACCGGTTATTTCGGCGGCCACGGCTGCCGCACGCTTCACAGGCAACTCCGCCAACAACAAACGCAGCACACGAAGCGCATTCGCATCGATCGCCTCTTCGCCTTGTGGCGCCTGCCAGCCGCCCACCACCAGCACGCATTCGCCACGCTGTTGATTGCTATCGGACGCCACCCAGACGCGCAATTCAGCCAACGGCAATCCTTTCAGCGTCTCGAATGTCTTGGTCAGCTCACGCCCCAAAACAGCAGGCCGCTCTGGACCGAACACTTCCTCCATGTCGGTCAGGGAATCGAGAATACGATGTGGCGCCTCATAGAAGATCAGCGTCCGCGGCTCCTCTCTCAGAAGCTCAAGACGAGTACGACGCGCGACCTGCTTTGCCGGCAGAAAACCTTCGAAGATGAAACGGTCGGATGGCAAACCCGCAGCGGAAAGCGCTGCAACAAGTGCACAAGCGCCGGGCAGCGGAACAACTCTTATACCGACCGCACGCGCCTGTCTGACGAGGTGATAGCCGGGATCGGAGATCAACGGCGTGCCGGCATCGGAAATCAGCGCCACATTCTCACCAGCCAGAAGCCGCTTGATGAAGCGACCACCTTCGTCCCGTTCGTTATGCTCATGACACGCTGCCAATGGAGTGGAGATACCGAAGTGCTGCAACAGACGAGCCGAGTGACGTGTGTCTTCTGCCGCGATCAGGGCCACCTCGTTCAGCACGCGTAACGCCCGAGCACTGATATCTTCAAGATTCCCGATAGGCGTGGCGACGACATAGAGCGTGCCTGCAGCGGAATTCACATCATCTGGCGCAGTCACAGGGCGTACCTCAATCACGGAAAAACGCGCATTGTAGCCCGTTTAGCGGTCACGACATCGCAGCCCCTGCAACCCTTGGGTACAATCTGCCGACACTCGCAGCGCCTCCAGGAATGATCACATGATGGCTCGCTTTCGCCCGTTTCTCTTCTTATGCATTGCCGCCGTGCTTTCGGCCTGCGCCAGCTCGCCGTCCTCTACCCTGGGCGAGCTGCCGCGCACTCCGCAGGCGTCGACACAACAATTGCTGAAGGAAGCCGATGCAAGCGACCCGGCCGAAGCTGCACTGTTGCGTTTATCGGCTGCCGACCAGAGCATCCAGCAAGGCAACCAGGCGCAGGCTCGGCAGATACTCGAACAAATCGATATCGAGCAGTTGATGCCGGCTCAGCAGATGTTTGCCAAAACCCTGGAGGCGGAGCTGGCAATAGCGGACGGAGAGCCACAGCGCGCCCTTCAAGCCTTGCAACATCCCGCATTCCGACGCCTCGCGGAGCTGCCGGTAGATCAGCAGCTGCGCACCCAACTGGCGCGCGCGCAAGCATTTGAAGCCAACGATCAGCCCCTCGACGCGGCGCGCGAGCGCACTTTCATCGCACCACTCCTAAGCGGCGAAGCAGCGGAGCGGAATCATGAAGCGATCTGGTCGCTGGTATCGAGCCTGCCGGCAGACCAGCTGCAACCGACCGCAGACGTGGATCTTTCCGGCTGGTTAGCGCTTGCCGCGACGGTAAAACAGGCCGGAACCATAAGTCAGCAGCAGCGGGCGATCGACGCCTGGGTGCAGCAGAACCCCAGCCATCCCGCCGCACGACGCCTGCCCGAGTCGCTGGTAAAACTCCGAGAGCTGGCAGACAAACCGCTGACCCACGTAGCGTTACTGCTCCCCATGGATGGCCCGCTGGCTAGCGTAGCGCGTGCACTGCGTGACGGTTTTCTCGCCGCGCATCTGGAAGCACAGCAAGATTTGAAAATCGAGCTGTTCGACAGCTCCCGCCTATCTTCGCTCGATGACTTCTACCGACAGGCAGAGGCGTCGGGGGTCCAGCTGGTCATTGGCCCGCTGGACAAGAAGATGGTGCACCAGCTGGCCGACCGCGGGCAGCTGCCGATAACCACCCTTGCTCTCAATTACAGCGACGCGAACCAGAAGGCGCCGCCTCAGCTGTTTCAGTTCGGCCTCGCTGCAGAGGACGAAGCGCGCGAGGTTGCGCGCCGCGCCTGGGCCGATGGGCATCGCCGTGCAATAGCTTTGACGCCGCGGGGCGACTGGGGCAATCGCGTCTATGAGGCGTTTCGCCAGGAGTGGCAGGAACAAGGCGGAACCGTAGTTGCTGCCGCGCCGCTGGCCGAACCCGTCGAACTGGCCAATCAAATTGCCGACCTGCTGCAGGTACGCAGCAGCGGTGCTGCATCACAGCCATCGCGCCGCCAGGATGTCGACTTCCTGTTCCTTGCAGCAACACCGCAGCAGGCGCAGCAGGTCAAGCCCACCCTGATATTCCAATATGCCGGAGATCTGCCCGTATACGCGACCTCTCATCTGCACGCCGCAACCGATAATCGCACCCAATACCTCGATCTCGAAGGTATCCGGTTCACCGAAACACCCTGGCTGCTGAATCCCCAGCTGCCCCTTCGCCAGGAAATCGAACGCAAATGGCCACAAGCGCGGGGAAGCCTGGGCAGGCTATACGCCATGGGTGCCGACGCCTATCTGCTCGCACCGCGCCTGAACCAACTGCTAGCGTTGCCGGAAACACAGCTCGACGGCCTGTCCGGCACGCTCAGCATCACCCCCGAGCAGCGAATCGAGCGACGCCTACCGTGGGCCGAATTCCACGATGGTGAAGTCCAACCGCTCGCGGACACTCCCTATTGAGCGCAACCAGCAAACAGATCAGCGGACAGCTCGCCGAAGAGTTCGCACAGCGCCACCTGCAACTTCACGGACTGCGCCTGCTTTGTCGAAACTGGACATGCCGCAGCGGCGAGCTTGATCTGGTCATGCTCGATGGCGATACAGTAGTATTCGTCGAGGTTCGCTACAGACGCCACGCTGCATGGGGTGGCGCTCTCGAAAGCGTCGACTTGCGTAAACAGCAGAAGCTGATCAAGGCAGCTCAGCTGTTTCTGCAGAAGGAGCCCCGCTGGGCGAGGCACCCATGCCGCTTTGACGTGGTCGCCATAGGGGCGACAGCTGACGCCTCGGAAAAGCCCAACTGGATCCGAAATGCGTTCGACAGTTGATCAGAGCGCTCCGCCGCGTACCGCCAAAACCGCATCTGACCAATTTCCTTACGGCGCGGCCCAAGCAGCCCAGCCCGTCACCTGAAGGTTAAAATCCGATGGACATGCAATCCCGTATACGTCAGCTCTTCCAGGCCAGCATCGAAACCAAGCAGAACGCCATGGAGGTGCTCGCCCCTAGTATCGAGCAGGCCGGACAGGTAATGGTCAACACGCTGCTCAGTGAAGGCAAGATCCTGACTTGCGGCAACGGTGGATCGGCGGGCGATGCGCAGCATTTCTCATCAGAGCTGCTGAACCGCTTCGAGCGGGAGCGCCCCAGCCTGCCTGCGATAGCCCTGACGACCGACAGCTCAACGCTGACCTCCATCGCCAATGACTACAGCTATAACGAAGTTTTCTCGAAGCAGATCCGCGCACTGGGTCAGCCGGGCGACGTGCTGCTGGCGATCTCCACCAGCGGCAACTCCGCGAACGTCATCCAGGCGATCCAGGCTGCGCACGATCGCGAAATGGTTGTCGTCGCGCTCACCGGACGCGACGGCGGAGGAATGGCGTCGCTGCTGCTGCCAGAGGACGTCGAGATTCGCGTTCCGGCGAAAGTGACCGCGCGCATCCAGGAAGTTCACCTGCTCGCTATCCACTGTCTGTGCGATCTGATCGACAACCAACTGTTCGGGAGCGAAGAATGAAATCGGTTCGACTGCCTGTATTCACGCTTGCACTGACCTTGGCCGTAACCGGCTGCAGCTCAGTTCTCACCGCCACGCGCGATGATCCCATCAACGACAACCGTGGAACCCGCACGATCGGCAGCAAGATCGATGATTCCCTAATCGAAACAAAAGCAGCCGTGAATATCGCTAAGGCTCATGCCGATCTGGACAAAGCGTCGCATATCGTCGTTGCCAGCTACAACGGAGTGGTGCTGCTGGCCGGCCAGACGCCACGGGAAGAGCTGAAGCAAATGGCCGAACAGGCCGCCAGTTCGGTACAGCGCGTCAAACGAGTACACAACGAGCTTCAGGTACTGCAGCCCTCATCGGCACTGGCCCGCAGCAATGACTCTTGGTTGACGACCAAGATCAAGGCGCAAATGCTCACGGACGAGAACGTTCCCGGCTCGCGCATAAAAGTCATCACCGAGAACGGCATTGTCTATCTGCTGGGGCTCGTCACTCGTCAGGAAGGCAACCGTGCCACAAACGTGGTGCAGGGCGTCTCCGGCGTACAACGCATCGTCAAACTGTTCGAATATATCGACTGAAGGCAGCTCCAAGCCAGCATGAGCGGCGCCATAGCTCCGCCAGCTGGGTGCTCTTTCGCTCTTGCTTCAGGCTTGCCGCTTGGAGCTTGCAGCTGCTTACTTAACGACCTTCAAACTAGGACGGCCCGCAGAGGCCGGGCGTGATGGTGCGCCTGCTCCAACCGAGGCATCATCGGTGGGCGCATCGTCATCCGGCGGCGTCGGCTCAATCTCGAATACCATTCCCTGCCCGTTTTCCCGCGCATAGATCGCCATGACCGCCGCGGAAGGGACATGCAGACTATGCGGAACGCCACCAAATCGGCCTTCGAACGTAATCGTCTGGTTGCTCATCTGCAGGCCACGAACCGCACTGGGTGCAACATTCAGCACGATCTGGCCATCGCTGGCAAAGCCATCAGGCACCTGAACACCCGGATAGTCGGAATTGACCAGCAGATGTGGAGTGCAATCGTTATCCACGATCCACTCATACAACGCCCGAACCAGATAGGGACGACTTGAAGTCATATGCAGCCTCTCTTAGCGCATGCCGCGCTCAACGGCGGATAGACTGACCTGGAAGGCCTCGCGAGCGAAATTGGTTTCCATGTAATCGAGCAGCGGCTTTGCAGCCCGGGGCAACTCGATACCGAGTTTGGGCAAACGCCACAGGATAGGCAACAGACAGCAATCCACCAGACTGAACTCTTCACTCATGAAATAGGGCTTTTCGGCGAATACGGGCGATACGCCTGTAAGGCTCTCGCGCAGCTCCTTACGAGCCTGCACCCGAACCGCCTCTGTGGTTCGGCGATCGAGGATTCGGTCCACCAGAGCACACCAGTCCCTTTGAACTCTATGCGCCAGCAGCCGGGTATTGGCCCTTGCCACGGGATACACCGGAAGCAACGGCGGATGCGGATAGCGCTCCTCCAAGTACTCCGTGATTACGCCTGGCTCATACAAAGCCAGATCACGATCCACCAACGTAGGCACGCTGGCGTATGGATTCACTTCTGTCAGCCTGACAGGACAACGCACCGGATCGACGTCGATTATCTCGGCGTCGACACCTTTTTCGGCAAGCACATAGCGCACCCGATGCGAATAATGATCGGCGGGATCGGAATAGCAGGCCAACCGGTTGGTCACGGCCATGGGGTCCCTCCTCATTGAAATTTATGGCCAGCAGAAAAAAACGCGCGCCCAAAAGGGCGCGCGCAGGGTACCGCATAACAGCGAACGATCAGTGGACGTCTTTCCAGTATTCTCGCTTGAGCAGATAGGCGAATACGAAGAAGACCGCCAGGAACAGCAGCACGTACGTACCGATGCGCTGGCTTTCCAGCTTGACCGGGTTGGCCGAGTAGGCCAGGAAGGTCACCAGATTCTTGATCTTCTCGTCGTACTCCGCTTCGGTCAGCTCACCGGTGCCCGGCACAACCGTCATTGCGTTGCAGTCTTCATGCGTGATCGGCGTACCCGTCAGCGGATCAAACTGCTTGCGGCCATCCTCGACAACCTGGACCTGCTTGCAGGCAACCGACTCCCCTTCCGGCAACTTGCTCGGCAGGACCTGACGGCCTTGCAGCGGCGCCAGGACGTGCGGCATGCCCACGTTAGGGAAGACCGTATTGTTGACGCCATACGGGCGCGCCGGGTCTTCGTAGAAACTGCGCATGTACGAGTACAACCAGTCATTGCCACGCACTCGCGCCACCAGCGTCAGATCCGGAGGAGCCGCGCCGAACCAGCCCTTGGCATCATCCGGCTTCATACCGATTTTCATGTGATCGCCAATCTTGGCGTCAGTGAAGACGATATTGTCGAGCATGACTTCTTCTGGAATACCCAGATCTGTCGCAACACGCTCATAGCGCTGGTACTGCGCGCTATGACAACCCATGCAGTAGTTGGTAAAGGTTTTCAGGCCGTCCTGCAGCGCTACCTTGTCAGTCAGATCGATATCGACTTCATCGAGGTGAACGCCGCCACCAGCGGCGAAACCAAATGCCGGCACCAGTGCAAGAATCAATGCAGCAAATTGCTTTTTCATCAGCCAGCCACCCTTTGCGGAACTACTTTGGTCTTCTCGAGCTTGGTGTAGAACGGCATCAGGATGAAGTAACCGAAGTAGATAGCAGTACAGATCCGAGATACCAATGTGCGCTCAGGAGTAGGAGACAGCACGCCAAGCACGCCGAGGATGACGAAGGAAATACAGAACAGCACGAGAGCTACCTTGCTCATCCAGCCCTTGTAGCGCATGGACTTGACTGGGCTACGATCCAGCCATGGCAGCACGAACAGCACAGCGATCGCGGCACCCATGGCGATTACGCCCAGCAGCTTGTCCGGAACGGCGCGCAGGATCGCGTAGTAAGGCGTGAAGTACCAGACAGGCGCGATGTGCTCGGGCGTCTTGAAGGCGTTCGCCACTTCGAAGTTCGGCTTCTCGATGAAATAGCCACCCATTTCAGGGAAGAAGAACACGATGGCGCAGAACACGAACAGGAACACCACCACACCGACGATATCCTTGACCGTGTAGTAAGGATGGAACGGAATGCCATCGAGCGGCACGCCAGCCTCGTCCTTGGTCTTCTTGATATCCACACCCATCGGGTTGTTCGAACCCACTTCGTGCAGTGCCAGAATGTGCAGAACCACCAGGCCAAGGATCACGATCGGCAGCGCGATGACGTGCAGCGCGAAGAAGCGGTTCAACGTGATGCCGGAGATCAGGTAGTCACCGCGAATCCACTGGGTCAGGTCAGCACCGATGACAGGAATCGCACCGAACAGCGAAATGATCACCTGGGCACCCCAGTAGGACATTTGGCCCCAAGGCAGCAGGTAGCCCATGAAAGCCTCGGCCATCAGCGCCAGATAGATCATCATGCCGAAGATCCACACCAGCTCGCGCGGCTTCTGGTAGGAGCCGTAGAGGATGCCGCGGAACATGTGCAGATAGACGACGACGAAGAACGCCGATGCGCCGGTGGAGTGGAGGTACCGGATGATCCAGCCGTATTCCACGTCCCGCATGATGTATTCGACGGATGCGAATGCACCTTCGGCGGACGGCTCGAAGCTCATCGTCAGCCAGATGCCGGTGAGAATCTGGTTGACCAGAACCAGCAACGCCAAGGAACCGAAGAAGTACAGAACGTTGAAGTTCTTCGGTGCATAGTACTTGCTCAGGTGGTCTTCCCACATCTTGGTCGCGGGGAAGCGCGCATCGACCCATTCCATGAACTTGCTCATCACGCGCTCTCCTGATCCACGCCGATGACGACCAAAGAGTCCGTCTCGTAAGTGTGAGGGGGAACCGGCAGGTTCAAGGGCGCAGGCTGGCCCTTGTAGACGCGGCCAGCCATGTCATATTTCGAACCATGGCACGGGCAGAAATAGCCACCGAGCCAATCGGCACCCAGATCAGGCGCCGCAACTTCCGGACGGAAGGACGGGGAACAACCGAGGTGCGTGCATAGTCCGACCACAATCAGTACTTCCGGCTTGATTGAGCGAACCGCAGGATCAACATAGGTCGGCTGTTCCGAAGCTTCGGAATTCGGATCGGCGACCGTATCGGTGAGTTTGCCCAGATTGGCCAACGCCTCCTCGGTACGACGCACGATGAACACCGGCTGACCGCGCCATTCGGCAACCATCTGCTGACCTGGCTCGATCTTGCTGATATTTACCTTAACCGGTGCACCGGCTGCCTTGGCTTTGGCACTCGGGAACCACGATCCCACGAACGGGACCGCGGCACCCACCGCTCCTGCAGCACCTACTACCGAAGTAGCGGCTACGAGGAAGCGACGCCGGCCAGCATTCACGCCGTCATTGCTCATTCAGTCGTCTCCCATCAGTTTCTTATGGCCTACCGAAAGCAGGCGTCTACTACGTGCGTCTACCGTAAAACTAGGCCGCGAAAAAATTCGCCAAATGGTAAAGAAAAGCCCCTTGCATGACAAGGTAATAACCAGACACAACTAGCCGCCAGGCCCCGAAAGTCGGGACTTCCTAAACGCGACACGCTGTCGCATAGGTGAAAATCAGCCCATAAAAAAACGCCCAGCTTCGTATGAAGCTGGGCGTTTTTGGTGAAGCGGATTAGCGCTTCGAGTATTGCGGACGCTTACGCGCTTTACGCAGACCGACTTTCTTACGTTCAACTTCGCGAGCATCGCGAGTAACGAAGCCAGCTTTGCGCAGAGCAGGACGCAGTGTTTCGTCGTAATCCATCAGCGCACGAGTAATGCCGTGACGGATGGCGCCAGCTTGACCACTTACGCCACCGCCAAGAACGGTAACGTAGATATCGAACTTCTCGACGGTTTCGGTCAGTTCCAGCGGCTGACGAACCACCATCCGAGCAGTTTCGCGCCCGAAGAAGTTGTCCAGCTCACGGTTGTTGATGGAAATCTTGCCAGTGCCCGGGCGCAGGAACACGCGCGCGGTTGCAGTCTTGCGACGGCCAGTGCCGTAATTTTGAGTCGCCGACATAATGAACTATTCCGTTAAATCTTCAGTTCTTGGGGCTGCTGAGCGGTGTGCGGATGATTGGCACCCTTGTACACCTTCAGCTTACGATACATGTCGCGACCCAGCGGGTTCTTAGGCAGCATGCCTTTGACCGCGGTCTCGATCACACGCTCTGGCGCCTTGGCGATCAGCTTCTCGAAGTTGATCGATTTGATGCCACCCGGGAAGCCGGAGTGAGAGTAGTACATCTTGTCGGTGGTTTTCGCACCGGTAACACGCACTTGCTCAGCATTGATAACAACGATGTAGTCACCGGTATCGACGTGAGGGGTGTATTCCGCCTTGTGCTTGCCACGCAGGCGGCTAGCGATTTCGGTTGCCAGACGACCCAGGGTCTGGCCGGCAGCGTCGACGACGAACCAGTCGCGCTTGACGGTTTCCGGTTTAGCAGTAAAAGTCTTCATTCGTTATAGCCTCAGGGGCCGCCCTGAAAATAAGACGGCGAATCTTACTGAATGGTGCTCGCCCTGGCAAGGCCAGGACAGCCGGAAACAGACGCTATCGGGGGCTCGGGTCAGCGCGTCCGCTACGGCAGTGTTCGGCAGGCTAGGCATCCCCTACCTTGGTTTTTGCGTCAGCGGGCTAGGCATCCCCGGCGACAGGCTGCGGAATTATCCGGATTACGCGCAAAATAGCAAGCATGTTAGTAGGCGAATCATCACCCGCCGTGCCCGCCCCGTCACTCACCGAGGCATAATCGCGCATCAGCACGAACCGACTCGGCTCGTGGCTCAGAACGAAACTTATCGGCCGACCCCATAATCCGATTCACGAACCTAACAGACCAAAGGACTCCGCATGGAACTGCGCCAACTTGGCCGCACCGAATTGAATGTCAGCGCGCTGTGCCTGGGCAGCATGACCTGGGGCGAACAGAACGATCAGGATCAAGCGTTCGCTCAGCTGGATCGCGCCAGAGCCGCAGGCATCAACTTCCTCGATACCGCTGAAATGTATCCAGTGCCGCCGCGAGCGGAAACGTATGCCTCCACAGAGCGCTACATAGGCAACTACTTCAAGGCTCGCGGAAATCGTGCCGACTGGATCCTGGCCAGCAAGATCGCCGGACCCGGCAATGGAATCAGTCACATCCGTGACGGCCAACTGAAGATGAACAGGCAGCACATCGTTGCGGCCCTCGATGCAAGCCTTCAGCGCCTGCAGACGGATTGGATCGACCTGTACCAATTGCATTGGCCAGAACGCAGCACCAATTTCTTCGGCCAACTCGGTTACCGCCATCAGGAGCAGGATTTCACGCCCATCGAGGAAACGCTCGAAGCCCTGGACGAGCAGGTAAAGGCCGGAAAGATCCGCCACGTCGGTCTGTCAAACGAAACACCCTGGGGCACTATGAAATTCCTGCAGCTCGCCGAAGCCAGAGGCTGGACGCGCGCCGTTTCGATCCAGAACCCCTACAACCTGCTCAATCGCACCTTCGAGGTCGGCCTGGCCGAAATAGCCATTCGCGAACAGTGCGGGCTGCTGGCCTATTCGCCCCTGGCTTTTGGCATGCTCAGCGGCAAATACGAACAAGGCGCTCGACCGGCCGGAGCGCGGATCACGATGTTCAGCCGTTTTGCGCGCTATACCAATCCACAGTCGCAAGCCGCCTGCTCTCGATATGTGGCACTTGCTCGCGAACATGGCCTGGACCCGACCCAGATGGCGCTGGCCTATGTCACGCAGCAGCCTTTCGTCACTAGCAATATCATCGGCGCCACGTCACTCGACCAGCTGGAAAGCAATCTCGCCAGCGCCGAATTGCGCCTGCCAGCCGAGGTGCTTGAAGGCATAGAGGCGATTCACACCGAACAACCCAATCCCGCGCCCTGAGGAACACACAAAAAACAGCCAGAATATTGGTATCGCCACGATCGCCAAACCCAGCCCGAACAAGCGAAGAGTCCGAACATGATTGCCGCCGAACTGCTCGCACCATTCAGCCTTTTTCTGGGCTGGCTGCTTTATACCGCCGGGCTGTTCTGGGCCTGCGCGCGAGCGCCCTGGGTGGAACTGTTCAGCGATACCCGGCGCCAGCATCTAGTGTTCGGCGCCGTTCTGGCAATATTTCTGCTGTGGCTGGTTCGTCGAGACTTCGACTCTGGGTTGTCCTTCCACTTCATCGGACTGACAGCCGTAACACTCTTGCTGGATTGGCCACTGGCAATCCTTGCCGCCTTCATTGCCCAGCTTGGGCTGACCGTGACGGGCCATCAACAGCTGGCAGCGCTCGGCCTGAATGGCGTGCTGTTAGTGCTGATACCGGTTACGGTGACGGAGCTCTGCGCCATTGCCGTGGAACGCACCCAGCCGCGAAATCTTTTCGTCTACATTTTCTTTTCTGGATTCTTTGCCGCCGGACTGGCGGCACTTTTGTGCATTCTGGCCGGACTGGGAATCCTGCTGATCGATGGTCGCTATCCAATGCCTCCCTGGCTGGAAGACTTTGCCGGCTATATCTGGCTGGTGATGTTTCCCGAGGCATTCATCAACGGAACCGTCGTCAGCGCTCTGGTCGTCTTCTATCCAGACTGGATGGAAACCTTCAACCGCAGCCGCTATCTGCAGGCTCCCTGGAAAGACGACGGCAACAAGCAGGCGTGAGCCGCAGACTCAATGCTGACGAGGCGGCACGTCACCGGAAAAAAGATCATCCTCGAGCTCATTGCCCGGAATCGCATGCTCTTCCGACGCCCAGGCACCCAGATCGATCAGCTTGCAGCGCTCGGAACAGAACGGACGACTCGGGCTCTTTACGCTCCACTCGACCGGCGCGCCACAGGTAGGACATTCAACCGTAGTGCTCATTCCTGACCTCCTCGCAACGTCATATAGAAATTGTGCAACCGTTCCACCCCGGCTTTCAGCCAAGCCAGATCACGATCGTTGACCAGCACATCGTCGGCATGACGCAGACGCTCCGCGCGGCTGGCCTGGGCCTTGATGATGGCTTGGATCTGCGCTTCGCTGGACAGATCTCGCCGGACGGCACGCTCGACCTGCACCGCTTCGGGCACATCGACAACCAGCACGCGGTCAACTTGACGATACTGGCCGGACTCCACCAGCAGTGGCGACACCATGATGGCGTAGGGAGAGGTTGCCCGGGCGAGGTGCCCAGCGACTTCCTGGCGAATCAGCGGGTGAAGTAACTCCTCGAGCCATTTGCGCTGAGCCGGGTCCTGGAATATCCGCTCACGCAGCGCCGCACGATCCAAACTGCCATCAGATGCAAGAACTGCCTCGCCGAAGCGCTCTGCGATCAAACTCAACGCCGGCTTGCCAGGCTCCACCACCCAGCGCGCGGCATGATCGGCGTCCACCCAGTGCACCCCGAGCTGCCCGAACGCTTCCACCACAGCGCTTTTGCCGCTGCCGATACCGCCAGTCAAACCAAGCACCCATGGCTTCATCACGCACCGTCCAGACCGGAAAAACGACGCGCAGTAGTACCGTCTGATCAGCGTGGATGCAATAGTTGGGGCAGCGGGTGAGTAAATCCGCGACCAATACGGGCTTCTTGCTTCCGCCGCAGGCCACGACTGCAACTGAACTCAGTGCACACGCGCTGCTTTCGTCGGAGGCCCGCCCTCGGGGCGAAGCTTTTGTCCTTGAGGTGGGCTTATGGTCCGCATTCGCCGCGAGGGCGCGCCTCCCACCGAGTTCAGTGTGCACCTGCTGCTTTTGTAGAAACACCTCACAGGATGAATCTTTTGGCTTTAGCTGGCTTCTGATCCGCATTCGCGGCGAGGTCGCCCTACCCAATGGGCCCACGCACTGCTTTTGTAGGAGGCCCGCCCTCGGGCGAAGCTTTTGCATTTGCTCTGACCCACGCCCCGCATGGGCACATAGCCTAGACTGCCTCCGGCTTGCCTTTCCGACAAGTACGACCGGATCTTCAGAACCCCGCAAACTGCAAATAGCTCGACGTAATCCGATCGCCCCAAAGCAGAGCGATCCAGCCAGCGATCGCCAGATAGGGTCCAAAAGGAATGGCCGTGCCGCTATCGGCTTTCTGCGCACGCAGCATGATCGTTCCGAGCACCGCACCCACTACAGAAGACAAAAGAATAGTCAACGGCAATACCTGCCAGCCACCCCAGGCGCCGAGCATCGCCAGCAACTTGAAGTCTCCATAGCCCATGCCCTCCTTGCCGGTCACCAGCTTGAACAACCAGTACACGGACCAAAGGCTGAGATAGCCGGCAACCGCCCCCCAGACCGCATCAGGCAGCGTAGCGAACAGGCCGAACAGATTGACGAGTAACCCCAGCCAAAGCAGGGGCAGCACGATGGAGTCAGGCAGCAGCTTGTGATCGACATCGATCATGCTCATCGCCAGCAGCCCCCAGGTCAGCAGCAACATCGCCCCGGCCTGCCAGGTAAACCCGAAATGCCAGGCGACATAGCCCGAGAGCAACCCGCACACCAACTCGACCAACGGGTAGCGCTTGCTGATCGGCGCCTTGCATGACGAACACTTGCCACGCAGCGCTAGCCAACTCACCAATGGGATGTTCTCCCACGGCCGAATTTCGTGTTCGCAATGCGGGCAATGGGAATGAGGGAGAACCAGATTGAACGTCGTGGCAGGCTCGCCAGGCAACTCGAGAAACTCACGCGCCTGGGATCGCCAGTCGCGCTGCATCATGATCGGCAAGCGATGTATCACCACGTTGAGAAAACTGCCGATCAGCAGACCAAGCACAAAAACGCAGAAAACAAAGGCCAGCGTATTGCTGGCCAGAAAACTAACTATGTTCATTATTCAAACCACGGCGCCCAGCTGGAAGATCGGCAGATACATGGCAATGATCAAGCCACCAACCAGAACACCCAGTACGGCCATGATCATCGGCTCCATCAAGGCGGTCAGGCCGTCGACCATATTGTCGACTTCGTCTTCATAGAAGGTCGCCACTTTGGCGAGCATTTCATCCAGCGAGCCGGATTCTTCGCCAATGGCCGTCATCTGAATGGCCATACTGGGAAAAGTGCCAGTGGTTCGCATGGAGAAGTTCAGCTGCATACCGCTGGAAACGTCGCTCTTCACCTTCATCGTAGCGTTGCGGAACACCACGTTACCGGTAGCGCCCGCCACCGAGTCCAGCGCATCCACAAGCGGCACACCGGCGGCAAAGGTGGTCGAAAGCGTTCGAGCGAACCGCGCCACGGCGGATTTATAAAGAATGTCGCCTACGACCGGCACCTTGAGCAGCACTCGATCGAACCAGTTGCGAAACCGCTCGGATTTGCCGTGAGCCGTTTTAAAGGCATAAGCAGCACCGAACAGAGCGAGCAATACCAGATGCCACCAAGCTTGCAACGCTTCCGAAATACCAATGACAAACAAAGTGAAAGCCGGCAGTTCGGCGCCGAAGTTGGCAAACACATCCTGGAACTGTGGGACCACTTTAATCAACAGAATCGCCGATACGATAATCGCCACCAGAACAACCGCGATAGGGTAATTCATCGCCTTCTTGATTTTGGCTTTGAGCGCTTCGGTCTTTTCCTTATAGGTCGCGACGCGGTCCAGCAGCGTCTCCAGCGAGCCAGACTGTTCGCCCGAGTCGACCAGGTTGCAATAAAGATCATCGAAGTACTGAGGCTTCTTGCGCAGCGCTGTAGCGAAGCTGTTACCCGCCGCGACTTCCTGTTTCAGGTCGTCCACCAATTTGCGCATGTTTGGGTTATCGAACCCCTCACCGATGATGTCGAACGACTGTAGCAGCGGCACGCCGGCTTTCATCATGGTCGCCATCTGCCGGGTGAACAGGGCGATATCCATCGGCTTGATTTTTTTGCCGGCGCTGAACAACGACACCGACTTCTTGCGAACCTTTTGCGGGTTGACGCCCTGCTTGCGCAGTTGCGCCTTGACCAACGCAGGGCTGACGCCGCTCAGCTCGCCTTTTATCTTTGCGCCCTGCCTGTTAGTACCTTCCCAGGTGAAGACACTGGTTTTTACCGCTTTCTGCGCCATGTTAGTCCTTGGTCACCCGGTTGACTTCTTCCAGGCTGGTCACGCCCTGCATGGCTTTTACCAAAGCCGAAGTACGCAGATCGTTAAAGCCGTCTTTACGCATCTGGGTGGAAATATCGATGGAATTACCGTCCTCCATGATAATCCTGGCCAGCGACGGCGTGTTTTTAACCACTTCATAAATACCGACACGGCCTTTGTACCCGCCCTTGCAATTATCGCAGCCGACCGGGCCATAGATTTTGAAGGTACCGATCTTATCGGCCGGGAAACCCTCCTCCAGTAGGGCATCGCGGGGTAACTCGACTTCTTTCTTGCAGCTGCTGCAGAGCTTGCGTGCCAGCCGCTGGGCAATGATGAGGTTCACCGAGGTAGCAATATTGAACGCGGCCACACCCATATTGCGTAGGCGCGTCAGGGTTTCCGCAGCACTGTTGGTGTGCAGAGTCGACATCACCATATGGCCGGTCTGCGCCGCCTTGATCGCAATCTCGGCGGTTTCCAAGTCACGAATCTCACCCACCATGATCACGTCCGGGTCCTGACGCAGAAACGCCCGCAGCGCCTGAGAAAAGTCCATGCCCTGACGCGGGTTGACGTTGACCTGATTGATGCCTTCGAGGTTGATTTCTACCGGATCTTCCGCCGTAGAAATATTCACATCCACCGTATTGAGGATATTCAGGCCGGTATAAAGAGAGACCGTTTTGCCCGACCCGGTAGGCCCGGTAACCAGAATCATGCCCTGCGGCTGTTGCAGCGCCTGCATATACAGCGCTTTCTGATCCTCCTCATAGCCCAGCGCATCGATGCCCATCTGCGCACTGGTGGGGTCCAGAATTCGCATCACGATCTTTTCGCCCCACAAGGTGGGCAGAGTATTGACTCGGAAGTCTATGGCCTTGCTTTTGGACAGCTTCATCTTGATTCGCCCGTCCTGCGGCTTGCGTCGCTCGGAGATGTCCAGCCCGGCCATGACCTTCAGGCGCGCAGATATGCGCGGGGCCAACTGGATCGGTGGGCGGGCGACCTCATGCAAGATGCCGTCCGTGCGAAGCCGCACGCGGTAGGCTTTTTCGTAGGGCTCGAAGTGCAGGTCGGATGACCCACCACGTATCGCATCGAGCAGCATCTTATTGACGAAGCGGACTACCGGGGCGTCGTCGGCGGCCTCGCCGCCCTCTTCAGTCTTACCCTCATCATTGACGGTCTCGACATCGACGCCATCCAGATCGACGTCGCCGAGGTCTTCCAGCCCGGTCGTACCACTCTCGTACAGCTTGTCGATGACCTCGCCCAGCTTGTCGTCCTCAACCAGGATCGACTCGATGGTCAAGCCGGTGCTGAACTGGATATCGGAAATCGACTGATGATTGGCTGGGTCGGAAATGGCGACGTAGAGCTTGGTACCACGCTTGGAAAGCGGCAGGACGCGATGTTGACGCGCCAGCTTCTCGCTGATCAGGTCTTTGGGTAGCGACTCTTTATCCAGCGCAGACAAGTCCAGCAGCGCGACCCCGAACTGATCGGAGGCAAGCTCGGCTATGGCGCGGCCTTTGGCCAGCTTGTTCTGCACCACATAAGTAACAAAGGGAGTTTTGCTGCGAATGGCTTGGACCTGCGCCTGCTGGGCTGTTTTTTCGTCCAGCACACCGGCCACGACCATCTGCCGTGCCAACCCGGAAAGGGAAATGTTTTCGCTCATGGCGGCCTCAATTCGATTACTGCCCGCCTTATAGCGTAGATGCAGGTGGCTGCAAACAAGGGCGGCGGCAGGTGACGTTCTTGGTCACATATCGCCAGCAAAGAGTCCGCCAATATCCGCGACGGACGGAAAAATGCTTGCCCGGACCGCGCACCGAGACTCGCCGGTGGCCAACGGTGCGCCTGAAACGTTCTGCGGCGGCGGCATTAGTTGAGCCACTTCACATTGTCGTCTTCGGTGCGCAAGGCGAACGAGAGCTGGCACGGCAACTGCTTTGTCTCTGGCAGGCTCACAGCCTTAACACTATTAAGGAGATTCAAATGAAAGCTCAGATGCAGAAGGGTTTTACTCTGATTGAATTGATGATCGTTGTGGCGATCATTGGTATTTTGGCTGCAATTGCTTTACCAGCCTATCAGGACTACACAGCACGCGCCCAAGCCACAGAGGGCCTGTCCGCTACCGCAGGTGTACGCGCTGAAATAGCCAGTCAACTAGCGGTCGACGGAGCCGTACCGGGCGCCGGTTCACAAGCAGATACGGATGCTCAAGCCCTTGCCGGTAACTATTTCGCAGCTGGTGGCGCTACTGTTGGAGCAAACGGTGTCATCTCGGTAGCGTTCTCAGACGGAACTCTGGATACACAGACCATGACAATTACTCCAACTGTAGATGCAACCACTAACCAGATCCAAGGTTGGGTTTGCGCAGGCCTAACCAACGCATCTCATATCCCGTCTGGCTGCCGCTAAGCCTTGTAGTCATGTAGGGCGGTGAAAACCCGTGCGGTTACACATCGCCTGACTGGCCACACACAAAACCCTGCCCACCGGCGGGGTTTTGTTTTTGCGGTTATGCACCGACACCCCGGTACGGCGGATCGGCTTTCGTATGATGGAATCGCCGAAGGCGCTTCCATCGTTTGCCGCGAACCGGCTGCATCCATCGCCCCAACACCGCAACCGTGCCCACCCACCCAAACGTCGGATTACGCCTGCGGCTAATCCAACCTACGTTGGCTGAACATTTTCGGTACGGCGGATCGGCTTCCGTAAGATGGAATCGCCAAAGGCGCTTCCGTCGTCTACCGCGACTAGGCCACACCTCCGACGACTGATCCGACTTACACTTTTGGCTCATGAATACGTCGGAGAGGCAAGGATGCCTAACTATCGTCGCGCCCTCGTTCCAGGGGCGAGCTGGTTTTTTACGGTGAATCTTCTTGAGCGGCGCGGCAATGATTTGCTGGTGCGGCACATCGATGTTCTACGGGCTGCCGTCCGACGTGTGCATCAACTCCACCCCTTTACTATCAATGCCTGGGTAGTGTTACCCGAGCATATGCATTGCGTCTGGACACTACCGCCGGGCGAGGCGGACTATTCGCTGCGTTGGCGCTTGACCAAAACGTTCTTCAGCCGCGCCTTGCCCCTTAAAGAATACCGTTCGGCTGTACGCCTGCATCGGGGCGAGAGGGGTATCTGGCAGCATCGTTATTGGGACACACCTCATCCGTAACGAAGCCGATTTCCGGCGGCATATGGATTACGTGTATGTAAACCCACTCAAGCATGGCCTGGTTCGGCGCGTTGGGGATTGGCCCTATTCGAGCTTTCACCGCGACGTTCGTGCCGGTCTGTACCCTGCCGACTGGGCCGGCGACGCGGCGCTTTCGGTGCCCGGATCCGAGTCGGATTACGCCTTCGGCTAATCCAACCTACGCCAGCCCCATCGACCAACTTCTGGCCCTTACACATGCTGCTGGGCTAGCATCGGCCCATCTTTTATCTGCGAGGCTATCGCAAGCGATACTGACGTTCAGGAGAAAACATGAGCTTTACCGTTTATTTGTCCGGCGAAATTCATACCGACTGGCGCGATGAAATCGAGCGCGGCGCCAAAGCTGCCGAGCTGGATGTGGTGTTCACTTCCGCCGTAACGGATCACGAGGCCAGCGATGCCGCCGGCGATTGCCTGGGCGCTGAGCCCAACGGGTTCTGGCGCGACCATAAGTCGTCCAAGGTAAACGCGATCCGTATCAAGACACTGATCCAACAAGCCGACCTCGTGGTGGTGCGCTTCGGCGACAAGTACAAGCAATGGAACGCGGCATTCGATGCCGGTTACTGCGCAGCCCTGGGTAAGCCCTATGTCACATTGCACGGCGACGACATTGTGCATCCGTTGAAGGAAGTCGACGCAGCCGCCATGGCTTGGGCTACGACCACCGAGCAGGTGGTGGAGATTCTTAAGTACGTGGTTCGCGACTGATAGCTAGCGATATCGGCAGGCCGATAGCCTGCATTCGCCGCGAGGGCGCGCCTCCTACACAAGCAAAGCAACCGCTATAAACAAAGACGCCCTGCATCTGCAGGGCGTTTTGTTATCGCGACTTCTTAGATGGCACCACGCTGACGCAACATATCAATAACCTGCTTGGCACCCTCCTCCACCGTCAGCGACTCGGTGTCGATTACCAGATCGGCATTGCCGGGCACATCGTAGGGGAAGGACTCGCCGGGAATGTTGTCATCACCAGCAGCATACAAGCCTCGTGGATCGCGTTGCTGACAGGTCAGCGGCGAAGCTTGGACATAAACCGTGAGCAGGCGATCAGCACCTACCAACGCCTTGGCCTGTTCGCGGCCTTCGGCATCCGGCGCGACGAAGGCCGCAAGGGTCAGCAGACCCGCCTCGTTGAATTGGCGCGCCACATGGGCGGCGCGGCGCCAGTTCTCGGTACGACCGGCACGGTCCTGCGGCAGGCCTTTGTTCAGATCGTGGCGCAGGTTCTGACCATCCAGTACGTAAACAGCACGCCCCATGTCGAACAGCTTGCGCTCCACGGCGTAGGCCAGCGTGCTCTTGCCCGCGCCCGAAAGGCCAGTGAACAACACGGTGGCCGGCTGCTGACCGAAGCGCGCTGCGCGCTCTTCGGTGGACACATGAGCCAGCGCACCGTGATGCCCAGTAGAACCATGAGCAAGCGGGTCAGCGATGATCATGCCGGCACCAACGGTGCCGTTGGTGAGCCTATCGATAATGATGAATGCACCAGTCGTGCGGTTCTGCGCGTAGCCATCCAGGGCGATCGGCGCGTCCAGACTGATCTTGACGCGACCGATTTCGTTCAGCTGCAGGCTGCTCGCCGCACCATGCTCCAGAGTATTGACGTCGACGCTATGGGTGATGCTAGCAATCGAGCCCGGCACATAGCTGGTGGCGCGCTTGATGTCGTATTTCTTGCCCGGCAGCATCGGCTCTTCGCCCATCCATACGAGCATGGCCTCGAAGCCGTCGGCGATGCGTGGCTGGTTGTCGGCGTGAACCAGCATGTCGCCACGGGACACGTCGATTTCATCTTCCAGCGTCAGGGTGATCGCCTCGCCCGGCGTGGCCTGTTCCAGCTCGCCATCGAAGGTGACGATGGATTTGACCTTGCTGCGCTTGCCGGACGGCAGCACCGTGATCTCATCGCCCTTGCGCACGATGCCGCTGGCGAGGGTGCCGGCGAAGCCGCGGAAGTTGAGGTTGGGACGATTGACATACTGAACCGGGAAGCGCAGGTCATCGAAATTGCGGTCGCCGGCGATTTCGACGCTTTCGAGAATCTCCATCAGCGACTGGCCTTCATACCAGTGCGCGCGTTCGCTGCGGTTAACCACGTTGTCGCCCTTGAGCGCCGACATGGGCACGAAGTGCAGCGAAGTCGGTTGCAGATCGATACGCTCGGCAAAGTTTAGATAATCCGCCTTGATGCGCTCGAAAACGGACTGGTCGAAGTCCATCAGGTCCATCTTATTAACTGCGACGACGATGTGCTTGATGCCCAACAGCGAGGTGATGAAGCTGTGGCGCTTGGTCTGGGTCTGCACGCCGTAGCGGGCATCGACGAGGATGATCGCCAGATCACAGGTCGAGGCCCCGGTGGCCATGTTGCGGGTGTACTGCTCATGACCGGGCGTGTCGGCGATGATGAACTTGCGCTTGGCAGTAGAGAAGTAGCGGTAGGCGACATCGATCGTGATGCCCTGCTCGCGCTCCGCCTGCAGGCCGTCGACCAGCAGTGCTAGATCCACGTCATCGCCGGTGGTGCCGGACTTTTTCGAGTCACGGGTGATCGCTTCGAGGTGATCTTCATAGATCATCTTCGAGTCATGCAGCAGGCGCCCAATCAGGGTGCTCTTGCCATCGTCGACGTTGCCGCAAGTGAGAAAGCGCAACAGCTCCTTGCGCTCGTGCTGGGCCAGGTACGCGAGGATGTCCTCGCTGATCAAATCAGACTGATGAGACATGGTGCGGAATCCTTAGAAGTAGCCCTGACGTTTCTTTTCTTCCATCGACCCGGCGCCGTCGTGGTCGATGACCCGACCCTGACGTTCGGACGTGCGGGTCAGGAGCATTTCCTGGATGATTTCGGGCAGGGTCGAGGCCGTGGATTCCACTGCGCCGGTCAGCGGGTAGCAGCCGAGGGTACGGAAGCGGACCATCCGTTTTTCGATCCGCGCCTTTTCCTCGTCAGTGAGGTGCTCGAGGATGCGCTCGTCGTCGATCATGATCAGGGTGCCGTTCTTCTCGATGACTTCGCGCTCGGCGGCGAAATACAGCGGCACGATCGGAATCTGTTCCAGATAGATGTATTGCCAGATGTCCAGCTCGGTCCAGTTCGACAGCGGGAAGACGCGGATGGATTCGCCCTTCTTGACGTTGCCGTTGTAGACGTTCCACAGCTCGGGACGCTGGTTCTTCGGGTCCCAGCGGTGCTTGCTGTCGCGGAAGGAATACACGCGCTCCTTGGCACGGGACTTCTCTTCATCACGACGCGCCCCACCAAAAGCAGCGTCGAAGCCATGCTTGTCCAGCGCCTGTTTGAGACCCTCGGTCTTCATGATGTCGGTGTGCTTGGCGCTACCGTGGGTAAACGGGTTGATGTTCTGAGCGACACCATCCGGATTGACGTGGGTGATCAGGTCCAGGTCCATTTCCGTGACCATTTGCTCGCGGAAGCGGTACATCTCCTGGAACTTCCAGCGCGTGTCGACGTGCATCACCGGGAACGGCAGACGACCGGGAAAGAACGCCTTGCGTGCCAGATGCAGCATTACGGCGGAATCTTTGCCGATGGAATAGAGCATCACCGGGTTATCGAATTCGGCGGCCACTTCACGAATGATGTGGATGCTTTCCGCCTCCAGCTGTTTCAGATGCGTCAGTTTGTCGACCATGGCTACTCACGAATTTGGCAGATGGACGGCCGGCGGGCCGGAGCGAGGGCGCAACTCTAACACGGCGCAAACTTCTAATCAGGCCGCTGCTTAGAACGAAATTGACTAAATTTATGCCTCGGTCATTGGGCAAACGATGGCGGCTCAGCGGGGTCTTTCAGCTGCGAGGCCAAGCTCATGGCCCAGAAACAAAGACGTCTGCTTCTACAGCGCCGCCGGTGCGCAGAGCGCATCCTACGTCCAAATCATTTGCCATAGACGGTGTTCGCTTGTCGTAGGGTGCGCTTTGCGCACCAAGGCAGCGCCTCTAGGCGACCTAGGCCGGATTGGGGCAATCGATGAACCGATGCTCGACGGCAAACCGCTTCGCCAGATAGTCACCGAGCGCCTGAACGCCGTAACGCTCGGTGGCATGGTGTCCGGCGGCGAAGAAGCTCAAGCCATTTTCACGCGCGATATGCACCGTGGGCTCCGAAACCTCCCCGGTTAGATACGCGTCAACACCCGCGGCCACGGCCTGATCGATATAGCCCTGGGCGCCGCCCGTGCACCAAGCGATGCGTCTGATCGGCCGCGGACCTTCGACCATCAGCGGCTCACGTCCTAGCGCGGCCGTCACCCGTCGCATGAAATCAGCAGGCGCGAGCGGTACATCGAGCGAGCCGACAAGGCCAACCGAGCGGGGATTGTCGGGTTCCAGAGGCCCTTCAACGGTGAGGCCGAGCAGCCGTGCCAACTGCACGTTGTTGCCCACTTCCGGATGCACGTCGAGCGGCAGGTGATAGGCAAGCAGGCTGATGTCGTTGCTGAGCAGCGTCTTCAACCGCCGCTGCTTGATGCCTACGACGCGCGGGTCTTCGTTCTTCCAGAAATAGCCGTGATGGACCAACACCACGTCGGCCTGCGCTTCGACTGCGGCATCGAGCAGTGCCTGGCTGGCAGTCACACCGCTAACGATGCGGGTCACCTGCCGCCGTCCTTCTACCTGTAAGCCGTTGGGGCAATAGTCAGATATCTTGGAGGTGGTCAGGTAGCGATCGGCTTCTTCGACCAGCGTGCTCAGCTCAACGGCCATGCATACATCCTCTTGGCAAATACGGGTATCTCGCGGCCGCCGCGGAGGCTGAAAGCTGCGCGATGGACGGATTGAAACGACATGGCTGAAACCACCTCACCGGCCCGGCACAGAATCGCCATCGGCAAGGCTGCAATTCGCAGCCAGCTTCGTATAATGCCGCCACCTTAAGGGGCGCAATCGCCCTCCGCAACCTGTCCGGATTTCGAATCGCGATGATCAATGCCCTGCGTTTTCTTGGCTGGCCGTTGCTGGTAGGCCTGCTGGTGGCCCTGCTAATCATTCAGCGTTATCCGCATCTGGTAGGCCTGAGTACCGAGCCGGAATACACCCTGCGTCAGGCACCGCTGGTGGGGATACCGCAACAAGGCCCCTATTCCTATGCCAATGCGGTCAGCGGCGCGGCGCCAGCTGTGGCCAACCTCTACACCACCAAGGTGATCGACCGCTCCAGCCAGCCGCCGATGATCAAGGACGATCCTCTGTTTCAGCGATTCTTCGGTGACAACCTGCCGCGCCAGCGCCGCATGGAATCAAGCCTGGGCTCCGCGGTAATCATGAGCCCCGAAGGCTATCTGCTGACCAACAACCACGTCACCGCCAATGCCGAGCAGATCGTGGTGGCCTTGCGCGATGGCCGGGAAACGCTCGCGCGGGTCATTGGCAGCGACCCGGAAACCGATCTTGCGGTGCTGAAGATCGATCTGGCGGAGCTACCCGCGATCACCATCGGCCGTTCGGACAGCATCCGCATTGGCGACGTGACACTGGCGATCGGCAACCCGTTCGGCGTCGGCCAGACCGTGACCATGGGCATCATCAGCGCCACCGGGCGCAACCAGCTCGGTCTCAATACCTATGAAGATTTCATTCAGACCGACGCGGCGATCAACCGTGGAAACTCCGGCGGCGCGCTGGTCGACACCGCCGGACATCTGATTGGCATAAACACGGCGATCATCTCTGAATCCGGCGGCTCGCAAGGCATCGGGTTCGCGATTCCAGTGAAGCTCGCCATGGAAGTAATGAAATCCATCGTGGAACACGGCCAGGTGATTCGCGGCTGGCTCGGCGTGGAGGTGCAATCGCTGACCCAGGAACTGGCGGAATCCTTCGGCCAGGCAGGTCGGCCGGGAATCGTGGTTGCCGGCGTCTATCGGGATGGACCGGCTGAACGCGCCGGTCTGCGGCCAGGTGATCTGATCCTAAGCATCGATGGACAGCAGTCCAGTGACGGACGCACCTCGATGAACCAGGTCGCGCGCGTGCGGCCGGGCGATGAGATCGATATCGATATACTACGCAACGGGAAACCGCTGACACTTACCGCCGAGGTCGGCATGCGGCCTCCGGTAGAGAAGAGTCCGCAGTAAGCTGCAAGCTGCAAGCTGCAAGCTGCAAGCGAATCAGCATGCGGGCCGACGCTGAAAACGACAACGATGCTTTTGCTTACTCGAAGCTTGTGGCTTGAGCTTGTAGCCGCTCCTATAGCGCCTGTAACAGCGCCTGATTCTGCTCCGGCGTGCCGATGGTGATCCGCAAGTACTGGTCGATTCGCGGATGCTTGAAATGCCGCACGATGACGCCCTGCTCCCGAAGCCCTGCGGCGAGCTCGGCAGCGTCGCGTTGCGGATGACGGGCAAAAATGAAGTTCGCCGCCGACGGCAACACCTCGAAGCCCAGCGCCTGCATCGAGGTCACCACCGCTTCGCGACTGGCGATCACCTGCTGACAGGTTTGCTCGAAATAATCGCGATCTTCGAACGCGGCCGCCGCCCCGGCGATGGCGATGCGGTCCAGCGGATAGGAATTGAAGCTGTTCTTGATGCGCTCCAGTGCCTCGATCAGATCCGGATGCCCGACAGCCAGACCAACGCGCAGTCCCGCCAGTGAACGGGACTTCGACAGGGTCTGAGTGACCAGCAGGTTCGGATAGCGATCCACCAGCGCAATGGCCGATGTGCCGCCGAAATCGATATAGGCCTCATCCACCAGGACCACCGAATCGGGGTTTGCCTGCAACAACCGCTCGATCGCTTCCAGCGCCAGCAGGCACCCGGTGGGCGCGTTGGGATTGGGGAAGATAATGCCGCCGTTCGGCCGATTGTAGTCAGCCACGTCGAGCTGGAACTGCGCGTTCAGCGCGATGGTTTCGTAGTCGATTCCATAGAGCCCGCAATAGACTGGATAGAAGCTGTAGGTCACATCGGGGAACAGCAGCGGCTTGCCGTGCTGGAACAAGCCGTGAAAGGCGTGCGCCAGCACCTCGTCCGAACCATTGCCGACGAAGACTTGGCCCGGCTGCACACCGTAATAGTCAGCCACCGCCTGCTTGAGGCGCTCGCCGTTCGGATCGGGATACAGGCGCAGGCTGTCGCCGATTTCCGCCTGCATCGCAGCAATAGCCTTGGGCGACGGGCCGTAGGGATTTTCGTTGGTATTGAGTTTGACCAGCTTGCTCAGCTTCGGCTGCTCACCCGGTACGTAGGGCACCAGGGTTTTGACGAAGGGGCTCCAGAATTTGCTCACAGCCCTTCTCTCCTTTCAAAAAATCGCTGAAGACTGAAGGCCGAAGGCTGGACGAAAGGCATCAAATGCCTCGTCCCAACTACAACCTCCAGCGCTTTTATCGGTTTTACTGCTTTATCCGGTACTCCGCGCTACGCGCATGCGCGGTCAGCGACTCGCCGCGAGCCAGCACTGAGGCGATCTTGCCGAGCTCAGACGCACCTTCCGCCGAGCAATTGATGATCGACGAGCGTTTCTGGAAATCGTAAACACCCAGCGGCGATGAGAAGCGCGCGGTGCCGGAGGTCGGCAATACGTGGTTGGGGCCGGCACAGTAGTCGCCCAGCGCTTCGGCCGTGTATCTGCCCATGAAGATCGCGCCGGCGTGGCGGATCTGCTCCAGATACTGCTCGGGATTTTCCACCGACAACTCCAAGTGTTCCGGCGCAATGCGGTTGGCCACCTCGATGGCCTGTTGCATGTCGGCGACCCGAATCAGCGCACCACGGCCCTGCAATGATGCATGGGCGATCTCGCTACGCTCCAGAGTCGGCAGCAGCCGGGCAATGCTCTCGGCAACCTTGTCGAGGAATGCTGCATCCGGGCTGACCAGAATAGACTGGGCATCTTCGTCGTGCTCGGCCTGGGAGAACAGGTCCATGGCGATCCAGTCGGGATCGGTCTGGCCGTCGCATACCACCAGAATTTCGGAGGGTCCGGCGATCATGTCGATTCCGACCTTGCCGAAGACGTGGCGCTTGGCCGTGGCGACGTAGATGTTGCCGGGGCCGACGATCTTGTCCACCGGCGGTACGCTCTCGGTACCGTAGGCCAGCGCGGCGACCGCCTGGGCGCCACCGATGGTGAACACGCGGTCGACACCGGCGATGCAGGCCGCAGCCAGCACAAGTTCGTTGATTTCACCGCGCGGTGTGGGCACGACCATGACGACTTCCGGCACACCGGCAACCTTCGCCGGAATGGCGTTCATCAGCACCGACGAGGGGTAAGACGCCTTGCCGCCTGGCACGTAAAGCCCAGCACGATCGAGCGGCGTGACCTTCTGACCCAGCACCGTGCCGTCGACTTCGGTGTAGGTCCAGGAGTCCTGTTTCTGCTTTTCGTGATAGCGACGAACCCGCTCAGCGGCTGATTCCAGTGCATGACGCTGCGCCGGGCTGATGCGTTCGAGCGCCAACTCGAGACGCTCACGCGGCAGGATCAGATCTGCCATCGAGGCCACTTCCAATCCATCGAAACGCTGCGTCAACTCGACCAGTGCCGCATCGCCGCGCTCGCGCACCGCCTTAATGATCTCCAGCACGCGCTGGTTAACGCCGTCATCGGACACGCTTTCCCAGCTCAGCAGATGATCCAGGTGTCGCGAAAACTCGGGATCGGCAGCGTTGAGTCGGCGGATGTCGATGGGAGCGGTCATAACGGGCCTCATAAGGAGTGCGGCGAAGCGGTTTGCAGGCGCCCGTAGATTAACAAGCCAACCGTGCGGGCACCTGAGAATTTAAGGCGATGACACGAAGAGGCGAGCCGGCTGTAGCAGCCCGGCGGAAGATCAGTTCTGCTGTTCGATCGCGTTCTGCAACGCATCGATCAGCGTCTGGATACGCGCATGCTGCATCTTCATCGAGGCCTTATTGACCACTAGGCGCGAGCTAATCATGGCGATCAGCTCTTGCGGCTCCAGTCCGTTGGCACGCAGCGTATTACCGGTGTCGACCACGTCGATGATCTTGTCCGCCAATCCCACCAGCGGCGCCAGCTCCATCGAGCCATAGAGCTTGATGATGTCGACCTGACGGCCCTGCTCGGCGTAGTAGCGTTTGGCGACATTGACGAACTTGGTCGCAACGCGCAGCCGCCCTTTGGGCTCCGGCGCACCGACCTTGCCGGCCGTCATCAGCTTGCAGTTGGCGATTCTCAAATCCAGCGGCTCGTACAACCCCTGGCCACCATACTCCAACAGCACGTCCTTGCCAGCCACGCCAAGATCCGCCGCGCCATGCTCGACGTAGGTCGGCACGTCCGTGGCGCGCACGATCAGCAGACGCACGTCATCCTGCGTGGTCGGGATAATCAGCTTGCGGCTTTTATCTGGATTCTCGGTGGGCACGATACCTGCCGCCGCCAGCAGCGGCAGCGTGTCGTCGAGAATGCGGCCTTTGGAAAGGGCAATGGTGAGCATGGACGGTTATTCCTTGAAGCCTGTTAATGGCGACCTTGGCGCAGGCAGCGGCGAGCGAGCGCCAGTCTCAGCCAAAGCCACCGACTCCGAGAGTGACGGCTTCGACCCATTGCCGATAGCTAGCCCGGTACGCGGCGAATCTTGGCGCCCAGCAATTGCAGCTTCTCTTCGATGCATTCATAACCACGATCGATGTGGTAGATGCGATCGATCAGCGTGTCGCCTCCGGCCACTAGGCCGGCGATCACCAGACTCGCCGAGGCCCGCAGATCGGTCGCCATGACGGGCGCGCCCTTGAGCTTCGGCACGCCGGTCACGATGGCAGTGTTGCCCTCGACGAGAATCTGCGAGCCCATGCGGTTCATTTCGTATACATGCATGAAGCGGTTCTCGAACACCGTCTCGATCACCGTACCAGTGCCTTCGGCAACGGCGTTCAGCGCAATGAACTGCGCCTGCATATCGGTGGGGAATGCAGGATACGGCGCAGTACGGATGTTCACCGCTTTCGGCCGATTGCCCTTCATGTCCAGCTCGATCCAGTTGCTACCGGTATCGATATAGGCACCGGCTTCTTCGAGCTTGTGCAATACCGCCTCGAGGAGGGTGGCGTCGGTGTCCTTGAGCTTCACGCGACCGCCGGTTGCCGCAGCGGCGACCAGATAAGTGCCCGTCTCGATGCGGTCCGGCATCACGCTGTAACGACCGCCACCCAGACGTTTGACGCCGTCGATGACGATGGTGTCGGTGCCGGCGCCGGAAATCTGCGCGCCCATGGCATTGAGGAAGTTCGCTAGATCGACCACTTCCGGCTCGCGCGCGGCGTTTTCCAGCACGCTGCGGCCGTTGGCCAGCGCCGCGGCCATCATGATGTTCTCAGTGCCGGTCACGCTGACGATATCGAAGAAGAAGTGCGCGCCGCGTAGACCGCCAGCTGGCGCCCGCGCCTTGATGTAGCCACCTTCGACGTCGATCTGCGCGCCCATCGCTTCCAGGCCGCGAATGTGCAGATCCACTGGGCGCGAGCCGATGGCGCAACCGCCTGGGAGGGCAACTTCCGCTTCGCCGAAACGCGCAACCATGGGTCCGAGGACCAGGATCGATGCACGCATCGTCTTCACCAGCTCGTAAGGCGCGACCAGCGTCTGGATGCTGCTGGCGTCGACTTCGACGCTGAGCTTTTCGTCGATGACCGGTTGCACGCCCATGCGACCGAACAGCTCGATCATGGTCGTGATGTCGTGTAGGTGCGGCAGGTTGCAGACGGTTACCGGAGTATCGGCAAGCAAGGTGGCCGCCAGGATTGGCAGGGCCGAGTTTTTGGCACCGGAGATGCGAATCTCGCCATCGAGGCGGGCACCGCCAGTAATGATCAATTTATCCATGATATTCCTGTAACCCGCATGCTCGAAGCGCTTGCGAAGAGGGGCCGCGCCCAGTCAGTGCAGCGCGCGGCTCGAATATGTCTGTCGTGACCGGTGATCAGCTACGCGCCAGCCAGTCGGCACGGCTGAAGAATTTCATCGTGACGGCATGAATGCTGCCGTCGGCTATCCACGGGTTCAGCTGCGCATAAATCTGCTGCTGGCGCTTGACCGGACTCAATCCGGCCAACTCGTCGCTGATCACGTTGAGCTGGAAATTGCAGCCTTCGCCTTCGACTTCCACCTGTGCGTCCGGAAGCTTCTCTTCCAGAAAATTCTTAACTTCTAGGGCCTGCATGTTCAACCTCTATCGGCGCCGGACGCGCGCGGCCGGCCATCATACAAAAAAGCCCGAAGACTGCGAACCCCGAAGCCCTTCGAGCTGAAGCAGCCTCGCTACTCGAGCGTTTCTGCCTCGCTGCTACGCGGATGCCGGTGATGGTGGCCCGCCTCTACTGCTGGGAATCGAGAAGATGCAAAGCGTACGACGAGAATCGCCACCGCCAGCAGCAGAATGGCTCCGGAAATATAGACAACCCCCATGTCCGGACGGTGATGATGCGAAACGTCCGAGATCAGCAAGCGAGTCAGGGCGGTGATTGCCACATAGATAAGGAAGCGCACCGGCATGTGATTGGTTTTGAAGTAGATACCAACCATCGCGCCGAGCTCAAGGTAGATGAACAGCAACAGGATGTCATCGACACTGATGCTGCCCTTTTCGATCATGCCCAGAAAGGCCACCAACCCGGCCCAGGCGGTAACCGCACCGATGCCGAACAGCGCCAGGTAATGAAATGTCTCGACCAGTAGATTACCCAGCGACTCGGCGACGGCATGCACCTTGCCGCGCGCCGTTTCTGCCCAGCGTAGCGTCATCAAACCGTTCCTCGCACTTCGTCCGCTAGCGAAAGGACGTCCAGCAGGCCGGACACCCTGGCGATTTCACGCATGTCGCCGGGCATGCCGGCGATGGTCACTTCGCGTCCTAACGAGATTGCGTCCCGGGTATAGGCCAGCAGCAGCGACAGCCCGACGCTGCTGGATTTTTCCACTGACGAGCAATCGATCAGCAGCGGCTGCCCTTTAACACCACGGATCAAGGCCTGACCGGTCCGGCGCAAGGCCGGCCCGGATTGGTAATCGAGCACGCCGGAAAGCCGCAACTCGCCGCTGGCGCCGCTTTCGACACGCCCCTCACTCATCGCCTGTCGCCTGCTGGCCAGCCTCGGTGTCCTTGGCGCGTGCGACAACTTCGCCCCAGCCAGCGATGGTCTTGTCCAGATCACCACCATTTTTTTGCATGGTGTCGGCGAACTGGTCACGGAACAGTTTGCCGATATTGATGCCGTTGATGATCACGTTGCGCACCCGCCATTCGCCTCCCTGATTGACCATGGTGTACGACACCGGATATATCTCACCCTGGCGACCGGTTACTTCCATACCAACGCTGGTACGCTCGGCATCCTGCTTGCCACTGGCCGGCAGCACTCGAATCTGCTGATTGTTGTATTCCAGCAAAGCGTTGCCATAAAACTGCATGAGACTGCGCTTGAAGTTTTCCTGGAAGCGGGTCATCTGCTCCGGGCTGGCGCTGCGCGAATACTTCACGGTCATGATGCTGCGCGAAATCCCCTCGGCATCGACCACCGGACCGAGGATGTCGTTGAGCGACTCGTAGAAGGCGTTCGGGTCCTGCCGGTACTGATCCTTATTGGCCTTGAGGTCGGCGAGCAGCTCGTCGGTGGTCTTCTGAATCACTTCGTGAGCGCTCGGGGCCGCCAGAGCCAGCATGGGCAGGGCGGTCAGCAATACCAGCAAACTGCGACGCAGGGCATTCATCATGGGGATGTTCCTCACTCTTTATTGACCGAATTGAGCAAAAATTTGCCGATCAAATCTTCCAGTACCAAGGACGACTGGGTGTCGCGAATCGTATCGCCGTCACCCAGTGTTTCCTCTTCGCCGCCGACGCTGATGCCAATGTATTTTTCGCCCAGCAGGCCGGCGGTCAGAATCGACGCGGTGGAATCGATCGGCAGGATATCGACGTCCTGCTGAACCTCCAGCGTGACACGCCCGGTATAGCTCTCGCGATCCAGGTCGATCGCCGTCACCTTGCCAATCGTCACGCCGGCCATGGTTACCTTGGATCTGACACTCAGACCGGCAATATTGTCGAAATAGGCGTACAGCCGATACGTGTCAGCGCTATCGACGCTCAGCCCGCTGACCCGTAGCGACAGCAGCATCAGGGCCAGGACGCCCGCCAAGAGGAACAGGCCAACACCAATTTCCAGGGTGCGGATACGCATCAAAAATCTCCAAACATCAACGCGGTCAGAATAAAGTCGAGGCCGAGCACGGCCAGCGAGGCGTAAACCACCGTTCGGGTGGTGGCACGACTGATACCTTCGGAGGTGGGCTCGCAGTCATAGCCCTGGAACACCGCAATCCAGGTCACCACGACAGCGAACACCATGCTCTTGATAACGCCGTTGAGCACATCCGAAGTGAAGACAACACTGTTCTGCATATTGGCCCAGAACGAGCCTTCGTAGACGCCGAGCCAGTCCACGGCAACCATCGCACCACCCCAGATACCGACCACGTTGAAAATGACGGTCAGCAACGGCAGGGAAATGAAGCCGGCCCACAACCGTGGCGCGACGATGTATTTCAGCGGATCGACACCGATCATTTCCAGGCTGGACAGCTGCTCGGTGGATTTCATGTTGCCGATCTCGGCAGCCAACGCAGACCCGGCACGGCCAGCGAACAGCAGCGCGGTGACCACCGGCCCCAGCTCACGCAGCAGTGTCAGGGCGACCATCTGCCCCACCGCCTGCTCGGAACCGTAATTGCTAAGAATGCTGTAGCCCTGCAGCGCCAGCACCATGCCGATGAAGATGCCGGAAACCACCACGATCGCCAGTGACAATACGCCAACCGAATAGAGCTGCCGGACCAGCAAAGAGAAACGGTTGCCCAGCCCGCTGGGACCGAACAATGCGTGGAACAGGAACAGCGTGGCGCGCCCCTGCGCGGCAACCACATTCAATCCGGCCTCACCGAAAAGCCGGATTCGCTCGATCAGGGAACGCTTACGCATCGGAGCCTCGCAACAAGTCCTCGGCATAGGCCGTCGCCGGAAAATGGAAAGGCACTGGACCATCCGCCGCGCCTCGCATGAATTGCTGGATACGCGGGTTCGTGGATTCGCGCAGCTCGGCCGGCGTGCCCTGCCCCAGCACCTGCCCATCGCCGACCACATAAATGTAATCGGCAATACTGGAGGTTTCGGCCAGGTCATGGGAAACCACGATACTGGTAATGCCCAGTGCATCGTTGAGCAGACGAATCAGCTGCACCAGCACGCCCATGGCAATCGGGTCCTGGCCGGCGAAAGGTTCGTCGTACATGAGGATCTGCGGATCGAGCGCGATCGCCCGCGCCAACGCCACGCGACGCTTCATACCGCCGGACAACTCATCGGGCATCAGCTCCACCGCACCACGCAAACCCACCGCCTGCAGCTTCATCAGAACGATGTCGCGAATCATCTCTTCCGGCAGTTTGGTATGCACCCGCAGCGGGAAGGCGACGTTTTCGAAGACATCGAGATCGGTGAACAGTGCACCGCTTTGGAACAGCACGCCCATCTGCTTGCGCATGTCGAACAGTTCGCGACGCGACAGCGTGGGCAGGTTGGTCCCGGCCACCCAGACTTCGCCGCTGGTCGGTTTGAGCTGGGCGGCGATCAGGCGCAGCAGCGTGGTCTTACCGCAGCCGGACGGCCCCATGATGGCCGTCACCTTGCCTCGCGGTATGACGATATCGACATTATTGAAAATGCTCCGCTCGCCGCGCATGAAGGTGACCCCCTTCAGCTCGACGGCGTTAGCGTTGGCGGCGCTCATCGGATCTCCTCGGATACGGTCTGCGAATCTGACGCCCTCCGATGTTTCGGAGATACTTCGCAGAGCCGTTTTGGCGGCGCGAACTATAGCACCGCGCCGGGAGCCTCCCAAGCCAGCGTCTGTATCGGCGCATTAGCGAGCGCACATTCGTTCAGCTTGAGTTCAGCTTCAGACGCGACGATCCGCTTGAAAGCTTTTCGGTGAGCCGCGATGGGTTTGCCGCTATAATCCCGCGTTTTCATTCAGGCGATGAAACAGACATGAGTCAGAGCAGCCAGCTGATCGAGACTGCCCAGCGGACCATTCGCATGGAAATTGAAGCGGTCGAGCAACTCAAGGCCCGCATCGATGAACAGTTCGTCAAGGCATGCGAGCTCATCCTGCAATGCAAAGGCCGCGTCGTCGTGGTCGGTATGGGCAAGTCCGGACACATCGGCAACAAGATCGCTGCCACGCTCGCCAGCACCGGAACCACTGCGTTCTTCGTTCACCCGGCCGAAGCCAGCCATGGCGACATGGGCATGATTACCCGCGACGACGTCGTTCTGGCCCTGTCCAACTCCGGCAGCACTAACGAGATCGTGACATTGCTGCCACTGATCAAACGTCTCGGCATCACCTTAATCAGCATGACTGGCAATCCCGAGTCGGTGCTCGCCAAGGCGGCGGCGGTCAACCTCGACGCGAGCGTAGCCATCGAAGCTTGCCCGCTAAATCTCGCGCCGACTTCGTCGACCACTGTCAGCCTGGTACTCGGTGACGCCCTGGCGATCGCCTTGCTCGAAGCGCGCGGGTTCACCGCCGAGGATTTCGCCTTCTCGCACCCGGGCGGTGCACTCGGCAGACGCCTGCTGCTCAAGGTCGAACACGTCATGCACGCAGGCGATCGTCTGCCCCAGGTCAAGCGCGGCACACCATTACGCGAAGCATTGCTGGAAATGACTCAGAAAGGGCTCGGCATGACGGCGGTGGTGGAGACCGATGGCGGTCTGGCCGGCATATTCACTGACGGCGACCTGCGCCGTACGCTGGACAAAGGCGTCGACGTGCGTCAGGCCAGCATCGATCAGGTCATGACCATCCACGGCAAGACCGCCAGCGCCGACATGCTCGCCGCCGAAGCTCTGAAAATCATGGAAGACAATAAGATCAACGCGCTGGTGGTGGTCGATGACAATGACCGACCGGTCGGCGCGCTGAACATGCATGATCTGCTGCGTGCGGGAGTGATGTAAGTGAACGACCTACTGCGGCGCGCCCGCGACATTCGCCTGGCCATTTTCGATGTCGACGGTGTACTCACGGACGGTAAGCTGTACTTTCTCGTCGACGGCAGCGAATTCAAGACGTTTAACACGCTCGACGGTCATGGCATCAAGATGCTGATCAACTCCGGCGTACGTACGGCGATCATCAGCGGTCGCAAGACGCCAGTGGTCGAGCGTCGCGCACAGAACCTCGGCATCCAGCATCTCTACCAAGGACGCGAGGACAAACTGGTGGTCCTCGATGAACTGCTCGCCGAACTCGGACTCGACTACGCTGAAGTGGCCTATCTGGGCGATGACTTGCCGGATCTGCCGGTGATCCGCAGGGTCGGCCTGGGAATGGCCGTCGCAAGCGCCGATGCCTTCGTCCGCGATCATGCCCATGGTGTGACCAGCGCCCGCGGCGGCGAAGGCGCTGCGCGCGAGTTCTGCGAACTGATCATGCGCGCCCAGGGCAGCCTCGAAGCCGCCCAGGCCGCTTATCTCTAGAGGTTCCAATGCTGAGCAGAATCCGCTTCCCTGCCGTCCTGCTGCTGATCGCACTGTTACTGATCGCTGTCGGCTACTGGAACATTCGCCCCGAAAGCTTCATGCAGGAAGCTCCGGTGACACAGGGCGAGACATCGCCGATCGACTTTTACGTCATTAACTCGCGAACCGTGCAGTATCAACCGGATGGCAAGCGCAACTACGTGCTGCTCTCCGAGAAGGTCGAGCACATCAAGGCCAGCGATGTCAGCCTGTTGACTCGCCCAGATTTACGCTCCTACCGGAGCTCCGAACAGCCGTGGCATGTTACCAGCGAGCGTGGAGAAGTGGGGCCGCTGGGCGAGGAAGTCGAGCTGATCGATAACGTCAGGATCGAACGCAACGACGCCGAGGGACGTCCGACGATAGTCACCACCAGCCGGATGACGGTGCTTCCCGAGAAGGATTATGCCGAGACCCGCCAACCCGTTAGAATCGTCGCCGCGAACGGCGTGACGACCGCCACGGGCATGAAAGCGTATCTGAATGAAGGCAGGATGCTCCTGCTATCCAATGTAAGAGGCCAGCATGAGCTGCGTTAAGACCCTCCCCCTCCTGATAGGCTTGAGCATCTTTCTGCTTGGCACGACTGCACATGCGCTTCCAGAAGACCGCAACCAGCCGATCCGCGTCCAGGCGGATACCGCGGAACTTGATGATCGACAGGGCGTAGCCGTATATCGCGGCGATGTGGTGATCACCCAGGGCACCATGAAGATCACTGGCGATACGGTGACGATCACCCAGGACGAAAACGGCGATGTAGAAGTGTTCACCTCCATCGGCAAACCCGCCTACTACGAGCAGAAGCCCGCAGTGGACAAGGAGATCGTCAAGGCTTACGGCCTGACCATCCAGTATTTCGCAGCCAACGAGCGCATCGTCCTGATCGATCAGGCGAAAGTCGTTCAGGAAGGCAATACCTTCGAAGGCGAAAAAATCGTCTATGACACCCAGCGGCAGATCGTCAATGCCGGCCGTGCGACCGATACCGATGTCACCACGCCGCGCCCGCGCGTGGACATGGTGATTCAGCCGCGCAGTAAAGATCAGCCGGCAGCGGAGCAGACCGAGTAATGGCGATTCTCAAGGCCCAGCACCTGGCGAAGAGTTACAAAAGCCGCCAAGTCGTGCGTGATGTAAGTCTGTCCATCGGAAGCGGACAGATCGTTGGTCTGCTGGGGCCGAACGGCGCCGGGAAGACCACTTGTTTCTATATGATCGTCGGGCTGGTGAAGGCCGATCAGGGCCGCGTGCTGATCGACGAACAGGACGTCACGCATCTGCCCATGCATGGTCGCGCGCGCGCAGGCATCGGCTACTTGCCGCAGGAAGCGTCTATCTTCCGCAAACTGTCGGTAACCGACAACATCATGGCGATCCTGGAGACGCGCAAGGACCTGGATCGCAACGGGCGCCAGCAAGCACTGGAAGGCCTGCTACAGGAATTTCATATCCACCATATTCGCGACAGCCTCGGCATGAGCCTCTCGGGTGGCGAGCGGCGACGCGTCGAAATTGCTCGCGCCCTGGCCACCGCGCCCAAGTTCATTCTTCTAGACGAGCCCTTTGCGGGCGTCGACCCTATTTCGGTCGGCGACATCAAACAGATCATTCACCATCTCAAGGCCAAAGGCATCGGCGTACTCATCACCGACCACAACGTACGCGAGACACTGGACATCTGCGAAACCGCCTACATCGTCAACGATGGCCAACTGATTGCCGAAGGTGACGCCGAGACGATCCTGGCCAATCAGCTGGTCAAGGAAGTTTACCTCGGGCACGAATTCCGCCTCTGATGTCATTTTTTTCCGTCGAGACGGCCACCCAGGACTAGGCAAAAGCTTCGATGGCAGGCATATAATTTGCTTACATTGGCGCCTGCCAGCGCCAGCGAAATCGGAACAGGCGCGGTTGCGCCGGCAAACAAGGTTCGAAGTCCTCTGCCATGAAACCATCGCTAGTCCTGAAGATGGGCCAGCAGCTGACGATGACACCGCAGCTGCAACAAGCCATACGACTGCTCCAGTTATCCACGCTCGATCTCCAGCAGGAGATTCAGGAAGCGTTGGATTCCAATCCCATGCTCGAGCGTGAAGAGGACGGAGAGGATTTCGATCACTCCGATCCGATGGCCGAGTCGATCGAGAAAAAGCCGGAAAGCACGCCGACCGAACAGAGCGAGCCTGACAATCACTACGAGGAACCCATCAACACGGTGGAGAACCTCGAGGAAGGCGATTGGGGTGACCGCATTCCCGATGAGCTTCCGGTGGACACCGCCTGGGAAGACATCTACCAGACGAGCGCCAGCAGCCTGCCCAGCAGCGATGATGACGAATGGGATTTCACCACTCGAACCTCAGCCGGTGAAAGCCTGCAGAGCCACTTGCTCTGGCAGCTCAATCTCGCACCGATGAGCGATACAGACCGCCTTATCGCAGCCACATTGATCGACTGCATCAACCCACAGGGTTACCTCGACGAGACCCTTGAGGAAGTACTCGAGTCGTTCGATCCAGAGCTGGAAATCGAACTCGACGAGATCGAGGTGGTGCTGCGCCGCATTCAACAATTCGAACCGGCTGGCATCGGGGCACGTAACTTGCGCGAATGCCTGCTGTTGCAACTGCGTCAACTGCCGGGGCGAACCTTGTGGCTAAGCGAGGCGGTGCGACTGGTCAGCGACCATCTGGATATCCTCGGCAGCCGCGACTACAGCCTGCTGATGCGCCGCATGAAGCTCAAGGAAGACGAGCTGCGCCAGGTCATCGACCTGATCCAGACGCTCAATCCTCGACCCGGCTCGCAGATCGAAGCGAGCGAGCCGGAGTACGTCGTGCCGGACGTGATCGTGCGCAAGCACAATGGCCGCTGGCTGGTCGAACTGAACCAGGAGGCAATGCCCCGCCTGCGCGTGAACGCTCAGTACGCAGGCTTCGTCAAACGCGCCGATGCCAGTGCCGACAACACCTTCATGCGCAACCAGCTTCAGGAGGCGCGTTGGTTCATCAAGAGCCTGCTCAGCCGCAACGAGACGCTGATGAAGGTCGCCACGCAGATCGTCGAACATCAACGCGGCTTCTTCGAGCACGGCGATGAAGCGATGAAGCCGCTGGTGCTGCACGACATCGCCGAGGCGGTAGGCATGCATGAGTCGACGATCTCACGAGTCACCACGCAGAAGTACATGCACACGCCACGCGGCATCTATGAGCTGAAGTACTTCTTCTCCAGCCATGTCAGCACGGCGGAGGGCGGCGAATGCTCTTCCACCGCCATACGGGCGATCCTCAAAAAACTGGTGGCTGCGGAAAACCCGAAAAAGCCATTGAGCGACAGCAAGATCGCTGGTTTACTGGAGGCACAGGGGATTCAAGTTGCACGCCGTACCGTCGCCAAGTACCGCGAATCACTCGGTATCGCACCATCCAGCGAACGTAAGCGGTTGATGTAAATGTCAGGTCGATTTCTTCCGGTGACGGGTCATCCCGTCAATCGCACGTGGCAAAAAGGAGATGCAGTATGCAAACCAACATCACTGGACTTCATCTGGAAATCACAGAAGCCCTGCGTAACTACGTCGAAGAGAAATTCAGCCGACTGGAACGGCATTTCGATCGCATCATTGCCGTCCAGGTGATCCTTCAAGTCGAAAAGCTCAAGCAAAAAGCCGAAGCCACACTGCACGTCGCCGGACGCGAGGTCGTCGCCAATGCCGAGCATGAAGACATGTACGCGGCAATCGATCTCCTTGCCGACAAGCTCGATCGGCAGCTCATCAAGCACAAAGAAAAACAGCTCGACCATAACCAGGGTGCAATAGCTCGCTAGCCCATCATGATCCGACTAGAAAACATCCTGACCCCCGCACGTTCCCTCGTGAACGTGCCGGGCGGCAGCAAGAAGCGCGTACTGGAACAGATCGCCAAGGTGCTTGGCCGAGACCTTCCTGATCTGGATTCTCAAACCATTTTCGAAAGCTTCGTTGCCCGCGAAAAGCTAGGCTCGACCGGCTTCGGCAACGGGATCGCCATCCCGCACTGCCGCATGCCCGGCTGCACCTCGCCGCTCAGCGCGGTGTTGAGGCTGGACGATCCGGTGGACTTCGATGCCATCGACGGCGCTCCGGTCGATCTGTTGTTCGTCCTGCTCGTGCCGGAAGCGGCGACTGACGAACACCTCGAACTGCTTCGCCAGATTGCTAGCATGCTCGATCGCGAGGACGTTCGTGAGCGTCTGCGCCAGGCCAGAACGGGACAGGATCTGTATCAGACCGTCGTTGATATTCAGAGCGGCCACTAGCGGAAACCATCTCGCTGGCCCTGCGACGAGTGAGGAAAGAGACGTGTCCCTAACCTTGCACCAACCACCTCGACAGTACAGCGTGCAGCCAGGCTCATGCCAGCACGCTCGTATCCTGCCGGGCGTCGCGCCGCCATGCGCCTGATCATCGTCAGCGGTCGCTCCGGCTCTGGCAAGAGCACCGCGCTCGACGTGCTCGAGGACAACGGCTTCTACTGTATCGACAACCTTCCCGCCGGACTGCTGCCGGAACTGGCGGAACGGGCGTTGCTGCATACGGAGCTGATACAGCCGCAGGTCGCCGTATCCATCGATGCGCGCAACCTGCCCAGCCAGTTGAAGCGTTTTCCCGAGTTGCTTGAAGAGGCCCGCGCCCGGCATATCCAGTGCGATGTGCTGTACCTCGATGCGGCGGACGAGACACTGCTCAAGCGCTTCTCGGAAACCCGTCGGCGCCATCCGCTGACCAACCAGAATCGCTCGCTGGCCGAGGCCATCCGTGACGAGGAGTTGCTTCTGGCTCCCATCATCGACCTCGCCGATCTCAAGGTCGACACGACGCATCTGAACCTCTATCAATTGCGTGACACGCTGAAGCTTCGCCTGCTGAACAAGCCGGAACCGGGCACGGCGTTTCTCTTCGAGTCCTTTGGGTTCAAGCGTGGAATGCCGGTTGATGCCGACCTCGTGTTCGATGTGCGCTGCCTGCCGAATCCGTACTGGAAGGCCGATCTGCGCGACTTTTCCGGGCTGGACCAGCCCGTCATCGACTATCTCGCCACACAAGCGGATGTCGAAGATATGTTTCAGGACATCTTCGCCTACTTGAGCAAATGGCTTCCGCGCTTCGCCGCCAGCAATCGCGCCTATGTCACGGTCGCCATCGGCTGCACCGGCGGGCACCACCGTTCGGTCTATCTGGCCGAGCGACTCGGCCAGGCGCTGCGCGAACCTTTGAAGAATGTCCAGGTACGCCATCGCGACCTGGCTTAGGACCCCACATGCCCTCCTGCGAAATCACCATCATCAACAAGCTGGGCCTGCATGCCCGCGCAGCCGCCAAGTTCGTCGGCGTCGCCAACCGGTTTCCCTGCGACATCCGCATTGGCCGTTGTCCTGCCACCCTCGTTGATGGCAAAAGCATCATGGCGGTCATGATGCTAGCCGCCAGCAAGGGCACCAACCTGCACCTGCACACCGAGGGCGAGCAGGAGCAAGAGGCAGTCGATGCGCTGATCGCACTGATCGAAGACTATTTCGAGGAAGGAGAATAGAGCAGCTGGAAGGCTGGAAGCGAAACAGTGCCGAGCCCCGCCGAGCCTTTTCAAACTACTCGCTTCAACCTTACAGCCTCTTTTCGCCCAGCTAGCCTCCAGCTGTTATCGGCTTTCAACTTGCCGCTTTAACTCCCCGCCACCTTCATTCGCTCGATCAGCACCGATCCCGTGTGAATGCTGCTACGCGTCTCGACATCGCAGCCGACCGCGACGATCTGGCGGAACATGTCGCGCAGATTGCCGGCGATAGTAACCTCCTGTACCGGGAACTGAATCTCACCATTCTCGACCCAGAAACCGCCAGCACCGCGCGAGTAGTCGCCGGTGACCAGGTTCAAGCCCTGCCCCATCAATTCGGTGACCAGCAAACCACGTCCCATACGGCGAATCAGTGCAGCCTGATCCTCATCCCCGTGGGTGACGAAAAGGTTGTGCACGCCGCCCGCATTGGCCGTGCTGGGCATTCCCAACTTGCGTCCGGAGTAGGTGCCCATCACATAGGAAAGCAGCTTGCCATTCTCGACGAAGGGTTTGGCGTAGGTCGCCAAGCCATCGCTGTCATAGGCCGAACTGGCCAACCCGCGCAGCAGGTGCGGACGCTCGTCGAGGCTCAGCCACTCGGGAAACAGCGTCTGGCCCAGCGCATCTTCCAGATAGGAAGACTTGCGATAGATATTGCCGCCGGAAATCGCCGCGAGGAAATGCCCAAACAACCCAGTCGCCAGTTCCGAGGAGAACAGCACTGGAACGTCGCACGTCGGCACGGGGCGAGCGCCGAGACGGCGAACGGCGCGCTCAGCGGCACGACGACCGATCGACTCGGCAGAGGCCAGATCGCTGGCGACGCGGCTGACGTCATAGTGATAATCGCGCTGCATCTGCCCATCGGACTCGGCGATCATCACGCTGCTCAGGCTGTGGCGGGTGCTGCAGTAGGCGCCAATGAAGCCGTTGCTGTTGCCATAGCCGCGGCACCCTTGGTGGGTGCTCAGGCTGGTGCCGTCTGCATTTCGAATGCGCGAATCAGCCGCGAAGGCCGCCGCCTCGCAGCTCAAGGCCAACTCCACCGCCTCATCCGGCGCAATGCTCCAGGGATGGTAAAGGTCCAGGTTCGGCACATCCTTAGCCATCAGAGCAGGATCGGCGAGCCCGGCGAATTCGTCTTCCGACGCATGCCTGGCGATCGCCAGTGCCGCCGCCACGGTTTCGCGAATCGCCTCGTCGCCGCTGCCGGTGGTACTCGCCGAGCCCTTGCGCTGACCGACGTACAGCGTGATACCGAAGCCCTGATCACGATTGAATTCGACCGTTTCCACTTCTCGCTGACGAACCGTCGTCGACAGCCCCTGCTCCATCGAGACGGACACCTCGCAGGCACTGGCACCCTGGCGGCTCGCCTCTTCGATGATCTGCGCAATCCTGTCGCGCAGTCCCGGCAACACGTGCGGGCCTATCCCCTCAACTTCACTCATAAACACTCCAAGCATTGATTCGATCAAATCGCAGCCGCCAGCGCTCGGCTGAGCTGCGCAGCAAAGCTGCTGTTATCATGGCGGCATTTCCTACTGGACCAGCCCCATGTCTGATATTTCCGATCTCGACGGCTTCGAGGAAAAAAGCAAAACCCAGGTCAAGCGCGAGCTTCATGCTCTGCAGGAGCTGGGTGAACGCCTCGCCACACTCAAGCCCGACGTGCTGGATCGCCTTCCTCTCACCGATGCGCTGCGCAAGGCGCTGGCCGATGCGCCCAAGCACACGGCAAACATCGCGCGTAAACGCCACCTGCAATACATCGGCAAGCTGATGCGCGACCAGGATATCGAAGGCATCCTGGCCCTCGTCGACCAGCTCGACGCCTCCACTCGCCAGTACAACGAGCGCTTCCACGCCCTGGAACGCTGGCGCGATCGCCTGATCGCCGGCAACGATGAAACCCTCGAAGCCTTCGTCACCGAATATCCCGAAACCGACCGCCAGCAACTGCGCAGCCTGATCCGCCATGCTCAGCACGAAGCGGCGCGAAACAAGCCGCCAGCGGCCAGTCGCAAGATCTTTAAGTACATCCGCGACCTCGATGAAACCAAGCGCGGTTTGAAATAAGCTGCCTTGAAGCCTGAAGCTGAAGTGATCTGGACTGGCTTTCAGCTTCGGGCCTCAGCTTCAAGCTCCCGTTCCCCCCACCGTAATCCCGTCGATCTTCAGTGTCGGCTGTCCGACACCCACCGGCACCGATTGGCCGTCCTTGCCGCAGGTGCCGACACCGCTGTCCAGTTCCAGGTCGATACCGACCATCGACACCTTGTTCATCACGTCCGGACCGTTGCCGATCAGAGTCGCCCCCTTCACCGGCGCGGTGATCTTGCCGTCCTCGATCAGATAGGCCTCGCTGGTCGAGAACACGAATTTTCCACTGGTAATATCCACCTGCCCGCCGCCGAGACTCGCACAGTAGATGCCCTTCTTCACCGAGCGGATGATCTCTTCCGGGTCGCTTTCGCCCGCCAGCATGTAGGTATTGGTCATCCGTGGCATCGGGAGGTGCGCGTAGGACTCACGCCGTCCATTACCCGTAGGCGCAACGCCCATCAAACGCGCGTTGAGCTTGTCCTGGATGTAGCCCTTGAGAATGCCGTTTTCGATTAGCGTTGTGCACTGAGTGGGCGTGCCTTCGTCGTCGACGCTAAGCGAGCCCCGGCGGTTGGCGAGGGTGCCGTCATCGACGATGGTGCACAGTTTGGAGGCGACCTGCTGGCCGATCCGGCCGCTGTAGGCCGAGCTGCCCTTGCGATTGAAATCGCCTTCCAGGCCATGCCCCACCGCCTCGTGCAGCAACACGCCGGACCAGCCCGGCCCGAGCACGACGGGCAGGGTGCCGGCCGGCGCCGCCACGGCCTCGAGATTCACCAGCGCCTGCCTTAGTGCTTCACGCGCATAGCCCATCGCGCGGTCTTCGTTGAGAAAGTAGTCATAGCCGGTACGTCCACCGCCGCCCTGCCCGCCGCGCTCGCGACGTCCGTTCTGCTCGACGATGACGCTGACGTTGAAGCGCACCAGCGGGCGAATGTCGGCAGCCATGCCGCCGTCCAGCCCCGCCACCAGCACATGCTCCCAAACACCGGCCAGGCTCACCGTCACCTGTTTGATGCGCGGGTCCAGCGCCCGCGTGGCGACGTCGATGCGCTTGAGCAGCTCGACCTTTTCCGCCCGGCCGAGCCCATCCAGCGGATTGTCCTGAACGTATAACGGTGCAAAGGCCGCCTTCGACAGCACCTCGACACGGCCCTGCTGGCCACTGCGAGAAATCGAGCGGGCCGCTTCGGCTGCCTGGCGCAGCGCATCGGCTGTGATCGCGTTGCTGTAGGCGAAGCCGGTCTTTTCTCCGGACAATGCGCGGACGCCCACGCCCTGCTCGATGTGGAAACTGCCTTCCTTGACGATGCCATCTTCTAACACCCAGGACTCGGTCACCTGGTCCTGAAAATACAGGTCCGCAGCATCGATGCCGGGGCCGGCCAGTTCGCCAAGCAAGCCCGGCAAATCATCTAGCCCCAGCCCACCCGGTGTCAGCAGTCGCTCGGTGACGGGTAACAACAGTTCACTCATATCTACTCCAAAGTGCCCGAGGCAATACGGGGCGCGCAAAATCGGCGATGGTTCAGCACCGGCATACGCTGGCGCATCGCAGCCTGTTCGTCGGCATCCCGCTTGGCGATCAATGCCGCTTCGCCAGTGGCCTGCTCGCTCAACACGCGTCCCCAGAAATCCACGATAGACGAATGCCCGTGGGTCATTCGTCCGCCAGGGTGTTCGCCACCCTGGGCTGCGGCCAGCATATAGCATTGCGTCTCGATGGCCCGCGTGCGTATCAACATCTCCCAATGAGCCTGACCGGTCACCCCGGTAAAGGCCGAAGGGGCGCTGATCAACTCGGCGCCGGCCAGACGTAACGCCGAGTACAGCTCGGCAAAACGCAGGTCATAGCAGACGGTCATTCCCAGCCGGCCCACCGGCGTATCGACTACCACCAGCCGATCACCCTCTGCATAGCCGTCCGACTCACGGTAGCGGCCCCGCGCATCGCTGACATCGACATCGAACAGATGCAGCTTGTCGTATCGCGCAACGCGCTGACACTGGTCGTCGACGAGCAGCGAACAGGCCCTGGCTTTCGCCTGCGGCTGATCATCCGGCGGCAGCGGCAACGTGCCGGCGACTATCCATAACCTGAGGTCACGTGCGGTCTGTTTCAACCACGGCAGTATCGGGCCGGCACCGTCGGCTTCGGCCCTTCCGACTGCGGGTAGATCGGTGCGCCCCATGGCGGCGAAATTTTCCGGCAGCACCGCAAGCTTTGCTCCAGCCTCGGCAGCCTGTTCCAGCAACCGTCTGGCAGTGGCGAGATTCGCCTGGATATCGGCCTGACTGGTCATCTGGATCACGGCAAGGGTCATGGACATACTCTGGATTGGTCGCGCTGAAGAAGGCTCAGTTGGGCTTTTCGAAGGGTTTGTCGAAGGTGATCTTCGGCGCCTGCCACGAGCCCTCGACCTTGTACTGAACGCTGGCGAAGCGGGCGACCTTGTCGCCCAACAGCTTATCGACGACGAACAGAGCACCGCCGATGGCCGGCGCGCCGACGATCAGCGCCGCCAGCGGCAGGTTGTTGCTGACCGGGAGCGTCACCAGCAGCCTGGCGTCGATCTGATCATTGACCAGATCCAGCCGGCCATTGAGTTCGAGATTGCTTGACGGCCCGGTAACCGTCAGCGGCTTTGAGGTCGTGTAGATGCCGTCGGTCGCGAGCAGTTCAGCCTCGATCCGATCGTAGCTCAGCCCCTTGCCGAACAGATCGGAGAAATCCAGCCGTAGTCGACGTCCGATCGAGTTGAAATTGAGCAGGCCAAAGACCCGCAGCGCCTGCGCCCCGCCGTCCACTTCGCGGAGCTGCCCGTTGCGCAGTCGGGCGTCGAGCCGGCCGGACAATCGATTCATACCGAAGAATGCCGGCGACCCCGGCCAATTGCCTTCCACGTTCAGACGAAAATCCTCGCTGGTAGTCGAGGGGGCGAAGCCCCAGGCCAGCAACACATCCGCGAGGTTCTCGCCTTCTAGCCGGCCCTTGTACCAGGTTCGTGAATCGTTCCAACCGCCATTGCCGCCGATCCTCAGCCCTTTGAGGTTCAGATCGATATCTGAAAAAGCCACGCCATCGGTGGTGGGTCGCATCTTCAACGACCAGGCGCCCAGCGGCTCCTCGCCGCGCAGTACTTCGGCCACGGCGATATCTATTGCCGGCAGCGCCTTGGGGTCAACGGCGGCCAGCGGATCACGTGGCTGCTCCTGTGGCTCGTTCGGGTCGGCTGCCGGAAGCCGCAAGCGTGAAAGATCCAGCACGATGGGTTCGCCGTCGGTATTCGGCAGGCGGGCGGTCCCAGCGACCGTCTCGCTATTCAGACCCAGCAACCAACCGGTAGAAGCAGGCTGCAGCTCGATACCCAGGTTATCGATTTGCGTGCCAAAGCCTTCAAACACGCCGATGTTGAGTTGAACCGAACGCAGCATCGAAACACCGGCCTCACTCTTCGACGTATCGCCATAGGATTCCAGCAACGCCTGCCATTCCCCTAGGTTCAGCCGTGGCAGGCTGCCTCGCACATGCAAGCCCTGATCAGTACGCATGTTTGCCGCAGCACCGCCCAGTACCAGCTCACCGCCGCCCTCAGCCCAGTTGGTGCCCGGCGCGACGAAGGTCAGCGCCGCCAGCCTGTCGTGCCTGAGCGTGTACTGTTGGCGCTCACCGCCGAATGTCATCCGTAGCGTGGTGTCACGCCGCTCCACGGCAGGCTTGCCGAACGGCGCGGGAAGCGCCAGCACCGCGCCCAGCAGCGAAGAGTCCACCTGCAAATGGCTGCCTTCGCTCCCCAGGAAAAGGTTTAGCCGGAGAGGCAGCTGTCCAGATACCGGCAAGGCTTGTTCGATTTCGCCCCACGCCAGCAGCTGCTGCACCGCCACGGTGCCTGACGCCTCGATTCGCGTGGACGGTTTGCCCGGCTCACCAGTGGCGGTGGCCTTTCCCTGCACTTGACTACCCAGCGTGCGCCCTCGGAACGCTTTAGCACTGAAGCCCCGCTCGCTGTCATAGCGAAACTCGCCCGCCAACGCTTCGAGCTGGAGCTTTGCCTGCGTAATCGACAGCGAAGCATCGGTGCTGGAAAAATCAGCAATCACCTGGGGGCGCCCGCCCCCGCCCAGCGGAATGCCCAATTGCAGCGAGCCACTCAGGGGACCGTCACCGCGCCAGCCGGCGAACAGCTCGGCGGTGCCGATCGGAGCCACCTGCATCACGGTCAGCGCGTCCCGCAGATGGCCGTCCACCCGACCCTGAATATTCAACCGCGGCGGAGCGGCGTGGCCCAGCGGGATGTCTGCCGTGGCGTCACGCACACGACTGTCGAGCATGCGCGCTTCGGCAAGCCGTACCCGCACGCCACTGTTCTCGATCAGTACCTCGCCACGCCCTTCACGCAACACCGGCCAGCCAGGCTGGAAGGCAAGTTCGGCATCCTTCACGTTGAAATACAGGCTAAGGCTGCGGGCGTTATCGTCAGCGCTTTTACCCAACGCTCCCTGATACTGGAAATAACCCTGTTCCACGATACCGCCGCGTATCGCCGTGTTCAGCCATTCGCTCAATGCGGGGCTCAACGCGGGTAAACGGGTCGGCAAGTATTTCTGAGTGTAGCGAGCATCGCCGTCGCTGATGCCGACCCGCAGATCCATATAGTCTTCGACCGCTGGATCCCGCATCAGGCGGATCAGGAAATCGCCGGCGATCCGCCCTTCATCTCCATCGATCTGCAGATAGGGCGCGGCAAGCGTGAACGCTTGCTCGTCGAGCTTCCAGCGCAGGCTGCCGCGGGCGCGAGGGTAATCCCAGCGCTCCGGGAACAACTCAGCTAAATGCAGGCTGAAGTCGTGGTTATCGAAACGCAGCTCACCGCCGGCAAGATCACCCTCTGCCACGCCACTGACATTGCGCGCAGCCGGTATCCACTTATGCGCAGCGATGCTGACCTCATCGAGGTTGGCGGTGAAGGCCAGCCGCTCGGCACCGGGCGCGGCCGGGCGGTAGTCGAGTTGCAGATTGCGCAGCGTTCCGCTGGGAGCCAGGCCGAGCAGGTACTCGGCGGCTACTTCGGGCAGTTCGACTCCGGCATGCACCAGCGCCGCTACCGGCGCGATGGCGATGTGATCGGCCTGCAAGCGCCAGCGATTCTCGGCAATGTTCTGCTGGAGCACCACGGCGGTCTCCCGCCAGCGAGTTTCTTCGAAGGTGAACGCCAGACCATCGAGGTGCAAGCGATAGCCTTCGCTCGCGCGGTCGAGATAAGCATTTATCGCCAGATCCTGAATCTGCACCGGCTCGCGTTGCGATTGGCCTACCTGTAATGCCGGCGCGTTCATTCGGGCCACCGCGCGGGACACGCCCTGGTCACGCCAGTCCAGCCAGATCTCTCCGCCTGCCTGTAGCTGGGCGAGGTTCCAGTTGCCGGTCAGACTCGCCGGTATCCAGGCGGCCCATTCGCTCTGCGGCAGGCTGAGGTAGAGCTCGGCCTCACTGGCGCGCCAGTCATTCGCTGCGACGCGCGCTTGGGCACGCAGGCTCAAGGGTTGACCATCCGGTAACAGCAAGCGGCCGTCCAGGCGCAGCTTTCCGTCCTCGGTGCGCAATTCGAGATTGGCATAGGTCAGGGTCAGTGGCGCTTCGGCATGGGCCTCAAGGGTTATCTGGCTGTCCAGAAGCCGTAAACGCCGAATCTTCTGCAGCTCGGCAAGCAGCTTTTGAGGGTCCATGGGGGTGTTGTCGGCGCGCTCGGGCAGGCCATCGACACGCCATTTGCCTTCGGCGCTCTGCACTAGGCTCAGGTGCACGCCGGTGAACTCCACTGCGTTGAAGTGCAACTGACGAGACAGGAGACTCGCGACCACGTCCGGCACCAGCGTCAGTCGATCCAGCCGCACCGCCGCATCGCCCGCGCCCAGAATCACATCCTGCGCCAGCAACTGCGGTGCAAAACCATCCCAGCGGCCTTCCAGCTTTCCGAGCGCCACCGGCATGTCCAGCAACTCACGCGCCTTGTCCTGAACCTCCAAACGGTACTCCGCGACCAGCGGAACCAGCTGACGACCGAGACTCACGTAGAGCGCCAGCAGCATCAGGCCGATCGCGCCCAACCAAAGGCAACGACGCAGGAAGACGAGAACCACCGCCAGCAGCCGACTCATACGGATACGCTCCGCTCATCCGAGCCCGGATGGCCAGGCTTGCGTCTAGGGTCTGTTCCCGTTTCGTCGCGGCCGCGACGGAGCCGGTTTTTGCGCGAGACAAGGCCGCGCCCGCTCCCGGCGGGCTTGCGGCATTCACTCCACCCCAGGAGATCGCACGAGTCGCGCAGTTTGGTCGCTCCAAATAAGCGACGAGAAACGCCGTATCGCACAAAAACCGGCCCGTCCCTACGGGTTGCGCGGCTCGCAGCGAAACGGCAACAGACCCTATTCAGAGCAACACCACGTCGTACTGTTCCTGGGAATACATGGTCTCGACCTGGAACTTGATCGAGCGTCCGATGAAGCTCTCGAGATCGGCAACGTTTCCTGACTCCTCGTCGAGCAACCGGTCGATGACTTTCTGGTTCGCCAGCACCCGATAGCCTTCGGGCTGATAGGCGCGGGCCTCGCGAAGAATCTCGCGGAAAATCTCGTAGCAGACGGTTTCCGGGGTTTTCAGTTTGCCGCGCCCCTGGCAGCACATGCACGGCTCGCACAGCACCTGCTCAAGGCTTTCGCGTGTACGCTTGCGCGTCATCTGCACCAGCCCCAGCTCGGTGATGCCGATGATGTTGGTCTTGGCGTGATCACGTTCGAGCTGCTTTTCCAGCGTGCGCAGGACCTGGCGACGGTGTTCTTCGTCTTCCATGTCGATGAAATCGATGATGATGATCCCGCCAAGATTGCGCAGCCGCAGTTGACGGGCGATGGCGGTGGCGGACTCGAGGTTGGTCTTGAAGATGGTTTCCTCGAGGGTGCGATGGCCGACGAAGGCACCGGTATTCACGTCGATGGTGGTCATTGCCTCGGCAGGATCGATGATCAGATAACCACCGGACTTGAGCATGACCTTGCGCTCGAGCGCCTTCTGGATTTCGTCCTCGACGCTGTACAAATCGAAGATTGGCCGCTCGCCGGGATAATGCTCCAAGTGTTCGCTCAGCTCGGGCATCAGCTCATCGACGAACTGGCTGACCTTCTGAAAATTTTCGCGCGAGTCGATGCGGATCTTTTCGATGCGCGGATTGACCAGATCACGCAGGGTGCGCATGGCCAGCGACAGATCCTCATAAATGACCGAAGGCGCGCCGGCAGTCTTCATCTGCCCATCTATCTGCTGCCACAAGCGGCGCAGGTAGCGAATGTCCATCAGAATTTCATCGCTGCCGGCACCTTCGGCGGCGGTGCGCAGGATGAAGCCGCCGGTCTCTTTGATGCCTTCAGCCGCGACGCACTCGGCGACCACCTGTTTGAGGCGATCACGCTCGGCTTCATCTTCGATGCGCAGGGAAATACCGACATGGCTGGTCTTGGGCATGTAGACCAGGTAGCGCGAAGGTATCGACAGCTGTGTAGTCAGGCGCGCACCCTTGGTGCCGATCGGGTCCTTGGTGACCTGCACGACGAGCGCCTGCCCCTCATGAACCAGCGCGCTGATGGGCTCGACCGCATTGCCTTCCCGGCTGGAAATTTCCGATGCATGGATGAATGCCGCACGCTCCAGACCGATGTCGACGAAGGCCGCCTGCATGCCGGGAAGCACGCGGACCACCTTGCCTTTGTAGATATTGCCGACGATGCCGCGGCGCTGGGTGCGCTCGACATGCACCTCCTGCAGGACACCGTTCTCCACCACCGCCACCCGCGACTCCATGGGGGTGATGTTCATCAGAATTTCTTCGCTCATTGTTGTTCTCGGCCGATGGACAGGTGAACCAGCCGAAGCTGACGAGTTGGCTCGATTCTAACGGCATACGCCTTCAAGCCACAGGGCTGTAGTGGCCTGTGTGGCTAGTTCAATTAGTCAATTTCGGCGCCTGAGGCCCTGATACTGCGTTGCCGCTCCTCACCATAGCCAGCTATGACTCGTCGCAGCGCCTCGTCTCAGAACCTCAGTCGTCCGAACTTGAGGTAATCAACTAGCCGTACAGGCTAGGCGCAGCTTTTAGTCCAGTACTCGATCCCGTGCGTGCCGAGCAGTTGCGCCGTTTCGCATAACGGCAGCCCGACCACGCCCGAGTAGCTGCCCTCCAGCGCGCTGACGAAGACCGCTCCCCAGCCCTGAATGGCGTAGCTGCCCGCTTTGTCCTGCGGCTCGCCGCTGGCCCAATAGGCTTCGGCCTCCTCAGGCCGAATGGTCCGAAAGCGCACCTTGCTGGTGACCAGTCGCACCACGCAACCCGCCGGGCTAGCCAGCGCGACGGCGGTCATCACTTCATGTTCGCGTCCGGACAGCGCCAGCAGCGTTTTCAGCGCATCGGTCTTGTCCGCCGGTTTTCCGAGGATCTGCTGGTCCAGCACGACCGTGGTATCGGCGCCCAGCACACAGGCCGAGGCATCGTCGAGCAGCGCCAGACCAGCCAAGGCTTTCTCCCGGGCCAGACGCTGGACATAGACGTCCGGCGGCTCTGCTGGGCCAGGGGTTTCATCGATGGAGACAGAGAGGACGGAAAACGGAACGCCGATCTGCATCAGCAGTTCACGGCGGCGCGGTGAGGCGGAGGCGAGAAACAATGTCGGCATGCCAACTCCTTGGGTATGAGCGAAGCAGATTCGCAGATCCAGTCCATGCTCGGAAGCATCCCGGAACCGTGCACCTGCAGCTCAGTAGACGTTGAAACGCCGACGCGCCCATTGCAGGGCGACGAAGACCCAGGGCCAGAGCAAGGCACTGACCGGCACGGGTATGAGAAACAGAAGCGTCGGCGGGCGATTGCCTGTCAGCGTATTGAGCCACAGCTGCACCAGTTGCCCGATCCCCAGAATCACCATCAACACGAGACTTTGCTGTAGCAAGGGGAACATCCGCAGGCGTTGCTGCAGGCTCAGCACCAGAAAGGTGATCAAGATCAGCGGTAAACCGTTCTGCCCTAGCAAGGTTCCAGACAGCACATCGAGCATCAAGCCGAAGAAGAACGCCGCCGCCATGCCACCACGGTGCGGTAGTGCAATTGCCCAGTAAGCGATGAACATGCCGAGCCAGAGCGGACGCGCCAGCCCGAAGCTCTGCGGCATGGGCGCCACGCTGAGCAGCAGCGCCAGCGCCAGCGATAGCCAGATGACCCAGCCATTATTCTGCCGTCCGCTGATCATGGCCGCTCCTCGCCATTCGGCGGTGTTTCGTTCGGCGCGACCGCGGCATCGGGTGTTTGAGCGTCGGATTCAGCCTCGGCGGGTGCGGCCGTCGCTGATTCGCCTGAATCGGCCGCCTCGCGATCCGCCGTCTCCTGCGCCTGCGCTGCGTCGGTAGCACGTTCTTCTGGCGTTCGCGAATCGCTGAAGACCAGCAGCAGATAGCGGCTGCGGTTGAGCATGGCGGTGGGAATGGCGCGGACGATCAGGAAAGGCTGGCCGGAGCCGCGCACCACTTCGGTGACCTGAGCGACCGGATAGCCGCTGGGAAAACGCTGCCCCAGCCCGGAACTGACCAACAGATCGCCTTCCTTGATATCAGCCGTCTCGGCAACGTGGCGCAACTCCAGGTAGTCTGGGCTACCGGTGCCAACCGCAATGGCCCGCAGCCCGTTACGGTTGACCTGCACCGGGATGCTGTGGGTCACGTCCGTCAGCAACAGCACCCTGGCGGCATAGGGCATCACTTCGACGACCTGCCCCATCAAGCCACTGGCGTCGAGCACCGGCTGGCCAAGGAACACGCCGTCACGCTCGCCCTTGTCGATCAGAATGCGGTGCGTGAATGGATTGGGATCGAGTCCGATCAACTCACCGACGATCACCTTGTCATCGACCAGTGCGGCGGAGTTGAGCAACTCGCGCAACCGCACGTTCTGCTCGGTCAGCGTCGCCAGCTTCTGCAGGCGCCGCTGCATCAACAACGCCTCAGCCTTGAGCTTCTCGTTCTCGGCGACCAGGCTGGTACTGCTGGTGAGCTGCTCCGTGGCCCGCTGCCAGGTTCGCACTGGCAGATCGGCTAGCCAGTAAAAGGGCGTCAGCACCAGCCCCATCTGGCTGCGCAAGGGTTTGAGCGTCTCGAAGCGTGCGTCCACCACCATCAACACGACACAGAGCACGGAAAGCACCAGCAGGCGCACTCCGAGCAAGGGTCCTTTGGCGAATAGTGGTTTGATGGACGGGTCCTCGCAGCTGCAGGCTTCAAACTAAACGCGACAAGCCGAGAGCAGGGCTCACCCCGCTTTCGGCTTGCGCTTGGAGCTTATTGCTTGTGGTTCACTCCGTGGACAAAAGATCCATGGCGTGACGATCCATCATTTCCAGCGCCCGGCCACCGCCACGCGCTACGCAGGTCAGCGGCTCTTCGGCGACGATCACCGGCAGACCGGTCTCCTGTGCCAGCAGCTTGTCCAGATCGCGCAACAGAGCACCACCACCGGTCAGCACCAGACCGCGCTCGGCGATATCGGAGGCCAGTTCCGGTGGCGATTGCTCCAACGCGCTTTTTACCGCTTGGACGATGGTCGCCAAGGATTCCTGCAGGGCCTCGAGCACCTCGTTGGAGTTGAGCGTGAAGCTGCGCGGCACGCCTTCAGCCAGGTTGCGACCGCGAACGTCGACTTCACGCACATCGGTGCTGGGGAAGGCTGTGCCGATTTCCTGCTTGATGCGTTCGGCAGTGGATTCGCCGATCAGGCTGCCGTAGTTGCGTCGCACGTAAGTGACGATGGATTCGTCGAAACGATCGCCGCCGACACGGACGGATTCGGCGTAGACCACCCCATTGAGAGAGATCAGCGCAATCTCGGTGGTACCGCCGCCAATATCGACGACCATCGAACCGCGCGCTTCATCGACCGGCAGGCCGGCGCCAATGGCCGCAGCCATTGGTTCTTCGATCAGGAATACTTCACGCGCACCAGCACCGAGAGCCGATTCACGGATCGCACGGCGCTCGACCTGAGTGGATTTGCACGGAACGCAGATCAGCACGCGTGGGCTGGGCTGCAGGAAGCTGTTCTCGTGAACTTTGTTGATGAAGTACTGCAGCATTTTTTCACAAACGCTGAAGTCCGCGATCACACCGTCTTTCATCGGGCGGATGGCGTTGATGTTGCCGGGGGTACGACCGAGCATGCGTTTGGCGTCGGTACCCACCGCGACGACGCTTTTCTGGTTGCCGTGGGAACGAATGGCAACCACTGACGGCTCGTTCAGGACGATGCCGCGATCGCGCACATAAATAAGGGTATTGGCAGTGCCCAGGTCGATCGACAAATCGCTGGAAAACATGCCACGCAGTTTCTTGAACATGGGAAAAGGGCCCTGGGGCAAACGCGTGGGGAAAAAAGTGCCGCAAACTCTAACAATGGCGCGAACGTAGGGCAAGGCGCGAGTCCGTGCTTGGCGGGCCAGACGTGAGCCAACGCGCGAAAAATGATCGACGCGGCAGAACCTCCGGACCGCCGGCAAGCCGCAGCCGCGCTACCGGCAAGCGCCGTAGACATGTAAGATTGACGGCTTTTCCGGGCTCGAATGCCCACCGCTGCGGCTCGACCTTGCTGCTCTTGTGTCGGTCTTGGCCGACGGAAGGCACGCCCGACTCGCTTCCCGCTGGAGAATCCCGATGGCGCTTGAACGCTCCGAGGTGGAAAAGATCGCTCATCTGGCCCGCCTGGGTCTGAATGAAGACGACCTGCCCCGCACCACCGAGACCCTGAACAACATCCTCGGCCTGATCGACCGCATGCAAGCCGTCGACACCAACGGCATCGAGCCGCTGGCGCACCCGCTGGAAACTAGCCAGCGCCTGCGTGCGGACGAGGTCACAGAACGCAACCAGCGCGACAGCTACCAGGCAATCGCGCCGGCCGTGGAAGACGGACTGTATCTGGTCCCACGGGTGATCGAGTAATGAAGGACGCCGACATGCACCAACTGACCCTCGCCGAAATCGCCCGCGCCCTGGCCGACAAGCGCTTTTCCGCCGAAGAGCTGACTCGCTCGCTGCTCGAACGCATCCAGACGCTCGACCCGCAATTGAACAGTTTCATCACCGTGACCGAAGAGCAGGCCGTTGCCCAGGCTCAGGCGGCCGACGCACGCCGTGCCAATGGCGAGAATGGCGCGCTGCTGGGTGCGCCAATCGGTCACAAGGATCTTTTCTGTACCCAGGGTGTGCGTACCAGCTGCGGCTCGAAGATCCTCGACAGTTTCAAGTCCCCCTATGACGCCACCGTTGTCGAGCGGCTCGCCGCAGCCGGTGCGGTCTCGCTGGGCAAGCTGAACATGGATGAGTTCGCCATGGGCTCGGCCAACGAATCGAGCTTTTACGGCTCGGTGAAAAACCCTTGGGACCTGACCCGCGTGCCGGGCGGCTCCTCCGGTGGTTCCGCCGCTGCGGTGGCGGCGCGCCTGATACCCGCCGCGACTGGCAGCGACACGGGCGGCTCAATCCGCCAGCCCGCCGCACTGACGAACCTCACCGGAATCAAACCTACCTACGGACGGGTGTCGCGCTGGGGCATGATCGCTTATGCCTCCAGTCTCGATCAGGGCGGCCCGCTGGCCCGCACCGCAGAGGACTGCGCGCTGATGCTCGGAGCCATGGCCGGCTTCGACCCGAAAGATTCCACCAGCGTCGACCAGCCGCTGGACGATTACCTCGCCACCTTGAACCAGCCGCTCTCCGGCCTGCGCATCGGCCTGCCGAAAGAATACTTTGGCGAAGGTCTCGACCCCAAGATCGCCACTGCGGTAATGGCGACGGTGGAAGAGCTGAAGAAACTCGGCGCCACGGTGAAGGACATCAGCCTGCCGAACATGCAGCACGCCATTCCTTCCTATTATGTGATCGCGCCCGCCGAAGCCAGCTCCAACCTGTCGCGCTTCGATGGCGTGCGTTTCGGTTACCGCTGCGAGAATCCAGCGGACCTCACCGATCTCTACAAGCGATCGCGCGCCGAAGGTTTCGGTGACGAGGTCAAGCGCCGAATCATGGTTGGCACCTATGCATTGTCCGCCGGCTACTACGATGCCTATTACCTGAAGGCGCAGAAGATCCGTCGCCTGATCAAGAACGACTTCGTCAGCGCCTTCAATGAAGTCGACGTGATTCTCGGCCCGACCACGCCGAACCTGGCCTGGAAGCTCGGCGAAAAGAACGCCGACCCGGTCTCGGCCTATCTGGAAGACATCTACACCATCACCGCCAACCTCGCCGGCATTCCGGGCCTGTCCATGCCGGCCGGTTTCATCGACGGTCTGCCGGTGGGCGTACAGCTTCTGGCGCCCTACTTCCAGGAAGCGCGCCTGCTCAACATGGCGCACCAGTATCAACAGGTCAGCGACTGGCACCTGCGCGCCCCGGCCGGATTCTGAGGAGATTGAAGATGCAATGGGAAACCGTGATCGGGCTGGAAATTCACGCACAGCTCTCGACCCAATCGAAGATTTTCTCCGGCAGCGCTACCACTTTCGGCGCCGAACCCAACACTCAGGCCAGTCTGGTTGATCTGGGCATGCCCGGCACGCTGCCGGTGCTCAACGCCGAAGCCGTGCGCATGGCCTGCAAATTCGGCCTGGCGATCGATGCCGAGATTGCCGAGAAGAACGTTTTCGCGCGCAAGAACTACTTCTACCCGGACCTCCCCAAGGGCTATCAGACCAGCCAGATGGACCATCCCATCGTCGGCAAGGGCTTTCTCGACATCACCTTGGAAGACGGCACTACCAGGCGCATCGGCATCACCCGTGCGCATCTGGAAGAAGATGCCGGCAAGAGCCTGCACGAAGACTTCCACGGCATGAGCGGCATCGACCTAAACCGCGCCGGCACGCCGCTGCTGGAAATCGTATCCGAGCCGGACATTCGTTCGGCCAAGGAAGCGGTCGCTTATGTGAAAGCCATGCACTCGCTGGTGCGCTACCTGGGCATCTGCGACGGCAACATGGCCGAGGGTTCGCTGCGCTGCGACTGCAACGTCTCGGTACGGCCCAAGGGGCAGGCCGAGTTCGGTACTCGCGCCGAAATCAAGAACGTCAACTCCTTCCGCTTCATCGAAAAGGCCATCAACCACGAGGTGCAGCGCCAGATCGAACTGATCGAGGACGGCGGTAAGGTGGTGCAGGAAACTCGCCTGTACGACCCGAACAAGGACGAGACGCGCTCCATGCGCAGCAAGGAGGAAGCCAACGACTACCGTTACTTCCCCTGCCCCGACCTGCTACCAGTGGTGATCGAGCAGAGCTTTCTCGACGATATCCGTGCCAGCCTGCCGGAACTACCGGTACAGAAGCGCGAGCGCTTCCAGCGCGAATTCGGGCTGTCCGCCTATGACGCCGACGTTCTGGCTGCCAGCCGCGAGCTGGCCGACTACTTCGAGCAGGTCAATGCAACCTGCGGCGATGCCAAGCTGTCCGCCAACTGGGCGATGGGCGAGCTGTCCAGTCTGCTCAACAAGGATGGGCTGGAGATCGACCAGTCGCCGGTATCCGCCGCACAGCTGGGCGGCATGATCGTACGCATCAAGGACGACACCATCAGCGGCAAGATCGCCAAGATGGTGTTCGAGGCGATGGCCTCCGGCGAAGGCTCGGCTGACGAAATCATCGAGAAGAAAGGCCTCAAGCAAGTCACCGACTCCGGCGCCATCGAGGCGATGCTGGACGAGGTGCTGGCGGCTAACGCCGAGCAGGTCGAGCAGTACCGCGCCAGCGACGAAGCCAAGCGCGGCAAAATGTTCGGCTTCTTCGTCGGGCAAGCAATGAAGGCATCGAAAGGCAAGGCCAACCCCGGCCAGGTGAACCAACTGCTCAAACGCAAACTCGAGGGTTGAATCGACGGGGCGAGCCTGTCATCGGGCTCGTCTCGTTTCGCTACTGACCGCAACACACGAAACGTTGAACGGCTGCCCCGCTTGACGCTCAAAGCCTTTCGAGGCCATGAAGCAATCCGCTGGCCGGTATCTGACCGATTCCGCGCAGAAGGATTGGCTCATGCGTACCAGACCGCTGCTTGTTCCACTGCTGCTCGCCCTGATCGGCGGCTGCGCCGAAGACCAGAGCAACGACCAGAAAGTCAAAAGCACCTTCACCCAGCAGGGCAAGGCCTCCTATTACGCTCGTAGCTTTCATGGCGAGCAGACCGCTAGCGGCACGATCTTCAATCAGAACGAACTAGTCGCCGCGCACCAGACCCTGCCATTTGGCACACAGGTGAAGGTGACCAATCTGGAGAACGGCAAAAAGGTAACAGTGCGTATCGTCGACCGAGGCCCGTTCAAGCCGGGACGCATCATCGACCTGTCGCGGGTTGCGGCCGGCAAGCTCGATCTGCTCGAAGACGGTGTAGTCAACGTAGAAATCGAAACAATCGACTGAGGGGCTACACGCCCGTTCACATGGAGTTCGGATGAGTTTGATGATATTCGCCTACCTGATTGGCGGATTGATATTGCTGGTGCTGGGCGCCGAAGCCTTGGTGCGTGGCGCCGCGCAGCTTGCAGCACGCTTCGGTATCTCGCCGCTGATCATCGGCCTGACCGTCGTCGCGTTCGGCACCAGCGCACCGGAAACGGCTGTCAGCGTTCAAGCCGCCTTGAACGGCAGCGGCGACATCGCGGTTGGCAATGTGATCGGCAGCAATATCGCCAACATCCTGCTGATTCTCGGACTGTCCGCATTGGTGGCGCCGCTGCTGGTGTCGCGCCAACTGGTACGCCTGGACGTACCGATAATGATCGGCGCTGGCATACTGACCTTCGCCCTCGCATGGGACGGCGATCTGAGTCGGCTGGACGGCGGCGTTCTGGTTGCCTTTCTGCTGCTCTATACAACCTTTCTAGTCATTGCCAGCAGGCGCGAGAAAAAGCGCGAACGGCCCGACGAGTTCGCTCTCGAATACGGCCCTGCAGACCAGCCGAAACCACTCGGCTGGCTGATCCAACTGTCGATGGTACTGCTCGGGCTGATCCTGCTGGTGGCAGGCTCGAACCTACTGATTGACGGCGCGGTGGCTCTGGCAAGGGCGCTGGGTCTGTCGGAGCTGGTGATCGGCCTCACGGTGATTGCAGTCGGCACCTCCATGCCTGAGCTGGCAACCTCGATGCTGGCGGTGTATCGCGGAGAGCGTGATATCGCCGTCGGCAATGTAGTGGGCAGCTGCATTTTCAACCTCCTGCTGGTGCTTGGCGCCGGCGCACTGGTTTCGGCCGGCGGCTTATCCATTTCGCCCAATGCACTAGCCTTCGATTTGCCCGTCATGCTCGCCGTATTTGGTGCCTGCCTACCGATCTTTTTCTCCGGTTACCGGATCAATCGCTGGGAGGGCGCCATGTTTTTCGGCTATTACTTGGCGTACACGCTCTATCTCGTGATGTTTTCCACCGGCCTGCCGTCTATCAGCCTGTTACGCCATGCAATGACTTGGTACGTATTGCCCTTGACCGCCATCACGCTTTTCGTGATCTTTCTGCGCGCTTGGAAACACCAGCGCTGAGCCAACCCTTCCTTTTGGAGCAACCATTCGTGTCCCTGATGACGTTCGTCTACTTGATAGCTGGCCTGGTGCTTCTCGTTGCCGGTGCCGAAGTGCTGGTACGCGGCGCGGCCAAACTGGCAGCGCAATTCGGCATTCCCCCGTTGATCATCGGCCTGACGGTGGTTGCGTTCGGCACCAGTGCACCGGAGACGGCTGTGAGCGTGCAGGCTTCGCTGAACGGCAGCGGCGACATCGCCATCGGTAACGTACTCGGCAGCAACATCGCCAACGTTCTGCTGATTCTTGGTATGACCGCGCTGGTCGCGCCGCTCATCGTTTCACGCCAGCTGATCCGCCTCGACGTACCGATCATGATTGGCGCCAGCCTGGTCACCTACGCCCTGGCCTGGGACGGCTCGCTGAGCCGCCTCGATGGCGCCCTGCTGTTTGCCGCCGTCGTCGGCTACACCCTATTTCTGATCATCAGCAGTCGGAAGGCCAATGCAGCCGCAACCGCAGATGATGAGTTCGCCAAAGAATTCGGTCTCGAAGCGCAGCCCAAACCTTATGCCAGCCTGATCAACGCTGGCCTGGTCGTTGTAGGACTCATCCTGTTGGTGGTGGGCTCCAACTTCCTGGTGGAGGGCGCCGTGTCCCTGGCCCGCGCGCTGGGCTTGTCAGAGTTGGTAATCGGCTTGACGGTGATCGCCGTCGGCACCTCGCTACCCGAATTGGCCACCTCGATCCTGGCCGCCATCCGTGGTGAGCGCGACATCGCCGTAGGCAATATCGTCGGCAGCAATATCTTCAACCTGCTCTGCGTACTGGGACTGGCGTCGATGGTGTCCCCCGAGGCGATCACGGTGGCTGCCAGCGCGCTGGCCTTTGACTTCCCGGTAATGATCGCGGTGGCGCTGGCATGTCTGCCGATCTTCTTCACCGGCTACGCCATCAACCGCTGGGAGGGCTTGCTGTTCCTGGCCTATTACGTGGCGTATACGGTGTATCTGGTAATGGCCAGCACTGGACGACCGTTTGCTGAAACCTTTGGTGATGCGATGATCGGCTATGCCTTACCTCTGACCGCAGTGACGTTACTAGTTATCGCCAGCCGGGCCTGGAAGAAACAGCGCCAATAGCAGCCTCTGCACACCTGCTAGCGGACCGGCCTGGAAGCAAGTGGACTTCAGGCCGGGCCGCTCCTCGACTCAACCTTCGCGAGCCTGAGACCGCGGCAGTTCGAAAACCTGCGCGGTCTCTTCTTCGTCACTCATCCGGCTGAGCGTGCCGTCGACTACGGCGCCGTTTTCCATGCTCAGCTGACGGTAGCGGATATTCCCGCAGACCCGAGCGTTGGAATGCAGTTCGAGCAGGTGCTCGACCACCAGATCGCCTACGATGACGCCGTCGATCAGCGCATCGTAACTGCTGACATTACCCTCGATCCGGCCGTCGGCGCTCAATGCCAGCAGGCTGTGCGTTCCAGGCTTGTGGCAGACGTTGCCTGTCACCGTGCCGCTGATTTTCAGCCCTTCCTCGAACGCCATATCGCCGGCCAGCGAGACATTGCCGGAAATCAGACTGGAGAACTGGTCGACGGCGACTTTCGGCGCCGGCTTCTTCTTGTCGAACATTTCTATTCCTCGGTATTAACGGGCTTTCTTCTGCTGGCGGAAAAAAGCCAGGGCTGTCTGCAGTCGCTCGATTTGCTCGGACAGCTTGGCGATGCGCCCGAGCAACTGCTCCTGCGTCGCTTCGGCTTCCTGGCGTTGCAGCCGACTCTGCTCGAGCGCATCCCGGAGCGCCTGATTTTCAATGTCCAGCGCGGCGACCTGCCGCTCGTAGGCGCCATGCTCGATAACGCGCAAATAAAGCAGCGCGCCAATCACGCACAGCATCGCGAAGATCAACCAGAGCCACGAACGCGAGCTGCGACGGGCTTGTAAACGATGCTCGGAACGTAGCAGTTCGCGAGTATCTAGCGTTTTAGTCTTGAGCCTGAACATCGCTGTCCCGCTCTAGATCGCCAAGGGCGAGGAAGCGCTGAGGATCGACGAATCGCCCCTTGTGCAGCACCTCGAAATGAAGATGCGGACCAGTGGAGCGCCCGGTGGAACCCACCGCCCCGATCAGCTGCTCAGGCGTTACCACATCGCCCACGCGCACGTGCAGACGCGACAGATGTGCGTAGCGAGTCACCAGCCGATTGCCGTGATCGATTACCACCAGCTTGCCGTACGCGCCGCGATAGCCGGCAAAGCTCACCCGACCACCCGCCGCAGCGACAACATCGGAACCGGAGCGCAACGCGAAATCCACGCCCGAATGGAAGGCTGGTTGCTTTCTGAATGGATCGATACGGTTACCGTAGGCCGATCCCAAGCGCGCTTCACCGACAGGGCGGCGGGACGGAATCGCCATGAGCGCCGCGTTGCGTTCTGCCACACGCTGAAGCATGCCATCCAACAACACACGCATGCAGTGCGCCGACGTCTCGGTGCGTTCCAGGTCGTCGAGCGATACGCTGTCGACCCCCAATGTCAACTCACTCGAGCATCCTCGTGGCGGTAGCAGCACGCCGCCCTGCCCTTCGCTGCCAACAGCCGGCTCCGGCGCCAGCAAGGGCAGCAGGGTTGGATCGAGGGCCGAGAGTTGCTGGCTCAGAATACGCTGCTCACCGAGCATGCCCTGCAATGCGAGCACATCGGCCTCGATGGATTTCAGTCGACCCACCACTTTTCCGACACGCGCAATGGCGAAGCGATCTTCGCTTCCGAGGGCCGGCTCTTCCTGACTCGCGGCCTCACGCTGAGGCTCTATATCCCGTCCGATCCAAATGCCACCGGCAAAGGTTCCGAGATTGAGGAGCAGCAGCAACGCCAGACCTGGACCGAACAGGCGATGCTGGTTGACGACGCGATTGGCATCACGCGTAAGCGAACGGCTCGAAGGTGTGAAAAACGACATCGTCAATCCTCAGAAAACAAGGCGGCCCACCACTGATAGAAACGCCATCGACCGCCCGAGGCAATGTGACGGAAACCGGTGTTTTTTTCTGAGGCCTATTGAGCGATTACGACTATTTCGCTGAATTTCTTAAGCTGGGAAAGAGGACATTGATCACAACACGGGCAAGCGGCGTTTAAAGCCACCCCAGCCAGCCAAGCAATAACAGCCCGAGGTTGATGCTCAGCGCAGCCATCAATGTGGTGATCACAATGATGATCGCCGCCAGTTGATGATTGGCGTTGACCGCTCGCGCCATGACGAAGCTTGCCGAAGCCGTAGGACTGGCGAAGTACAGGAACAGGATGCCCAGCTCCGCGCCACGGAAGCCGACCAGCCAAGCCCCCGCTGTGGCCAGCGCAGGAAGCCAGACCATCTTCATCAGGCTTGCGCTGATGGCCATGCCGCTGCTCTCGCGCAGGACCGAAATCGACAGCGTGCCGCCGATGCAAATGAGCGCCAGCGGCAAGGTCATCTGTGCGAAATACTGGCCGGAAGTCATCAACCAGTCCGGCAGCGGAATCTGCCAATAGGCAAAGGGGATCGCCGCCGTCACGCCGATGATCAACGGATTGCGCAGGATGCTGAGCAGGATCGATCCAGCACTGGCGCGCGCGCCTGGGCTGTAGATCGCCAGAATCAGCGCCGACAAGCTGTTGTAGAGCAGTATCACCACGCCCGCCAGAACTCCGCCCAGCGACAGGCCGTAATCGCCATAAAGACTGGTTGCCAGCGCCAGGCCGACGATACCGTTATTGCCGCGAAACGCGCCCTGAACGTAGACGCCACGATCGGCAGACGGACAACGCCAGAGCGCCCAGGCCCAGGCGAGAAAGAAGGTCGCGACGGTGGCGATGACGTAGTAGATCAACAGGCTCGGCTGCAACGCCGCATCCAGATCGGCCTTGATGATCGAGATGAACAGTAGGGCAGGCATGGTGGCGTTGAACACCAGCGCCGATGCCGTCTGAATGAACGCAGCGTCGATCCAGCCCAGCCGTTTGAGCGCTATGCCGATGAACAACATGACGAACACCGGGGCGGTAACGCCCAGGGTCTGAACGGCAACGGAAAGCATGATGGGCTCGATGGCGAAGGGGCCGCTTATGGTAATCGCTTAAGAGCTGGAAGCTAATGGGTGGACTGCCCCAAGCCCGTCGAGCTTTTTCATTGCAGCTTGAGGCCTGCCGCCGTTTTTCATCCTAAGTCGCAAGCTGGATACGAACCACCAAACGACTCGCTTCCAGCTTCAAGCTCAAGGCTGCCTTTCTACCGCCTTACCGGACGTTTTTGCAGTTTGCGCTGCAAAGTCCGCCGGTGCATGCCCAGCGCGCGCGCCGTGGCGGAAATGTTGCCGTCATGTTCGGCCAGTACGCGCTGAATATGTTCCCACTGCAGGCGATCGACCGACATGGGGTTTTCCGGAACCAGCGTATCCAGATCGGCATGCTTGGAAAGCAACGCGGCCAGCACATCGTCGGCATCGGCGGGCTTGCACAGGTAATTGCAGGCGCCACGCTTGATAGCCTCGACCGCGGTGGCGATGCTCGAATAGCCGGTGAGGATGAGCACCTTCATTTCCGGGTCCAGCTCGAGTAATTTGGGCAGCAGCACCAAACCGGAATCGCCATCCATCTTCAGATCCAGCACCGCGTAGTCAGGGAGTTCCTGCTTCGCCATCTCCAGGCCTTCCTCGGCCGACCCGGCGATGCTGACGTGCAAACCACGACGGCTCATGGCCCGCGCCATGACACGGGTAAATGTGGGATCGTCGTCCACCAGCAGCAGATGAGGCTGATCTTCGCCTTCGTGCTGCAACTCTTCGGTCATGCTTGCATTCCTCGCGTTAGTGTCACGTCAGGTTCTGGCCCGCACCGAGCCATGCGGCAGGCGCAACTCTGTCAGGGTGCCACCTTCTTCGTGATTGTAGAGCTTCACCGTGCCGCCGGCGCGGGTAACGCTGGCCTGGCTCAGGAACAGGCCGAGGCCGAACCCCTTGCCTTTGGTCGTGATAAACGGCCGCCCGATCTGTTCGGCGATCGCTAGCGGTACACCGGCGCCATGATCGCGAATGGTCAGTTTGATCCACTGCGCATCCCAATCCAGGCGAATATCCAGATTATCCGGGCTGGCATCGGTGGCGTTGTTCAGCAGGTTGAGCAGCGATTGCCCTAGATCAGCCGGCGGCATCAGGCGTGGGGGCGTACCCTTGCCCAGACACTGAAAGCGGAAGGTGGCCTCCGGGTGCATCAGATGCCAGCGCTGCAGCACCGACTCAACCCATTCACGCGCCGTTTGCTCGACGACGGCCTGGCGGCGATCCGCCTCGGCGGCACGCACCAGCTGTCGCAGGCTTTCCTTGCACAGCTGAACCTGCGATTGCAGCAGTGCCAGATCTTCGTTCAATTGAGGTTGCTGATAGTCCTGCCGCAGCTCCTTGAGCAGCACGCTCATGGTCGCCAATGGCGTTCCCAGCTCGTGCGCCGCCCCAGCTGCCTGCGTTGCAACGGCGAGCAATTGCTGATCGCGCATGCTTTCCTCGCGTCGCTGAGCCTGGAGCTGTTCCTGATGCCTCAACTGCTCGGCCATGCGCGCCACGAAAAAGGTGATCAAGGCAGCGGCCAGCGCGAAGCTCAGCCACATCCCGTAAACCAGCAAGGTCGTGCGATCGACCGGCGGCGCGATGACCGGGTCGTACCACACCAGCATCAAGGTATAGCCCGCAAGCGCCAGCCCCGACAGAACCACCGAATACATCCATGGCAAGGTCGCAGCAGCGATGGTGAGCGGCACCAGATAATAGGAAACGAACGGATTGGTCGAACCGCCCGAGTAATAAAGCAGCGCACTGTGGATCAACAGGTCTGCGGCCAGATGCACGGCGTATTCGAGCTCGGTCACCGGCCAGGGTCCGCGCAATCGCAGAGCGGTGCCCAGGCAGATCAGCGCCGAGACGGCCAGTGTGACGCCCAGATGAAACCACGGCAGTCCGAACAGTTGAGTGGCATAGGCGAGCCCCACCGCGCCCGCCTGCGCGGCGAGCACAAGGATGCGGATCAGAGTAAGTAGCCGTAGATTCTGGCGACTGGCTGAAAGCAGGTGAACGGATGCGTACATGGACTCTCCAACGGAGTCGCGAGTATAACCAAGGCGCCCGAAAGACAGCCCTCATGCGGCAACGCGACGCACGAAAAACTGCATCGCGCCGCTCAACGTCTAACAAGGCTGTTGAAAAACGTTGGCGAGGCAGCCAAGACAAGGCGGAGAAGCGGACCGGGCACGCGATCGAGTTACGAACTAGTAGATGAGTATTTCGACCGGACTGGCGATTTGTAACGCTGGTTTGATGCGGCCGGCCAGGCGACGCAGATAGTTTCCTAACAGCCTGTTAAAGTCTCTGCGCCGCACCACTGGTGCCATCGAACTCAGGAGCCGTCATGTTCGTATCCGTAACCCGCAGCGTCGCACTGCTGGCCTCTATCGTTTGCCTCTCGGCTGTCGCCGATGAGCAACACTACAACCAGATTTCCCTGCGAGCCGAGGCCACCAGCGAAGTGGCGCACGATCGCATGCATGTCACGCTTTACAGCGAGGCCCAGCACGAAGATCCGGCGCAGTTGGCCGCGCAAACGACCGAAGCCATGAACAAAGCCCTGCAGCGTGCGCGCCTGGCGAAAGGCATCGTCGTCAGCCAAGGCAGCCGCAGCAGCTATCCGGTCTATGAGGAAAAAGGGCAGCAGATCACCGCTTGGCGCGAGCGTGCCGAGTTGCGCCTGGAAAGTGGCGATTTCGCTGCGCTGTCCAAGCTTACCGGTGAGCTGATGCAAGACCTCAAGATGGACAGCATGCAATTCAGCGTCTCCGACGCCATCCGTAAACAGAACGAGGACGCCTTGCTGAAGGATGCCGTCGCGGCCTTCCGCGCCCGCGCACAACTGGCCACCGAAGCGCTCGGCGGCAGCGACTACAAGATCGTCAACCTCAACCTGAACAGCGGCGGTGGTTATCAACCGGTGATGCGTAACTTCGCGATGAAGAGCATGGATTCCGCTCCGACACCGGAGGTCGAGGCCGGAACCCGTCAGATCAGCATCAACGCCGACGGCGTGATCGAAGTTCAGATGCCCTGAGCCAGATATGCAGTCTCCTCTGCCAAATCAGCCGAGGAGGCTGTTGCAAACGGGACGGGTCGGTACGGCGCCCTCAATCGCAACCCTGCCAAATAATTTGATACACAGTCGCAAAGCCTGACGGCGCAAGGCGCGCAGCCTTGCAGCTTCGAGTCCGCAGCGATTTGCCGTAACGACATCATTCCAAACGGTTATCGCGAATCACTATCATGCGCGCCAAACAATGCTTCTAACAAAGGATCTTCGCGCATGCACGCCCCGTTCACTCGCTCAGCACTGGCCGTGGCCTTGCTCGGCTGCAGCTTTCATACGTTCGCCGACACCAGCCCAGTCACGCTGAGCGACACCGTGGTCAGCGCCTCGGGTTTCGAGCAGAAGATTACCGAGGCTCCAGCAAGCATCAGTGTGATCAGCAGTGAAGAACTCCGGACCAAGCGTTACAGCAACCTAGCCCAGGCGTTGGATGAGGTGGAAGGTGTAGACATCCGCCAGGGCACCGGCAAGACCGGTGGCCTAGACATCAGCATGCGCGGCATGCCCAGCGACTACACCCTGATCCTCATCGATGGGCGCCGTCAGAACACTGCCGGTAACGTGACCCCCAACGGCTTCAACGAAACCCGTACTAGCTTCATGCCACCGCTGTCGGCTATCGAGCGCATCGAGGTGATCCGTGGCCCGATGTCCACACTCTACGGTTCGGATGCCATGGGCGGCGTGGTCAACATCATCACCAAGAAGGTCGCTGACAAATGGGGCGCGGCGGTCACGCTGGATCATACGTTTCAGGAAGACAGCGACTACGGCGACACCAGCAGCACTAGCGTATACGCCAGCGGCCCGCTCGCTGAAGGTCTGCTTGGCCTGGCGGTGCGCGGGAGCTTCTTTGATCGTGAAGAGTCGAACCTGACCTTCGATAACGACTCGACCGTCAGCAAGCGCGGCGCTTCCCCGGTCGAGGGCCGCAACTACAACATCGGGACCCGCCTCACCCTGACCCCTCACGATGATCACGATTTCGCTCTGGATTTCGAACGCGGCCGGCAAGTTTACGAGAACGACAACTGTCAATTGGGCACCCTCGATGGCAAGGCTTCGACCGGCAGTAACGCCGTAGCTGGCTGCGCCGCAGACGACCCGACCAACATCAGCGGCTATCAGGATCAGCTACGTTTCGAGCGTGATCAATTCGCTCTCAGCCACACCGGACGGCTGGGCTTCGGCACCTTGGACAGCAGCATCACCTACAACCAGACAGAGACCCTCGGCCGTACCATTCCCGGCACTCTCGGTGTGCCGTACGACGCGCCCTATCAAGCCATCATCGGTGGCGATGATCGGGAGCTCGAATCCACCGACCTGGTTTTTGACACCAAGCTCGTCGCGCCTCTAGGCGACAACCATATCCTCACCGTGGGCGGTCAGTACTGGGATGCCGAAGTGACCGACGGCGTCGCAGGAGAAGATTTCGCACAGAAATCCTGGGCACTGTTCGTTGAAGACGAGTGGCGGCTGCGCCACGATCTGGCGCTCACCCTTGGTGCACGTTACGAGGATCACGAAGCGTTCGGTGGCCACATCAGCCCGCGCGCCTATCTCGTCTGGAACACGACAGACAGCTGGACGATGAAAGGCGGCGTCAGCAAAGGCTACAAGACTCCGACACTCAATCAGTTGCATGACGGCATCAGCTCAATCAGTGGCCAAGGCCAGAACATCTCGTTCGGCAATCCGGATCTTGACCCTGAAGAATCGACCAACACCGAGTTCGGCGTTTACTACGCCAACCTTTCGAACTTCAACGCCAACGCGACCCTGTTCCATACGAAGTTCAAGGACAAGATCGATACCGGCCCAAGCCAGGCAAACTGTTTTTTCCCCGGCTCGCCTAATCAGCCAAGCTGCGTCAGCTATGGGCCAGGCTTCCAGCAGGAGTTCTTCTCGCAGGACATCAATATTGGCGAGGCCCGGATTCGCGGTTTCGAGCTGGCTGGCAAATGGGCGTTCGCTCCAACCTGGAGCGTGAGCGCCAACTACACCTATACCGACAGCGAGCAAACTACTGGCGCAGACAAGGGCGCGCGGTTGACCAACACACCTATGCACATGGCGTTTGCCCGCCTGAGCTGGCAAGCGACCGATCAGCTGAACCTTTGGTTCAAGGGTGAATACCGCGGTGAGCGTGCGCGCTTCAACCAGCGCTACGCAACCCTGACGAATGCTAACAAACAGGTGATCGATGCTGCGGGCGACCTCGAAGCCTACGAGGTTTTCCATCTGGGAGGCTCGTATAAAGCCACGCAAAACCTGACGCTCAATGCCACTATCTACAACCTCTTCGACAAGGACTTCACCACCGGCACCTATTACAACAATGGTGCGAGCTGGGTCTCCGACTATGCACAGATCGGTCGCGGCACCGACGGGGTCATCGAAGAAGGCCGCCGCCTCTGGCTGTCTGCCAACATCACGTTCTGAGCCAGCAGCGTGACGCTGATGAAGCCGGGGTTTACTCCGGCTTCATCGCTTTAGGATCAGCTGCCCGCTGCGAGACGCGAATGTATGCCATTGGTAAATCTTTAGCGTTTGAAAGATCAAGCGTCCTAGAATCCGCCATTCCCTCACACGACAAGGACCACCATGCACCTTTGGCTCGGCACGCTCCGCCAATGGCACTGGATCAGCTCTGCGCTGTGCCTGGTCGGTATGCTGCTGTTCGCGGTTACCGGGATCACGCTCAACCATGCCGCGCAGATTGAGGCGCAACCCAAGGTAACCGAACGCCAAGCCGAGCTGCCAACGGCGCTGCAAAGTCAATTGCTGTCCCAGACGCCTGAAGCTGGGCTGCCCGACACGCTGCGCCAGTGGATCGAGCATGAACTGCGGATCGACCTGACCGATCGCGACGCCGAATGGTCCGATGGCGAGCTCTATATCGCACTGCCCCGCCCCGGCGGCGACGCCTGGCTGAGCCTTGCGCTGGACAGCGGCGAATTGTTGTACGAATCCACCGATCGCGGCTGGATTTCCTACCTCAACGACCTTCACAAGGGCCGCAACACCGGCACTGCCTGGAGCTGGTTCATCGACATCTTCGCGGCGGCCTGTGTGGTCTTCAGCCTTACCGGACTGTTGCTACTGCAGCGTCACGCCGGTGGCCGACCGACGACCTGGCCGCTGGTCGGGGCCGGGTTGGTTATCCCGCTGCTGCTGGCGCTGCTGTTTATTCATTAAGGATCTGCCATGCGAAAAACCTTGCTGTTGCCCCTAGCCCTACTCAGTGCGCCGCTGATGGCCGCCGATCTGAAAATCGAGGTGGAAATCCCGCGTCTGCAGGTCGCCGAGTATCACCGTCCCTACGTGGCGCTGTGGCTGGAGCAGCCCGACAAGAGCCATGTCGCCAACCTCGCCGTCTGGTACGACCTGAAGCTCAAGGACAACGAAGGCGAAAAATGGCTCAAGGACATGCGCGAATGGTGGCGACGCAGCGGTCGCAGCCTGGACATGCCGGTGGATGGCGTCAGCGGCGCAACACGCGCGGTCGGCACCCATAGCCTGAGCTTTACCGACAAAAACGCACCGCTCAACACACTGCCTGCCGGCGAATACCGTCTGGTGGTGGAGGCCGCGCGTGAAGTCGGCGGGCGCGAACTGCTGCGCCTGCCATTCAGCTGGCCGCCGGAAAAGACCGAAACGCATCAGGCCCAGGGCGAAAGCGAACTGGGCACCGTCACTCTCGAACTGACTCAATGACCCAAGGAAGCCCAGCATGAAACCCATGATCAAATGGACCGCGATGGCCCTGGCCGTCTGCTTGCCACTGTCCGCCCAGGCCCATCGCGCCTGGATGTTGCCCTCGGCCACCGTGCTGTCCGGCGAAGATCCGTGGATCACCGTGGACGCCGCCGTGTCGAATGACCTGTTCTATTTCGAACATTTCCCGTTGCGCCTGCAGGGCATCGGCCAGCTCGATCAGGCACCGGCTGGCGGCCCGCCCGGCATGCGTCCACGTCCGGCTGCGCAACTGCAAGTGATCGCGCCGGATGGCTCCCAGGTGCAGCCGGAAAACGGCAGCATCGGCCGTTATCGCAGCACCTTCGATGTGCATCTGACCGAGAAAGGCACCTACAAGCTGGCAATCGCCAACAGCGGCCTTGTCGCACGCTGGAAAGAGAATGGCGAAACCCGCCGCTGGATGGGTAACCCGGACGCCTTCGCCAAGGAAGTCCCGGCCAAGGCCGAGGATCTGCAAGTGAGCCAGAACAGCAGCCGCATGGAAGTGTTCGCCACGTCCGGAGCACCGACCAAAACCGTGCTGGAGCCCACCGGCAAAGGCTTGGAACTGTCGCCCGTCACCCACCCCAACGACCTATATGCGGGCGAAGCGGCAGAATTCGTCTTCCTGCTCGATGGCAAGCCAGCCGCGGACGTAGAAATAAGCGTAATCCCGGGCGGTAATCGCTACCGCGATGACCTCGGCGAAATCAATGCCAAGACCGATGCGCAGGGCAAGGTCAGCATCACCTGGCCGGACGCCGGTATGTACTGGCTGGAAGCCGAACTGACCAGCGACAAGGGCGTCAGCAAGCCGGCCACTGAACGCCGCGCCAGCTACAGCGCCACGCTCGAAGTACTTCCGCAGTAACATGGCGATCGCCGTAGCGGCGCCGAAACCTCGCTACGGCCTGTAAACGCGCCATTTGCCGTCTCCCACAAGCTGTGGCGAGACGGCTGCGCCATTCCAGCACGCACATGCAGCCGCAACGGCATCGCGCCGGACAAACCACCATGCTTACGGCCAGACTCCAGGAGACGGCTACCTTGGCTCGCACTTTCGTACTCGTGCGCTACGCCCCGTTGCTGGCGTGCCTGTTGCTCGCCGTATGGCTGTTTTGGTGGCAACCTTCGCGAATCATCTCGGCCTCGCTGGTGATAGCGGCTTATTTCGGCGTCTGCCTGCACCTCTGGCGCAATGACCGCAAGCACGCGCAACCTTTTACTCATCCCACGACCGATACCCTGATCATCGCCTATGCCAGCCAGGGCGGTCAGGCGCGTGAGCTGGCCGAACGCAGCGCAGAGCAGTTGCGCGCTGCCGGCATGGCGGTCGACGTCCGACCGCTGAACGCCCTCGACACCGCGACGCTGGCCAGGGCGCGCCGTGTCCTGTTCATTCTCAGTACCTACGGCGAGGGCGAAGCGCCGGACAATGCCGCTCGCTTTGAGCGACGCCTGCTACATGATGCGCTCGACCTCTCGTCCCTGGAATTTGCCGTACTCGCGCTCGGCGACCGGCAATACACGCATTTTTGCGGTTTCGGCCAGCGGATCGATACCCGGCTGCGCGAACTTGGCGCCTTGTCGCTATTCGATCGGCTGGAGGCTGATCGCGCCGATCCAGGTGCGCTACGGCACTGGCAGCATCAACTGGGCCACATCAGCGGCCGCAGCGACTTTACCGACTGGCAGCCCGCGCCCTACCAGCCCTGGCTATTGCACAACCGGGTGCTGCTCAACCCGGGCAGCCAAGGTGCGCCGGTGTTTCATCTGACACTTTGTCCAACTGGCGAAACATCGCAGTGGCAGGCCGGTGACATCGCCGAAGTCGGTCCACGCCACGCCACGACGGAGGTGGAGCAGCTGCTGCGGCAGCTCGGCTTCGACCCGGCGCTTCCCGTCGAGGGTGAACGTTCGCTGGCCGAGGCCCTCGCCTGTCGCCGCCTGCCGCCGGACCCAGACGAACTGCGCGGATGCGAGCTCGAAAGGCTGCTGGCGCTGCCCCGCCTGCCCCACCGTGAATATTCCATCGCCTCGATTCCAGACGAAGGCCATGTGCAGCTACTGATACGCGAGGCCCGGCATGCTGATGGACGCCTCGGCCTTGGCTCTGGCTGGCTCTGCCAGCATGCAACACCGGGCAGCCTGATCGACCTGCGCATCCGCAGCAACCCCAGCTTTCACGGCCCGGATGCCGGCACCCCGCTGATCCTCATCGGCAACGGCACCGGCATTGCAGGCCTGCGCTCGCACCTGCGTGAACGTGTCGACACGGGCTCGCGCAACTGGTTGTTGTTCGGGGAGCGCAGCGCCGCTCACGATCAGCTGCTGCACGACGAATTGCAAGAATGGCTGCAATCCGGCCACCTGCAGCGACTCGACCTGGCGTTTTCCCGCGACCAGGCAGAGAAAATCTATGTCCAGCATCTGCTGCGCGATGCCGCGGACGAGCTGCGCCAGTGGATCAATGATGGTGCAGCCCTCTACATATGCGGGAGCCTCGAAGGCATGGGCCGCGAGGTGCAGCAAATTCTGGCCGGCGTGTTGGGTGAAGCGCAGCTGCAGGTGCTTGCCGAGCAAGGTCGATATCGCCGGGATCTTTACTGACGCGCCGCTGGCCTGCAGAAGGCGCGATGTACTAGAGGGCCGGTGCGCTGCGGGGGCTCCCTCTGATCAAGGTCGCGCAAAACTGAATGCCGGAAAAACGAAACCCCGCCATCGGCGGGGTTTCGCCGTTATCACTGCCAGACCATCAGAAATGGCTTCTGCTTCAGCTTCGGTCAGAAGTGGAAGTTGGTGCTCAGCAATGCCGTACGGCCTGCGGCCTGGTTGGCATAGTGAGCGCCGTACGCCTTGTCGTAGTAGGTCTCATCGGTCAAGTTCTGCACGTTGATCTGGAAGTCGAGGTGCTTGTTGACCTTGTAGCTGGCCATCGCATCGTAGCGCCAGTAGGAATCGACCAGCAGCGTGTTGGCGGTGTTGCCGTAAACCTCGTCGACATAGAACGCCCCACCGCCGACGGCCAGCTTATCGGTCACGTCATAGGTGGTCCAAAGGCTGAAGGCGTGGTTGGGCGTATTCGCCAGCTGGTTGCCGTTGTCCGGGTTCACCGCGCTGGTCACTGCGCCTGCGCGATTGCCTACCGCACCACCTTCCACTAGTTCGCTATCCAGATAGCTGTACCCGGCGAACACGTTCCACTTGCGGGTCAGGCGACCGGTTGCGGTCAGCTCGTAGCCGTCCACGCGGGTCTTGCCGACGTTTTCGTAAGTGAAGTTGCTGGTCAGCACACGCGCGTTGTCCTTCTCGGTCCGGAACACCGCTGCACCCAGCGAGAGTCGGTTATCGAGCAGATCCCACTTGGTACCGATCTCGTAGTTGGTGGTTTCTTCCGGCTCCATGTCGCTGCGGATGCTGCCGGAGGTGCCGTTGCCGTCGTTCAGCCCGTTTGGCTCTGCGCCTTCGCCCAGGGTTGATCCTGGTGGTGTCGCCGAGGTGGCATAGGAGACGTAGATGCTGCCATTCTCGACCGGCTTGTAGACCAGGCCCAGCTGACCGGTGATGAACTCACTGGTGTCTTCGATCTTGGTCACGCCGGTGGCGGTGCTGGTCTTGGCGCTGGTGTCGAAGTAGTCGTAGCGCAGGCCCATGTTCAGCAGCCACTGCTGAGTCAACTCCAGGGTGTCGAACGCCCAGAGCGCACGAGTATCGGCATCGGTCTCGGTGCCGTAGTAGTTGCGCGTGATGGTGCCGGTATAGGCCTGGTTGGGGTTCGGATTGGACAGCGATGTGCAGTCACCGGAGGCAACCAGTGCGGGCGTACAGGTACCTGCGCTAGTGCCAGGCAGCGTATAACCGGAGCGGTCCACGTTCTCGCGGCCCAACTCAACACCAAAGGAGAAGTTGTTCTTGAAGCCGGCGATGACGGTTTCGCCGAACAGCTCGGTCTGGTTGATGGTGCTGGTGGTGTTGCTGACGCGCTGGTTGGCGCGGCGGAACACCTGATCGTTGAGAATGTTGCCCTTGCTGTCGTCCGGTTGGCTCCAGATGTAGTCCTGCATGGAGCTGCCATGGCGCAGGGTGTTCTTGACCGTCAGGTTGTCGCTGAGGTCATGCTCGACGGCGATGGTGGAGATATCCGCGCGACCTTTGGAGAAGTCGCGGCCTTTCAGACCGTAGAAGTTGCTGCTGTCGCCACCGTCGGTGGGCTTGTCGGGATTGGCCGACGTGCGCGTGCCGGACGAACCGGTGTTCAGGCTGTAAGGAATGCCGGAATCCGGCAGATCGTCGTTTTCCATGTGGTAGTAATCGAGGAAAACACGAGTGGGCGTGCCCAGACCGAAAGCGAGCGAAGCCGCAAGGCCCCAACGGTCATTGTTCACCGCATCGCGGCCCGCCACGTTGTTTTCGTGGCTCATCAGGTTCAGCCGGCCTGCGGTGGTTTCGTTAAATTGGTAGTTGCCATCGAGCGTGTAGCGCTGGGTCTGGTCCGAGCCCCAGGTAAAGCCGCCGTCCAGCGAATTGCCGAGATGCGCCTTCTTGCTGACCAGATTGATGCTGCCGCCGGCGGAGTTACGACCGCCCATAGCAGAGTCGGAACCCTTGACCACTTCCACCGCCTCAACGGCAAAAAGCTCGCGAGTCTGCGCGCCAGTGTCACGCACGCCGTCGAGGTACATGCTGCTTTGTGAGTCGAAGCCGCGAATGAACGGACGATCCCCAGTGGGATTACCGCCCTCGCCGGCACCCATGGTGATGCCTGGCACAGTGCGCAGCGCGTCCTGCAGGTTCAACGAGTTGGTGTCTTTCAGGACTTGCTGAGGCACGACCGTGACCGAACGCGGCGTATCCCGCAGCGGTGCGGTGTATTTGGACGATTGCGCCTGCTCGACTTTGTAGTCGCCTTCAACGGCATCGCCCGTCACCGTCGTGGTGCCCAGGCTGAGCGGTTCGGTCTGGTCGGCCTGTGCCAGCTGCGCGGCGGACATGCCAGTAATGGCCACACCGACGGCGGTGGCGAGCAAACGCGGAGTGCAGGCAAGGCGATCCGAAGACATGGAAGCCATCATTATTCTCGTTGGGGGGGAAATCGGAAGACGCGAAATCTAGAGCAAACGATAATTGATATCAATATGTAACAGAAAAATCTTGAAATACTTATGGGGCTCCGCAACAGTACGCCGAGCTTCATCCACCGCGCCCACCAGCCCAATCGGCCCTCGACATGCTTCTGCACATCCCCGCCATTTTCAGCTCCGACGAAGCCAAACGTATCCGCAGTGCGCTGGAACAAGCCCCTTGGGCTGACGGCAAGGTCACCGCTGGCTACCAATCGACCAAGGCCAAGCACAACCTGCAATTGCCGGAGGATTCGCCGCTGGCGAGGGAAATCTCCGAAGCCATGCTGCAGCGCCTCTGGCAGAACCCGCAGTTCATGTCCGCTGCGCTGCCGCACAAGGTGTTTCCGCCCCTGTTCAACTGCTACAGAGAAGGCGGCTCGTTCGGTTATCACATCGACAACGCCATCCGCCAGGTGAGGAACAGCCCCGAGCGTGTCCGTACCGATGTGTCCTCGACCCTGTTCTTCAGCGATCCGGATAGCTACGACGGCGGTGAACTGGTCATTCAGGACACCTACGGCACACAGCGGGTCAAGTTCGCCGCCGGCGACCTGGTGCTCTATCCCGCGACCAGCCTGCACAAGGTCGAGCCAGTCACCCGCGGGACGCGCATCGCCTCGTTCTTCTGGACCCAGAGCCTGATCCGCGATGATGGCCAGCGCACCTTGCTCTACGAGATGGATCAGGCGATTCAGCAGCTGACCCGCGATCTGCCGGACCATCCATCGCTAGTCCAGCTGACCGGCACTTACCACAACCTGCTGCGTCGCTGGGCAGACGTCTGAATGCGTGTTCTATCTCGTCGTGAGGAAGTCTCCCCGGACCAGCTGCCCAACCTGCTGGCGGGCGATCCACGAGAAGCCGCGCGGACCATACTCGCCGCGGCGGAAACGGGCCTCGCAGACGCCCAAGTGATGCTCGGCCAGATCCTGCTGGAAGGCCGTGGCATCCAACGCGACCCCGCACTGGCAGTCCGCTGGTTTCGCATCGCACGGGCGCAAGGCAACCCGATGGCGCACAACATGCTCGGCCGCTGCCTGGAACATGGCTGGGGTTGCAATCCGGATCTTTCGACGGCAGCGCGCGAATACCTCAAGGCGGCCGAACAGGGTCTCGACTGGGGCATGTACAACCTTGCCAACCTGTTCGCCACTGGCCGTGGGGTCGCGCAAGATCAGACGCAGGCCTTACAGCTGTATCGCCAGGCAGCGGAGCTGGGTCATGCGAAGTCGATGAATCTGCTGGGGCGCTATCTGGAAGAAGGCCTGGTGGTGCCGGCCGATCCGGACGCCGCCTGGAACTGGTATCGACGCTCCGCCGAGGCAGGCGACTTCCGAGGCCAGTTCAGCTACGCCGCGGTGCTGATCAGCCAGCAGCGTTGGGACGAGGCGCGGCACTGGCTGATCCAGGCATTGGCGCTCGGTCACCTGAAGTTTCTGCGCAAGGCGCGAGACGAGTTGCTGGCAGCGCGGATCGAACTGATCACCGATATCGCCGTGGCCTATGTCACCCGCTGTGCCGACATCGGTGATCAGGGTGACCGGTTGGTTGCCCGTCAGCTCGCCACGACCCGGCCTGACCCGCTCGAATCCGACGCATAACGCAAGAGCATGGGAACCATCCGTACCCCTGTGGGAGGCGCGCCCTCGCGGCGAATGGCGGCGGCACCGAGCCTGAAACGCTTCGCCCCGAGGGCGGGCTTCCTACAAAAGGTAGCTTGCGCTTCGCCCCCGAAGGTCCACTAAAGGCGGCCTGCCAGGAAAGCGAAACCCCGCCAAGGAGGCGGGGTTTCATCAGGCTGATGCCGCGGCTGTTACGGCATTGCTGAAGGCGCTTAGAGGTAGTAAGCCTTCAGCGGCGGAAAGCCGTTGAATTCCACCGCGCTGTAGCTGGTGGTGTAGGCGCCAGTGGAAAACCAGTACAGGCGGTCGCCGCTGGCGAGGTTCAGCGGCAGGCCGTACTTGTAGTGCTCGTACATGATGTCGGCGCTGTCACAGGTCGGGCCGGCGATGACCACTTCTTCCATCTCGCCCTTCTTCTCGGTCCAGATCGGAAACTTGATGGACTCGTCCATGGTTTCGATCAGGCCGCTGAACTTACCCACATCGGTGAACACCCAGCGCTCAACGGCGGTGCGCGACTTGCGCGACACCAGCACCACTTCGGAAACCAGCACGCCGGCATTGGCAATCAGCGAACGGCCCGGCTCGAGGATGATCTCCGGCAGATCGTCGCCAAAGTCGTCCTTCAGGAAGCGGATGATCTCGTCGGCGTAGGTGGTCAGGTCGTTGGTCTTGGCGATGTAGTTCGCCGGGAAGCCGCCGCCCATGTTGATCATCTTCAGGACAATGCCGTCCTCTTCCTTCAGACGTTCGAAGATCACCTTGACCTTAGCGATGGCCGCGTCCCAGACGTCGATGTCGCGCTGTTGCGAACCGACGTGGAAGGACACACCGTATGGGTCCAGACCCAGTTGCTTGGCCAGGATGAGTAGGTCCAGCGCCATGTCGGTCTGGCAGCCGAACTTGCGCGACAGCGGCCAGTCGGCAGTGTTGGAACCCTCGGTGAGAATCCGCACATAGACCTTCGAACCCGGTGCGGCCTTGGCAATGTTGCGCAGGTCGGCTTCCGAGTCGGTGGCGAACATGCGCACGCCCCTGTCGTAGAAGTAGCGGATGTCCTTGGCTTTCTTGATCGTGTTGCCGTAGCTGATGCGCTCCGGACCGACGCCGGTAGCCATCACCTTGTCCAGTTCGTAGATCGAGGCGATATCGAAGTTCGAACCCTTGTCGCGCAGCAGCTCGGTGATTTCAGTGGCCGGATTGGCCTTCACGGCGTAGTAGATCTTGGCGAACGGGAAATTGCCGACCAGTTGGTCGTACGAATCGCTGATGATCTTGGTGTCGATGACAACGAACGGGGTTTCGCGCTCATCGGCGAAGGCCTTCATTTTCTGGAAGGTTTCGCGCGGATAGTAATCTTCGATCTTGATCGACATGCATGGCTCCAAATCGGGAAACGTAAAGTCGGATAAGGGGTGAGCAAGAACGCCTGATCAGTTTCCCCACTTTGGTTCGCCTACTTCCCAAGGCATGTCGCCGAGTATCACGGCCAGGTCGACGGCAACGGGTGCGGTGACCTGGTGAATCCTGATCTCTCGTCGTCAGTACTTGAGCCGGATGGATCGTTGCCAGCATGGACGTTCGGGCGCGAACTTTAGAACCACAGCTGTTCGATATCAATGAAAAATCCGTACTCGCTTCCATTTTTCCCATGTCGACGAACCTACCCTTATTCAAACCGACAAATGTGACGCAGCGATGTTCCCCCCTCTGAGCCTGGCCGGCCCGGGCGCAGCGACGTGCGCCACGCTGACGGACAGCCTTTGCGTTATAATCGCCGGCTTTTTCCGACACGCTTTCTATACCGGGACCGCCATGACCTCTCAGGCCGCCGAAGTCGCGAAGCGCCGCACCTTCGCCATCATTTCCCACCCCGACGCGGGCAAGACCACCATCACCGAGAAGCTGCTGCTGATGGGCAAGGCCATCGCTGTCGCCGGTACCGTGAAGTCGCGCAAATCCGACCGCCACGCCACGTCCGACTGGATGGAAATGGAAAAGCAGCGCGGCATCTCCATCACCACCTCGGTGATGCAGTTCCCTTACCGCGAGCACATGATCAACCTGCTCGACACCCCCGGCCACGAAGACTTCTCGGAAGACACTTACCGCACCCTGACCGCAGTGGATTCGGCATTGATGGTTCTCGATGGCGGTAAGGGCGTCGAGCCGCGCACCATCGCCCTGATGGACGTCTGCCGCTTGCGCGACACCCCCATCGTCAGCTTCATCAACAAGCTCGACCGCGACATCCGCGACCCCATCGAACTGCTCGACGAGATCGAGGCAGTCCTGAAGATCAAGGCCGCGCCCATCACCTGGCCGATCGGCTGTTACCGCGACTTCAAGGGCGTCTACCACCTCAAGGACGATTACATCATCGTCTACACGCCAGGCCACGGGCATGAGCGCACCGAGGTGAAGATCATCCAGAAACTCGACTCCGACGAGGCACGCAAGCACATCGGCGACGAGTACGACCGCTTCGTAGAACAACTGGAGCTGGTCCAGGGCGCCTGCCACGAGTTCGACCAGGACGAGTTCATCAAGGGCCAGCTGACCCCGGTGTTCTTCGGCACCGCGCTGGGCAACTTCGGTGTCGACCATGTGCTCGATGCCGTGGTCGACTGGGCGCCACGCCCGCTACCACGCGCCGCCAACGAGCGGGTGGTTGAGCCGGTCGAGGACAAGTTCACCGGCTTCGTCTTCAAGATCCAGGCGAACATGGACCCCAAGCACCGCGACCGCATCGCTTTCATGCGCATCTGCTCGGGCAAGTACGAAAAAGGCATGAAGCTGCGCCACGCGCGCATCGGCAAGGACATCCGCATCGCCGACGCCCTGACCTTCTTCTCCAGCGAGCGTGAGCAGCTGGAGGAAGCCTGGGCCGGCGACATAATCGGCCTGCACAACCACGGCACCATCCAGATCGGCGACACCTTTACCGAAGGCGAAAACCTCGGTTTCACCGGTATCCCGCACTTCGCCCCGGAACTGTTCCGCCGCGTGCGCCTGAAGGACCCGCTGAAATCCAAGCAGCTACGCCAGGGCCTGCAGGAACTGGCCGAAGAAGGCGCGACCCAGGTGTTCTTCCCCGAGCGCAACAACGACATCATCCTCGGCGCCGTCGGTGTGCTGCAGTTCGACGTCGTCGCCAGCCGCTTGAAAGAGGAATACAAGGTCGAGTGCGCTTACGAGGCGATCAACGTCTGGTCCGCGCGCTGGATCGAGTGCGACAACGAGAAGAAGCTCAAGGAGTTCAGCGACAAGGCCTACGAAAACCTGGCGGTCGATGGCGGTGGTCACCTGACTTATCTGGCCCCAACGCGGGTCAACTTGAGCCTTATGGAAGAACGCTGGCCGGATGTGAAATTTAGGGCGACGCGCGAGCATCACTAACCGGGAGAAACACCACAGTCAGCATCTGGCCGATGGGATATGTTTCCGGTTCCACACATCGGAGCAACATCATGCGGAACCTTCTGCTCGCTCTTGCCCTTTCCACCTCTGCCGCTCAGGCAGGGGTGCTGATCAACAGTCCGTTCTGGGTCGTCGCGCTGACATGCGCCAATAATCAGGAATGCTATGCCGCCAGCAACGGCAGCTACACCGGCTCGCTGAATGGCGCACGACGCTTCGATGATCAGACCCAGGCGACAAAGTTCTTGAACAGCCTGACGTCCAGTCTGCGGGACAAATCTCCACGCATGGAGCAGCATACGGAGCAGCAGTGCGTGGAGCCCAGCGGGGATCGCAAGTATCCGGGGCGCCCTTGCTGACTGCTTAAGACGCCTATTTCACAAGGATCGTGAAATGCCAACCGAACGTGTTACACCCGAGCACCGCGTGTTTGCCCAGCAACTCCGCACGCAGCTCACCGACTGCGAGCGCCTGCTATGGCGGCGACTACGCAACCGTGGCCTGGCGGGCATTAAGTTCCGCAGACAACATCCGTTCCCGCCCTATGTACTGGATTTCTACTGCGCAGCTGCGGTTAGTGATAGAGCTCGACGGCGGTCAACACTACGACGATGCAGGGCAGGAGAAGGATCGAGTGCGTACCGACTATCTGCAGCACAAAGGTCTGGACGTGCTGCGGTTCAGCAATCTGGATGTGCTGCAGAATCTCGAAGGGGTTCTAGCTGAAATACTCCGCTGGGTTGAAGCCCGCTCCCCTCACCCCAACCCTCTCCCCAAAGTGGAGAGGGAGCTGGATTGAGGCCTCCGTATCAGCGCGGTTAGCCCGACTCATGGAGTAAGCGGGGCCTCTGGTCGCGCTATGGCTATGCGAGTCGCAAAGGCCAGCTTTCTCGGAAAGATACGTTCCGCCGCCAACGAACCGAAAATCCCCACTCCGACCAGTCCCCTCTCCCCTCCGGGGAGAGGGCTAGGGTGAGGGGACGTGGCGCCGCCGTACACCTTCGGCTAGACCGACAACAGCACTCACCAGGCAGCCCAACACCTGAACATCAGCGTCTATTGCCCTTCCTCCAACGCCCAGGCAATCACCGAATCCCCGATCTTCGTCCCAAACGACCCATGCCCACCGGCCATCTGCACCACGTACTGCTTGCCGGTTTTCTCCGAAACATAGGTCATCGGCGTCGCCTGCCCACCCGCCGGCAGCCGTCCCTTCCATAGCTCTTTACCGCTCTGCAGGTCATAGGCACGCAGGTAGTAATCCAGGGTGCCGCTCATGAAGGCGACACCGCCAGCGGTGACGATCGGTCCGCCTAGCGCTGGCGTGCCCACCGGGAAGGGGATGCCGAGCGGTGCGCTGTCGCGGCTAGTGCCGTTCTTGTGCATCCAGACTTTCTTCATGCTGCGCAGATCAACTGCAGTGACGAAGCCCCATGGCGGCGTCTGGCACGGCAGCCCGAGCACGGACATGAACGGCTCCAGCCGCACCATATAAGGTGCGCCGAGGTTCGGTTGCAGCCCGGTCTCGCCGCCACCGGTGCGTTCTTCCGGATCGACTTCGCTGCGCTTGACCATGGTCGATATGAACGCCAGATAGTTCGGCGCACCGAACAGCAGCTGCCGGCTCGGATCGACCGCCACGGACGGCCAGTTGAACGTACCCACATTGCCCGGATAGATCAGCGAGCCTTGCTCTGAAGGCGGCGTGAAATCACCGTCGTAGCGCAGCTTGCGGAACTGAATGCGGCACATCATCTGATCCAGCGGCGTGCCACCCCACATGTCCTTTTCATACAGCGGCTCGTCCGGCGCATAGCTGAGCGCAGAAACCGGCTGGGTCGGCGCCGCATAGTCACCTTCCACCGTGCCCTGCGGCACCGGGACTTCCTCGACCGGAACGATCGGCACGCCCGTGCGGCGGTCCAGCACGAACAGGTCGCCACGCTTGGTCGGCTGGATGATGGCTGGCACCTTGCCCTGCGGCCCGTCGATATCCACCAGCGTGGGCTGGGACGGCAAATCGCGATCCCAGAGGTCGTGGTGCACGGTCTGGAATTCCCAGCGCACCTTGCCGGTCTCCAGATCGAGCGCGACGAGGGTGTCGGTAAAGCGCTCGGATTCGGCCGTACGCGGTACGGCCCACTGATCAGGCGTCTGGTTGCCGGTGGGGATATAGACCAGCCCCAGCGCCTCGTCTGCAGTAGCGATGGTCCAGGAGTTCGGCGTGCTGCGCACGTAGGTCTCGCCCGGTGCCAGCGGATCGGTAGCATCCGGGTTGCCCGGATCGAAATTCCACACCAGTCGCCCGTTGCGCACGTCGTAGGCGCGAATGACGCCGCCGGGTGAATCCACCGCGCCGTTATCGGTAATCGAGCCGCCGACGATGACCAGCTTCTCGGTCACCACCGGAGGCGATGTTGGCAGATAGACACCCAGAGCGCCTTCGCCGAGACCGAGTTTCAGGTCCACCACCCCGGCATCGCCGAAGTCCTCGCAAGGCTTGCCGTCTTCTGTATCCAGCGCGATCAGCGTGCCGTCATTGGTCGGCAGAAACAGCCGGCGCTCGCAGCGGGCCGCAGCTTGTCCCGGCGACGGGACACTCGTCGCGGTCTGGCCATAGGAACCGGCATCGTGAAACGCGAGGCCGCGGCAGGTCATGTGCTGGTAGTACTCGGCATCACGGTTGATGCTCGGATCGAAGCGCCAGCGCTCTTCACCGGTATCGGCATCCAGCGCGATGGCGATGCTGTGTGGCGTGCAGATGAACAGCGTGTCGCCCACTTTCAGCGGCGTCACCTCATTGGTCAGCTCGCCCGGATCGCCCTCACCCGGCAAATCGCCGGTGTGATATTCCCAGGCTTTCTCCAACCGCCCGACGTTTTCCGGAGTAATCAGGTCCGCCGTCGAATAGCGATCGCCGTTGCTGGAGCCACCGTAGGCTGGCCACTCGCTTGCCGAGCGCCCCGCCTGTCCGTCCGGTTCGAGGCCCTGCATCTGCGCGTCGCTGAGCTCACCCTTGATCGAGTGATAGTCCTGCGTCAGCGAGTCGCCAGCCATCAGCGCCCCGGCCAGCAAGCCGAGCCCGAGCAACCCACTGGCGCCGTCACGCCAGACTAGCCGATCGCTCACGTAACGATTGACGAAGGGCAGGATCAGCCACAGCCCGAGGATGCACCAGAGATCGATTCGTGGCGCCAGCTGCCACCAATCGAACCCGACCTCGTAGAACGTCCAGATCAGGGTCGCCAGCAACAGCAATGCATACAGCCAGATAGCTGCGCGCCGTCTGGCAAACAGCAGAGCGGCGACGATGAGCAGCGCGATTCCAGCGCTCAGGTAATACCAGGACCCTCCCAGTACCGCGAGGTAACCACCGCCGATCGTCATCAGCGCCCCCAACACCAGCACAACAATGGCCGTCAGGGTGATACGCAAGGGGCGCGGCCCGTATTCGATGCTCATCCAACGCTCTCCAGCCGATTCGTTTCAACGCAAAAGCTGGCGAAACGTTCTGACACAGAATTTCGACCAGCTTTTAGTGGATGCAGCGGGAAGGCGTTTAGTTCAGCGGTTTCGGCCCGCTGGTCAGGTTGCCGCACCAACGGCGAGCGGCTGTGCCTCGGGCTTCTTGATAACGGCATAGATCACGCCTGTTACCAGACTGCCGGCCAGAATCGCCAACAGATACAGCAGCGCCTGGTTGATCGCGTTGGGAATCAGCAGCACGAACAGCCCGCCGTGAGGCGCGAGCAGCTTCGCACCGAAGGCCATCGACAGCGCACCGGTCAGCGCGCCACCGGCGATGCTGGCCGGAATCACCCGCAGCGGGTCTTTCGCGGCGAAGGGAATCGCGCCTTCGGAAATGAAGCAGCAACCGAGCACCAGCGCGGCCTTGCCGGCTTCGCGCTCGCTCTGGGCGAACTTGCGGCGGGCGAGGATGCTGGCGATGCCCATGCCGATCGGCGGGACCATGCCAGCGGCCATGGTGGCGGCCATCGGTGCATAGCTCTGCGAGGCGAGCAGGCCGACGGAGAAGGCATAGGCCGCCTTGTTCACCGGCCCGCCGAGGTCGACGCACATCATGGTGCCGAGCAGCAGCCCGAGCAGAACGGCGTTGGACGTGCCCATGGTGTCGAGAAATTCGGTGAGCCCGGCGAGCAACTTCGCCACCGGTGTACCCACCACATAGATCATCACCAGGCCGGTGATCAGGCTGGCCAGCAGAGGAATGATCAGGATCGGCTTGAGCGACTCGACGCTCGGCGGCAGCGGAATCCAGCGGCTGACCGCCTTGGCCGCGTAGCCGGCAACGAAGCCGGCGATGATCCCGCCGATAAAGCCCGCACCCAGCGTGCCGGCCAACAGCCCGCCAATCATGCCCGGCGCGAGGCCAGGACGGTCGGCGATGGAATAGGCGATATAGCCGGCCAGCAAAGGCACCATCAGTTGGAATGCCGTCTCGCCGCCGATCTTCATCAGCGCCGCCGCCAGGGTGCCCTCTTCCTTGAACGCTTCGATGCCGAAAACGAAGGACAGTGCGATCAGCAAGCCGCCCGCCACCACCATCGGCAGCATGTACGAAACGCCAGTGAGCAGATGCTTGTAGACGCCGGTCTTCTCGCCCTTCTGCTCGCCGCCACCGGCACTGACCGCGGCGCCACCGCTAAGCACCGTGGCTTCCTCCAGTGCGCGATCCAGCGTCGCGTCGGGTTGTTTCAGCGCAACGCCCGTGCCGCATCGAAACACTCGCTTGCCGGCGAAGCGGGCGACGTCCACCTCGATATCGGCGGCGAGCAGCACCACATCGGCCTCTTCAATGGCCTTCGCGTCGAGCACGTTGCGTGCGCCCACCGATCCGCGGGTTTCTACCTGCAGGTCGTAACCCTTGCGAATCGCCGCCTGCTGCAGGGCTTCGGCAGCCATGAATGTATGCGCCACGCCGGTCGGGCACGCGGTGATGGCCACCAGCTTGGGCTTGCTGCGGGACTGGGCTGCATCAGCCTCATCATCCTGTCGCAGTTCGCTGGCCGTCTCGGCGGCAGAGCGCAAGAAACCTTCGGGATCGAGCAAGGCTTCGGACGGAATCGATTGGGCGACACGCTTGCCGATAAAGCGCTGTAGCGACAACGGGCCGGTCTTGACCACCACGACCAGGTCGGCGTTGGCGATCTGCGCGGGCGTTAATGGCGAGCCGATGGCCTTGGGATCATGGACTTCCACAGCGGTCGACCAGCCCAGACGATGAGCGGCCGCTTCGAGCAGGCGTGACGTGAGCACACTGGTGACCATTCCGTTGGGGCAGGCCGTGACGATGAGAAGATTCATTCCTTTCACCTCTTATTGGAGTTATTGGCTCAGCGGCTGAAGGCGAACGGCGGCTTCCAACTCGGCGAGCTGCGCCGTGTCGGTGATGCCAAAGCCGATCTGCCCGACCGCCTGCGCGGCGATGGCCGTGGCGTGGCGGAGCGTGCGTTCGGCGGGCCAGTTCTCCAGCAAGCCGTGAAGCATGCCGGCGAGCAGCGAGTCGCCCGCGCCAACGGTGCTGATCACCTGCACTCTTGGCGGACGGGCGTGCAAGCCAGCGCCTGGTGCAAACCAGCTCACACCCTCGGAACCCTGTGAGACGACCACGTGCTCGACGCCTTCGACCTGCAGTCGCCAGGCTTCACGGGCCAGCGCCGGCGCATCGGCGGCTTGCATTCCGCGGGCCTCGGCCAGCTCCTCTTCATTGGGTTTGATCAGCCAGGGCGCGGTCGCCAAGCCGGCGCGCAGGGCCGCGCCACTGGTATCCAACGCGACCCGCGCGCCCAGTTGCTTGAGTGCTTGCAACAGCTCGACGAACCATTCCACCTGGACACCGCGTGGCAGGCTGCCGGCAACCACAACCAGGTCATGTACAGGGGCGAGGCGCTTTAGCCTGGCGAGCAGCTCGACGCGCTCCGTCTCGGCGATCATCAGCCCAGGGCTGTTGATGTCAGTGATTTGCCCGCCGGCTTCGGCCAGTTTGATGTTGCTGCGGGTTTCACCCGCTACCCGAACAAACTCATTGGCAAACCCGCGCGCCTCGAACAATTGCTCGAACGCCTGCGGATTGTCCGCGCCGAGAAAGCCGGTCACCGTCAGCTGGTGTCCGAGATCGGCCAGCACCTGCGCCACATTGAGGCCCTTGCCGGCGGCATGCACCTGCAGGCTTTCGCTGCGATTGACCTCGCCCAGGCGCAGCGACGGCAGCTGCACAGTCAGATCGAGCGCCGGGTTGAGCGTGACGGTAAGGACGCGCGCCATCAGCAACGCTCCCCGACGAAAGCCCGCACTTCATGTGTGCCCGCCAACAGCAGGGCTTGCTGGGCCAATTGCTGGCAAGCGGCGAAATCCAGCTCCCGCACCCGCGCCTTGACCAGCGCGATGCTGCGGGCGGATACGCTCAGCTCGTCGACACCGAGGCCCACCAGCATCGGCACTGCCAGCGCATCGGCCGCCAATTCTCCGCACACCCCGACCCACTTGCCATGCGCGTGCGCGGCTTTGACCGTCATGTCGATCAGCCGCAGCACCGCCGGATGCAAGCCATCGGCCTGACCGGAAAGGGTCGGATGACCGCGGTCGATGGCCAGTGCGTACTGGGTCAAGTCATTGGTGCCGATGCTGAAAAAATCCACTTCCTGCGCCAGCACCGGGGCGATCAGCGCCGCCGAGGGAATCTCGACCATGATGCCCACCTGCAGATCGGCCACCGGCAGCTCCGCACGCAGGCGGTCGACCATGGCTTTGGCGGTGCGCCACTCATCGATGTTGCCGACCATGGGAAACATGATCCGCAACGGGCGACCCTCGGCGCAGGCTAGCAGCGCGCGCAGCTGGGTTTCGAGAATATCCGGGCGTTGCAGGCTCAGGCGAATGCCGCGCACACCGAGGAAAGGGTTTTCTTCGGCCGGCATCGGCCAGTACGGCAGCGGCTTGTCGCCACCAACGTCCAGCGTACGCACCACCAGCGGCCGCCCTTCGAGGGCTTCCAGCACGCGGCGGTACTCGGCCTCCTGGGTCGCCTGATCTGGCGCCTGGGAATGGTTCATGAACACCAGTTCGGTGCGCAGCAGGCCGATGGCTTCGGCGCCCAGTGCCACCGCCTCGGAAGTCTCGCTGGCCGCGCCGATGTTGGCGGCGATCTCTACCGGATGGCCGTCGCGGGTGATCGCCGGCTCCAGCCGTCTCTCGTTCGCCACACGCTTGCGCTCCTCGCGCTCGGCGCGCTCGCTTCTGGCTTCTGCCAGTTGCGCATCGCTTGGCGCGACCAGCAGTTCGCCGCGCTCGCCGTCGAGCAGCAGTAGCGTGTTCGGCGCCAATCCCAGCACGCCTGGCCCGGCGCCGACGATGGCCGGAATGCCCAGCGCACGGGCGATGATCGCACTGTGCGAGGTCGCGCCACCGCCAGCGGTGAGGATGCCGGCAACGCGTTGGCAGTTGAGCGTGGCAACGTCCGAGGGCGCCACTTCATCCATCACCAGAATGTAGGGCTCATCCGGCGCCTGTTCTGCCTCGATGCCCGTCAGGCAGGCCAGTACGCGGCGGCCGACGTCACGCAGATCCGCCGCGCGCTCGGCCAGCAGTTTGTCGTGCAGCGATTCCTGTTGCTGCGCGGCGTTTTCGATTTCTTCCACCCACGCGGCTTCGGCGCTCAGACCTTTTTGCAGTCGTACCTGTACGTCCTCGCGTAACGCCGGATCGCGCAGCATGGCCTGATGGGTAGTGAAGATGTCGCGAATGCTGGCGACCTGGCTTTCCTCGATCAGCACGCCAATTTCGCTGAATACGGTATCCAGCGCTGCATCCAGGCGCTGCAGCTCCACGGTTGGGGATTCGCCGTGCTTGGGGTAGTCGATCACCTGTGGCTTGCGCACCAGCACCGGGCCGATAGCGATGCCGGGCGAGGCGGCAATGGCCATCACCCGCTCGCCGTCGCGCAACGCCGCTTGTTCGACGGCCCGTTGATCAGGTTGCGCGGCCAACGACGCGCCGGCGTTTTCCATCATCTGGCCCGGCGCGGGTAAGGGTCCGACTTCCTCGCCCAGGCCCTCTTCGACGGCGCGCACCAGTGCCGGCAACGCATCGCCGGCTATCGAAGGCTCAGCAATGAATTCCAATACCTGACTACGCTGCGCGCCCATCGCCAGGAGTTTGCTGAGACTTTTTACTGACACGCCGGCACGCTCGCTACCGGCCACGCGTACACGAATATCGCCTTCGAAGGCTTGGGCGATTTCGGTCAGCACCTTGGCGGGCCGCGCATGCAGACCATGAGCATTGGCCAACGGCACCTGCACACTCGGCCAGTTGGCCGGTACCTCGCCGCCGAGCGCTTCGAGCACCACGCGGCTGGAGGTCGCCTGGCTCAGCTCCTGTCCGCGGCCTTCGATCAGCAGATTGCACAGGCGCTCGAGCATCGCCCGATGCGCCTCACCCAGACTGGCGAGCACGAACAGGCCATTGAGCGGCTGCCCCTGGCGTACCAGCGAATTGCTAGGCGTGACGAAGGCCAGCCCGGGGCGCTGCACCGACTGTTCACTGCTTAGCCACCACAAACCGTCGCCCAACGGCAGCGCCTGGTTCAGCGCCAACCCGGCATTGAAGCCGGGCTCCACGCACAGGGCGCGCTTGAGCAGCTTGACGCCCTGCCAGGCCAGTTCGTCGAAATCATCTGCGGTAGCACCGAGGGCGACCAACTGGCCGTCCAGCGCCAACTCCTGCGGCGCGCCCTGCAGCAGATCGATGATCGCCTCGGGGCTATCCACTTTTTGCAGCGCCTCGCTGAGGTCGCCTTCGCCAAGCGCTCGGGTCAACAACTGCAGCAACCGCAGATGCTCATCCGAACGCGCGGCGATGCCGATGGCCAGATACACCCGCTGGCCATTGCCCCAGTCCACGCCACCTGGAAAGTGCAGCAGGCGCACGCCGGTGGTGAAGACCTGATCGCGGGTTTCTGGCGTGCCGTGCGGGATGGCGATGCCCTGGCCAAGAAAGGTCGAGCCCTGCGCTTCGCGCGCACGGAGCCCGTCGAGATAACCGGGCGCCACCAGTCCGTCCGCCACGAGCACTTCGGCCAGCAAGGCCAGGGCGACAGGCTTGTCGGTGGCCGTCTGATGCATGTGGATATGCTGGGCATTCAACTCAAGCATGGAAAAACTCCTGTGCGGGCTCACGATTGTTTCTTTACCGGCCGGTCCGGCCAGGACGCTGACATCGCCCAAATCCTGGGCTGGCGCTTATGACCGAATAGTTGCTGAAACGTTTCAGCAAAGGCTGGCACATTACGCAATATTGGGTAACTCTAGAAGCCCAAGTTCATACCACCCGTCCTTCGTCCAGGATTCTCGAGTTGAAACTGACCGACATCGCCCGCCTCGCCAACGTCTCGGTGACCACCGCCAGCTACGTCCTCAACGGCAAGGCCGTACAGCGGCGGATAAGCCAGGCCACAGTGGATCGAGTCATGGCGGTGGCTGAGCAACAGGGCTTCCAGCTCGATCAACAGGCTGCCGGTTTGCGGCGCGGGCAGTCGCGCACCCTGGGCTTCATCGTTCCCGACCTGGAAAACCCCAGCTATGCCCGGCTGGCGAAACTGCTCGAACAGCGCGCACGCCAGCTTGGTTATCAGCTGCTGATCGCCAGCTCCGATGACGAGCCGGACGCCGAGCGCCAGGTCATCCAGGTGCTGCGCTCGCGGCGTTGCGATGCGCTGATCGTTGCCAGCTGTCTGCCGGCTGATGACGCCAGCTATCGCAAGATTCAGGCGGGCGGCACGCCGGTGATCGCCCTCGATCGAGCGCTGGATGCCGAGCACTTCTGCTCCGTGGTCAGCGACGACCGTGAGGCCGCGGCGCAGCTGACCCGCTCGCTAAACATCCCAGCCGATGCGCATATCGCGCTGATCAGCGCACGGCCCGGATTGCGCATCAGCCAGCAGCGCGAGCAAGGCTTTCACCAGGCACTGGAAAGCCACTCGGGTCAGATCAGCGTGAGGCAGGCCGAGCAGTTCAGCCGCGCCTGCGGCCGCGAGCAGATGCTGGCGCTGCTCGACCACGGCGAGATGCCCGACGCGCTGATCACCACCGCCTATGTTCTGCTCGAAGGTGTCTTCGATGCACTGAGCGAACGCGGTCTGCTATGGCCTGCGCAGCTGCGGCTGGCAACCTTCGGTGACGCGCAGCTGCTGGATTTCCTGCCGATACCGGTCAACACGATATCCCAGCAACATGAGCAGATCGCCGAACTGGCGCTGGATCAGGCGATTCGCGCCATCGAGCAGAACGACTATCGCCCCGGCGTGCTCGCCGTGGAGCGCGTGCTGCGAGTACGGCGCAGCGCGATAACTGCATAGCCCTTGCGGGGAGCGTCGCACTGGCCGAAGCTAGCGGCCTTCCAACGAGCCGCCCTCTGATGAACATCGAACAGATCACCCAACGTCTGCACGCGATCCGCGATCGCAACGACTGGCAACGCTTTCATAGCCCGAAAAACCTGGCCATGGCCGCCAGCGTGGAAATGTCCGAGCTGGTTGAAATCTTCCAGTGGCTGACCGAGGACGAGTCGCGCCAGCTGCCGGCCGACAAGCTCGAACATGTCGGCCAGGAAGTCGGCGACATCCTTATGTACCTGCTGCTGATGTGCAGCGAGCTGGGCATCGACATGGAGCAGGCGCTGCTGGCCAAGCTGGCCGACAACGAGCGGCGGTTCGCCCAATGAGCGACCGCCATTTCGACGAGCTGGCGACGCGCTTCGCCGAGAAGATCTACGGCGGCGCCAAGGGTGCGATCCGCCTCGCAGTGCTGCAGGCGGACCTCGCCGAAGTGCTGCCGCAACGCCCGCTGCGCGTGCTCGATATTGGCGCTGGCCTCGGCCATATGAGCCTCTGGCTCGCGCAGCAAGGCCATCAGGTGACCCTAGCCGAGCCTGCCGAACCGATGCTCGAAGGTGCTCGCGAGCGTTTTGCCGAAGCGGGCCAGAACGCCACCTTTATTCAGGCACCCTGGCAGGACGTAGAAAACCATGTCGAGGGCCGTTTCGATCTGGTTATCTGCCACGCGGTGCTGGAATGGCTGGCCGAACCGCAGGCGATCCTGCCGGTGCTGCATCGCCTGACCGCCGCCGATGGCTGGCTGTCGCTGGCCTTCTACAACCGCGACGCGCTGATCTACCGCAACTTGCTCAAAGGTCATTTCAAAAAGCTGCGCAGCCAGAGCTTTGCCGGCGAGCGCCAGAGCCTGACGCCACAGCAGCCGCTCGACCCGCGTGAGCTGGCCGCGCAACTCGCACCGCACTGGCAGGTCGAATCAACCAGTGGCGTGCGTGTATTCCATGATTACATGCCCGCCGATTTCCAGGCCCGCACCGAGCCTGCCGACCTGATCGAGATGGAACTGGCGTACCGCCGCCACCCTACTTTCGCAGGCCTCGGGCGTTACCTGCACTGGTTGTGTCGGCCCCGCTGAATGCCGGCTGGGAGGTACCAATGTCGATCCGCACTGCTTTGCCACTGCTCTGTCCCCTGCTCGGCCTAAGTCTTGCGGCCTGCCAGAGCAGCAATCCCTACACCAGCGAATCCGCTCCGATTCCCCCGGCGCCGCCCGTCGAGCAGATCCAGTCGCCGATCTATCCGGCCGCGCCGCGAGACTTTTCCAGCTACCAGAGCTGGAGCTGGCGCACCCCACCGGCCGGCACGGCCTCGCTTGCCGGCGAAGAGTTACAGGAGATGGTGGCTGGTGCCCTGGATCAGCGCGGCCTACGCCCGGCGCCGAACAACAGCCAGGGCGATGTGCAGATCAACGCCAGCGCCCAGATGGAAACGCGGGTGCGACAAACCTACGATGATTACGGCCCCCGCGTCGGTGTGGGTCGCTATGGTGGCGGCTATGGATACGGCAGCGGCTACAGCATCGGAACGAGCGCGCCCATCGTGCGCAACTATGAAGAAGAGGTGGTATCGGTGCGCATCGAGATGTTCGACGCGAGCTCCGGCCAATCCGTCTGGAGCAACCGTGCCGAAGCCCGTAGCGGCGGCGATCAGGGCGAGCGCAAGGATGCGGCACGTGACGCCGTAAACCGCGCGCTTGCCGACTACCCGCCGCGCTGAGTTTGCGCCGGTCCCTATTGCGAGGAGAACCGAGATGATCCGTTCATTACTGATGCTTCCCCTGCTCCTGCTGTTGGCGGCCTGCCAGAGCACCCAGGTACAGCGCGATTTCGATCCACAGCGCGACTTTTCCGCCTACCGGACATGGAGCTGGCAGGAACCGGCGCTGCAGTACCGCCCGGATGATCCGCGCATCAAGAGCGACCTCACCGAACAGCGCATTCGCAGCGCGGTCAGCGAGCAGCTCGACCAACGTGGCCTGCGCCAGGCCCAGGGCGCCAACTCCGCAGATGTGCTGATCCAGGCCTGGTTCATCGTCGACGAGCGCTCCCAGCAATACACCTCCGCATCGATGGGCGCCTGGGGTAGCCCCTGGCACGGCTTTTGGGGTGGTCCGATGTACACCGATACCCGCACCATTCATTACCAGGTCGGCACGCTGCAGATCGATTTTTACGACGCCGATGACGGCAAGCTGATCTGGCGCGGCAGCGCCGAGCAAGTTCTGCGCGATAATCCCGGCAGCCCGCAGGAACGCGCCGGGATGTTTCGCGAGACAATCACGAAAGTCCTGTCCCAATACCCGCCGCACTGAGTGCCTGATGCCACAGCCCTCGCCGATCGCGGCGGGGCTGAACTCGTTTTGTCTATTAATGGAGAGGTTCGAATGCCGGTCGTTGCCTGGTGGCTTTTTGTTTTGCCGTTTATCGCCGGGGCATTCTTGCCGCTGCAGGCAGGCATCAACGGACAAGTCGCCAAACACCTGAACAGCGTCATGGGCGCGGCGCTGCTGTCTTTTGCAATCGGCACCGTAGCGCTGATCTGCGTCGTTCTGATCCAGCGAGACGTGCCTTCGCTTCAAGCGCTGAAAAGCCTCAACTGGTGGCATTGGACCACCGGCTTGATGGGCTGCGTATTGATCGCCACGGCGGCTTTCGCCGGCCCGCGCATCGGCGCGCTGCTGCTCATGGCGCTGATACTGGCCGGGCAGCTGAGCATGGCGCTGCTGCTCGATCACTTCGGTTGGGCGGGATTCCGGCAATCCTCGATCAGCATCGGGAAGATTGCCGGCCTGCTGTTGATCGTCGCTGGCGTCTGGATGATCCGCCGCGGCTGACGCGACGGACCGCCACTACTGGCGCTCGAAGGCGTAGAACAGGTTGGGTTCGCTGACGAGATACAGCTCGCCCTTGTTATCGAAGGTCATGCCCTCGGCCTGGGGCACGCTGTCTTTCAGCCCGGCAAAACCACTCCACAACGAGCGATAGCTGACCAGCTCACCGTCGCTGTCGAGCTCCAGCATCATCTTCGCTTCGTCGCTGAGCAGCACCAGATGCCCGGTGCGCTCGTCGAAGTGCACCGAGGACAGGTCGCTGGCCATGTCCTTGTCTGCTATCCATTCCTTGCGGTCGATGATGCTCAGGTTCAACTGACCGTGCAGGCTGCTCTTGATGCCCTGGATTTCGTAGAGCTTGCGCGGCGAATGCTCCTTGACCACGAACAGCCGGTCACCGGCGCGATCATAGCCAAGCCCTTCGAAACCGGTATTGTCGCCCGAGCCCAGCCCCAACGAGATCGACGCATAGTCCGCGCGCTGCAGCGCGCCGGGGCGCTCGGGCACCGGCAGGATCACCAGCGTCTGGCTGCGCTCTTCGGCAACCGCCAGCAGATTGTCGCCCAGGTAGGTGATGCCCTCGACGTCGATGAAACCCTTCAACGGATAGCGCGCAAGGAAGTTGCCATCGCGGTCCAGCGCGACCAGTTCCTCGGGGTTGTTGACCACCGCCCAGAGGTGATTGCGGCGCTCATCGAAGGTCAGTCCGGAGAGGTTGTCGTCGACCGAGGCTACTGGCAGCGCATCGACACGCACCTTGTATTCAGGCAACCACAGGCTACGCGCTTCCCAGCTGTTCTCGTGCCAGGCCGACTTCAAGCCGTAGTAGAGCCGCTCATCCAGGTGAAAGGCCGTGGCGCAATAGAGCGAAGCGGCTGCCAGCATGCCTAGCGCCCAGACCCGAGGGCGCGCGCCCGGCAGCCACTGCGGTCGTACATTGGTAATGATCGGCATGTGATTTCTCGTCGGAGCAACGGCGAACAGCCTGCTCGGGAAAGATTGCAATTACGTGACACGCGCTAACAGGCAGCGGATCAACCCGGTACTGACCCATCAGCGAGCGGTGGGTTCAATCAACCGCTGGGAACTGCCAGGCGGATTGATAGCCCAATGCCCCATGGAACGGCTGCGCTTGCAGCCGTAGATCGTACGGCAGGAGAGCAGCATGCGGGTGGAAAGCTTTTTCGAATGGTTGGGACAGGCACTCGGCACGGTGATTCGCTACATCGTCGATGCACTCAGCGGGATCTTCTACCTGTTCGCCGAGGCCGGGGCCAACTTCCTCGAGGGGCTTTCGAGAACGCTGGGCATGGACCGCTCGATAATCAGCCTGATTGCGCTGGCCATCGGCCTGTTGCTACTCGTTGGGGCATTCCGAGCCTTCTTCCGACGCTCGTTCATCGCCGGTGTGATTTACCTGTTTCTGGGCCTCTGGTTGTTGAGCTGGCTGATTCATTGATGGAGTAGACGCTGGAAGCTGGGGGACAAAAAAAACAGGGCGCTGCTTTCATCGTCAAGCTTCTAGCGTGCCTTTCGACCCTTGATCTTTTCGCCGGCAGCCCGCTCGCTGGCCGCCTTCGTCGTGCCGACGTATCATTTCGGGCTGTTCTGGAGCCCTTCATGTTGTTGACCGCCTGGCAGCACGCGCCCACCCATAAACGCGTATGGGCGCTGGCTGCACCGATGATTCTGTCCAATATTTCCGTGCCACTGGTGGCGCTGGTCGACAGCGCCGTGATCGGCCATCTGCCCCACGCGCATCAGCTTGCTTCGGTGGCGGTGGGCGGCAGCCTGTACACCCTGCTGGTGTGGGTGATGGGCTTTCTTCGCATGGGCACCACCGGCTTCGCCGCGCAGGCCGCCGGGCGCCAAGACGGCGGGTCGCTGCGCCAGATCCTCCTACAGGGCTTGTTGCTGGCGCTGGGCTTCGCGCTGCTATTGAGCGTGGTCGCCTTGCCGCTCAAAGGCTTCGCCCTGCAACTGATGCAACCCTCGGCCGAGCTCGACGCGCTCACCCAGCAGTATTTCTACACGCGGCTGTTCGGCTTGCCCGCCGCACTGGCGAGCCTGGCACTGATCGGCTGGTTCCTCGGCGCGCAGAATGCCCGCGCGCCCTTGGCGATCCTGCTGACCACCAACCTCGTCAACGTCGCGCTGGACCTCTGGTTCGTCCTCGGCCTCGGCTGGGGCGTGGCCGGCGCGGCACGCGCCTCGGTGATCGCTGAATGGTGCGGCGTGCTGGTCGGTCTGGCGCTGACGCGCGGCGCCTTGCTGCGCCATCCGGGACAGCTGGACGGCAGCATCCTGCGCCGTTGGGCCAGCTGGCGGCCACTGATGTCGGTCAACCGCGACATCTTCGTGCGCTCGCTGGCGCTTCAGCTCGTATTCTTTCTGGTCACCGTGCAAGGGACGCGGCTGGGCGATGCCACGGTGGCGGCCAATGCGCTGCTGCTCAACGGTTTGATGCTGACCGCTCATGCGCTGGACGGTCTGGCGCACGCGGTCGAAGCGCTCAGCGGCCACGCTATCGGCGCCCAGGATCGCACCGAGCTGCGCCGTATCCTGACCGTGGCCGGGGGATGGTCGCTGCTCGCCAGCCTCGTCTTCGGCCTATTCTTCCTATTCGGCGGCGAGCTGTTCATCGGCTTCCAGACCGACATCCCCGCCGTCCGCGAAACGGCGCTCGCCTACCTGCCTTACCTCGCCGCGCTGCCGCTGGTGGCCGTCTGGAGTTATCTGCTGGATGGCCTGTTCATCGGCGCGACCCGCGCGCGGGAAATGCGCAATGCGATGCTGTTCGCCGTGGCGATTTCATTACCATTGGGCTTGCTGTTGCGCGGCATGGGCAATCATGGATTGTGGTTGGCCTTTCTCGCCTTCATGCTGGTGCGTGGCATTTGCCTGGGCAGCATCGCCCGACGCCTGCAACGTCAACAACAATGGTTCACCTCGATCCACATGGCGCCTGCTGCACCCGAAACCCCCACAGCAAACACAACCAAAGGACGCTGAAAATGGCCTACGCCGTCGCCGCTTACCTGCACTTCGTGGCGATCTTCCTGCTGTTTGCCCTGCTGGTACTCGAACACCAGCTGCTTCGCCTGCCGCTGAACTTCAAGCGCGCGCGCAGCCTGTTCCGCGTCGACTTGGCGTTCGGCATCGTCGCCGGCGTGGTACTGATCACCGGCGCCGCGCGTGCCATGCATTACGGCAAGGGCCTGGATTACTACCTCAACAACAGCTTCTTTCACGCCAAGATCGGGCTGTTCGTGGTGGTCGCGCTGTTGTCGATCTACCCCACCGTGACCTTTCTCAAGTGGCGCCCCGCGCTGAAGGCCGGACAGATCCCATCGATCAGCCCAACCAAAGCACGCTGGGTCAAGCTGGTCATCCGCATCGAATTGCTCGCCCTGTTGCTCATTCCGCTGCTGGCGTCGCTGATGGCGAGGGGCTTCGGGGTCAAACCGATCTGATCGGCCGCCTCTGCGAAACGTTTGCGTGACGCTTCAGCGCTAACAAGCGGCATGAACACTGAAATGTGTATCCTGCCGGCTGATGGTTCAGGTCGACCTAAAGAAAAATGAGCCGTACATGATCGAAGGGCATCCACAACAGCCGAAGCGCCGCGCCGAAATCCTGGTGGCGAGGTTGTCTCAGTACATCCGCGACGGGGTCCTGAAACGCGGCGAAAAACTTCCGCCGGAAGTCGAAATCGCCAGCAATGAAGGGTTCAGCCGCAGCGTCGTTCGTGAGGCCATCCTGCGGCTGCAGGCAGCGGGCCTTGTGGAAACGCGCCGCAGCGTAGGCACCTTCATCATCGACATGCCGCCACCCCAGGAACTGCGCCTCGGCCCGGAGAGCATCACCACGCTGGAAGAAGTGCTGCATCTGCTCGAGCTACGCATCAGCCTCGAAGTCGACACAGCCGCCATGGCCGCGCGCAATCGCACCGATGGCGAACTGGCGGACATCCAGCAAGCGCTGCAGGCGATGAAGGAGCCGGACCCCAGGAAACCCGGCATCGCCATTCACGCGGACTTCCAATTCCACCTGCGCATCGCCAGGGCGTCCGGCAACCGCTACATGTTCGACATCATGAAGCACCTGGGTACCAAACTGATCCCGCGCACGCAGATGAACTCCGCCTATGTCTCGAACGAAGACCGCCTGACCTATCTCGAGCAGGTCCACCACGAGCATGACAGCATCTTCGGCGCGATTGCCATGCAAAGCCCTGAATCGGCCCGCGCAGCCATGTATCTGCATCTGAACAACAGCCGCGAGCGGTTGCGTCGGGCGCATATGGCGAAGCTATCGCCCTACCACGCCGAGTAAACGCACCGATCGCTAATCTGGCCGCGCGCCCTCGTCGTTTCCCGCCAATCGGCGCAGCGCCAGCCCAGCCGCGCCCACCGTCAGGGCAATCGCGGCGTGCAACCAAAGCCCTTGCGAGTCTTCCGCCAGCCATAACAAGGGCAGCAGCAAAATGCACAACCCGAACAACAACGCGCCGAGTTGCCGGGCCTGCAAGGGATCAGCATGTGCCATCTCGGCTGGCTGCAGCGATAGACACATGTTGCTGAACATCGCCCGCAACTGCCGCATTCGTCCAGGATTGCGTCGGGGCCGATAGAACACGCGGGTGCAAAAGAAGTAACCGCTGGTGAGGGTCAGATGCGCCAGCACGGTCGCGGCGAACTTGAGATCGCCCGCCTCGCGCGGACTAAGCACCTCGCCACCTAGCCATTCCGGCAGCGTCACCGGGTTGAAACCCAGATACATGCTCGCCGATATCAGGCCGCCCACCGCCACCGTGCTCCAGCCGGCCCAGTCCGGCGTGCGGCGTACCAGCACCGCAAGCATCGCGGGAATGGACATCGGCAGCAGCAGCATCGAGCTGATCATTAGGACGAGGTCGAAAAAATCAAACTCGGTCTGCTGCGCCATCCACAATGCCACCAGGGTCGCCAGGAAACCATTTAGCAGCGTGAACAGGCGCCCGACCTTCATCAGCTGCGGCTCGGTGTGACCGGGACGCTGGTACACGTTGCGTATGAAGATGCCGGCGTTGCGATTGAGCGCGGCACTCATCGGCGCAATCGTCGCGGCCAGCATCGCGGCAAGCGTCAACCCGAGGGTTCCCGCCGGCATCGCCCGCTCCACGAAGTAAAGATAAGCCGCGTTGGTGGCCTGTTCGCCAAGCTGAGGATATTGGACGGCCAGATCCACATGCCAAGCCGCGGCGACCCAGGGCGGGATGAACCACAACACCGGGCCGATGACGAACAGCACCCCGGCCAGCAGCGCCGCTCTTTGCGCCTCGCATTCATTACGCGTGACGAGGAAGCGATAACAGGTGATGGCGTTGTTGGTCGAGACGGTCTGCTGCATGAGAATCACCGCCATCCATAACCCAAGGATGCCGACCATACTCATGTCCCGGCCCAGCCAGAAATCCACCGGAAAGTCGCTGATCATTTCGACCGGGCCTCCACTGGCGTAGAGCGCATAGCTGCCGGTAACCAGCGTGATGGCCAGTATCAGCACCAACTGGAGCACGTTCGTGGCACTGACTGTCCAGGCCCCGCCGCTGGCCGCGATGAAGGTGATCACCACGCCCGTACCCAGCAGGACCGGCACCATGTCGAAACCGGTCATGGCGGAGATGATGTAGGCCAGACCATTGAGCCAGATTGCCGCGGTCAAGGTGGAGAGTGGCAACTGCAGCCAGGTGAACAGGCGCTCCGTCGGCCTGCCGAAGCGCTGCGCAATGACCTGCATCGAGGTTTCGACCCGCAGCTTGCGATAACGCGCAGCGAAGAATCGACTCGCGATGAAGAAACCAAGGGCATTGCCCCAGAACAGCATCAACACCGCGAAGCCGTCGGTGTAAGCCTTGCCGGCGGCTCCGGTAAAGGTCCAGGCGCTGAACTGGGTCATGAATGCCGTGGCGCCGGCCATCCACCACGGCATGGAGCCTCCGCCGTTGATGAACTGACTGCTGTCGCTGGCCATGCGACGAAACCACTGGGCCGCGCCGATGATGAACAGCACATATACCGCCAGTACCGCCTGGTCCAATGAAGTCATCGCCAGCTCTTCGCCACGTCACAACGAATAAAAAAACCAACACCGGCAAACGAGGCCGATGTTGGTCAACGCAAAGCTTAGGAAGGCCGCTCAGCCAGTGGCGTCGGCACTATCCGTTCGACCGGCTCGACTTCGGCGCTACGCTTGAGCAGGTAGCCGACCAGCAGGATGGACAAGGCACAACCGGCGAACATCAGCCGTCCCCACAATGGGTTCGGTAACAGCACCATCAGCATCAGGCCGGCCCCCATCATCAGGCTGATCTGCCCCAGCTTGCTGCGCTGCAGGCGGTCGTAGATGTCTTGCTCGTTATCAGCGATCACGGGCGTTTCGACATCGCGGAAGAAGTGGGCGGTACGCTCGCCCTCTTCGTCGGCGGCAGTTTCCGGCTTGTAGAACAGGCTGGTGGCGCAGAAGAAGCCGCCGGTGAATATCAGGTGCGCCGCAACGGTGATGGTGGTGGTCAGCTCGGACAATTCGCGACCGGTCAGGCTGACACCGAATACGCCGGCAAACCATTGCGCGGTGAATACAGTCATCACCAGCCAGGACACCAGCATGCCGAAGCAAACCGTGGCCCACGCCGCCCACTTGGGCGTGCGGCGGATGAACATGCCAAAGAACAGCGGCACCAGGATCGGCGATTGCAACAGCGTCGCGACACGCATCATCAGCTCGAACAGGCTGAGCCCCTTGAGTTGGGCGAACATCTGAGCGATCAGAATCACCAACACGCCGTTTACGATAGTCGCGACCTGACTGATGCGCAGCAGCTTGCCTTCGCTCAGCGGGTTGTTGCGGGCGACGACCGGCACCCAGAAGCTGCGAACGAAGATCCCCGCGTTACGGCACAGCGCCGAATCCATCGACGACATCGTCGCCGCGAACAAACCTGCCACCAACAAACCGATGGTGCCGATCGGCATCAGGCGTTCGGCAAAGACCAGATACACCGCGTCACTGGCCTTGTTGCCGAGTTCGGCGTGCGCACTGAGGGCATCCGGATAAAGCACGGCGGTGGCCCAGGGCGGAATGAACCAGATCAGCGTGCCGCACACCATCAACACCAGGGCGAACAATGCGGCTTTGCGCGCATTGGCCGAGTCCTTCGCGTTCAGGAAACGATAGGAGTCCTGCATGTTGTTGATACTTTGCAGCTGCTTGACCAAAAAGAAGATGAACGAGCCAACCAGTAGCAGTCCGTAGTTCATGTCCGGCCCCATGAAGAAGTCGGACGGGAACTTGCTTACGATTTCACCCGGCCCGCCAACGGCAACCAGCGCCACGATGGCGCAAGCCACCGAGATCACCGCCACCACTAACGTCTGGACGAAGTCACTGGCAACCACGCCCCAGGCTCCGCTGAGCAGCGAGACCAGTAATACCGAGATGCCGGTAATCCAAATGGTAGTGGTCATGTCGTAGCCGAACACGGCGCCGACGAAAATTGCTAGACCATTGAGCCAGACACCGCCGTTGAGCACGCTCAGCGGAATGATGGCCCAAGTGAAGAATTGCTCGTTGCCGCTGCCAAAACGGCGTCGAATGCCTTCGGTGGGCGTGTCGACACGCATTTGCCGGAAGCGATGGCTGAACCACCAGTAGGAAAAGATGTAAGCGAAGATATTGCCGAGAAATACAAAGGTAACGGCAAATCCATCGTTGAACGCCTTACCGGCGGCGCCGGTGAAAGTCCAGGCGGAAAACTGCGTCATAAACGCCGTGGCACCGACCATCCACCACAACATACGGCCACCGCCGCGAAAGTAATCACTGGTCGACTGATTCGCCATATTGCGGAAGGCAATACTGATCAAGATCATCAGTATGAAATAGCCGGCCACTACCAGAATATCTATGTTCATTACGCTCTCTCGTATTGGGAGGCATCGACGTTGTACCTGGCCATATCAACAGGACGACCGGCTCGGCAACTCGGCGCTGCGCATGTCTGTTGATGGCTAGTCGAACTTGTAATGCACACCCACGCGCAAGCGCAGTTGCCTTTCATCGTCAGTCGAATTGACCTTGACGTCACCGATTTCAAAGAACGGTTGCCAGTTCTTGTCCCAACGGTATTTGAAGGCGAAATTATTTTCGTAATCGTATTTCTCGTTATCGAAGCGGATATAGTCGGTTTTCATGTAGACGAAGTTGTATTCATACGTCCAGTTGCCGCCCGGCATGTAGGTGAGCCAGCCATCGAACCGATTGATGTGCTGATTCTGTCGCGCCCTGTCCGGTATCGTTTCGTCGACTTTATCGCGGTCCAGCTTGCGCGCCTCGTAGCGATAGCGACCGGCGAGATTGAACTGCTCGTTCAGACGGTGATCGACACGCAGGCCGCCGCTATATGTCATGGATTCTTCGACACTGTCCAGCCGTAAGAAAGGCGTCAGCGTCCATTTCGGCGAGAGGGCGTGGCGGTAGTCGATGACCAGTTCATGGCCACTACCAACCGTGTTGTCGAACGCCACATCCTTGCGCGAACCCGCAGTTTTGTATTTGAGTTCGCCATGAAAACCGAGGCCGTTTTCAAGGCGCTTGCCGATCAGCAGTCGATCTGAATGCAGACGACTATCGTCCAGATACTGGTGCCGGTAATTAATATAACCGTCGGCGAATGCGACACTGCCAAACGATGAAAGCACGGCAGTCGCCGCCATGGTCATGACACAGATTTTATTTTTCATGATTTTATTCTTATTAGTTGAGATTAAAAGTTCGCGAGAATGGATGTCCCAATCTCGGCGCCCTTAACCAACTCACCTTATTTTTGCAGTTACGCTTTTTTCAGGCGAAAGAAAACCATCACCGCGCAGAGCGAATTTCAAATACAGCAAAGGTTTATTGAGGGCGTTACAACGGAACCAAGCCGTTCAGCCTGACGATCCAGGCGGGGATCGCCCGCAATAATCATCGGAGCGCCATATGCATCCCGTGGTAACGGGCGTGCAGCTTGGTAGTGCTGGCCAGGCCGTCAGGCCCGGCAACAGTGGGGGATTACTGGAACGCTTCATGGGTCAGCCTTTTTGTATTTATTCAGACTTGAAGCTGGGTCTCTCGGGATTTCAGTGGCGACTCAGCGTATTGGTCTCGATGTAAGCGAAGTTGATGTCTTCACCCAATCCAGGCCTCTGCGGCAAATGCACGAACCCTTCATCGTCCATCGGATCGACGATGCTGTTGAGATAGGCTGGTACGTCGTCGTACTCCAAGAACGGATGCAGCAAACCGCGTTCGTACCACCCGCAGTTCTTGATTGCACCCACGACGGCAAGATTGGGCGCTCCGTTTCCGTGGATTTCGCAATCGAGACCGAAGGATTCCGCCAAGTGCGCCACCTTCATGACCGGCCCGATACCGCCAACCCCTGCCACACCCGCTCGCAGGATGTCGCAAGACTTTCCACTGACCCAACCGGCACGGCTGTGGTATTTGCCGCCCAGACTTTCAGGACCAAGCACCGGAATGCTGAGGTTCGCCGCGAGCCAGGCGTAAGACTCGGCCGACTCCTCCATCATCGGCTCCTCGAACCACGCAAAGCCGAGCTTCTGGATTTCCTGGCCGATATAGAGCGCATCGGTCCGGCTGTACCAGTGGTAGCCATCGAGCATCAGCGCAATATCCGGCCCAACAGCTTCACGCACCGCAGCGCAAGCCCTGACGTCCATTTTGGGGTCGGGCGCGAAGGAAATAGGCGGCATCCAAGTGTGCAATTTGATGCCCTTGTATCCACGACTGACCAGCTTTTCGGCGAACTGACCGTATTCGTCCGGAGTGGACAAACCACCCGGCGTGTCGTCCCCACACATGGTCGAACCGTACGCCCTCACCTTGTCGCGATAGCCGCCCAACAGTTTGTAGACCGGCACCTCGAATCTGCGCCCAGCCCAATCCCAGAGTGCCTGCTCGACCAGCGCCAGACTGCGATCGGTCAGTTGTCCGCCGCTTCCGCGCTGCCAATGCGCGAGGTCCTGCCAGATACGCTCGCGGTCCAGGACGTTCTGTCCGACAAGTACCTTGCGCACATAGCTTTCGATGATATGTGCACGAAGCAATTCCGGCGCACCGAAGGCGTAGCCTTCACAGCCATCTTCGGTAGCGATCCGCAGCAACGCCATGCGCGCCTGGACTTCTTCACCTGGGTGGGAATGACCGGCGCTGTCGACGGCTCGGCGTGTGGGATGGGAAAACACTTCGACACTGACACGGGTGATTTTCATAGCAGCGAGACTGTCCTGGGCATTGTTCTTCTGGTTGCACGCTCTGTATGTCGTCGTACTAATGGAGAGTATTTTCCGATAAACCTGCCTTGTCAACACAGAGGTATGATGACTTTCTTAGCCGTCGCTGCCATTACGCCAAAGCGCCATCATATAAATGGTTGTTTTATAAGAAAAATGTAGCGATACAGCAGAAAGAGAAGATGCGTATCTACCGTTAGTCAGACAACTACGACGACCATCTCATCGTACAAACGGTCGATCACAGTGCATATCGAGACACCCACATAGAGGACGCAGCGCGGTCATCAGCTGGGCAGAAGAGGTCATGGGCAGGATTCCGCCCCGTTCTCACCGGGGCGCTGCCCAGCCGAAGAGGCGGAAGGAGTAGTTATCAAAACTGAATGGCGATACCCCGGCACCAATACCGGGGCGCCCCGCTATCGCCAGATGTCGTTGTGGATTTTCGCTTTCAGCTCAGGGTAATCCTTGACCCTGAACGTCGGCACCACACCTTCCTTGATCTGCGCCATGTAGTCCTTGGTCAGTTTCACCACCGTGCCGGAGAGCAGCACGATCGCGATCAGATTGATCGTCGCCATCAGCCCCATGGATGCGTCAGCGGCGTTGAACACCGTGGCCACGGCCTCATAGGCGCCCCAGACCACCATCGCTAACGCCGCCAGGCGTAGCAGCGTCAGGCCAAGCTTGTTGCCTGCGCCGAGGAAGATCAGCGCATTCTCCGCGTAGGAATAGTTGGCGACGATCGAGGTAAAGGCGAAAAACAGAATGGCGATGGCAACGAAATAGCTTCCCGCTACCCCAATATGGCTTTCCATCGCCTGCTGCGTCAGCTGCGTCCCGGTCACGCCCGAACCCGGCTCCAGCACACCCGACAGCAGAATCATCACGGCTGTCGCAGTGCAGATGACAATGGTGTCGATGAACACGCCCATAGCCTGAACCAGCCCCTGCGACGACGGATGATGCGGAGCTGGCGTCGCAGTCGCCGCCACGTTGGGTGCCGAGCCCATGCCCGCCTCGTTGGAAAACAACCCGCGCTTGATACCGTTGAGCATCGCGGCGGTGACCGAACCGGCAGCGCCGCCCGCTGCCTCCTCCAGGCCAAAGGCGCTACGGACGATAGTCATCAGCACCCCGGGTACCTCGCTGATATTGATCACCACCACGATCAGCGCCATGAGTACATAAAGCCCCGCCATTAACGGCACCACAAGCTCGGCGAAGCGCACAATGGAACGTAGCCCGCCGAAGATCACCAACCCGGCGAGGATAGCGATGGCGACCCCTACAGCCAGCTTCGGAAAGCCGAACGCCCCCTCCATCGCATCGGCAATCGAGTTGGCCTGGACGGCATTGAACACCAGCCCGAACGAGATGATCAGCGCAACGGAGAACACACCGCCGGCCCAGGGCGCGTTCAAGCCCTTGGCGATGTAAAACGCCGGCCCGCCTCGATATTGGCCATGGCCATCGCGTACTTTGTAAAGCTGGGCGAGCGAACTCTCGGCATAGCCAGTCGCCATGCCGACCAGCGCCACCATCCACATCCAGAAGATCGCCCCGGCACCACCGAGATAGAGCGCCACCGCCACCCCCGCCAGGTTCCCGGTGCCGACCCGCGAAGCGAGGCTGGTACACAGCGCCTGAAACGGCGATATGCCTGAAGAGTCGCTTTGCCGCGCCCCTCTGATGGCGCGCACCATCTCACCGAAATGCACGAACTGCAGGAATCCCAGGCGGATGGTGAAGAACACCCCGACCGCGAGCAGACCGTAAATAAGGATGTAACCCCAAAAGATTGAGTTGAGAAAGTCGATGATCGCGGTCATGTAGGCGCCTTATCGTAAGGAGACGGATACGGTTAACTTTAGCCGCTGAGCCGGAGCGCACCAGCTAGAGCGGGCCCGCGATCGATAACCCGATGACGATACCCCGGCAGCCATACAGCGCGCGGCAAAGACGCAAGGTCGGAACCGGCTCGGTCAAAAGGGTTCAATCGAAACCGCCAGCTCTGTCGATCAAGGCTCTGGTTCGGCTCGCCCCTAACGCCGGCAGGCGTTATACGCACCTTGGCCCAGCAAAAGTCACTGAATCAGAACCGAACCCTCGGCGTTCGAGCCCTTCTAAGCAGGCATCGACTCAAGGAGGTTCTCATGACCAAGCTACTGCTCGCCGCCTGCGGCCTCGCACTTTGTGCACCCATCGCATTCGCCCAGACGCCGGAGCCGGAGATCATCGCTAACCTGAACGGCCTGAAGATCGACGTCAGCCCCATGGGCGTGCCCACGCAAGCGGAGGGCGTCGAAGGCGAACTGCTGGGTGTACGCGCCGTAAAAGTGTTCAACCATACCGGCGAGCAAGTGACCTGCGAGTTCCACGTACCGGACGACGCGCGCTCGGACACCTCGGCGCCACCGGTTTTCACCGTCTCGCCCAACAGCCAGGCCGTGGAGCGCGTTCCGGGCGAATATTCATTGGGCGAACCGTACGCCGAGATCACCTGTCGCTCCGCAGTGCGCAGTTCCGCCCAATAACCGCAACCGCGCGCAAGCAGGCTCCAAGAAGCAACCGCCGTGGCACCCGACGACAAAACGGAAGCCATTGGCGGTGCGAACCGGTGTTGTCTGCTGGCTTCGACCGTGCGCGAGATCGGGGACGAGTTGGCCTTCGGCCCAGCGGGTCGGAGTGAACTATACGCTGGCGGTACGTTCCCCTTTTATACACAATCAGAGCGAGCCCGGCGGGCCAACGCATCCGCACCGAGTCAGGCCAGGGTCGCCCAGCGAAGAGGAGTCCGCCGTGACCGCTACCACCCAGCGCACCTACCGAAGCAGGCCAAACCCGTTACACGCGACCTTGCTTGCCGGAACCGTCCCCCTCTTTCTCGGCGCCCTGCTGAGTGACATCGCCTACTTTCGCAGCTATCAGATCCAGTGGAGCAACTTCGCCTCCTGGCTGATTGCCGGGGGCCTGGTTTTCTGCGGCCTGGCGCTTCTGTTCGCACTGGTCAATCTGATACGAGCCCATCACAAGAAGGGGCGGCCGCTGGTGTACTTCCTGTTGCTGCTGGCGACCTGGGTGCTGGGCTTCATCAATGCCTTGGAGCATGCCAAGGACGCCTGGGCTGCCATGCCCATCGGCCTGGTTCTCTCTGTGATTGTCACCGTGCTGGCCTGCATTGCGACCTGGATCGGCCTAACCAACCTGCGCGCCGGAGGTGCACGATGAAACATCCGAACGCACTGACCGCGTTGTCGCTGGCCGTACTGCTCGCCGGTTGCGGCATTGGCGGCGAGGATACAGCCCAAGAGTACGGCGCCACCCCGAATCTGCCCGAACCCGAGCGGGGAATCTTGCCCAGCATGAAGATCGCCGAGCCCACGCCGTGGGGCGATCAGGTGCCGACGGTGCCGCAGAACTTCACCGTCACGGCCATCGCTACCGATCTGAAGATCCCGCGCCAGACCCTCGTGCTGCCTAACGGCGACATCCTCGTGGCCGAAGGTCGGGGCGGCAACGCGCCGAAGCTGAAGCCCAAGGATGTGATCGCCGGCTACATCAAGGCGCAGGGCAATACCTCGGTCGAAAGCGGTAATCGTCTGACCTTGCTACGCGATGCCGATGGCGACGGCACCTATGAGCTCCAGACCGTGTTCGCCGAAGATCTCAACGCACCGTACGGGCTGGCGTTCCACGACGGTACTCTGTACGTGGCCAACCAGGACGCGCTAGTACGCTTCGATTATCAGGAAGGCCAGACCGAGGCCAGCGGTCCGCCAACCAAGGTCGTTGACCTCCCCTCCGAGATCAACCACCACTGGACCAAGGCACTCACCATCAGCCCCGACGGTCGTTTCCTATATGTAGGCATCGGCTCCAACAGCAATATCACCGAGCGCGGGATGGAAGCCGAAGTCGACCGCGCCCTGGTCTGGCAGATCAACGCCGAAACCGGCGCCTACAAACCCTACGCGACCGGCCTGCGCAATCCGACGGCGCTGGCAATCCAGCCGGGCTCCGGGCAACTCTGGGCGGTGGTGAACGAGCGCGACGAACTGGGCGAGGACTTGGTACCGGATTACCTCACATCCGTGCAGGAAGGCGGCTTCTACGGCTGGCCCTACAGCTACTGGGGCCAGAACGTCGATGATCGCGTACGTCCTCAAAACCCGGACAAAGTCGCCTCCACCATCGTGCCGGACTACGCCTTGGGCTCCCACGTCGCGGCGCTCGGCCTGGACTTCTCCGAAGCGTCGATGGGCGGGCAGTTCGCCGATGGCGTGTTCGTTGGTGAGCACGGCAGCTGGAACCGCAAGAATCCGGTCGGCTACAAAGTCATCTTCGTGCCATTCAGCAACGGCCGCCCCTCGGGACCGCCAGTCGACTTCGTGACAGGCTTCCGCACGGAAGATGGTAAGACCCGCGGTCGACCCGTCGGTGTGACCGTCGATCCAAGCGGCGCGCTGATCGTTGCTGACGATTTGGCCAATATAGTGTGGCGGGTTACCCGCAGTCAGTGAGCCGTGCTGATCCACTCGCTGAAGGCCCATCGCTGGCGCTTTGGTTGAATATTCAACTTCGTATGGCCGAATAGATTCGGCCATACGACTATTCTCCAGGCTCTTTATTCCAGTCGAAAGAGCGCTTCCGTCACGACCATACCGAAACGGGCCAGACGATCCGAGAAGTTGCGAATCGGGCCAATACGCCTGCTATGAAACGGCTCGCCTTCATAGCCCTTCGCTTGCAGTTTTCACAACCGATCCAAAGGGCTCAATACCGCCAGGCCACCACGATTGAGCACATGGGTGTAAATCATCGTTGTCTTTACATCAGCATGACCCAGCAGCTCCTGCACAGTGCGAATATCCTGCCCGCTTTCTAACAAATGAGTGGCAAAGCTATGCCTCAAGGTGTGAGGGGTTGCCGGTTTGGGGATACCGGAAGCTTTAACAGCACGCTTGAATGCGCGCTGGACTCGCTTCTCGTCAAGATGGTGCCGGCGCACCGCGCCACTGCGAGGATCTACCGAAGGGCTGGATGCCGGAAATACATACTGCCAAGCCCAATCCCAAGGCGCCTTGGGATATTTACGCGCCAAGGCATCGGGCAGGTAGACGTCTCCCCTACCCTCGGACAGTTCCTGATCATGGATAGTCCGAGTGCGGGCGATGTGCTGCTTGAGCGGCCCGACCAGGCTTGCAGGCAGCACAGTGACGCGGTCCTTCTGGCCTTTGCCGTCACGGATGATGATCTCGCTACGAGAAAAATCGACATCCTTCACGCGGAGCCGAATGCCTTCCATCAGACGCATGCCTCCACCGTACAGGAGCCGCGCAACGAGCCCAACCTGCCCATCCAGCAATCCGAGTATCTGATGAACCTCCTCCATCGAAAGCACCACAGGTAAGCGGGTCGGCTTTTTGGCGCGAACGACTTCGCCCAACCACGGCAAGTCTTGTTTGAGGACTTGTTTGTAAAGAAACAGCAATGCAGCGAGCGCCTGGTTCTGCGTCGAAGCCGAGACATCACGGCGAACGGCAAGGTCGGAAAGAAAGGCTTCTACCTCTGGCGCACCCATATCAACCGGGTGCCGGTATCCGTGAAAGCGAATGTAACGCTTAACCCACTCGCAATAGACACGCTCAGTTCTGATCGAGTAGTGTTTGAGCCTGATCTGCTCACGCACCTGATCCAGTAAACGCGGCTTCCCTTCCATGGTGTATAACTCCTTTATACATCAATCATCCTTCGGAAACGCCCAGCCTAGACAAGGACAGCCTCAATGACAAGGAACGTTGTACACCAAATCCATTCGGCGTCTTATACACCACTTGGTGTCTAATTATAGTTAGACCGCAAAGGGAACTTTCGTGGGTCATATCCCGAAGTACAAAGAGCTGGAAGCGCTTACCGATGATGAGCTTATCGATCGCTACGACGCGGCCGCAACGAATACAGTTGTCGGAACTGGTTTTTATCTTGAGGAGATCGCTCGACGCCAAACGGCGAAGGAAAGCACACGGATGCTGCAACTGACGCAGACAATGCGCACCCTTACTTGGGTCATACTTGGGCTTACAACGGTTAACGCAGCCCTCGTTGCAGTTCAGCTTTGGCTGTCGTGAGGGTTGCGTCCTAACTTGCGGTTCAAGCTCGTTCGCTCCGCTCACTTGGGACGGGCTAAAGCCCGCCCCTTAACCAAACGTTAGATGCTTTATCAGAAAACCCGGAACCACCATGGCATTCGATATGTATCACGGTAGCGAGAAGGCATGCATAGAAACGCATGAAGAATCCCTTTTTGTCCCTGTTAACGAAAACCCAAACTATCCATGTCTCGACTGGCTTCTGGCAGAACTTTATAACTCACCTAAGATTTCACCAGAAAAATCGAACATGATTGTTCATGAGCTTATTGCGTTGCGAGAAGAGATGCTTGGCACAGAGCTAAGCTACGTAACAAAAACCATTGATAGAATCATGCCTTTCTTCAGCAAAGCATACATACTCAATACTGAGATAAAGTGCGTAAGCGATTGAGGTTCGTACCATGTATCTAACAAATGGTTCAAATCGCTCACTTCGTTCGCTGGGACGGGCTAAAGCCCGCCCCTTAACCAAACGTTAGGCAACAAGAAAAAAACAGCAGCCATGAAACTTAATACTCCTCTCGAACGTAAAGATCACCTTGCTTATCGGGTCACCGTAGGGTGCCTACTGTTCACTGCGGCTTCAGCATTGATAAGCCCATCTTTCGCCATTGTATTTCTCGCTTCAAGCATCGTTGGCCTGCCGATTCTTTTACTTTATATCACACAGAAAAGATATGGAATAATTGGACGCTTCTTTAAGCTTTGAGCTTGCTTATTTATATCTCCATCGCAAAATCCATTCTTGTTCCAGAACTCACCAAAATAATTCAGCGTGTTGTCACCTAACAATGCGCTCAAATCGTTCGCTTCGCTCTCTGGGACGGGCTAAAGCCCGCCCCTTAGCTTAATCGTTAGAACTTAAGGAACACCATGCAGTACAACATTAAAAAGGCTTTTCCCGGCTGGAGCACATTAAGTGGCCTTGGCAACTCAGCCTTAATCAAGTCGTTCAGTATTTGGTTTGTCATTATCCCCATACTTGCAAAAATCACTGAAGGCATTTCCGGGGAAATCGACCTAGGGATATTTAGCCCACCACTTGTAATTCAGTGGGATATCCCATTTAGCTTTAAGATCTTGTACCTTGCCACCGTATTCTTCACTCTTGCCAACATTATCTATACTATTCGCGCTCCAAAAATCATAAAAGAATACAAGTCATACTCTGACTTTAAAGAGAAAGAAGGCAGCTTTGAATCGCTCAAGCAAATGTTTGAACCGCTGCTTGAGCGCAGCAGCAAAGAATATAAAGAAATACTGCTAGGCGACTTTTTCGGCCATGTTCACACTACAGAACCAAAGTTTGGTTTCAGTGATCTACGAGAGAGATCCGACGTTTGCACAGTGGCCCAAGAGCATCACGCCGAGGCATATTCAAATATCAAGGGCGCCTACAATGAAGAGAACTCAAAATCCCAAGTCTGCATAATTGCGCTTTATATACTCGGCTTCTTATGTCTAGCATATTTATTTATAGAGAATGCAATATATGTATTCCGTGGCTGGTTCTAACTAGCGGTTCAAATCGTTCGCTTCGCTCACTGGGACCGGCTAAAGCCGGCCCCTTAACCAAACGTTAGGTTCACGGAGGCACCTTGCGACTCCCATTCATCTGTAACAGCTGCATGTTCGGGCAAGAAAAGCTCGAAACCCCTCCTTATCCTAGCTATGTAGAGCTACGTAACGATGGGCGTTACGAATTCATATGTTCCCAAGGTCATAAAACAATCACCATCCTTCAGCAACAAAAATTTGAAGTCTTATATGAGATTGGTGCTTACGCACTTATTGATGGGTATTACAGAGAGTCAATTGCTTCCTTTACCTCTGCCTTGGAAAGATTCTATGAATTTTTCTTACTAGTAAAATCGCTCCAAAATAAAGTAGATACCCACATTTTCAATAGCGCTTGGAAGCTCATATCATCGCAATCAGAGAGACAGCTAGGCGCGTTCATTTTTTCGTATACAGAGCATTTCTCCAAGCAGCCAACATTATTAAGCCAGAATAATATCGCCTTCCGAAACAGCGTGATTCACAAAGGCACCATTCCAACAAAAAATGAGGCACTTGATTACGGGCAGGAAATTTTGAATGTAGTCACGCCGTTGCTAAGAGAAACCCTTGCCGCATTTCCCGACGGAGTTCAACAGAGCATTTTCAAGCACCTTCAAGAGTGCAGAGGGGAGGAAGAGGGACTTCCTATAAGTACCATGAGCATGCCTACCATACTAAGCATCGATCAAACAGGTAGCGCATTAGAGATAAAAAACCTTGAAACCGAACTTGATAACCTTAAATGGTGGCGCCAGCGTTGGTGAAAAACCTAACCAGTGGTTCAAGCCGTTCGCTTCGCTCACTGGGACGGGCTAAAGCCCGCCCCTTAACCAAGCGTTAGGTGCCTCAACACAATGTGCCAATGTAGTCAACACCTTGAAGCCGTTCTAGATCTGACGTATCGCGAAAATAGAAAATTTAATTTCTTAGGCGCCGAGCTATTTTCGGATTATTTTTCAATCCCAGACGAGAGTACGTTTTCTCCTCAACTTGACTACACTATCAACCTATACAAATGTGAGACATGCGGACAAAAGTGGTATATCGAGCCAACACCAGAAGAATATCCTTCTATAGAATTTGGCATGAAATATTTCTCAGATATCCCGCCAACAAAAATGGAAATTGACTCCAAAAAACAATTTTTATCAATCCTGGCGCACGGCGGATTCTCTGAAAGCCTTTGCCGATGCTCCGACTGTAAAAATTTTAAGCTCAAAGGTAGAGAGCTGTGTCATTTACACATAACGGTTCCGTGAGAAAGCACCTAACAACTGGTTCAAACCGTTCGCTGCGCTCACTGGGACGGGCTAAAGCCCGCCCCTTAACCAAACGTTATGTACCAAACCAAGATTAGCTTAGGCGTCAAAAATGAGCGAAATAAAACTCAAAGAAAGCTTCGCAAATTTCCTGTATTTTTTTGTCGCAACACTGGTGCTGGCTTTTATTGGGGCAAATATACCGAGCTTAGCAAAAGATATTAGCGAGATTATGCAAGAGCATCTCGCAGGAAAGACCATACTTACCTTTTCCGGAATAACCTTATTTCTTGCGTTTTGCTGCGCAACTAAAAATATTTTCAAACAACAACCATATGGAAAGCTTGCTCAACTGTTAATAATAAGCCCGAGCAACTTCATAATCACACTGGCGTTTGTGGCAGCAGCAATGAACTGGGCGGTAACAATTTCGTCGCCAATTCTATTCCCATTAGTTGTAAACCAGGAAATCGCTATCCAGCTTGCTGGTAACTCGCTTGAAATAACCAGCATAGCCATCGGCGTTGGCTTATCGAGCTGGGCCCTGCACTGGTCGCCTACTTCAAACAAAATATCTGCCCCATTTGATACGCCAACAAGCACCCTGTTCTGGGTCATATATGCGGCAAGTGCTATTTTTTGGTTCTCCTTTCTTGCAACTATTGTCTCTCGGGCAGTTGGCATATAACAATGCGCTCAAATCGCTCGCTTCGCTCACTGGGGCGGGCTAAAAACTACCCGTTAACCAAGCCTTAGGACTCTCCCGAAATGCTCAAGCCTCGCACGCTGAAGTTTCTGGCTGCGCTTCTTCTAGCGTATGGCTTGCTTTGGCTGGCTGCAGCTTGGAGTTCCTCGTACCCCAGCTCCCCGCTAGGCCTGCTGTTGGCCGTTCCGCTTTTTTCCGTTTACGCATTTCATCAACTTGGCTTTCCGGGGCTCTTGGAGCACAACGGTATGTGCGGCTGGGGCTGGTGTACCCCGACAATATTGGGCTGGGCCATTGGCGCTGCCGTTCTGATCATTGGCGCCTGGGTGATGGCTTGGGCAGTCGCCTCACTGACATCCCGCTTGGCGTCAAGCTAAGCTCGGCGCTTAAGCCGAGACTAGTTTTTTGGCATGACCAACATTCGCGTCACCACCGCATTTGGCAGTGGGTCCGCCACATTTGAGGCCTGTTATATAAGGACGCTCTGGCACTCCCGAGCAGCAGAGCATCACCGTTGCGGACGCTCGTTGAGCATTTCGTTCCGTCGACTGGCCGTTGAGTACCATGACCGACCCCAGACCCACCGCCTCGATTGATACGCAGCTATCTCAGGCTCGCGCTGTCATAGAACGCCATCTGGCACCAACGCTACTGGCCATACACCTGTTCGGCTCCGCGCTGGATGGCGGGCTGAAGCCGTACAGCGATATCGATCTGCTGGTTACCGCGAGCAATCCTCCCAGCAAAGCCATCCGAAGGGCGCTCTCGCTCGATCTGTTGACCGTCTCGGCGCCGCCCGGCCACAGCGAGGCGCTGCGGCCGCTGGAGGTGACTGTTGTTTCGCTGAGTGAAGTGCTGCCCTGGCGCTACCCGGCCCGGCGCGAGCTTCAGTTCGGGGAGTGGCTGCGAGAAGACCTTGTTGCGGGCGTCTTCGAGCCGCCTGTTCTGGATATAGACCTTGCGATTCTGTTGTCGAAGACGAGGCAGCATAGCCTCGCGCTGACGGGGCCAGCGGCGGACAGGCTTTTCGAAGCGGTGCCCAAGCAGGATTTCTACGCGGCACTCGCCGACACCCTCAAGCAGTGGAAGGCGCCGGAAGATTGGGCGGGCGATGAGCGAAATATCGTGCTCGCGTTGGCTCGCATCTGGTACAGCGCTTCGACCGGCCGGATCGCGCCGAAAGAGGTTGCGGCGGCCTGGCTGCTGGATCGCTTGCCTCGTGAGCATCAGCCGGTACTGCACGAGGCTCGGCACGCCTACCTCAATGGCGGGATAGATAATCTGGCGGCTCGCGCAGAGGAGACGACGGCATTCATGCGCTTCGCCAGAACCACGATCTCTGGCCTGCCTGGAATGTCCAAAACATAACCACTCATCCGAGCGCGACGGGCGCAAAGAGCGTCGGTCATCGTCCCGTAAGAAACCCGGCATAGCGTGCGTTGGCTAACTCCAATAACCGAACGCCGAGGCCTGCATGAGAAACCCGACCCGCCTGACCCGCACTGCGCTGTCGACCGCGCTGACTTTGGCTCTGCTGCCGTTGGCCGCTCAGGCCGCGCCTTCGCGGGCTGCGGAGTATTTCGAGCGGGTTGCGACCTTACCGGTGTATCGCAATCTTGGCGCCGATGAAGACGCGTCAAACCAGACCGTCGCTGAAATAACCGCCGTGAGCCGCGATGGCCGGACGTTGGTTTACACCGACAGCCCTGGCAAGCGGATTGGTCTGGTGGACATTCGTGATCCGAAATCACCGAAGCCGGCGGGCTTCGTGCAGCTCGAAGGCGAGCCGACCTCGGTGGCCGTGCACCAGCACTACGTGCTCGTTGCGGTGAATACCTCGCTCAGTTTTGCCCAGCCCGATGGCGTGTTGGCGGTGTTCGACATTCGCAATCCCGCGCAGCCCAAGCGCGTCGCCACGCTGCCCATGGGCGGACAGCCGGACTCCATCGCTATCAGCCCGAGGGGTCGCTACGCCGCGGTGGCGATCGAGAACGAGCGTGACGAAGACCTCAACGACGGGCTGATCCCGCAATTGCCGGCCGGCTTTTTGCGCATCGTCGACCTCAAGGGCCAGCCGTCGCGCTGGAGCACTCGGGATGTGGACCTGACCGGACTTGCCGATGTGGCCCCAAGTGATCCGGAGCCGGAGTACATCACGATCAATGACCAGGATGTCGCTGCCGTCACGCTGCAGGAGAACAACCACATTGTGCTCGTCAACCTGCGTCGTGGCCGCGTGTTGCGCCACTTCAGCGCCGGCCAGGTCGATCTCCAAGGCGTGGACGTGGAAGAGAACGATCGCATCGAACCCGTCGGCGTGCTCGCTGGCAAACGCCGCGAGCCGGACGCCATCGCCTGGGTCGGGCCGTTGCTGGCGACCGCCAACGAGGGCGATTACACGGACGCGAACGGCGAGGAAGGTGGCAGCCGCAGCTTCACCTTATTCGACTACAACGGCAGTGTCTGGCATGAAGCCGGCGCCTCGATGGAGCACGCCTTCATCCGCGCGGGCCATTACCCGGAAAGCCGCTCGGAGAACAAGGGCATCGAGCCCGAAGGCATCGCCTCGGCCAGTTTCCGCAAGCAGGACTTCCTGTTCGTCGGCAGCGAGCGCGGCAATGCAGTGGCCGTCTATGACGTGGCGCGCCCGTGGGCGCCGGTGTTGCATCAGCTTCTGCCGACAGGCATGGGTCCGGAAGGGTTGCTGCCGATCCCGTCGCGCAACCTGTTGGTGGTCAGTAGCGAGGAAGACTCCGCTGAAGACGGCTATCGCTCCACCCTTTCAATCTATCAATTCGGCGCCAAGACGGCGTCATATCCTGAGATTCGCTCGACCGATAGTGCGCTCATCCCATGGAGCGCGCTTAGCGGCCTGGTCGCGGACCGTATGCAAGACAACCGCCTGTACGCCGTGCCGGATAGCTACTACAAGGCCTCACGCATCTTCAGCATCGATACCAGCAAGACGCCGGCGGTTATCGATGGGCAGATCGAACTGCACAAGGCAGGTGAGACGGTCGACTACGACCTGGAGGGGATCGCCCAGGCCGGTAATGGCGATTTCTGGCTGGCGTCGGAAGGCAACGGCAAGGCCAAGCCGAACCTGCTGATTCGCACCAATGCACAGGGCGAGGTGCTCGAAGAATATGCCCTGCCCGCAGACGTTGCGGCGCAGCAGACCAGCAATGGTTTTGAGGGTGTTGCGGTGGTCGGCGAAGGCGCCAGCACCCGCATTTACGTGGCTTTCCAGCGGGAATGGAAGAACGACCCGGCCGGAAAGGTGCGCATAGGCGTGTTCAATCCGAACAGTGGCGAGTGGGGCTTCTATCACTACCCGCTCGACCCAGCTGTCGAGGGCGGCTGGGTCGGGTTGTCCGAACTCACCTCGATCGGCAACGGCCAGTTCCTGGTCATCGAGCGCGACAACCAGCAGGGACCTGCGGCCGAGGTCAAACGCCTGTACCGCATCGATCTGGCCGGTATGCAGCCCGGCACCCAAGGCCAGCGTTTCCCTCTGGTCAACAAGCAACTGGCGCGTGACCTGCTGCCTGACCTGAAGCGCACCGGCGGCTGGGTGCTGGACAAGGTCGAAGGCGCCGCCGTCGACAGGCAGGGCCGCCTGTTCGTCGTGACCGACAACGATGGCGTGGAAGACGCTAGCGGCGAAACGCGCTTCATGCGTCTTGGCACGATCAAGCGATAGGACCAGCCGGACCGCCGACTCAGCGGCGCACGTAGCGGTGCTGGATCGGGGGCTTCATCGCTACGTGGCATTGGCCTGCACCGCGGCGGCCAGCGCGACCACCGTCAGGCCGCCATCTTCTCGCACTCCTCGGCGCACTTGCGGCAAGCATCGGCGCATGCTCGGCAGTGGTCCGCCTGGTACTTGGCGCATTCTTCGGCACAGGCGCGGCAGGCTTGTGCGCAGATCCGGCACATTTCCTTGGCCAAGGCGCTATCACGAGTCATCAAGACGGCGGCAAGCGCGCAGAGATCGGCGCAGTCGCGGTCCAGCGTGATGCAGCCGGCCATCATCTTCACGTCTTCCTCGCGCAGGCAGGACGCCGCGCAGTTTTCGCAGACGAGTGCGCAGTTGGAGCATGCCTGGATACATGCCTGATACTTGGAATTGAGCATCGCTGTTCTCCTCGGTAAGTCGCTGTTGGGTAGGTCGCCATCCCGACGACACTGGTATTTCGTTTGGGGAACGCGGGCGTCTTAAGTTCAGCCTGATCCACCGAGCGGTATCTGTGTGTTCAGCGCAGCACGGCCTCGGACGCCGGTACAATGCCCGCCTACTCCACTACGCAAACACGCCGATGACGTTCACCCTCGCAGCGCCTTGTGAGTTCCAGGAAACCATTCGCAAGAGCCGCTTTCTCGCCATGGCCGCCCCGGTATCCAGCCCTGAAGAAGCCCAGGCGTTCATTCAGGCGGTCAGCGATGCCACCGCGACGCACAATTGCTGGGCGTGGAAGATCGGCAGTCAGTATCGGTTCAGCGATGACGGCGAGCCCGGCGGAACGGCAGGCCGGCCCATGCTGACTGCGATCGAAGGTCAGGACTGCGATCGGGTCGTGGTGGTCGTGATCCGCTGGTTCGGTGGCATTCAGCTCGGCACCGGCGGCCTGGCCCGCGCCTATGGCGGCTCTGCCGCGAAGTGTCTGCAGGCGGGCGTGCTTGTCGAGTTGGTCAGACGCGAGCGCTACGGCTGTCATTGCCGCTTTGCCGAGCTGGCCTTGTTCAAGGCGCGCCTGGGCGAATACGACACTTTGATCGAAAGCGAGACGTTCGACGCAGAGGGTGCAGAACTGGTGCTGGCGTTACCGCCCGAGCAGTGGTCACGGCTGCAGCAAACGCTCGCGGACATCAGCCGTGGTCGCAGCGAACTGCGCCTTCTGAACGCCTGACTGCCCGTCCCTGTGGGAACTGCAAGCAACACGGGAAGTCGCTATTACAACGGCACTGTGTTGGGTCAACCGTTCAGCTGCGCGCTTTGTCCCACCAATGTCGTGGTCGTGGAAGTGCCGAAGCACGCATTCCCGTTGCGATAGAGGAGTCAACCAATGAAAAGCAATTACAAGTGGGTCATCCCAGGCGCCGTGCTGCTCGCCTCCTTAGGCCTCGCCGGTTGCGATGTGGAAAAAACCGAAGAAGGCTCGCTGCCGGACGTAGAGGTCGAAGGCGGCAACATGCCCGAATACGATGTGGATGCGCCGGATGTAGATGTCAATACCGAGGAGAAGACCATCACGGTGCCTGACGTCGACGTCAATATGCCCGCAGACGACGAGCCGGATATGGGTGAGCCCGTCGAGCCCAACGTACCGGCTCCAACAACCGAGCCGACTCCACAAAACTAAACGGCTATGTGGCGGATGTTCTAACGAACCCGTTGTCCGTTTGAGCCATGCCCTCCTGTCAGGGCGTGGCGTTTTTTATTGATAAGTTTTCCACTGCTGCTGTGCATGGCTTTGTGGATAACATTGGGAAGAAGCGCGCAAGGCCAGTAGCGATGGGCGCTCGAGACGGTCGTTCATTTTTTAGCCAAACTGCGCCCACTTCAATCAAGGGCTCTGAAAGGCCTTGATTTAAAAGCATTTTTGGCGTTCCAAGCGGCCCGACAAGCTATAGCAGCAAAATGCTATCTCCCAAGCGACTTTTATGCGCAATTTAAGTGGAAAACTCTGTGGATAATCTTTGGATCGTCTATCGCCGGGCACGGCTGCGCTCGTTTGCAGCGTGTTGGTCAATTCTTGCGCAGGACAGGCGATCCGCTTAGTTTCGTCCCGTGCGCCCTGACCTTGGGGTCAGCTCTTCGCGCGTTGTGGTTAGAATGGCGCTTTCCTACCGGACGGGGTTTCCTTATGTACGACTGGCTCAACGCCTTGCCTAAAGCCGAGCTGCACCTGCATCTCGAAGGTTCTCTCGAGCCCGAACTGCTGTTTCGCCTGGCCGAACGCAACAAGATCGCCCTGCCCTGGGGTGACGTAGACGCCCTGCGCAGCGCGTACGCGTTCGGCAATCTTCAGGAGTTTCTCGACCTCTACTACGCGGGCGCCGACGTGCTTCGTACCGAGCAAGACTTCTATGATCTGACCTGGGCCTATCTGCAGAAATGCGAAGAGCAGAACGTGGTCCACACCGAGCCCTTCTTCGATCCGCAGACGCATACCGACCGCGGCATCCCATTCGAGGTGGCCATGCGCGGCATCAGCGAGGCGCTGGCCGATGGGCGCGAATTGCTGGGTATCAGCAGCGGTCTGATCCTCAGTTTCTTACGTCATCTGCCTGAAGAAGCGGCTTTCAAGACGCTGGAGGAGGCGATGCCCTTCCGCGACGCTTTCTTCGCAGTCGGCCTGGACAGTTCCGAAATGGGTCATCCGCCGAGCAAGTTCGAGCGCGTGTTCGCCAAGGCGCGCGCAGAAGGCTTTCTCGCCGTCGCCCATGCCGGTGAGGAAGGCCCGCCGCAATACATCTGGGAAGCGCTGGATCTGCTGAAAGTCAGCCGCATCGACCACGGCGTTCGCGCCGCCGAAGACCCGAAGCTGATCGAACGCCTAATTGAGCAGCAGATTCCGCTCACGGTCTGCCCGCTGTCGAATACCAAACTCTGTGTGTTCGACGACATGAGCCAACACAATATCCTGCAATTACTGGAGCAGGGCGTGAAGGTCACGGTGAATTCCGACGACCCGGCCTATTTCGGCGGTTACGTGACGGAGAATTTCATGGCGCTGCATGAAAGCCTGGGCATGACGGAAGAACAGGCGCGCCGGCTGGCACAAAACAGCCTCGACGCACGGCTGGCCAAGTGATAACCAGCGGGTCGCCAAGCGCAACCCGCATCAATGCGCGAACGGTGCCTGCTGGAGCAGTAGCCGGCATCGGTCGACGAGATGTTCGCGCAACAGCCGTACCACTTCGCCCAGATGAGCGCGATGAGCACAGATCAGGTTCAGCGGCGCCGGCTCGCCCAGCAGCTCCGGCAACAGCACCAACAGACGTCCCGCCTGCACATCCTGGGCAACGTCCAGCCACGATTTATATACCAATCCCCGTCCTGCCAACGCCCAGCGCCGCACCACATCGGCATCGTCACTGATACGATCACCGCTCACGATCTGCTCCAGTTCACGTCGACCGTCGTAAAAGCACCAGCGCTCGTGAACCCGCCCCGCCAGCATGAAGCGCAGGCAGTTGTGGTCAGTGAGCTCGGCCAGCGAGCGCGGCGCCCCACGTGTGGCAAGGTAGTCAGGCGCAGCGCAGAGCACGCGGCGATTAGCGGTCGCCACGGGCAGCGCTACCAGGCTGGAGTCCTCCGGCTGGCCGTAGCGCAACGCGATATCGACCGGCTGTCGAAACAGATCGGCATTGCGATCAGCCAGTAATAATCGAAGGCCCAAGCGCGGATGCAACACCTGAAATTCGTCCAGCCAAGGCAAGAGCACGTTGCGGCCGAAGTCCGACGGAGCCGATAGCTGCAGTGTCCCACTGATGGTTGCCTTCCCTCCCGCCAGCAGTTGCTGCCCGTCGACAAGGCTCTGCAAGGCCGAGCGCGCATGAGGCAGATACAGCTCGCCTTCACCTGTCAGCCTCAGGCTACGGGTCGAACGCGCCAGCAACCGACAGCCCAGCTCCGCTTCAAGCCGCTTGAGGGCCATGCTTGCCACGGCAGGCGACAGCTCCAGCCGCCGAGCTGCGGCAGACAGGCTTCCCAGTTGGGCGGTCAGAACAAACACGTGGAGGTCATCGGCACGCAGCATTTTCAATAATCCGTTGAAAGAGCCTCTGCGGAATATGCTGTTTTTCTTCGTGGCGCGAAAGCCGAACATGACGGCATTCCGCTTTCCATCCCCGAGGAGACCACCATGAAAGCCATCGGCTACCAACAGTCGCTACCCATCGGCGATCCGCGCTCATTGCTCGATATAGAACAGCATGATCCAACGCCAGGCCCGCGCGATCTGCTGGTGGAAGTACGCGCCATCTCGGTAAACCCCGTGGATACCAAGATTCGCATGCGCGTCCAGCCGGAAGACGGCCAGCAGCAGGTGCTCGGCTGGGACGCGGCTGGCGTGGTGCGTGCGGTAGGTAGCGAGGTCAGCCTGTTCAAGCCCGGCGATGAGGTCTTCTACGCCGGGGCGCTGGATCGGCCAGGGGCCAATAGCGAGCTGCATCTGGTTGATGAACGCATCGTTGGCCGCAAACCGGCCAGCCTCGATTTCGCTGCAGCTGCGGCGCTACCGCTGACCTCGATAACCGCATGGGAGCTGCTGTTCGAACGCTTGCAGGTCAGCGAAGGCAAGGAGGACCGGGGCCAGCGTCTGCTCATCGTCGGCGCCGCAGGCGGTGTCGGTTCCATCCTCACGCAGCTGGCGCGACAGCTGACCGGACTGCAGGTGATCGGCAGCGCCTCGCGCAGCGATACTCAGGCCTGGGTTCGCGAGCTCGGCGCCCATGAGGTGATCGATCACAGCCAGCCGCTGGCCGCAGAGCTCCTGCGTCAGGGCATCAGCAACGTCACACACGTCGCCAGCCTGACCCACACCGACCTGCACTTGCCGCAGATCGTCGAGGCGTTGCAGCCACAAGGTCGTCTGGCCCTGATCGATGACCCGGCGAGCCTCGACATCAGCCTGCTCAAGCGCAAGAGCCTTTCGCTGCATTGGGAGTTCATGTACACCCGTTCGCTCTACCAGACGCCCGACATGATTGCGCAGCACCATTTGCTCAACCGCGTCGCAGAGCTGATCGACAGCGGTGTGCTTAAGACCACCCTGGGTGAGCACTACGGCTCGATAAACGCCGAAAACCTGCGCCGCGCTCATGCCTTCATCGAAAGCGGCAAGGCCAAGGGCAAGATCGTGCTCGAAGGGTTTTGAGCCAATCGCGCCGCAACCCGGGCGGCGTCCTCAGGAGGATGGCGCCCGCGACGCATTCGTTTGCTGACCGGTGTACCAGGCCAGACACGCAGCCATCAGCGCGCAGACCGTAATCACCAACGCCATGGGTACGGCCGTGCCGTTGTGCAGCGCGCCGACCGCCGCCGATGCGCCAGCCGCGACCCCGAATTGCAGGCTCCCCATCAGCGCGGAGGCCAGCCCCGCCTGCTGGCCCTGGCCCGCCATTGCGCAGGCGGTCGCATTCGGCAGGATGCTGCCAAGGCTTCCCAATCCAATGAACAGCGGGATTAGCAACGGCCAGAGCGACGCCGGCTGGCTCCAGGCAATCACCAGCAGCGTGGCGCCGCATGCGAAGTAGAACCAGACGAAACGCCGCAGCCAGAACCCCGGACCGCGAAGCCGCAACAATCGCGCATTAACCTGCGATATCACAATGAACCCCGCTGCGTTACAGCCGAACAGCCAACCGTAGTGCTCGGCGGGGATGCCGTATAGCTCGATGAATATGAACGGAGAACCGGCGATGTAGGCAAACATGCCTGCCATCGACACGCCGCCACAGAGCGCGAAGGCGATGAACTCGCGATCACGGAAGAGCCCGAGATAACGCCCCAGCGTGCCGCCGAGCGGGTGTTTCGGTGCATCGGCCGGAAGCGTTTCAGGCAACCGCAGGGCAACTGCGAGACCGCACAGTGCACTGAAAATCGTCAGCGCGACGAAGATCGATTGCCAGCCAAACGCATTCATCAGCAGCCCGCCGGCCAGCGGCGCAAGGATCGGCGCCACGCCCATCACCAGCATCAGCTGGGAGAACACCTTGGCGCCCTGAACAGGATCGCAGCTGTCGCGCACCACCGCGCGTGTCACCACGATTCCGGCACAACCGCCGAGCGCCTGGACCACGCGTGCGGCGATCAGCCAGTCCAGCGTCGGCGCGAACGAGCACGCCAACGAGGCCAGGGTAAACAGCGTCACGCCGATCAGCAGCGGCCAGCGTCGCCCGTAACGATCAGCCAGCGGCCCGTAGATCAACTGGCCGACCGCAAGGCCGATGAAATAAGCCGCCAGGGACAATTGCACATGTTCGACATCGGTAGAGAATGCTCGCGCTATGGCCGGAAACGCGGGCAGGTAGAAGTCGATGGCCAGCGGGCCAAAGGCGCTGAGGGCACCCAGAATCAGGAGAAGCGGGAGGGGCATCAAGGAAACTCGCAGAATGGGAATGCCGGTTCGCCAGCGCAGAACGGGTCGTGGCTGATTTCGAACGTTTACAGGAACGGTAAGATGCTGTTACATACAGGGACGTTTGTAAACAGCCAACGTTGCAGAGAATTGAGCAATCAACTCAGCACCATCCGCCTTCAGGACCCTAACGCAGCCTCAACGCTGCCGTAGTGCAGACATGCGAAGAACCAAAGAAGACGCCGAAAAAACCCGTATCGCCCTGCTCGCCTCGGCCGAGCGGTTGTTTCTGGATAAGGGCGTGGCGCACACCAGCCTCGATCAGATCGCTCGCGACGCTGGCGTTACTCGCGGCGCGGTGTACTGGCATTTCCAGAACAAGGCTCATCTGTTTCACGAGATGCTGAATCAGGTGCGGCTGCCGCCGGAACAAATGACCGAACGGCTCTGCAGCTGCACGCAACAGCAGCCTTTGCAGGTGCTACGCGAACTCTGCATCGAAGGCCTAGGTGCGCTGGGTCGTGACGAGCAGAAACGCCGCGTGATGACCATCCTGTTGCATCGCTGCGAGTTCACCGAGGAGCTGCGCGAAGCCGAAGAGCGTCACCAGGCGTTCATCAACATGTTCATCGATCTCTGCGAAAAACTATTCGAGCACGCCGCCGACGCACTGTATCCGGGCATCACGCCGCGGCTTGCCGCACGCACGCTCCATGCATTGATCGTCGGCCTGTTCAGCGACTGGACGCGCGATCCTGATTTGTTCGACCCCGAGTCCGACGGCCCGGCGCTGATCGATCCGATATTCCGAGGACTGGTGCGCGATTGGGACCGTGCCCAGGCGAAAAACTGAGGCGCGCCGTCCAGGAATGGCGCGCCCGCTGCCGTGACGATTACCCGACCTGATAACCCTCCTGCTCGACCGCCTCGCGGATCGCCGATTCGCTCAGGTCACCCTCGACTTCCACCACACCGCTCTGGCGATCGATCCGGACCCGGGCCTGTGCGTCGAGCGCCTGAATCGCGTTGGTCACGGCGCGCTCGCAATGGGCGCAGGTCATCCCCTGTACGTTGAACGTCTGCATAGATAAGTCTCCTCTGTTCGTGGGCATGCTGTTCGGTGAGCATGATCAACCTTGCCATATAGGGAAGGTCAAACCTTCGCTGCGACGTCACTGGTCTTGACCTTTCCATAAGGTAAAGGTTGAAGATGCTGGCGACAGACCACTCGGGGAGCGAACCATGACCAGCTCAACCTTCACCCTGCCCATCAGCGGCATGACATGCGCCAGCTGTGCCGGGCGAGTCGAACGCGCATTGCTGAAAGTACCCGGTGTGCAAAGCGCAGCCGTGAACCTGGCCGCCGAGCAGGTCCGTGTCGACGCCACCGAGGGCAACGCCGCCGAGCTGATCCGGGCCGTGGAAAAAGCCGGCTATGGCGTGCCGGTGAGCACGCTGGAACTCGCCGTGGAGGGCATGACTTGCGCCAGTTGCGTCGGTCGCGTCGAACGCGCCCTGCTCAAACTACCCGGCGTAAGCAGCGCCTCGGTAAACCTGGCCAGCGAGCGTGCCCGCGTCGAGGTGCTTGGCACGGCCGATCCAGCGGTACTGATACAGGCCGTCGAGGCCGCGGGGTACCAGGCTCGGGCCGCCAATACCGCACAGGCGAACACCGAAGATGGCAAGAGTCGCCTGTTGCGTGAACGCCTCGCCATGATCGCCGCGCTGCTGCTGGCCGCGCCCTTAGTAGCCCCGATGCTGGGCGAGCCGTTCGGCCTGCACTGGATGCTGCCGCCGTGGATGCAGTTCCTGCTCGCCACGCCCGTGCAATTCATTCTCGGCGCTCGTTTCTATGTCGCCGGCTGGAAGGCCGTGCGCGCCGGCGCGGGCAACATGGACCTGCTCGTGGCGATCGGCACCAGCGCCGGTTATGGCCTGAGCCTCTATCAATGGTGGGCAGCGCCGGCGGGGCAGATGCCGCATCTCTACTTCGAAGCCTCGGCTGTGGTCATCGCCCTGGTGCTGCTGGGCAAATACCTGGAAAGCCGCGCCAAGCGCCAGACCAGCGCGGCCATCCGGGCATTGGAGGCGCTTCGGCCGGATCGTGCGGTACGGGTCATCGATGGCCGCGAAGAAGACGTCGCCATCACCACGCTGCGACTGGATGACCTGGTGCTGGTCAAGCCCGGTGAGCGCTTCCCGGTCGATGGCGAGGTGGTGGAAGGCGAAAGTCAGGCCGACGAAGCCTTGATCAGCGGTGAGAGTCTGCCCGTCGGCAAAGCCCCCGGCGATCGCATCACCGGCGGTGCGATCAATGGCGAAGGCCGGTTGCTGGTACGCACCACGGCGCTCGGCGGCGAGACTGTCCTGGCACGCATCATCCGCCTGGTCGAAGATGCCCAGGCCGCCAAGGCACCGATCCAGAAGCTGGTGGACAAAGTCAGCCAGGTGTTCGTGCCGGCCGTGCTGATCATTGCGCTGGGCACCCTCGCCGGCTGGCTGTTGGCTGGTGCTTCGGCAGAGGTTGCGCTGATCAATGCCGTCGCCGTGCTGGTGATCGCCTGCCCTTGCGCCCTCGGATTGGCAACGCCGGCGGCGATCATGGCCGGCACGGGCGTGGCGGCGCGCCACGGTATTCTGATCAAGGACGCCGAGGCGCTGGAAGTGGCCCACGCCGTTACGGCGGTGGCCTTCGACAAGACCGGCACCCTGACGTCAGGCGAGCCGCGGATTGTCCATCTGCACGCCATCGACGGCGATGAATCCGCACTGCTGCAACAGGCCGGTGCACTGCAACGCGGCAGCGAGCACCCGCTGGCGCGCGCCGTACTGGATCGTTGCGCGGAGCAAGCGCTGACGGTCGCGGACGTGAGCCGCAGCCAGTCGCTGACCGGTCGCGGCATCGCCGGCGAGCTTGACGGCCGTTCGCTGGCGCTGGGCAACCGCCGCATGCTCGATGACAGCGGCCTGCAGCCGGGCGATCTGGGCGCCAAGGCCGAGGCCTGGGAAGCCGAAGGACGCACCCTGTCGTGGCTGATCGAAACAGTACCGCAACCGCGCGTGCTCGGCCTGTTCGCCTTTGGTGACAGCCTCAAGGAAGGCGCCGCCGATGCCATCGCCCATCTCAATGCGCGGCATATTCGCAGCCACCTGATCACTGGCGATAACCGGGGCAGCGCTCGGGTGGTGGCCGAGGCATTGCAGATCGATAGCGTCCATGCCGAGGTGCTGCCGGCGGACAAGGCCGCCACGGTGGCCGACTTGAAGAAGAACGGCGCAGTGGTCGCGATGGTGGGTGACGGCATCAACGACGCGCCGGCATTGGCCGCGGCCGACGTCGGCATCGCCATGGGCGGCGGCACCGACGTGGCGATGCATGCGGCCGGCATCACGCTGATGCGCGGCGATCCACGGCTGGTGCCGGCAGCGCTGGAAATCAGCCGGCGCACCTACCGCAAAATCCAGCAAAACCTGTTCTGGGCCTTCATCTACAACCTGGTGGGCATCCCGCTGGCCGCGCTGGGCTTTCTCAGCCCGGTGGTCGCGGGTGCGGCGATGGCGTTGTCGAGCGTCAGCGTGGTCAGCAATGCTCTGCTGCTCAAACGCTGGAAGCCTGAGGAATGAGCACGTATGCCCTGGGGCTGCGACTCGGGAATCGAATAGACCTTCAAACGAGGGAAGCCACATGAACATCGGCCAAGCCGCGAAGAAAACCGGTCTGTCGGCGAAGATGATCCGCTATTACGAATCCATTGAGCTGATCTCGCCGAGCGGGCGCAGCGCCAATGGCTATCGTCATTTTGGCGAGGAAGACCTGCACCGCCTCGCCTTCATCAAGCGCTCGCGGGATCTGGGCTTCTCGCTGGAAGAAGTGGGTCGGTTGCTAACACTCTGGCAGGACCGCCAGCGAGCCAGCGCAGACGTCAAAGCGCTAGCCGGCGCGCACATCGACGAGCTGAACCAGAAGATCGCCGAACTGGTGAGCCTGCGCGATACGTTGCAACAGCTGATTGACCATTGCCATGGTGATCACCGCCCCGACTGCCCCATCCTTCAGGACCTGGCGTCCGGGTGCGGTTCGAACCCGCAACGGTGATACAGCCGCGAGGTGCGTCGCCACGTCACTGGTAAGTCCACTTATCTGAATCATTGCAATATGTAAACCCGATGAATAAACTTCCGCCCATGCAAGGCGGTCAGCGGCTTTATTGCCACTGGCGTTTCACCGGGCTTAATTCCAGCCCTGATCACGCCGCCTTGTCTCCAGAGGCCTCTGGCCTTCCCCGCGTCACCTGAACCAATAAAAAGAAGAATAGGCTGCCTTGCCTGCAGCCTGTTCGGTAGATTCGTTCGCCACTTCCCGGCGTCCCTGACCTGATTCGGCGTCGCGTTGCGCGCCCTGCCTCGCCGCATCACGTGTGGCGGTCAGCTTCAGTGTCACGGCGCTCGGTATGGTCATACCAATTATCCGAGCAGACCCATGCGGCCATGCCATTGGTCAACAGGTGCGCATTCGATAATTGACTAGGGCAACGAAACCACCGATGAAAAAACTTACAGTGGCGCTCTTGTGCTTGGGCCTGGCCGCCTGCTCCAAGCCCAACGAGCCCGAGAAAACCGTTGATGTACTGCTAATTGGCGGCGGCATCATGAGCGCGACCCTAGGCACCTACCTGCACGAGCTCGAGCCCGAATGGACCATCGACGTCTACGAGCGCCTGCCCAGCGTCGCCGATGAAAGCTCCAATGCCTGGAACAATGCCGGTACCGGCCATTCCGCATTCTGCGAGCTGAACTACACCCCGCAGAAAGCCGATGGCAGCATCGACATCAGCAAGGCTGTGACCATTGCCGAGTCGTTCGAAATCTCCAAGCAGTTCTGGGCGCATCAGGTCGAGCGCGGCGTGCTTCAGGAGCCGCGCCGGTTCATCAATTCCGTCCCGCACATGAGCTTCGTCTGGGGCGAGGACAACATGGAATTCCTGCGCAAGCGTCATGCGGCGCTGCAACAAAGCCCGCTGTTCAGCGACATGGAATACTCCGAGCAGCCCGAGCAGATTGGCGAATGGGTTCCACTGCTGATGAACGGCCGCGACGAAACCCAGCCGATCGCCGCCACGCGCATGTCGCTCGGCACCGATGTGAACTTCGGCGAGATCACCCGCCAGCTGTTCGATGCCCTGAGCAAGAACGAGCAGGTCAAGCTGCACCTGCAGCATGAAGTGCGCGACATCGTGCGCAACGACGACGGCACCTGGACCGTGGTCTCGGCCAACCTCGCCGACGGTGAAACTCAGACCAGCGTCAAGGCCCGCTTCGTCTTCATTGGCGCCGGTGGCGGCGCGCTGAAGCTGCTGCAGATGGCTGACATTCCCGAAGCCAAAGGCTATGCCGGCTTCCCGGTGGGCGGCCAGTTCCTGATGACGCGTAACCCCGAAGTCGTTGCCCAGCACCAGGCCAAGGTCTACGGCCTGGCATCGGTCGGCTCCCCACCGATGTCCGTTCCGCATCTGGATACCCGCGTGATCGACGGCGAGAAAGTGCTGCTGTTCGGACCCTTCGCGACCTTCTCCAGCAAGTTCCTGAAGAATGGCTCGCTGATGGATCTGCCTAGCTCGGTCAGCACCGACAACGCACTGCCGATGATCCAGGCCGGCCTGGATAACCTCGACCTGAGCCAATATCTGGTCGGGCAGCTGATGCTCAGCCAGGAAGACCGCATCGAGGAGCTGAAGAATTACTTCCCCGAAGCGGATGCCAGTGACTGGGAACTGATCACCGCAGGACAACGCGTGCAGATCATCAAGGACGATGCCGAGAAAGGCGGCGTGCTGCAGTTCGGCACCGAAGTCGTCAGTTCTGCAGACGGCTCCATCGCCGCCCTGCTGGGTGCCTCGCCGGGCGCCTCCACGGCCGCGCCGATCATGCTCAACCTGCTGAAGAAGACCTTCGCTGAGCAGGTCGAATCGCCGGAATGGCAAGCGAAGCTGAAAACCATCTTCCCGTCGTACGGCCTGGCGCTGAACGACGACGCGGACCTCACCGCGCGCGTGCGCGCCTTCACCAGTCAGCAACTGCAGCTCGACGTGCCGGCCGCCCAGGCCACGGTGAAGCCGAGCGCAACTCCGGTGAACTGAGGCACTCGCTCGAACCGAGAAACCCGCTTCGGCGGGTTTCTTTTTTGTGACCCGATGCCAGCGCTTAGGCGTCGCAAACAGCTCGTCCCGCCCATTTAATTGGCGTCATATTCACGTCGCAGGGATACGCCGGCTCCTCCGATAGCGCAGCGGCTCAGTGCGACGATGACCGACAGCTTCTTTGATCCTCATTTATTGGTATCTGCATGAACAGATGGTTTGGAAACATTGGCGTCAGCCGCAAGCTCACCATCGGCTTCGGTGCCGTTCTGATCCTTACGCTTGTCCTGGCCTGGATCGGCTGGGGCAGCTTAAGCAGCGTCATCCAGCGCAGCGGCTGGATGACGCAAATCGCCCAGCTCAACAACGACCTGACGGATCTGCGCATCGCGCGCCTGCAACTCATGTTGGCCAACGGCGACGCAACCACCAGCGCACGCGTGGACCAGACGCTGGACGTCTACCTGACCCATCAGACCAAGCTGCTCAACTCCTTCAAAAACCCGGTAAACGTGGCGATGCTCAAGGAGCAGGCCGGCTACAACGAGCTGTTCCGCCGCTCGCTGGACGACATGCGCCAGGGTTATGCGCTGGCCAACGACGCCCGCCAGACGATCGATGACAATGCCTCACGGCTCGGCGAACTCACCACGCAAGTCAGCGCACGGGTCATGCAGCTGGCCGAAGACAACGTCCAGCACCTCGGGCAGTACCGCGCCATCACTGAGGTCAAGGAAGCGATCAAGCAGGCTCAGTATCTGCTGCGAATCTACATGGCCTCTTCGACCTCACAGAACGCCCAGGCCGTCTATGCGCAGCTCGATGCAGCCGTGGCCACCCTGGACCGGCACCACGGCGCCCTCCAGCTGACCAGCCGGGATGCGGCGCCGCAAATTCGCACGGTTCTTGGCCAGTACCGCACGGCAATCGAATCGCTCGAAGCCGCGACCCAGGCAATCGCCAAGGCACGCCAGGGCATGATCGACCATCAGACGGAAATCCTGCGACTGAGCAAGGCACTGTATGCCTATCAGCTGGAACGGCTGGATATCGAGGGCAGCGAAGCGGGCAATCGCCTGATTCTCAGCGCAACATTGGCTGTACTGCTCGGCATTCTGGCGGCGTGGCTGATCACCCGGCAGATCGTTCTGCCGCTGCGCACCACCCTCGCGGACGTCGAACGCATCGCCGCGGGCGACCTGACCGCCACCGCGCAGATCACCCGCCGCGACGAACTGGGCGTTCTGCAGCAGGGCATCCAGCAGATGGGCAGCACCCTGCGAGCGTTGATCGGCGGCATTCGCGACGGCGTGAGCCAGATCAGCAGCGCCGCCGAGGAGCTGTCGGCGGTGACTACCCAGACCAGCGCCGGGGTCATTAGTCAGAAAGAGGAAACCGATCAGGTCGCCACCGCCATGCATGAGATGTCGGCCACTGTCCATGAAGTCGCGCAGAACGCCGAACAGGCGGCGCGGGCTGCCACCGAGGCGGATATCGAAGCGAGCGACGGCGACCGCGTGGTTGCCGAGGTGGTCACGCAGATCGAACGCATGGCCAGCGAAGTCATCCGCTCCTCGGAAGCGATGGCGGCGCTGCAGCGCGACAGCGACAAGATCGGCAGCGTGATGGGCGTGATTCGCGCCGTGGCCGAGCAGACCAATCTGCTGGCGCTCAACGCTGCCATCGAGGCGGCGCGCGCGGGCGAAGCCGGTCGCGGTTTCGCCGTTGTAGCCGATGAAGTGCGCGGCCTGGCGCAGCGTACGCAGAAATCCACCGAGGAAATCGAACAACTGGTCACCGCCCTGCACAACGGCACCCAGCAGGTCGCGGCCATCATGCAAAGCAGCCGCAATCTCACCGATAGCAGCGTCGAACTGGCGCGTCGCGCGGGTAGCTCGCTTGCCAGCATCACCCGCACCGTGTCCAACATCCAGGCGATGAACCAGCAGATCGCCACGGCGGCGGAAGAGCAGAGCGCCGTAGCCGAGGAAATCAGCCGCAGCGTGGTGAACGTACGCGACGTCTCCGAGCAGACCGCCGCAGCCAGCGAGCAGACGGCTGCATCGAGCGTCGAACTGGCCCGTCTGGGCAGTCAGTTGCAGACGATGGTCAGTCGCTTCCGTATCTGACCGGTCGTTGCCCGAGGCCAGGCATTGCGCCTGGCCTCGCTTGCATCAACTCCCCTGCGATTGCAGATAGTTCTGCAGGCCGATGCGGTCGATCAGTCCCAGTTGCTGCTCGAGCCAATACGCATGATCTTCTTCGGTGTCCATCAACTGCAGCGCAAGAATGTCACGCGTCTGGTAGTCGCCGTGCTGCTCGGCCAGCGTGATGCCCTTGGCCAGGGCTTCGCGCACTTTGTACTCCAGAGCCAGATCGCTGCGCAGCATCTCGGGCACGGTATGCCCGGCGTTGATCGCATGGGGCGTCATGTCAGGCGTGCCTTCGAGGAACAGGATGCGTTGCAACAGCGCATCGGCGTGCTGGGTTTCCTCTTCCATCTCGTGGTTGATGCGCTCGTAGAGCTTGGAGAATCCCCAGTCGGCATACATTCGCGAGTGCAGGAAATACTGATCGCGCGCGGCCAGCTCTCCACGCAGCAGTTCTTTCAGATATTCGATGATCTGTGGCTGACCTTGCATTGCGACTCTCTCCTGCGCTGATCTGAAAACCCGGGCAATGATACGCCCAATCGGCATCGGACGAACCGCTGCCCCCATGGTCGCGGGCAAAACCGCCTGACCGGCCGGTCACTACAGCATAGGTCGAACTCCCGAGCCGGAGCGGGGCTCTACTGAATCTGTCGCAGCGTTTCGCATCGTCGCCGCGACGCCTTTGCCCGCCCTATCAGGAGTACGGATGCCGCAGCCAATGCGAACACCCCGAGGCCCGCTATCACATTCCCGCATCACCGCCGCCTTGTGCGCATTGCTGTTCTTGTCCGGCTGCGCCGACGACGAGACGCCCGCTCAAGTGCCGCCGCGCGTGGCCTTCGTCGAGCCGCTGCAACGCATCGAGCACGGCCCGCAGACCCTGCGCTTTCCTGGCGTGGTCGAGAGCGTGACCACCACACAACTGGCTTTCCAGGTACCGGGGCGTGTCGAACGCATGCTCGTCGATGAAGGCGAGCGCGTGGAAAAGGGCCAGCCGCTGGCCAAACTCGACCGCACGGATTATGAGCTGCAACTGCGTGAGGCCGAGGCGCGGCTGCGCCAGCTGGAAGCGGACCTGGCACGCAAGCGCACGTTGCTCGCCGAAGGCATTCTCGCGCCGGCGGCGGTCGAGCCGTTGCAGGCCAATGTCGTGGCGGCGCGCGTCGCCCGTGACAGCGCGCTGCGTGACATCGACCACAGCACGCTGAATGCCCCTTTCGACGGCGTCGTCGCGCGGCGCCTGGTCGAGCCGGACATGGTGGTCGCCACCGGTTCGTCCGTACTCGAACTGCAGAATAACCAGCACATCGAGGTCACGGTCGACCTGCCCGAGACCGCCGCCTTGAACGTCCCGCTGAACGCCACCTTGCAGGCCGAAGGCGAGCTGGTCATTGCCGACCTGACGCTGCCGTTGACCTACAAAGAGCACAGCACCCAGCCACGCGAAGGCTCGCGCACCTATCGTCTGACGCTGCGAGGCGACCCGCCGGCAGACTACAACCTGCTGCCGGGGATGGCCATGCGGGTTCGCCTGCAGCGCCCGCCCGCCGCGCAGGACGATGCGCCGCCACGTTTTCGCCTGCCGCTGACGGCTGTACAAGCGGCACCGAACGGCAGCCACTATCTGTGGCTAGCGGTGGACGGCCACGTCCAGCGCCGCGACCTGCAACTCGAACGCATCGAAGCGGATCATGCGGTGGTCAGCGGCGAGCTGAACGATCAGATGCTGGTGGTGGTGGCCGGTGGCAGCAAGCTGTCCGAAGACCAACCGATCAAAGCCGAACGGCGGAAGTGAGCGGATGGACTTAGCCCGTTACGCCATCTGCAAGCCGGTCAACATCTGGGTGTTGCTGCTGATCTGCCTGATTGGTGGGACCATCGCGTTCTTCGAGATGGGTCGCCTGGAAGATCCCGAATTCACCATCAAGGAAGCCATCGTCACGGTGCAATATCCCGGCGCGACCGCCATTGAGGTCGAACAGGAAGTCATCGAGCCTTTGGAAAGCGCCATCCAGGAACTCGCGGAGATCAAGGAAATCCGCTCGCGCTCGATGATCGGTCAGGCCGAAATCCGTGTGGAAATCCAGGACCGCTACACCGGCGAGCAGCTCGATCAGATCTGGGACAAGCTGCGCAACAAGCTCGACGATGCCCGCCAGGAGCTGCCACCGGGTATCGATCCGCCGCTGGTCAATGATGATTTCGGTGACGTCTACGGGATTTTCTTCGCCCTCACCGGCGACGGCCTGACCCTGGAAGAACTGCACGAAGTAGCCAAGGATCTGCGCCGCGGCCTGATCACGGCCGATGGCGTTGGCCAGGTTGAAATCGCCGGCGTGCGCGAGGAACGGATTCTGGTCGAGGTCGATCAGGCGCGCCTGGCCGCGTTGCGTCTGTCTCCGCAGGAACTGGTCGCCGCGCTCAGCGACGCCGATGCCGCGGTGGAGGCCGGCGGTGTCCGCGCCGGTGAGTTCTTCGTACACATCCGCCCGAGCGGCGCCTTCGATTCGCTGGATGCCCTGCGCGCATTGCCGGTCGGCCAGGGCCAGCAGAGCGTCGATCTGGGCTCCATCGCCACATTGAAACGCGAGTACGCGGAGCGGCCTCGCCAGATCATCCGCCATAACGGTGAGCCGGCGCTGACGCTAGGAATCAGCGGCATTTCAGGCAGCAACATTGTCGAGGTAGGCGATAGCGTCGAAGCAGCGCTGCAGGCCATGCAGCACCTGGTGCCGCTGGGTGCCGAGCTGCATCCGCTCTACCAGCAGCACAGCATCGTCAACGAGTCGGTTAACAGTTTCGCGCTGAACGTCTTCCTGTCGGTGGCGATCGTCGTCGGCGTGCTGTGTCTGGCGATGGGCCTGCGCGCCGGCATGATCATCGGCGCGGTGCTGTTCCTGACGGTGCTCGGCACGTTGCTACTGATGTGGCTGGCCGGAATCGAGCTGGAGCGCATCTCCCTCGGTGCGCTGATCATCGCCATGGGCATGCTGGTGGACAACGCCGTGGTGATCTGCGATGGCATGTTGATCCAGAAGCAGCGCAGCATGAGCATCCTCGACGCATCACGCAAGACCCTGCAACAGACGCAATGGCCGCTGCTGGGCGCAACCATCATCGGCATTTTGGCGTTCGCCGGGATCGGCCTGTCGCAGGACACCACCGGTGAATTTCTGTTCTCGCTGTTCTTCGTCATCGCCGTCTCGCTGCTGCTGAGCTGGCTGCTGGCGCTGCTGGTGGTGCCGTTGTTCGGTCATTACCTGTTGGAGCGCAAAGACGACCGGCAAGCGGACGACGCGAACGGCGCCGACGAGGCCTACAGCGGACCGATCTACAACCGCTACCGTCGCATGGCCGGCGCAGTGCTGGCGCACCCCTGGCTGACGCTGGGCGTGCTGGTGGTGCTAACCGTTTTCAGCGTGCTGGGTTTCAGCCGCGTACCGCAGAGCTTCTTCCCACCGTCGAGCACGCCGCTTTTCTACGTCAATCTGTTCCTGCCGCAGGGCACGCACATCCGCGAAACCAGCCGCACCGCCGAAGACGTCGAGGGTTACCTGGAGGGGCTCGACGGCGTCACCGATGTGTCCACTTTCGTCGGGGCGGGCGCGTCGCGCTTCATGCTGACTTACGCGCCGGAGCAGCCCAACTCCTCGCTGATGCACTTTCTGGTGCGCACCGAAGACGCCGAGGTGATTGCCGAGCTGGTTGGCGAAGTGAATCAGACATTGCCGGGCCGCTACCCTTCTGCCGATGTCGCCGCCGCGCAATTCCTGTTCGGACCCAACGCCGAAGCCAAGCTCGAAGCACGCATCAGTGGCCCCGAACTGGATGAGTTGCGCCAATTGTCCGCCGAAGGTCAGCGCATCCTTCAGGAACAGGGACAGGTCTTCAACATTCGCGACGACTGGCGCGCCCCGGTGCCGGTGCTACGCCCGCAACTGGATCTGGACCGCCTGGCCGATGCGGGGCTGACCCGTCAGCAGGTGGCGCAAGCATTGGCCGTGGCCAGCGAAGGACAGCAGGTAAGCGTTTTCCGTGATGGTGACGAGCTGATCCCGATATTGCTACGCGCAACGCCCGAGGATCGCACGGCACCAGGCGACCTGCTGCAACGGCTGATCTGGAGCCCGTCGACCAGCCGCTACGTGCCGCTGGCACAGGTGGCCGATGGCATCGAGGCCACCACTGAAGAATCGATGATTCGCCGCTACGGTCGCGAGCGCACCATCGCCGTGCGCGCCGAACCGCGCGACGGAGAAAACACCAACGTAGCCTTCCAGCGGATTCGTCCGCTGATCGAGGGCATCGAATTGCCGGTCGGTTACTCGCTGGAATGGGGCGGCGACCATGAGCAGTCTTCCGACGCGCAGCAGGCTCTGGCCAGCACGTTGGCGCTGCCGTACTTGGCGATGGTGCTGGTCACGGTGCTGTTGTTCGCCAAGGTCCGCCAGCCGCTGATGATTTGGCTGGTAGTGCCGATGGCGCTGTGTGGCGTCACCCTCGGCCTGCTGCTGACCGGCCAGGCATTCGGCTTCATGGCACTGCTCGGCCTGCTCAGCCTGACCGGCATGCTGATCAAAAACGCCGTGGTGCTGGTGGATGAGATCGACCGGCAAATCGCCGACGATGTGCCGCGCCTGACCGCCATCATCGAGGCATCCGCCTCGCGCTTACGGCCCGTGGTCATGGCTGCGGGCACTACGGTGTTGGGCATGGTGCCACTGCTGTTCGATCCATTTTTCGCCAACATGGCAGTGACCATCATGGGCGGGCTGGGTTTCGCCACGCTGCTCACACTGTTGGCGGTGCCGTGCCTGTACCTACTGTTCATGCGCGTCAAACCGGAGGAAACCTGATGCCGCGCCGATTGCCTCGCACGCCCCTGATCTGCGCATTGGCATTGGCGCTCGGCGCCTGCTCCAGCGTGCCGGAGCGGCCCGAGCCCGATGTGCCGGAATCCTGGTTTCATGCGGTGCGCGAGCAACCGGCAGACGCTGAGGCGCTCGCCGACTGGTGGCGGCAGTTCAAGGATCCGGCGTTGACCCAGCTGGTGCACCGGGCATTGGAAAACAACCGCGACATCCGTCTGGCGATGCTGCGCGTCGACACCGCGCGGGCGCAGTTGCGTCAGGCCCGCGCAGGGCTGTTCCCATCCTTCGATCTGCCAGGTTCGGTTAGCCGTCAATGGATCGAAAACAACAACGAGCAAGACCCCGACAGCCCCATCGGCGAGTTCGTCCCGGATGAGGACGTGATCACTTTCGACAGCTGGGAGCTGGCGCTACAGGCCACTTGGGAGTTGGATATCTTCGGCGCCACCCGCGCGCGGACCGACAGTGCACGGCAGCAGATTCGCTCGGCCCAGGCCCAGGCCATCGCCGCTCGGCTGGCGGTTGCCTCGAATACGGCGCAAGGCTATATGCAACTGCGCGCGCTGGAAGGCCAGCGGGCGTTGCTGGTCGAAGGCATCGAATTGGCTGCGGAACTTGAGCGTATCGCCCGCGCGCTGTTCGAGGCCGGCGAGGTCACCCGTCTGGATGTCGAAGCCAGCGCTGCCGAACGGGCTTCGCTGGAGGCCGATCTCGATGAACTGGACATCAACCTGGCCGAAGCGCGACTGGCATTGGATACGCTACTCGCCGAACCACCAGGCAGCATCGCGCGACAGCTCACGACGTCGACCGAAGTGCCGCTGGCAGGCCAGCCCATTCCGCCGGGGCAACCGCTGGACCTGCTGCGCAGACGCCCGGATCTGATCGCCGAAGCCGCGCAATTGGAGGCCGCACAACTGCAGTCGCTAGCCGCTCGCCGCGACCTGTTTCCGACGCTGGCCCTGCAGGCTGCCGTAGGCCGTTCAGGGCTCGCGCTGGGGGATGCCATTTCCAGCGCTTCCAACTTTGCCCGCCTAGGCGCAACCTTTGGCCTGCCCTTCCTCGATTACCGGCGACGCGGCGCAGCCATCGAACTGGCCGATGTCGAGGGTGAAAGCACGTATCTTGGTTTTCAACAGGCCCTGGCCGAGGCGTTGGAAGAGGTAGAACGATCATTGGTACGCATCGACGGGCAGCAACGCCGCCTGAATTCGCTGCGTAACACCCTGCGCCATCGCCAGTACGCCTACGAGCTCGCGCAGAAGAGCTATCGATTGGGCGAGGCGAATCTCAACGAAGTACTCGATGCCCAACGCGGCTCGCTGCAGGCGAGGCAGCAAGCCCTGCAAGGCCGTACTGCTCTGGCGACAGCGCAGGTCGCGCTGTTCGTGGCGCTGGGTGGCGGCTGGGAGATGGATCCGAATGCGCTCGGAGCTGGGACGGACGCCGAGACGTCAGGCCAGTAGAGTTAGCCCGCCGAACGCGAGTGGGTCTGGTGGCGCCAGGCGCTCCGGCGTCTTGGACGCAAAGCGTCCCGAAGCGCCGTGCCCGCGCGGGAGCGTGGGTACGATCCAACTTTTATTTCATCGATTATCGAGCGGTTTGATGCGCGGGTTTCGCCCTGCTGGGCGAGTCACTTTTTCCAAACGCCGGATGGTCGGCCCCGAAAAAAGTAACCAAAAACGCTTGCCCCTGCATACGGCCCCGGCTGCGCCGGGGTTCGTTCGCTCCATCGCCGCACCGAGGGTCGTCGTACAAGGGCCATCCACCCTTTACGACTCTCGCCGCATCCCTGCGGCTCGCCCCTCTACGCAACGATTCCGCTCACCCTTCTGAAAGGGGCGGTTGGGTGTTGCCTGATGGGTTCGTGCATCGGGCCAAAAAGCCAAAGCAAGGATTTTATGATCTCTCACTCGCCCAGCAGGGCGAAACCCGACCATCAAGCGACTCGACAAACAAGTCACGACTCAACAAGCCATCACCCCCGCATCCACGGCGGCGTCGGCGGCTCGTCGTTGGGCTCATCCGTCGCATTGCGCAACGCTTCCTTACGCGCCTGTTCGGCCAAAGTGGCTTTAATCTCACGCATCACCGCGTCCAGGTCAGCAGCATCCTCCGGCTCGGCAAATTCACCGGTCAGCTCGGTATCCGGCGTCAGCTTGCCGTCCTCATACAGCGCCCACATTTCCTTGGCATAACGGGTGAACTTGAGTTCCGGCGCGAACTGGCCGAAGTACGCCGACATGTTGCTGACGTCGCGTTCGAGCATCTCGAACGCATGGTTATTCCCTGCCGCGTCGACCGCCTGCGGCAGGTCAATGATGACCGGGCCGTACTCGTCGAGTAGCACGTTGAACTCGGACAGGTCGCCATGCACCAGACCGGCGCAGAGCATCTTCACCACCTCGCCGATCATGAAGGCATGAAATTCGCGGGCATCGTCGGGGTGTAGATCAACGTCGTTGAGCCGTGGTGCGGCATCGCCATCCTCGCCAGAGATCATTTCCATCAACAGGACGCCGTCGAGAAAGTCATACGGCTTGGGTACGCGTACGCCAGCATCGGCCAGACGGAACAATGCCGCCACTTCGGCGTTCTGCCAGTTCTCTTCCTTTTCCTTGCGCCCGTGCTTGGAGCCCTTGGCCATGGCTCGGGCGTCGCGGCTGCTGCGTACCTTGCGACCTTCCTGGTACTTCACCGCCTGACGAAAACTGCGGTTGTTGGCTTCTTTGTACACCTTCGCGCAACGCAGCTCTTCACCGCAGCGCACCACATATACAGCTGCTTCCTTGCCGCTCATCAGCGGCCGCAGCACTTCGTCGATCAGCCCATCCTCGACCAGCGGCTCGAGTCGTTTTGGCGTTTTCATCAGTGGCTTACAGACCCTATTCGACTATGCAGGCCTGCAGGTTACGGTAATCGTCAGCACGCTTCCATGCTCGCCAGCAAGTTTGAAAGCGCATTGCGGATTGGCATCGCAGGCGAGCAGGACGGACAATCGAACCCGACTACCCAAGGAGCCGCGCAATGATCGATTTTGACCGCTGCTGGCAAGCCCTCTGCGAACGCGACGCAGACTTCGATGGCCGCTTCGTGTTCGCGGTACGCTCGACCGGCATCTTCTGCCGCCCAAGCTGCCCGGCGCGTCGCCCCCGGCGGGACGGCGTGAGTTTCTTCAGCAATTCAGCCGACGCCGAAGCCGCCGGCTATCGTGCGTGCAAGCGCTGCGCGCCGCATGGCCAGAGCCCGACCGAGCAGCTGGATGCACTGGTAATCGCCGCCTGCCGTCTGCTCGATGATTCCGAGCCGATGACGCTGGACCGATTGGCTGCCCACATCGGCCTGTCCACCTCGCACCTGGCCCGCGCATTCAAGGCCCGAACCGGCCTTACGCCCCACGCATGGGCGGCGGCACGCCGACGCGAGCGGTTGGAGGCGCAGCTTCCGGGCGCCGAATCGGTACTCGGCGCGGCGCTGGAGTCTGGCTATGGCAGCACACGCGGCGCCTATCAGCACATTGCCGCGCTCAGCCCGGCGCAGCGCCGGCGCAAGGGCGCCGGCGAAGCTCTGCGTTATGCAATCAGTCCGTGCCCCCTGGGATTGTTGCTGGTCGCTGCCAGCGACAAGGGCATCTGTGCCCTGTTGTTCGGCGATGAGGAGCAGGCTCTGCTCGACGAGCTTCAATCCCGCTTCGCCGCGGCGGAATTGATATGCGACCAGGCCGGGCTCGGCGAGTGGCTGCGCTCGATCCTGGAGCAGTTGCAAGAGCCAACCCGCGCCGCGCTGTTGCCGCTGGACTTACGCGGCACGGCATTTCAGCAACGCGTCTGGCAGGCCTTGCAGGACATTCCGGCCGGCGAGACTCGCCGTTACGGCGAACTCGCCGCGAGCCTGGGCACCCATGCGCGCGCCGTCGCCCGAGCCTGCGCCAGTAATCCGATCGGGCTGCTGGTTCCGTGCCACCGCGTCGTCGGGGCCAACCAGGCGCTGACCGGTTACCGCTGGGGCATCGAGCGCAAGACCGCTCTGCTCGAATCGGAGCGAGGAGAATCGGGAGCCTGACGGCGATCTGGCGGTCGGATATTCCACGCCACCGGAAAAGAGCCGCCGCCATGACCGAACTGAAACGCTACCGTATCCATTACCTGATCAATGGCAACCCGGCGTCGCTGACGCTGGACGCCTTCGAGGAGCCCGCCATCGAGCAGGCCGAGCTGGAGATTCTTCTGCACCACGTCAGGGAACCGCGCGCAGCCACCGACGCCCCTTGGGAGATTCCGGAGCGCGCCAGCGAGCACAGCCGCATGGCCGAGCTGGGCGTCAGCGACATTCAGATCGAAGAGGAAAAGCGCTGAGCGCCTATGACCCGATGCCACGAAAGGAGACGCCCGCCGTGCGCCTGATCGACACCCACACGCACCTTGACTTCGACCCCTTCGACACCGACCGCAGCGAGGTGCTGGCCCGCTGCGCCCGTGTGGGCGTCGAGCGCGTGCTGGTGCTCGGCGTGCATCAGGCCAACTGGAAGAGGGTCTGGCAAATGGCGCTGGACGAGCCCGCCGTGTACGCCGCGCTGGGCCTGCATCCGGTCTTTCTGCAGGATCATCGACCGGAGCACATGGACGAGTTGCGCGATTGGCTGCAACGTCTGCAAGGGGAAGAAAAGCTCTGCGCCATCGGTGAGATCGGCCTGGACTATTACATCGAGGATCCGGACAAGGAGAGGCAGCAGCACATTCTCGAAGCCCAGCTGGACCTGGCGGGCGAGTTCGAGCTGCCGGTACTGCTGCACGTACGCCGCGCGCATGCAGCGATGATCGCGACGCTGAAGCAGCGCAAGCTCAAGCGCGCCGGCATCGCCCACGCTTTCAGTGGCAGCTGGGAAGAGGCCAGCGAGTACATCAAGCTCGGCTACAAGCTCGGCCTGGGCGGCGCCGGTACCTGGCCACAGGCGCACCGTATGCACCGCGTGCTGCAGCAGCTACCGCTGGACAGCATCGTGCTGGAAACCGACGCGCCCGACATCACCCCTCACAGCCATGCCGGCCAGCGCAACAGCCCGGAATTTCTTCCCGATATCTGTCGCGAGCTGGCGGAACTGCGCGGTATCGCCCCCGAAGAGTTGGCTGAGGCCAGCTATCGCAACAGCTGCGAGCTGTTCGGCTGGCGCTGAGCCTATACGCGGAACGCGCCAATGAGTTGCTGCAACCGACCAACCAGTGCGCTGAGCTCGCGGCTGGCTTGCTCGGTATGCCCAGCGCCTTCGGCGGTACGCTGCCCGGCTTCGTTGATTGCGACGATGTTGCGATCGATATCGTGCGCGACGGCGGTTTGTTCCTCCGCAGCCGCGGCGATTTGCTGGTTCTGATCGACGATAACGCCGACCGCACCAAGAATGTTTTCCAGTGCCTGACGAACCTGGGCCGACTGATTGACTGTCGCATCGGCCATCGAATGGCTGGCATGCATGGTCTTCACCGCAGCACCGACACCGCCCTGAAGTCGCGCAATCATCTGCTCGATTTCTTCGGTGGACTGCTGGGTGCGTCTGGCCAGGTTGCGCACTTCGTCGGCGACCACCGCGAAACCACGTCCCTGCTCGCCGGCGCGCGCCGCTTCGATCGCGGCGTTGAGCGCCAGCAGATTGGTCTGCTCGGCGACACCTTTGATGACATCTAGCACCTGGCTAATGGCCTTGCTGTCGCTGGCCAGCTGATTGATCACGTTGACCGACTGCTCGATCTCCGCGGCCAGTCGCTCGATGCCGCTGACCTGCGCTTCGACCAGGCTGCGCCCGCTCACCGTTTCTTCATTGACGCTCTGCGCGCTGCCAACCGCCGCCTCGGCACTGGACGCAACGCCCTGCGCGGTCGCTGACATCTGATTCATCGCGGTGGCGACCTGCTCGATCTGCCCGCGCTGTTCGGACACCGTCTGATTGCTTTCGCCAGAGACGGTTTCGACGCGCGAAGCCTGACGCTCCACCTCGCCGACCGTCTGACCGACCCGTTCGATCAACTCACGGATCTTGGCCACGGTCTCGTTGAATACCTGGCCCAGCTCGCCCAGCTCATCGCGGCTTTGCACATTGAAACGCGCGGTCATGTCACCGGCGGCGACGCGGTCCATGGTTGCACCGAGGCTCTTCAACGTCGCGCGAGTGGACATGTAGAACGCGCTGTAGAGATACACCACAAGCACGAACACCAGCACCAGCGCGGCCAGCAACAGGGTCATGAGCAGGCGCTTCTGCTCCAGACGCTGTTCGAGTTGTTCGTCGAGGAAGCCCAGAATCGCGTCGTTGAGCGCGTAGGTCTTGGCCATCTCGGCGCTGATCAGGTCATAGAACGCGTCCCATGGCTGATCCAGCGCTTCGGCCATGATCACCTGGTCCTGGAATATATCGCTGCTGATCTTCAGAGAGTCGCGACTGGCGGCGGTGTGGCTGTCGAGCTGGCGCTGCGCAGAGCCGCTACTGGCCAATACGTCCTGTAGCTGAGCGCCGTATTGAGCCTGTTGCTTCTCCAGCTCCAGGAGAAGTTCGTCCAACTTGTTGCTGGCGTCGGAGTTCAGATAGCCCTGGCCAAAGGTGTAGGAGCCGACCGCTCGCCCCTCGCCGAGAATGGCGGTGATCGAGGGCGTGACCGAGGTCAGTAGCTCCGCCAGCATCCGAACATCGCGCTGGCTGTCCTGGCTCAGACCCGACTGGCTGGCGATCAGCTTGATCATCACCTGAGCCTTGCCCAACAGCGCACGCGCCATGGCGACCTTGGTTTGCAGGGATTGCTGCGCCTGCGCCTCGCGCAGGGCGGCATCGAGGTCGTCCCGGCGGGTATTGAATTCGGCCACCTGTTCAGGATTATCGCTGACCGGCGTCAGGCTTTGCATCCGCGCGGACAATCCTCGTTCGGCATCCGCCAATCGGGTCACCAGCGCCTGCACCTCGCCGGTCTGGCCAATGATGCCCTCGATTTCCACCAGGTCTTTCCAGTCTTCCATCTCGCGGCGCAGCTGCAATGCCGTACCCAGCAACTCAAGGCTCTGCAGTTCGGTGCGGGTGCCCTCGAACTCCCGATAGGAGTCGCGCACCAGGTAAAAATTGGTGAGCAGCATGGGGACGAAGAAAAGCACGCTGATCAGGCTGAACTTCATGCCGAAGCTCAGGCGATTCATCAACGCGATGGCGGGATACAAAAGACCTTTCAAAAGACGTCTCCCAATTTTTATTGTTGCCAACAGCATCAAGGCTGCAGCAGGGCTCGTCAGAGTGTGAGGAACTTATACGGGATATCGGTCACAGGTTATGTAACTTAAGGTAATGGCAGAGTGATGGCGCGACAAGCGGCAGAAGGCCCGCCAATTCCGGCCTATCCACGGCGCTTATGCAGAGCGCCGGACGACGGGCTGAGGCGGCGCAGAGCCCGATACGATTGTGCTGGGCGGCTAGAGAAAGAGCGTCCAGAGCGCGATGGCGGCATACCAGAGCATGCGGGTTCTCACCAACAGCGCGGCAAGGCTGTCCAGCCGTGAGATACCCGCCTCGCCTTCATACGGCTCGCGCAGATCCGCCGCAGCCGGACCGATGTCGGCCAGCAGCTGCGGGGCGGGCGTTTCCCAACGCAGCAGATCCTGCAGCAGGGCGCGATTCATTGCGACGAAGTTACCGACCAATCCGAAGCTGACCAGCAGAAGCCGCACCGGCAGCCAGTCGAAGGCGTGTCGCAGCTGCCCCGCCCGCTCGCGCATGGCTTCGCTCCCGGTGTGCTCGATCGTCAGCGCAAGAAGCCGGTAGGCCAGCGCGGCCATGGGGCCAAGCAGCACATACCAGAAGATCACCGCAAAGAAGCCCTGATGATTGCGCCAGAGCAGCTGCGCCTCCACGGCGCGCAACAGGCTCGGCGCATCCAGCGCGCTGAGGCCCAGATCACGCTCGGCCACCAGCGCGGCGGCGTTGTCATCGCCCCGGCGCCAGGCGTCGCGGAATGCTCCGAATTCACGCTTGCCCTGCCCTCGTCCCAGACTGTAGAGCAGCACCAGCAGATGCAGCGGCAAACTGAGCCAGCCGTAGGCCAGCGGCTTGAGTGCCATCAGTAACAAGCCGAGCACCAGCACCGGCAGCAGTACCAACAGCGAAAGACTCAGCCATGGTCTGGACGCCATGTCCGCGCGCCCTTCGACTCGCCGCAGCAGCTGCAGCCACGGGCCGTCGTGCTGCACATCACGTCGCCAATCGGTGAGTTTGTCGATGAGCAGAACCAGCAGCACCACGAGAAAAATCATTATCGAATCCTATGCGAGGCTCTCAGGCCACGATCGAGGCCGCGCGCAGGCGCAGCCAGTCGAATGCCGGGCCGGGGTCGGTCTTGCGGCCCGGTGCGATGTCGCTGTGACCGCGAACCCGCTCCGGCGTGATCGCCGGATATGCCTGCTGCAGCAGGAGGCAAAGGCGGATCAGGCTGTCGTACTGGGCCTCACTGAAGGGCACGTCATCGGTGCCTTCCAGCTCGATACCAAGGGAGAAGTCGTTGCAGCTTTCTCGTCCATTGAAGCAAGAAATTCCGGCGTGCCAGGCGCGATCCAGGCAGGAGACGAACTGGGTGATCGCACCATCACGCTCGATGAGGAAATGCGCAGAGACCTGCAAGGTGGCGATTTCTTCGAAGAAGGGATGTTCGTCGGTGGGCAGGCAATTCTGAAAGAACTGCTGGACCTTGCCGGTCCCGAAGCGACCCGGCGGCAGGCTGATGTTGTGGATGACCAGTAGTGAAATCTCGTCATCCGGGCGCTTGTTGAAATTGGGCGAGGGGCAATGGCGAATGCCTCGGCACCAGCCTGTCGCATGATCCAGCTGCATCGAAGCGGAACCTGGGTTGGCTGTGGGGTCTGCAGGCTAGCGCCTGCACGCTGCCGGCCGCAACCCGGCTGCGCTACCCGAGGTCGATGGTCTGCTGCCCGCCCGCACGCTTTTCATCCCTGCGCGAGGCCAGACGGTCGGCCAACCGCGTCGGCTCCGGTAGCCGATAGCGGGTGACATAGCGCATCACCAGTTGCGGGGCAGTCGCCAGGCTGACCCGGTTGCCGGGCGAAATGATTAGTGGCCGAACCTTGTCCTTGCTGCGCAGCACCGTGCCGATCACCTTGCCGTGCTTGTCCAGCAGATCGACCTGATCGCCGCGCCGCTCGCCGAGCGGCTCATGCTGGCCGGTGAGGATTTTCTTCGCCACTCCGATCGTCGGCAGCCCGGTGATGACGCCCAGATGCGCAGCGATGCCGAGGCCGCGCGGATGCGCAATGCCGTGCCCGTCGGAAAAGATCAGGTCCGGCGTCTGGCCAAGCGAATCGAGCGCCTGCAACACGGCGGGTAGCTCGCGAAAAGACAGCAGCCCCGGAATATACGGCATGCAGGTAGGGATCCGCGCCAAGGTCTGCGCCAGCGGTTCGAGGGTTTCGGCGTCCAGCAGCACCACTGCGGCACGGGTGATCTGGCCGCCCTCTTCGAAACCGACATCGACGCCCGCGATCAGCCGCAGCGGCCCGAAGTCATCCTCTAGCACGACCTTGCTGGCCAGCTCTTTCTGCATTTCCCGGGCAGCGCCGGGACTGCCATCCCAGCCGCTGAATGCACCGGCGCTCGAGCGTGTTGTATTGATTGTCATGGAAGCCCTCTTTGCTGATCAGATCGGCAGAGCCGTGAGCGGTTCCGCCGACTGAGACGGATTGCGACTAGACAGTCAGTCGAAAAACAAGGACGCTCCCGCCGGACTACGGCAGTTTTACCCTGCATTGTCGCTATAAAAGTCCCTATAAAAACAACCGAAACACGTAGAAATCACACCCATGCTCACCGCCCAACCGTTGAAACGTATCAGCATTCTGGCCACCGATGGGGTGTTTGCATCCACCCTGATGCATGCCAAGGATTTTTTCCACATGGCCAGCCTGCGCTATGGCAAACAGCTGGGGATGGATTTGACGCCGGCCTTCGAGACGGTGCTGGTCAGCCCGGATGGCCGGCCGGTCACCACGTTCAGCGGTGCCAGCGTTGCGGTAGATGGCGCGCTGGATGGCGCCGATGCGGTGATATTGCCGGCGTTCTGGGGCGATTTCGATGCGCTTGGCCAGCAGTACCCGCAGGTGACGCCCTGGCTGAAGGAACGACACGCGGCCGGCAGCACCATCTGCGGCGAAGCCACCGGCGCATTCTGGATGGCTGCCGCGGGATTGCTCGACGAGCGCGAAGCCACGACTCATTGGCGCTTCGCGCGTGAGTTCGTCGAGCGATTCCCACGAGTGCTCTTTACTCAGGAGAAGCATCTGACCGACAGCGACAATCTGTACTGCGCAGGCGGCACCACTTCGGCATGCGATCTCTACATGCATCTGGTCGAACGCTTCTGCGGCTCGCATATCGCGCAGGGCATGGCCCGCGACGTGCTGTTCGAGGTGCAACGCAACTACAGCCCAGGACGCATCGGCTTTGGCGGCCAGAAGCTTCATCTGGACACTCGCGTGCTGCAGATTCAGGAATGGCTCGAGGAGCATTTCGCGGAGAAATTCCGCTTCGAGGACGTGGCGCGCGACCACGGTATGAGCATTCGTAACTTCATGCGCCGGTTTCAAGCGGCGACCGGCGACAAACCGTTGCATTACCTGCAGCGGTTGCGCATCGAGACAGCCAAAAACCTGCTCTCCACCACCCGCAAGAGCATAAAAACCATTAGCTACGAAGTGGGTTACGACGACGCCAGCTTCTTCGCTCGGCTGTTCCGCCAGCACACCGAGCTATCGCCGAATCGGTATCGGCAGCAGTATCGGTATAAGAGCGGCTAGAAGCTGTCAGCGGGCCGGACAGAATCCGGCCAACCTTTGCTTTTTTTGAGCCTCAAGCTTCTGGCTTCAAACTTCCTCTCTACGGTTTATGCGGTCGAGCCAGATACTCATGCGACTGCATTTCCAGCAGACGGCTGAGGGTGCGCTGGAATTCGAATTCCAGACGGCCGCCGGCATACAGGTCCTTGAGCTCGACCTCGGCCGAGAGGATCAGCTTGACGTTGCGGTCGTAGAACTCGTCGACCATGTTGATGAATCGCCGCGCCATGTCGTCCTTGGAAACGTCCATTCGCTCGATATTGGAGACCAGCACTGCGTCGAATATCTTGCCCAGCTCGATATAGTCGTTCTGGCTACGCGGTCCATCACAAAGCTCGCGAAACTCGAACCAGGCGACGCCGCCGGCCGTCTTGCGTGCGACGATCTCGCGGTTTTCGATCATCAGCGCTTCGTTTTCCTGCACCCGACACTGCTCCGGCAACAGGCTGCGAAAGCTCTTCTCCAAGCTCAGCTCCGCCTCGGCATCGAGCGGGAAGTGGTAGAGCTCGGCCTGTTCGAGCGCGCGCAGGCGATAGTCGATGCCGCTGTCGACGTTGACGATCTCGGTGTGCTTCTTCAAAAGCTCGATAGCCGGCAGGAAGCGGGCCCGCTGCAGACCGTCCTTGTACAGGCCGTCCGGAACGATGTTGGACGTGGCCACTAGACTCACACCATTCTTGAACAATTCTTCGAGCAGGGTCGCGAGGATCATCGCGTCGGTGATGTCCGACACGAAAAATTCGTCGAAGCAGATCACGCGTGACTCATCGGCGAAGCGCTTGCCGATGATGGTCAGCGGGTTCTTCTCGCCCTTGAGGGTGCGCATTTCTTCGTGCACGCGCTTCATGAAGCGGTGGAAATGGGTGCGAGTCTTCTGCTCGAAGGGCAGCGCGTCGAAGAAGGTGTCGACCAGATAGGTCTTGCCGCGACCGACACCGCCCCAGAAGTACAGGCCCTTTACCGGTTCCTGCTGCTTCTTGCCGAATAGCTTGCCCAGCAGCCCGGATTTGTTGCGGTCGTCGGCGAGCAGATCGTCATACAGACGCTGCAGATGGCGCACGGCAGTTTCCTGGGCGGCATCGTGGAAGAAGTCGGGACGTTTCAGGTCTGCCTGATAGCGCTCAAGAGGTGTCATGGCGGGGTCTGGGTAGTGAAACGGGGCCGACACTTTAGCCGTGCCCTCGGTGGTTGGCAATTTACGCAGATCGTTCAAGCGCTTGGGCCTCGAGGAAAACAGGGATCGGCAGCGATGCCGTTCAAGTAATGAACGGCAGACAGCCCTAAGAACTACACGGCAAGTGTCGCCAATGCCTGGCGCAGGCGCAGCATGGCGGCTTCCAGCGCCTGCTCATCTGCGTAGCCGGGGCTGTCGGCGATGCATTCGCCATCCAGCCACAGCGTGAATTGATTGCTCTCATCGGCACGGAGTTCCAGGGCATCCACACCCTGCGCGATCAAATGTTGGCTGGTCACACCGATCGCCTTGGGATCGTTGAACGGCCGCGATAACAGCAACTCTTCGCCATCGGCTGCAAAAAATCGGAAGCGGAAGCTACCATCGCTTTCACGGAAACTGGCGAAGCGCGCGGCCTTTCCGCCTTTTTTCTTGGCTGGCGCGGCGCTTGCCACTTCACTGCGGAAATTACGCAGCCCCACCGCTTCACGCAGCTCGCCGAGGAACGGTGTAGCGAGCTTGCGCGCCTTGGCGGCACCGGCCTGCAGGATGTCCTCAAGATCGCCGGGGCGCTGCATCAGTGCGTGATAACGCTCGCGAGCCTCGCCCAGCTCGTTGTCCAGCAATTGGAACAGACGCTGCTTGGCCTCGCCCCAAGCCAGCCCGCCGACTAGCTCAGCGCGGAACTCGGCCAGTTGCGCCGGCGCGGCGAAGGCTTGGTAAATAGTGAACAGATGGGAGTCGTCCGGGTCTTTCGGCTCGCCCGGCAGTTTCGAGTCGGTGACGATGCGCGCGATGGTGCTTTTCAGCCCCTTGGCACTGGCGAACAGCGGAATGGTGTTGTCATAGCTTTTGGACATCTTGCGCCCATCGAGCCCCGGCAAGGTCGCCACGCCCTCCTCGATCACGGCGGCAGGCAGGGTAAAAAACTCCTTGCCATTGCCGAACAGATGATTGAAGCGTTGGGCGATATCACGCGCCATTTCGACATGCTGAATCTGGTCTCGACCGACTGGCACCTTATGTGCGTTGAACATAAGAATGTCCGCCGCCATCAGCACCGGGTAGCTGAATAGCCCCATGGTGACGCCAGCATCCGGGTCCTCGCCCAGTTCGACATTCTTGTCCACTGATGCCTTGTACGCATGCGCGCGGTTGAGCAGCCCCTTGCCAGCAACGCAGGTCAACAGCCAGGTCAACTCAGGGATTTCCGGGATGTCGGACTGCCGATAAAAGGTCACCCGATCCGCATCCAGACCACAGGCCAGCCAGGTGGCGGCGATCTCCAGGCGCGACTGCTGGATGCGCAGCGGATCGTCACACTTGATCAGTGCGTGATAGTCGGCGAGGAAGTAGAAGGAATCGGCATCGGCTTCGCGACTGGCCACGATAGCCGGCCGAATGGCCCCGGCATAGTTGCCCAGATGGGGCGTGCCCGTAGTGGTGATGCCGGTAAGGATTCGGGTTTTCATACGATCATCTCGATTCAGTCAGCGCAAACGGCAGGCGGCTAGAAGGCCATTTGAAGGCGGTCACGCAGCGGAGCACTAGGCCAGCCGCGGCGCTACCAGCTCTTTCAGCTCGACCAGCTTGCCGTGGAAAAAGTGGCCGCATTCTGCCACTTTCAGCAGCTCGTGGGGGCGCTGGAGCTCAGCCGAGAACGCGTGCACCGAAGCCGGATCGACGACTTCGTCATCGTCTGGCTGGATAACCACCAACTCGCAATGCTCGGCCAGCGGCTGATCCGCCAGTCGCGAAACCGCCGGCGCGACCATGAACAACCGTTCCAGCGACTCGCCACGGGCCTCGAGCCGACCAGCCAGCGTGGCCGCTACGAAACCACCAAAAGAGAAACCCATCAGGGTCAATGGCAGCCCGGGATGCTGATCACGAAGCCAGCGCAGGGCAGCTTCGGCGTCATCCACTTCACCGGTATTCATGTCATGGCTGCCGGCGCTGCCGCCAACGCCACGAAAGTTGAAGCGCAGCGTGGCATAGCCGGCATCGCGCGCGCTGCGCTGCAGCGTCGAGACCACCTTGTTGAGCATGGTCCCGCCCTTTACCGGGTTGGGATGACAGATCAGCGCCAGCCCGCGAGCATCGGGTTGATCGAAATACAGGCCTTCCAGCACACCGGCCGGACCCTCGATGGAAATGGGGGTTTCACGTTTCAACAAAGTAACTCCGTGACGTTAGGGCGAGTCGACTCGTCTTGCTTGCACCTGCGTCGCGATCGCCGCATCGCGTCGCGGTATACAGGGCAGGTACGAGACGTTAACGTATCAGGCCGTGGGAAAACCACCGCACAGCAGCCGATAGGACGGTGCAGAGCACCGGATGTCAGCTGCGTCCGGCATCTCACCATCACACAGCTTCGCTGCCGAACAGCACAGCCGTTTATATAGAGGAAGTACTCGTGGAACAGACCCTCGCGACCTGGTTGCTCCCGATCGTTGGCGTGATTGCCGGCATCGTCATTGGATATCTGATCGCGCGCAACAGCGCACCGAACAGCACGCAGCGTCAGGTGGATGAATTGCAGGAGCGCCTCGATACCTATCAGAGCGAAGTGGTCACGCATTTCAATACGACTGCCAGCCTGCTGCGCAAGCTGACTAACAGCTACCAGGACATGCAGAATCATCTATCCGAAGGCGCCGACAAACTCGCCCTCGACGAACAAACCCGTCAGCGTCTGCTAGCCGCGTTGCATAGCGAGGAAAGCCACAGCCACCGGGAACGCTTGAACTCACCGGCATTTACCGAGCCGCCGAAGGACTACGCGCCCAAAGACGGCGACACGCCCGGCACACTGAACGAAAACTTCGGCCTGAAAAGCCGGCATTGACTCTAGGGCGGCACGTCTCGCGTGCCGCTCCCTCACGCACTACTGCTTCAAACGCATAGACAGATCGATCGCCCGCACGTGCTTGGTCAGTGCACCGATCGAAATGTAGTCCACACCGGTTTCAGCAATCGCGCGTAGCGTCTCGTCATCGATGCCACCCGAGGCCTCCAGCTTTGCCCGCCCCGCCGCGATGCCTACCGCAGTTCTCATGTCAGCCAGGCTCAACTCGTCGAGCATCGCGATATCGGCGCCTGCGCGCAGCGCCTGCTCCAGCTCGTCAAGATTCTCCACCTCCACCTCTACCGGTTTGCCCGGCGCGATGCGATGAGCCGCGGCAACGGCTTCGACGATTCCACCACAGGCGGCAATATGGTTTTCCTTGATCAGGAACGCGTCGTACAGGCCGATTCGATGGTTATGGCAGCCGCCGCACGTCACCGCATATTTCTGGGCCAGGCGCAGGCCCGGAAGCGTTTTACGCGTATCGAGCAGACGGACTCCGGTACCCTCGACCAGATCCGCGTAATGCCGACAGCGCGTCGCGACGCCGGACAGCGTCTGAAGAAAATTCAGCGCCGCACGCTCGCCACTGAGCAAGGCGCGCGCAGGCCCCTCAAGATGAAAAAGGACCTGATCGGCCGCGACCTGCTCGCCATCGGCCGCATGCCAATGAACCGCCACCCGCGGATCCAGCTGCCGAAACACGGCATCGACCCAGGCCGTGCCACTGATTACCGCTGCCTCACGCGTGATGACCGAGGCATACGCGAGCCGTTCAGCAGGGATCAATTGAGCCGTGATGTCACCGGTGCCGACGTCCTCTGTCAGCGCTTTACGCACATTGGTTTCGATTTCGGCGGAAAGGTCCGCAAGAGTGATATTGGTCACGACGGGCTCCCATTGAATTCGACGAGAGTATACGGCGTCGCCCCGCCACGACGCAGCATAGAGCCGTTTGCGGGCAAAAATGCCCGTGGGCAGCCGTGCCTGGGCTAATGCCTTGCCAACCGCTTGTAGGAATTTCGGGAAGTATCTGTGAGCCGCATCATGTCCAAGGCAAAACCGCGCTAGGCTAATAAATAAGATGCATGTAATGTCTCCGTTAATTGGCGCCACCAAAATGGCGGCCATTGGCCATGACTGACAAATCGTTGCCCCTGCCCATTAACAGCGGCATGCTACGGGTTGTTGAGCGCTTGCATCAGCAGGCGACCGGAGAGTCTCGATGCGAACCGATGCGAAAGTGGTGCACCTGAAGGCCGCCCCTGAGCAAAAGCAGACCTCACCGACAGGCAGGTTGCCCGTCGCGCTCATCAGCGTCCGCGATAAAGCAGCTCAGCAGCTGCGTTCGGCATTGCAAACGCTGTTCGACAACGCTGACGACTCGCTCTTCGAAATCGCAGACCGCGCTACCAGCAACGCCGAACAGAACGCATTCTTCGAAGCCATGCGCGATCTGCGGATGAAGCGCCGCGGCATCGAGCGCAGCTTTCTACAGCAGGTTTTCGAATCCTTTTCCAAGCTCAACCAGTACGAAATCGGAAAACCCGCGCCGCAGGAAGCATCATTCGAAAGCCTGGCGCTGGTGCAGAACGACGAACTGGAAGAGTCGGTTGCGATCGACACCATGGTCGCCAAGGTAATGAGCCGCACCACCCAGCCGCTCAGTCACCTCACCACACGCATGAATGTTCTGGTCAGCAGGAAGCTGGACGACAAGAGCAACCCGCTTGGCCCACAGCAGCTATGCGAATACTTTCTTGAGGCCTGCCGCAACCTGGGCGTCGAGATCAAGGTCAAGCTGATCATTCTCAAACTGTTCGAGCGTTACGTGCTGACGGACCTCGAACAGCTTTACGCCGAATCGAACCAGACCCTGGTCGCAGCAGGCGTTCTGCCGGAACTGCAGTCCAGCCCGCCGCGCCGCTCACCTAGCCGCCCGAACGCACAGGAAGGCAGTACACAACGAACACCGGGCTCAGGCTTCAATCAGTCGCCCGCATATTCAGATGACAGTGCTCACGAAGCGTTTGGCGCGCTCCAAACACTGCTTTCGGAACTACGCGGAAGCGCGCTGCCCGCCCGCAACCTGCCTAGCGATGCCATTCCGATTTCCAGCAATGACTTGATGCGGCTGCTTTCGCATCTCCAGTCTCGCGCCCCACAGCAGATCGATGAATACGATCTGCAGGGCCAGCTCGAGCAGCTCCTGCACCGCGTCAGCGCCAAGAGCGGTAAATCTCGTGTGGTTGGAGAGGTCGACGAAGACGTCATTAATCTGGTGTCGATGCTGTTCGAGTTCATCCTCGACGACCGCACCCTGCCCGACTCGCTCAAAGCGCTGATCGGTCGATTGCAGATCCCGGTGCTGAAAGTTGCCGTTCTGGACAAGACCTTCTTCAGTCGCGGCAGTCACCCCGCCCGTCGCCTGCTCAACGAGATCGCCTCGGCCGCCATGGGCTGGGTCGATCAGGACGAAGCGCAGCGCGACAGCCTGTATCAGAAGATCGAGCAGATCGTGGCTCGCCTGCTGAACGACTTCGTCGACGATCCTGCCATCTTCTCCGAATTGCTTGCCGACTTCCTCGCTTTCACAGGAGACGAGCGCCGTCGCAGCGAGCTGCTTGAACAGCGCACGCGAGACGCCGAAGAAGGACGCGCCAAGGCCGAAATGGCCCGCCAGGAAGTAGAGCACGCTCTCAATGAACGCCTGCTCGGCAGAACTCTCCCCGAGGTAGTCGTCCGGCTGCTGCAGGAAGCATGGAGCAAGGTTCTATTGTTGACCTGCCTGAAAAACGGCACTCAATCCGAGCAATGGCGGGACGCCATGGCGACGATGGACGACCTGATCTGGAGCGTTACGCCTCACGAGGATCCAGCGTCCCGGGAAAGGCTGCTCGAGCTGGTTCCCAGCCTTCTTAAGAATCTTCGTGAAGGCCTGGTCAGCGCAGCATTCGACCCCTTCTCTACCAGCGACTTCTTCACCCAGCTCGAAGCGCTGCATGTCCAGACCCTGCAGCAGCTCAACCAACCTACTTCGAATAACGCCCCGCTCGCGCACGGTGAAATCATCACCGAACCGAAGCTGGAACTGCCGCCGCGCGACGAACACCCCGCCGAAGCCCCCACGCCAGCGATGGTCGAAGTCAGCGAGGAAATCGTGCTATTGGCGCCTGGTGAAAGCCGGGAGAAGGAACCCGAGATCAACCTGGCGGACAATGATGAAGCGCTGATACAGGTCGATAATCTACGGGTCGGTAGCTGGGTCGAATTCCAGGAAGACGAGGACCACAAGCTACGTTGCAAGCTGGCCGCTGTGATCAAGCCCACCGGCAAATACATCTTCGTCAACCGCACCGGCATGAAGGTTCTGGAAAAGACTCGCATGGGGCTCGCCACAGAGTTCCGTCGCGGCGCAATCCGCCTACTCAACGATGCCCTGCTTTTTGATCGCGCACTGGAATCGGTGATCGGAAACCTTCGCAGCCTGAAGAGCAGCGGACGCTAAGTGCAACCGGCGTGCCGGCTGATGCCTGCATGCCCTCCTTTCGTTGTCCGCTGCCGCATCACACAGCCTCCGCCCTGCTTCGATACCCGCCCTCATTTGCCGCCGCGCTTGGCATTTGCCGTCGCGCCGCTAGAATGCCCGCATATCCTTCGAGGTGCGTATGCCCAGCCGCCTGAACCCCGACGACCAAAAACGCGTTGACCAATACCTCAGCGCGCCACAGCACCAAGTCGAGCGCCGCCCCTTTCGGCCCTGGCTGCTCCTTGCGCTGATACTCGTGACGGTCATCGGCCTGGGCTTATTGAGCCGCCTCCTCAGCCGCCTGGTGTTATGAGTATCGCCCAGATGAGCAACCGAATTCCGCAAAAGCCTTATGAGTCCATCCATGACACACCGTATCGTAATCGTCGGCGGCGGCGCCGGCGGCCTGGAGCTTGCCACCCGCCTGGGTAGAACGCTGGGCAAGTGCCGCAAGGCGCGCATCACCCTGATCGACGCCAATCTGACGCATATCTGGAAGCCATTGTTGCATGAGGTCGCTGCCGGCTCGCTGAACTCGTCCGCCGATGAGCTCAATTACGTCGCACAGGCCAAATGGAACCATTTCGAGTTCCAGCTCGGCCGTATGAGCGGACTTGAGCGGGAGCGCAAATGCGTACACCTTGCCGCCTCGCTCGACGAACACGGCGCCGTGCTGGTACCGGCTCGCACGCTCAGCTACGACACCCTGGTGATCGCGGTCGGCAGCACCACCAATGACTTCGGCACCAAAGGCGCAGCCGAACACTGCATCTTCCTCGACACCCGTGAGCAGGCTGAGCGCTTTCACCGCCGCCTGCTCAGCCACTACATGCACGCTCACGCCAGCGAAGGCCGGCACGGCACGATCAACATGGCCATCGTCGGCGCCGGCGCGACGGGCGTCGAACTTGCCGCCGAGCTCCACCATGCCGCACGCGAGCTCGCTGCTTACGGCCTGGATGGCATCAAACCGGAAAACGTCCATATCACGCTTATAGAGGCTGGCCCGAGGGTTCTGCCGGCGTTGCCGGAGCGCATCAGCCAACCTGTACATCAGACGCTACAGAACCTGGGCGTGACCGTGCAGACCAACGCCGCCGTGAGCGAGGTAACCGAGGAGGGTCTGCATACCAGCAATGGCGACTTCGTAGCGGCGACCCTGAAAGTCTGGGCGGCCGGTATCCGGGCGCCGAGCTTCCTGCACGAAATCGACGGACTGGAAACCAACCGGATCAATCAGCTGCAAGTTCTGCCAACTCTGCAAACCACGCGGGACGAGAACATATTCGCCTTTGGCGACTGCGCCGCCTGCCCTCAACCGGACAGCGACCGTAACGTACCGCCGCGCGCCCAAGCCGCGCATCAGCAGGCTTCACTGTTGGCTAAATCGATCGCTCGACGCCTCGAAGGCCAAAACCTGCCTAGCTATCGCTACCGTGATTACGGCTCTCTGATTTCGCTCTCGAGCTTCTCTGCGGTCGGCAATCTGATGGGCAATCTCACAGGCAACGTCATGCTCGAGGGCTGGCTGGCGCGGATGTTCTATGTCTCGTTATACCGAATGCATCAGATCGCGCTGTATGGAGTAGCTCGTACCACGCTGATGATGATCGGCGACAAACTCAGCACCAGTACCGTGCCGCGCCTGAAACTGCACTGAGCTTTATGCCCATGGGTCTGTTCCCGCTCCACGCGAGCATGACTCATGGCGTCGCTTCGCGAATGCCAATGCAGCAGGGCCTCGCCCAATAGAAGACAAGCGTGCGCGGGTTAGCGATTGCCCGCAGTGCTTCGCCAATATATGCGCAAGGCCACAATTTACGGCTGCGATTTGAGTCCCCGTTCGTGAGCGAGCTCGCTCCTACAAACGACCTTCGAAAAACGCACACAAGAAAAAGCCGGAAGACCCTCTCGGATCTTCCGGCTCTCGTGCGCCTTTAGCGCTTTTTGGTGGGTCGTGTAGGATTCGAACCTACGACCAATTGGTTAAAAGCCAACTGCTCTACCAACTGAGCTAACGACCCAAAAATGGTCGGGGTAGGGGGATTCGAACTCCCGACATCCTGCTCCCAAAGCAGGCGCGCTACCGGACTGCGCTATACCCCGATTGGAAATTGGCTCCGCGACCTGGACTCGAACCAGGGACCCAATGATTAACAGTCATTTGCTCTACCGACTGAGCTATCGCGGAACTATCACTTCCAGCTCTTCGGATGGTTCGCTGTGATGCTTTGCAAACCCCCTTCAGAGGCGCGCCATTTTACGGTTCTCGACGCGCCTGTCAACAGAAAAAATGCGATTTACTACAACGCGTTGCGAGCTCAGCCGACTCGCGACGAACGACACGGGAGCCTTGCCACAACCTCGACAGAGCCACCTTGGCTGGGTGGCCCTGCCGCCGACCTCAAGCCTTGGCGAAGCGGATCTCATCACCCTCCACTGTGCCGGCTATGCTGGCCCCCGGTTCGAACGCGCCAGACAGGATGTCTTGAGCGAGCGGGTTTTCAATCCAGCGCTGAATGGCACGCTTCAGTGGCCGCGCGCCATAGACCGGGTCGTAGCCAACCGCGACCAGCTTGCTCATCGCCTCTTCGCTGAGCTCAAGGCTCAACTCACGCTCGGCCAGACGCTGCCGCAAGCGGCCCAGCTGAATCTGAGCGATACCCGCGATCTGCTCGCGCGCCAGAGGATCGAACACCACCACTTCATCGATACGGTTGATGAATTCCGGCCGGAAGTGGCTGCTGACCGCGTCCATGACCGCCGCCCGCTGCGCATCGGGATCACCCACCAGATCCTGGATCTGGCTTGATCCCAGGTTCGAGGTCATCACAATCACCGTATTGCGGAAATCCACCGTACGTCCGTGGCTATCAGTCAGGCGGCCGTCCTCGAGCACTTGCAGAAGAATATTGAAGACGTCCGGGTGAGCCTTCTCGACTTCATCCAACAGCACTACCGAGTACGGTTTGCGACGGACCGCTTCGGTCAGGTAACCACCCTCTTCGTACCCCACATAGCCGGGCGGTGCGCCGATCAGCCGCGCCACCGAATGTTTCTCCATGAACTCGGACATATCGATGCGGATCATCGCCTCCTCGGTATCGAAAAGGAATTCGGCCAGCGCCTTGCACAATTCAGTCTTGCCGACGCCAGTTGGCCCAAGGAACAGGAACGAACCACTGGGGCGATTCGGGTCGGCCAGCCCGGCACGCGAGCGGCGCACCGCATTGGCGACCGAAACCACCGCCTCGTGCTGCCCGATCACGCGCTGATGCAGTAGTTCCTCCATCTTCAACAGTTTCTCGCGCTCGCCTTCGAGCATTTTCGAGACCGGGATACCGGTCCATTTTGAGACGACCTCGGCGATCTCTTCATCGGTCACCTTGTTGCGCAGCAACTGGTTCTCCGCCTTGCCGTGCTGGTCGACCATCTGCAGGCTGCGCTCCAGATCCGGAATGATGCCGTACTGCAGCTCGGCCATTCGCGCCAGGTCGCCCTTGCGTCGCGCGGCTTCGAGTTCGGCCTTGGCCTGCTCGATCCTCTGATGCATCTGGGCGGAGCCCTGCACCTCGGCTTTTTCCGATTTCCAGATCTCTTCCAGATCGGCGTATTCGCGCTCCAGCTTGACGATTTCCTCGTCGAGCTTGGCCAGGCGCTTGCGGGTCGCCTCGTCGTCTTCGTTCTTCAGCGCCTCGCGCTCGATCTTCAACTGGATCAAGCGTCGATCGAGGCGATCCAATTCCTCAGGCTTGGAGTCGATCTCCATGCGAATGCGACTACCCGCCTCATCGATCAGGTCGATGGCCTTGTCCGGCAGTTGCCGATCAGTGATGTAGCGGTGCGACAGCTTCGCGGCGGCGATGATCGCGCCGTCGGTGATGGATACGCCGTGATGCACCTCGTAGCGCTCCTTCAGGCCGCGCAAGATGGCGATGGTGTCTTCTTCGCTCGGCTCATCGACCTGAACGCGCTGGAAGCGCCGCTCCAGTGCCGCATCCTTCTCGATGTACTGGCGATACTCATCCAGCGTGGTGGCGCCGACGCAGTGCAGCTCGCCACGCGCCAGTGCCGGTTTGAGCATGTTGCCGGCATCCATGGCGCCCTCGGCTTTGCCGGCGCCGACCATGGTGTGCAGCTCGTCGATGAACAGGATGACCCGGCCTTCCTGCCTGGACAACTCATTGAGCACGGCCTTGAGGCGCTCCTCAAACTCCCCGCGAAACTTAGCGCCGGCGATCAATGCGCCCATATCCAACGCCAGCAAGCGCTTATCCTTGAGGCCGTCGGGCACCTCGCCGTTGACGATGCGCTGGGCCAGCCCCTCGACGATGGCAGTCTTGCCGACACCAGGCTCGCCGATGAGCACCGGGTTGTTCTTGGTCCGCCGCTGCAGCACCTGGATGGTTCGGCGAATCTCGTCGTCGCGGCCGATCACCGGGTCGAGCTTGCCGTCTTCGGCCCGCTTGGTCATGTCGACGGTGTACTTATCCAGCGCCTGACGCGATTCCTCCACATTGGGATCGTTGACCGCATCGCCACCGCGCAGGTTGGCGATAGCGTTTTCCAGCGCCTTCTTGCTTACACCTTGGGCCAGCAGCAACTTGCCCAGCCGGGTATTACTATCGAGCGCTGCGAGCAGCACCAATTCACTGGAAATGTACTGATCACCCTTCTGCTGCGCCAAGCGGTCGGCCTGGTTGAGCAGACGTGCCAGATCCTGCGACATGTTCATGTCACCCGTGGGGTTCTGCAGCTTGGGCAGCTGATCCAGCTCCTTGGTCAAAGCCTGGCGCAAGCCGTTGATGTCAAAACCCACCTGCATCAGCAGCGACCTGATCGAACCGCCCTGCTGATCGAGCAGCGCCTGCATCAAATGCAGCGGCTCGATGGAGGGATGATCAAGACCGACGGCGATGGACTGGGCATCGGAGAGGGCAAGCTGCAGCTTGCTGGTCAAACGATCGATACGCATGTAGTCACCTTTCAGTAAGGCAGGCCGGCGCACTCAATCGCACCTCGAACGAAAGCCTGCGAGATGGAAACTTAGATGAGGCTGATTGTGAGAGATTCAAGCCGGATGGGGCTGATGCATGTCATGGGTGGGGCTGCAACTTGCCGGTTTGGGGTTGCCAGACGCGCCCTTGCAGCTCCAGCTTGCCGCTCTTTATCCGTCTATCCAGACCAAGCTGGCGAAGCGTCCGGTACGAGCGGCCCGACGATAGGAATAGAAGCGAGGGTCAGTCACGGTACACAAGCCCCCGCCGAAGACCCTGGTGACACCGCAGGCAGCAAGCCGGATGCGGGCGAGCTGATAGATATCAGCCATGTAGCGACCTGCGTTGCGGCTGGGTACGAACGCTTCGGCTGCTATTGCATGCTGTGACACGAACGCCTCACGCACCTCGGAGCCGACCTCGAATGCAGCGGGTCCGATCGCCGGACCGAGCCAGGCTATCAACTGCGCATCTGACCCGCCCATCGCTGCCACCGTCGCCTCCAGCACGCCGCCGGCCAACCCGCGCCAGCCGGCATGCGCGGCCGCTACCCGGGTCCCGCCGAGGTTGCAGAACAACACCGGAAGGCAGTCGGCGGTCAGTACGGCGCTGGCGATACCCTGCGCGCCCGTCCAGCTGGCATCGGCGGCGGGACATGCATTCGGATCAGCTTCGACGATAGAGCTCGAATGCACCTGACTCATCCAGGCCGGCTGGCAACCGAGCAGCTGCTGCAAGCGCTGCCGATTTGCAGCCACAGCGACCGGATCATCGTCGACGTGATCACCCAGGTTGAAGCTGTCGAAAGGCGCCTGACTCGTCCCGCCGTTGCGGGTGGTGACACAGGCCCGCACGTGCTGCGGGGCCGGCCAGTCGGGGACGATCCAGTCGCCAGGCCAGGCGTTCACCCGACGAACGCCTCGCGATCCTGCTGCAGCAGCGCCAGCAACCAGACGAAATCATCCGGCAACGGCGATTCCCATTTCAGCCGCTCACCACTGACCGGATGGTCAAGCTCGAGAAACCGCGCGTGCAGCGCCTGTCGTGGGAAGTCGCGCAGCGTCTGCACCATGGTCGGGTTCGCTGCCGGCGGAATACGGAAGCGCCCGCTATACAGTGGGTCACCCACCAGCGGATAGCCAATATGGGTCATATGCACGCGAATCTGGTGGGTGCGCCCGGTTTCCAGCTTGACCCGGACATGGGTGTGCGAACGGAAGCGCTCCAGCACTCGATAGTGACTGACGGCGGGCTTGCCGCCTTCAACCACCGCCATGCGTTGGCGCTGCTGGCCGTGCCGGCCGATGGGCGCGTCGACAGTACCGCCGGTGATGATCACACCAATGACGATGGCTTCGTAGATGCGGCTGACGCTGCGCGCCTGCAACTGCTCGACCAGACGCGTCTGCGCTTGCAGCGTCTTGGCCACGACCATCAGCCCCGTCGTGTCCTTATCCAGACGATGCACGATGCCGGCGCGCGGCACATTGATCAGATCCGGCACATGGTGCAGCAGTGCGTTGAGTAGCGTGCCATCGGCATGCCCTGCCGCGGGATGCACCACCAGACCAGACGGCTTGTTCAGCACCAGGATGTGCTCATCCTCGAAGACGATATCCAGCGGAATATCCTGCGCCACCCACTCGCCCTGCGCCTGTTGCTCGGCGGAAAGCTCCAGAACCGCGCCCGCATGCACAGTATCGCGGGGACGCAACGCGGCGCCGTCTACCGTCAGCCGCCCGTCCTTGATCCAGGCAGCGAGGCGCGAACGGGAATGTTCCGAAAAAAGCTGCGCCGCAACCTGATCGAGGCGCTGCCCGCCGAGGTCGAACGGCACCTCGGCGCGAAGATGGATGGCCTGAGTCGAGATCGTGGACATAATTAAGGGCGCTTCATAAATGAGGGGAAAGGCAAAGGGTGCGGCAGTTAGGCCAGGGTGACGAGCGATTATCGACCGAGTGCCGCCAAGGGCCCATGACAAAACTGGCTGACGTACAAGAAGAACCGACCTGCGGATAGCGACGCAGGCGGAGCCTTTGGTTTCGGCAACACGCTTGTGTTTAAATACGGCGTCTTTGTCCCGGCCAACCGGGGCGCTCATCATAACAGGACGGCTCAGCGCGAGACAGCCAGCCGTCACAGGGACGCAAGCCGCCATGCAAGTGAAACACCTGCTGCTGATCGCCATTTTCGCCCTAACCGCTGCCTGCTCATCGAACGAAACCATCAGCGAAAACCTCGGCGAAGCGGAACTGTACCGGCAGGCACAGGCCGACCTGGACAACAAGAGCTATACCAGCGCCATCAACAAACTGAAGACCCTTGAGTCTCGCTATCCCTTCGGCCGCTTCGCCGAGCAGGCGCAGCTGGAACTGATCTACGCCTACTATCGCAATACCGAGCCCGAAGCCGCGCGCTCCTCGGCCGAACGATTCATTCGTCTGCACCCACAGCATCCGAGCGTCGATTACGCCTACTACCTGAAGGGCCTAGCCTCCTTTGACCAAGATCGCGGGCTGCTCGCGCGCTTTCTGCCACTGGACATGACCAAGCGTGATCCGGGTGCCGCGCGCGATTCCTTCAACGAATTCGCCCAACTGACCACCCGCTTCCCGAATAGCCGCTACGCCCCGGACGCAAAGGCACGCATGGTCTATTTGCGTAACCTGCTGGCGGCAAACGAAATCCATGTCGCCGATTACTACCTGCGTCGCCAGGCCTATGTCGCTGCGGCCAACCGCGGCCGCTACGTGGTGGAAAACTTCCAGGGCACACCCGCTGTAGGCGATGGTCTAGCCGTCATGACGGAAGCCTACCAGCGCCTGGGACTCGACGACCTAGCCGGCACCAGTCTGGAAACACTGAAGCTCAACTACCCGCAGCATCCTAGCCTGGAAGACGGCGAGTTCGTGCCGCGCGAAGAAGAAGCCGACAACCGCGGCTGGCTGTCTCGCGCCACGCTTGGCCTGATCGAAACGGAAAACGAGGTTCCGGACACCTCGCAATCCAACCGCGACGTCGTGCGCCAGTACGAAAACGCCGCACAGGATCTGCCGGATGAACTGCGCCCCGTCCTGCGGGAGGCAGAAGCCGAAGCGGAAAACGAGCAAGAAGGTGAAGGCCGCTCCTGGTGGAGTTACCTGACCTTCGGCCTGTTCGATTAAGGCAGCCCGACGCCAGGACGACCAACGTGCAATACCACAGAACCTGCCAGACGGCAGATCCGCATGCCTTAGCCAGGAAGTAGCAATATGGGCCTGTTTCGTCTGTTGTTCTGGATCATTCTGATTGCCGCGGCGTTCTGGCTCTGGCGCCGCCTGACAAGCAAGCCGAAGGCGACCGGCAAACCGCAACAGCCCACCGTGATGATGGTTCGCTGCGCTCACTGCGGCGTGCATCTGCCACGCGAGCAAGCGCTGCCGAATCATGATCGCTGGTACTGCAGCCAGGGACACCTGGAACAGGACAATCAGTCAGGTGGGAATTGAGCGCCTGACGTTTTTGGGCCACCAAGGCCAGCGAATCCTTCGCCTCTACCATCTCTATCGCGTTGCGATCGGCATCGTGCTGGTGCTGCTCATCAGCAGCGATCTACATAGCGACCTGATGCGCATGATCAACCCGGCGGCCTTTCACTATGGCGCCTGGGTCTACCTGATTCTCAATATTCTCATCGCCGTACTGCTGCAAAATCCGAAGCGAGAGCTGCCGGTGCTGGGCCTCGCCCTGCTGGACGTCGTACTGCTCACGGCGCTGTTCTATTTTGCCGGCGGCACGCCCAGCGGGATCGGCAACCTGCTGATCGTCGCGGTCGCCATCGCCAACATACTGCTGCATGGGCGCATCGGTTTTTTCATCGCCGCGGTTGCCGCGACCGGGCTCATCTACCTGACGTTCTACCTCAGCCTCAGCGATCCCTCCACGGGCAGCCAGTACGTCCAGGCCGCAGCGCTGGGCACGCTCTGCTTCGCCGCCGCGCTATTGGTGCAAGGTCTGACGCGGCGGCTGCAGGTCAGCGAAACCCTGGCACGCCAACGCGCAGAGGAAGTCGCCAACCTCGAAGCGCTGAATGCGCAAATCCTGCAGCGTATGCGCACCGGGATACTCGTGCTCGACCAAGCGGAACGCGTGCTGCTCGCCAATCAAGGCGCGCTCGACCTGCTTGGCCAACAATCACTGGCTGGAGAGCGGCTGGCGCCACGCTGCCCCGACCTAATCAAAGGCCTGCAACAATGGCGCGACAACCCGACCCTGCGCCCGCGCAATTTCAAAGCAACGCCCAACGGCGCCACGTTACAACCGAGCTTCGCCATCCTGCAGCACGGCGTGAAACAGGACACCCTGGTGTTTCTCGAGGACATTTCTCAGATCGCGCAGAAAGCCCAGCAGCTCAAGCTGGCATCCCTTGGCCGCTTGACGGCAAGCATCGCCCACGAGATCCGCAACCCGCTCGGCGCAATCAGCCACGCCGCTCAGTTGCTGCAGGAGTCGGAAGTCCTGGACGCGGCGGATCTGCGGCTCACGCAGATCATTCAGGACCATTCGCGGCGCATGAATCTGGTCATCGAAAACGTGCTGCAGCTGTCACGCCGACGCCAGGCCGAGCCGCAATTACTGGACCTGAAATACTGGGCGCATCGATTCGCCAGCGAGTTCCGTGAGAACTTGCCGCCACATCAGCGCGTGCACGTGGAAACCCGCGGCAGCTCCCTGCAGACCCGCATGGACCCGAACCAGCTGATCCAGGTGCTGACCAACCTCGTGCAGAACGGCCTTCGCTACAGCGGCCAGCTGAACGATCAAGCACAGGTGTGGCTACAGCTGTTCCGCGACGAGTCCAGCGATCTGCCGGTGCTCGAAGTGCTCGACGACGGCCCAGGCGTGCCAACCGACAAACTGCAGAATATTTTCGAGCCTTTTTTTACGACAGAGAACAAGGGCACGGGGCTGGGCCTCTATATCTCTCGAGAGCTATGCGAAAGCAACCAGGCTCGTCTGGACTACCGAGAACGAGCCGAGGGCGGCAGTTGCTTCCGTATCGTCTTCGCGCATCCGCGCAAGCTGACCTGACGAGGCGGCACGGGTCACACATCAGCCAGGTCGCGGTACAAAGCACGCGCTGTAGCGTTAACATTGCCGACTCCGCGCCACAACCGAAAGACCGAGACCATGACCGCCCGCCAGAAAGCGCTGATCATCGATGACGAACCCGATATCCGGGAACTCCTGGAGATCACCCTCGGGCGCATGAAGCTGGACACCCGCAGCGCCCGCAATCTCAAGGAAGCCCGCGAGTGCCTGGCGCGCGAGCATTACGACCTGTGCCTGACCGACATGCGCCTGCCCGATGGCTGCGGACTGGAGATGGTGCAGTTCATCCAGCAACAGTATCCGCAACTTCCTGTGGCGATGATTACCGCCTACGGCAGCCTCGATACGGCCATCGGAGCGCTCAAAGCCGGTGCTTTCGACTTTCTCACCAAACCGGTCGATCTTGGCCGGCTACGGGAACTGGTCAACACGGCGCTGCGGCTGCGTGCGCCGAACCCCAATGATCTGAGCGTCGATAGCCGTCTGCTCGGCGCCTCGCCACCGATGAACGTGTTACGCAAACAGATCGGCAAACTGGCACGCAGTCAGGCGCCGGTCTACATCAGCGGTGAGTCCGGCAGTGGCAAGGAGTTGGTGGCGCGGCTGATCCATGAGCAAGGTCCACGTCACGAGCGCCCGTTCGTTCCGGTCAACTGTGGCGCGATTCCATCGGAGCTGATGGAGAGCGAATTTTTCGGCCATAAGAAGGGCAGTTTCACGGGCGCGGTGGAAGACAAACCGGGCCTGTTCCAGGCAGCCGCTGGCGGGACCTTGTTTCTTGACGAAGTGGCGGACCTGCCCCTTCCGATGCAAGTGAAACTGCTGCGCGCGATTCAGGAAAAAGCCGTCCGCTCGGTCGGCGGCGCGAAAGAGGTGGTGGTGGACGTACGGATTCTCTGCGCCACCCATAAGGATCTCGCCAGCGAAGTGGCGGCCGGCCGTTTCCGTCAGGACCTTTACTATCGGCTCAACGTCATCGAGCTGCGCGTACCCCCGCTGCGGGAGCGCCGCGAAGATATCGCTCAATTGGCCGAAGCCATGCTCCGCCGCCTAGCCCGGGAATGCAACGACACGCCGGCGCGACTACATCCCGACGCAGTGGCCAAACTGCAGAGCTATCGGTTTCCCGGTAACGTTCGCGAGCTGGAAAATATGCTGGAACGGGCCTACACGCTTTGCGAAGGCGATGAGATCAAGCCCAGCGATCTGCGCCTGGCAGACGCACCCGGCACGTCGGAAAACGGCGAAGCGAACCTCGCGCAAATCGACAACCTCGAAGACCACCTCGAGGATGTCGAACGCAAGCTGATCATGCAGGCGCTGGAAGAAACCCGCTGGAACCGCACCGCGGCCGCCCAACGGCTGGGGCTGTCGTTCCGCTCGATGCGTTATCGGCTGAAGAAACTCGGGTTGGATTGAGAAAACTGAGCTGCAAGCTGCAAGCTGCAAGCTGCAAGCTGCAAGTAGGTAGGGTGGGCTTCAGCCCACCAAACCAGGCACCGAAAACAACAAGGCTGAAACGAAACGCCGCCCCTGCAACGCTCACATCCTTATTCGCTCAGCTTTCCAGCCTCCAGCCCCCCTCTCGCCTTCACCCCTGCGACAGCAGCATGCGCAGATCGATGATCGCCGCGTTGGCACGCGAGATGTAGTTCGCCATCACCAGCGAATGATTCGCCAGCACGCCATAGCCACTGCCGTTGAGCACCATCGGGCTCCAGAGCGGCTCCTGTGCAGCTTCGAGCTCACGGATGATCTGCCTGACGCTGATCGTCGCGTTCTTCTTCGCCAGCACATCAGCGAAGTCCACTTCAATGGCGCGCAGTAGATGCGACAACGCCCAAGCCTGCCCACGCGCCTCGTAGAACACGTTATCGATCTGCAGCCAGGCGGTTTCGACGCGCTCTTCCTCGAGCACTTGCTGCACGCCTTCACGCTCCAGCTCCGGCGCTACCTGGGCATCCAGGCGTACCCGGCCAACGCTGGCCGACAGTCGCTGGGACAGCGAGCCCAGCCGAGTACCGACATCTCCCAGCCAGTTATTCAGATTATCGGCACGCGAATAGAACTGCGCCTTGGGCGCCGGGTCGCTCAAGCGCGCCAGGTAACGGTCCAGATAGCGGATGCCGTTGCGGTATTCCGATTCGCTGGCAGGCAGAGCCCAGCTGCGATTGTCGAAATTGAACAGCGGCTCGGCCTTGGACAGGTCGGTATCCTCGGTCGATTGGGATTGTGATCGTGCAAAGTCCTTGCGCAACGCTCGGCTAAGATCACGCACCTGAACCAGGACCCCGTATTCCCAGCTTGGCATGTTGTCCAGCCACAGACCGGGTGGCGCGACGTCATTGGTCAGGTAGCCGCCTGACTTGTCCAGCAGGGTGCTGGCAACCCGCTTGAGGGTCTCGACTGTGGTGTAGCCATTGACGATCTGCTGCTGCGAAGCATTGGCTGCCTGCTGAACGTGCTGTTGCACCGAGAAGCGATCAGGCTCGGAACTCCAGTACCAGCCCACCAGCAACGCAACCAGCAAATAGACTGCAATCACTGCGACGAGCGCCAGCACCAACGGATTGCGAGTCGTCCCGTCCGTCCTGGCTGTGCTTCCCGACGAGCCGAGACGGCCGAAGCGGTTCTTCCAATCCAACATGGGTCTGTCCTTCTTCTCAAAATGCAAAGATTCGACCATCGGTCGCTAAGAGCGTTGCGGCAGGCGAACCACTATAACGCAGCCGATTCACCCAAACCTCATAATGAGAACCAAGCCACCTACGTGCACGCTGTCGATCGACCAGTTCAGTGGTAGCATGCGGCCACCATCGCGCCCTCTCAGAAGACTGCCGCAGCGGGCCCAGAGAACCGAAAATGTCGGACCAAGAAGAACTCAAACAGCACTTCGCGCAACGGGTGATCCACCAGGCACGAGAGGTACTCGAAGTCTGGCAGCAGCTGCAACGCAGCGAATGGAACGATCACTACCGAACTGCCCTTGCCGATGCCAGCCAACGCCTGCGGCGATTTGCCGAACGCTTCGAACAGACCGAGCATCGACAACTCGCACTCGCTATCGAGGAGTGCCTGGGGGATATCAACGAAAACCGCGGGCGCTTGTCGAGCGACACCATCGCCACCCTCAGTCAACTGATCTATCGCCTGGCCCGTACCGGCCTGCGTCATAGCGATCCGCGCGGGCAGTCCGGCTATGTCCCGGCATTGAGCAAGCCTATCTACATCGCCCTGGAGGACAACGAGCGCGCCAATCACGTGGTCCGCCAGCTTGAGTTCTTCAGCATGGCCGCTCAGGCATTTGCCAGCGACGAAGCGTTTCGTGCCGCCATGCATGAGCGCCACCCCGCAGCCCTGATCATGGATGTTGACTTCAATGGCCCGGGCGAAGGGCTGAAACTCGCCGAGCGCGTGCAACTGGGCCTGGAAGAGAAACTGCCGTTGATCTTCTTCAGCCACGAGGAAACCGACACGCCCATGCGCCTGGCCGCGGTGCGCGCCGGTGGCCTTGAATTCTTCACCGGTACCATTGACGCATCGAGCCTGCTGGAAAAGGTCGAAGTGCTTACCCGTACCGCCCACTACGAACCCTTCCGCGTGCTCATCATCGACGACTCGCGTGCCCAGGCGACACATACCGAACGCGTACTGAACAACGCGGGGATCATCACCCAGACGCTCAACGAACCCATTCAGGCCTTTACTTATCTGGCTGAATTCCAGCCCGATCTGATCATCCTGGACATGTACATGCCCGAATGTCTGGGCACCGAACTAGCCAAGGTCATTCGGCAGCACGAACGCTACGTGAGCGTGCCGATCATCTATCTGTCGGCGGAAGATGATCTCGAAAAACAGCTCGATGCGATGAACGAAGGCGGTGATGACTTCCTGACCAAACCGATCAAGCCAAGCCATCTGATCGCTACCGTGCGGACTCGCGCCGAGCGGGCACGCAATCTCAAGGCACGAATCGTTCGCGACAGCCTGACCGGGCTATACAACCATACGCACAGCCTGCAGTTGCTCGAAGACGCCGCCTCACGAGCCCGCCGAGACGGTCAGCCACTGTGCTTCGCCATGATCGATATCGATCATTTCAAAAAGGTCAACGACACCTACGGGCATCCCATGGGCGACAGAGTCATCAAAAGCCTCGCCCTGTTCCTGAAGCAGCGTTTGCGCAAAACCGACCATATTGGCCGCTATGGTGGGGAGGAGTTCGCTGTGGTGCTGCCGAACACCGATATCGAAAACGCGGCAAAGGTGCTCGACGAAATCCGCCTGCGCTTTGCCGAGATCCGCTACCCGGCACAACCAGCCGACCTGTCCTGCACCTTCAGTTGCGGCATTGCCGAACTGACTCCCGGCGCCGACACCCGGTCGCTTACCAAGCAGGCTGACGAAGCGCTCTACCGCGCCAAACACGGCGGCCGCAACCGAGTCGAGCGGTACACCCTGTCACATGGGTGACATCAAATAGCCATACATTGCTGACCTCCCTACCATTTGGAGGTCAGGATGCGTCTGAAGTCGCTCACCACAGTCAACACATGCCTGCTCGTTGCGATCTGCCTCGCCTTGGGCATCACGCTCTGGTGGTCTGAGCGCGAACTGCGGCGCCCTTATCAACTGATGGATAGCTATCTTGGGCTTTCTCAGCGATTCGAGCACCAGGCCGCTCACAATATCCATGACTACCTGGCTAGCGGAAACGCGATCAGCCACAGCGCGGCAATGCAGGCGCTGGAAGGGCTTTCGGCGGAGGTGGAAGCCCTGCCGAACCAGTTTGCCGATCGCCTAAGACCCAGCCTGGAGCAGCTTGAGCAATACACTGCCAGCGAGTTGCTGGCCGCCGGCAAGCTCGCTGGCGATCCCCAAGGCCTGCTGTTGCAAGCCGAGCGGGAGATTGCCGGTACATTGGCACAGCTGCATCGATACGTAGCGCAAAGCTCCCAGGCTGCGGCGCAGTCATACCAGACACCGCTATTCGAGGCCAGCCGCCAGCTGCTGCGCCTCAGTCATGCGCGCGGCAAGCTGGTCAGCAGCGGTCAGGACGAACTGGCGATGGAGGTGAATCAGGTATTGCAGACACTGAGCAAGGAAGCGGACACGCTCGATGCGCTGCCTTTGCTGGGCATCGCAACCAAACAGCGCACGGGTGCCAGCGCCTTCGCCGCATTACTGAATCTTGAACAGGAGCAGTCCGAGCAGGCCGCTGAAGACCAGGGCATCGCCCTCAAGCGCGACTTGCTTGGGCTGATCAATCGCTACCCTGCCGAGCTTCAACGCACGCGGGAACAGATCCAGCAACGCAGCGAACTAATGACCGGCAGCGCACAAAAAATCGCTGCGCTGCAGCTGGCACTCGCCGAACTGGAGCCGGTAATTCGCGCCGAACATGGACGCATCCAATCGGAGGTTCGCGTCATCCAGGGCACCATCATTGCCCTGATATTGCTTATCGCGCTCGCCATCGATCGTTTGCAGCGCCAGCTGACACGCTCGTTGGCGCAACTCGCGCCCGCGCTTTCGGCATGGGCCGGAGGCGACTTCGAAAAACCCGTCGGGCTTCATACCCGAACACCGGAAATGATCGAGATCGGCACATCGCTCAACCAACTGCGCAGCTATCTGCTCACGCTGGTCGGAACGCTGCGCCAGCACGCCCAGGAGGTCACCGGCAACAGCCGCAGCCTGGCGGATATGAGCAGCGATCTGCACCGAAGCGCCAGCCGTCAGAGCAGCGACACCGCACAGATTCGAGACGCTCTTAGCGAACTGGAAGCAACCATCCAGGAGGTCGCCAATAGCGCCGAACAGACAGCCGACGCCGGCCGCGCCGCCAGCCTGGCCGTCAACCAGGGGCAGGACGTCATCGGCAAGAGCCTGACAGGACTGCATAGCCTAGTCAGCGAAGTGCAGGGCAATGCCCGAGCCATCGAACACCTCGCCGATGAAACCGGCACCATCGGCAAGGTGTTGATCGTGATTCGCTCAATCGCCGAGCAGACCAATCTACTTGCGCTGAACGCCGCGATCGAGGCAGCCAGAGCAGGCGAGCAGGGCCGTGGCTTCGCCGTGGTCGCCGATGAAGTCCGTACCCTGGCGCAACGCACCAGCGGCGCTACCGAAGAGATCCAACTGCTGATCGGCAACCTGCAGAAAGCCGCCCATCAATCGGTAGAGGCCATGCGCATCCAGGTAGATCACGCCGAAGCGACCGCCCAGCTGGCCGAAACAGCCGACTCGGCATTGGATCAGATCGTCGTCACCATTGGCTCAATCGAACACATGGCGGCGCAGATCGCCCATGCAACTGCACAGCAGAGCGAGGCGGTGAGCGAGATTCGCGGCCATAGCGAACGCATCCATCAGCTGGGCGATAGCAATCTGACGTATATCGGACGCGGTCGCGAGCAAAGCGAACAAATGCTGCGCCTGGCCAGCGAACTGAACCAGGCGACACTTGCCTTCAAGAGTTAAGAGCGCCGGACCATCGAAGCTGGGGTGGCAGCAACCTCAACGCGGCGCGGCGGGACGCTGCGAAGGTTTACGACTCTTGCCGGATGGCTTTCCACCACCGGCTGCGGCCTTGCGCCGCGCTTCAGCAGCGGCCTTGGCCTGCTCGCGCTTGTCCCAGGCATTGCCGTCGTGGCTGCGCGGCGGCAGCCCGTTGTGCTGGGTGAGAATCTGCCCACCCTGCCCGGCCTTCTTGCTTCCCACCGGCGTGGAATTCTTGCGCCGTGCGCTCTGGTAGCCATCCGCTGCCGGCTGATGCACAGGAATCAGCTGGTGCTTGCCGGATCCGATCAAGTCGGCGCGACCCATGCGCTGCAGGGCTTCACGCAACAGCGGCCAGCCCTTGGGATCGTGGTAGCGCAGGAAGGCTTTGTGCAAGCGGCGCTGCTCCTCGCTCTTGACGATGGCTACCCCCTCGCTCTTGTAGGTCACCTTGCGCAACGGATTCTTGCCGCTGTGATACATCGCCGTGGCCGAGGCCATCGGCGAGGGATAGAAGGCTTGCACTTGATCGGCACGGAAGCCGTTGGCCTTCAGCCACAGGGCGAGGTTCATCATGTCCTCATCCGTAGTGCCCGGATGCGCGGCGATGAAGTACGGAATCAGGTACTGCTCCTTGCCCGCCTCCTTCGAATACTTCTCGAACATCCGCTTGAAGCGATCATAGGAACCGATGCCCGGCTTCATCATCTTGTCCAGCGGGCCGCGCTCGGTGTGCTCCGGGGCGATCTTCAGATAGCCGCCGACATGATGGGTGACCAGCTCTTTGACGTATTCCGGCGATTCCACCGCCAGGTCGTAGCGCAGGCCCGAGGCGATCAGGATCTTCTTCACGCCAGGCAGCGCACGCGCCTTGCGATACAGCTCGATCAGCGAGCTGTGGTCGGTATCGAGGTTTTCGCAAATACCCGGGAACACGCAGGATGGTTTACGGCAATGCTTCTCGATATCGTGGCTCTTGCAGGCCAGCCGGTACATGTTGGCGGTCGGGCCGCCGAGGTCCGAGACCACGCCGGTGAAGCCCGGCACACTCTTCATCTCTTCGATCTCGTGCAGGATCGACTCGTGCGAGCGGCTCTGGATGATGCGCCCCTCGTGCTCGGTGATCGAGCAAAAAGTGCAGCCGCCAAAGCAGCCGCGCATGATGTTCACAGAGAAGCGGATCATCTCGTAAGCGGGAATCTTCGCACCGCCATAAGACGGGTGCGGAACACGCGCGTACGGCGAAGCGAAGACGTAGTCCATCTCTTCGGTGGTCAGCGGTATCGGCGGCGGATTCAGCCAGATGTCGTGATCGCCGTGACGTTGCACCAGCGCACGGGCGTTGCCCGGATTGGTCTCCAGATGCAGCACGCGGTTGGCATGGGCGTACAGCGCCGGATCGTTGCGCACTTTCTCGAACGACGGCAGACGGATCACCGTCCTGTCGCGTTCAATCTTCGGGTTCGGCAGCAACTGGACGACCTTCGCCTCGTTCGGGTCCTCGACGGGCCCCTTGTCCTTCTCGATGGCGCAGGCCTGCATGTCCTGGGTACTGACGTAGGGATTGATGATCTGGTCGACTTTGCCGGGTCGGTCGATCCGGGTCGAATCGATCTCGTACCAGTCCGGAGCTGCGCTCTTGCGGATGAAGGCGGTACCGCGCACATCGGTGATCTGCTCGACCGCTTCGCCACGCGCGATGCGCTGGGCCACTTCGACGATGGCACGTTCGGCATTGCCATAGAGCAGGATATCCGCAGTCGCATCCATCAGGATCGAACGGCGCACCTTGTCGGACCAATAGTCGTAATGCGCAATGCGGCGCAGCGAGGCTTCGATACCGCCCAGCACCACCGGCACGTGCTTGTAGGCTTCCTTGCAGCGCTGGCTATAGACCAGGCTGGCACGGTCCGGACGCTTTCCAGCCAGACCACCGGCCGTATAAGCGTCGTCTGAACGCATTTTTCGGTCGGCCGTGTAGCGGTTGATCATCGAGTCCATGTTGCCGGCGGCGATGCCGAAGAACAGGTTCGGCTCGCCGAGCTTCATGAAGTCATCTTTGCTGTGCCAGTCCGGCTGACTGATGATGCCAACGCGAAAGCCCTGGGCTTCCAGCAGCCGCCCGATGATCGCCATGCCAAAAGACGGATGGTCGACGTAAGCATCACCGGTGACGATGATGACGTCGCACGAATCCCAGCCGAGCTGATCCATCTCCTCCCTGCTCATCGGCAGGAAAGGCGCCGGACCAAAACACTCGGCCCAGTATTTGGGATAGTCGAACAGGGGCTTGGCAGCGTGCATGGCGAAAAACCGGGCAACGAAAACGGGCGCGGAATATAGCACAAAAAATGATCAGGAAGGCCGAGTAAACACCTCGGTCTTTGTGCTAGAAGCTGGAAGCCAGTGTGGGGACCACACTACGCCACCAAGCTTCTCGCTCTTGTTTCAGGCTTTCACCTGCTTCTACCCGATATATCGCCGCGGCACCCGCTGCGTCACCTTGGTGAGCAACTCGTAACCGATGGTGCCGCAAGCATGGGCCAGCTCGTCGACGGGCATCTGTGCGCCCCAAAGCTCGACCGCATCGCCGATGGCCGCGTCGGGAATATCGGTCAGATCGATCGCCAACATGTCCATCGACACCCGTCCTGCTAGCGGTACGCGCTGACCGCGAACCATGACCGACGTGCCCGATGGTGCATGACGCGGATAGCCATCGGCATAACCACAACTGACGGTGCCGATACGCGATGGGCGCTGCGCTACCCAGGTCGCGCCATAACCGACGCTTTCGCCGACCGGCACTTCGTGCATGGCGATTACCTCGGCTTTCAGAGTCATGGCCGGCTGCAATCCCAGCTCGGCGGCACTGCGCTCGGCAAACGGCGAGGCGCCATAGAGCATGATGCCGGGGCGCAACCAATCCATGTGCGCCGGGGCTAGCGTCAATACGGCTGCGGAGTTGGCAAAGCTGCGCTGGTCGAAGACGAGATCCTGCAGCCCCTGATAACTTTCCAGCTGACGCTCGGTCAGCTGATGCATGTGCTCATCGGCGCAAGCGAAATGGCTCATCAGATTCAGCTCTGCCACCTGCGGCGCGGCGCGCAAACGCTCGGCCCAAGACCTCAATTCGGCCGTATCGAAGCCCAGTCGGTGCATCCCCGAATCCAGCTTGAGCCAGACGTTCAGCGGGCGCGTCGTCGCATAATCCAGAAGCCGCTGCGCCTGCTCGGCACCCTGCACCGAGATATCCAAACCCAACTCCATCGCCGCCCGGCAATCCTCCAGATCGAAGCAACCTTCGAGCAGCAGCACGCGTGCCTCGGGCGCCTGTTCCCGTACGACGCGCGCCTCCTCGACGCTGCACACGGCGAAGCCGTCAGCTTCAGCGCGTAGAGCCGCCACTACCGACGCGGCGCCATGCCCATAGGCATCGGCCTTGACCACCGCAAAAGCCCGCCGCCCCGGCGCGCAACGTTTCGCAAGGGCGTAGTTGTGACGGATGGCGGTCAGATCGACCGTGGCAACGAGGGGGCGCATGGGAGGGTTCCTGGCATCGAGGGGAAGATGGAATCTTAGGCTGAACCGCTGGAAGCTGGAAGCTGGAAGCTGGAAGCTGGAAGCCAAGCGTCAGGGACATGTCGTTTACATCTGATGCCCCACTCATCGAATGGGAAGCTTGGCCCACCCTACGATCCGCAACCGATCGCGATCAAGCTCCAAGCTGCCTTTATTCATCATCGAACTGGTAACTGCCCGGCGCCAGGTTCTCGAAGCGGGAGTATTTGCCGAGGAACGCCAGCCGCGTGGTGCCGATGGGACCGTTCCGCTGCTTACCGATGATGATCTCGGCCACACCCTTGTATTCGGTTTCGGGATGATAGACCTCGTCCCGGTAGACGAACATGATGATGTCGGCGTCCTGCTCGATGGCGCCGGACTCACGAAGGTCAGAGTTCACCGGCCGTTTGTTCGGACGCTGCTCCAGCGATCGGTTGAGCTGGGACAGCGCGATCACCGGGCAATTGAACTCCTTGGCTAGACCTTTGAGCGAGCGGGAAATCTCGGAAATCTCGTTGGTACGGTTGTCGCCACTGGAGCCGGGAATCTGCATCAGCTGCAGGTAGTCGACCATGATCATGCCGATCTCGCCGTGCTCTCGGGCAAGGCGCCGCGTACGGGCGCGCATTTCCGAGGGGGAAATGCCGGCCGTGTCGTCGATGAACAGCTTGCGGTCGTTGAGCAGGTTGACCGCCGAAGTCAGTCGCGGCCAGTCGTCGTCGCTGAGCTTGCCGGTCCGCACCTTGGTCTGGTCGATACGGCCGAGCGAGGCCAGCATACGAATCACGATGGAGTCGGCGGGCATTTCCAGCGAGTAGACGAGGATCGCCTTGTCTGAGCGCAGTACGGCGTTCTCGACCAGGTTCATCGCAAAGGTGGTCTTACCCATCGAGGGTCGGCCCGCGACGATGATCAGGTCCGCCGGCTGCAGACCGCTTGTTTGTTCGTCGAGGTCGGTAAATCCGGTGGAAATGCCCGTGATCGCTTCACCCGCGTTGAATAACGAGTCGATGCGATCGATGGCCTTGACCAAAATGTCGTTAATACCGATCGGCCCGCCCGTCTTGGGGCGAGCTTCGGCGATCTGAAAGATCAGCCGCTCGGCTTCGTCGAGAATCTCTTCCCCGGTTCGGCCCTGTGGCGCATAGGCGCTGTCGGCGATCTCGTTGCTGATACCGATCAACTGCCGCAGTGTCGCCCGCTCCCGGATGATCTGCGCATACGCCTTGATGTTCGCAACCGAGGGCGTGTTCTTCGCCAGTTCACCCAGATAAGCCAGACCACCGACCTGTGAAAGATGCCCTTCCTTGTCCAACTGTTCGGAAAGCGTCACCACGTCGAATGGCGAGTTGCGCTCGGCCAGCGCGAAGATGGCGCGAAAGATCAACCGATGGTCGTGACGGTAGAAGTCACCATCGGACACCTGATCCAGCACCCGCTCCCAGGCGTTGTTGTCCAGCATCAGCCCGCCAAGAACGGCCTGCTCGGCCTCGATGGAATGCGGCGGCACCTTGAGCGCGGCGGTTTCCAAATCGTACTGTTGGGGGATGCTGATGTCGTTCATGGCACTCGGTGTTCTTATGGCCTGGTGGCGTTTCGTGCGGCTTGCCACGAAATATCAACAGAGCCTCATGTTCAGAAAAACAAAGGGCACGTTCCACTCGCATGGAAACGTGCCCGATGTTACGCGTCAGGCACCAGAGGTACCAGACGACGGCTGGTCTCAGCCAGCAACCACGATCAGCTTCACGGTCGCTTCGACGTCGGTGTGCAGATGCACGGCTACGTCGTACTCACCAACCTGACGGATGGTGCCGTTCGGCAGACGGATTTCGCTCTTCGCCACTTCAACGCCGGAGGCGGTCAGGGCGTCAGCGATGTCGTGAGTACCGATGGAACCGAACAGCTTGCCCTCATCGCCCGCAGTCGCGGTGATGGTGACTTCCAGCTCAGCCAGCTGAGCAGCGCGAGTTTCGGCAGAAGCCTTACGCTCGGCAGCAGCTTTTTCCAGGTCGGCACGGCGAGCTTCGAACTCGGCGATGTTGGCCGGGGTTGCAGCAGTAGCCTTGCGCTGCGGCAGCAAGTAGTTGCGGCCGTAACCAGACTTGACGTTTACCTTGTCGCCCAGGTTGCCCAGGTTTGCGACTTTTTCTAGCAGGATGACTTCCATTTGAGTCTTACCTCTCTAACTTAACCTTCACCGTTCGCAGGCCCCGCATCGTCATCACGAGATGCCCGACCGCGAAAATCAAACAAACTGTCGACAATAGCCATGACGGCCAGTAACGGATAAATCAACTGCATGAACAGCACCAGCGTGACGTAAAGCCCCACCAGCCAGAACCGCGACATCCGATTCTTCGCCACCAGCCCGTGCACCAATGCAATACCGGCAAACGCCAGCGGAACACTGCACAGCGGAGCCAGCATCGCCATCTGCACACCAAGGCTTGGCCCTAGCAACATGCCCGCAAGAAGCACCATCGCCGGCACCGGCGAAAAGCGCAGCGCCCGGAACTCGAGCCCGAAGCCACCCGGGTTGTACAACAACGCTTGCCAATACCGTCCGAGCATCAGACTGAGCAGGGTGATTATCTGCAGCAGCGCTGCCAACAATCCGGTTAGAACCGGTATCAGCAATGCGCCCAAACGGGTCTGCTCTTCCACCGAGAGCTGCTGATAGGCCTCCGACAGCATGTCGGGCAGCACTTTCTGCAACTCGGTGGCGAGCGCCGCGATCGGCTCGCCGAAAACCATTCCAAGCGCCCAGGCATACAACAACCCGAGCCCCACACTGCACAACATCACTCGAGGCCAGGAACTCCGGTTGCGCAACAACAGCGCCAACCCGAACGATCCCAGCAGTACCAGCAGCGTGCGAGGATCCCCGAAATACCACCAGGCCAGTGCGGGCAATACAGCCCAGACCAATACGCCTAGCGCGTCATTCAGACCTCGACGCAACAACACCAGGCTTCCTGCTGCAGCACATAGCCAGAACAACATCGGCAACGCCGCAGAGCCAGCCACTACAACAATCGCCTGCATACGGCCGCGCATGATGAAGTCAGCCAGGGCACGCATGCGATCTATCCTTTACGTCTGTCGAACAGCTCGATCAACGGCCGTGGCTGTCGGTGTAGGGCAGCAGGGCCAGGAAGCGGGCGCGCTTGATAGCGGTAGCCAGCTGGCGCTGATAGCGTGCTTTGGTTCCGGTAATACGGCTAGGAACGATCTTGCCGGTTTCGGAAATGTAGGCTTTCAGTGTGTTGAGATCCTTGTAGTCGATCTCTTTCACGTTTTCTGCAGTGAAACGGCAGAACTTACGACGACGGAAAAAACGTGCCATGAAATAGGCTCCTCAATAGGTCCGTGGATTACTCGTCAGCGTTGTTGTCGCGGCTGTCGCTGTCGCTGTCATTTTCGTTGACAGAGTCAGATTCAGGGCGATCACGACGTTCACGGCGCTCGCTACGGTTTTCCTCAGCCTTGAGCATCTCGGACTGTTCAGTCTCGGCTTCATCGCGACGAATGACCAGGTTACGGATGACGGCGTCGTTGTAGCGGAAGTTGTCTTCCAGCTCGGCCAGTGCTTTGCCGCTGCACTCGACGTTCAGCATCACGTAGTGGGCCTTGTGGACGTTGTCGATGGCGTAAGCCAGCTGACGACGACCCCAGTCTTCCAGGCGATGGATCTTGCCACCGTCCTCTTCGATCAGCTTGGTGTAACGCTCCACCATGCCGCCAACCTGCTCGCTCTGGTCGGGGTGGACCAGAAAGATGATTTCGTAATGACGCATTGTTGCTCCTTACGGGTTGCAGCCTGCCGCAACACGCGGATCAGGCAAGGAGTGAATGAGTATGTTGTCTTGCCTGCCAGAGAGGCGCGCAAACGCCTGCCATCCGGGCAAGGGGCGCAATTCTAGAGAAGCCCGGCCAACCACGCAAGGCGCTTTGGTGATTATTTAACCAGCCAGGCTCAGCCGCGCGCGACACTCATTCGTTCGGCCCGAATGCTGTCGAGCAGCGTCCTGACCTGATGAATGTCATAGGGTTTGAGCATGGTGCGTAGATTATCCAGCCCTTCTTCACGAGCATTGATGGCGTATCCGGAGGCGATCACGATACTCAGCGCAGCATCGCGCGACCGCGCCTGACGCACCAGTTCAATACCGCTCATACCGGCCAGCCCCACATCGGTCAGCAACACGTCGAAGCGACGTTGCTCCAGCATTTCCAGCGCAGCCTCCGCCGATTCGCAGGGACTGACCTGGTGGCCGAGCTCCTCCATCACCTCGCCGGTGAGCATGCGCAATGTCGGATCGTCCTCGACGAAGAGAATGTTCAAGCCTGCAGCCTGCTCCGGCGTCGCCTCGGCCATGCCGACGCTGGACGCCGACGCAGGGTTGCGCTCACGTTCGCCGCCCGACTCGCCCCCTTCAAAGCCCTCGGCAGCGGCCCTCGGCAGATAGACCCGCACGGTCGTGCCTTTACCCTCTTCGCCTTCCAGCACAACAAAGCCTCCGCTCTGCCGAACGAAGCCATACACCATACTCAGACCGAGCCCCGAGGCATTGGCGTCCTGGCGCGTGGTGAAGAAGGGTTCGAAGGCGCGCGCCAGCACCTCGGGACGCATGCCTTCGCCTTCGTCGATTACACTCAACTCCACGTAAGCCCCGGCAGCGACACCAGGCTGATCGGCCAGCTGCGCAGCACCCAGCGAACGGTTGCGCAGTTGTATGTACAGCGCACCGCCACCGACCATCGCATCACGTGCGTTGACCGCGAGATTGAGAATAGCGGCCTGCAGATTGCCGACATCGGCGAAAATCGACCATAGATCCGACTGGATATCGACCTTCACCTGCACGGCCCGTCCCAGCGCGCCGCTCAACAACTCGCTCATCTGATCCAGCAGCTCACCCAGATCGATCGACTGCGGCTGAAGCGGCTGACGGCTGGCAAACGCGAGCAACTGGGACGCCAGACGTGCGCCTTTTTCCACACCGCCAACCGCCGACTCCAAACGCCGCTGCGCCGTCTCGTCGCCGCTCAAATTGCGGCGCAGCAACTGCAAATTTCCACCGATAATCTGCAGCATGTTGTTGAAGTCATGGGCGATGCCGCCGGTCAGCTTACCGACCGCTTCGAGCTTCTGCGCCTGCATCAGCGCCGCCTCTGCCACCCGGCGCTCGGACTCGCTATGCAATAGCTCCCGCGTCCGCTCACGAACCAGATCCTCAAGATGTTCGCGGTGTTCCTGCAACTCTTGCTGGCTGCGATGCTGCTCGGTCACGTCGCTGCCCTGCACGAAAATACCTGACGTCCGCCCGTCACGCCCAATGATTGGCTGGAACACCAGATCGAGATAGACCTCCTCGGGCTCGGCATCGGGACGACGCTGCAACAGCGTCCGCAACCCTGCGCCACGGTAGGGCTCGCCCGTACGATAAACCTGGTCCAGCAGATCGATGAAGCCCTGCTCCGCCAGCTCGGGCAATCCGTCATTTACCCGCTTGCCGATCAGTTGACGATTACCGGTGAGCTGCTGATAGGCCTCGTTGACCAACTCGTATACATGTTCCGGACCGCGCAGGAAGCAGACAAAACCCGGAGCTTGTGCGAATAGCTGGCGCAGCTGATTGCCTTCGTCCTGAATCAATCCGGCGCGCGACATGATCGCTGCTTCGAGCTGTTGCAGCGGCTGCCCCCACGATTCGGCCGAGCGCTGCGAAGCCTTCAGCGATTGCAGCTCGGTAATGTCCATGGTGTGCTGCAGGATCGCGATCACCTCGCCCTGCTCATCGAGCAACGGGCTGTGCGTTGCACTCCAGTAACGATCCTCATAAGCCGCACCGTTATCGGCGCTTACCGCGATCGAGTAGCGGATGATCGGCAGCGTATCCACAGCCCCGGTGCTTAGCACACGGACGAACGATTCCAACAACTCCTCGACATGGGTCGTTTCCGGCGCTTGCGGATCAGCGGCGAACGCGTCGTGTATGCGACGCTCTACGATGTCTTCGAGCTGGCGCCCGGTGAGCTTCAGGTATGCCTCGTTGGCATCCAGGATGGTCAACTCGCGATCAAGCAATAAATAAGCGTTCGGAGAAGTCCTGAACAATGCCTCGAAAGGCGGGCGCTGCGGCATACAACCTCCATGAAGCGCGCTTGATTTGGCCGCTATCGATAGCGGCCATCAGATGCACGACCAAACCAATAGTCGACAGAGCCGACCAGAAACGGACAATTGACCGCTACAAGAGCGATCCGTTTCGCGATGAACGGCAACGCGGGGGGCAACTTGTCAGTCAACCCTTAACCTGCCGAACGACGCTGGCGCAGTGCCTCGAACAGACAGACGCCTGTGGCGACCGACACGTTGAGACTGCTGACGCTTCCAGCCATCGGCAGGCGGACCAGGAAATCACAGTGCTCGCGTGTCAGACGGCGCATACCCTTGCCTTCCGCACCCATCACCAGAACGATAGGACCACTGAGGTCCTGATCGTAGATCTCCTGCTCGGCCTCCCCCGCCGTACCGACCACCCACAAGCCACGTTGCTGCAGCTTTTCCAACGTTCGCGCCAGATTGGTCACAGCCACCAGCGGAATGACTTCCGCCGCACCGCAAGCCACCTTGCGCACCGTAGCGTTAAGGGTTGCGGACTTGTCCTTGGGAATGATCACCGCCAGCGCGCCGGCCGCGTCGGCGGTGCGCAGGCAGGCACCGAGGTTGTGGGGGTCGGTTACACCGTCGAGCACAAGCAGCAACGGCGCGCCCTGGGCCCGGTCCAGCAACTCTTCGAGCATGGCATCGCCCCAGACCTGACTGGGGCTGACATCAGCCACCACGCCCTGATGCACGCCCTCGACCCAGGCATCCATTTCACGACGCTCGCACTGACCGACGCGGACTTTCGATTGCGCAGCCAATTGAACCAGCGCCTGTACTCGAGGATCGTCGCGCCCCTCGGCCAGCCAGATCTGCTTGACCCGCCTCGGATGGTGACGAAGCAAAGCCTCCACGGCGTGCAGGCCGTAGATTTTTTCAAGATCACTCATGACTTGGCCTTACGCTTTCGCGGGGCACCGCCTTCAGCTTTGGCCGACGGCTTGCTGTTAGCCTTAGACTTCGAGGAGCTGCGTTTGGGCTTGCTCGCGGTCGACTTGCTTCCTTTCGCATCCGCGAGCAGCGCCTTTTTGATTTCCCGGCTCTTGCGAACCTCCGGGCTGACCGGCTCCCCGCCTTTGGCGGAACTTTCGGTGCCTTTTCGGCCGCGCCCTGTTTTCCGGCTATCACCTTTGTCACCAGCCGAGCCACGTTCACCCGCGCCAGCTTTGCTGCCGCCGCTGATCAGTTCGAAGTCGATCTTGCGCTCATCGAGATCGACACGCATCACCCGAACTTCGACGCTATCACCCAGGCGGAAACTCCGCCCACTGCGCTCACCGGATAGCCGATGGTGCAATGGATCGAAATGGTAGTAGTCACCCGGCATTGCAGTGACGTGAACCAGTCCCTCCACGTAAATATCAGTCAGCTCGACGAACAAGCCGAATCCGGTCACAGCGGTGATCACGCCGGGGAAGGTTTCGCCGACGCGATCCTTCATGAATTCGCACTTGAGCCAATTCACCACATCCCGCGTCGCCTCGTCGGCGCGCCGTTCGGCCATTGAGCATTGCTCGCCGAGCTGCTCCAGAGCGGCCTCATCATAGGGATAGATGCGCGCCTTTGGCATACTGGTCGCGCCCTCTCGACGTACATGCCCCGTATCGCGACGCGAGCGGATCACGCTGCGGATCGCGCGATGAATCAATAGATCCGGATAGCGACGGATAGGCGAGGTGAAATGCGCGTATGCCTCGTAATTCAAGCCAAAGTGACCATTGTTGTCCGGGCTGTAGACCGCCTGACTCAACGACCGCAACATTACCGTCTGGATCACGTTGAAATCGGGCCGCCCCTGAATCCGCTCCAGTAGCGCCTGATAATCCTTTGGCGTAGGCCCTTCCTTGCCCTTGTGCAGCGTCAGCCCCAGCTCGCCGAGAAAAGCCCGCAACTTTTCCTGACGCTCCAATGGTGGCCCGTCGTGAACGCGGTACAGACCGGGAATATCATGATCCTGGAGGAAGCGCGCCGTGGCCACGTTGGCGCATAGCATGCATTCCTCGATCAGCTTGTGCGCATCGTTGCGCTCGGTAGGGGTGATGGCCGCGATCTTGCGCTCCGCCCCGAAGACAATGCGCGTTTCCTGAGTTTCGAAATCGATCGCACCACGCGTGTGGCGCGCCTTGAGCAACACCTTGTACAGCGCGTGGAGCTGCTTGAGATGCGGCAATACTTGCGCGTATTCGCCAATCAATCGCTTGCCTTCGGCCGAGGAAGGCTGCTCAAGCATGCTGCTGACCTTGTTATACGTCAGCCGCGCATGGGAGTGGATAACCGCTTCGTAGAACTGGTAATCGGTCATTTTCCCTGATTTATTTAGGGTGATTTCGCAGACCATGGCCAGCCGATCGACGTGCGGATTCAGCGAGCAGAGACCGTTGGACAGCTCCTCCGGGAGCATTGGCACGACCCGTTCGGGAAAGTACACCGACGTACCCCGCAGCTCGGCTTCCTTGTCCAGCTCCGACCCGACTTTCACATAATGCGATACGTCCGCAATCGCGACGTACAACCGGAAACCACCGGAAAATAGCTTCCAGCCACTCAGCTTCTCGCAATAGACCGCATCGTCGAAGTCACGAGCGTCTTCGCCATCGATGGTGACGAAAGACAGATGCCGCAGATCGACACGCTTCTGCTTGTCCTTCTCCTCGACTTCCGACTTGAGCTTGGCCGCTTCACGCTTCACCGCATCCGGCCAGACGTAGGGGATATCGAAACTGCGCAGCGCAACGTCGATTTCCATGCCAGGGGCCATGTAATTGCCGATCACTTCGACCACGTCGCCCTGAGGCTGGAAGCGCTGAGTCGGCCAGTGGGTGATCTTGATCTCGACGAACTGGCCCGGCTTGGCATCCATGGAGCGACCCGGCGTCACCAGCACTTCCTGCTGAATCTTCGGGTTGTCGGCCATGACGAAACCGATACCGCTTTCTTCCTGATAACGTCCGACGATGGTTTCATGCGCGCGACTGATCACTTCGACGATCGCGCCTTCGCGCCGCCCGCGGCGATCGAGTCCGGCAACCCGAGCCAGACAGCGATCGCCATCAAATACCAGGCGCATTTGTGCAGGGCTCAGAAACAGGTCGTCGCTTTTATCGTCGGGAATCAGAAAACCGAAACCGTCGCGATGACCGCTGATGCGCCCGCAAACCAGGTCAAGCTTGTCCACCGGGGCATAAGTGCCACGCCGGGTATAGATCAACTGACCGTCACGCTCCATCGCACGCAAGCGGCGGCGTAGAGCTTCGATATCGTCTTCGGAGGATAATCCGAACTCTTCCACCAGCTCCTCACGCGCCGCTGGCGAGCCGCGCTCGCTCAGGTGCTGGAGAATCAGCTCGCGGCTGGGAATGGGGTTTTCGTACTTTTCCGCTTCACGTGCGGCCTCGGGATCGAGGGATTGCCAATCGGCCATTAAGAGATGTCACCTTTCATTCATTTATAGAGGCAGAACGCCCCTATCTATTGAAGCGCGAAACGCACGCCGGCGGCAGCTTTCGAGCGAATTATTTTTCCTGGGCGGGGCTTTACAAGGCATAACCTCGCCCGTATAGTTCGCGCCCACAATGTCTGGTAGACGTTGTAACACGGAAACGATGAAGTATCATCGTTTGTGCAGTGCCCAGGTGGCGGAATTGGTAGACGCACTAGGTTCAGGTCCTAGCGATGGCAACATCGTGGAAGTTCGAGTCTTCTCCTGGGCACCATTTATTCGATGAAGCTCTTGCCTTGGCGAGAATTCATAAACACGAGGTTTGTCGGCCTCGACCAGCAATCGACAGAAGTCGGTGAGCAATCATCGCAATGTGCCCAGGTGGCGGAATTGGTAGACGCACTAGGTTCAGGTCCTAGCGATGGCAACATCGTGGAAGTTCGAGTCTTCTCCTGGGCACCACTCTTCAGAAAAAACCGAGCCATTGGCTCGGTTTTTTCGTTTCCGCTACGACGAATCCGATAGCGCCCCAACAACGCTGATCGCATCGCGCCGGCAGCTCAAGAGCTCAGCGCGGCTTAAGCAGAAATGAAAAGACCGCCCTGAGGCGGTCTTTTTATCATCAGCCGCGATCAGGCGTAAGGATGACGCAGCACGATGGTCTCGTTGCGATCCGGCCCGGTTGAGATGATGTCGATGGGCGCCTCGACCAACTCCTCCAGACGCTTGATGTAAGCGCGGGCGTTAGCCGGCAGCGCATCGAGCGACTTGGCTCCGACGGTGGATTCGGCCCAGCCCGGCATTTCTTCATAGACTGGCTGCAGACCCTGGTAGCTATCCGCGTCGGTCGGCGCATCGACGAGCACGTCGCCGTTGCGATCCTTGTAGGCAACGCAGATACGGATGGTTTCCAGCCCGTCGAGCACATCCAGCTTGGTCAGGCAGATGCCCGACACACTATTGATCTCGATGGCACGACGCAGCACCACGGCATCGAACCAGCCACAGCGGCGGGCGCGGCCGGTGGTGGAACCGAACTCGTGACCGCGCTCAGCCAGACGCGCGCCGGTCTCGTCGAACAATTCAGTGGGGAACGGACCGGAACCGACCCGAGTCGTGTAGGCCTTGGTAATACCCAAGATGTAGTCCAGATACAGCGGACCGAAACCGGAACCAGTAGCCGTACCGCCAGCGGTGGTGCTGGAACTGGTGACATATGGATAGGTGCCATGATCGATGTCCAGCAACGAGCCCTGAGCACCTTCGAACATGATGCGCGCGCCCTGCTTGCGCAGCTCATGCAGGCGAGCCGACACGTCGGTCATCATCGGCTTGAGAATCTCGGCGTAACCCAGCGCCTCATCCAGCGTCTTCTGGAAGTCGACAGGCTCGACCTTGTAGAAATTCTGCAGAATGAAATTGTGGTACTCGAGCAGCTCACGCAGCTTGACGGTAAAACGCTCGGGATTGAACAGATCGCCGATGCGCAAGCCGCGACGCGCAACTTTGTCTTCGTAGGCTGGCCCGATGCCACGACCCGTCGTACCGATCTTGCCTTCGGAACGCGCCGCCTCGCGCGCCTGATCCAGCGCCACGTGATACGGAAGGATCAGGGTACAGGCCGGACTGATGCGCAGGCGCTCACGCACCGGCACGCCCTTCTCTTCCAGCTTGGTGATCTCACGCATCAACGCGTCCGGCGCCACGACTACGCCGTTGCCAATCAGACATTCCACGTTTTCACGCAAAATGCCGGATGGAATCAGGTGCAGCACAGTTTTTTCGCCGTCGATGACCAGCGTATGACCGGCATTGTGGCCACCCTGGAAGCGGACTACAGCCGCCGCCTGATCGGTCAGCAGATCGACGATCTTGCCCTTGCCCTCATCACCCCACTGGGTGCCCAGGACCACGACATTCTTACCCATAAACCTTTGTCCTCTTGGCGAAGCATTACCGGTCACGACCGGCGAATTCTGGAAACCAGCCTGGCACTTACGATCCAGCCCGCATCAGCGGGTCAGCGGCGTTACGGTCCAGGACCCCTCTTGCAACACTAGCTGCCGGTCGCAGCCAACACTTAGCGCCGCATCGCCCTGCTGTCCATCCAGAGCTTGCACTACACGCTCACCCTGTTCGCGCAGCCGACAGACCGACTTCCATAACCCCGGGTCAGTGTCATAGGGCGCCCAAATACCGACTGCGGGGGACGCTAATTCGGCATTACCGAGGCTGACCAAGGTTTTCAAATCCGTCGAGAAACCGGTCGCCGGACGCGCCCGCCCAAAATCCGCACCGATGTCGTCATAACGACCACCCTGTGCGATCGACTGCCCAACGCCAGGCACGAACACCGCGAACACGACGCCGGTGTGATAGTGATAGCCGCGCAGTTCGCCCAGATCGAAATACAACGGCAGATTCGGATACCGCACCGCCAGCTGTTCAGCGATCTGAATCAATCCATCGAGCGCTTCTCGCACTGCCGACGGAGCGCCAGCCAGGACGACTTTCGCCGCATCCAGCGTCTCGCGCCCGCCGCAGAGCCGTGCCAGTGCGCGCAGCATGCTCGCCAGCGACGGCTCGACGTTGGCGGTCAAGGCCGCAATTTCGTCCATCGCCTTACGCTGCAATGCGTCGAACAAGCACTGCTCGGCATCTCCCGACAAACCTGCCGCACGCGCCAACCCGCGATAAATGCCTACATGACCGAGATCCATGTGCAGATCAGGCACACTGGCGAGACCAAGGGTCTCCAGCATGAGGCTAATCACCTCGAGATCGCTTGAAATGCTGCTGTCGCCATAAAGCTCGGCGCCCAGCTGAATCGGACTACGCGACGTCGCGAGCGCCTGAGGCTTGGCGTGCAGTACGCTGCCGGCGTAGCACAGGCGACTGGGACCTTCCCGGCGCAACGTATGTGCGTCCACCCGCGCTACCTGCGGGGTAATATCCGCACGCAGGCCCATCTGTCTGCCGGACAAGGGATCAATGACTTTGAATGTCTTCAGATCCAGATCCTGCCCCGCTCCCGTCAGCAGCGACTCGAGAAACTCCACATGAGGAGTGATGACCAACTCGTAACCCCAGCACTGGAACAGGTCCAGCACACGGCGCCTTGCGGTTTCGATACGCGCCGCATCGGGCGGCAGCACCTCTTCGATGCCATCTGGCAGTAGCCAGCGGTCTACCGTTGCCATTTCGCCAATCACCTCTCGATACGGCAAGCCTAGTCAAGCAGACGAACACCGGGGCTCCGGCCTGGGCCACCCATCGGTCGCGTGCGATTGTGTTCGAACCATGGCGACAGCGCCACGCCCCATAAGGGGATCGGCATGGCTGGCCACGCCCGGATCAGTCTGCCCCACCAGGGCGCAGACGCAAAAAAGCCGGGTTTTCCCCGGCTCGCGGATCATAACAATGTTTCGCCAACGGGTCACCCGGTGGACGGCATCGTCCAGCCGGATGACCCTTGCGGTCATTGCGCCGTTGCGGACTCCAGATAGCGGAAGAAGTCGCTTTTGGGGTCCAGCACCAGGACATCTTCCTTACTGGCAAAGCTGTCTCGGTAGGCCTGCAGACTGCGGTGGAAGGAATAGAATTCCCGATCCTGCCCGTAAGCTGCAGCATAGATAGCGGCCGCCTGCGCGTCACCATCACCACGCAACTCTTCAGCCTCACGGAAGGCCTCGGCCAGCAGGACGCGCCGCTGACGGTCGGCATCCGCGCGGATGCCCTCGGCCAGCTCTTTACCTTTTGCCCTGTGCTCACGCGCTTCACGCTCCCGCTCGGAACTCATACGCTCGAACACGCTGCGATTCACTTCGCGCGGGAGGTCGATGCCCTTGACACGAACATCGACGACTTCGATTCCGAGTTCCTGCTGCGCGGCTCGGTTCAGACTATTGGTCACAACGGCCATCAGTTCATCACGCTGACCCGAGACCGACTCGTGCAGGGTCCGCTTACCGAACTGATCTCGTAGCGAGGCCTCCAGGCGACGCGCGAGGCGCTCGTCCGCGATCTGCTTCATACCCGACGTCGCGGTATAGAAGCGCTCGGCATCATCCACACGCCACTTGGCGTAGGAATCAACCATCAGCGCCTTCTTTTCCAGCGTGAGGAAACGCGAGGTGGAAGTATCGAGCGTCATCAACCGCCCGTCGAACTTGCGAACACTGTTCACGTAAGGAATCTTGAGATGCAGACCCGGCTTCACGTCGGGCTCGACGATACGACCGAAGCGCAACATCACCGCACGCTCTGTCTGCGAGACGATGTAGAAGCTGTTCCAAAGGACGATCGCCAGCACCACGCCCACAATCAGGGCGGTCAGGGATTTATTGCTCATTAGCGGACCTCCCTTGTACGCACTTCACGCGGATCCAGTTCCGGAGGCATTCGCGTAGTCTGAGTCGAAGCGCCCGAAACGGATGCCGCAGCAGAACGCTCGGCAGAAGCACCACGACTGTTGATCATCTTGTCCAGCGGCAGGTAAAGCAGATTGTTCTGCCCATCCTCACCCGTCACGAGAACCTTGCTGGTGTTACTCAAGACTTCTTGCATGGTTTCCAGATACAGGCGCTCACGCGTCACGTCAGGTGCCTTGCGGTATTCGGCAACCAGCTTGGAGAAACGATCCGCCTCACCCTGGGCCCGGGATATCACCGCATCGCGATAACCGCTCGCCTCTTCCAGCATGCGCTGGGCCTGACCACGCGCTTCGGGAATGACACCGTTGGCATAGGACTCGGCCTGATTCTTCTCGCGCTGCTCGTCTTCACGTGCACGAATCACGTCATCGAAGGCTTCCTGCACTTCACGCGGCGCTGCCGCACTCTGAAGGTTGACCTGGGTGACGATGATGCCGGTGCCATAGTTGTCGAGGAAGCGCTGCAGTCGCTCCTCGACCTCGTTCGCCATGGCCTCACGACCCTCGGTCAATACCTGATCCATCGCCGTGGAGCCTACGACATGGCGAACCGCGCTATCGGTCGCATGCTGTAGCGATGCTTCTGGATCTTCGACGTTGAGTACGAAGGCCTGAAGGTCGCTGATCTTGTATTGCACCGTTAGCGGCACTTCGATGATGTTCTCGTCCTCGGTCAACATCTGCCCTTGCTTGCTATAAGAACGCTCGCGAGTGACGTTAGCCTGGAACTTGCGATCGAACGGCGGGAAATAGATGTTCAGGCCGGGACCGACAGTTTCGTGATATTTGCCGAAGCGCAGCACCACGGCCTGCTCCTGCTCGTCGACGATGTAGATCGCATTGGACAACCAGACGGCCAGCAGCACGACCAAGCCGACCCAGAGCAGCGCGAAACCGCCACGCCGTCCACTGCCACCACCCGACGAGCCGCCGCTGCCGCGCTTCTTTTTGCCGAACATGCCGTTGAGGCTGTCCTGTAATTTGCGGAAAGCCTCATCCAGATCCGGCGGACCTTTCTGATCGCCACCACCGCGACGACCACCGCCACCGCTACCCCAGGGATCCTGGTTGTTCGAGTTGCCACCCGGCTCATTCCAAGCCATAGCGCTCTCCATTCAAATAAAGCTAAAGGCGCGCCAACGGCGCGCCCGCCAATGCTACCGAAAGCCCGGAACGAACGGCTTAAAAGCCCCCCGAGCTTTATTGCAAAGTGTGTTGCTCGAAGAACAGTTCCGCTTCGAGACCCGCGCGACTGATGAGACGATGCAGCTCGACACGCTGCAATCTCACGTCGAGTAGACTGCCGCCCTCATCGTCATGGGATTCGGATTGCACTGCGCCCAAGTCAAACAACTGCGCCCGTAGTCGCCCAAGCTTCTGTGGAAGCCGAAGCGTTCCCACGAACAGATCGTCGCCCAGCAATTCGGCCACTGCCTGCTTCAACAGGTCGAGCCCAAGCCCCTGCTGCGCCGATACCCAGACGCGCTGCGGCACACCGTCTGCGTTGCGCTGGATCTGCGGCTCGATACCCTCCAGCAGATCCACCTTGTTGTAGACCTCCAGTATCGGCAGCTCGTGAGCACCGATCTCGGTCAGCACTGCCAACACCTGCTCGATCTGCTGATCGCGCTCAGGCTCATGCGCATCGATGACATGCAGCAGTAGATCAGCATTGCTGGACTCTTCGAGGGTGGCGCGAAAAGATTCGACCAGTTTGTGCGGCAAGTGACGAATGAAACCCACCGTATCGGCGAGCACCACCGGCCCCAGATCATCCAATTCCAGACGACGCAAGGTCGGATCGAGCGTCGCGAACAGCTGATTGGCTGCGTAGACGTCGGCTTCGGTCAACGCGTTGAATAACGTGGACTTGCCGGCGTTGGTGTAGCCCACCAGAGAGATCAGAGGAATGTCGGCACGGCGACGCCCTCGGCGAGCCTGCTCACGCTGGCCCCGAACCTTCTCCAGCCGCTGCTTGATCTGACGAACCCGCACACGCAACAGCCGCCGGTCCGTTTCCAACTGGGTTTCACCAGGGCCACGCAGACCGATACCACCCTTCTGCCGCTCAAGGTGAGTCCAGCCACGCACCAGTCGAGTACTCATGTATTCCAGCTGGGCCAGTTCGACCTGTAGCTTGCCTTCATGCGTACGCGCACGCTGAGCAAAGATATCCAGAATCAAACCGGTTCGATCGAGCACACGGCATTCCAGGGCACGCTCGAGATTGCGTTCCTGACTGGGCGTCAGTGTGTGATTGAAAATGACCAGCTCGACCTCGCCATCCTTGACGAGGTCACGCAGCTCTTCGACTTTGCCGCTGCCAATCAGAAACTTGGCGGAAGGCTGATGCCTTGCCACATTGACGAAGCCAACAGCTTCAGCGCCGGCTGATCGTGCCAGCTCCTGAAACTCCTGAGGGTCTTCACGCGCCGCTGGATCCTGACCATCCAGATGAACCAGGATAGCCCGCTCACCACCACCGGGACGTTCGAAGAACAAAGAAGGCCCCCTTTAGTCGTTACCCGACTCGGACTGCTCCGCGTCGCCAGCGGCTGGCAAGCGCACCGGACGGCCCGGAACGACGGTCGAAATGGCGTGCTTATAGACCATCTGGCTGACCGTATTTTTCAAAAGGATGACGAACTGGTCGAATGACTCGATCTGACCCTGGAGCTTGATGCCGTTGACCAGGTAGATAGAAACCGGAACGCGCTCCTTACGCAGTGTGTTGAGGTAAGGGTCTTGTAGCGAATGCCCTTTTGACATGTGCCGCACTCCTTAAAGGATCTTTTCATTAATTTTTAGAATCAAACACGGCTGGCCAGTGATTTGAGGATAGCCGGTCAAATTACAGTGTCAGCTCAATATGGTGAGCCTCTCCAAGTATTTCAATGCTCGCGGCAGATTGTCACAGGCTGAACTCTCTAGCCAATGAACGCCCTCCCAACCACGTAACCAAGTCAACTGCCGCTTGGCTAGCTGCCGGGTAGCGATGACCCCGCGTTGAACCATCTCATCGCGCGAATACGAGCCGTCCAGGTAATTCCAGACCTGGCGATAGCCTACGGCACGCATGGAGGGTAGCTCAGGATGCAGATCGTCACGCCTACGAAGCATTTCGACCTCTTCGACAAAGCCCTGTTCAACCATCGCGACGAAGCGTCGCTCGATACGCTGATGCAAGACCTGCCGCTGCGTAGGCGCGACGGACAACTGCGCGACAGTATAAGGCAAGACGCCGCCGTCTGGCGTGCCCGCTCCGGCTTTTTGCGACCTTTGTCGGGCTCGGTGTTCGGACATGCTAATGCCGCTGACCCTGAAGACCTCAAGCGCCCTGACCAGCCGCTGGGGGTCGTTGGGGTGAATTCGCGCCGCGGACTCCGGGTCGACCTCGGCCAACTGCTGGTGCAGCGCCTTCAGCCCCTCTAGCTGTGCCTGCGCCTCCAACTCCGCACGCACAGCAGGATCGGCAGCAGGCATATCGGCGAGGCCCTCGCTCAACGCCTTGAAATAGAGCATGGTCCCACCAACCAGCAACGGAATGCGCCCTGCGGCGGTACTTTCCGCCATCGCAGCCAGCGCATCGCCTACGAAGTCAGCGGCCGAGTAGCTCTGCGCCGGGTCGCGAATATCGATCAGCCGATGCGGAAACTCCCGAAGCACTTCGGTCGAAGGCTTGGCGGTGCCGATGTCCATCCCCCGATATACCAAGGCCGAATCGACACTGATCAGATCACAGGGCAGCACGCGCGCAAGCTCCAGCGCCAGATCGGTCTTGCCGGCAGCTGTAGGACCCATGAGAAAGATGGCGGGGGGTAACGGGAACATCGGTGGAATCCATTAAGAGGAAGCTGGAAGCGAATCAGTCCAGTCTGAGGGCGCGGCCAAACTCTGCAGAGTTCTTATTTCAAGCTTCTGGCTTTCAGCTACAAGCTCATATCCGCTAGCGCCCACGCAAAAACAGCTTATCCAACTCTCCCATGCCCAGCTGCGTCCAGGTCGGCCGGCCATGATTGCATTGACCGCTGCGCTCGGTCTGCTCCATGTCACGCAGCAGACCATTCATTTCCGGCAGGGTCAGGCGTCGATTCGCACGCACCGCACCATGACAGGCCATAGTGCCGAGGAGTTCGTTGAGATGGGCCTGGATGCGATCGCTGGTGCCATATTCGAGCAGGTCGGCGAGTACGTCCTGCACCAGCCGCGTGGCTTCGGCCTGCTTGAGCAGGGACGGAATCTGACGAATCGCCAGACTCTCGGGGCCAAGCCGCTGCAGTTCGAAACCGAGCATCTGGAACCAGTGTGCATGCTCTTCGGCGCAGTCCGCCTCACGCTGGCTGACGGCAATCGATTCAGGTACCAGCAACGGCTGGCCTCGCAGCCCTTCGCTGGCCATCGCCGTCTTCAGCCGCTCGTACATGATCCGCTCATGGGCAGCATGCATATCCACAAGCACCAGCCCCAGAGCATTTTCCGCAAGGATGTAGATACCCTTGAGCTGGGCCAACGCATAGCCGAGCGGCGGGACGTCATCCTGGCTCTCCGGTAAGGCCGCCGGGCTCACCCCGGCCAGCGGCGAAAAGAACTCACGATAGGCGCCCTGTGCTTCTGCGACATTGCCGGTCGGCATTGGCCGAGGCGCCTGATAGCCGGCTCCCGCTCCGCGCCAGAGGGATTGTTGAGGTTGTGGCTGTTCGAGGACGCTGGCAGCGAGGCTCATCTCGTTCTGCCCGGCAAACTCACCCGCAGCGAGGCCAGTGATCTGAGTCATCGGCGTCAAGCTGGCCGGCGCGGCCAGTTGATCCTCTGGACGTACATCTCCGAGCGCGCGGTGCAGCGTGCCGTACAGAAAGTCGTGCACCATGCGGTTATCGCGGAAGCGCACCTCGTGCTTGGTCGGATGGACGTTGACGTCCACCACGGCCGGATCGACATCGAGAAACAGCACGAAGGTCGGATGGCGTCCATTGAATAGCACATCCCGGTATGCCTGACGCACCGCGTGCGCCACCAGCTTGTCGCGGACCATACGGCCGTTCACGTAGAAATACTGCAGATCCGCCTGACTGCGGGAAAACGTCGGCAGACCGACCCACCCCCAGAGGTGCAGTCCGTTGCGCTCGATTTCCACCGGTAGCGCCTGTTCGAGAAAAGCAGGACCGCACACCGAGGCCACACGCCGCGCCCGCGACGCAGCATCGCTGGCCTGATGCAGGGCGAGTACGACCTTGCCGTTGTGCCGCAGATGAAACGCCACATCGAAGCGCGCCAGCGCCAGCCGCTTGATCACTTCCTGCAAGTGGTCGAATTCGGTTTTCTCGGTGCGCAGAAACTTGCGTCGTGCCGGTGTGTTGAAGAACAAATCACGCACTTCGACCGAGGTACCGACCGGATGCGCCGCCGGCTGGACGCGAGCCTCCATGTCCCGACCTTCGGTTTCGACCTGCCAAGCCTCAGCGGCATCGGCGGTGCGCGAGGTGAGCGTCAGACGCGACACCGAACTGATCGACGCCAACGCCTCGCCACGGAAGCCCAGACTCATCACGCGCTCTAGATCTTCAAGATCGCGGATCTTGCTGGTCGCGTGCCGAGCCAGGGCCAGAGGTAGGTCATCGGCAGGAATGCCGCAGCCGTCGTCGCGCACGCGTAGCAGCTTCACCCCACCCTGCTCGACATCCACCTCGATACGCGTGGCGCCCGAATCGAGACTGTTCTCCAGCAGCTCCTTGATGACCGAAGCGGGCCGTTCGACCACTTCACCCGCGGCGATCTGGTTCGCCAGCCGCGGGCTAAGCAGCTGGATGCGCGCAGCCTCGGTCATGGCTGCGATGCCAGAGTCGTAGCGGGGATGTTCAGGGTCTGACCAACCTTGATCACGTCGCCTTTCAGGCTGTTGGCACTGCGCAGCGCAGGCAGGCTGATCTGATAACGCTGAGCAAGCAAGGCCAAGCTTTCACCGGAGCGCACCACATGCTCGCGGGGAACACTGGCAATCTTGCCGGAGTCACGCAGCCAGGCGACATAGGTGCCAGGCGGCGGGTTTTCGTGGAAAAACTGCCGCACACCGCTGTGAATCGAGCGGGCCAGCGACTGCTGGTGGGAAGCGGTTTGCAACTTGCGCGCTTCGGACGGGTTAGAGATAAAGCCGGTCTCCACCAGGATCGACGGGATATCCGGAGACTTCAGCACCATGAATCCGGCTTGCTCGACCCGACTCTTGTGCAGGCGCGTCATCCGGCCCATGTTGCTCAGCACCTTCTGCCCCACGTTCAGACTGGACGCCAGCGATGCAGTCATGGACAGGTCCAGCAGTACACCGGCAAGCATCTGGTCCTCGCCAAGGTTGACGCTGCCGGCACCGCCGATCAGGTCGGAGCGGTTCTCGCTATCGGCCAGCCACCGTGCAGTTTCCGAGGTAGCGCCGCGGTCGGACAGAGCAAACACCGAGGCCCCATAAGCGGACGAGCGCGGCGCCGCGTCGGCGTGTATCGAAACGAACAGATCCGCGCCCTTCTTGCGGGCGATTTCGGTGCGTTTGCGCAATGGAATGAAGTAATCACCGGTTCGGACCAGCTCGGCGCGGAAGCCCTTTTCGGCATTGATCTGGCGCTGCAGCTCTTTTGAAATCTGGAGTACTACGTTCTTTTCGTACGCCTTGCCCGGACCGATCGCGCCTGGGTCCTCGCCACCATGGCCAGCATCGATGGCGATAATGATGTCACGCTTGCTACTGGGCAGCGGTGGCAGTTTCAGCGCAGGCAGGGTCGGTGATACGGGCGCGGCAGGCGTGCTCGGCGTGGTCGTTGCTGGAATATCCGCCGTGGTGGACGGATCGGCACCCTCATCGTACAGATCGACCACGAGCCGATGACCGTATTGCTGATTCGGCGTCAGGGTGAAACTCTTCGGCGTGACCTGGGCGGAGAGATCGATGACCACGCGCAACGTATCGGCATCGAACTTGGCCGCACGCAGCCCGGAAATCGGCGTATTTTTCAGCGCCAGCTGCTCGAACGGCTTGGGTAGATTGCCACCATTGACGTCGATAACGATGCGATCCGGCGCCGTCAGGGTAAACACGTTGTGCTGTACCGGACCGGACAGATCGAACACCAGACGTGTATTGTCCGGCGCGCGCCACAGACGCACGCTCTGCACATCGGATGCAGCCAGGGCCTGTACGGCCGCGAGCATCAATACCAAACCACTCACCAGCGCGCGCATGCGCATACCCAACCCCATGTTGTTCATTGTTCACCGATGGTCAGGATGGAACACCAGCTTTCACCACGCTCGCCTCGTGGCGTCAGGCGCAGCGACCGGCCGGCGCCCTGGGGCGTAATGGTAATGTCCAGGTCGGCCTTTGGCAAAATGCCGGCGCCACGTTCTGGCCACTCTATCAGGCACAGCGCGTCCCCTTCGAAATAGTCGCGAATGCCGAGAAATTCCAGCTCTTCCGGATCGACGAGCCGATACAGATCGAAGTGAAAGACCCGCGCAGCCGGTGTTTCGTAGGGCTCGATCAGAGTAAATGTCGGGCTCTTGACCTTGCCTTGATGACCGAAACCGCGAATCAGCCCGCGCGATAGTGTCGTCTTGCCCGCGCCGAGGTCACCGTGCAGATAGATCACGCCCCGACCGCCGGTCATCTGAGCGATGCGTGCGCCGAGCGCCAGCATCGCCTCTTCGTCTGCAGCAAACAGCGTCACGTCCGGCATGGCGAGCACTCCTCGAGTAACTGGCGGATGGCGGGAATCAGATCGGCGGCAGCCAGCCCGCGTCCTTGCTTGCCGAGACGCTCGCCAGCTACGGCATGCAGCCACACGGCGAGGCAGGCCGCATCGAACGGCGCGAGTCCCTGCGCCAACAGAGCTCCAGCGACACCCGCCAGAACATCGCCGAGCCCCGCGCTGGCCATGGCCGGATGGCCGCGATCACACAGTGCCAGTCGACCATCTGAGTGCGCGATCAGCGTTCCCGCCCCCTTGAGCAACACGGTGCAACCGTAGCGGCTTGCCAGCATTCGGGCCGCCGCGGGACGATCAGCCTGAACTTCGCCAACCGTGATACTCAGCAACCGCGCAGCCTCGCCCGGGTGCGGCGTCAGCAGGCAATCGCTCGGCAGCTCGACCGCGCCTGCCGCCAGCAAATTCAGCGCATCGGCATCCCATACCTGAGGTACGCGACACTGCGGCGCCAGCGACAGCAAACTGCGCCCCCACGGCGCCTGCCCCAAGCCTGGACCGATCACCAACACATCGGCGCGCTGGGTTAGCGTCGTCAACGCATAGGTGGACTCCACGCCACTGCACATGATTTCCGGACGCCGCACTAGCGATGCCGTCACGTGCTCTGGCCGCGTCGCCAAGGTCACCATGCCGGCACCGCAACGCAGCGCCGCTTCGGCACTGAGCAACGCCGCGCCGCCAGTGCCCAGATCGCCACCGATCACCAGCACCTGACCAAAGCTGCCCTTGTGCGCCGTCGGCTTACGAGGGGCCAAGGTCGGAAGGTTCGCCGCGCACAGATGTTCAAGGCTGGGCTGGATCTGATCGAGGATGATCTGATCGGCCTGCAAGTCATCGAATACCAGCTCGCCGACCCGATCCGGCCCATCACCCGTGAACAACCCGACCTTCAGGCCGATAAACGACACCGTGAGGTTCGCGGATACCGCTTGTCCGAGCACGCGCCCGGTATCGGCACAAAGGCCGGACGGCAGGTCCACAGCAAGCACCGGCCGAGGGCTATCGTTCATTGCGCGAATGGCACTGGCGTACGGCTCGCGGACCTCTCCGGAGACCCCGGTGCCCAGCAGCGCATCGACCAGCACACCGTGCAGACTTGCATCCGCCGTCCATTGCAGCACATTGACGCCAGCCTCACGGGCCACGGCGAAAGCCTGAGCGGCATCACCCTGAAGCTGCTGCGGATCACCTACCGCGAGCACCTGAACCTGACGGCCGCCACGCTGCGCCAAGGCAGCGATCAGGTAACCGTCACCTGCATTGTTGCCACGTCCAGCCATCACGGTGATCCGCTGCTCGTCAGGCCAACGCCGACGCAACGAACGCCAAGCAGCATGCGCCGCGCGCTGCATCAGCTCGAAACCGGGTGTTCCCGCAGCGATCAGACGTGCGTCGATCTCCCGCACCTGGGCGGCCGTGTATAAAGAGGTGGGCAAGGTATCGGTGGTCTGAGACATGAATCACCCGAACGAATATCTGGCAGAATTATACGCATGCGCCACCCGGCCCGCCCGTGGATGCATCGAGTTTCACCGCAGCTGCTCAAGCGCAACGGGCGGTCGGCCGATGTACTCACTGTCCTTTATATACCGCGCCGAACCAAACGACCCCGCCATACGCGAGCAAGTCTCGAAGACCTTATCCAATGTCCAGCCAAACCCTCGACCCCGCCGCCCTCGCTCAGTCCATCAAGGAGTGGGGGCGCGAACTGGGCTTTCAGCAGGTCGGCATCACAGGTGTCGACCTGGCCGAGCATGAAGCGCATCTGCAGCGCTGGCTGGATGAAGGCTACCAGGGCGAAATGGACTACATGGCCGCCCATGGCAACAAGCGCTCACGGCCCGACGAACTGGTCCCCGGCACGCTGCGGGTGATCTCGTTGCGCATGGACTATCTGCCCGGCGACACTCGCATGAGCCAGCGGCTGGCCGAGCCGGAGAAAGCCTATGTGTCGCGCTACGCGCTGGGCCGCGACTACCACAAGCTGATCCGCAAGCGAATCCAACAACTGGCCGAGCGTATCCAGCAGGTGGTCGGCCCGTTCGGCTTCCGTGCCTTCGTTGACAGCGCGCCGGTGCTGGAAAAAGCCGTGGCGCAGCAAGCCGGGCTCGGCTGGATCGGTAAGAACACCCTGCTGCTCAATCGCAAGGCCGGTAGCTGGTTCTTCCTCGGCGAGCTGTTCGTCGATATCGACCTGCCCGTTGACGAACCCGTTACCAGTCAGCATTGCGGCAGTTGCCAGGCCTGCCTGGACATCTGCCCCACCGAGGCCTTCGTCGGCGAACGGATACTGGATGCGCGGCGCTGCATTTCCTACCTGACCATCGAGCTGAAAGGCCCGATCCCGGTGGAATTGCGCAGCAAGGTTGGCAACCGCGTGTTCGGCTGTGACGATTGCCAGATCGTCTGCCCTTGGAACCGCTTCGCCAAGCCGACCGAACAGACCGACTTCCACCCACGCCACCGCCTGGACAATGCCGAGTTGGCAGAGCTGTTTCGCTGGACCGAGGACGAGTTTCTCAGCCGCACCGAAGGCTCGCCGTTACGCCGCGCGGGCTACGAGCGCTGGTTGCGCAATCTGGCGGTGGGCCTGGGCAACGCGCCGTCGAGCATTCCGGTGCTGGAAGCCCTGCAGGCGCGCCGTGACGATCCCTCGGAGCTGGTGCGTGAGCATGTGGAATGGGCATTGGCCCAGCACGGCAACCCTCTATAGCCCGCCACTCACGCCCAACCCGATACCGAGCTCCGCCGCCACGGCGAATGGCAATAACAGCGTATCGAGCAGCAGACTGGCCGGCAGGTCCAGAGCAGCATGCTTCGGCGCGGTGGCACCGAAGCGCTCCTGAGGACAGCAGCCGCCGTTGAGGCTGTACCAGTCGAGGCGCGTACCGGAATAGATGATCGGCGCGCCGGGCTTGGCCGCATCGAGGGTGCGGACCGTGGCGCAGCCAGATAGCAGAAGGACGGCAAGCAGTGTCGACCCGAGGGTAGCCTTGTGTTTCACCTGCAGCTCCTGAAATGGGTATCGCTGCGCTCAATGCCATCCTCGGCGCGCTTCACTCGTCGCTGACGAAATGGTGCTCACCCCAACGCGGCAGCATGTCCTGGGGAATCTGCAGCAGATTGAGGATGCGCGCGACGACGAAATCCACCAGATCATCGAGGGTCTGCGGCTGGTGGTAGAAGCCGGGCGAGGCCGGCAGGATCACCGCGCCCAGATTCGACAGCTTGAGCATGTTTTCCAGATGAATGCTCGAATAGGGCGCCTCGCGCGGCACGAGAATGAGCTGGCGGCGCTCCTTGAGAGTCACATCCGCCGCGCGCTCGATCAGGTTGTTGCAGGCGCCGGTGGCAATCGCCGAGAGCGTGCCAGTCGAGCATGGCACCACCACCATAGCCGTCGGCGCGCCGGAACCTGAGGCCGGTGGGGCCATCCAGTCTTCCTTAGCGAACACACGGATCTGCCCCGCCGCCGCGCCGGTGTATTCGGAGAGAAAGGCCTGCATCGCCTGGGGTTTGGCCGGCAGTACGACGTCGGTCTCGGTGGCCATCACCAGCTGCGCGGCCTTGGATATCAAGAAGTGCACCTCGCGGTCCTCCTGGATCAGGCAATCCAACAGGCGTAAGCCATACTGCGCGCCTGAAGCGCCGGTCATCGCCAGGGTGATGCGTTCGGGGCCGCTCATTCGTTTTGTTCTCGCACTATTGCGTTGTTTTTGGTGGGCTGAAGCCCACCCTACGGGGGCTGGGTAGAGTGGGCCGGGCGGCGTTCCGCTTCAGCCCACCAATAAGGCCCTACGCCAGCGCCTCGGCCAATTTGCCATGCAATCCACCAAAACCGCCGTTGCTCATGACCACCACCTGAGTGCCCGGCGTGGCGTCGGCCCTGACCTTGGCGATGATCGTCTCTAGCGAGCCGCATACGGTCGTCTCGACGGGCGAGTCGGCGACCGTCGCGGCCAGGTCCCAGCCGAGATTTGGCGGTGCGTACCAGATCGCCTGGTTCGCCAGCGCCACTGACTCGGCCAAGCCGTCGCGATGCGCGCCAAGCTTCATCGAATTGGAACGCGGCTCGACCACCGCAATGATCGGCGCATCGCCGACGCGCTTGCGTAGGCCGTCGAGCGTCGTGGCGATGGCGGTCGGGTGATGGGCGAAGTCGTCGTAAATGGTCACGCCATTAACGTCTGCGACCTTTTCCATGCGTCGCTTGACGCTGCGGAATTCGCTCAGCGCCTCGGCGCCCTGCTTCGGCAATACGCCAACATGGCGCGCCGCCGCGAGCGTGGCCAGGGCATTGCTGACGTTGTGCAGGCCGGTCAGCTCCCAATCCACTACGCCCTGCACAGCGCCGTCGAAAATTACCTCGAAACGCGAGCCGTCGGCGCTGAGCAGGTTAGCCTGCCATTGCCCGCCGTCGCCGGTTGTCTGCACCGGTGTCCAGCAGCCCATGCCGATCACGCGCTTGAGCGCCTCTTCCGATTGCGGATGAATGATCAGCCCCTCGCTGGGCACGGTGCGTACCAGGTGGTGGAACTGCCTTTCGATCGCCGCGAGATCCGAGAAGATATCGGCGTGGTCGAATTCAAGATTGTTCAGGATCGCCGTACGCGGTCGGTAATGGACGAACTTGCTGCGCTTGTCGAAGAAGGCGCTGTCGTACTCGTCCGCCTCGACCACGAAGAACGGCGTGCCGCCCAGGCGAGCAGAGATGCCGAAGTTCTGCGGCACACCGCCGATCAAGAAGCCCGGGCTCATGCCAGCGTGTTCCAGCACCCAGGCAAGCATGCTGCTGGTGGTGGTCTTGCCGTGTGTGCCCGCGGCGGCCAGCACCCAGCGGCCCTGCAGCACATGATCGGCTAGCCATTGCGGGCCGGAAACGTAGGGCAGCCCCTTGTTCAGCACGTACTCCACCGCCGGGTTGCCGCGCGACAGCGCGTTGCCGATCACCACCAGATCCGGCGCCGGATCGAGCTGGCTCGGCTCATAGCCTTGGGTCAGTTCAATGCCCTGAGCCTCAAGCTGGGTACTCATGGGCGGATAGACGTTGGCATCGGAACCGGTGACCCGATGGCCCAGTTCCTTGGCGAGAACGGCCAGCGAGCCCATGAAGGTGCCGCAGATGCCGAGAATATGGATATGCATGAATGACCTCTGGATTGGCCACGCCGGGCTCCGGAATCACGGAGCGTCGGGCGAAAAAACTGCGCCGCAGATTAGCACAGGCGGCCCGACACAGCCCGCCGCACGCATCCGGGCACAAGCACGCCCACACGTCGCCTCGCTCGCGGACCGTCAGGCCTTGATCTACGCTGAATCACAGCAGTCCACACGGCAATTACAAGATTCGGAGACGCATCATGCGCTACGCCCATCCCGGCACCGAAGGGGCCCTCGTTTCCTTCCAATCCCGCTACGGCAACTTTATCAACGGCCAATTCGTCGAACCGGTTGGCGGGCAGTATTTCACCAACACTTCGCCAGTCAACGGCCAGCCCATCGCTGAGTTCCCGCGCTCCGACGCGGCCGATATCGAGAAGGCGCTGGACGCCGCTCATGCCGCTGCCGATGCGTGGGGCAAGACCAGCGTACAGGCGCGGTCGCTGGTCCTGTTGAAGATCGCCGATCGCATCGAACAAAACCTGGAGAAACTCGCCATCACCGAAACCTGGGACAACGGCAAGGCGGTGCGCGAGACGCTGAACGCCGACATCCCGCTGGCTGCCGACCACTTCCGCTACTTCGCCGGCTGCATCCGCGCCCAGGAAGGCACCAGCGCCGAGATCGACGAGCACACCGCCGCCTATCACTTCCACGAGCCGCTGGGCGTGGTCGGGCAGATCATTCCGTGGAACTTTCCGATCCTGATGGCCTGCTGGAAACTTGCACCAGCCCTGGCAGCCGGCAACTGCGTGATCCTGAAACCCGCCGAGCAGACGCCGCTGGGCATCACCGTGCTGGCGGAAATCATCGGCGACCTGCTGCCGCCGGGCGTGCTCAACATCGTCCAGGGCTTCGGCAAGGAGGCCGGCGAGGCGCTGGCCAGCAGCAAACGCATCGCCAAGATCGCCTTCACCGGCTCCACCCCGGTGGGTTCGCACATCATGAAGATGGCGGCAGAAAACATCATTCCCAGCACTGTGGAGCTGGGCGGCAAGAGCCCCAACATCTACTTCGAAGACATCATGCAAGCCGAACCGACCTTCATCGAGAAGGCGGCCGAGGGGCTGGTGCTGGGTTTCTTCAACCAAGGCGAAGTCTGTACCTGCCCGTCGCGGGCACTGGTGCAGGAATCCATCTACGCGCCCTTCATGGAAGCGGTGATGAAGAAGGTCACGCAGATCAAACGCGGCGACCCGCTGGACACCGACACCATGGTCGGCGCCCAGGCCAGCCAGCAGCAGTTCGACAAGATCGTCGGCTACTTGGACATAGCCCGGCAGGAAGGCGCCGAAGTGCTCACCGGTGGCGGTGTTGAGAAACTCGAAGGCTCGCTCGCGACCGGCTATTACATCCAGCCGACCCTACTCAAGGGCCATAACAAGATGCGCGTGTTCCAGGAGGAAATCTTCGGCCCGGTGATCGGCGTGACCACCTTCAAGGATGAAGCCGAAGCGCTGGCCATCGCCAACGACACCGAGTTCGGCCTCGGCGCTGGCGTCTGGACCCGCGACATCAACCGTGCCTATCGCATGGGTCGGGGGATCAAGGCCGGACGGGTGTGGACCAACTGTTACCACCTGTATCCGGCACATGCCGCGTTCGGTGGCTACAAGAAGTCCGGCGTTGGACGCGAGACCCATAAGATGATCCTCGACCACTACCAGCAGACCAAAAATCTGCTGGTCAGCTACGACATCAATCCGCTGGGCTTCTTCTGATGGCTGGCGCGGGTGGCTGACGCCGCCCGCGTTCGAACAAGACACCTGCAAGGCTCCGCCGTGGTGCTGCGGAGCCCGCAAAAGGTGCGTTCCTGCCGGACTTCGCTGACAAAACACCGCGAATGCAAGGTTCGCGGCGCAGGGCATGACGCTTGCTAGGGAGACGCTAATCCAACAACGAGGGATTCCCCATGGCTTTCGAACACAGCAGTGCGACCCCACCGCAACATGCCGTAGATTTCGAAGCAGTCGGCAGTAGCTATTTCCAGGAACGCGAACTGAAGAAAGGCGCCGCCGGCTGGGTGCTATTGGTCGGCCTCGGCGTCGCCTACGTGATTTCCGGCGACTACGCCGGATGGAACTTCGGCCTGGCACAGGGCGGTTGGGGCGGGCTGTTCATCGCCACGCTGCTGATGGCAACCATGTACCTGTGCATGTGCTTTTCGCTGGCCGAGTTGTCGTCGATGGTGCCCACCGCCGGCGGCGGTTATGGCTTCGCCCGCACGGCGTTCGGCCCGCTGGGCGGCTTTCTCACCGGCACGGCGATCCTCATCGAATACGCCATCGCGCCGGCGGCCATAGCAGTGTTCATCGGCGCTTACTGCGAGTCGTTGTTCGGCATCGGCGGCTGGATGATCTACCTGGCCTTCTACATCGCATTCATCGGCATCCATATCTTCGGCGTAGGCGAGGCGCTCAAGCTGATGTTCATCATCACCGCCGTCGCCGCACTGGCGTTGGGCGTGTTCATCGTGGCCATGGTGCCGCACTTCTCTGTAGCCAACCTGCTGGATATCACCCCCACCACCGCAGCCGGCGCCAGCGCCTTCCTGCCGTTCGGCTACGTCGGCATCTGGGCGGCGATTCCCTATGCGATCTGGTTCTTCCTCGCGGTCGAGGGCGTGCCGCTGGCCGCCGAGGAAACCAAGAATCCGCAGCGCGACATGCCGCGCGGGCTGATCGGCGCCATGCTGGTGCTGCTGGCCTTCGCCGGGCTGATCCTGCTGGTTGGGCCGGGCGGCGCCGGTTCCAGCACACTGATCGAATCCGGCAACCCGCTGGTGGAGGCGCTGACCACCGCCTACGGCTCCTCAACCTGGATGAGCGGCTTCGTCAACCTGGTGGGCCTGGCCGGGCTGATCGCCAGCTTCTTCTCGATCATCTTCGCCTACTCGCGGCAAATCTTCGCGCTGTCGCGGGCCGGCTACCTGCCGCGCAAGCTGTCGCTGACCAACCGCAACAAGGTGCCGGTGCTGGCGCTGATCGTGCCGGGGGTGATCGGCTTCGTCCTGTCTCTGACTGGCCAGGGCGACCTGCTGATTCTGGTGGCGGTGTTCGGCGCGACCATTTCCTACGTGCTGATGATGGCCTCGCACATCACCCTGCGCCTGCGCCGTCCGGACATGCACCGTCCTTACAAAACGCCCGGCGGCATCTTTACCTCGGGCGTCGCCCTGGTGCTGGCGTGCATCGCGGTGGTCGCGGGCTTCTTGGTGGACCCGCGGGTGGTGATCGGCGCGGCGATCATCTACGGCATCTTCATCGCCTATTTCGCGCTGTACAGCCGACATCACCTGGTCGCCGGCACGCCGGAAGAGGAGTTCGCGGCGATCGAGAACGCCGAGGCAACGCTGAAGTAAGGAGGCAGTCATGACGTACTCGCACAGCGTGGGCGGCACCACCTGGCGTTTCGACGACCTGCGCGAGCTGATGGCCAAGGCCAGCCCAGCGCGCTCCGGCGACCTGCTCGCCGGGGTCGCCGCAGGCAGCGATGCCGAGCGCGTGGCGGCGCAAATGTGCCTGGCCGAGGTGCCGCTCAAGCGCTTTCTCGAAGAAGCGCTGATTCCCTACGAAAGCGACGAAGTCACCCGGCTGATCATCGACAGCCACGACGCGACGGCCTTCGCCCCGGTCAGCCATCTCAGCGTGGGGGATTTTCGCAACTGGCTGCTCGGCGATGAAGCCGATGGCGCCGCGATGGCCGCCCTGGCGCCGGGGCTGACGCCGGAGATGGTGGCCGCCGTGTCGAAACTCATGCGCGTGCAGGACCTGATTTTGGTCGCGCAGAAGCCACGCGTGGTGACGCGCTTTCGCAACACCATTGGCCTGCCGGGGCGGATGTCCACCCGCCTGCAACCCAACCACCCCACCGACGACGGCGCCGGCATCGCCGCGAGCATTCTCGACGGCCTGCTCTACGGCAACGGCGACGCAGTGATCGGCATCAACCCGGCCACCGACAGCACCGCCGGTATTTGCGAGCTGCTGAAGATGCTCGACGCCATCATCCAGCGCTACGAGATCCCGACCCAAGCCTGCATTCTCACCCACGTCACCACTTCCATCGCGGCGATCGAGCGCGGTGCGCCGCTGGATCTGGTGTTCCAGTCCATCGCCGGTACCGAAGCGGCCAACGCCAGCTTCGGCATCAGTCTGGCCACGCTGCAGGAAGGTTACGAGGCGGGCCTGTCGCAGAAGCGCGGCACCCTCGGTGACAACCTGATGTACTTCGAGACCGGCCAGGGCAGCGCGTTGTCGGCGGGCGCCCACCATGGCGTCGACCAGCAAACCTGCGAAGCGCGCGCCTATGCGGTGGCGCGGCGCTTCAAGCCACTGCTGGTGAACACCGTGGTCGGCTTCATCGGTCCGGAATACCTCTACAACGGCAAGCAGATCATCCGCGCCGGCCTGGAGGACCATTTCTGCGGCAAGCTGCTCGGTGTGCCCATGGGCTGTGACATTTGCTACACCAACCACGCCGAAGCCGACCAGGACGACATGGACATGCTGCTGACCCTGCTGGGCACCGCCGGCATCAATTTCATCATGGGCATTCCGGGTTCGGACGACGTGATGCTCAACTACCAGACCACCTCCTTCCACGATGCACTCTACGTGCGGCAAGTGCTTGGCCTCAGGGCCGCGCCCGAGTTCGAGGACTGGCTGGCGAAGATGCAGATTCTTCAGCAGGACGGTAACCGGCTGCAGCTGGGCAATGAGCTACCGGAGCCGTTCCGTCGTGCATTGAAGCAGTTGTCGTGATGATTGCATTCCATGCAGGGAATAGCCGGGGCGCTCCGAGCTGCCTGGAGGTTTGCTGGTGCGCTGAAGCGCACCCTACGGTTGGTGAGCCACGCTTCATAGTCATAGGCGGGAAAACCACCGTCTGCCCCCCACGCCCGGCCACCCGAGGTAGCCATGCCTGACCGCTCGCCCACTATCGACAACCCCTGGCAACACCTGCGTCAGCTCACCCCGGCGCGCATCGCTCTCGGCCGGGCTGGCACCAGCCTGCCTACTAATGCACAGCTCGATTTCCAGTTCGCCCATGCGCAGGCCCGCGATGCCGTGCATTTGCCGTTGGACAGCGAGGCGCTGATCCGCGAGCTGCAGCAACATGAGCTGGACTGCCTGCGCCTGCACAGCGCCGCCGCGGATCGTCAGGTCTATCTGCAACGGCCAGATCTGGGCCGGCGCCTGGACGAAACCAGCGCCGCTCTGTTGGATGAGCGCGATCAACCAGCCTGCGACCTCGCCCTGGTAATCGCCGACGGCCTCTCAGCATTGGCCGTGCAGCGCCATGCGCTGCCCATGACGCTGAAGATCGTCGAGCACTGCCACGCCGAAGGCTGGTCGCTAGGCCCGATCACCGTCGTCGAACAGGGCCGCGTGGCCATTGCCGACGAGATCGGCGAACGCCTCAAGGCCCGGATGGTGGTGATCCTGCTGGGCGAACGCCCCGGCCTCAGCTCTCCGGACAGCCTGGGCCTGTATTTCACCTGGGCGCCGCAAGTCGGCCGCCACGATGCCCAGCGCAACTGCATCTCCAACATCCGCCCTGAAGGCCTCGCCTACAACCTGGCCGCGCATCGCCTGCTGTATCTCATGCGCGAAGCCTGTCGTCGCCAGCTTTCAGGTGTGAGCCTCAAGGACGAAGCCGAGGTGCCGACGCTGGACGGCGCGCCCCGCGCCGGCAACTTCCTGCTGGGCTGAAACTCCAGCGCGTATTCGTTTAAAGCCCACTTACCGGCTCCGACGAGCCGCCCGTTTCGTCCGCAAACACACCACAGACCGGAGGCGAGCCGCACGATGCAGCGGCAGTCACGCCTCGGGCAGCAACACCACCGCCTCTATCTCGAAGAGCATGCCATCCAGCGCCAGGCGTGGCACCGGGATCAGCGTGCAAGCCGGCTTCGGTCCCGATCCCAGCGCGCCGGCCAACTCCTCGCCGAACACCTGCAGACGTGCCTCACTGTGGTCGACGATAAGCACAGTGAGTTTGGCGATCTGCTGCGCAGTGCCGCCCACCGCCTCGATGGCGAGGCGGAGATTGGCCAGGGCCTGGCGGACCTGTTCGCGAAAATCCTCGGACAAGCGCCCGCCAACATTCTCGCCACCCTGCCCGGCGATGAATGCGAGCCGGGCTCCAGGCGGCAACAACGCCACATGGGAATAGCCATTGGGCGCCGGGTCGTACAGACCCGGCGGATTGAGCAGTGACAGGCCGTTGCGACCCGAATGTTCAGTCATGACTTACTCCTCTCGGTAACGCCCCGCAGATCGGCAAAGCGCTCCAGCGCGCGCTTCATCGCCCCATCGAGATCCCCGGGCCGGTACTGCCCCGGTTCGCGCCCGAAGGCAACGCTCAGGCGGTTCCAGCTGTTGATCACGACGAGGGCGAAGGTCAGCCGGGTGATCACTCGCGGCGAGAAATGCTCGGTCAACTCACCGTAGCAGCGGTCGAGCGTTTCGCCATCCGGCAGCTCGGTGACGGCCTCAGCCCATGCCAGCGCGGCACGTTCGGCCGGGCTGTAGACATTGGCCTCACGCCAGGCCGGCAGCAACAGAATGCGTGGCAACGGCGTATCCAGCGCCAGCAGATCTTTGCTATGCATGTCGATGCAATAGGCGCAGCCGTTGAGTTGCGAGGCGCGCAGCTCCATCAGCGACAGCAGTTGCGGATCCAGATCGGATTCGTGCAGGTAGCCGCTGATAGCCGTCAGTGCTTGCAGTGGCAGCGGGTCGGCGTGCTTGAGGTAGTCGAGTCGCATGGGAATACTCCGGTTGGTCATGAGTGACATTGCCAGGACGTACCCAACGGGCTCGTTGTGACAGCTCGTCTCGGCTGTCACAACGGCGCGCGCCGGACCGTCCATACTGGATCAACCGTCACGAGGAGCCGCCGTGCAGAATCGCGCCCATTACTACGAAGGATTGCGTCCGCGCCTGTTCGGCCTGGCTTACCGCCTGCTGGGCAGCCGCGCCGATGCCGAAGATTTGCTGCAGGACGCATGGTTCAAATGGAGCGCGGCCGACCCTGCCGCGATCCGCGATGCCGAGGCCTGGCTGGTCACCGTGGTGACCCGGCTGGGCATCGATCAGTTGCGTCAACGCCGCGCCCGCCGCGAGGAGTACCTCGGCCCCTGGCTGCCGGAGCCGCTGCTGGGCAGCATCGACCACGAAGGCGAACGCTTGATCGAACTCGGCGCGGACATTTCCATGGCCTTCTTGGTGGCGCTGGAGCGACTGGGCGCCGAGGAACGCGCAGCCCTGCTGCTGCGCGACGTGCTGGAACATTCCTACGAACAGATCGCCGAAACGCTGGGCAAAACCCCTGTGGCCTGCCGCCAGATCATCAGCCGCGCCCGTCGGCGGGTGCGCGACGAACGGCCACGCTTTGCCGTCGACGCCGCCGTACACCGTCGCTTGGTCGAGCGCTTTGCCACGACGCTGCTGGACCCCGACGGCACGGCCTTCGCCGAGCTGCTCGCCGAGGACGTGAGCTGGATCGCCGACGGCGGCGGCCAAGCTACTGCCGCCTCGAAGGTGTTGCACGGCGTGCGCGCCTCGGTGCGGCTGGCTGTCGGCATCGCCCGCCGCGCGGATGGCCAATGGCACACCCGGGTCACCTGGATCAACGGCGAACCCGGCGTGCTGGTGCTGCATGGCGAGCGCATTCATGCCGCGATGACCCTGGTCAGCGACGGCCAGCACATCCGGCACATCTACTCGGTGGTCAACCCGCACAAGCTCGCCATGGCAGGCCGGGAGCACCACGCTGACGCCCTTGCCGCGTACACCCGCGGCGCTTAAGGTGAGCGCCCCGCCCCGCTGGAACTTCGTGCATGTGGTCCTTCCGCGCCTGGCAGCGCAAACGCATCCTCGCCCGCAACCCGATCAGCGCTGAGCTGTGGCGCCGCGTGGTCGGCAGCCTGCCGATCCTCGACGGTTTGAGCGATGAGGAACTGGCGCGCCTACGCGAGCGCGCCGTGCTGTTTCTGCACGAAAAGCGCCTCACCGCACTGCCAGGCGTCGAGCTGCAAGCCGAAGATCGCCTGCGCCTGGCGCTGCAGGCCGAGTTGCCGCTGCTGCACCTGGCTGAGCTCGGCTGGTATCGCGGCTTTCACGAGATCGTGCTTTATCCCGACGATTTCCTCAGCCCGCAGAAGTATCGCGACCCGGCCGGTGTCGAGCATGAATGGGACGGCGAGCACAGCGGCGAAGCCTGGCTGCAGGGACCGGTCATCCTCGCCTGGCCCGGCGTCCAGGGAAGCGGCGGCTGGGAAGGCTACAACCTGGTGATCCACGAACTGGCGCACAAGCTCGACATGCTCAACGGCGATGCCAACGGCCTGCCGCCGCTGCACCGCAACATGCACATCGAGGCCTGGGCAAGCGCGATGCAGAGCGCCTACGACCAACTCGACGCCGTGCTGGATGCCGATCCGGATGCCGAGACGCCGATCGATCCCTACGCCGCGGAAAACCCGGCGGAGTTCTTCGCTGTCACCAGCGAATACTTCTTCAGCGCGCCGGATGTGCTGCACCAGGCCTTTCCCGAGGTCTACGCGCAACTGGCGGCCTTCTACCGACAGGATCCGCTGACGCGCCTGCAGCAGCTACAGCACAGTCATCCGCAGTACGCGGAACCTCATTGAGTTCGGGCCGTCGAATGCGCGCCATTTTGCCGGCAAGGGTTCACGTGACCGGCATGGCAAAACGCCCGACAGTGCGCCTATAATCGCGCCCACTTTTTTCGCCCCAGGCCGCGTTGGCCGACCACGGAGCAATGTTCATGAGCTACAGCAAAGTCCCGGCCGGCAAAGACCTGCCCAACGATATCTACGTCGCCATCGAGATTCCGGCCAACCACGCGCCGATCAAATACGAAATCGATCACGACACCGATTGCCTGTTCGTCGACCGTTTCATGGCCACCCCGATGTTCTACCCGGCCAACTACGGCTTCATCCCGCACACCCTGGCCGACGACGGTGACCCGCTGGACGTGTTGGTCGTGACGCCCTACCCGGTCGCGCCGGGCTCGGTCATCCGCTGCCGCCCGGTCGGCGTGCTGAACATGACCGACGAAGCCGGCGGCGACGCCAAGCTGATCGCCGTCCCCCACGACAAGCTGAGCCAGCTGTACGTGGACGTTAAGGAATACACCGACCTGCCCCCGCTGCTGATCGAGCAGATCAAGCATTTCTTCGAGAATTACAAGGATCTGGAGAAGGGCAAGTGGGTCAAGGTCGAAGGCTGGGGCAACGCCGACGAAGCCCGCGCAGCAATTACCAAGGCGGTTGCGGCTTATCAGAAGTAAGCCAATACCGCTAAAGGAAAGCCGGCCCACGAGGCCGGCTTTTTTATGTTTTCAGGTTTTTGTTTTCGGCTGGCACAAAAGGCACCATCTCGTCTGCCCAACCAGTTGCCACGCCTTTCCCAATCGTCGTAAAAAAAACCGCAAGCTCACTTCCAAGTGGCTGGCGATCGCGCCTCCAGACCAGCGACCTGGCGCTATTGGACGTCCCGTGCAATATATACAGGGCGACCGCCTTGAAGTCTGAACGGATCCCTCGATGCTAACCACCTACAACACTGCATTGGTGAGCCTGTCCATCCTGATTGCCATTGCTGGCTCCTTCACAGCGCTCGACCTGGCCAGCCGCGCGCGCGCTTCAGCCGATTGGATGCGACATGCCTGGTTATGCGCAGCGGCCGTCTGCATGGGCGGCAGCATCTGGTCGATGCACTTCGTCGGCATGCTGGCCTTCGGCATGCCCGGCATGGAGATCCAGTACGACCTGGCGCTCACTCTCTGGTCGCTGGTCGTGCCGATTGCGGTGACGGCGATCAGCTTTTTCGCCGTTGGCATTCGCGGACTGGGCCGCAAGACACTCGGGATCGGTGGTCTGTTCATGGGGCTCGGAATTGGGGCCATGCACTACATAGGCATGGCGGCCATGACGATGCATGCCGAGCTGTCCTATGACCCGTTTTGGGTGGGTATCTCCCTCATCATCGCAATCGGCGCGGCCACCGTAGCGCTCTGGCTCTCCGCCCGCGGCAGGCGCCTGATACTGCAGGCGGTCTCGGCCGTGGCGATGGGCTTTGCCGTGGCGGGCATGCACTACACGGCCATGGCCGGCGCGCGCTTCACTCCGCTGCACGATGCGATGCCCGCGCCGCACGACAGCGGCCTGGATCTGTTGACGCTGGCGTTGTCGGTTGCCGGCTCGACCTTCATCGTGCTGTTCTTCGGCCTTGCCGCCTCGATGCATGACCGGCGCATGGCGATCATCAGCGAGCGAGAAGCGGCGGCCTTGCGCCAAAGCGAGGAGCGGTTCCGCGAGCTGTACAGCAAGACGCCGTTGCCGCTGCATTCGCTGGATGAAGAAGGCCGGATCGAGTCGGTCAGCGATGCCTGGCTCGTACTGATGGGCTATCGCCGAGGCGACGTGATCGGCCGGCCCCTGATCAACTTCATGACCGAAAGCTCGGCGCGCCAGATGCTCAGCCAGGACTGGCCGGCATTGCTCGAAACCGGCGAATGCCTCAACGCCGAGTACCGCTTGGTGGCCAGGGCTGGTGCGTTCATCGATGTGCTGGCGTCCACGCGTCTCGAACAGACCACCCGCGGCGTGCTCATCATCGGCGGCCTGGTGAACATCACCGAACGCCGGCACGCCGAGGCCGCGCTCCGGCAGGCGCAGAAGCTGGAAGCGATCGGCAAGCTGACCGGCGGCATCGCTCATGACTTCAACAACCTGCTCGCCGTGGTCAGTGGAAATCTCGAACTGCTGCGCAAGCGGCTGCCGAACGACACGGCTCGTACCGGCACTCTGATCGAAAACGCGCTGCTGGCGACACAGCGTGGCGCCAGCCTGGTCCAGCGCATGCTGGCGTTCGCCCGCAAGCAGGACTTGAACCCCAGTTCCGTCGTGCTACCGGACGTGGTGATGAGCATGCGAGAGCTGCTGCAACGCTCGGTGGGGACCAATATCGCCATCGAAACGCGATTCTCTCTGAGTCTGCCGCCTGCCTACGTCGACGCGAATCAGCTCGAAATGGTGCTGATCAATCTGGTGGTCAACGCACGGGACGCCATGCCGACAGGCGGCACGATCTGCATCGAAGGCCAGCCGCGTTCTCTCAGGGCACCAACGGAACAATCGACGCAGGAGTTCGTCGCCCTGATCGTGCGCGACGACGGCATCGGCATGAGTCCGGAGACGCTGGCCCGTGCAACCGAGCCCTTCTTCACGACCAAGGGGCCAGGCAAAGGCACCGGACTCGGCCTCTCGATGGCTCATGGCCTGGCCGAGCAATCGGGCGGGCGATTGGAAATGGCGAGCCAGCCGGGCAAGGGAACGACCGTCGAGCTGTGGCTACCCTTGGGCGTCCCGGCACTGATGGCGGCCCCGGCATCCGAACATCCAGACGAACCCGTCGCGGCGCCGGTCCCCGCCTTGTCGATTCTCGTGGTAGACGATGATCCTCTGGTGCTCGCCAATACCACCGAGTTACTCGAGGACCTGGGACATCGAGTCACCGCGGTCGGCGATGGCGAGGCGGCCCTGGTTATCATTCGCCAGCAAGAGGCCTTCGATATTTTGGTCACCGATCAGATGATGCCCGGCATGACCGGCACCCAACTGACCAAAATCGTCAAAATCGAAAGGCCCAACCTGCCGGTCCTGTTGGTCAGCGGCTATGCGGAGCTGTCCGAAGACGGTCGCCCGCTGCATACGCTGGCCAAGCCGTTTACGCAGCACACGCTCAGCGCAGCGATCGGCGACACGTTGGGGCGTCAGAATTCGCGTGTCGTGGTGCCGCTGCATAATCGCCGTTGAAGCGTGGCAGGTGCGTATCTCGACCCGGTTCGCTGATCGTTTATCGATAAAACCTGAACGGATCCGGGCGCGCCGACTCTATCGAACCACGGCTTTCGTTGATTTCGAGGTAATAGATGCGCCATCCGACACGCTTCATCCGCAACCGACTCGTCCCGATAACGCTGGCAGCTCTGCTGCTATCACCAGGCATCGCGACAGCCACCGCCAACTCGCCACAGGTACTCGGCTGGGTCGAGGAAGGGCTGATTCTTCCGGAAAAAGTGGCGGTGAAGTTCAAGCTCGATACGGGCGCGTTGACGTCCTCGATGCATGCGGAAAACATCGACCGCTTCGAGAAAGACGGCGAGGACTGGATACGTTTCACCGTCGAACTGGAAGACATCAATACCGAAAAGCAGGTGAGGACACGCCTGGAGCGCAAGATGGTCCGGGACCTCACGGTGCGTGGCGCAGGCGGTGCCGAGGATCGCCCTGTCGTGCTGATGAAAGTCTGCCTGGGCAGTCAGGTCTATGAAGAGCAGTTCTCGCTGAACGACCGGGACAAGATGAACTACCCCGTGCTCATTGGCCGCCGCACGCTGGAGAAGATCGGCCCGGTGGATTCATCCAAGACATTCACCGTCGAGCCGAGCTGCGCTGACGCCGGCAGCTGATCCGTACCGCACGCTCGAATGACCGTACCGATCCACAGCTCATCGCCTGGGTGCAACTCACCCAACGCCCCTCCGGTCAACTGAAAGCGCCACCGCTGCACCGGCGCCGAGCCTTTCATCGCCCGAACGTCACATTGATGAGATCACCGGACCGAGTCCGCGCCCACCGACACGGCGTGGGTTACATGAAGACAAACCAGGCAGCGCTGGTTCGCGACTTCACCCGTCACCGGAACAGGAGCTTGAGATGACCAACCGCGACCAGACTGCCGTGATCTGCGGCGGAACCGCCGGCGTGGGCCGCGCGACCGCCCATGCCCTGGCGCAGGCAGGTTTTCGCGTGGCCGTGATCGCGCGTGGCGAACAGGGCCTGGCCGACACGCGCCAGGCGCTCGAAGCGGCCGGCGCCACGGTGCTGACGATTGCCGCCGACGTCGCCGATGCCGAAGCGATCGACCGCGCCGCCGAGCGGATCGAAGCCGAGCTGGGTCCGATCGAGCTCTGGATTAACGCGGCCATGGCCACGGTCTTCGCACCAGTCGAGAAAATCACCGCGGCGGAATACAAGCGGGTCACCGAGGTAACCTACCTGGGCTTCGTCCATGGCACGCTGGCCGCGCTGCGACATATGCAACCCCGCAATCGCGGCACCATCGTGCAGGTGGGCTCGGCGCTGTCCTACCGCGCCATCCCGCTGCAATCGGCTTACTGCGCGGCGAAGTTCGCCATCCGCGGCTTCACCGACTCGTTGCGCTGCGAGCTGATCCACACCAAGAGCAAAATCCGCCTGACCATGGTCCAGCTGCCGGCACACAACACGCCACAGTTCGACTGGTCGCGCAACAAGATGCGCAAACGCCCACAACCGGTGCCGCCGATCCACACGCCCGAGGTCGCCGCCCGCGCCATCCTCCGCGCCGCCACCGATGCGCCGCGTGAACTCTGGCTGGGGCGTGCCTCGTTCCAGGCGATCATCGGCAACATGTTCATGCCGGGGCTGCTCGATCGCATGATGGCCAAGCAGGCCTGGAGCGGGCAGATGACCGACGAGCCGGCCAACCCCGCGCAGCCGGACAACCTCTTCGAACCGGTCGAAGACTTACACCGCATCGATGGCCGCTTTGGGGGCCGGGTTCAGGGCCACGCCGTCGCCCTGAGCAGCGAAACCGTCGGCAAGCTGGCGGTGGCAGGACTGGCAGCAGTAACCGTGGGCGCGGTGGCGCTGGTCGCGTCTATCGCCTCGGGTCGCAGCCGACGTTAAGGCGCCGTGCGCAGTTCCTGTCGCGCCTGGCGCACCACCGACCAACCGGCGGAAAGCGCCAGCCCCGCCATGAACAGCGCCACGAGGAAGTCCGGCCAGCCGGAACCCGTTCCGAGAACGCTCGCTGCGGCAATCATCACCGCGATGTTGCCCAGCGCGTCGTTGCGGCTGCATAGCCAGACCGAGCGCATGTTCGAGTCGCCCTCGCGAAACGCATAGAGCATCAGCGCCACGACGACGTTGGCAGCCAGCGCCAGCGCGCCGATCACGCCCATGGTCAGAGGCTCCGGCACCACGCCCACATAGATCGCCCAACCGGCGCGACCCAGCACGAACAGACCGAAGGCTAACATTGACAGCCCTTTCACCATGGCCGCGCGCGAACGCCAGATCAGGCCCATGGACAGCACCACCAGGGTGATGCCGTAGTTGGCGGCGTCACCGGCGAAATCGATGGCGTCGGCCAGTAGCGAGACAGAGCCGGACCGCAACCCGCCGCCGACTTCCACGACGAACATGATTAGGTTGATCGCCAGCGCGAACCACAGCGCCTTGCGAAAACGCGGGCTGACCGCCGGGGTTGAGCAGCCTGAATCACAGCATCTCGACGACATGGAAATGTCTCCTGGACTATATTCGGAGCCATTGCACACCCTGGAGCCGCTCCAGGGTCAAGCCCTATCGTGAGTACGATTGCAGCGAGACGAAGGAGACCATCATGCGTATAGGCGAGCTGAGCACGGCGGCCGACGTGGACGTCGAGACCATTCGCTATTACGAGAAGATCGGGTTGATGCCCGCCCCGGAGCGCGGTGCCAATGGCTATCGGTCTTACTCTTCCAAGCAACTGGCGCACCTGGTGTTCATTCGCCACTGCCGAGCGCTGGACATCGGGCTGGCCGACATCCGTCGGCTGCTGGAGTTTTCCAATCAGCCGGACGCCAGCTGCGGCGACATCAATCTGCTGATCGACCAACAGCTCGAGCGTGTCCAGACGCGGCTGGAAAGCCTCCACGCCCTGGAGCATCAGCTGCAGACGCTGCGCAGTTGCTGCACTGACGGTCGTCCAATGCAGGGCTGCGGCATTCTTAACGAGCTGGCCAGCGCGCGGCCGGACGAGGTTCGGCGCGAGCCTTGAGGCTCCGGTTCGCAAATACAGCGTCGCTGCTGCCAACGCTTGGCGGGCCGCGCGCCCTTGGCTAATCTGCGTCTCTTTTGCCACGAGCCGTTCCGATGCCGCTGTTCGACATGTTGCTATTGATCGCTGCCGGCTTTGCCGCAGGTGGCATGAATGCGCTCGCCGGAGGCGGCACCTTCTTTTCGTTTCCAGCACTGCTGGCCACAGGCCTACCGCCGGTTACCGCCAATGCGACCAATGCCGTGGCGCTCTGGCCTGCAAGCCTCGCTGGCGCCTGGGCTGCGCGCTCGGCTCTCCAGCCGTTGGGACGCTACCTGATCCCGCTGTTACTGGCCGGTCTGATCGGCGGTTTGCTCGGCGGCCTTCTGCTACTGGCCAGTGGTGACGACATCTTCAGTCTGCTCATTCCATGGCTGTTGCTGCTGGCTACCGCGCTGTTCGCCGCCAGTCCTTGGCTGAGTCGCTGGCTCGCCGCACGCCGAAAAGATGAAAGCGCTGTACCACCGCATGCGCCGGCATCGCTCGCGGCACATGGGCTGGTATCGATCTACGGCGGCTATTTCGGGGCAGGTATGGGCATCCTGCAGCTGGCGGCCTTCTCCATCGAAGGCCACCAGCTGGTTCGCGCCAACGCGCTGAAGAATCTGATTTCCGCCGTCATCTATAGCGTTGCCACAGCCACGTTCATCATTGCCGGGCGCGTGAGCTGGTATGAGCTGGCCATCCTGCTGATCGGCACCACGCTCGGCGGCTATGCCGGCGGCGCGCTGAGCAAGAAACTGCCAGCCAACTGGCTGCGCGCCTTCGTCATAGGCGTCGGCAGCGCTATGACGCTTTATTACTTCCAAGATATCTACTGGCACTGAGCGGCGGATCGTCCGGTCGGCTTATGGCGTATGCCGTCCAGCTCTGCTAGTGTCGCGCCCGTTTCAGAGCAGCCGCAGAGAACAGGTTCCGCCATGGCCCGCAAGAAAGTCGCCCTCGATTTCGAACAATCCCTCGCCGAGCTGCAACAGCTGGTCGAGCGCCTGGAAAGCGGCGAGCTGTCGCTGGAAGACTCGCTGACCTGTTTCGAACAGGGGATCGGGCTGACCCGCGACTGCCAGGCCGCCCTGAGCCAGGCCGAGCAAAAGGTGCAGATCCTGCTGGAGCGTGACGGCAAGCTGCAGGAAGCCCCCTTCGAGGTGGACCCGGAAGCATGATCGACGAGTACCAGCAACGCTGCCAGAAGCGCGTCGACAGCTGCCTCGAGACGCTCTTCATTCCCCCCCGCCCACAACTCGAACGCCTCTATCAGGCCATGCGCTACAGCGTGATGAATGGCGGCAAGCGCGTGCGCCCACTGCTGGTCTACGCCGCCTGCGAAGCGCTCGAAGGCGACAGCGCGCAAGCCGACGGCGCCGCCTGCGCCGTCGAACTGATCCACGCCTACTCGCTGGTTCATGACGACTTGCCGGCCATGGACGACGACGACCTGCGCCGTGGCCAGCCGACCACCCACAAAGCCTTCGACGAAGCCTGCGCGATCCTCGCTGGCGACGGCCTGCAAAGCCTAGCCTTCGAAGCGCTCGCAGCCGAGGCGCACAACCCGGGCGATCCAGCCCTGCGCCTGGAAATGTTCAGCAGCCTCGCACGTGCGGCAGGCCCGGCCGGAATGGTTGGCGGGCAAGCGATCGATCTCGGATCGGTCGGCCTGAAACTCGACCGCACGGCGCTGGAACTGATGCACCGCCACAAGACCGGCGCGCTGATCGAGGCCAGCGTGCGCCTCGGCGCCCTCGCCAGCGGACATGCCGATGCCGACAAGCTGGCCGCTCTGCAGCGGTACGCACAAGCCATCGGCTTGGCCTTCCAGGTGCAGGACGACATCCTCGACGTGGAAAGCGACACCGTCACGCTCGGCAAGCATCAGGGCGCCGATATCGCCCGCGACAAGCCCACTTATCCGGCTTTGCTGGGTATGGACGCGGCAAAAGCCTACGCACTAGAGCTGCGCGACCAGGCGCTCGATGCCGTCGCGCCCTTCGGTGCCGCTGCCGAGCCGTTGCGCCAACTGGCCCGTTTTATCGTCGAGCGCCGTAGCTGAGCCGGCCTGTCGCTGGCCGTATCGCCAGCGCCTATGGGGCGACCGTTGATGCCTGGGTCATTCTTCTCCCTGTAACCATCGGGTAAACTGCGGCTCTTTTTTCAGCCAAAACGATCCGCCCGATGCCCAAGACGTTCCATGAGATTCCTCGGGTCCGCCCTGCGACGCCCGTTCTAGACCGCGCGGCCACTCCCGAGCAACTGCGCCGACTGAGCGAAGCGGAACTTGAAGAACTCGCCAACGAACTGCGGCAGGACCTGCTCTACAGCGTCGGCCGGACTGGCGGGCACTTCGGCGCCGGACTCGGCGTGATCGAGCTGACCATCGCTCTGCACTATGTCTACGACACTCCGGACGACCGCCTGGTATGGGATGTCGGCCATCAGGCCTATCCGCACAAGATCCTCACTGGCCGCCGCGAGCAGATGGCTAGTCTGCGTCAGAAAGACGGCCTCGCCGCCTTCCCACGCCGCAGCGAAAGCGAGTACGACACCTTTGGCGTCGGCCATTCCAGCACCTCGATCAGCGCCGCCCTGGGCATGGCCATCGCCGCGCGCATGCAGGGCAAGAAGCGCAAATCCATCGCTGTGATCGGTGACGGCGCGCTCACTGCCGGCATGGCTTTCGAGGCCTTGAACCACGCCCCGGAAGTTGGCGCCGACATGCTGGTGGTGCTCAACGACAACGACATGTCCATCTCGCGAAACGTCGGCGGCATGTCCAACTATCTGGCGAAAATCCTGTCCAGCCGCACCTATACCAGCATGCGCGAAGGCAGCAAAAAAGTGCTGTCGCGCCTGCCTGGCGCCTGGGAAATCGCCCGCCGCACCGAGGAATATGCCAAGGGCATGCTGGTCCCGGGCACGCTGTTCGAGGAGCTGGGCTGGAACTACATCGGCCCCATCGACGGCCATGACCTGCCGACACTGATCGCCACGCTGCGCAACATGCGCGACCTGTCCGGCCCGCAGTTCCTGCACGTGGTGACCAAGAAGGGCAAGGGCTTCGCTCCGGCAGAAGTCGACCCCATCACCTGGCACGCCATCAGCAAGCTGGAGCCCGTTGGCGGTCCGGTTGCGCCGAAGAAACCCAGCGGCCCGAAATATTCCAACGTGTTCGGCCAGTGGCTATGCGACATGGCCGCCGCCGACCCGCGCCTGACCGGCATCACGCCGGCCATGAAGGAAGGCTCCGACCTGGTCGATTTCAGCGAACGCTATCCAGATCGTTATTTCGACGTTGCCATCGCCGAACAGCACGCCGTGACGCTGGCGGCCGGAATGGCCTGTGAAGGCGCCAAGCCGGTGGTCGCGATCTACTCGACCTTCCTGCAACGGGCTTACGACCAGCTGATCCATGACGTCGCGGTGCAGAACCTCGACGTGCTGTTCGCCATCGACCGCGCCGGCCTGGTCGGCGAAGACGGTCCGACCCACGCCGGCAGCTTCGATCTTTCGTACCTGCGTTGCATCCCCGGCATGCTGATCATGACGCCGAGCGACGAAAACGAGATGCGCCGCATGCTGACCACCGGTTATCACTTCGAAGGCCCGGCGGCGGTACGCTATCCGCGCGGCACCGGCCCGAACGCGGCCATCGAACCTGGCCTCGAACCGCTGGAAATCGGCAAGGGCGTGATACGCCGTCAGGGGTCGAAGGTGGCGCTGCTGGTGTTCGGCGTGCAGCTGGCCGAAGCGCTGCAGGCAGGCGAAGCACTCGACGCCACAGTGGTCGACATGCGCTTCGTCAAACCCTTGGACGAGGCGCTTGTGCACCAATTGGCTGAAGCCCACGACCTGCTGGTAACCGTCGAGGAAAACAGCGTCATGGGCGGTGCCGGTAGCGCCATCAGTGAATTCCTGGCCGCTGAGAACCTGCACAAGCCGGTCCTACACCTGGGACTGCCGGACTACTACGTCGAGCATGCCAAGCCGAGCGAGATGCTCAAGGAATGCGGACTCGATGCCGGCGGTATCGAAGCGGCGATCCGCGCGCGGCTGGCGCAGCACTGAACCATCGACGCAAGATGCGCGGCCCACGCCGCGCTGAGTCACGCCCTTTCGACACCATGTCCGGGGGTCGATGGTGCATGTTCGAGCCGCCACAAGCCCGCCACATCCGCTCTCGCGGCCAAGGCTCCTCCCGTTGCCAGCACATTGCTTGTATTTCTTCTGAGCAGCCCTTAAGGTTCCCGCGATTTCCAATCCGCCCAGGTGTGCACGACCGCAAGGTCCGCATTAAACGGGAAGCCGGTGCGCTCGTTGAGCAAGGCCGGCGCTGCCCCCGCAACGGTAATCGACCGCGATCCATGAGGATCGCCGCCCGCTCAACCGCCACTGTGCTCAGCATGGGAAGGCGAGCGTGGTGCGTGTCGAAAGCCCGGAGACCGGCCTGACGGATTCGACTGGTGTTGCGGAGGGCAGCACCGTCAAGCGCGGCCGCCTATCATCATGCCCTCGCTTGTTCCTGCCCTCCTCAAAAGCTGTGATCTTTTGAGGAATTTCAAGAATGAAACTGTCCCGTATTGCTTTGGCCGTGGCGCTGTTGCCCGGCGTATCGGCGTTTGCCGCCGAGATCGAGCATGAACTGCCGAACATGCTGATCACCTCGGCGCGCCAGGCCGAACCCCGTGCGCAGGCTACCGCTGCCAACACCCTGTTCACCCGCGCCGACATCGAGCGCCTGCAAGCCCGCAGCGTGCCTGAATTGCTGCGCCGCGTTCCCGGTGTGCAAATCAGCAGCGCTGGCGGCGTGCCCTCCCTGTCGTTACGCGGCACCGGTACGGCACAGACGCTGGTATTGCTCGACGGCCAGCGTATTTCGTCGGCAACCAGCGGTTTCGCCCGCCTCGACTATCTCGCCATCGACAACATCGAGCGCATCGAAGTCATCCGCGGCCCCCGCTCGTCGCTCTATGGCGCCGACGCCATTGGCGGCGTCATTCAAATCTTCACGCGCAGCGGCAAACGGGGCGTGCATCCCGAAGTGCGCCTGGCCGCCGGCAGCGACCAGACCTTCCAGCGCAGCCTGAATTTATCAGCCGGCACTCAGCAAACACGCGTCCATCTCGGTGCCAGCCTCGATGAGCGCGACGGCTTCGACATCAGCCGCGACAATCGTGGCGCCGATGGCGACGACGACGGCCAGCGCACCAAGGCGCTGCATTTGAAGCTGGATCACCGGCTCAACGCCGATTGGAAAACTGGACTGAGCCTCAACGACCAGCGCGGCGACAACGAGTACGACGATGCTTACGAGTTCGCCCCCGGCATCCCGCAGGACGAGTTTCGCCTCAGCAGTTACAGCGGTTATCTGGACGGGCAGCTGGGCGAAATTTGGAACAGCCGCATAGAACTAGGGCGCAGCTTCGATCGTAATCGCGCGGTCGGCTCTGCGTACAACGACAGCCTCCTGGAAACCACCCGTCATTCCGCCGCCTGGCTCAATCGACTGCAACTGAGCGAGAGCCAACAGTTGAGCCTTGGTAGCGACTGGTACGAGGACCGCCTCGACGCTACCACTGCCTACCAAGAGGACAGCCGCGACAATCTGGCCTTCTTCGCGCAACACAGCTTTGAGGGCGAAGGCTTCGGCACCGAACTCGGCTTGCGCCACGATGACAATGAGCAGTTCGGCACCCATAACAGCTGGAATGCTGCGTTCAGCCTGCCGGTAGGCCTATCGCAGCGATGGATACTGAGCTACGGCGAGGGCTTCCGCGCGCCGACGTTCACCGACCTCTACGCACCGCCAGCATGGGGCCCCAATCCGGACCTGGAACCGGAGACTTCCAAGACCTACGAGCTGCAATGGCGCGCCGATTTCGACGGCACCCTGGTCGAAGCCTCGGTTTACCGTACCGACGTGGAAGAGCTGATCGCCTGGAGCGGCAATCGTATGGAGAACGTCGCCCACGCACGGATCAACGGCTTCGAGGCCAGTATTGCCCGTGAACTGCTGGGTTGGCAGGCCAATCTTGGCTTGAGCATCATCGACCCGCGTGACCGCGACAGCGGCCACGTACTGCCGCGCCGCGCCAAGCGCACGCTCAGTCTTGACCTTGACCGCACATTCGACACGCTTTCGGTCGGCGCCAGCTGGCATGTGTCCAGCACCCGTCACGATGACGCGGCCAACACTCAGGAGCTGTCCGGTTATGGCGTTCTCGATCTGCGCGCGGGCTGGCAGAGCCATCCCGAGCTGCGCTGGGAGGCCAAGGTCAGCAATCTGTTCGACCGCGATTACGCGTTGGCAACCTATGATCGCCCAGCCGGGCCGTCATGGACCGATCCAACGCAGAACCATACTTATCGCGAAGCCGGCCGCGCCGCGCTGTTCGCAGTGACTTGGACGCCGTCGCTCTAAGCGTTAATGATGGGCGCGCGCCATCAGGGCGCCGCCCGAGCCATCACCTCGCAGAGCTTCCCGATCGCCCCGAGCATTTGGAAGCTCGGGCGCTCCAGCCCCTTATCCGGCACTGCCCACAACTGGTCTTTACGCACCGCGGCGAGCTGCGGCCAACTTTTCCACTCGACGAGCTGCGCACCACTGCCGGCCAGGATCACGTCCGGATTCCTCAAAAGCACCGACTCGATGCTGACCTGGGGCGCAGGCAGGTGTAGATCGGCGAACACGTTGCGACCGCCACAGACTTCAATGGCTTCACTGATGATCTGCCGTCCACCGAGGGTATACAGCGGGCGATTCCAGATCTGATAGAAGACCGCCAGCGGTTGCTCGCGGTGGTAACGTTGGCGCAGCTGCTCCAACCCATCGGTGAACTGTTGTTGCAATTGGCGCCCCTGCTCGCCCCGTCCGATCCGCTCGCCGATCAACGCGAATTGCTCGGCCAGCTGTTCGAGCGAGGTCGGCTCCGCAACCAGCACCGGAACGCCAAACTGTTTGAGCTGCTCATGCTGCGCCCGGCTAATGCTATCCGGCCAAAGCAGTACCAGGGTCGGTTGCAGGGCAAGCAGACTTTCCATTTCCAATTGCCCGATCCGCCCCACCGATGGCACCTCGGCCAGCGCTGCCGGCCGATCCCCGCCGTCGAGCACGCCGACCAGCAGATCGGCTGCGTCCAGTTCCAGCATGATTTCGCTCAGCGAAGGCGCCAGGCTGATCACTCGCTCCGTCGCCCCATACGCAGGCGAACTCAACAACGCGACCAACAGCAGCAGGATCGGCATCATTGCAGCTGTCGCGGCACGCGGTAGAGCATCAGCATTACCAGACTGCCGCACACCAGCAGCAACTGAGCGACGGATTCCAGCCCCAGCGGTGCGCCGAACGCCGCCAGCCAGGCCGGCAGAGCCGCGGTCCGTAACGCACGTAGCCGAATGGCGCGCAATGCCGTCCAGGCGGAGGGCTCTGCATCGGTGCCCAAGGCTTTTTCCGTGGCGATCAGGATGTGCTTGTAGGACGTGAATCGGGGCAGATTGAGAAACAGCGTGGCGAGACCAATGCCGAACAGTGGCAAGGCGAGATGTTCAGCGAAGCGGCCTGCCAGTTCGGGAAGTTGTCGGCTGATGAGCACCGGCACCACGATCAGAAGCAGGTGCACCCAACCGTCGCGAGACAACTGGCGACGAGCGGCTCTGCGGTTCACGACTGCTCGGCTTCGCCCTGGTGAATCTCGCCCAGCATATGGCCCAGCTTGCCGGCCTTGGTGGCAAGGTACTTGCGGTTGTGCGGGTTGTGAGCGATCTGCAGCGGCTTGCGCTCGGCGATACGGATGCCGAAGCCCTGCAGCGCCTTGACCTTGCGTGGGTTATTGGTCATCAGCTTGATTTCGGAAATGCCCAGGTGCTCCAGCATCGGCAGGCAAATCGCGTAGTCGCGCATGTCCGGCGCAAAGCCCAGGCGCTCGTTGGCCTCAACGGTATCGGCGCCTTGATCCTGCAGCTCGTAGGCGCGAATCTTGTTCAGCAAGCCGATACCACGCCCTTCCTGACGCAGATACAGCAGCGCGCCACGCCCCTCATCGGCGATAGCCTTCAACGCGGCCTCCAGCTGGAAGCCGCAATCGCAACGCAGGCTGAACAGCGCATCGCCCGTCAGGCACTCCGAATGCAGGCGGCCCAGCACGGGCTTGCCATCGGCGACATCACCCATCGTCAGTACGACATGCTCTTTGCCCGTGTCCTGATCGAGAAAACCATGCATGGTGAACACACCGAACGGCGTCGGCAATTGGGAAGCGGCGACGAAGACGACAGACACCGGAGAGACTCCAGAAGGCGGAAAAGCGGGCATTGTAACAGCAGAAGCAAGCTTGAAGCCCGTGTGCAGGCTGACGCCACACGCTTATGTTTTGACTTTAAGCTTTCAGCTTCAGGCTTCCAGCTGCTTCGCTTAAATCTTCGACTCAAGCCTCAACACGCCCTGGTCCTCGCGCCAGCTGACCCGGCCGAGAAAACTCATGCCCAGCAGCGCCTCGGTGGGCGATGAGCCTTCCACCACCACCGCCTCCACGCCCATCACATCGATGGCGCCGACCTTGACGCTGTTCAGATGTACCTGCCAGGCCTTTGCCGTACCGCTGGCAGTGCCGACCACGATCTGCTTGCCGTCGACGCGATAGTCGATGCCCAGACGGCGCGCCTGATTTTCATTGAACGCCACCGAGGTAGCGCCGGTGTCGACGAGAAACTGCACCGGTTGGCCGTTGATCGAACCAGCGATCCAGTAATGGCCACCCTGCCCCTTGGCGATGCTCAGTTGCTTGCGCTCGGGCTCGGCAAAGCCCGAGCTCAGCTCACGGCTAAGACTGTAGCTCCGCTCGACACCTTCGATGCGCAGCACGGCACCTTTGGCGTCGGCACTGATCACTTCGACACCGCCCGGCCCCATCTGCCCGACACGGACCAACTTGCGCTGGCCATCGACGTTAAGAACTGCAGCGCCGGGAAACAGGCCCACCACCTGTACGCGCGGCGCGGCGGTACCGGTGAAAGCAATCAGCGACAGCGTGGCAGCGAGCAGCAGGGCGACGGAACGCATCGGGGGATCTTCCTTGAGGCACGGGCGGAACGGCATTCTTCCATGGCCATGCGCTGGTTACAGCGACCAGACGCACAGCCCGGCTCAGCCAAGCAGCATGACGACCAGATGCACCACCGCACAGGCGGCGAAGCCGGCGAGAATGTCGTCGAGCATGATCCCGAGGCCACCGGTCACATTTCGATCGATCCAGCTCAGCGGCCAGGGCTTGACGATGTCCAGCACGCGAAACACGACGAAGCCGAGCAACAACCAGTGCCAGCCTGCCGGCACCAGCCAGAAGGTGATCCAAATCCCAGCAAACTCGTCCCAGACGATGCCTTCATGGTCATGCACGCCCAGATCCTGCGCGACCTTGCCGCACAGCCAGATGCCGAACAGCATGCTGGCGACGATCACCAGGCCGTAGCCCCAGCCGGGCATGGCCTGCCATAGCGGCACGAACGCCAGCGCCACCAGCGACCCCCAGGTACCGGGCGCTTTTGGCAAGGTACCCGATCCAAAACCGAAAGCCAGGTTATGCCAGGGATTGCTCCATACCGACACGGGCATTGGCTCGGCGGCAGGCTGCAGGGAATCGGTCAACGGGTTGTCCTCTCGTTCAGGCCTGGATAGGCCGGTCAGCTCTCGAAATGATTGTAGCCACGAGGGCCGACGCCGATGGCATTGCCGCCGGCGTCGAGTAGCTGCACACCCTCGCCCGACGTTACGTGGCCGATCACATGGATTGGCCAACCCTCATCCAGCAGCGCCGGTAACGCCTCGGCTGGCAGGGTGAACGCCAGCAGATAATCATCACCGCCGGTCAAGCCGCACTGCAGGGCCTGTTCCGCACCAGCGAAGCCCAGCAATACCTTCGAAAGCGGCACGCTGGACTGCTCTATGCACAGCGAGACTCTGGACGCGGCGGCAATATGCGCACAATCGGCCAGCAGACCATCGGAGATATCCAGCGCGGCCGTGGCCTTGCCGCGCAAAGCGCGTCCCAACGCGAGCTGCGGTTGAGGTGTCCAGTAGCGTCGCAAAAGCGCCGCCGCCTCGACCGTATCGCTCTCACGCTCACCCAACACGATCGGCAATGCACCCGCGGCATCGCCCAGCGCACCGCCAACGCAGAGCAGATCACCCGGTTGCGCCCCGCTGCGCAGCAATGCCTGGCCTGCCGGCACACGTCCGAACACCGTCAGCGTCATGCTCAGCGGACCGCGCGTGGTATCGCCGCCGATCAGACGCATCGAGCAGCCTGCCGCCATCGCGTCGAGCCCGCGAGCGAATTCGCACAGCCAGCTGGAATCGGCCGTTGGCAACGTCAGCGCAAGGGTAAAACCGATCGGCGTGGCACCCATGCCAGCCAGATCGCTGGTCGATACCGCAAGCGCGCGCTGGCCGAGCAGGTAGGGATCGCAGGAATCGGGAAAATGTACGCCAGCAACCAGCGTATCGGTGGAAACCGCCAGTTGCTCGCCTGCCGGCAATGCCAGCAGAGCGCAATCATCACCGATGCCCAACGCAACATCGCCGCCAGCCCTGGCACAAGCGGCGGCGGCGAAGTAGCGGCGGATCAGTTCGAACTCACCCATCGGTCGGTGCTGGCTCAGCGCTTGCGAGCGTTGACTTCAGCGCTGCGCAGGCTGGGCGCCAGTTTGTCCAGCACACCGTTGACGAACTTGTGTCCATCGGTAGCGCCGAATACCTTGGCCAGCTCGATGCCTTCGTTGATCACCACGCGGTACGGCACGTCGATGCGGTGCATCAGCTCGTAGGTGGACAGGCGCAGGACGGCCAGTTCCACCGGGTCGAGCTCATCCAGCGGGCGATCGAGATGCGGCACGATAGCGCCGTCGACTTCCGTCTTGGCGCGCGCCACGCCGGTCAGCAGCTCATGAAAGTAGGTGCCGTCGACGCCCGAGAAATCGTTGTCGACGCGAAACTGCGCCTCGATTTCGTTCAGGCTCTGGCCCGCCATGTGCCACTGATACAGCGCCTGCATTGCCAGGCTACGCGCCACACGGCGCGTCGCGATCTTGCCCTTGGCCTTCGGCTGGGGCTCCTGGCTGTCGTCGTGATTCAGGCTCACTTGGCCTCCAGCTGCGCCAGCAGGCTCACCATTTCCAGAGCGGAGAGTGCGGCTTCGGCGCCCTTGTTACCGGCCTTAGTGCCGGAACGCTCGATGGCCTGCTCAATGGAATCAACGGTCAGCACGCCAAAAGCGACCGGTACGCCGAACTCCATGGACACCTGGGCCAGGCCCTTGGTGCATTCACCGGCGACGTACTCGAAATGCGGAGTACCGCCACGAATGACCGCACCGAGGGCGATGATGGCGTCGTATTCACCCTGCTGAGCGACTTTTTGCGCCACCAGCGGGATTTCGAAGGCGCCCGGCGCGCGAATGATAGTGATGGCGTCTTCCGGGATACCGTGGCGTGCCAGCGTATCGACGGCGCCGCTCACCAGGCTTTCGACGACGAAGCTGTTGAAACGGCCCACTACGAGGGCGAATTTGCCCTGCGGGGCGATGAAGGTACCTTCGATGGTCTTCAGGGACATGGGTGTTTTCTCATCTCTTTAAAGAACGAAGGCGCCGCGACTTGCGCGGCGCCTCTGATTATTCGGCCGGCAGGTATTCTACAACTTCCAGATCGAAGCCGGATATCGCATTGAACTTCATCGGCGAACTCATCAGGCGCATCTTGCGCACACCGAGGTCGCGCAGAATCTGCGAGCCGGCACCAACGGTGCTGTAGGTCGCCGGCGTCGGCGGCTGCTGGCGGTTGAGCTGCGCCAGCAATTGCGGACCAGTCAGCGGATTACCCAGCAGCAGCACCACGCCGCTACCCGCCTTGGCTACTTCGCTCATCGCCGCGCGCAAGCTCCAGCGTCCCGGCACGGTGACCAGAAGCAGATCGCGCAGCGGCTCCATGTTGTGCACGCGCACCAGAGTCGGCTGTTCCGGGGATATTTCGCCGCGGGTTAACGCCATATGGACGGTGTCTTCGACGCCATCACGGTAGGTGACCAGTTTAAACTGCCCCAGCTCGGTCTCCAGCGGCTGCTCAGAAACGCGCTCGACAGTGCGTTCGTGGATCATCCGGTAGTGAATCAGGTCGGCGATGGTGCCGATCTTCAGGCCATGCTGTTCGGCGAAGACTTCCAGCTCGGGCCGGCGGGCCATGGTGCCGTCATCGTTCATGATTTCGCAGATCACCCCGGACGGCTCGAAACCGGCCATCCGCGCCAGATCGCACGCCGCTTCGGTGTGACCGGCACGTGCCAGCACGCCGCCTGGCTGAGCCATCAGCGGAAAGATGTGACCAGGGCTGACGATGTCCTCGGCCTTGGCCTCTTTCGCTACTGCCGCCTGGACGGTGCGGGCGCGGTCGGCAGCAGAGATGCCGGTGGTCACGCCAACCGCCGCCTCGATGGAAACGGTGAACTTGGTGCCAAAGCCGGAGCCGTTACGCGGCGCCATCAGCGGCAGCTGCAGGGTTTCACAGCGCTCGCGGGTCATGGGCATGCAGATCAGGCCGCGTGCGAACCGGGCCATGAAATTGATGTGCTCGGCGGTCACACATTCCGAGGCGATGATGATGTCACCCTCATTCTCGCGATCCTCGTCATCCATGAGGATGACCATCTTGCCGGCGCGGATGTCTTCGATCAGTTCTTCAGCAGTGTTCAGAGCCATGGTGGCCGATCCTTCTAATTTAACGAGCGCGGTTCAGGTAGCCGTTTTCGGCCAGAAAGCTTTCTGTCAGGCCCGAGGCATTCGGCTCGGCTGCCTTGTCACCCATCAGCAGGCGCTCTAAATAACGCGCTAACAGATCCACTTCCAGATTCACCTGCCGCCCGGGGCGGTAGTCGACCATGATGGTTTCGGCCAAGGTGTGCGGGACGATGGTGAGCTCGAACTCCGCGCCGTTCACGGTATTTACCGTCAGGCTGGTGCCATCGACCGTGATCGAGCCCTTGAGCGCGATGTACTTGGCAAGCTCGCGCGGCGCGCGGATGCGGAACTGCACGGCGCGGGCGTTTTCCTCGCGCGCCACCACCTCACCCACGCCATCGACGTGACCACTGACCAGATGCCCACCGAGACGGCGGGACGGCGTCAGGGCCTTCTCGAGATTCACCCGGCTGCCGGCCTTGAGGTCGACGAAAGCAGTACGGGCCAGGGTTTCGCGGCTCACGTCAGCCCAGAAGCCACTGCCCGGCAACTCCACGGCGGTCAGGCAGACGCCGTTGACCGCGATGCTGTCGCCGAGCTTGACGTCGGCCAGATCCAGCTTGCCGGTTTCGACCAGCACACGGACGTCGCCGCCCTTTGGCGTCATCGCACGAATGGTCCCGATGGACTCGATTATTCCTGTGAACATGCGGCCTCCCGTGGAAGGCTGTTGAAACGATGCATATGACCAACTCCTGTTTTGGATAAAACAGGGCGCTGCAGATCGATAGGGAGTAGACGCGCGCACGAACGGCGCCCGTCGAGGCATCCCGCTCTCTCTCATCCGGACTATACCGTCGGCCCCGGAATCACACCGGGTCTGCTGACCTTGTCTAAGACAAGCGCTCGCGGGCTAGGCACGAATTGAAAGCTACTGCGCTCAGGTCATGCTGCGTTGTAATCCTCCTCGAAATGCTCATTCACCGCAGTAAATTCCGCTTTCTCGTCGAATCACGCTTTGCCTGCCCTGCGCTCGCTACGCTTTCAACGTTTTTATAGCTGCGCCATTACCGCCGGTGGGGAATCTCACCCCGCCCTGAGAACGTGGGTCGGTTAGGACCCGGCGCAGTTTTTACCACAAACGAGCCGATTCTGCAGCCGGCAAACGACCGTTTGACTGCCGAGGCAGCCGCTCAAAAAAATTCCTCGTCTCAAGCAACTAGCGCTGCGCTTGTTTGTCCATACGCATCAGAATCGGCCTGACAACGCGATTGCCGCGAACTCGTGCCGACGCAAAGCAAGACGATCAGGATGGAACGTCAATCCGCATTACGTCGTACCGACACGCCGAGCCAGGATCCGCTCGCACTTTTGGCGATCCCCCGCGCAGACCAGGACACGATCAGGAAGAACGCTCCGAACCTTCACATGTGCCGCGAGGGATGGGTATGTCAGAGGTTACGGCTATGGACACGTCGGCTGCCGTTCAGGCTGCCGAGATCGACCGCAATGGGTTTGCGGTCATCGAGCAATACATTTCAGCCGAAGTACTCGAGCAAGGCCGCGCGTTTATCGAGCAGCAAGCAGCCAATCACGAGGGCGAGTACTTCGCGATTCACGGCATCGAGGCGCTGGGCGGCAGCATCGTGGCAGCATTGGCGCTTTCCGCCCCCTTGAAGGAAACGCTGGCGGAGCTGTATCACCTCCAGACGGGACGGGAGCCTGCGGCAACGGAGCAGATCTTCCCGGTGATCCGCTGTCTGCAGGGCCGCGGCGGACTCAAGCAGTCGCATTTCTATCACTTCGATGCCACGGCGGTCACCGCGCTGCTTCCGCTGTTCATCCCGACCGAGGGTGAACACTGCGGTGACCTGATCATCTTTCCGAACCTGCGGCGCGTTCGCTTCAATGCCTTGCGCAACGTGATCGAGAAGGCGGTGCTGCATAACACTCTCAGCCAGAAACTGGTCGCCTTTGCGGTGAAACGCGGCTGGCTACGGCCGATCCGTTTGAAGCTGGTGCCCGGCAACCTCTATCTGTTTTCGGGCTACCGCAGCCTGCATGCCAATGACCAGTGCGACCCGGCCATGCTGCGCGCCACCGCGCTGTTCCACTTCGGCAACCCTCACCATGACAGCCTGCTGGCGCGGCTCCTGCTGGGTGCCAACAAGCGCCGGGCGAAACTTGACCACAATGGACTCAAGCCGGTGAATTGAGCGAGCTGATTCGTCTCGTCGAGTTCGGATCAGCCGACCGGGCGGGCAACGATGCGCCAGTCGTCGCCAACCGCCCGGATATCCTCAATCTTCAATTCGGGCGCTTCGCTCATACGTGCCAGCGGCAGGTCGAGCAACGGACGAGCCGAGGAGCCGAGAAATTTCGCGGCGACGAATATCTGGTATTCATCGACCAGCCCCAGCGCGGCAAAAGCACCGGCGAGACGTGGGCCGGCTTCGAGCAGCACTTCGTTGGCGCCACGATTGGCGAGTTCGACCAGCAGACCACGCAGATCGACACGACCCACATCGCTGGCTAGCGCCAATAACTCATGACCTGCCGCCTGATAGCTTGCCGCCTGCTCATCGCCAGTGCTGGCCACCAAAGCCGAGCCAGCCTGAAAAAACGGCGCATCCAGCGGTACGCGCAAACGTCCATCGACCAACACGCGCAGCGGTGGACGCTGCATGGCCAGCGCGGTCAGTTCGTCGTCCAGCCCCAGCTCGGCAGCGCGTACCGTCAGCCGCGCGTTGTCCATCAGCACCGTGTCGGCACCGGTCAGCACCACGCTGGATTGCGCGCGCAGCCGCTGCACTTCCGCGCGTGCCGCCGGGCCGGTGATCCATTGGCTTTCGCCGCTGGCCATGGCAGTGCGGCCGTCGAGGCTCATCGCAAGTTTCGCGCGCAGCAGTGGCAAGCCGGTTTCCATGCGTTTGACGAAGCCGGCGTTCAGCGCCCGCGCTTCGCTTTCCAATACGCCGCTGGTGACCTCGATGCCAACGCTGCGCAAGCGTGCCAGACCACGACCGGCAACCTGCGGATTGGGGTCCTGCATAGCCGCGACCACGCGCCCAATACCCGCCTCGACCAGCGCTTCGGCACAGGGCGGCGTCCGTCCGTGATGGCTGCAAGGTTCTAGCGTGACGTAGGCGGTCGCACCGCGCGCACGTTCACCTGCCTGGCGCAACGCATGGACCTCGGCATGCGGCTCGCCAGCGCGTACGTGCCAACCTTCGCCGATCAGCTCGCCATCCTTGACGATGACGCAACCGACTCGCGGATTGGGATGTGTCGAATACAGCCCTTTGCGCGCCAGCTGAAGCGCGCGGGCCATCCAGGCGTGATCGTTGGTGTTCATTCGGTTTTCGCAGGTTCGCGCGACAGACGCTCGATTTCCTCGCGGAACTCGTTGAGGTCCTGAAAGCGGCGATAGACGGAAGCGAAGCGGATATAGGCCACCTCATCGAGCTTTTGCAGCTCGGCCATTACCAGCTCGCCGAGCACCCGCGATTTGATTTCGCGCTCGCCGGTGGCCCTCAGCCTGTGTTTGATATGGGCGATGGCTTCTTCCAGCCGCTCGACGCTGACCGGACGTTTCTCCAATGCGCGCTGCATGCCAGCACGCAACTTCTCTTCGTCGAACGGCTGGCGACTGCCGTCCTGCTTGATCAACCGCGGCATGACCAGCTCGGCGGTTTCGAAGGTGGTGAAACGCTCGCCGCAGGCGAGGCATTCGCGGCGGCGACGGACCTGATCGCCCTCGGCAACCAGGCGCGAGTCGATGACTTTGGTGTCATGTGCAACGCAGAAGGGACAATGCATGGTTTAGAGCTGTCAGACGTCGGAGAGCCATGGTAGCGCATCGCGTCGGCAAGACAAATCGAGCGGATTGTTGCTATACAGGCGCGCATCAACGTCACGTTCTGGAGCCGTCCGTGCAGTTACGCCCCTTCATGTTGCCCGTCTTGCTCCTGGCCCTGGCTGGCTGTTCGAGCCAAGAGACCCAGCGCCCTGCCACACCCGTCCTCTTCGAGGAACCGCCTCAGGCGACCACCCCGCTGCACGAGCTGCACGGTAGCCTGCTCGGCGTCCCGGCCGACAGCGAGGTCGACCTGGCCCTACTGGAAGTCAACCGCCGGGACCAGCCCGATCGTTTGTTGAGCAATGTCAGCTTGAAAGGGCGCGGCGGTGAGTTGCCGTTCATTCTCAAGTTCAACGCCGAAAATTTCCCCAAGAGCCAGCAGGTCGAACTGCGCGGCCGCGTCACCCGCTCGGGGCAGTTGATCATGCGTCTGCCAGCCGTACAGATCAGCAGTCCGGCCAGCCAATCGCTGGGGCCGCTGCGCCTGGTTCCTGCGCCTTGATCCCGCCCGCCGCACTACAGACGGCATTGGCCGACCTGCTCGGCGATGCGCGCTTGGGCGTCGCAACCCTACCCGATACCGACATCCGTCTTTGGCTGATCGATGCAGACAACATGGATCGCGCGTTCAGCCCCGAGGAAACCCGGCGGATTCTCGACGAGCCGCCCTACTGGTGTTTCTGCTGGGCCAGCGGCCTGGTACTGGCACGCTGGTTGGCGGAGCGCCCCGAGTGGGTACGCGGCAAGCGCGTGCTGGACTTCGGCACGGGTTCGGGCGTCGCGGCGATCGCTGCTGCCAAGGCGGGCGCGGCGGAAGTCGTCGCGTGCGACCTCGACCCGCTGGCACTGGCGGCTTGCCGGGCCAATGCCGAGCTCAATGGTGTCCAGCTGAGTTATTCCGAGGATTTCTTCGCCGAGGCCGACCGCTACGACCTGATCATCGTCGCCGACGTGCTCTACGATCGCGCCAATCTTCCGTTGCTCGATCAGTTCTTGAGCCGAGGCCGCGAAGCGCTGGTTGCGGACTCACGGGTGCGTGACTTCCAACACGCGCTATACGAGCGCCTGGACATCCTCGACGCCTGCACCTGGCCGGATCTGGCCGAGCCAGCAGAATTCCGTCGAGTCAGCCTCTATCATTCGGTAAGGCGTGGAGACGATAAGCGCATTGAGCAGCTGGAAGTCAGGCGTTTGGCTTCCGGATCGACCGCTGAAGCGCTTCAACCGTAGCGAGGGCGAAACCGGAGGCTGAGCAAGCGATGACGACCGAAAAAGACCTGCGTCTGTTCTTTGCCCTACCCTGCCCGCCGACGTTGGCGGATGCGATTTGTAGCTGGCGCGACGCCCAAGGGCTCGATGGCCGACCCGTGGCGCAGGCCAATCTGCACCTCACCCTGGCATTTCTCGGCAGTCAGCCGGAGAGCGCATTGGAGACGCTGAGGCAGCTCGGCGGGCATTTGCGCGCCGACGCCTTCAGGCTGCGGCTGGATCAACTACGGGTCATCGGTCATGGCTTCGCCTGCTTGATCCCGAACCAGATGCCGACGCCGCTGAGTCAACTGGTCGAACAGCTGCATGCGGGCCTGTCCACACACGGTTTCGCCCTCGATGCGCGTCCGTTTCTGCCGCATGTGACGCTCATACGCGATGCGCGGACGCAACCAACCACAACGCCGCCCGCGTTCGAATGGCCAGTGGATCGTTTCGGCCTGTTTCTTTCCACCCATACGCCGAGCGGCGTGCACTACCGTGAACTGGCGAGTTGGCCCCTGACCGCAGCCAACGGCTGACTGACCGCCACTTGCTTCCGCTTCGGATCGCCCCCACTTAACATGCTCGCCTCATTTCGCACGCGCCCATTTCGAGAGTTCCGATGAGCCAGACTCCTTTCATCTTCGACGTCACCGCTAGCAACTTCGAACAACTGGTGCTGGAAAACTCCTTTCACAAACCGGTACTGGTGGACTTCTGGGCCGAGTGGTGCGCTCCGTGCAAGGCACTGATGCCGCTGCTGGCGAAGATCACCGAGGAATACCAAGGTGAGTTGCTGCTGGCCAAGGTCAATTGCGATATCGAGCAGGACGTGGTGGCGCGCTTCGGTGTGCGCAGCCTGCCTACCGTGGTGCTGTTCAAGGACGGTCAACCGGTCGACGGCTTTGCCGGTGCCCAGCCCGAATCGGCGATTCGCGCCATGCTCGAACCCCACGTGCCGGCACCCGCTGCGCCCGATGCCGATCTGCTCTCGACCGCGCAGGCGCTGTTCGCCGAAGGGCGCATCGGCGAGGCGGAAAGCCTGCTCAAACAACTGCTGAGCGAAGACAACGAAAACGCTGCGGCGCTGATCCTCTATGCTCGCTGCCTGGCCGAACGCGGCGAGCTGGGCGAGGCCGAAACGGTGCTCGGTGCGGTCAAGGGCGACGAGCACAAGCAGGCACTCGCCGCCGCACGCGCTCAATTGACCTTTCTCCGGCAAGCCAACGACCTGCCGGAAGTGGCCGACCTCAAAAGCCGTCTTGCACACAACGCCGAGGATGACGAGGCGGCCTATCAGCTGGCGATCCAGCAACTGGCACGCCAGCAATACGAAGCCGCACTGGACGGCCTGCTCAAGCTATTCGTGCGCAACCGCAATTACGCCAACGGTCAGCCGCACAAGACGCTGCTGCAGGTATTCGACTTGCTGGGCAACGACCACCCGCTGGTCACGACTTACCGGCGCAAGCTATATCAGGCGATTTACTGAATCAGGAAGGGAAAGGGGCAACCGCCAGGCTGCCCCTCTTCTGCACGAATTGCCTCGCCGGTAGGGTGCGCTTAGCGCACCGGCATCAGCCCAACATCCGCCGTAATTGCCCACAATCACGCGCATGCAGATCGGTCAGCTCCGGCCAGAGGTTTTCCGGCAGGTTGACCAGCACGCCACGAGCACCGGCCGCCTTCGCACACTCCAGATCGAAGCGATAGTCGCCGACCATCACCAGCTCGTGCGGCGGCACTGACCATTTCTCGGCGAAATGCAACAAACCGCCCGGATCGGGTTTAGGCGGCGCCTCGTCGCGGCCAAGAATGTCGTCAGACACAAAGCAGTCGCCCATGCCCACCGCCTGCAAGGTCACCAGCGCCAGCTCATGGGCATTGCGCGTCAGCACGCCGAGCCGGCACCCGCAGTCACGCAGCTCGTGCAGCAACTCCAGCGCGCCCGGTGCCGGCGTCGCGGCATAGGCCAGTTCGCGCTCGTGTTCCAGCAACCACGCGCGCTTGCTTGCCGCCTCATCGTCCGGCAACGCGGCGAGGTGATGCAGGATGTCGTCTTCCAGCGGAATATCCAGCGCCCGCTTGATCGCCGGAAAATCATGCACGGCGATGGTCAGGGTGCCGTCCATGTCGAACACCCAATGCCGCGCATCGGCCAGCTTCACTTCCAGTCCTCACGCACGCGAATCAGGCCTTCCTGCGCGACCGAAGCGACCAGTTCGCCGGCGCGGTTGAAAATGCTGCCACGGGCGAAACCACGTGCGTTGCCGGCCCAAGGGCTATCCATGGAGTACAGCAGCCAATCGTCCGCGCGCACTTCACGGTGGAACCAGATGGCATGGTCGAGGCTCGCCAGCTGGATGAATTTGCTCCAGGAACTGACGCCGTGCGGCTGCAGCGCGGTGCCGATGAAGCTGAAGTCCGACGCATAGGCGACCAAATATTTGTGCAGTGCGGCGTTGTCGGGCAGCGAACCATCGGCACGGAACCAGATGTGCCGAATCGGCTCGATCGGCGCGGGATTGATCGGGTCCTGCAGCGTCACGGGACGAATCTCGATGGGCTTGGGACGACGCAGTTTTTCGGCTACCCGCGGCGGCACCAGCGGCGTCAGCTGATGCAGCAACTCCCACTCGCTGAGCAGATTTTCCGGTCCGGCCACCTCGGGCATCGGCAACTGATGCTCGTAACCGGTCTCGTCCGCCTGGAACGAAGCGCTGCAGGTAAAGATGGTCTGCCCTTTCTGGATCGCACTGACGCGCCGGGTGGTGAAGCTGCCGCCGTCACGCACTCGGTCGACGTCGTAGACCACCGGCTGATGTGAATCACCCGGGCGCAAGAAATAGCCGTGCATGGAATGCACATGACGCTCAGGCGCCACGGTCTGGCTCGCCGCGGACAACGCCTGACCAACCACCTGACCGCCGAACAGTTGCGGGAAGCCCAGATCCTGGCTCGCGCCACGAAACAGGTTTTCCTCGATTCGCTCCAGCGAAAGCAGATTCACCAACGTATCCAGGGTGTCGGTCATGATGTTGTTCCTTTATCTAGGCGGCACGGGCAAGGCGCGCAATATTACGGATTCGGCAGGTTTCGCTCCAGCAATTGTGCTTATCGTCGGGCAATGGCCCGGTTATCCCGGCGCATCCGGTACAGCACGTGTGGGCGCAGCGGATGCCCCTCGGCCACGCCAGGGTGTTCGAAGTCTTCCTCTGGTTCATGCTGCATGCCAAGGGCTACCATCAGCCCTCTGGACGGTTCGTTGAGCGCAGCGGTATAGGCCACCACCTCCGCCAGTTGCAGACGTTCGAAGGCGCAGTCCAGAGCCGCCTCCGCCGCTTCGCGGGCCAGGCCCTGGCGCCACTGATCGCTGGCGAGTCGCCAACCGATCTCCACGGCAGGGCAAAACGGCTGTTGCAGGCGGCTCCAGGCCAGACCGGCCATGCCGATGAAGCGCCCGTCGTCCTTGCGCTCCAACGCCCAGAAACCGAAGCCGTGCCGCGCGAAGTGAATACGGCAGCGCGCGATCGCCGCCGCGCAGTCGTCACGGGAGAGCAACGCCGGGAAATAGCGCATCACCCGTGGATCGGAGCACATCTGGGTCAATGGTGTGAGGTCGCTGTCTTGCCAGCCGCGCAAGCGCAGGCGCGGTGTCTCCAGTTCGATACGTACTGTCGCTTCTTCCATGCCGCTTCCTTGAGAGGGCCGTTGCCGAGTCGGCATACTTCCGGCTGACCACTCGGGCGCCGAACGATGTCTCTACCGTTGATCTTTCATGATGATTACAGCCCGCCGTTACCGTCCGGGCATCGCTTTCCGATGGAAAAGTTTCGGCTGCTACGTGATCACCTGATTGCGAGCGGTTTGACCACGGATGAAGCACTGTTGCGCCCGGAAATCTGTCCGGCCGACATCCTCGCTCTCGCCCATGACCGCACTTACGTCGAGCGCTACTGCACGGGAGACATGAACCGCGAGGAACTTCGCCGCCTCGGCCTGCCCTGGAGCCCGCAACTGGCGCAACGCACGCTGCGCGCGGTCGGCGGTTCGCTGCTGGCTGCCGAGCAAGCGCTGGAATATGGGCTGGCCTGTCACCTGGCGGGTGGCACGCACCACGCGCACCACGACCACGCCTCGGGCTTCTGCATCTTCAATGACCTGGCGGTGATCGCCCTGTCGCTGCTGGAAAGCGGCCGGGTTGGTCGTGTGCTGATCTTCGACTGCGACGTGCACCAGGGCGACGGCACCGCGCGCATCCTCGAACAGGTGCCGGATGCGGTGACCGTGTCGCTGCATTGCGAGAAGAATTTTCCGGCGCGCAAGGCGCGAAGCGACTGGGACATCGGCCTGGCACCGGGCCTGGGCGACGCCGATTACCTCAAGACGGTGAACGACACGCTGGATTATCTGCTGCCCCTGTACCAGCCGGATCTGGTGATCTACGACGCCGGCGTCGACGTCCACCGTGACGACGCGCTGGGCCTGCTCAACCTCAGCGATGAGGGGCTGGCAATGCGCGACAGCGCGGTCATCGAACATTGCCTGGGGCGCGACATTCCGCTGGTCGGGCTGATCGGCGGCGGCTACGACAAGGACCGCGCCCTGCTTGCCCGGCGCCATGCGCAACTGCATTTCAGCGCCGCCGCAGCCTGGGAGCGTTACGGGCTGGGTTGAAGCCGTATTTGTCTAGGGCTTTTTGTATGGGCGGATGCACGATGATGTCGGCGAGTATCGGAACGGCATTCGCTACAATGCCGGCCTCGTACCGCCAGGCCCGAACCATGCTTTCGATTCCTACGCCTTCCCGCGTCGCCATCATCGGCGGCGGCCCAGCCGGGCTAATGGCTGCCGAAGTGCTGAGCCAGGCCGGCATTGCGGTCGACCTCTACGACGCCATGCCCTCGGTGGGTCGCAAGTTCCTGCTGGCCGGCGTCGGCGGCATGAACATCACTCACGCCGAGGATTTCGCCGCATTCGTCGAGCGCTACCGCGAACGGGCCGGCGAGCTGCGGCCGCTACTCGAAGCCTTCGATCCAAATGCATTGCGCGAGTGGATTCACAGCCTGGGCATCGACACCTTCGTCGGCAGCTCCGACCGGGTGTTCCCCACCGACATGAAGGCCGCGCCGCTGCTGCGCGCCTGGCTCAAGCGCCTGCGCGACAGCGGCGTGCAGATTCACACCCGCCGCCGCTGGCTGGGCTGGAGCGACGATGGCCAGTTGCGTATCGCCGGGCCGGAAGGCGAAACGCTGCTGAAACCGGATGCCACCCTGCTCGCCTTGGGCGGCGGTAGCTGGGCTCGGCTGGGATCGGACGGCGCCTGGGTGCCGCTGCTTGAAGCCCGTGGTGTCGCCATCGCGCCGCTGCAGCCAGCCAATTGCGGTTTCGAGGTGGCGGGCTGGAGCGCGCACCTCGTCGAGAAATTCGCCGGTGCGCCGCTGAAGACCGTCAGCCTGGCTTTGCCCGGCGAAACACCGCGCAGGGGCGAATTCGTCCTCACCGCGACCGGCATCGAAGGCAGCCTGGTCTATGCGCTGTCGGCGAACGTCCGTGAGCGGATCAACGCAACGGGCTCGGCATCCGTTCTGCTCGACCTGTTGCCGGATCGCTCCCACGCGCAGATCGCCGCCGCTCTGGCCAAACCGCGCGGCTCACAGTCCACGGCCAAGCACTTGCATCGCCAGTTGAAGCTGGACGGCGTAAAGGCCGCCCTGCTGCGCGAACTCACCGACGCCGAAACCTTCCAGAGCCCGCAAGCACTCGCCGCAGCGATTAAGGCCCTGCCGATCACCCTGCTGCGCCCACGCCCGCTGGACGAAGCCATCAGCAGCGCGGGCGGCGTGCCTTTCGAGGCGCTGGACGACAAGCTGATGTTGCGCCAGCTGCCCGGCGTGTTCTGCGCCGGAGAGATGCTCGACTGGGAAGCGCCGACCGGAGGCTATCTGCTCACCGCCTGCTTCGCGAGCGGCCGCGCCGCAGCCGAGGGTATGCTGGATTGGCTGACGGCGAAGCCTGAGCCGAACCCCATCGCCCATGCGGGCACCTAGACAATGAATAGGACGCCGTTGATCGGTGCCGCACATAAGCTGCAAGACTTCGACGCAGGCCGAAATCACATCCGGCGATAGCCTCTCGGCGTCACGCCCACCTCACGACGAAAGACTTGGGAAAAGTGGCTGGGGCTCGAATAGCCAACTTCCATGCTGATCTCGATGACGCTCATCTCCGTCTCCAGCAATAGATGGCGTGCGCGTGCCATGCGCAGGCGGATGAAATATTGCGAGGGCGACAGGCCCGTGGCGCGCTTGAACAGACGGCTGAAGTGGTAGTCACTAAGGCCGGCGATCTGCCCCAGGTGAGGCAGGCAGAACTCCTCGGCCAGACGCGCCTTCATAGTTTCGATGACGCGGCGCAACTTGTAGGTCTGTAGCGCATTCGCGCCCCTGGCGGCGTTGTGCGGGTCCGGGTAGGTGCGCACCAGATGTATGGCCAGCGCCTGGGCCAGGCTGTGCACGAATAGCGGGCTGGGCTCACGCTCGCTGAACAGCTCCAGCCGCAGTTGTTCGAGCAGGAAGGTCACACGCTCATCACGAGCGCCGGAGACATCGAGAAAACTCACCGGGTTGCAGTTGTCACCGTACAGATCGCGCGCGGCCTGCTCGATCAGCGGCAGGCTGAGATAAAGATGCATCACTTCGAAACGGGCGTCGCCCTGCACCTGCCAGCGCATCTCGTATGGCTCGCTGGTGCTGGTCAGGAAGAAGTCACCAGCGTGAACCTCGGTGACTTGCCATTCGCCATCGAGGGCACGTTCTTCGACCGTAGCCGCGCCGGACAGCACCAGCACCAGCAGCGGCTCCACCACGGCCGGAACCAGGATAGGTTCGGCAAGGCCCTGATAGCTGAACAGTTGCACTACCACATCCTGCACTTGCGGGCGCGGCGGCAGGGGCAGCGGCTTGCCGGGTAAAAAGTGCGGCATCGCTTCGGCGATCACGCACCGGCCGTCCATCACGGGAGGCAGATCAGAATCGGATTGCTGCAAGGATGGCTCCATTGCGAAGTCCACAAAAACGCGACGCAATCGAAGAGGTTAGCTCAGGGCCGGTATCTGGGATGTGTATCTGGTCGGGCTATGCGCTGGATGGAAGCCCTCACCCCGACCCTCTCCCCAAAGGGGCGAGGGGGCGGATTGAAGCCACTGAATCATCGTGGGTGGGCCTGACACCTGAGCAATCCCCTCTCCCTGCGGGAGAGGGCTAGGGTGAGGGGTAGGCGGTTAGCACCAAAGGACGACTGGCTATTCTCAGCTTCGAGCAAGACTCCAACAGTCCGCGCAAGGCCGCGAAAGCCGTGGTGCCGGGTTTGCGCGACAGTGAGCCCGACATCGCTCACAAGCGCCCGGCTGGCGAATGTCTCGCCTGGCCCGTATCGGAGGAAATACGCATGACTGATATCAAACACCGCGTTCCCCAGGAAGTCGAAGGCAAGGTCGCCCTGGTTACCGGAGCCGCCAGCGGCATCGGCAAGGCCATCGCGCTAATGCTGCATGCACGTGGCGCGAAGGTGGTTGCCGAGGATCTGAACCCCGACGTAGAGGCGTTGGCGCAGCCCGGGCTGGTGCCCCTGATGGCTGACATCACCGCCGACGGCGCGGCCGAGCGTGCGGTGGGGCTGGCGGTGGAACAGTTCGGACGGCTGGATATTCTGGTCAACAACGCCGGAATCATCATCAACAAGCCGGTCATCGAAATGACGCGCGAGGATTGGGAGCGCATCCAGGCGACCAACGTCACCGCAGCCTTCCTGCATTCGCGCGAGGCGATCAAGGCGATGCTGCCGAACCGCTCGGGCGCCATCGTCAACATTGCCTCCTACGCCTCGTACTTCGCCTTCCCCACCATTGCGGCCTACGCGGCCTCCAAAGGCGCACTGGCACAACTGACGCGCACGCTGGCGCTGGAGGCAATCGAGCACGGCATCCGAGTCAACGCCATCGGCGTAGGCGATGTGGTCACCAACATCCTCAACGAGGTTGTCGACGACGGCCCCGGTTTCCTGGCCAAGCACGGCGAAGCCGCACCCATCGGTCGCGCCGCACAACCAGAAGAGATCGCCGAGGTGGTGGCCTTTCTGGCCTCGGACCGCGCCAGCTTCATGGTCGGCTCGGTCGTGATGGTCGATGGCGGCATGACGGTGACGGCCGGCTGAGAGCGGAGCCAAATCCCCGGCCGTTTCCTTCGAGGCGCTCGACGACAAACTGATGCTGCGTCAGCTACCGGACGTGTTCTGCGCCGGTGAGATGCTCGACTGGAGGCGCAGACCGGCGGCTACCCGCTCATCGCCTCTTCGTGAGCGGCAAGGCAGCGGCTGGACGATATTGCAGTGGCTGGCCGGGCGCTAAGCGAATCGATGGTCGTGCAGTACGGCCGGCACATGAGCGCGCGACTCACGATGACTCAAGGCTGTACCGGCCCTACGAGCTGAACGTCAGCCTAGTCCCGCGACGCCTTGATGCGGTGCTCCCAGCGTCGTTTCGCGAAGCGGCGCATGTTGGGAATGTCATCGGTCTCGTCCATGATCGGCTGGCCGATGATGTATTCGATCACGTCTTCCAGCGTCACCAGCCCTTGCCAGCTGCCGAACTCGTCATAGACGAGGCACATGTGCTGACGCTCACGCATCAGCTGAGTCATCAGGTTTTCTACGCTCGTCAGTTCCGAGGTGATCTTGATGGGCTTCATGATCGAGGCGACGGTGCTGTCATCCGCTGCGGCCAGAATGTCATAACGAAAGACCACGCCCAGCGGATCTTCGTTGTCGCCGATGACGGGATAGCGCGAGAACTGGCTTTCGCTGACCTTTTGTTTGAACGCCGCGACGCTGTCGTCCGGCGACGCATACTCGCACACAGTCCTTGGGGTCAGGATCGCGCGGAGCTTGATTTCGTGGAGGTCCAGAATATTGCCGATGACGCGCTGCTCGTCCTCGTCCAACTGGTTCGTCTCCCGGCCGAGCAGGGCCAGCGCCTTGATCTCCTGACGAACGTTATGCTCCGGCTCCTTGCCGCCAAACAGTCGCATGATGAAATCGGAAACGACAATGAACGGCTTGAGCAGAACGATCATTCCCTTGAGGAATGGAGGCAGGAACGGCGCCAGCTCCCGCCAATACCGCGCACCGATGGTTTTCGGCAGGATTTCCGAGAGAACCAGGATCAGGACGGTCATGATGGCGGACGCAGCACCAAGGTAGCCGCTGCCGAACACGACCGTGACCTGGGCGCCAACGCCCGTCGCGCCGACCGTATGGGCAACCGTATTCAACGTGAGAATGGCGGCCAACGGCTGGTCGACCTTCTCCTTCAGGTGCTTGAGGCGTTCATAGAGCTTGGGATTCGTCACCTTCTGGTGTGCGATGAAACTCGGGGTAATCGATAGAAGCGCCGCTTCCAGGATCGAACAGATGAAGGAAACAAGGATGGACAGAACAGCGAAAGCGATCAGGAGGGCCATAGGGCGGCGAGGTGGCTACGTAGTGAGGAATCTGCAATTTACAGGAACCTGCAATGACCTTGCGTTTGCAGGGTGTTCATCCTTGCTACATTTCATTTCTGCGACTAACCACAGCTCGCGGCCCGGCTAGGCCCCGCTCACTTGCCTCCAGCGCGAGGCCGTCCTTATCAACCGGAGAGCTGCCTGAACAGCGCGACTGCGATCACCCCAGCAGCGATCGCGGGCAACGGTTTCTTGAGCATCAACATCGTGACAGCCGTAACCAAGAAAGCCAGTCGAGCGCCGTTGTCTCCATTAACCGCCATGGGTGTAAGCAACGCCACCAGCACTGAGCCAGACATAGCGCTGATGAATTGCTCGGTCCTGCGGTTGATGGGCACGAACGACATCACGAACACACCGCCCCAGCGGGTTGCCAAGGTCACCACGGCCATAATCAGGATGATGATCAGCGCGCCAGAACCTGCCGTTTCCAAAGTCAATTCTGCCTCTCCATCCACAACGCACCCAATATGCCGCCTGCGAGCGCGCCTGCAACGACATGGCTATTGGCGGGCAGATACCAGTACGCCAACATCGATGAACACCCGGCGACGATCCAGACAATGGCCATCCGCAGATCTTTCTTGCCGCCAACGACCATCGCCAACAGGAAACACCCCATGACCATGTCCAATCCCAGGCTGACCGGATCATGGATGGCACTGCCGAAATAAAGGCCAAGCCAGGTCCCAAGCACCCAGAACGTCCAGAGCGCGAGACCGCCACCGAACAAGATGCCCAGCCCAGGCTCATTGCGACTGAACGCTTGCATGGACATCGCCCAATTGGCGTCCGAGACGACGAACATCACGGCATAGCGCTTCGACGGCGGCAATTGACGCAGCCACGGGTACAAGGTCGCGCCCATCAACAGATGCCGGGCATTGACGGCAAATACGGTGACCACCAGCGGGACGAGCGGAACATGGGTGCCCCAAAGCTCCAGCGAGGCAAACTGTGAAGCACCGGCAAAGACCAGGCCGCTCATGAGCATGATGGAATAGCTATCCAACCCCGCCTGCGCCGCAGCCAGACCAAAGGCCAGACCAAACACGACCACAAAAAGCGAAATAGGTGTCAGCTGCTTGAAGCCGGCCCATACGTCATGGCGGCTGAGCGCATGAAGTTCTGCATCAGTATTTGCCAAAGGCCACCTCTTTATCCCTCAATAGCTGTAGCTGGGGCCGACGACAAGCGCGCCCCATGAACGCGTTGGTCCCGGTTAAAGCCGTTTCATTCAGAAAAGTATAAAACGACGGTCGTCTAGGCTCGCCGCCGCATGAGCAAGACGACGCCGCCATGCACCAAACCGTCATGCAGCAACAAGCCTTTCGTCGAGGAATGTCGCCACACGCAACAGGGAGAATCGTTTCCTCAACGCTTCTTTCCAGCGGGCTTCGCCCCACCCAGACTCGGCACTTTTCGGATCGCCTTCGCGTTGGGTTTTTCACTTTCGTCGAACCAGTTGCCCAGATGAACCCGCCCTTTAGCGGCGTTCTCCTTGGGTTTCTTTGGCTTTTTCGGCTTCTTGATGATCTGCCCGCCGGGCTGGGTGGCCGGCACACGGTGATCGGGGACGAAGCCAGGCTCGTCATGGCGCGGCAGTACTTGCTTGATCAGCGTCTCGATGGCGGCGAGCTGGTCGACTTCGTCGGCCGCCACCAGAGAAATCGCTTCACCGGTGGCACCCGCGCGGCCGGTGCGGCCGATGCGGTGCACGTAATCCTCGGCGACGATTGGCAGGTCGAAGTTGACCACCTGCGGCAGGTCATGGATATCCAGCCCGCGAGCGGCCACGTCGGTAGCGACCAGCACTTGCACTTCGCCGGCCTTGAAGCTTTCCAGCGCGCGCAGTCGGCTCGCTTGCGGCCGGTCGCCGTGAATCGCATCGCTGGCAACTCCCTGCGCCTGCAACTCCTCGACCAGTTGATCGACGCCCTTGCGGGTCTTGGCGAACACCAGCACCTGGCCCCAGCGTTTTTCTGCCAGCAAGTACAGGAAAAGTTCGCTCTTGCGCTTCTTGTCCACCGGAACCAGCCATTGCTTGACGGTTTTGGCAGCGGCGTTGCGCGGGCTGACCTCGATGGACAGCGGGTCGCGCAACAGCTCGCCAGCCATCTGGCGGATGGCATCGGAGAAAGTTGCGGAGAACAGCAGGGTCTGGCGCTTCTTCGGCAGCGCGCTGAACAGGTCGTCCAGTTCCTGGGCGAAGCCCAGGTCGAGCATACGGTCGGCTTCGTCCAGCACCAGCGCCTGCACCTGGCCGAACTTCACGGCGTTCTGTCGGTACAGGTCGAGCAGCCGACCCGGCGTCGCCACCAGCACGTCGATGCCCTTGCGCAGCGCCATCATCTGCGGGTTGATGCTGACGCCGCCGTACACCGCGTAAGTGCGCAGCGGCAGGCTCTGGCCATAGGTGCGGAAGCTTTCATGGACTTGCTCGGCCAGCTCGCGGGTCGGCACAAGCACCAGCGCGCGAATCGAGTTACTCGCCACCTGCGGCCCTTCGTGGAGTAACCGCTGCAGCAACGGCAAGGCGAAACCCGCGGTTTTGCCGGTGCCGGTCTGAGCCGCAGCCATCAGGTCGCGACCCTTGAGCACGGCGGGAATCGCCTTGGCCTGAACCGGGGTCGGCGTGGTGTAGTCGAGGGATTCGAGCGTGCGCAGCAACGGATCGATCAGGCCCAGGGAGGCGAAGGTCATGGCGAGAACCGGACGATAAAAACGGGGCGTGCAGTTTACTCGCAAACGCTGGCTGGACGAGAAACGCGTCGTGCTGCGCTGTTCTGCAAAAGGTGCGCGGAGCGCACCCTACGGACGACACGGCGCCCCCAAATAGGGGCGCTCCGCGCACCGTTTCCCGTCCAGCCTCCCCAGTGCTTTTTCGGCTCTTAACTCTTCAACAACAACTTTCCTTCGATCGGCACATAACGCGTAGCGGCGCGGATCAGCGATTGCGCGGTCAGCCCCGGCACGCCGTAGGCGGTGGCTTCGGCGCCGCCGGCACGTACGCGGTCGAGCAGCAGGTCGAAATCGCCGTCGCCGGAGGCCAGCGCCACTTCATCGACGCGCGCGGCAGCGTCCAGCACGTCGATGGTGATGCCCACATCCCAGTCGCCCTTGGCCGAGCCGTCGCTGCGCTGGATATAAGGCTTGAGCTTCACGGTGAAGCCGAGGTTGCGCAGGATCTGCTGAAACTGCTGTTGTTTGGCGTCGCCGCGATCAATGGCGTAGGCATAGGCCTCGACGATCTCACCGCGCGCGCTGACCTCGGCCCACAGGGCGGCGTAGTTGAAATGACAACCGTGGGCCTGGCGGACCGTGTAGTAGAGGTTCTGCACATCGGCAAACAGGGCGATCTTCTTCACGCGGCAACCCGAATCGAGAAAGGCGGGCCAGTATGCAGACTGTGCGAAAACGTAGCGAGCGAAGGTTAGGCGGGGCCGCCCAGGCAAGAACTAGGCGGCCCCACAAAAACAGGCGAGGAAGCGGACTGGGCTCGCATCCGAGCCTGCTTTTAACGCCGCATAACCGAGCGCAGCAGTTTTCACACAGCCTGCTTGGACGGCAATATCGCGCATGTCGCTGCCCGATTTCTTGGGCTAAAGTGCGCGCCTGTTTTTCCGAGACGGTTCCGACCGCGATGAATGTCCTGACCATCCTCCGTGACGCCTGGTATTTCTATTCCCGCAATCTGGCGTCGATTGCGCGTCTTTGCCTGCCGCTGATCGCGCTGGAGAGCTGCGCCAGGCTGGCCGTCGAGCACTGGTTCGGCAAGGATGCGGTGCCGGCGCAGGAGCTGCTGGTCGGCATGGTGTTCTACCCCTTGTACATCGGCGCGCTGATCCTGTTTTTAGACGCCCGCAGCCGTGGCCATTCGCCGCCCCTGCGTGAAGTGCTGGCGCGTGCCGTGCCGCTATGGCCGTCGATGGCGGTACTGGCCGGGCTGGGCACCCTGCTGATCATGCTCGGCGCCTCGCTGTTCGTGCTGCCGGGGCTGTGGGTGATGGTCAAGATCGCCTTCGCTGAATATCTGCTGATCCTGCGTGGCTTGAGCCCGCTGGCGGCACTGAAGGAAAGCTTCCTGCAGACTCGCGGCCACTTTCTTCTGGTGTTCGGCTGCATTCTTGCGGTGCTGCTGCCGCTGTGGCTTCTCGAAGCCTGGCTGGCTGCCCAGCTCTGGGCCGGCGATGCACCGCCCGGGCTGATCGCCGTGCTTGTCGACAGCGCCGTCGGGATGCTGCAGCTGCTGGCCACGGTAGTGCTGTTCCGCTGCTTCATGCTCTGCAGCGAACCAACCATCGACCGCGATGCAAAAAACGAGCAGCCGGACGGCGAGTAACGATTCGTCGGTCTAGGCTTGGTTGCTCTCACCTTCGGAGCACCAAGCCATGACCGACCAGAATCCCAGCATCCTGTCCCACATTTCCCTGGGCACCAACCGCTTCGAGCAAGCCGCGACCTTCTACGACCAGACGCTCGCAACCCTGGGCTGCAAGCGCATCATGAGCCACCCCGGCGCGGTGGCCTGGGGCCGAGAATATCCTGAGTTCTGGCTGCAGACGCCCATCGATGGCCAGCCGGCCAGTCTTGGCAACGGCACGCATGTTGGCTTCTTCGCCGCGGACAAAGCATCGGTGGACGCCTTCCACCGTGCCGCGCTGGCAGCCGGCGCAACGGATGAAGGCGCGCCGGGACCGCGGCAGGAGTACGGAGAGCCGTACTACGGCTGCTTCGTGCGCGATCTCGACGGCCACAAGATCGAAGCGGCGTACTGGGACATGGCGCTGGTGCAACAGTTATATGGCGATGCGCAGCCGAGCTGACGGCATTGGCTTTCATCGAAGCGACAGAATCGCGACGAAAACAGCGCAGCCCTGCGCTAAAAAGCCAAAAGCATCGCGCCGAGGGCGGCCCTCCTACAAAAGCCAAAGCACACACCGCACCGCTTTCGTGGGAGGCGCACCCTCGCGGCGAAGCAGTCCGCAGGCCTGCAGCAAACCCAAAGTATCGCGCCGTGGGCGACCCTCCCACAAAAGCCAAAGCACACACCGCACCGCTTCTCGTGGGAGGCGCGCCCTCGCGGCGAAGCAGGCCGCAGGCCTGCAAAAAAACCCCAAACATCACGCTGGGAGCGGCCTTCTTGCAGAGGCGAAAGTCACCGCCTCAGTTGACGCTTCTCGATAACCGATTGCCCGCCAGCCGCGGCAAAAGCAAATGCTCGAACAACCGTGGAAAGCAGCGCGCCACCATCCGAGCGCGCCAGTCGAGATTCGATAGCACCAGCAGCCGCCGCCGTTTCAGCGCGCCCTGAAAAATAGCTTCAGCCACGTCCTGCGGCGATGCCACCCGACCCACGGCCAGCACCGGCTGCGGCGCGGTAGAGCCATCGCCGATCAGCACATTTTTGCGCAGATCGGTGGCGGTGTAGCCAGGACAGACCAGCATCACGTTGACACCGGTATCGCTCAACTCGCTGCGCAGGGTCTCGAACAGCCCATGCAACGCATGCTTGCTGGCGTTGTAGGCGCCGCGGTCGGGTACCGGTGCGTATTGCGAGAGCGAACTCAGCACGATGACCTGCCCGCGACGCGGCCTCAGGCTCGGTAACGCCGCCTGGGTGCAGTGCAGAGCGCCATAGAAATTCACCGCCATGATCCGCTCGAACACCGCCAGGCTGGTGTCGGCCACGCGGCTGCGATGGGTGATGCCGGCATTGTTGATCAGCACGTCGATACCGCCGAAGCGTTCCACCACCAGCGCCACGGCCTGCTGCACCGCCGCCGCATCCGACACATCGCAGCGCAGCCCCAGGGCATCGGCGTTGTGATGATCGACCAGATGCTGGACCAGCCCATCGAGCGCGTTCTGCTCCAGATCGAAAATCACCAACCGCGCCCCGGCCTGCGCCATCCGCTCGGCCAGCGCCCGACCGATTCCGGCGCATCCGCCCGTGATCAGCACCACCTTGCGATCGAAAACCTTGTTGGAGAACACCTTGCGATACATAGACCACTCCACCGAAATGAACGGGGCCGCCCATAGGAGCAAGAGCGGCCACATCGTCGGTTGAGCATAGCCAGCCAGAACCGGCTCCGCCTCAGCGGCTATGAACGCCGTGGCCACCACTCGACGCCCGGCCCGTCGCCATTCTGGACACGGAGGCGTCCGGCAACCATGCTTGCACTATGCAATCACAAGGGTCGGTGAATTACCTTGAAAGCTCTCCTCTGGATCTCGTTTACAGCCTTCCTGGCGGGACCCTGCTTCGCCGCGCCCGAGGCCGAGCCGCTGCGCACCCTGACGGTCGGGTACTACGACTTTCCGCCCGCGATTTACAGCGATCCGCAGGGCCAGCCGCAGGGACCGCTGGTGGGCCTCACTCACCGGGTACTCGAACGCGCCGGCTATCGAGCGCAATTTCGCGCATTTCCCAGCGCACGCCTGTATGCGGCCTTGAAGAGCGGCGCCGTCGATCTGTGGCCAGGTGCACCAGGCAAACCGGAGCTGGCTGCGGACACGCTGGAGGGACGCGCAACCCTGGCGCAGATCAGCCTCAACCTCTACCACCGCTCGGACACACCAGCGCCAAAGGTGCCGGAGAGCCTGCGCAAACGTGGCGTTATCATCATCGGCGGCTACAACTACTGGCCGGTGGTGACCCAGATGCTGCACGACCCGCAGCTGGGCATTCGTCTGCATCGCACCAGCAGTCATGCCTCGGCACTTGAAATGCTGCAGCACCGCCGCGCGGACTACCTGCTCGATTATCAGATTCCGGTGAACCAGGCTTTGCAGCACTTCGGCATACAAGCGCTGCCCTATGTGAACGTCCACAAGGTACCGATCCGCTTCATCGCGTCGCGTCGGCTGAGCGACAGCCAAGCGGTTCTCGACGCATTGGATCGCGCCTACGCCGAGATGGCCGCCGCAGGCGAGGATCTGAGCCTGCCGGGGGAATAAGGAAAGCTGAAAGCGGGAATGTCCCGCTGAGAAGCGTCAAACTTTGCGCTTCTAGCTTTGTTTTCCGGCTTCAAGATCAAGCTGCTTCTTTACGTTCCGCGCGGCTTGACGCGCGCCGTGGGCTCGGCGACCAACGGATCATCCGGCCAATAGTGCTTGGGGTAGCGCCCCTTCAGATCCTTTTTCACCTCGCTATAGGTATTGGCCCAGAAGCTCGCCAGATCCTGCGTCACCTGCACCGGACGGCGCGCCGGGGAAAGCAGGTGCAGCTTCACCGCCTGCCTCCCGCCGGCAATACGCGGCGTGTCGGCCAAGCCGAACAGCTCTTGCAGACGTACCGCCAGCACCGGCGGCGACTCGCTGTAATCAAGCCGCACCCGCGAGCCGGAAGGCACGGCGATGGCGACCGGGGCCAGCTCGTCGAGCCGCTGCGGCAACGGCCAGGGCAGCAATGTTGCCAGCATGCTTTTCAGGTCCAGCTGAGCGAAGTGGGCCAGCCGTGAAACCTTGCCCAGGTACGGTAGCAGCCAATCTTCGAGACGGTCGAGCAACGCCGTGTCGCTGACGTCCGGCCATTCGCTGGCTGCTCCGGCATCCAGATCGAGCTGCCGAAGCAAGGCGATGCGCGCCTGCCATTGGCGAATCTCTGGCGTCCAGGGCAGCAACTCCAGCCCCTTGCGGCGCACCAGCCCGAGCAGGGCGCGGCCGCGCCCCTCTTCATCCAGCCCCGGCAAGGGTTCACGGCTGAGTACTAGTTCGCCGACGCGCCGCTGCCGTTCGGCACGCAGCACGCCTTCTCGTTCGTCCCATTCCAGCGCGTCGTGTGGGCTGACCTGCTCGGCCAGCACCTCGTCGAACAGCGTAGGATCCAGTGCCGCGGCACGATAGATGCGCTCTTCGCGCTGGCCCTGACGGCTGCCCAGTTCGGCGATCACTAGCCAGGGCTCCTTCATCAGCGCGTCCGGCTCGCCGAATACCGCCGCCCGCCCATTGGCCAGACGGTACTCGCCACCGCTCTCGCGGCGCTGCCGGGCGATTCGGTCGGGATAAGCGAAGGCCAGCAGCGCGCCATGCCAGCGCTGATCATCGGCATCGCTCGGAACAGTACCCGCCGGGTCGCGCAGCAGACCGCGAAATTGCCGGGCCAGCTGGCGCACCCGCTGCGCGCCGGCATGTCGCCCCGCGCTGCCGGCGAGCATTCCGAGGCGGGTGGAGATATCGCTGCCGCTGTCGCGCTGGCTGCCGCGCTGAATGTCGCGCTCTACCAGCAACGCAGCGAGATCGGCCGCCAGCGGACCAAGCCCCAGCGCCTGGCCGCGCAGCAACATATGGGCGATGCGCGGATGCGCCGGCAATTCGGCCATGGCCTGACCGTGAGCGGTCAGCTGCCAACCGCCGCGGGAGTTACGGCTGAGCGCGCCGAGGCGCTGCAGCAGATCCTGCGCCTGCGCATAAGCGGCCACAGGCGGCGCGTCCAGCCAGCTCAGCTCATCCGGCTCGACGCCCCATCGCGCCAATTGCAGCGCCACCCCAGCCAGATCGGCCTGGAGGATTTCCGCTTCGCCATAGGCCGCCAGTTGCGCGTACTGATCTTCGGACCACAGCCGATAGCAGGCCCCTGGCTCCAGACGTCCGGCGCGACCGGCCCGCTGAGTCGCCGAGGCGCGGGAAATGCGACGGGTTTCCAGGCGGGTCATGCCGCTGCCGGGATCGAATCGCGGCACCCGCGCCAAGCCAGCATCGACCACCACCCGCACGCCTTCGATGGTCAGGCTGGTCTCGGCGATGTTGGTCGCCAGCACCACCTTGCGCTTGCCGTCCGGCGCCGGTTCGATGGCCGCACGCTGGGCGCTCAGCTCCAATTCGCCGTGCAGCGGGCACAGCATCACCTCGTCCCGCTCCGCCAGTTGCTCGGCCAGGGTATCGTTCACGCGGCGGATTTCGGCCTGTCCCGGCAAGAAGACCAGCACGCTGCCGGATTCCTCATCCAGCGCCTGCAAGACCGTTTGAACCACTCTTGGCTCGATGCGCTCGCCGGGCTGGAACGGCCGCCCCCAACGCTGGATGACCGGGTACATGCGCCCTTCGCTGCGCACCACAGGCGCATCGTCGAGCAGGCTCGACAGCCGCGCACCTTCCAGCGTGGCGGACATCAGCAGCAGCTTGAGCGGCTCATCGCGCAGCAGTATGCGCGCATTGAGGGTCAGCGCCAGGGCCAGATCGGCATCCAGGCTGCGCTCGTGGAATTCGTCGAAAATCACCAACCCCACGCCTTCGAGCGCGGGATCGTCCTGCAGTCGGCGCGCCAGGATGCCTTCGGTGACCACTTCGATACGGGTATTCGGCCCGACCTTGCTGTCCAGACGGATGCGATAACCGACAGTCTCGCCGACCTTCTCGCCAAGCTCACTGGCCAGCCGTTCGGCCGCAGCGCGAGCGGCCAGCCGCCGTGGCTCAAGCATCAGGATGGTTTGCCCGTCCAGCCACGGCTCGTCCAGCAACGCCAGCGGAACGCGGGTGGTCTTGCCGGCGCCGGGGGGTGCTTCGAGCACCGCTTCGTCACGGATTCGTAGGGCCTGGCGCAGCGCCGGCAGGGCTTGATCGATCGGCAGGGAAATCATGGGCACTCCGCGTGAGGCCGAAGATTGTAAAGGTTAAGAAGGTAAAAGCGCTGGAGGCTGGAAAGCTGGACGACAAGGCAACTCGGTCGTCTTTTCCTTCAGCTTCAGCCTCCAGTGCAGGACGTGGCGAACGGTCACCCAGGCAAGACAGTCTGATGTCGAGAAAATATCACGCGGCCCTTGTATAGTTGCGCCCACTTTTCCGGAGGTCCTTATGCGTACTCGTTCCCGTGTCATCGGCGGCGTGCTGGCCGTCTCCCTGTTCACCCAGCTGGCCGCCTGCGGCACGCTGTTCTACCCCGACCGGCGCGGCCAGATCGACGGCAAGATCGATCCGGCCATCGCCGTAGCCAACGCCGTCGGTCTGCTGTTCTATGTGATCCCCGGCCTGATCGCCTTCGGTATCGATTTCGCGACTGGTGCGATCTATCTGCCCGACAACGAATATTCCATGGCCCCGGAAAAACTCCAGGAAGCCATCGGCGCGGACGGCGTAATCGACCAGGCCCGGCTCAAGGCAATCATCGAAGCGGAAACTGGCCGCAGCCTGCCGCTGGATGATCCGCGGCTGATTCAGCACGACGGCGGCATCGAGCAACTGGCCGCCTTCGGACTGCGTCCCGCCGCCTGATGCAGCACACCAGCGAACGGCGCAAGGGCGTCAGCGCCGAGCACGCGCGTCTTATGCGCCGTGCCACGCGTCTGGCGTTGGCCGTGGCGCTGACGCTGGCAGCAAGCAAGGCGCTGGCCTGGTGGATGAGCGGTTCGGTCAGCCTGCTGGCCGGTCTTACCGATTCGCTGCTGGACGGCGCCGCCTCGCTGCTCAATCTGCTGGCGGTGCACTACTCGCTGCGCCCCGCCGATGACGATCATCGCTACGGCCACGGCAAAGCCGAAGCGCTGGCAGGGCTCGGCCAGGGCGCCTTCATTTCGGTGAGCGCGATCCTGGTCTGTGTTCAGGGTGTCGACCGTATGCTGCATCCGCAACCGCTGGGCGCGCCGATGCTGGGCATCGCGGTGATGCTGCTGTCGCTGGCGCTGACCGTGGCGCTGCTGGCTTACCAGCGTCATGTGGTGCGCGAAACCGGCTCCACGGCGATCCGCGCCGACTCGCTGCACTACCGTTCCGACCTGCTACTCAACAGCAGCATCCTCGTGGCCCTGATCCTCGCCGGGTACGGCTGGGATCGTCTGGATGCGGTCTTCGGCATCGCCATCGCGGTGTACATCTTCTGGAGCGCGCTGAGCATCGTGCGCGAAGCCGGCGCGGTGCTGATGGACACCGAACTGCCGCCGGACGTCAGCGAGGACATGCATCGGCTGGCCTGCGCTGTGCCCGGCGTGGTCGGCTGTCATGACCTACGCACCCGCGTCTCTGGCACCCGGTGGTTCGTGCAACTGCATCTGGAGCTGCCCGGCCAGTTGCCGCTGATCGAGGCCCATGCACTCTGCGAGGCGGTCGAGTCGGCCATTCAGGACCGCTACCCGCGCGCCGAGGTGCTGGTCCATGCCGACCCGCAGGAGGTGGTGAGGCCGCGCCCAGCGCCGGAACCTGCCGGCAATCCATAAAAAAAGACCACGTGGCGAGACGTGGTCTTTTTACTGCTGAATTCGCTGACCGCTTGTGGCGGGATCTTCGGCAGCGCCTTGTGAGCGGTGCTGGCCCGGACCGATGACCTCGATAAAGGTCGGCGGTTGGCGCGGCGGGATAAGTGCCGCGTCAGTTCTGCCGGGGGCTGAAGTTGAATAAAGCTTACGCCCCGCGCTCCGGCAGATGTTTGCGAAGATTGCTCAAATTGACAGAGATTGCGCAATTCATACGCGACGGAGCATAGTTCCACGCAATCAAACCATGTGAGCCATTCGAAAATGAGCAAACTCGACCGCCATGACCTGCGAATTCTCGCCGAATTGCAGCACGACGCGCGTATCTCCAATCAGGACCTGGCCGAGCGTATCGGCTTGTCGCCTTCGCCCTGCTCACGACGGGTCAAACAGCTCGAGGACGACGGCTACATCGCGCGCCAGGTCGCCCTGCTGGACCGCAAGAAGCTGGGCCTAACCCTGACTGCTTACGTATTGATCGGGATGGACCGGCACACGCCAGACCGCTTCGAACACTTCGAAGGGGTGATCGGCAAATGCGCGGAAGTGCTGGAATGCAGCCTGGTCACCGGGATGGACGCCGATTACCAGCTCAAGGTCGTGGTACCTGATATGGAGCACTATCAGGCCTTTCTGCTCGGCACGCTGACCCGCATCGAAGGCGTCTCCAGCGTGCGTTCGAGTTTCGTGCTGCGTCAGGTGTCGTCCAGTACCGAACTGCCGCTGGATCACTTGCGTGGCTGAGACCCATTGCCGCGCCAGGGCTCGTGGCTGTCGGACTTGGCGTATAATCGCCGCCGCCTTGCTATGCCCCCGCGCGCACTACGTATAGAAATAGCGTCTCGCTCGTCGATAAACGTTCGCCGGCTGTCATAGCTGTATCGACTCAGGCTATGTGAAAACCGCTGCTCGCTCGTTTTCATACAGGCCTAACCAAGCGGAGTAATCGATGGAGCCCGAAGTTTTCGAAAAGTGGATGATGATCGTCCTGGTCGGCGGCCTGATCGCGTTCATGGCATTCATCATCTGGGACCTGGCCAAGAAATCCAAAGCCGGCCGACTCGGTACGACCATTCTGTTTCTGGGGCTGGGCCTGTGCCTGTTCGCGTTCATCGCCAAACCGATCATCGGCTATATCGTCGAAGTGACGCAGGGCATCCCGCACTGACTCGATTTGCAGCGCCGACGCTCACAAATGCGCCGGCACTTCCCGCCATTCGCCCGGCTGCAAGCCATCCAGCGCCCAAGGCCCAATCCTGACCCGCACCAGCCGCAACGTCGGCAGCCCGACCGCCGCGGTCATGCGCCGCACCTGGCGGTTGCGGCCCTCACGAATCACTAGCTCCAGCCAGCAGGTCGGCACCGACTTGCGAAAGCGCACCGGCGGATTGCGCGGCCATAGCGCCGGTTCGTCGAGGGCTCGGGCTTCGGCGGGTAGCGTCATGCCATCGTTGAGTTCGACGCCTTCGCGCAGCCTCGCCAGTTGTTCTTCGCTCGCCTCGCCTTCGACCTGCACCCAGTAGGTCTTCGCCAGCTTGTGCCTGGGATCGGCGATTCGCGCCTGCAGCTGACCGTCGTTGGTCAGCAACAACAGCCCCTCACTGTCGCGATCCAGGCGACCAGCGGGATAGACGCCCGCTGCCGGCACGAAGTCCTTGAGCGTGGCGCGTCCATCGGCATCGTTGAACTGGGTAAGCACGTCGAAGGGTTTGTTCAGCAGCAACAGGCGCGGCTCGGCCGGAGGCGCCTTGGCCACGCGGCGAGGCTTGCCGGTCGGGCGCTGCGGGCGCGGAGTGGAAGGGCGTGGCATGACAAGGGGCTCCAGGTCGGGGCGGCCATGCTAGGACGGCAATCCCGACCTCGCAAGCTATCGTCCTGTAGCTCGCGGCGCGCCATGACGAAAGCCAGCCCAGCGTCTATCGGTCAGCGGCTCATACCGGCCAGCCGCTGCGATATTGCCTGCATGCCCTGACCAAGTTCGCGCAGCGCCGCCGCATCGCGGGCCCCTTCTTCGCTTGCGGTGTGAATACGCACCGCAAGCTCGTTGATTTCCTGGGCGACATGACTCTGCTCCTGCGCCGCCACGGCAATCTGCTGCGCCCGCTGAACGATGCCATCGAAGCTACTCACCGTGTTGCCCAGCGTACCGGCCACACCGTCAGCCTGCCGCACCGCTTCATCGGTGCGTTGTGCGCCGGCCTGCATGGTCGCAACCGCTTGGGCCGAGGCCTGACGCAACTGGGTGATCATCTGCTGGATTTCATCGGCTGAACTCTGCGCGCGTCCCGCCAGGGTCCGCACCTCATCGGCCACGACCGCGAAGCCGCGACCTTGCTCGCCGGCACGCGCCGCCTCGATGGCTGCATTGAGCGCCAGCAGATTGGTCTGTTCCGAAATGGATTTGATGACGTCCAGCACCCCGCCAACGCGCTCGATATCCTCGCCGAGCTGCGTAATGGCCGAGGCGGCATCGGATATATCGCCAGCCAGCCCGACGATCGCTTCGCTGTTGCGCTGCACTTGACCCTGCCCCTGTTCGGCTTCGGCAAGTGACTGACGGGCGGTGTCGGAACAGTCGGTGGTGTTCTGCGCGACCTCGGCCGCACTGGCCGACATCTCGGTGATAGCGGTCGCCAGCAAGGTATTGTCCTGTCGCTGGGCTTCGGCACGATCGGCCAGCCCAATGGAAAGCCGCGCCAGTTCGTCGGCCTGCCGCTCCAGGCTTGCCGACTCCTCGCCGATGCGGCGCAGCATTTCGCGCAACGAACCGGCGTAATGATTGACAGCGCCGCGCAATGCCCCGAGTTCGTCGGCGCGGTGAATCTCCAGCTGAGCACCGTCATGCCCACCGCCCTGCCCCAGCCGCTCGATCTGGCCGGTGGTTTCTTCCAGCTGCGCCAGCAGACGCTTGCCCGCCAGCCAGGCGATGCCGAGCAGCAATGCCAGCAATGGCAGCAGCAGGAACAACATCTGCCACGTCAATTCATCAGCGAGGCCGGTCACATTCGCTTCCGGCGTGACCAACCCAACGCGCCACCCGGTGCCTTGCATGGTGACCAGCGTGACGTAAGCCGCACCGTCGACCAGGCCGTCGTGGTCCAGGAACAGCACCGCATCATCCGCACTGCGCGCGGCAACGGCGTCGGCAACCGGCTTGAACCAGGGCTGCTCACGCACCAGATCGGCCATGGCCGGCAAACCACTATTGCCCTTGGCGCCTGGGAAAAACAGCAGATTGCCAGCCTGATCGACTGCAAAGGCATAGCCGCCGGTCACGCCGCCGTTGGCATCGAGAAAGCGGGCCAGATCATCGAGCTTGAGGTCGAGGGTCGCAACGCCGGCGAACGTCCCGTCACGGCTGTAGGGCACGCTGCAGGTGGTCATCGCCACGCCGCTGACGGCATCCTGATAGCCGTCCGACCAGACGCAACGTCCTGGCGCTGCCGAGCGAGCCCCGCTATACCAGGACTCGGCATGGTAGGACGAGGTTTGCGCCGCGTTGTATTCATCCGAATAATCCAGCCCGCCGCTGGCATTGCGCGCCCAGAAGAAGCTGCGCCGCTCGACGCCAGACGTGAAGGCATTCGGCTCCGGCCACAGCCCGCCGCCGGCAATGGCAGCGTCGCCCTGACCGTCGATCAGGTTGGGCAGGGTCGACGACACCAGCGCCTCGTCATTGGGCATCTTTTCAGCCAGATGCGCCATGGCGGCGGTCGTGCCTTCGATGCGGCTGAGCTGCAGCGCCAACTGGCGGGCCAAGGCGCTGGCCGACTGTTCAGCGGCGGCGGTCCCGGTGGCCACCAGCCGCGGTTTGCCACCCAGGGTCATGACCCCGAAAATAGCCAGTGCGGTAAGCACCAGAAGAACGAGAACACCCAGCGTCATGCGTGGCGCGATCCGGGCAGGCAGGAGGGACATGCTACAAACTCCACGAAGGAACTAAATCACCAAGGGACTGCGTCACCAAGGAATTGGGTTATGCAGCATTACGGCAGCCCGACCCGCACATTGAGCGCTCAACGGCTGGAAACGACGAGCGGCAGGACGATCGAACCGTGCTCGATCAAAAAACGATAGGCGTTTTGGCTCGGTCGAAAAGGCCGAGATGGCACCCGAGCGCCTGCCGGCATCAACCAATCCCGCGAGAACGGGTCAATGACTGTTGCGGCCGACGCCGCATCGCCCCGAACCGCTTTGAAGGACTTCAACGTGCAGATACGTGACGCCCTGGACGCCGACCTCGACGGCATCCTGCAGATCTACAACGATGCGGTGCAGAACAGCACAGCGATCTGGAACGACCGGACTGTCGACCTCGCCAATCGTCGCGCCTGGCTGGCCGAACGCCATGAGCAGCGCTATCCGGTATTGGTTGCCGTCGACGACGAGCAACGGGTCGCAGGTTACGCATCCTTCGGCCCTTGGCGCCCGCATGATGGTTTCCGCCACACGGTGGAGAATTCGGTCTACGTGGGTCCCGGCCAGCGTGGTAGCGGCATCGGACGCAGCCTGATGCAGGCGTTGATCCAGCGCGCCCGGCAGTTGGACAAACACGTAATGGTCGCGGCCATCGAGAGCGAGAACCGTGCCTCGATCCATATGCATCAGCAACTGGGTTTCATCCACGTCGGGCAGATGCGACAGGTCGGCTGCAAGTTTGGTCGCTGGCTGGACCTGACGGTCATGCAGCTGACCCTGCGCCGCACAGCCAACCCGTAGTTACGCTCATCTTCGAGTTCGATGCCCGCCTGCATGCATAAAGCATCCGATCGCATAGGTGGAAACGCTGAAGGCCTTTCCACCGAAACCGACGGCAGCCGTCAGGTCCGCCATTTCCAGACTTCTCACCACTCACCGCAGCTGGCTATCCTTGCTGCCGCGGCGGTTATAACCACTGTATGCGGCTTCTCGCTTGTCCTGTTCGGACTGGCACTTCACGCACAACCGTACGCCCGGGACCGCCTGCCGCCGCGCCTCGGGAATCTTGGCGTCGCACTCTTCACAGTGCGTCAGGCTTTCGCCCCGCCCCAATTTGCTGCGTGCGCGCTGAACGGCGTCCTCGATCGTGCTGTCGATCTGGTCCTGCACGGCGCCTTCGTTCGCCCAACCGGTGGCCATCGCAACCTCCTGCCTGTTCGAGCAATCACTCTCCGACATTTGAGCTGCTGCGGCGTGAGCGGTTCAGCCCGCGATGTGCTGGAATCATCCTTCGGCACCGCCTGTCGTTTGCTTGGCGTCAAAACGACGAGCGGGGCTTGAGTCGCGAAGGCATGCACTACCCTTTCCAGCCGATCGATGGCCAAGCCGAACCGCACCCGCTCTGCATTACGCCCTTGCGCACGTACGGCTGGCACAACTATCCACCAGCGAAACGGTGTATGAACAAAAATATCCTGACGGCCCTGGCGCTTGCTCTGGGCGGATGCGCCAGCCAACCGGACGTCGTCGAACACGAGGTCGGGGCGTTCGACCTCAAGCTCGGCACTGCACCGACCCGGAGCATGGCGCAAGGCCTGGTCAACCCGACCGCCGCCGGCACCTTTCGCGGAGGGCTGGACCTGACCCACGCCGGCGGCCTGTACATGGGGCAATGGGCGCCGAGCATGGGCATTCTTGACGGCAGTCAGCTGGAGCTCAATAGCTACGTCGGCTATGCCCAGCCGCGCCTTGACGACACGCTCGGCTTCGAGCTGGGCGTGATCCGCTACAGCTTTCCAGAGCTGGAGAACCACGATCGTCACGAGTACTACGCCGGCATCAACCTGGTCGGCAGCCGCCTGGGAGGCGCGCTACGCAGCGCGCCGGGGCGCACCGACGGGACGCTGTTCCTGGAGCTGGGATCGGTTCAGCCATTCGATGTTGGGGTTCGCCTGAAGTACGCCAGCCACTCGATGGACAGCCCCATGTATCACCCCGGCGGCAGCGTGCGCGTCTTCAACGACTGGTCACTGAACCTGTCCCGCCCGCTGCTCGGCATGGATCTGAACCTGTCCTATACCGACTCCAGCCTGAGCGGCGACCAATGCGGCGTGTACTCGGGGCTGAACGCTCACTGCGAGGGCTTTCTTATGTTCAAGGCCGAGCGCCAGCTGTTCTGAGCGAGCCCTGAGGTCTGCGCTAGCGAAAGCGTCTTTGCGCGTGCAGCACCGCCACTAGGAATACCGCGGCCGCGAAGCCGTACAGCAGCCCCAGATGCCCATGCTGAAACAGCCAGGATCCCAGCACCGGTCCGGTGGCCATACCCATGAAACGAAAGAAGTTGTAGCTGCCAACGGCGGTGGCGCGATTGTTTGGGTAGAGATCCATCAGCAAACTGGTCTGCACTGGCAGCGACAGACCGAGAAACAATCCGAACGCGCTCACCGCCACGACAAGCGCCGCCAGCGACCACTGCGCAACGGCAAGAAACAGCAGCACACTGAGGACATTCAACCCGGCCGTCACCAGCAACGTCGGGCGGGCCCGCCAGTGTCCCAGTAACCGTCCGCCAGCAAAGCTGCCGATCACCACGGCAATCGACAGCGGCAGGAAGACCAAGCCCTTTTCGCTGGCGCTAAGGCCGTAGCTGGTGTCCAGCACACGCGGCATGAACACCAGGTAGTTATAGAAGGCGTAGTACTGCACGAAGCTCAGCAGCATGATCGCCAGCCCCTGATGGTTGCGCAGCACATCCAGATAGTCGGCGGGATGGAAAGCCTTGGGCGTGGCCCCGACGGGGCGCGTTTCCTGAAGCCAGATGGCATTGGTCAGCAGTGCGGCGGCGCCGACCACCGCCAGCAGCAGAAACACGAAATGGAAGTCCAGGTGTTCGCCGACGAAGCCGCCCACCACCGGGCCGACCACCGGCCCCAGCGCCACCATCATCTGAAACGAGCCCATCGCCCGGCCACGCTCCGCCCCTTCGAAACGATCGCCAATGACCGTGACCGCCACCACCGCACCGGCGGCGATACCCACCGCCTGCAGCGCGCGAAACACCAGCAGCATCTCGATATTCGGCGCCAGGAAGCAGCCCAGCGAAGCGCCGACATAGATCGCCAGCCCCACCAGCAGCGTGCGCTTGCGACCTCGACGGTCGACCAGCGGGCCGTAGACGATCTGCATGAACGCCAGCACGAAGGTGAAGATCGAGATGCTGAGGTTGATCATCAGCGGCGTAGTCGCCAGCGCCGCTCCCAGCTCCGGCAGAATCGGTGCGTAGACGGTCTGAGTGAACGGCCCGAGGAACGCGGCGAAAGCCACCATGAAGGTCAGCAGGCGTGGGCTCATTGAATTCCCCGAGCGATGAAAGAGCGGCGCAGCGGTTATTCCTTAACCTGCATGAAGTCTTCAGCCCAAGCCATGTATTCGTCGGCGGTCGAGTATTTGACCGAGAGCTGCGATGCGTTGAGATCCGATGCGTCGATCTGACGTTGTTCGCGCAGGCAGTCGTAGGTCGCCTTGATCGCCGCGAAGTAGGCGGCGTGACCGTTGACCACGATGCGCACGCCAAGCGCAGCCAGCCGCTCGTTGTCACGCAGGCGCGGGTTGCCGTACGTCACCAGCATCAACGGCACGCTTAGTTTTTCCGCAACCTGCTCAAGCTGCTCGAAATCCTCGATACCGACCAGGCAGATGCCATCGGCACCCGCCGCCTCGTAGGCTTGCACCCGGGCGATCACCTCTTCCAGGCCAATCACGCCGGCGTTGGTGCGGGCGATGATGGCAAGCGCGGGGTCGATACGCGCTTCGAGCGCCGCCTGGATCTTACCGACCGCCTCGAACATGCCGATCAGGTCCGTGGATTTGCGGCCGAATTTGGCCGGCAGCAGGGTGTCTTCGATGGTCAGCGCGGCGATTCCGGCGCGCTCCAGCTCGACCACCGTGCGCATCACGTTGAGCGCATTGCCGTAGCCGTGATCGGCGTCAGCGATGATCGGCAGGCGCGACACGCGACCGATGCGCGTGGCCTGTTCGACGAATTCACTCAGGGTGATCAGCGCGAAGTCCGGCGCCGCCAGCACCTGCAACGAGGCGACCGAACCGCCGAGGATGCCGACTTCGAATTCGAGGTCGGCAGCGATACGCGCCGACATCGGGTCGAACACCGAAGCGGTGTGGTAACAGCGGTTAGAGGCCAGCAATTGGCGGAATTCGTTGCGCAGGGTGTGATGAGAAATTCTTTGCATGATTTTTCCTGAATAAAGCACGCAAGGGTCGAGTCGCCCTTGTTGGTCGATGTTGGAAGCTACGTGGAAGGCCCGACGGCACATCCGCTGCGGTAATCAGAGGCGGGGGCGCGGTGCGCGCCCCTGCACCCAGGCCATGCATAGGCCGCTGGCAATGATGATAGTCATGCCCAGGATCGCGCCGAGATCCGGTACGTGGCCGAAGGCGAAGAAGCCCACGACACCGGCGAAGATGATCTGCGCATAGGTAAAGGGGGCCAGGGTCGCCGCGCTGGCGAAACGGAACGCGTTGGTCAGCAATAGGTGGCCGCTCATTGCCATGGCGCCGAGCGCGGCCATCAGCAAAGCGTCGTGCAGGGTTGGTGTCTGCCAGTTGAAAATCACCAGCACGCTCATCACCAGACTACCGACCACACTGGTGAGGAAATTGCTGGTCACCGGATGGTCGGTGGCGCTGAGCCGACGCGTAACCAGCTGGTAGAGCGTGAAACTGACCGCCGCGCCGAACGGCAGCAGGATCGCCGGAGTGAACAGCGCCCCGCCTGGCCGCACGATGATCATCACCCCGATCAGCCCGCAACCCACCGCCAGCCATTGGCTACGGCTGACGCGTTCCCCCAGCAACGCAGAGGCGATGGTCACCAGCAACGGCGTCAGAAAGATCACCGCAGTGGCCTCGGCCAGCGGGATGAAACTCAGGCCGCTGATGAACAACATGCTCACGCTCACCAGACTCAAGCCACGGCATAACTGCAATCCGGGCCGCAGCGTATGGAACACGCGGCGCCCCATGCGCGGCGCGAACAGCGCGGCCATCAGCACCGTCTGCGCCATGTAGCGCGCCCAGATGACCAGGAACACCGGATAAAGCAGCGTCAAGTGCTTGGACAGCCCGTCGTGCGTGGCAAGGACCAGGCACGAGACGAGAATGAGCAGGACGCCGAGCAACGGCTGGGGTGAATTGTTCAAAGAGAAGACCAGAGGGATAGCTAGCTAACTAACGATGAATTATGCCCGCAAAACGCGATGCCGTCAGTCGCGAGTTCGCGTCGGCCGACCGCCTGCCGCTTGCGCTGATGCCCTTCGAGACGACAGCGACACGGCTGTGTCATGTGCGACATCGTGCCGCCACGTCCTTCGTCGCCTGGCTCACCCCTGCTCTGCCGATCGCGTATGATCGCCGGCCCGTTGCAGGTCGCACAGCCGGCCCGAGCCCGTTCGAGTAACCAAGATGTTCAAGTTGAGAGCGATGCAGGTGCGCGATATTCCTGCCGTGATGTCGATTCAGGAAGAATCCTATGCCGCCGAAGTCCTTGAAGACGAAGCGGTGATCCGCGCCCGCCTTGCCGCGTGCCCGCAACTGGCCTGGGTCGCTGAAGATACCCTCGGCGTCTGCGCCTACCTCTTCGCCTATCATTCGCGGGTTGGCAAGGTGACGCCGCTGGACGGCGAATTCCAGTCCCACGCCGAAGCAGATTGCCTCTATCTGCACGACCTCGCCGTATCCCGTCGCGCCAGCGGTCGTGGCATCGGCCCGGCGCTGGTGCAGAAGAATCTGGAACAGGCCCGAACCCAGCAGCTGCGTTATTCGGCACTGGTTTCGGTACAGGATTCAGAAGCGTTCTGGGCCCGCCTCGGCTACGCCGCGCATGACGAACTGGATCAGCCGCAGGCCAGCAACCTGGCCAGCTACCAGATCCCCGCCGTATACATGGTGCGCGCGCTGCATTAACGAATGCAGAAGTAGAGAAATGCAAAGCCCGAGCTGACCTCGGGCTTTTTTGTGGCTGCGCTTGCCGCTGCCCCTACCGGAACGGCGGCTCGTCGAAGCTGCGCAGCTTGCGCGAGTGCAGCGAGTTGAGCTGATTACGCAGCAAGTCGAGCGCGGCGATGCCGATCTTCAGATGCTGGGTGACGGCGCGCTCGTAGAAGGCATTGGCCGAACCCGGCAGTTTGATCTCACTGTGCAACGGCTTGTCCGACACGCATAGCAACGTCCCATAAGGCACACGCAGGCGATAGCCCTGAGCGGCGATGGTGCCGCTTTCCATATCCACCGCCACGGCTCGCGACAGGTTGATCAACGGCCGCTCCTGCGCCCAGCGCAGCTCCCAATTGCGGTCGTCGTAAGTCAGCACGGTGCCGGTGCGCAAACGCCGCTTCAGCGCCTCACCCTTGTCGCCGGTGACCTGCGCGGCGGCCTCCTGCAGCGCTTGCTGCACCTCGGCCAGTGCCGGCAGCGGAATGTGCGGCGGCAGCACCCGGTCGAGGATGCCATCGCGACGCATATAGGCGTGGGCCAGCACGTAGTCACCGATCGACTGCGACTGCCGCAAGCCGCCGCAGTGGCCGATCATCAGCCAGCAATGGGGGCGCAGCACGGCCAGGTGATCGGTGATGTTCTTGGCGTTCGAAGGACCAACGCCGATGTTGACCAGGGTGACGCCGTCGCCATCCTCGGCGATCAGGTGGTAGGCCGGCATCTGGTAGCGATGCCAGAGCACGCCGCCGATGATCGCCTGAGCCTCGCCCTCTTCCATGCCGCGCTCGATGATGATGTTGCCCGGTAGCACCATGCGCACGAAACGGGTGTCGTCGCGCAACATGTCTAGGCCATGACGGATGAACTGGTCGACGTAACGGTGATAGTTGGTCAGCAGTATCCAGGGCTGCACATGCCGCCAGTCGCTGCCGGTGTAATGCACCAGCCGGCGCAGCGAGAAATCCATCCGCGCACCGTCGAACAGCGCCAGCGGATAAGGGTCGGCGTGCTCCCAGTCATAGAGCCCGTCGGCGATGTCATCGGTGGCGGCGGACAGATCGGTGCTGGGAAATACCCGCGCCAGTTCAGCTGCAGTCACGCCGGAGCCGGCCAGCTCGTCGCCCTGCTCGATCACATAGGGATAGGGGATGTTGCGGTCGCTGATCCCGACTTCCACCTTCACGCCAAAGTCATGCATCAACGGCTGCAGCTGATCGAGCAAGTAACTGCGAAACGCCGCCGGGTGAGTCACGGTAACGCTGTAGACGCCTGGCGCCTGCACCTTGGCATAGGCGCGAGTGGATGCCGGCACCTCACCGTGGCACTCGTAGGTCAAGCGCAGTTCGGGATAGCGAAACGACGCACGCTCGGCCGCACTCGGCTCGCTGCGGCTGGCCACGTAACGCTTCAGCGCCTGGTGCAATGAAGCGGTGGCGTGCTCGTGCAGCTCGGCAAGATAATCCACCGCCGCTTCGGCGCTGGTGGCAACGCGAAAGGCTTCGCCTGCTGGATTCATGGTGGGTTTCCTTGTTCAGTCGTTGAAAACATCTTGCCTGCTGTTCGATGACAGCGGTAGCGGCAACGGCCGACTGTTTATCGGCGAGCATGCAGTTAGCACTGCCGTCCCTCACACCCGCTCTCCATGGCGCCGCATCGCTGCGGCTCAGTCAATCAATAAACGGCGCACTCCTCGCCAACAACGCCGTGATATCCAGCCCTCTCGGCAAAGTGCCGAATACCCGCCCGCGTCCTTCCAGTCGACTGGCGATGAACGCATCCGACACCGCCGCGTTGCCGGCCTCCAGCAGCAGCTTGGCCTGCAGCGCGACGGCTACGTCTTCGGTGAGCTGTCGGGCGCGATATTGGATGTCATCGGTGTCGCGGAAGGCTGTTTGCAGCCTGGCGATATGCGCCTGAAGACGCGCATCGCCGTGGCCGTCGCCGAGTTCGGCGAACAGCACTTCGAGCACGCCCGGCTCTTTCGACAGGGCGCGCAACACGTCCAGGCATTGCACGTTGCCGGAGCCCTCCCAGATGGAATTGACCGGCGCCTCGCGGTACAGCCGCGGCAGGATGGTTTCCTCGACGTAACCGGCGCCGCCCAGGCATTCGCTGGCTTCGGCGATCATTTCCGGCGCGCGCTTGCAGATCCAGTACTTGCCGATGGCAGTGACCAGACGCGCGAACTTGTCTTCCTGTTCATCCTGGCGATTGTCCTGAGCACGACCCATGCGCATGGTCAGCGCCAGCGCGGCTTCGCTTTCCAGCGCCAGGTCAGCCAGCACGTTGCGCATCAGCGGTTGTTCGATCAGTGCCCGCCCGCCGACGCTGCGATGGGTGCAATGGTGCATGGCCTGGGTCAGAGCTTGGCGCATCAAGGAACTGGAGCCGATCATGCAATCGAAGCGGGTCGAGGACACCATCTCGATGATGGTCGGCACACCGCGCCCTTCCTCGCCGATCATCCAGGCCAGGGCGCCGCGGTATTCAACTTCACTGGACGCGTTAGCCCAGTTGCCGAGCTTGTTCTTCAGTCGCTGGATATAGAACTGGTTGCGGCTGCCGTCGGGGCGATGGCGCGGCAGCAGAAAACAGGACAGGCCCTGGTCGGTCTGCGCCAGGGTCAGAAAGGCGTCGCACATCGGCGCCGAGCAGAACCATTTATGCCCGACCAGCTCGTAGGCCTGTCCCGGGCCGCCAGCGCCGACCGGATGGGCGCGGGTGGTGTTGGCGCGCACATCGGTGCCGCCCTGCTTTTCGGTCATCGCCATGCCGATGGTGACTCCGGCCTTCTGCTCCATCGGCAGGTTGCGCGGGTCGTATTCCAGGCTGAGGATTTTCGGCAACCAGAGGTTGCCCACCTCTCCCTGCAGGCGCAGCGCGGGCACGCTGGCGTAAGTCATGGTCAGTGGGCAACTGCTGCCGGCTTCGGTCTGGTTGTGCAGGTACATCAGCGCCGCGCGGGCCACCTGGGCGCCGGGCTGCGGGTCGGTCCAGGGCAGCAACGTGATGCCATGGGCGATAGCCGTGCGCATCAGCTCGTGATAGGCGGGATGAAACTCCACCACATCGATGCGATGACCATAGCGGTCATGGCTCTTGAAAACCGGCTTGTTCTCATTGGCCAGAAAGCCTGCGGCCATCAGCGGCCCGCCGGCCAGCGCGCCGTAGGCATCCAACCGTGACTCGGCCCAGCCGCCATGGTAGCGATGCACCCATTGCTGCAACGGCAGGTCAAGCCGATACAGGTTGGCGCCATCGAGCGGCGGCACCTGGTTCAGCACCTCGTGGGTTTCAGCGTACTGGTGCAGGCTCATGGCGGATCTCCTCGGCAGGCGAAGTGGCGACGACCTGATTGAAGATGCGTTCTCAGCTACCTTCACAGTTCGCCGGGTCGATGCGAGTCGGCATCTTGTCGGCCCGCGAGAAGAAGTGAAGCACGCATGTTTGCCGGGAAAAAGCGGGGTTTCAGCCAAACCACGCGCGCGAACACGCACGGCATGGCCACCGGATGATGGGCGGAAGCGTTCAGGCAACCTGCAGCGGCACGCGCACCTGGAAGTGAGTGCCGCGGCCAGGCGTGGATTGGCAGGAAATACTGCCGCCCTGCAGCTCGATCAGCTGTCGGCATAGCGAAAGGCCGATGCCCAAGCCGCCATAGGGCCGAGTCATGCTGCCATCGAGCTGGCGGAAATATTGATAAAGCGAGCCATCGGCCGGCGCTTCGAAACCCACGCCGGTATCGATCACATCTACTGCAAGAACGAACCCGGATTCCCCGTCGTCATGCCCGGCCAGCGCCAGCGTCACGCTGCCCGTCAGGGTGAACTTGATGGCGTTGTCGAGCAGATAGCCAAGGCTCTGTTTCAGCTTGCCGGCATCACCCACCAGGATACGAGGCAGCTCGCTGCTGGTTTCGATCGAGAAGGTCAATCCACGCTTCGTCGCTCGGGCGCCGTAGATCACGTCAAGCTCGTCGATCATGGCACGCACCCCAAACGACTCGTTGCGCAGCTGCAACTTGCCGGCCTGCAGTTCGGTCAGCGCAAGAATGTCGTTAACCAATCGCATCATGTCGCGCGCCGAGCCGGTTGCGATGCGCTGGTACTGTTCTAGTTCGCCGCTCAGCTCCAGCGTTCGCATCAGGTCGAGGCTGCCAAGAACGCCGTGCATCGGCGTACGCAACTCATGGGTTACGTTGGCCAGAAACTGATCCTTGAGTCGGTTGCTTTCGGCCAGTTCCCGGTTCATTTCCTCAAGTTTGCGACCTGTCTCCTGCAGCACCTTGGCGCGCTCTTCCTTCATCGCATTGATGCGGTCGGCCAATGCCAGCGACAGCAGAGCCACTTCGATCGCCGAGCCGATCTGCCCGGCATACATGGTGAAGAAGTTGTGCGGTAGATAGCCCAGCACCATCAGCGTATTGATCTGCCCACCGATCAGAAAGGTCGTCCAGGCAATCATGAAATAGCGCGCGACCCGCATGCCACGGTACCAGGCGACACTACCGGCGACGAAGATGACCAGGATGAACCAGAGCGCCATGGACGTCGCCAACCGCAGCGCCAGCGCATAACTGGCGGTCAGCGACAGCACCATGGTCAGCGCGCCTAGCCCCACCAACATCAATAACGCGGTGTCGATCCAGGGGCTGTGCTTGCCCGTGTGCAGGAAACTACGGGCGAATTGGCAACCGAAGACGCCCGCCGCGCCGATCAGGAACGGTGTCGAGACATTGGCCCACCACGGCGAATCCGGCCACAGAAACTGGACGCCCAGCCCATTGACCGAGACCTGGTACAGGCCGAACGAGGCGATATAGAAGATGTAGTAGAGATAACTGCGATCACGCACGCTGAGGAAGATAAACAGGTTGTAGACCAGCATTACCAGCAGCGCGCCGTAGATGATTGCCAGCATATAGATGTGTGCCGATTGCGCCTCCAGATAAGCCGCTGGCGCCCACAGGGTCAACGGAACCTGGATCGAACCCTGGCTTTCCAGTCGCAGGTAGATTCGCTGCGGCTGATTGGGCGGCAGTTCCAGCTCGAATAAATGATTGCGGTGCTGGATTTGCCGCTCGCCGAAAGGCAGCGCGTCGCCACTCGCTTGCGCCAGACGGTAGCCGCCCTGGCCGTCGGGTAGATACAGATCCAGATGATCCAGCGGCGGATAGGCCAGCTCCAGCCACCATCGTCCAGGCCCATGGGGTCGATCGGTTCGGTAATGCAGGTCGATGCGCAGCCAGAACGCTGAACGCGAATAACCGGCGTTGAGCACGTCCTTGTCATGACGGACGAAGTGCCCGGCCGCGTCGCGTGCGAGCACCTCCTCGATGCTGGCGTCCCGCTCAGGATCTTCCAGCAAGGCCATGACCTGACCCAGCGGAAGACGCCGGGTTTTATCGTCGAAGTCGACAGCGCCGGCCAATGCCGGCAGCAGACTGAATAGGAATAACAATATCTGGCGCATAACTGCGAACGCCCCGCCGAGCCGCGCCAGGAGAACCCGGCTCCCCTAAAACATGCGCCACTCGAAATGGATGGCACTTTAGCATGATCCAGCAGACCGGCACGCCGCGTTCTGCTGGCGTCACACTGCACGCGCCACGGTCGCCCAGGCAAGCCGCACGGGTCGATTGGTGATAAGCTCGCACGCCTTAAATCTGGCTGCCTAGCGCCATCACACTCTGTATTCGGGGAACCCATCGATGTCCGGCCCTTGCTCCCGTCCTGTCGTTCTCTGCCTTTCCGGCCACGACCCGAGCGGGGGCGCCGGGTTGCAGGCGGACATCGAGGCGCTGATCGCTCAGGGTTGCCACGCAGCCCCGGCCGTCACTGCGCTGACCGTGCAGGACACCGTCGACGTGTCTGATTTCCGTGTATTGGATCGCGACTGGGTGTTGGCTCAGGCCCACGCCGTCATCGCCGACCTGCCTGTTGCCGCGGTCAAACTGGGCATGCTCGGCTCGGTGGAGATGGTCGAGACCGTCATTGAAATCATGCAGAAACTGCCCGGAGTGCCATTGGTTTGCGACCCGGTGCTGCGTGCCGGCGGCGGCGGCGCGCTGGGCAAGGACGAAGTTGGCTATGCCATGCGCGAGCGCCTTTTCCCCGTATCGACCATCGCGACCCCGAACCTGCCGGAAGCGCGAATTCTCGCCGGACTGCCCGAAGGCAGCGCCGATGAATGCGCGGAGAAATTGCTGCCCTACATTCGCTATCTGCTGATCACCGGCGGACATGGCGATGAGACCGAAGTGCATAACCGCCTGTATTCACGCGACGGCGAACGTCACGACTTCAGCTGTCAGCGCCTGCCGGGCAGCTATCACGGCTCCGGCTGCACCCTGGCCAGCGCGCTCGCGGGCCGTCTGGCTCTTGGCGAAAACATCGTCAGCGCCGTGAAGTCCGCCCTGGATTACACATGGCGCACCTTGCGCGATGCCGAAGCGCCGGGGCGCGGGCAATACATTCCCCGTCGCCTGCCGTTGGATCTGGCCTGATTGGAGGATTGCCATGAAAGGCACCAAGTTGCGCGGCCTCTACGCCATCACCGACAGCAAGCTGCTGGCCGATGGGCGCCTATTACCGTACGCCGAAGCGGCGTTGAGGGGCGGTGCGCGCCTGCTGCAATACCGCGACAAATCCGATGACGCGGCCCGGCGCCTACGCGAAGCCGAAGCATTGCGCGACCTCTGCCATCGCCATGGCGCGCAACTGATCATCAACGACGATGCCGAACTGGCCGCGCGCCTCGACGTCGGCCTGCATCTGGGCCAGGGAGACGGCTCGCTGTCCGCTGCCCGCGCCCTGTTGGGCCGCCAGGCGATCATCGGCGCAACCTGCCATGCGCGGCTGGAACTAGCCGAACAGGCAATCGACGAAGGTGCGAGCTATGTCGCCTTCGGCAGATTCTTCGACTCCAACACTAAACCCGGCGCCCCGGCCGCCACCCCGGAAATGCTCGAACAGGCACGCCAGCGCTTCAGCCAACCGATCACCGTGATCGGCGGCGTGACACTGGAGAACGCACCTGACCTGATCGCTCGCGGCGCCAGCCTGGTTGCCGTGGTGCACGCGCTGTTTGCAACGGATTCGGCCAGTGAGGTCGAGCGCCGCGCGCGGGCATTCAGCGAGCTGTTCGCCGGTAACTGATCGGTGTCATTGGCAGCGGCCGCCGCGCCAGTCCACTCTGTATTTTTCTCTATTTCCGAGAGGCCACGCATGTCCCGTTCCGAAACCCTCTTCGCCAGCGCCCAGAATCACATCCCAGGCGGTGTCAACTCTCCGGTGCGCGCCTTCCGCAGCGTCGGCGGCACGCCGCTGTTTCTCAAGCACGCCGAAGGTGCATACGTCACGGACGAGGATGACAAGCGCTATGTCGATTACGTCGGTTCCTGGGGTCCGATGATTCTCGGCCACAGCCATCCGGAAGTCCTCGACGCGGTACGCCGTCAGCTGGCGCACGGCCTGTCGTATGGCGCACCGACGGCCATGGAAACCGAGATGGCCGAACTGGTTTGCAGCCTGGTGCCGTCGATGGAGATGGTGCGCATGGTCAGTTCCGGCACCGAGGCGACGATGAGCGCCATCCGTCTGGCTCGCGGCTATACCGGCCGCGACAGCATCATCAAATTCGAGGGCTGCTACCACGGTCATTCCGATAGCCTGCTGGTCAAGGCCGGTTCGGGCGCGCTGACCCAGGGCGTACCCAGCTCCGCAGGCGTGCCGGCGGCATTCGCCAAGCACACCCTGACGCTGCCGTTCAATGACCTGACCGCGGTCGAGCAAATGCTCGCAGAGGTCGGCAGCGAGGTCGCCTGCATCATCGTCGAGCCGGTTGCCGGCAACATGAACTGCGTACCGCCGGCGTCCGGTTACCTGCAAGGGCTGCGCGAGCAGTGCGACAAGCACGGCGTGGTGCTGATCTTCGACGAAGTGATGACTGGCTTTCGCGTCGCCCTCGGCGGCGCGCAGGCTCACTATGGCGTCACCCCGGATCTGACCACCTTCGGCAAGATCATCGGCGGCGGTATGCCGGTCGGCTGCTTTGGCGGCAAGCGCGCCATCATGGAACGTATCGCACCACTGGGCCCGGTCTACCAGGCCGGCACGCTCTCAGGTAATCCGCTGGCTATGGCTGCCGGCCTGACCACGCTGAATTTGATCAAACGCCCGGGCTTTCATGCCGAGCTCACCGACTACACCACACGCATGCTGAAAGGCTTGAAAGAGCGCGCGGTGGCCGCCGGCATCCCATTCGTCACCACTCAGGTGGGCGGCATGTTCGGTCTGTACTTTAGCGACGCGGACGGCATCGTCACCTTCGAAGATGTGATGGCGAGCGACGCCGAGCGCTTCAAGCAATTCTTCCACGCCATGCTCGATGGCGGCGTGTACCTGGCGCCCAGCGCGTTCGAAGCTGGCTTCACCTCCATCGCCCATGGCGATAAGGAGTTGCAGATAACCCTCGATGCCGCCGAGCGCGCCTTCGCCCGATTGAAGTGAGCCCGATGCCCGAGCTGTTGCAAGCCACCCTATTGACGCTGGCCGCACTGGCCAGCGCAGTCTGGATCGGTAAAGCCCGCCGCGGTTATGACGAGCCGGAGCAGCCAGCGCTGTTCTGCGCCCTGCTCGCCTTCAGCATGGCCGCCGGAACGGGTGCCTGTGCCGTGGCGAGATTGGCGCTTGGCCACGACACCCTCGAGGCAGAACGCTGGTTATTGCAGGCGACGATACTGCTCGGGCTACCGCTGGTCGGCATGGCGGCGTTGACCCTGAGCCGCAGATGGCGTTGGAGCCGCCCGAACTGGGGCCGAATCGTATTGGGGCTGTGCGCCTTTTTCGAACTCGCCAGGCAGCTCGGTTGGAGCGCGCCTTATGAGCTCGCACTGGGTCTGATCAGCGCGCTGCTGGTGCTTTACGCAGGCCTGTTGCAATGGCCCGCGCGCCTGCAGGCCAGCGCTGGCGTGGTCGGCGGTGCCCTGATACTGATCGCGCTGCCCTGGACCGGGCTGTCGATCGGACCCAACCCGCTCGGTGCTTATCAGCAACTCTGGCTTGCGCTGGCCTGCCCGGTCACAGCCTGGCTGCTGCTCAATCTCACCGGCAATCCTCGCGAGGTGGGCAGCGCGCCCGCGTAAAAAGCTCGGCAGGCGCGATCAAAGCCTTTGTAAGCCGGCAACGGCTTATCCATAATGTGACCGTCGGCTCGTTTTGAGCCGGACCTTCAATCACCGCCCTGATCTCCGAGGCGCTTTGATCCATGACTCGCACCGGTCGCAGCCTCGCCCTTGGCTGCCTGCTGCTTCTCTCGCCCATGCTGGCCATGGCGGGCGGCAATTCGCTGCTGATTCCCGCAACCTCACGCTGCGCCCTCAATACCGTGCCGGAAGAAATGCACGAAGCCCTGCGCGCGTGCGAGCGGGCCGCTGGCGAAGGCGATCTGCAAGCGGCATACGAGCTCGGCGAGTACCACTACGATGGCCGCCGCGCGCCGCGCGACCTGGCTAAGGCACTGCACTGGTTCGAGCAGGCATCGCTGCAGGGGCACGCCTTGGCTCAGCACCGGCTCGGGGTAATGTTCTTTCGCGGCGAAGGTGTGCCGGCCAACAACGTACAGGCCTATGTGGTGCTGAAGATGTCGGCGGTCAACGGCGCGGAAGACGCGCTAGACACCGCTGATCGCGTCTCCGCCCAGATGCGCCGCGACGAATTGGAAATCGCCACCCAAGTCTTGGGACAGATCTTTCGCGACTATTTGATGGATTTGCAAACGGCGGGCGAATAGCAAGCTGCAAGCGAATCAGTATTCGGGCCAGCGCCTAAACACGGTCAAGCTTTTCCGCTTTTACCTGAAGCCTGTGGCTTGAAGCTCTCCTTGTTCTTCCTTGCGCTTTTCTCGTCCCCGTCCTGCGCCTATAATCGCCGGTCATTTTTTGCACAACGCCGGCCCGTAACATGACCCGCAAGCTCTATATCGAAACCCACGGCTGCCAAATGAACGAGTACGACAGCTCGCGCATGGTAGACCTGCTGGGTGAGCAGCAACCCCTCGAAATCACTGCGAATCCGGCGGATGCCGACGTGATTCTGCTCAACACCTGCTCGATTCGCGAAAAGGCGCAGGAGAAGGTGTTTTCTCAGCTGGGTCGTTGGCGAGAGTTGAAACTGGAGAACCCGCAGCTGGTCATCGGCGTCGGCGGCTGCGTGGCGAGCCAGGAAGGCGCGGCGATTCGCGACCGTGCGCCCTACGTGGATGTCGTTTTCGGCCCGCAAACCCTGCATCGCCTGCCGGAGATGATCGACGCGGCGCGCACGACGAAACAGCCGCAGGTCGATATTTCCTTCCCCGAAATCGAGAAATTCGACCGCCTGCCCGAGCCGCGCGTTGACGGCCCGACCGCCTTCGTCTCGGTCATGGAAGGCTGCAGTAAATATTGCACCTTCTGCGTGGTGCCCTACACCCGTGGCGAAGAGGTCAGCCGCCCCTTCGACGACGTGATCGCCGAGGTGATTCACCTGGCCGAGAACGGCGTCCGCGAAGTGACGCTGCTCGGCCAGAACGTCAACGGATACCGTGGCGCAACCCATGACGGGCAAACAGCCGATCTGGCCGAGCTGATACGTGTAGTGGCGGCTATCGACGGCATCGACCGTATTCGCTACACCACCAGCCATCCGCTGGAGTTTTCCGATGCCCTGATCCAGGCCCATGCGGAGGTGCCGGAGCTGGTCAAGTACCTGCACCTGCCCGTGCAGTCCGGCTCGGACCGCGTGCTCGCCGGCATGAAACGCAACCACACCGCGCTCGAATACAAATCGCGCATCCGCAAGCTCAAGGCCGCCGTTCCGGACATCCTGATCAGCTCTGACTTTATCGTTGGCTTCCCGGGCGAAACCGATAAGGATTTCGAGCAGACCATGAAGCTGATCGAGGATGTCGGCTTCGATTTCTCCTACTCCTTCGTCTACAGCTCGCGCCCCGGTACACCGGCGGCGGATCTGGTCGACGAGACCCCGGAAGACGTGAAGAAGCAGCGCCTGGCGATCCTGCAACAGCGGATCAACCAGCAGGGCTTCGAAAACAGCCGACGGATGGCTGGTACCACCCAGCGCATCCTGGTCACGGACTATTCCAAGAAAGACCCCGGCATGCTCCAGGGCCGCACCGAGCACAACCGCATCGTCAACTTCCGCTGCGACAATCCCCGCCTGATCGGTCAGTTCGTCGAGGTTTACATCGACGATGCCCTGCCGCATTCGTTGCGCGGTAGTTTGATCGGCTGAATCCGGACCGAGTCGGCGCTATTGCGTTTCGGCCCTACGGGAAAAACCGGAGGGCCGATAAACCCGCCAGGCATGCGCGAAGCCAGCTCCGTTCGGCGGATTTCACCGCCCTGCGTCACCGCGACTTTTTCGTCCAGCCCTCCAGCTTCCAGCGTTTTTAATCATCTTTCGACTTTTTACAGCTGCTTTCGGCCGCTGCTTTTTTCGCTGCGCGGCGCTATTCTCACCCAACCCCTTATCAAAGCAGGTCAATCAAAAGCCCTTGAACGCCCCTACAGAGCCTCATCGTTTTACCCTCGAGCCCTTTGAAGCCAACCGCTTCGCCAATTTATGCGGTCAGTTCGACGAGCATCTGCGTCTGATCGAGCAACGCCTCGAGCTGGAGATCCGCAACCGTGGCAATCAGTTCGAACTGATTGGACCAGCCGATGTGGCGAAATCCGCCGAAAACCTCCTGCGCCGCCTATATCGCGAGACCAAGAGCACCGAGCTCTCGCCAGACATGGTTCATCTGTTCCTGCAGGAATCGGGCATGGAGGAGTTTGCCAATCCTTCCACCACGCCGAACATCTCGCTGCGCACGCGCAAGGGCAACATTCGCCCGCGCGGTGCCAACCAGCAGCGCTACGTGCAATCCATCCTCGACAACGACATCAACTTCGGCATCGGCCCGGCCGGTACCGGCAAGACATATCTGGCCGTCGCCTGTGCCGTCGATGCCCTCGAACGCGAGCAGATTCGCCGCATTCTTCTGGTGCGTCCGGCGGTCGAGGCCGGTGAAAAGCTGGGCTTCCTGCCGGGTGACCTGGCACAGAAGATCGACCCCTATCTGCGTCCGCTGTACGACGCGCTCTACGAAATGCTCGGCTTCGAACATGTGGCGCGATTGATCGAAAAACAGGTGATCGAGATTGCACCGCTGGCGTACATGCGCGGCCGGACGTTGAACAACAGCTTCATCATTCTCGATGAGAGCCAGAACACTACGCTGGAACAGATGAAGATGTTCCTGACGCGTATCGGCTTCGGCTCGACCGCCGTGATCACCGGCGATATTACTCAGGTCGACCTGCCCCGCGGCACCAAGAGCGGCCTGGCCCACGTGATCGAGGTGCTCAAGGACGTCAACGGCATCAGCTTCACTCACTTCAAACCCAAGGATGTGGTGCGTCACCCACTGGTGCAGCGCATCGTCGAGGCGTACGAGGCCTTCGAGGACAAGCAGCCCCAGCCGGGCAAGCGCAACGCCCAGGACCGCGACAGTGATTGAACTCGACGTGCAATGCGCCAGCAACCGCGCGATGCCTGATGAAGCGGACCTGCGCCGCTGGTGTGAGCTGGCGCTGCGCCAGCGCAGCGGGGATTCGGAGCTGACCATTCGCCTGGTCGACGAACCCGAGGGCCAGGAGCTGAATCGCACCTGGCGGCAGAAAGACTACGCCACCAACGTGCTTTCCTTTCCCGCTGATGTGCCGGACGGGCCGGGCGGCGTTCCGCTATTGGATATCCCGCTTTTGGGCGATCTGGTGATTTGCGTACCGGTAGTCGAGCGCGAAGCGGCCGAACAGGGCAAGACGCCGCAGGCGCACTGGGCGCATCTCGTCATTCACGGCTGCCTGCACCTGCTCGGCTACGATCACATCGACGACGACGAAGCCGAAGAAATGGAAAGCATCGAGCGCCACCTACTGGCGGAACTGGGTCATGCCGACCCCTACGCCACCGAATAGCCCGTACGGGCAACTGCAAGGACCATCGAGTCAAAGACATGAGCGAAGACCAATCGAGCAACGGGCAGAAGTCCTGGTTTGGGAAAATCACCCAGGCTTTTGCCCAAGAGCCGAAAAACCGCGAGGAGCTGCTGGAGGTCCTGCGCGGTGCCCATCAGAACAAACTGCTAGACAACGAAGCGCTGGCCATCGTCGAGGGCGCCATTCAGGTCGCTGATCTGCAGGTGCGTGACATCATGGTGCCGCGCTCGCAAGTGATGAGCATCCGGGCCGACCAGACGCCTAAGGAGTTCCTGCCGGCGATCATTTCCGCCGCGCACTCGCGCTATCCGGTCGTCGGCGACAGCCTCGACGAAGTGATCGGCGTACTGCTGGCCAAGGATCTGCTTCCTCTGATCCTGCAGGACGACCACCAGAATTTCGATATCAAGGACCTGCTGCGCCCCGCCACCTTCGTGCCGGAATCCAAGCGCCTCAACGTGCTGCTGCGCGAATTCCGCGCCAACCACAGCCATATGGCCATCGTCATCGACGAATACGGCGGAGTCGCCGGCCTGGTGACCATCGAAGACGTGCTGGAGCAGATCGTCGGTGACATCGAAGATGAGCATGACATCGAAGAAGACAGTTACATCCGCCCATTGCCCAGCGGCGACTTCTTGGTCAAGGCGCTGACGCCGATCGACAGTTTCAATGAGTTCTTCGAAAGCGAATTTCCCGACGAAGAATTCGACACCGTTGCAGGACTGGTCATGAGCACCTTCGGTCATCTCCCCAAGCGTAACGAAGTCACCGAGATCGACGGTTTCCGCTTCCGGGTACTGAACGCTGACAGCCGCCGGGTGCATATGCTGAGAGTCAGCCGGATCAGCGGCTGAAGCTGGAAGCTGGAAGCTGGAAGCTGGAAGCTGGAAGCTGGAAGCGAATCAGTCCCGGGATTGTTGTATCAGTGCCGTCAAGCTTTTCCTTCCAGCTTCAAGCTTTCGGCCTCAAGCTGCTTCTATCGTCCCGCCTCCAGCACTTCTGTCGTCTTTCAGATTTATCGTCTTTAAAGGATTCCGATGCACTGGATAACCCGCTCCGGCTGGCCGGGTAACCTGCTGGCGCTAGCCGCCGGCGCCCTGACAACCTTGTCGCTCGCTCCCTTCGATATCTGGCCGCTGGCTCTGCTGTCGATCGGATTGATCTACCTGGGCCTGCGCGAGCTGACACCAAAGCAGGCGGCTGGCCGTGGCTGGTGCTACGGCTTCGGCCTATTCGCCTCAGGCGTGAGCTGGGTTTACGTCAGTATTCATGACTTCGGTGCGGCGCCGCCTGTGCTGGCGGGCGCGCTGACGCTGGGCTTCGTCGCCGGCCTGGCATTGTTCTTCGCCCTGCTCGGCTGGCTCTGGTCGCGCTGGCTACGGCCACAACACGCGCCGCTACTCAGCGTCCTGACGTTCGCCGCGTTGTGGCTGGCGCTGGACGCGTTGCGTGGCTGGGCGCTGACCGGATTTCCGTGGCTCTATGCCGGCTACAGCCAACTCGACGGCCCCTTGGCGGCGCTTGCCCCGCTTGGTGGGGTCTGGCTGCTCAGCTTCGCCATCGTGCTGACGGCGACATTGCTGATCGAACTGCCTCGACTGTTTGCCCGTAAAAGTGCGCTGATCGGCTCGCTGGCGATCCTGGTGGCGCTCTGGGGCGGCGCGATGGGCATCGGACAACACGCCTGGACGCAGACCAAGGGCGAGCCGCTCACGGTTGCTGCAATGCAGGGCAACGTCGCGCAGAGCATCAAATGGGATCCGAAGAAACTCGAGATGCAGCTGCTGCTCTACCGCGACATGACCTTCCACAGCCGCCCTACCGACCTCATCGTCTGGCCCGAAACCGCGGTACCCATCCTTAAGGAGCACGCCGATGGCTACCTGACGATGATGAATCGATTCGCCCAACAACGACAGTCGGCGCTGATCACCGGGGTGCCGGTGCGCCAGCCCAACACCGACGGCGAACTACGCTACTACAACGGCCTGACCACCGCTGGCGATGCGCAAGGCACCTATCTGAAACAGAAACTGGTGCCCTTTGGCGAATACGTGCCCCTTCAGGACCTGTTGCGCGGCCTGATCGCCTTCTTCGATTTGCCGATGTCCGATTTTGCCCGTGGCTCGCCAGTGCAGGCATTGCTGCAGGCGAAGGGTTATCAGATCGCGCCTTTCATCTGCTATGAGGTCGTCTACCCTGAGTTCGCCGCCAGCCTCGCGGCACAGAGCGACATCCTGCTCACCGTCAGCAACGACGCCTGGTTCGGTCATTCCATCGGTCCATTGCAGCATTTGCAGATGGCTCAGATGCGCGCGCTGGAAGCCGGACGTTGGATGATTCGCGCCACCAACAATGGCGTCACGGTACTGATCGACCCGCAGGGCCGTATCGTCGAGCAGATTCCGGCATTCGAAGAAGCCGTACTCTACGGCGAAGTCACGCCCATGCAGGGACTGACGCCATACCTGCAATGGCGCTCCTGGCCGCTGATCATCGTTTGCGTACTGCTATTGGGCTACGCGTCGTTGAGGCGAAGAGGCCGCTAACAGCGCTGAGGCTGGTCAGAATCGTAGGGCGGATGCCCCTTTGCCCAGTCCTCCAGCGCTTTTTAATCATCCTCTTTTCCATAAAGAATCGGATAAACCAACATCCCGACGGCTTCGTTGAGCAGCATGCCGTTCTGCCAGACGGCTTTCGTTTCCGGCAACCAGCCACCGAACGGCCTCCCGTTGGGCACGCCAAGGAAGCCCACCGGTGCGGTGATCACCTGCAGACCGACCTGCTCGAAGCACCAGCGCGCCCGTGGCATATGCGAGGCCGAGGTCACCAGCACGATGCGCTCGATTCCGGCGGTCTTGAGCATCTGCGCGCTGTACACCGCGTTTTCCCAGGTGGTCCGGCTACGCTCTTCCAGCCAGCGTGTCGGCGTGGCGAAGTCGCGTTGCAGCGCTTCGGCGGCCAGCAAGGCTTCGCTCGGCGGTTGCCCATAGTGCAGGCCGCCGCTGGCCAGAATCGGCAGTCCCGAGGCCTTGGCCAACCGCGAGGCGTAACGCAGTCGCTCGAGCGCGATATGGCTGGGCTGGTCGGAGCCCCAACCTGGATCAGCCTGCTCGCGGCCAGCGCCGAGCACCACAATGGCTTGCGCCTGCTGTCCAAGATCGGCCCAATCGGTCCACTCCAGCGCCTGCTCGCGCTCCAATGCCCGTGCTGCCCATTCGACGGTCACCGGCAAGCTCATCAACCACAGCCCGCCGAAGCCGATCATGAAACAGAACGCAGCCAGCCGCGGCGCACGCCGCCGAAGCCACCAGGCGGCAAGCAACAGCAGAAACAGGCCGCCCGGTGGCAGCAATAGGTGTTTGAAGAAATAACGAATCGGCATACGCAGCTCCAGCACTCTGGTTGCTGCAACTTTACCTGCCGAGGCGTCCGCCCGGTAAGGCGGACGCCATCAATGCTTTGGGTAGGTATGCAACCGCTGCCGGGCCCTTAGCAATTGCGAACCGCAGGCTGGGCAGGCCACCGGACCCGCCCCGTCGGGCCAGGTCACACAAGCGCCGCATAGTGCGCAGCTCATGGACTGTTGCAGCGACACGGGCGCCTGTTTACTTCGCTTGCCCGAATGGTGGCGCAGCACGTTGCGCAGGGCCGGGCGCGCGGCCTGACGCTCCAGCTGCGCCTGCTCCTCGGCCGCGGCATGCCAGCCCGACAGCCACTGTGAGTCCTGCTGCAGATAAGCGCGGATCAGATCGAACTCGGCAGGCGTCAACCCGCCGACCTCCAGTTCGGTCGCGGCACCGGCATTACCGCCCGCAGCTCGTTCCGCCTCTTCCAGCGCCAGGGTCAGCCGCTGCAGCACACGCCCATATAGATTGCCCTCATCCGCCTCGCGCTCTCCACCCATGATTCACCTCCGTTCGTCCCGCCCCCTGTACAAGCGTAGCTCAGACTCGAACGACACCACCGTGAGCGACAAACGGGGCCCGCGTGGCTCCCGGCAAATGGGTTTCCCTCGGTCGCTGGGGGTCATGTATGCTACGGCGCTTCCATGCTTTCGCATCCAGCCCGTTACGCCGCCGTTCGCCAGTCTCGACCTGGCGTTGCCGCAGCCAGCCGCCGCTTCGCGAACAGCCAGCCCCTATTCAACGCCAGTAGCCATGCACGAACAGTATCAGCCCCGCGAAATCGAAGCCGCCGCGCAGTCCCACTGGGATTCGCAGAAATCCTTTGAAGTTAGCGAACAGCCAGGCAAGGACACCTTCTATTGCCTGTCGATGTTCCCTTACCCCAGCGGCAAGCTGCACATGGGCCACGTGCGCAACTACACCATTGGCGACGTAATCGCCCGCTACCAGCGCATGCAGGGCAAGAACGTACTGCAGCCGATGGGCTGGGATGCCTTCGGCATGCCGGCTGAAAATGCCGCGATGAAAAACCAGGTGGCACCGGCCAAGTGGACCTACGAGAACATCCAGTACATGAAGACCCAGCTCAAGTCGCTGGGGCTGGCCGTGGACTGGACGCGCGAAGTCACTACCTGCAAGCCGGACTACTACCGCTGGGAGCAATGGCTGTTTACCCGCCTGTACAAGAAGGGCGTGATCTACCGCAAGAACGGCACGGTGAACTGGGACCCGGTGGACCAGACCGTACTGGCCAACGAGCAGGTCATCGATGGCCGTGGCTGGCGTTCGGGCGCACTGATCGAGAAGCGCGAAATCCCGATGTACTACTTCAAGATCACCGCCTACGCCGATGAGCTGCTGGAGAGCCTGGACGAGCTGGATGGCTGGCCGGAACAGGTCAAGACCATGCAGCGCAACTGGATCGGCAAGTCGCGCGGCATGGAAATCAGTTTCCCCTACGATGTGGCGAGCATCGGCAACGAAGGCGTGATGAAAGTCTTCACCACACGCCCCGATACTCTGATGGGCGCCACCTACGTCGCCGTGGCCGCCGAACATCCGCTGGCGACCCTCGCCGCGCAGAAAGATCCTGAACTGCAAGCCTTCATCGACGAATGCAAGCGTGGCGGCGTGGCCGAAGCCGACATCGCCACCCAAGAGAAGAAAGGCCTGCCCACCGCCCTGCGCGTGCAACACCCGCTGACCGGCGAAATGCTGCCGGTGTGGGTCGCCAACTACGTGCTGATGAACTACGGCGAAGGCGCCGTGATGGCCGTGCCAGCCCACGACGAGCGCGACTTCGCTTTTGCGACCAAATACGATTTACCGATCAAGCCGGTGGTACGCACCAGTATTGGTGACCAGACGCCTGCACCGTGGAGTGACGCCTATGGCGAGCACGGCGAGCTGATCAACTCCGGCGAATTCGACGGGCTGGATTTCGACGGCGCCTTCGATGCCATGGAAGTCGCCTTGCAGAAGAAAGGCCTCGGCCAGGCACGCACCCAGTTCCGCCTGCGTGACTGGGGCATCAGCCGTCAGCGCTACTGGGGCTGCCCGATCCCGATCATTCATTGCGAAAGCTGTGGCGATGTGCCGGTGCCGGAAGACCAGCTGCCAGTGGTCCTGCCCGAAGACGTGGTGCCTGATGGCGCCGGCAGCCCGCTGGCGAAGATGCCCGAATTCTACGACTGCAACTGCCCCAGCTGTGGCAAGCCGGCCCGGCGCGAAACCGACACCATGGACACCTTCGTCGAGTCGTCCTGGTACTTCGCCCGCTACGCCAGCCCGAACTACGACCAGGGCATGGTCGACCCGAAAGCCGCCAACCACTGGCTGCCGGTCGACCAATACATCGGCGGCATCGAACACGCCATTCTGCACCTGCTCTACGCGCGTTTCTTCCACAAGCTGATGCGCGACGAAGGCCTGGTAACCTCGAACGAGCCGTTCAAGAACCTGCTGACCCAGGGGATGGTGGTAGCGGAGACCTACTACCGCACGCTGCCCAACGGCGGCAAAGACTGGTTCAACCCCGCCGACGTTATTGTCGAGCGTGACGCCAAAGCCAAGATCATCGGCGCCAAGCTCAAAAGCGATGGTCTGCCGGTGGAAATCGGCGGCACCGAGAAGATGTCCAAGTCGAAGAACAACGGCGTCGACCCACAGTCGATGATCGATGCCTACGGCGCCGACACCTGCCGTCTGTTCATGATGTTCGCCTCGCCGCCCGACATGAGCTGCGAATGGTCCGATTCCGGCATCGAAGGCGCCAACCGCTTCCTGCGCCGCGTCTGGCGTCTGGCCCATGCGCATGTCAGCGCCGGCCTGCCGGGTGCGCTGGATATGGCCGCGCTGAGTGACGAGCAGAAAGCCGTGCGCCGCGCCATTCATCTGGCGATCAAGCAAGCCAGTACCGACGTCGGCCAGCACCACAAATTCAACACTGCCATCGCCCAGGTGATGACGCTGATGAATGTGCTGGAGAAGGCCTCCGCCAGCAACGAGCAAGATCGCGCACTCATGCAGGAAGGGCTGGAAACCGTCGCCCTGCTGCTGGCACCTATCACACCGCACATTTGCCATGAACTCTGGCAACAGCTGGGCAAATCCGGCGCAGTCATCGACGCGCAATGGCCAACGGTCGACGAGTCCGCGCTGGTGCAGGACAACCTGACGCTTGTGGTACAGGTCAACGGCAAGCTGCGCGGCCAGATTGAAGTGCCGGCCAGCGCCTCGCGCGAAGAAGTCGAAGCCAGTGCACGCGCCAACGAGAACGTGGTGCGCTTCACCGAAGGCCTGACGATTCGCAAGGTCATCGTGGTGCCAGGCAAGCTGGTCAACATCGTCGCTAACTGATTCGCCTTGGCGCAGGACGCCAGGGCTGGCAAGGGGATAACAAGATGATCAAACGCAATCTGCTGGTAGCCGGTCTGGCCTTGCTGTTGAGCGCCTGCGGCTTCCACCTGCGTGGCACTGGCGAAACCAGCTTTGCCCTTGAGGAAATCAATCTGCAGGCGCGCAACAGTCATGGCGAGACCGCCAAGCAACTCGAAGAACTGCTCAAGGACAATGGCGTCAGGGTTCATCCTGGCGCGCCCTACACGCTTGATCTGGTGCGCGAGCAGAACCAGCAGCGCACCGCCAGTTATACCAGCTCGGCGCGCAGTGCCGAGTACGAGCTGACCAGCGTGCTAGCGTATGAATTCCGCGGCCCGCAGAACACCGTTCTGCTGCAGGACAGCGTCGAAGTGCAGAAGGTCTACGTCCATGACAGCAACAACCTGATCAGCTCGGACCAGGAAGCGAACCAGCTGCGTCAGGAAATGCGCCGTGAACTTCTGCAACAGCTGAGCATGCGAATCCGTGGCGTCACCCCCGCACAGCTGGACCAGCTGCAGCAGACCGCCGAGGCGAAGAAACGCGCCGAGGCCGAAGCCATCGAAGCACAGATGCGCGAGCAGGCCTCGAAACCGCAGCAATCACCCGTCGAACTGCCTATTCAGTGACCGATCGGGAGCCAGCTAGCGCTGGCTCTTGCCCTCGCGATGAAATTACCTCCCGCCCAGCTCGCCAAGCATCTACAAGGCCCTCTTGCGCCGGTCTACGTGGTCAGCGGCGACGAGCACCTGCTCTGCCAGGAAGCCTGCGATGCCATTCGCAGCGCCTGTCGCCAGCAGGACTTCAGCGAGCGTCAAGTGCTTAACGTCGAGACCGGCTTCGACTGGGGCCAGCTCATCGAAGCCGGCGCCAGCCTCTCGCTGTTCGCCGAGAAGCGCCTGCTGGAGCTGCGCATCCCCAGCGGCAAGCCCGGCGACAAGGGCGCCGCAGCGTTGATCGATTACCTCGCGCGACCTGCCGAGGACACCGTGCTGCTGATCACCCTGCCCAAGCTTGACGGTAATACGCAGAAGACCAAATGGGCCAAGGCACTGATCGATGGCAAGCAGGTGCAGTTTCTGCAGATCTGGCCCGTCGACGCCCAGCAACTGCCACAGTGGATACGCCAGCGCCTGTCCAGCGCCGGGCTTGCCGCCGATCAGGACGCGGTCGAGCTGATCGCAGCACGCATCGAAGGTAATCTGCTCGCCGCCGCCCAGGAAATTGAAAAGCTCAAACTGGTTGCCGAGGCGGATCGGGTCACGGTTGAAACCGTCCAGGCCGCCGTCGCCGACAGTGCCCGCTACGACGTATTTGGCCTCATCGATGCCGCTTTGCTGGGGCAGCCGGAGCACATCCTGCAGATACTGACGGGCTTGCGCGGCGAAGGCGTCGAGGCGCCGGTCATTCTCTGGGCCGTGGCCCGCGAGGTTCGCCAACTGGCCAACATCGCCCAGCAATACAGCCAGGGCGTGCCGCTGGACCGCGCCTTCAGCCAGGCCCGTCCTCCGGTATGGGACAAACGCAAGCCGCTGGTCAGCAAGGCTTTGCAACGCCACGATGCGGCGGGCTGGCAACGCCTGCTGATGAGCGCGCAGCACATCGATGAACAGATCAAAGGACAGGCCGAAGGCGATCCCTGGATCGGTCTGACAAATCTTTGCCTGCAACTGAGCGGAAAGGGGATCGGGGTTTAACCTATTCGGTACTGGCCGGCATCTGCCCGGCGCAGACGAGCCGAGCAAATTAGGCCCTCGGGTCATGTAGGGTCGATTACTACCCTGGCCTACAACCTTGACGGCCATCCACGCCACTCAGCAGCCGCCCCTCACGGCCGCATAACCACGCACCCACGCACCCACGCACCCACGCACCCACGCACCCACGCATATGACCCATAGGGCTGAACTTGTTCGGCCGCTTTTGCATCTGGACATTTTTTGCGCAACGCCTATGATGCGCCCGCTTCCCAATCGCAGAGGAACAGCCCATGGCAAAAAACCGCAAACGGCCGAACAAGGCCAAATCCCTAGTGGCGCAGCCGCTGTTTCGCAGCCGCCAGGAACAACCGAAAAAAGGTAAAGGTAGTTACCGCCGCGAAGCCTCCCAGTCCAACAGCTGGGAGGCTTCGGTCCTTCTGGCGGCCTGAAAAGCCAAGCAATTCAAAGCGTGATAAGGTCACGTGCCGATGACCTGTCGAGAGTGGTGCATGTTTTACGCCTTCGTTCCCGTACTGCTGTTGCGTACCCTGATTGCCGGATCAGCACTGAGCATCATGGTTGCCTGCGCCGCAGAGCCTGTCGAACAGGCCCCGGCAGAGCGCTCAAGCCAGCCAGTCGCGGCGCCCGCCACCGATGCCAGCGCAGCCGCACAGCCGCAGACTGCGCTCATGCAGCAGCAGACCTTCGCCGAATGGCGAGATGAATTCCGCAACGAGGCGCTACAAGCCGGCGTGTCCGCCGAGCTGTTTGATCGCGCATTTGCCGACATCACCCCCGACCCCAGCATTATTGCCGCCGACCGCAGCCAGCCGGAGTTCTCCCGTCCAGTATGGCAATACCTGGAAGGCGCGCTGTCGAACCAACGCGTGCAGGGCGGTCAGCGCCTGCTTCAACAGCACGCCAAAACCCTGGATGAGATCGAAGCGCGCTACGGCGTTGATCGCAACACACTCGTTGCGATCTGGGGGCTGGAGAGCAGCTTTGGACAGATCATGGGCGACAAGTCGGTGATCCGCTCGCTGGCTACGCTCGCACACGAAGGTCGCCGACCAGGGTTCGCCAAGAGCCAGTTGCTGGCGGCGCTGGACATCCTCGCGCATGGTGACGTCGAACCCTCTCAGCTACGCGGCTCCTGGGCTGGCGCCATGGGCCAGACGCAATTCATTCCGACCACCTATAACACCCATGCGGTGGATTTCGATGGAGACGGTCGCCGGGACATCTGGAACAGCTCGGCCGACGCGCTGGCTTCAGCCGCCCATTACCTTCAGGCGTCGGGCTGGCAAGCCGGGCAGCCGTGGGGATTCGAAGTCAAGCTGCCGGACGGATTCGATTATGCCCTCGCCGACAGCAGCCTGCGCAAGTCGCTGGCAGCGTGGCGCGCTCTGGGCTTGCGCGATGTGCCGACGGGTAATGATGATGCCACGGCCAGCCTGTTGCTTCCGGCGGGCCATCGCGGCCCAGCCTTCCTGATTCTGGATAACTTCCGCTCGATCTTGCGGTACAACAATTCGTCCTCCTATGCCTTGGCGATCGGGCTGCTCTCGGAGCGTTTCGATGGAGCCGGCAAGGTGCGTGGCAGCTGGCCGCTGGGCGAGCAGCCGCTGAGCCGATCGGAACGAGTGGAGTTGCAGGAGCGCCTGCTCAAGCAGGGCTTCGATCCCGGCACGGCGGATGGCATCATCGGCGCCAACACCCGCAGCGCCATTCGCGGATTCCAGCAGCAACTCGGCTGGCCCGCTGACGGCCATCCGACTCAGGAGCTACTAGGTCGGTTGCGGGCGGAGCCGTAGCGAGTATGGCCGAACTACTCGGCCATACCCTGCCCCGAGCCACTCATTTCTCCAGGCAGGTCACGCGGCTTCGGTAGCCCATTCCTGACCGGCAGTACCGCTTCTTAATAATTCACGTGGAGCGCTGGCCGCTAGGTCAGCTGCCGGGGATGAGCGCGGCATGCACATTGACCAGCCCCACTGGCGGCTGCCCACCGGGCTGGACTGCACGGTGCTAGACGGACTGAACGGTCAATGCCTGTGATAAACTGCGCGGCGGCCACGAGCCGCCTCGTCCCCGGAGCCTCTAGCGGAGCCCAGAAAGCCGATGTCCGATACCTCCCAGCCCAAAACCGTTGCCAGCGGCGAAAAATTCCGCACCACTCAGGGCATCACCGCGATCAAGGACGGGCAGAAACGCCGCGCCTCAAGCGAACCCCAAGTGTTCGAACCCAAGCCCAAGTGGCTGCGGGTCAAGGCACCCAGCGGCAGCCGCTTCGAAGCGGTCAAGCGCAATGTCGGCGAACACCGCCTGAGCACCGTATGCCAGGAATCCCACTGCCCGAACATGGGCGAATGCTGGTCCAACGGCACGGCCACCATCATGCTGATGGGCTCGGTATGCACCCGCGCGTGCCGCTTCTGCGCGGTGGATACCGGCAACCCCAACGGCTGGCTTGATCAGGAGGAGCCACAGAACACCGCCAAGTCTGTGGAGCTGATGGCGCTGCGCTATATAGTGTTGACCTCGGTGGACCGCGACGATCTGGACGATGGCGGTGCCGCACACTACGCCGCTTGTGTGCGCGCCATCAAGGAGCGCACCCCGCAAGTGGTAGTCGAGGCCCTGACCCCGGACTTCGACGGCGACCTGCAAGCCATCGAACGCGTAGCGGACTCTGGTCTGGAAGTCTTCGCGCAGAACGTCGAGACGGTCAAGCGCCTGACCCATGAAGTGCGCGACCCCCGCGCCGGCTACGAGAAGACCCTGCGCGTGCTGGAGCACGCCAAGCGCCATCGCCCTGAGATGCTGACCAAGACCAGCCTGATGCTGGGCTTGGGCGAAAGCGACGAGGAGGTGCTGCAGACCATGGATGACCTGCGCGCCATCGGCGTAGACATCCTCACCCTCGGCCAGTACTTGCAGCCGACCCGCAACCACCTGCCGGTCAAACGCTGGGTCAGCCCGGAAGAATTCAACCGTTTCCGCGATATCGGTCTGGAAAAGGGCTTTATGGAAGTCGCCGCCGGCCCGCTGGTGCGCTCCAGCTACCGAGCCGACCGGGTGTTCGAGAAGAACAACCTAGGCCTGGCCGCCCCGGTGCCAGTGCCGGGCCAGCCGTTCGACAGCAGCCTGATTCCGACCCTCAATCTGAACTAATCGGGCCGAACAACGCATGATCCTAGGCTTCGCCTGGGGCAGCGTTATATCCGCCATGCCCCAGTCACATTGGATAAGCGAGCGCCCGGCTTAGCCATCAGCCGTCTATTGCGCCCGTCAGCGTCTGCTGCCGCGCGTAGCCGAGGTGCCTGACCAGTTGTTCACGCAGGCGGGCACTGACCTCGGAAACCGCTATTGGCCCAGCGACCAGATCGGCCAACTGGGTCATGGCCATGCCGGCGTAGCCGCAAGGATTGATCCGCCCGAAGGGCTCCAGATCCATGTCCACATTGAGCGCCAAGCCGTGGAACGAGCGCCCGTTACGGATGCGCAGACCGAGCGATGCGATCTTTGCCCCCCCGACATAGACACCCGGCGCGTCGGGCTTGGAGATGGCCTGTACATCGTAGCTGGCCAGCAACTCGATGAGGCTCTGCTCGATACGACTGACCAGATCGCGGACACCTATACCTAGCCGTCTGACATCCAACAGGAGGTAGCACACCAGCTGCCCTGGGCCATGATAGGTGACCTGCCCACCCCGATCAGCCTGAATCACCGGTATATCGCCGGGTAGCAACAGGTGTTCGGCTTTGCCGGCCTGCCCCTGGGTAAACACCGGCGGATGCTGCAACAGCCAAATCTCGTCGCCGGTGGCGGGTCCGCGCTCATTGGTGAAACGCTGCATCGCCTGCCAGGCGAGCTGGTATTCCAGCAGCCCGAGCTCACGCACCCCGAGGATAGCGGCACTCATTGCTGAATACCGATACCGATCAGATTGTGTACATCGCTAGAGCTATACGAGCGGCTACGCATCAGAGCACCATGTGCACGCGGCCGGTCGCACGTAAATCGACATGGATCGACTGCAGTTGCTCGACACTGGTCGCCGTGATCAGCACCTGCACGGAGAGGAAACGTCCGTTGCGACTGTCGCGAGTTACCAGGGTGGTCTCGTCGAAGTTCGGCGCATGCCGCCGGATCACTTCTACCACCGCCTCGCTGAAGCCCTCGCCCGCCTCGCCGATCACCTTGATCGGATAGCGTTCGCAAGGAAATTCGATTTTGGGTGGCTGTGTTTCGCTTTTGCTTTCGGTCATGACGACGGACTCGTGATCCGCAAGCACGCCCGGCGGATAGCCGAGCGCGCTCAGGTGGTATCAGTTGAAGAGGTTGAAGAAGAACAGCCGAATGCTATCCCAGAAACGGCTGAACAGCCCACCTTCCTCCACGGCCTGCAGGGCAATCAGATCGGTGCTCTGCAGCACCTCGCCTTCGAGACTGACTTCGACCTTACCGACCACGTCGCCCTGTTGGATCGGCGCCGTCAGTTCGGGGTTGAACGTCAGGCCGGCCTGCAGCTTGTCCATCTGACCACGCGGAAGGGTGAGCGTCAGGTCATTTGCCAATCCGGCGCTGATCTGGTCCTGCTCGCCTTTCCAGACCCGCGACTGGGCCAGTTCGACACCCTTTTTGTAGAACGTGCGCGTCTCGAAGAAGCGGAAGCCATAGGTCAGCAATTTCTGCGTCTCGGCAGCGCGCGCCTGCTCGCTGTTGGTGCCGAACACGACGCTGATCAAACGCATGTCGTCGCGTACTGCCGACGCCACCAGGCAGTAGCCCGCCTCTTCGGTATGTCCGGTTTTAAGACCATCGACTGTCTTGTCCCGCCACAGCAGCAGATTGCGGTTGGGTTGCTTGATGTTGTTCCAGAAGAATTCCTTCTGCGCATAAATGCCGTAATGCGCCGGATCCTCATAGATGATTGCGCGAGCCAGCTTGGCCATGTCGGCCGCCGAGGAATAGTGATCCGGGTGAGGCAGGCCCGTGGCATTCATGAAATGGGTATTGGTCATGCCCAACCGCTGGGCCGCGCTGTTCATGAGATCAGCGAAGGCTTCCTCGCTGCCGGCGATATGCTCGGCTATCGCCACACTGGCGTCGTTACCGGACTGGATGATGATGCCGTGCAGCAGATCATCGACCGAAACCTGGGTGTTGACCTGGATGAACATCCGGGAGCCGCCGGTTCGCCAGGCTTTTTCGCTGACGGTGACCATGTCGCTTTCGGATATCTGACCCTTATTGATTTCCAGCGTCGCGATGTACGCGGTCATCAACTTGGTCAGGCTCGCCGGTGGCAAACGCTCGTCACCTGCATTTTCGACCAGCACTTTGCCGCTGGCCGCGTCCATCAGAACGTAGGATTTTGCAGCCAGCTGCGGCGGTGACGGGATGATCGGCGCGGCCCAAGCGGCGGGCGCGACGGCCAACACGACAAGGAGGAACAGGCGGTGCACGAAGGTGGTTGTAGTCATTGCGCTCTCAAAAGTGGTGTAGACAAAAACAAAACGGCGCTCGGCCAAGACATGGAATGGCTTAATCGCCACTCACACGCCGCGGATTTCCCAGATTGGCAAGGCGGACGCTCTGCTCCAGCTGCGCGGCCTCATCCGGCGAGTCGATCGGCCCGAGGCGCACCCGGTGCAAAACCTGCTCCTGATGAACCACCGAACTGACGAATACCGGTGCCGTAGTCATGCCGCTGAGCTTGTCGCGTAGCAGCTGAGCGGCATCTGGATTGGCAAACGCACCGACCTGCAAAAACACTCCCGACTGGCCTACGGCAATCGTGTTGCCGCGATCGACCTGCACCGGCAACGTAGCGCCGGCATGCTGCGCTGGCGGAGGAGTGTACTGTTCGACAGGCTGTGACAGCGAGCGACCAGCGGGCTGACCGGCGACCTTCTGCGGCTGCGCCAGTACCATCGGCGCAGACTGGCCGCGCTCGGCCCACCACTGCTCGGGGTCGATACCTTCGACCTTGACCCGGGCGGTTCCGGTCTCGGCATAGCCCAGTTTTTTCGCCGCCGCAAATGACAGATCGATGATCCGGTCCGAGTAGAAGGGGCCGCGATCGTTGACCCGCAGTACCACAGTTTTACCGTTGTCGACGTTGGTCACCCGGACGTAGCTGGGCAGCGGTAACGTCTTGTGCGCTGCGCTCATGCCGTACAGATCGTACTTCTCGCCGTTGGCGGTAGGCTGCCCGTGAAACTTGGTGCCATACCAGGATGCGGTACCGGTTGCCTGATAGTTGCGTCCATCACCGATCGGATAGTAGGTCTTGCCCAATACGGTGTAGGGATTGGCTTTGAACGGGCCGTTATGCGGCACTGGCGTCGCGTCGGGAATGGCCGAGACGTCGACGTCCCACCAGGGCGCGCCGTCCTTGTGTGGCCGTGAATAGTTATCGGGGCCGCTGATGCCCGTGCTCGGCGCAGGCGTCGAAGGCTGCGGCGGTGTCGGTGACGAGGCGCAGCCCGCCACGAGCGTGAGAACGGCAGATACCGCCAGCAGACGAGCAATCATTGCGCGCCTCGTGCCTGGGCCAGTTGCTCGGCAAGCTGATGCACTGCCATGGCGTACATCACGCTGCGGTTGTAACGCGTGATGACGTAGAAATTGGGCAAGCCTACCCAGTATTCATCACCTTCGGCGCCGTCCAGTCGGAAGGCGGTCACGGCCGTGTCGTCTGCGAGCTCCGCCTCGGTCTGCCACTGCCAGCCGAGCTGGCGTAGCTCGGCAGCATTCTTGACCGGTTCGAGTCCTTCGGTCAGGCCTTCACCGTGCCGCTCGCCGTTGACCGTAGCCTTGGCGACCACAGGTGCATCGGCTACCCAGCCGTGCTGCTTGAAGTAATTGGCGGCACTGCCGATGGCATCGACCGGATTCTTCCAGATGTCGATACGGCCGTCGGCATCGAAGTCCACGGCATAGGCGCGGAAGCTACTCGGCATGAATTGCGGTAGCCCCATCGCACCGGCATAGGAGCCAGTCAAAGCCAGCGGGTCGACCTGTTCTTCGCGAGCCAGCAGCAGGAATTCCTTGAGCTGCTGACGGAAGAATGGCTGGCGCGGCGGATAATCGAAGCCCAAGGTCGCCAGCGCATCGATGACACGATAGCTGCCGGTGTTGCGGCCATAGAAGGTCTCAACGCCAATGATCGAAACGATCACCTCGGCCGGCACGCCGTACTCCTGCTCTGCCCGCGATAGCGCGGCCTCATTTTCACGCCAGAAGTCGACACCCTGGGCCACCCGCGAATCGGTTATGAAGATCGGCCGGTATTCCTTCCAGGGTTTGACGCGCTCCGCCGGACGGGAAATGGCGTCGAGAATCGCCTGTTTGCGCTCTGCTTCGGCCAGTATTTCAACCAACTGCTCGCTAGCGAAGCCGTAGTCGTGAGTCATTTCACGCACGAATTCGGCAACCTTGTCGCCCTGATAGTCTGCCGCGAACGCCGTCGGAACTCCGCCAACCACACCGAACAGCCCCGCTCCGCAGAGCACTCGTGCCAACCAGCCACGTCGTAATGGATTCAAGAAATTCACTCTAATCAAACCTGCGCGATCCACTTGCGATGGGTGTGGATCGACATCAAAACCCCGAACCCTGATAGCAGGGTCACCAATGAAGTGCCACCAAAACTGATAAAGGGCAACGGCACCCCTACGACCGGCAGCAATCCGCTGACCATCCCGATATTGATGAAGACGTATACGAAGAACGTCATCGTCAGCGCGCCGGCAAGCAACTTGCCAAACAATGTCTGCGCCTGAACCGTGATGACCAACCCCCGCGCGATCAGCAGAAGATACAGCAGCAGCAGTAGACAGACGCCAACCAGGCCGAACTCCTCGGCCAGGACCGCAATGATAAAGTCCGTATGGCTTTCGGGCAAAAAATCCAGGTGCGACTGGGTGCCGAGCAACCAGCCTTTGCCAAATACCCCGCCCGAGCCGATCGCCGCCTTCGACTGGATGATGTTCCAGCCGGTCCCCAGCGGATCGCTTTCCGGGTCGAGAAAGGTATGCACGCGCTGCTTCTGGTAGTTATGCAGCACGAAATACCACATGCCGACAGCGATGGGCACGAGCGCCGCAATCGCGCCCAGGACCCAGCGCCAGCGCAGCCCGGCGATGAACAGCACGAAGGCACCGGAAACCAGCACCAGCAGCGAAGTGCCCAGGTCCGGCTGTTTGAGAATCAGCACGAAGGGCACCAGGATCAGGCACAGAGTGATGACGGTGTGCTTAATACCGGGCGGCAGTGCGCGGGTGGACAGGTACCAGGCAATGGTCATCGGCATGATGATTTTCATGAACTCCGATGGCTGAAAGCGAATCACGCCAGGAATGTTGATCCAGCGGGTCGCACCCATTGCCGTATAGCCCACGAACTCCACCGCCAAGAGCAACGCGACGACACCGAGATAGCCGAGCGGCACCCAGCGCGCCATGAAGCGCGGTTCCAGCTGAGCGATGACCAGCATGGCAGTCAGGCCTATGCCGAACGAGGAGGCCTGCTTGATCAGCAGATCCCAGTTCTTGCCGCCGGCCGAATAAAGAATGAACAGACTGCCCGCCGCAAGTGACAGCAGAAGCAACAGCAGCACGCCATCGATGTGCATGCGCTGCAACAAGGTCGCGCGGCGGCGCATCACATCGGTGGTGGACAGCGTGCGATCGAACGTCCCGCTCATGGTTCTTCCACCTCGGCCGTCAGTGGCGGCGCATACTCGGCTTTCAGTTCGCCCGCCTCGTTCAACAACCAGGCATCCATGACCTGCTTGGCAACCGGGGCGGCGACGCCAGAGCCGGACTCACCGTTCTCGACCATCACCGCTACCGCAATCTGCGGGTCATGCACCGGCGCGAACGCGACGAACAGCGCATGGTCACGATGCCGTTCGGCAAGTTTCTCGCTGTCGTATCGCTCGCCTTGCTTGATGGCGACCACCTGCGCGGTACCGCTCTTGCCGGCAATACGATAGCTGGCCGTATCGCCGACCTTTCTCGCGGTACCGCGCGCGCCGTGCAGAACCGCCACCATGCCGTCGATGGCAGCATCCCAGTAGTCCGGGTCACGCAACTCGATATCCGGCATCGGCTCCGGATCGACCGGGGACACGCCCTCGATGCTTTTCGCCAGATGCGGCCGAATCCACTTACCGTGAGTGGCCATCAAGGAGGTCGCCTGGGCCAACTGCAATGGCGTGGTCTGCATATAGCCCTGTCCGATGCCGAGAATGACGGTTTCGCCCGGATACCAGGGCTGGCGGTAACGGGCCCGCTTCCATTCCCGGGATGGCATCAGGCCGGCGGTTTCCTCGAACATGTCCAGCGACACACGCTGACCGATGCCGAATCGGGTCATGTATTCGTGCATCCGATCGATGCCCATCTTGTGGGCCATGTCGTAGAAGTAGGTGTCGTTGGAGCGATAAATCGCAGCCTCCAGATCCACCCAACCATCGCCGCCCCGGTTCCAGTTGCGGTACTTGTGCTTCACGTTCGGCAATTGAAAAAAACCGGGATCGAACACCTTGCTGCTTTCGGTTACCACCCCGGAATCGAGGCCAGCCACCGCCATCATCGGCTTGATGGTCGACCCGGGCGGATACAGGCCGCGCAGCACGCGGTTGAACAGCGGCTGGTCGATGGAATCGCGCAGTTCGCCGTAGGCCTTGAAGCTGATGCCGGTAACGAACAGATTGGGGTCGAAACTCGGCTGACTGACCATCGCCAGCACTTCGCCAGTTGCCGGTTGCAATGCCACCACAGCCCCACGGCGCCCCGCCAGTGCGGCCTCGGCTGCCTCTTGCAGATCCAGATCGAGGGTCAGGGTGATGTCCTTGCCCGGTATCGGATCGGTGCGTTTGAGCACCCGCAGCACGCGCCCGCGCGCATTGGTTTCCACTTCTTCGTAGCCCACCTGTCCATGCAGCGAGTCTTCGTAGAACCGCTCGATGCCGGTCTTGCCGATGTGGTGGGTGCCCGCATAATTGACCGGATCGAGCCGCTTGAGCTCCGCCTCGTTGATGCGCCCGACATAGCCGACCGAGTGCGCGAAATGCTCGCGCTGCGGGTAATGCCGGACCAATTGCGCTGCGACCTCGACGCCTGGCAGTCGGAACTGGTCGACGGCGATGCGCGCGATCTGCTCCTCCGACAGTTCGTACATGATCGGCACCGGTTCGAAGGGCCGACGCCCTTGCAGCACGCGCTTCTCGAACAGCTCGCGCTCCTCGCTCGACAACTCGAGCACCTCGACCACGGTATCCAGCGTCTTGCGCCAATCCTCGGCGCGCTCGCGCGTCACCGTCAGGCTGAAACTCGGTCGGTTGTCGGCAATGATCTTGCCGGTCCGATCGAAGATCAGCCCTCTGTTCGGCGGAATGGGCTGGACATGGACGCGGTTGTTTTCCGAGAGCGTGGAATGGTGCTGATACTGCACGACCTGCAGGTAATACAGACGCGCAATCAGCATGCCGGTGAGCAACAACACGAATGCCGCACCCACAAGCACGCGCTGGCGCACCAGACGGGCGTCCTTTTCGTGGTCCTTGAGGGGTATCGGCTGGGACATCTTGGGTTTGGCCGTACTACTTGTGGTAAGGGTGGCCCGACAGCAATGTCCAGGCGCGATAAATCTGCTCGCCGATCAGAATGCGTACAAGCGGGTGCGGCAACGTCAGCGGCGACAGCGACCAGCGTTGTTCGCTACGTGCGCAGACCTCGGGAGCCAGGCCCTCCGGCCCGCCAACCATCAGGTTGACGTTGCGCGCATCGAGCCGCCAACGCTCCAGCTCGGTCGCCAGCTGCTCGGTGCTCCAGGGTCGGCCCGTCACTTCCAGGGTGACGATACGCTCGCCGGGCTGCACTTTCGCCAGCATGGCTTCGCCTTCCTGGCGAATCAACCGCGCTACGTCGGCATTCTTGCCGCGTGTGTTGAGCGATATTTCATGCAGCTCCAGAGGCAGCTCCGAGGGCAGACGCTTGGCGTATTCATGCCAGCCATCCTCGACCCAGCGCGGCATCTTCGAACCCACCGCGATCAGCTTGATTCGCACGGATCTACCTTATTCCTGCTCACCCGCATGCTGGGCGCGGCTCTGTTCGGCGCCCTGCCAGAGGCGCTCGAGGTCATAGAACTGACGAGTCGGCACCTGCATGACATGAACGACGACATCGCCCAGGTCGAGCAGCGCCCACTCACCGCCATCCAGACCTTCGCTGCCCAGCGGACGAACGCCCTGCTCCTTGACCTTCTCGAGCACGTTATCGGCCAGCGACTTCACGTGGCGGCTGGAGGTACCGCTGGCGATCACCATGAAATCGGTGACACTGGTCTTGCCGCGGACATCGATGGTGGTGATGTCGGCGCCTTTCAGATCTTCCAGGGCGCTCACGGCCAGCTGGACCAACGAATCATTTTGCATAACTTGAAACAACCTCAGTTCGACGCCCGGTACAGTCCGTGCGCGTTGATATAGGCCAGTACGGCGTCGGGAACCAGAAAACGGACCGATCGACCACTGGCCAGAAATTGACGAATTCGCGTCGCAGAAACCCCGAGAGGCGCCTGCCAGACGAAAGCGATTTGCCCGCTGCTGCCGGCCAGCGCCAGCGGATCGTTCACGTTGCGTGCCGCCAGCAGATCACGCAGAGCTTCGGGGGCTTCGCTGTCGGCGTCAGGCCGTTGCATGACGAGAATGTGGCAGTGATCGAGCAGCTCATCCCAGCGATGCCAGCTGGGTAAGCCGCAGAACGCGTCCCAACCCATGATAAGAAAGAGCTGATCGTCAGCTTCCATCTCCTCACGTAGCGATTCCAGCGTGTCGAGCGTATACGACGGCTTGTCGCGCTCCAGCTCGCGAGAGTCGACTTTGAGTAGGGGTAATTCCCGCGCCGCCAGCCGGACCATCGCCAGCCGGTCTTGCGCGGAGCTGTTCGGCGTTTCACGGTGCGGCGGGCGGAAATTCGGAACCAGGCGAACCTCGTCGAGCCCGAGCGCTTCAGCCACTTCCACAGCCCCGCGCAAGTGCCCGATGTGCACCGGATCGAAGGTGCCACCGAGAACACCGATGCGCCGTGGCGTGCGGGTAATGCTCATCAAGTACGCACGTGGCCGTCGCCGAAGACCACATATTTCTCGCTGGTCAGACCTTCCAGGCCAACCGGTCCGCGTGCGTGCAGCTTATCGGTAGAAATGCCGATTTCTGCACCCAGGCCGTATTCGAAGCCGTCCGCGAAACGCGTGGAGGCGTTGACCATCACCGACGCCGAGTCGACTTCGGTGATGAAACGGCGGGCATCGGTGAAATTTTCCGTGACGATCGCATCGGTATGCTGCGAGCCGTAACGGTTGATATGTTCGATGGCCTCGCCCAGGGAATCAACCAGCCGGATCGAAAGAATCGGCGCGTTGTATTCGGTGGACCAATCTTCCTCACTCGCGGTCAGCACATCACCACCGAGCAGTTCGCAGGTACGCGGGCAACCGCGCAATTCGACGCCCTTGTCGCGGTAGATAGCGGCCAGCGGCGGCAGCACGCGGCCGGCAATGGCCGCGTGCACCAGCAACGTTTCCATGGTGTTGCAGGGTGCGTAGCGCTGGGTTTTGGCGTTGTCGGCGACGCGAATGGCCTTGTCGATATCGGCGGCCTGGTCGATGAACACATGGCAGATGCCGTCCAGGTGCTTGATCACCGGGACCTTGGCGTCGCGACTGATGCGTTCGATCAGGCCCTTGCCGCCACGCGGAACGATCACATCAACAAATTCCGGCATGGTGATCAGCGCACCGACAGCGGCACGATCGGTGGTTTCGACGACCTGCACCGCAGCGGCTGGCAATTCGGCTTCGGCCAGCCCCAGCTGGATGCAGCGAGCAATCGCCTGATTCGAATGAATCGCCTCCGAGCCGCCACGCAGGATGGTGGCGTTACCGGATTTCAAGCAGAGGCTGGCGGCGTCGATGGTCACGTTCGGCCGCGATTCGTAGATGATGCCGACCACGCCGAGCGGCACACGCATCTTGCCAACCTGAATGCCGGACGGCAGGTAGCGCATGTCGCGAATTTCGCCGATGGGGTCCGGCAGGGTCGCGACCTGGCGCAGGCCCTCGATCATGTCGTCGATACGCGCCGGGGTCAGCGCCAGGCGATCGATCATCGCCTCGTCCAGACCATTGGCGCGTCCTGCCGCCAGGTCTCGCTGATTGGCTTCGACCAGCTCGCTGCGCGCAGCGTCCAGCGCAGCGGCGGCGGCATGCAGTGCGCGATTCTTCTGTGCGGTGGTGGCGCGGGCGAGCACACGCGACGCCTCGCGCGCGGCGCGACCGAGGCGGTTCATGTAGTCGATTACGGACTCGGTCATGGTCTGGCTGGCCTGACTGGAGGGAAAGCGGCTGATTATAGCCACCCACGCGCGCCACGCACAGCGGCGCCGGGCGAATGGCAGGCAAGCGCACCAATGCTCGCGCGATCACCGCCGCTCATTGCACGGCAGCCCGTGAGATCAAGCCGTCGCCGGCCGGAACCGAGCCTCCATGCCTCCGGCGCTATCATGCAGCGCATTGAAACCGGAACACCCACGGCCGGTCGAAACCGTCTCGACGAAAGGAAAACCTCCGATGCCCGAATGGCTCACCGCGCTCACCAGCTGGCTCTCCGAGCACCCGCAATGGCTGGGGCTGAGTCTGTTTCTGGTGGCCTGCCTGGAATGTCTGGCCGTGGTCGGCCTGCTGATGCCCGGCACCGTGCTGGTGTTCGCCATCGCCGTGCTCGCTGGCAGTGGCGTTCTGAGTCTCGGCGAGACATTGCTACTGGGCTATGCCGGCGGCCTGCTGGGCGATCTGCTGTCCTACGGACTCGGACGCCGTTATCACCAGAACATCCGCAGCATGCGCGGCCTGCGCAACCATCCGGAATGGCTGACGCGAGCCGAGCTGTATTTTGACCGTTACGGCATTGCCAGCCTTCTCGTGGGGCGTTTCATCGGCCCCCTGCGACCCATGTTGCCGCTTACCGCTGGCATGCTGGACATGCCGTTCGGGCGTTTTCTGCTGGTGAGCCTGTTCGCCGCGGCAGGCTGGTCGATGGCCTATCTGCTGCCAGGCTGGACGGCCGGCGCCGCCGTACGATTGCCACTACCGGATGGTTTCTGGGGCGAGGCAGGGATCGTCATTGGCGCGCTATTGCTGCTCATCGGTGGGGTCGTGCATTGCAGCCTGCATCAGGTGCGCTGGGTCACGTCGCTGGCTGCCGCCCTGAGCACCGCCATTCTGATCGGCCTGTTCATCGGCTGGCCTTACCTGGTCGAGTTCGACGAGGGCCTGATGGCGGTCGTGCAGGGTGAACGCAGCCCGATATTCGACCGCTTCATGGTGGTGGTAACCCGTGCTGGTGATTACCACACACAATTGTGGGCGGCAGTGCTATTGAGCGTGCTGCTGCTCGCCCTGAGACAGACTCGCGCGGCGGTTTTCGCCATTCTCACGCTGCTGGGCACCGCGCTGGCGAACGGCGCGCTGAAGGCGACGTTCGGGCGGATCCGACCGGACATTCTTGTCGACCCCCTGAGCACTTACAGCTTTCCCAGCGGCCACAGTTCGGCGGCGTTCGCGTTCTTTCTTACCCTTGGAGTACTCGCCGGGCGCGGACAGCCGCCACGCCTGCGCCTTGCTTGGGTGCTGCTGGGCGGACTGCCGGCAACCGCTATCGCGCTGTCACGGGTTTACCTGGGCGTGCACTGGCCTACCGATGTGATCGCCGGCGCCCTACTCGCCTCAGTCTTCTGCGCGGCGAGCCTGACCATCGTGCAATGGCGTACGCCCATGGCGGCGCTCGCACCTAAAGTCTGGTGGCTGATTCTGCCGGCGACCGTAGGACTGATCGGCGCCTTTACCATCTGGGCGCTGCCAGGCGCCATGCTGCTGTATCGCTATCAATAACGCACCGTCGCTATTCGCCGGCATCACCCTGCAATTGTTCGAGCCAACGCTGAATGCGCTGTAGTTGCAACCGCGGATCGTCCAGCTGGAGCAGTTCGATTTTCTGCTCCGGCTGAAAAGGCAACAGATAGGCCAGTTGATGCGCCAGCGAGCACTGCCCCTGCACCGCTCCGCCCATGCCCAGCGTCTCGACCACGGGATGCTGGCCCAGGGCTTCGAGCAACGTCACCAGATCGGCATGCTCATCGCCCAAGGGGCGCTCATCGATTTCGTCACGCCAGCTGATGTCGGCGACCGTCAGCTGGTCGCGCTGCACCTCGGCCGAATGCACATCGAAACGACGACCACCCTCGACGCGGATGCCGAGCAAGCCATTGGGGCGCTGCTGCCAATCGCGGATCAGCGCCTCGCAACCGGTCAGTGCGTATTCGCTCGCCGCCAGGCCCACCTCGCTGCCCTCGATGATGCGGACCACACCAAAGCCGTGCCCCGCTTTCAGGCAACTGCTGACCATGTCCAGATAGCGCGCCTCGAATATCTGCAAATCCAGGGTGCAGCCGGGGAACAACACGGTATCGAGCGGAAACAACGGCAGCTTCATTCGGACTCCTTAGGGTCTGTTGGCGTTTCGTCACGGCCGCGGCGGAGCCGGTTTTAGCGCGAGACAAGGCGCGAGTCGCGCAGTTTGGTCGTTCCAAATAAGCGACGAGAAACGCAGTATCGCGCTAAAACCGGCCCGCCCCTTCGGGTTGCGCGGCAAATGACGCCATGCGGCGTTGCGGGACTTGGCAAGGGAGCGACCATTACCTGCGTCCTGCGCCTTGCGGAACGCCGCCCGGCCTGGCGACATTTGTCACAGCAACGCGGCTCGCGACTAAACGTCAACAGACCCTATGACAACAGCAACACGGCCAGCGGCAGCAGCACCGCCGTCATGACACCCATCAGACTCATGGCCAGCGCCGCGAAAGCACCGCACTCGTCGCCTTCCTGCAGCGCCTGCGCGGTGCCCACCGCGTGAGCGGTCAGGCCCAGCGCCATACCCCGGGCCGCTGGATGCTGAACGCCGAATCGGCGCAACAGTTCCGGACCGATGATCGCGCCGATGATACCGGTGATCATCACGAACACCGCCGCCAGCGCCACCACGCCGCCGATCTGCTCGGCCACCAGCATGGCAATGGGCGAGGTCACGGACTTGGGCGCCAGCGTCATCAGGATCATCTGATCGGCACCGAATGCCCAGGCCAGCGCCATGCCCAGCGCCGTAGCGCCGGTACCGGCCAACAGCAGGGTGAGCATGATCGGCCCGAACAACTCGCGAATCCGCCGCAGATTGAGATACAGCGGCACGGCCAGCGCCACCGTGGCCGGGCCGAGCAGCACGGTGAGCATCTGCGCACTGTCACGGTATTCGTAATAGCTGAGACCACAGGCCAGCAGAATGCCGACGACCACCAGCATCGACACCAGCACCGGCTGCAAAAACACCCAGCGGGTTTTTTCGTAGGCGGCGAACGCCAACTGGAAAGCCGCCAGGGTAATCGCCACGCCAAATAGCGGATGGTGAATCACCGCCTCCCAGGCCGCCTGCCATTGCACCGCGATCATGCTCGCTCCGCCTTGCGCTGCTGGCGGCGAATCAGTGCCTGCATCAACCAGCCGGTGAATACCAGCGACACCACCAGAGAAACCACCAGCACCCCGACGATGGCCCAGAAATCCTCGAGAATCGCCTCGGTATAGGCCATCACGCCCACAGCTGGCGGGACCAGCAGCAGCGGCAGATAACGCAATAGACTCCTGGCCGCCAATTGCAGCGACTCGCTGGCCTGGCCGCGCATCAGCAGCGCCACGAACAGCAGCAGAAGACCAATGATCGGCCCCGGCAATATCGGCAGCATCAGCACGTTGAGTGCAGTGCCGAGCAATTGGAACAGCACCAGCCAGGTTAGCCCGCGTAGCAGCATGAAAGCCTCCGAAGCAAAAGACGCGCGATTATACGTCCCGCTTCCACAACGAGCCCTGTCACAGGCCGGCTCGACCTATGACCCACCATTCGCGGCAACCATGCTTGGTTGATTCATCACCAGGCGCGTGCTGATCTAACTAAAACAAAAAACCCGGAGGACATATGCCGCAGGTACCCGTAGCAGAACTCAAGGACTACATTGGCAAGGAGCTTGGCCGCTCCGAATGGTTCACTGTCGACCAGCAGCGAGTCGACCAATTCGCCGATTGCACTGGTGATCACCAATTCATCCATATCGATCCCGAAAAGGCCGCACAGACACCGTTCGGTGGGACCATCGCGCATGGCTTCCTGTCGCTGTCGTTACTGCCGATGCTGATGGAGGACCTGATGGTCCGCCCCGAAGGCGTCAAGATGGGCGTGAATTATGGCCTCGACAGCCTGCGCTTCATCCAGCCGGTCAGGGTCGGGTCGCGGGTTCGCGTGGCGGCGACGCTGCTGGACGCACACGAGAAGAATCCGGGGCAGTGGCTGCTCAAATGCCGTGCCGTGATGGAGATCGAAGGCGTGGAAAAACCCGCCTACATCGCCGAAACCCTGGCGCTCTGCATCCTCTGATCAGGCCCGGTGCGCCGGTCCCGCACCCCGTCCCGTTTACGGCATACTGCGGGCATCCCGCCTTCCGGATGACCGCATGCGCCACCTCGTCCCGCTCCTGTTTGTTAGCCTCCTTGCCGCGTGTGGCGACGGCGAGCCGCTGCTGCCCGCCGATGCCGTACTGCCAGATGGAGGACGCTATCGGGGCGAGATCGTCGATGGTCTTTTGCAGGGCCAAGGACGCATCGACTACCCCAACGGCAGCTACTACACAGGGACATTCAAGGACGGCCAATGGCACGGCCACGGCCGCTGGCAAGGCGCCAACGGTGACCGCTACGACGGTGAATTCAAACAGGGGCTGTTCGATGGCCAAGGGCGCTTCAGCTATGCAACAGGCGGCGTGTATGAAGGCCGTTTCGAGCGCGGCAGCCTCAACGGCGCGGGGCGCTATAGCGAGCCGGGCCTGAGCTACGAGGGAGAATTCAAAAACGACCTCTACGAGGGCACCGGCAAACTGGCGAGCGCCGACGGCGTCACGTACGAAGGCGAATTCGCCGCCGGCCAGCTCCATGGTGAAGGCACCCGCAGCGACGCGAGCGGGGTGTTCATCGGCACCTTCGTCAATGGCAGCCTGAACGGTGAAGGCGTCTATCGCGGCAGCAGCGGCGAGCACTACCTGGGCGGTTTCGAGAACGATCTGTTTCACGGGCAAGGCCGCTATGAGGACGCCAACAGCGACGTTTGGAAAGGCACCTTCAAACAGGGCGAACTGAGCGGCAAAGGTGAATACACCAGCGTCGACGGTACGCGCTACATCGGCGAATTCAGCCAGTGGCAGTATCACGGCGAGGGGCGTCTGCAACAGCCGGACGGTAGCGTCTATCAGGGCGATTTCCGTGCGGGCCGCTTCGAAGACACCGGCACCCTTACCCGCGCCGACGGCACCAGCCAATCCGGCACATGGCGCGCCGGTCGCCTCATCGAGGATAGCAGCGGCAAGCACCTGAGCGACCCGCTGGAGCTGGGTCTGTTGAATCAGGGGCGTTTACTCGCCGAGGCGCTCGACGCGGTTCCGCCCTCGACACCGGCCGCCGAGCTCTACAGCCTGACCTTCGCCGGCGATGGTCAGCAAAGCGTGTTTCTTCGCGAAGTCGATTACGTCGACCGGCTGCTGACCGAGCGCTTCGCCGCCCGAGGCCAGATCAGCCTGGCCAACCACCGCGACCATATCGCCGACCGCCCGTTGGCCACGCGCGAGAATCTTTCACGGGCCATCCGGACGCTCGCCGAACGCAGCGGCACCGAAGACCTAATCTTCATTTACCTCACCAGCCACGGCTCGGCTGATCACGAGCTTGCGGTAGCGCAGCCGCGGCTGGCGCTGGAAGACCTGCCGGCAGCCGAGCTGGCACGATTGCTGGCCCCGCTCGCCGATCGCAACAAGTTGGTGGTGATCTCCGCCTGCTATTCCGGCGGTTTCATCGAGCCATTGAAAAGCCAGAACACCTTGGTGATTACCGCCGCGCGCGCCGACCGGGTGTCCTTCGGCTGCTCCGAGGAAAGCGACTTCACCTATTTCGGCCGGGCCCTGTTCGCCGAAGCCCTGCATGAAACCAGCGATATTCTGCAAGCGTTCACACTGGCGCAGGCGAAGGTTGCCGAACGGGAGCAAGCCGACCACTATCAGGCTTCGGAACCACAAATCTGGGCGCCGGAGCAGGTTGTCGAACACTGGCGTGCACTGACCGAACAACCGTCCACGTCGACCGACTGATCGTTACAGGAAGCCAAACCATGTATTTGACGCCACAGCGTATTTTGCTTGCCGGCGCCACCGGGCTGACCGGCGAGCATCTGCTCGACCGCCTGCTCAACGAACCCACCGTGGAGTGCGTTCTGGCTCCCAGCCGCAAATCGCTGGCCGAGCACCCGCGGTTGGAAAACCCGGTCGGCCCCCTGCAAACACTCTTGCCGCACCTGTCGGGCGAGCTCGATACCGCGTTCTGCTGCCTGGGCAGTACCATCAAGGAAGCGGGAAGTCAGGACGCCTTCCGCGCCATCGATCACGACTTGGTCGTGGAATTCGCTAAACGCGCCCGCGAACTGGGCGCGAGGCACCTGCTAGTGATTAGCGCACTAGGCGCCAACCCGGACAGCTCGATCTTCTATTGCCGAGTCAAAGGTGAGATGGAAGAAGCGCTGCGCGCTCAGGACTGGCCGCAACTGACTATCGTCCGCCCGGCCCAACTGCTGGGCCCACGCATGGAAGTGCGCCCCATGGAGCGGTTGACCGCCCCACTTTCCTATCTGTTGCCCGGCAAGTATCGCGGCATCTCGGCCTGCATCCTCGCCCGCGCACTCTGGCGCCTGGCATTGGAAGACGGAGAAGGGACTCGGGTGGTCGAGTCGGACGAATTGAGGCGATTGGGGCGGTAACGAAGAAGCTGCAAGCTGCAAGCTGCAAGCTGCAAGCTGCAAGCTGCAAGCTGCAAGCTGCAAGCTGCAAGCTGCAAGCTGCAAGCTGCAAGCTGCAAGCTGCAAGCGAATCAGTGTGCGGGCAGGTACTTGCTGCCAAACTCTGCCTGCTTTCACTTAGAGCTTGGAGCTTGCCGCTGTTTCTTCAGCCCTTAATGAAATGCGCTCGATAGTGACGCAGCTCTGCGATCGATTCGCGAATGTCGTCCAGCGCCAGATGCGTGTTGCCCTTCTTGAAGCTGGCCAGCACATCCGGCGCCCAGCGTGCGGCCAGTTCCTTGAGGGTGGAGACGTCTAGGTTGCGGTAATGGAAATAAGCTTCCAGGCGAGGCATGCGGCGGTATAGGAAGCGTCGGTCCTGGCAGATGCTGTTGCCGCAGATCGGCGACTTGCCCTTCGGCACCCACTGTTCCAAAAATGCCAGCGTCTGCGCCTCGGCCTCCTCGGTGGAGATCCTGCTCTCACGCACCCGCTGCGTCAGCCCGGAACCGCCGTGCTGGCGCGTATTCCATTCATCCATACCGGCAAGAATCTCGTCGCTCTGGTGAACGGCGATGACCGGCCCTTCGGCCAGTACGTTTAGCTGGCTATCGGTGACGATCGTAGCCATCTCGATGATGACGTCGTTATCCGGGTCCAGACCGGTCATTTCCAGGTCGATCCAGATGAGATTCTGCGGGTTCTGCATGATGAGCTCCTTGGCTGTGGCGCGCAGTTTAGCCGCTGGCGGGACGCCCGTCAGGCTGTGAATCGGCGCCGGGTCGCCAGATCAGCAGGCGCGAGTGGCGCCAGTCATCGACCGGCAGACTCTCCTGCGCCTCGACCCCCGGCACTTCGAAACTGTTGCTGATCAGCAGCGCGTCCGACCGCATCTCGGCACACGCCTTACGCCACAGCGCCGGCATGGGCGCCGGTGACAGGAAGCAATAGACCACATCGTAACGGCCCAGGGGCTCGCGCCAGAAACTGCGAAACCGCACCCGGCAGTTGCGCTGGAACAGGCAGCGCAGCCAGCACAGCGCGAACGTCAGCGGCGCGGTTTCGACGCCGACGAAGTGCGCCGACGGATAAGCCCGCGCCAGCCGCACTAGCGTACCGCCAAGCCCGCTGCCCAGATCGATGAAGCGAAAGCCGTCCGGTAACCGCGCCAGTCGCTCGACCAGGCGGCGCTCGGCCGCCGTGCCGGTCAGGTACAGCGGCACTCGCTCGATCAGCGCATTGCCATTGAGCAAGAGCAACACCAGGAAGCCGACCAGCAACGACCAGGGCGGCAGAGAATGGTCCTGCAACAGCACCAAACCCGGCACGAAGGCGAGATTGATCGGCAACCACCAGCGCGACAGCCCGAGCAAATGCCCGAGCAGCGCGGCAAGCGAGCCCTGCAGCCAGGCGGCCGTCAGCAGGCTCACATGCCAGCCCGCCAATCGAGCCAGTGCCAGCAACAGCAGCCAGCTGATGAGCAGCGATGACAGCTGGCTGAACAACGCCAACAAGGCGGGAAATCGCGCAATTGAAAAGGCAGGCATGAGGTCATGTCTTGAGCGAGATGTGACGTCGAGTCTAGCTGGCCAGAACCGCGTCATACAGGCCCCAGCGCGCCATCGTCGGCATGCTAGACTCGCCTACTTTCCAAGCCTGGGCACCCTACGCAAATGGCCAAACGCCAACTCAACCGCCGGCAAAGCTGGCGCATCGAGAAGATCCAGGAAGAGCGCGCCTCGCGTGCGGCGCGACGGGAATCACGCGCAGTAGAAGAACTGGAAGGCGGTGACCTGGGGCCGGAGCAGACCGGCCTGGTCATCGCGCACTTCGGCGTGCAAGTCGAAGTCGAGGCGCAGGAAGGCGAGCGCCGCGGCCAGGTTTTTCGCTGCCACTTGCGCGCCAATCTGCCTGCCCTGGTCACGGGCGACAGGGTGGTCTGGCGGCCGGGCAATCAGGGCATCGGCGTCATCGTCGCGCAGTTGCCGCGCCAATCCGAACTCTGCCGGCCCGACACGCGCGGCCAACTCAAGCCGGTCGCGGCCAATGTCGATCTGATCGTCATCGTCTTCGCCCCCTTGCCGGAACCGCACGCCAATCTCATCGATCGCTATCTGATCGCCGCCGAGCATGCGGGTATCACCCCACTGCTGCTATTGAACAAGGCGGACCTAATCAATGCGCAAAACGAAGGTGCACTCAACGCGCTGCTCTCGGTCTACCGCGAACTCGGCTACCCGCTGATGGAAGTCTCCGCCCACGACGGCGCAGGCATGGATGCACTGAAAGCGCGGCTCGACGGCCATGTCAGCGTATTCGTCGGCCAGTCAGGCGTGGGTAAATCATCGTTGGTGAACAGCCTGTTACCGGGCGTCGACACGCGCGTCGGCGCATTGTCGGAAATGACCGGCAAGGGCACCCACACTACGACCACCGCGCGGCTATTCCATTTTCCCGGCGGCGGCGAATTGATCGACTCGCCCGGCATCCGTGAATTCGGCCTGGGGCACGTTAGCCGAGCCGATGTGGAAGCCGGATTCGTCGAGTTCCAGAATCTGTTGGGGCACTGCCGGTTCCGCGACTGCAAGCACGACCGCGAGCCCGGCTGCGCTCTGCTGAAGGCGCTGGAGCAAGGACAGATCCAGCCACAACGCATGGCCAGTTATCGCTACATCATCAGCACCCTGTCGGAAGCGGATTATTAGCCTGGGGCTGGAAAGCATTCGGTTCGCCGCTAGTATTTAAGCTGTTTCTTTCCAACTTTTCCTTCCAGCCTCAAGCGCTTGTATCGGCTTATTGGCTTCGAGGCTCGTCGAACTGCAGCACCCCTTCCTCGAAGATATTCAACCGCTCGCGCAATTGCGTCGGTGGCAACGGATCGGGTACTTCGATGATTGAAGCTCCGTCGGGATTGGCCGTCGCTGCCCCCGACAATTGCGATTCAACGGAAGCGTCAACCGCATCCGCGTCCGACTGTTCCCCTTCGATGTTGCGCTGGGCCTTCTTGGTCAGCACCAGAATGTCGATGCGACGATTGACCGGATTCAGCGGATCATCCCGATCGAACAGGGCCGATGAGGCATAACCCACAACGCGGGCAATCTGATCCTCCGGATAGCCTCCGGCGACCAGCGTGCGCCGAGCCGCGTTGGCGCGCCCTGCCGATAGCTCCCAGTTACCGAAATCACCTCGTCCCGAGTATGGCTTGGCATCGGTGTGCCCGCTGATGCTGATCTTGTTCGGCACGGCGCGAATGGTGTCGGCCATCGCCAGCAGAATGTCCTCGAAGTAGGGCTGCAGCTGCGCGCTACCCAAGGCGAACATCGGGCGGTTTTCGGCATCCATGATCTGAATGCGCAGCCCGTCCTGAGTGATCTCGAACAGGATCTGATCCTTGAAGCGGGTCAGGTCGGGATTTTCGTCGATCTTGTTCTGCAACTCCTGCAACAGTAGTTCCAGCCGCTCGCGCTCCAGCTGCTCGGCAAAGGTTTGCGCCTGATCGGCGTCGAGTGCTGCTTCGGTCTGTTGCACGGCCGGGTCGACCACATCGTTGAGCGTACGGTCCGGCGCTGGCGTCGGCGTACCGCCCAGGTCGATCACGTGCGGGCTGGCACTTTCCGTGAAGCCGATCGGGTCCTGGAAGTAGCCCGAAATGGCGCGTTTCTGTTCCGGCGTTGCCGAGGACATCAGCCACATCACCAGAAAGAACGCCATCATGGCCGTGGCAAAGTCGGCGAAGGCGATCTTCCAGGCACCGCCATGGTGCCCGGCCGCGGATTTCTTGACCCGTTTGACGATAATCGGTTGGGTATTGTCCATGATCGCGCTTAGCTACCACGCATGGCTTGTTCGAGCTCGGAGAAGCTCGGGCGATGCGCCGGTAGCAGTACCTTGCGGCCAAACTCCACGGCGAGCGTTGGCGGCATGCCCGACGCCGACGCCACCAGCGTGGCTTTGATGCTTTCGTAGAGATTGAGTTCTTCTTTGGCGTCGTGCTCGAGCGCACCGGCCAGCGGACCGAAGAAGCCGTAGGAGGCAAGAATGCCGAGGAATGTACCCACTAGCGCCGTCGCGACCTTTTCTCCGATCTCGGCGTTCGAGGCGGACGCCAGAATCGACATGGTGATCACGATCCCCAGAACGGCGGCCACGATCCCCATCGCGGGCAAGCCGTCGGCGACCTTAGCCACGGCGTGCGAGGGATGTTCGAGCTCTTCCTTGAGGCTATTCAATTCCATGTCGAACAGCCCTTCCAGCTCGTGCGGAGCCATATTGCCGGACGACATGATGCGCAAGTAATCGCAGACGAACGCCGTCATGCGTTCATCCTTGAGGATCGCAGGATATTTACTGAAGATCGGGCTGGCCTTGGGGTCTTCGAGGTCCGCCTCGATCGCCATCATCCCCTCGCGGCGGCTTTTGTTGAGGATTTCATAGAGCATCCCCAGCACTTCCAGATAGTACTTGTGAGTAAACCGGGTGCTGAACATCTGCAGTGATTTCTTAAACACCACTTTGGTGGTGCTGCCGGGGTTGGCCTGCAAGAAGCCACCGAGCGCCGCTCCCCCGATGATCATGACCTCAAATGGGTGGATAAGCGCGCCGAGCTTGCCGCCGGACAGCATGAAACCGCCGAGCACGCTGCCGATTACTACGAGGATGCCAATAATCTTTGCCATAGGAGGTACGTCTAAAACCTGATCACAAGGCACCTGAAACAAGCCACGCGACATCGCGCGCTCCGGGGTCACAGGCGGGGCGTATGAAAGAATTGTTCTGGTTATCGGAGCTTTTGCGCCAGACTAAAGGCCAACCCGATGAAATGCCAGTTCGGTGGCGCCATGACCACACCCCCTCTCCCACGCACGCTCCCCGCCTGGATCAAGGCGCTGGACGCCGTTGTGCTGCCGGCGTTCGCCGACCCGCATGCACGAGTTCAGCGGGCAATGCGCGACAGCAGCAAGTCCATGCGCCAGATCGCCGAGCTGATTCAGGAAAGTCCGATCCTGGCGCTCAACGTGATTCGAGAAGCCAACCGCAGCGCGGCGTCGGCCGGCAAGCCGGCAGAGAGTCTCGAAGTCGCGCTCAGCCGCATCGGCTTGAAACGAGCCGAAGCATTAATCGCAGGGATTCCGGCAGCCCGACCCAGCGAAATCCCTGCACCGTTGCGGCAGATGGTGCTGATCAGTCGACACGCCAGCCAACAGGCCAATGGACTGTTCGCAGCCCGCCTCGCGCGGCTCTGGCAGGAAATTCACTGGAGCAGCCTGCTGTTCCTCGCCCCCGTGTGGACTCTGGTCGCGGCGCATCCGGAACTGCTCGAGGCCTGGGAACAACGCGTGCTGGTCAGACGCGAGCCGGCGCCCCAGGTCGAACAGGCCTTGCTGGGCATCCCGTTATTGGATCTTTGCGTGGCGGTCGCCGAGCATTGGGGGCTGCCCGGATGGATCGCCCAAGGTTATCGTCTGCTCAGCCAAAATCGGCGAATGCTGATCAAGGCGCTGCACGTCGCCCGCGATAACGAACATCCGTTGCATCAGCAACAGATGCTCGATGCCGATCCGGAGCTGCGTCGCTGGCTTACCCTGCCGAGCAATACCATCGTGCTGGCCAACGGCCTAGCGCTTTCTGCGCACCATAGTTGGAGCGGCATTCACAGCCTGCGCTGGCAGCGGCTCGCCGGGCTGTATCTGCAGGTCCCGCTGACCGAACTGCAGCAAATGGTGCACCAGCAGGCCGCAGCCAGTGCGCAGACGATCGGGAAGACCGACCTTTGGCATCCGGCTCAGGCCCTGCTGTGGCCATGGGAAACGGTGTTTCAGGTCGAAAAGGTCGCCAGGCTGCCCAATACCGAAGCGCTGACGCAATGGCGCACGCATTGCCGTGAACTGCTCAGCGAGCCCTGTCCATACGACAATGTCATCCAGCTCACCGCCACTGCGTGCAAAGCGCTGACCTGTGCCGGCATGCAGCGGGTGCTGCTGATGATCGTCGACCGCAGGCAGCAGCGCCTGGTCAGCCAGCAAGCCAGCGGCCTGCCGCGCGAGGCCTCCCGACTTACTCTCGAGCCGGATCAGAGCCAGGTGTTGCGCAGGCTGCTGGAAAAGCCCGCCCTGCTGCGACTCACGCCCGACAACGTGGCGCAATTCTCCGCCTTGCTACCGGGCGCGCTGAAGGCGCTGTTTCCCAGCGAGCATGTCCTGTTGCGCTCCGTGGGTCAGGAGGGTCGGGTGATCATGCTGGTGGTGGCCGATCAGGGCAACACTGCGTTCAGCGAAACGGGTGTGCAGGCGTTCACCAAGACCGTCCAGTGCATCGAGCGCGCCCTGGCAACGTTCAGCAAACGCGGCCGCTGACATTTTTCGCTAGACTGGCTCCTTTCTGACAGCCCGAGACTTACCGTGTCTGCCTTTTCAAACCTGCCTCTGGTAATCGAACCGGTCGATCTGGCCGAACGTTTGAATGCCCCCGAGCTGATCCTGGTCGACCTGACCAGTGCGAGCCGCTACGCCGACGGCCATATACCTGGCGCGCGATTCGTCGATCCCAAGCGGACCCAGCTCGGCCTGCCGCCAGCACCGGGAAAGTTGCCCGGCAAGGATCAGCTGGAATCGCTGTTCGGCGCGCTGGGGCATCGCGCCGATGCGGTTTATGTCATCTATGACGATGAGGGCGGCGGTTGGGCCGGGCGTTTCATCTGGCTGCTGGACGTCATCGGCCATCACCACTACCACTACCTGAACGGCGGCCTGCACGCCTGGCTGGCCGAACAACGTCCGCTGTCGCAAGAGGTTCCTGACGCCGTGGGCGACTCAGTCGCACTCCAGCTCGAAGAAAGCCCGAGCGCGACCCGCGAATACATCGAAAGCCGGCTCGGCGCTTCGGATCTGGTCGTCTGGGACGCGCGTTCGCCCGAAGAGTACCGCGGCGAAAAGGTGCTGGCGGCACGCGGCGGTCATATTCCCGGCGCGATCAACTTCGAATGGACCGCGGCGATGGACCCGTCCCGCGCCATGCGCATTCGCGAAGACATCGCCGAGCGGCTGGTCGCGCTCGGCATCACCGCGGACAAGGAAATCGTCACCCACTGCCAGACGCATCACCGCTCCGGTTTCACTTACCTTCTGGCCAAGGCCCTGGGCTATCCAAAGGTGAAGGGATACCCCGGCTCCTGGGGCGAATGGGGCAACCTGCCCGACACCCCGATTCAGCAATGAAAAGGTCATCCATGAAAGATCGCTTGTTCGTATTCAGTCAGTACCTGCTCCCGCACCACCTGATCTCGCGCCTCGCCGGCTGCCTCGCCGAATGCCGCCTGCCATGGGTGAAGAACACCTTCATCAAATGGTTCGTGCGGCATTTTCAGGTGGACATGCGCGAGGCGCAGATCGAAGACCCGATGGCCTACGAGCATTTCAACGCGTTTTTCACCCGCGCCTTGAAAGACGGCGCCCGTCCGCTGGATCCGACGCCAGGTGCGATCCTCAACCCCTGCGATGGTGCCATCAGCCAGTTGGGCCGGATCGAGCAGGGCCGGATCTTCCAGGCCAAGGGCCACAGCTACAGCGTGATGGAGCTGCTCGGTGGCGACCATGAGCGCGCGGCGCCCTTCATGGGCGGTGACTTCGCCACCGTGTACCTGTCGCCCAAGGATTACCATCGTGTACACATGCCGCTGTCCGGCACCCTGCGCGAAATGGTCTACGTACCGGGCCGCATCTTCTCGGTGAACACCGTGACCGCCGAAGGCGTACCGGAGCTGTTCGCGCGCAACGAGCGCGTGGTTTGCCTGTTCGATACCGACCGCGGGCCGATGACCATGGTGCTGGTCGGCGCGATGATCGTCGCCAGTATCGAGACCGTATGGGCCGGGCTGGTAACGCCGCCCAAACGCACCCTCAAGACCACCCGTTACGACGAAGCGGCACGCGCGCCGATTCATCTGGAAAAAGGCGCGGAGATGGGCCGCTTCAAACTGGGCTCCACGGTGATTCTGCTGTTCGGTCCGGATCAGGTCAGCTGGGCCGAGCAGCTTACGGCACTGACGCCGGTATGCATGGGCGAAGGCCTGGGACAGGCCAAGCCGATACCCCCGGCCGTTACTCCAGTGGACGATTTCACACAGCCTTAAAGCCAAACCAATGGTCGGTTGCGGCTAGCCAACGTCTCTGTGTTCGTTATGATGTCAGCCGAAGATTGCGTTTTGACATCACAGGTAGCAAATCCTGCCGTCATTGCCGAACCTAGGCAGTACGTCGGATTTGCCACGGAGTTCACCGTTTGGATAACCAAAGTCAGCCATCGCTATTGCGCGTCCCGACGCCGGATTGCCAGGGTCTGTCTTTCTGCGAACCCAGCATTCGCGGCGTCCGGCGCTGGCTTTCCGGCCTGCCCAAGGCAAACCTGGGCGAAACCGCGCGACAGCTGTACCAGGCCATCCAGGAACTCAACCGAGTCCGCACCACCGCCCAGGGCCGTCTGCAACTGCTCGAACTGTTGCGACCGGAAATCCATATGGTCTGCAAGGCCCTGGAGCGCTACTTCGTCAATCAGCCGATCGTCCTCAGCGAACAGCCGCGTAAGGTCGCCAGCCTGTGCCAGGCGCTGCAGAACCATCTTGCCACCGGTTACAAGCTGATCTCCGTCGAGCTGTCGTCCCAGCCCGGACGCGAATCCCAGCAACTGCTCACCATTGCCCTGCAGCGGGCGGTCCGCAGCCTCTGCGCGATGCTGGTTCGCTCGACGCAGCTGTACAGCCCGACACCCGATGGGCTATGGCTCGAACTTCACCAGCTGTACGCCATCGCTAGCGAGCGTGGCGTGCACTGCACCCTCGTGCGCGACGACCTCGGCTATCGCGTCAAAGGCCTGAGTATCGAACAGAGCTACACCGTCGCCCTCATGATCGGCAGCGCCCGCTGCAACCAGATGCGCCAGCAGAACATCGCGCAATTGGCTGAGGTGCTAGAGCCCTGGAGCGCACTGATTCGTCTGCAGTCCGGGCAAAGTCCGTCCAGCCTGTTCTGCCTGTCGTCACGCGTCGATCACCCGCCGCGCTATCGATCGCTGTTTGCCGCCGAGGAGCGGCTCCACCTGCTCGGCATCGACCCGCATGGCCTGGTCAATGCCATCCAGCTACACCTGCAATCACCATCGCAGCCCCACGAAAACAGCGCGCTTGCAATGCCTGAGGGTTTGAGCCCCGATTTCCTGCAACATCTATGCGCCGCCTGGGGGGATATTTCCGAGCGCAGCTTCCAACGCACCCCAGCGCAGGGCCAGATGAAACTGTGCATCGGTATGAGTGCATTGCATTACCACCTGGCGGGGCAACGGTCGTTCGCCGATCTGTTGAAACGGCCGGAAGCTGCTCAATCCGCCAAGTACAAACTGAACAATGCGGCGCCTGATGTCTGGGCCGTCGCTTTCGACGCGCAGGCGATCAACGAGGACGGCATTCTGCCGAGCGACCACATCGAGTTCGTCCGCCCCGTCCTGGCAAACACCGCTGCGCCTACAACCGCCGAGGACAAACCTGAAAAGCCGCCGGCAGATGCGTCGTACCCGACTTTCGAGGTGCAGCTGGTCGACCACAGCCCCGGGGGCTACTGCCTATCCTGGCCGGGCGAGGTGCCGGCGCAACTCCAGGCAGGCGAACTGCTCGGCCTGCAGGATTCGACCAGCCAGGCCTGGAGCGTCGCAGTAGTGCGCTGGATCCGCCAAGTCCGCGGGCACGGACCACAGATGGGCGTTGAGCTCATCGCGCCGCATGCCCAACCTTGCGGCCTGCGTCTGCTGCGCAAGACCGAGCAGGGCAGCGAATATCTGCGCGCCTTGCTGCTACCGGAAATCAGCGTGATCTCCCGCCCGGCAGCTCTGATCGTGCCGCGCCTGCCATTTCAGGAAGGGCAGAAGGTACAGATCAACCAAAATGGCGACGAGGAGCGCGCGCTGCTCTGCCGCCGCCAAACGGGCACCAGCAGTTACAACCAGTTCGAATTCCAGCGAGTAGGCCTGGGGAGCACTCCCCAGGAGAAGCCGATCACAGCCAAGACAACCCAGGCAGCGCCACGGGGTGAAGATTTTGACTCACTCTGGAACACGCTGTAGATTGCGGCTCATCGTTATTTAGCCCCCCACGCCCCGTCTACGGCGCGTTCCAAAGCTGCTGCCATGGCCCCGCAAAAGAAAACCATCCGCCTGCTGATCCTCGAGGACTCGCAGAATGAAGCCGAGCGACTAGTCAGCCTGTTTCGTAACGCGGGCCAGGCGACACGCGTGCACCGTCTCACATCGAGTGAGGACCTTGCCGATGCACTGCAGCAGACCTGGGATCTACTGATCAACGCGCCCACCAGCGCTAATCTCGACCCCGCTGAAGCCATAGGCGCCATCCGCAAGCAAGCCAAGGACATCCCGATCATCCAGCTGATCGACGGTAACGATGCCGACGCGATCACCGAAGCCCTCACGCTGGGTGCGCAAGGCGCGCTGCCTCAGGGTGAAGACGAGTGGCTGATCCTGATCTCCAAACGTGAACTGGCAAACCTCGAAGAACGCCGCGCACGCCGCTCCGCGGAGCTGGCACTGCGTGAAGCCGAGAAGCGCTGCCAGCTGTTGCTCGACAGCTCGGTGGACGCCATCGCTTACGTCCACGACGGCATGCACATTTACGCCAACCGGGCCTACCTCGACCTGTTCGGCTACGAGGACGTGGACGAACTCGAAGGCATGCCGATGATCGATCTGATCGCTTCCTGTGATCAGGGAGAATTCAAAGGCTTCCTGAAGAACTACCAAAGCCTGCAAGGCAGCGCCGAACTGGTGTGTGGCGGCATTCGCGCCGATGGCGGCAACTTCAAGGCGCGCATGCATTTTTCACCGGCCAGCTATGACGGCGAACCCTGCATACAGGTGGTCATCCGCGCGGAAAGCGACAATGCCGAGCTGGAAAAACTGCGCGAAATCAGCAGCCAGGATCTGGTGACGGGACTATACAACCGCAACCATTTCCTCGGAACGCTGGACGCGGCCATCGAACGCGCGGTAAACGCCGGGCAGCGTTCGAGCCTTGCCTACATCCGCGTCGACCGCTTCGCCAGTCTGCAAGCCGAAATCGGCTTGGGCGACTCGGACCGTCTGCTGGCCGAGCTGGCCCAGCTGCTGCGTGAGCAATTCAAAGAGACGGCCGAGCTGGCTCGCTTCGGTGACGACGCATTCGCGGTGCTGGCACCTGAGACTACGCCGCAGCAACTCGAGCAACCATTGACCAAATTGCTGCGCAAGGTCGAGGGCCATCTCTTCGAAATCGGCGGTCGCACCGTGCAGACCAGCCTCAGCATCGGTGCCGCCGCGCTCGATGAACAGACAGCCAAGGCCCGCGACGTGATCGACCGTGCCCACCGCTGTGCCGAAGAACTCACCGATGGCAATGCGCTGAGCATCTACAATCCGGCCGACGAACTGGCCGCCGCTGCCAGCCGCGGCAATGTCCTGGCGATGCTGCAGCAGGCGCTGGAAAAGAACAGCTTCCGCCTGCTATTCCAGCCGATCATCAGCTTGCGTGGCGACAGTCACGAGCATTACGAAGTCCTGCTGCGCCTGCTCGACCCGCAAGGGGTGGAAGTGCCGCCGGCGGAATTCCTCGGCGCCGCGAAAGAAGCAGGCCTGGCTCCCCGGATCGACCGCTGGGTATTGCTCAACTCGATCAAGCTGCTCGCCGAGCATCGCAGCAAAGGCCACAGCACACGGCTGTTCGTCCACCTATCGAGCGCCAGCTTGCAGGATCCGTCATTGCTCAGCTGGCTAGGGGTTGCGCTCAAGGCATCGCGCCTGCCAACTGACTCGCTGGTGTTCCAGCTCGACGAAAACGACGCTGTCGCCTATCTGAAGCAGGCAAAGGCGCTCAACCAGGGACTGACCGGACTGGGCTGTCGCATCGCTCTGAATCAGTTCGGCTGCGTGCTGAACCCGTTCAACACGCTCAAGCACCTCGATGCCGAGTTCGTGAAGATCGACGGTTCCTACACCCAGGACCTGAGCCGCCAGGAAAACCAGGAAGCACTCAAGCAGCTACTGGCCGACCTTCACGAACAGAACAAACAGACCATCGTCCCCTTCGTCGACAGCGCCACCGTGCTGGCCACGCTGTGGCAAGCCGGTGTTGGCTACATTCAGGGGCAGTATCTGCAAGGCCCGAGCCAGTCGATGGACTACGATTTCTCTTCAGACGACGAATAGCTGGAAGCTGGTCAGCTTGCGGGCTGTCAGTAGTCAGTCAAGCCGCCCCTTATCCTGTCGCAAAAAGCGCTGCACGCCCCAACTACCTATCCTGGCTTCCAGCTGCCTTTACTCCGTCCCTTCCCGATCCCTGAACCCCAGCAGGTAAAGAATCCCGTCCAGCCCCAGGGTAGAAATCGCCTGCTTGGCCGACTGCTTGACCAAGGGTTTTGCCCGGAACGCCACACCCAGCCCGGCCAGCCCGAGCATGGGCAGATCGTTGGCGCCGTCGCCGACGGCGATGGTCTGTTCCAGGCGCAAGCCTTCCCGCTCGGCCAGTTCACGAAGCAGATCGGCCTTGCGCTGAGCATCGACGATGGGCTCCTGGGCGATGCCAGTGAGTTTGCCGTCGACGATCTCGAGTTCGTTGGCGTACACGTAATCGATGCCGAGCCTGGTTTGCAGCTGGCGCGCGAAATAGGTGAAGCCACCGGACAGGATCGCGGTCTTGTAGCCCAGCCGCTTCAGCTCGGCAAACAGCAGTTCGGCGCCCTCGGTAAGCCGCAGGCTGGCACCGACTTCGGCCAGCGCGCGTTCCTCCAGACCTTCGAGCAACGCCAGGCGCTCCTTGAAGCTGGCGCGGAAGTCGAGCTCGCCACGCATCGCACGCTCGGTGATTTCCGCCACTTGATCGCCGACGCCAGCCACTTTGGCCAGCTCGTCGATCACTTCCGCCTCGATCAGAGTCGAGTCCATGTCGAACACCGCCAGCCGGCGATTGCGTCGGAACACCGAGTCGCGCTGAAAGGCGATATCGACGTTCAGCTCCTGCGCCACGCTAAGAAACTCCGCACGCAGCGCTGCCGTATCGGCGGGCTCGCCGCGCACCGAGAACTCGATGCAACCCTTGCCAAGTTCCTCCGGCATATCCAGCGGCTGGCGCCCGGAAAGGCGATCAATGTGATCGATATTGAGGCCATATTTGGCTGTGATCGAGCTGACGCGCTGCAGCTGTTCAGCGGTTACCTTACGGGTCAGCAGCGTGACGATGTGTCGCGGCTTGCCCTGGCCGGCGACCCACTGCTGGTAGTCCTCTTCGGCAACCGGGGTGAAACGCACCTGCTGATCATGCTTGTAGCCCATGAACAGCACGTCCTTGAGCACCGAGGAAGCGCCTTCGGTATCCGGGATCTCGACCAGGATGCCGAACGACAGGGTGTCGTGAATCACGGCCTGACCGATATCGAGGATATTCACGCCCCCCTGGGCGAGCACGCCGGTAATGGCCGCGGTCAGCCCGGGGCGATCTTCCCCGGTGATGTTGATCAGGACGATTTCGCGCAAGGCGCAACTCCTATGGCAAAGAAGGCGGGCATTCTACAACAGCCGGCCCACCGCGGCGCGCCACGACCGCTCGCTGGACTGCTGCCTCTACGCGTCGACAACGGTATTCTGCAATTCGTCTGCTTTGCCCGGGAGACCTTCAGCCGCCAGTGCGCTTTCCGTATACTGCGCGGCACTTTCCTCAAGAGTAGAGCCGCGCTCTGTGAACCGGCCCGCATCCGTCAAACCCGACAATTTCTTTTTGCTGATCTATCGTGCATTACGCCAGCGGCGCGTTCCGCTGGTGCTGCGGGTAGCCAGTCACACGCTGCTGCTGGTCGCCCTGGCGCTGATCATGTATGCCTGGGTCATGGGCATGCAGTTCAAGCACGCCATGGAGCAGCATACCGATGCGCTGGGGCAGAGCCTGATCACCCAGACAGCCGCATCGGCGACCGATCTGCTGGTGGCCAATGACATTCTCAGCCTCAACGTGCTGCTGAGTAATCTGGTGAAGAACCCGCTGGTGGCACACGCGGCGGTTTACAGCGTCGACAACCGCATATTGGCGGAATCGGGCACACGGCCGCCAAGAAACCTGCTGGGCGATGAGGAAGGCCTCTACTCCACCCCCATCAGCTTCCAGGAAGTGATTGCCGGACATCTGCGCATCAGCCTCGACATGCGCCAGCTTCAGCAGCCGATGACCATCAGCCTGCAGAGCATGGGCCTGCTCAGCCTGATCCTGCTGGCGCTGACCCTGATGCTCAGCATGCGCTTGGGCCGACAACTCTCGCTGCCTCTGATGCAATTGCGCCTATGGCTGCGCGACCCGGACGACCCGGCTCCCGGCGCGGGCCGGCAAGATGAGATCGGCGACCTGGCGAGGCAACTGCAGGCCCGCCTGGTACCGGAGGAGCCCGAGCCGGAGATCGAGCTGGACGACAGCATGCAGGATATCTACTCGGCGCATATCGACCTGCCGGTGCTGACCACTGATGCAGACCACGAGCATCTCGAGGACGATCGTCTCGAAGATGAGGATGACTACCCGCGCGCTGACGACTATCCGGCAGACGCGCCCCTCGAAGCCGATGACTTCGATCCCTTCCATGACGACCCGCCACTGGAAGAAACCAAGCCAGAACCGGTATCTACGCCGACTCGCGCACCTGCAACAGCCCCCGCAGCGCCAGTCGCGGCGACCAAAAGCGGCGTGCTGGCGATTCAGCTCGGCGCTCAGGAACAGCTTCGCCGCCTGCCGCGCGCACGGCTTACCGAATTGCTGCAGCGCTACCGGGACTGCCTGCAGCAAGCCGCGACCCTCTATCAGGCCGAGCTGCATACGCTCAACGATGGGAGCAGCCTGATGCTGTTCCATAGCCAGGACGATGAGCAGAATTACCTGACCCATGCGCTATGCTGCGGTGAGCTGATGCGTGCGCTCGGACATGCGCTGCAGATCGAAGTCGCCGATAGCGGCATCACCCTGCAATTGCAGCTGGGCCTGACCCAGGGCGAAGGACTCTACGACCTCAGCCAGGGCGACTTGCTGCTCAGCGAGCCGGCACAAGCAGCGCTGGCCATGTCGCAGCACAGCCGTAACCTGCTGCTGGTCGAGCGCGGTATCGGTGAAGATAGCTTGATCCGCCAACGCGCACGCATCCGCCCAATTGCCAGCCCGGAAGGCGCCTGCTGCGTCGAGCGTCTGCTCGAGCCCTATCCCTCCCTGCTCGAGCGCCAGCTCGCGCGCATGCACGAGTTGCGCAATCGCGGTAGCTGACGCGAAATCAAGAGATTTGTAGGGTGACCCGCCAAGCGTGCCCTACAGACAGGACCCACTCAACGACCTGAACCGCGTAGGGCCGAATTCATTCGGCCACCGCCCCGCCATCGGCCCACGAACAGCTGACCGGACGCTGGATGGATTAGCCGAAGGCGTATTCCGTCATTGGAAACCCAAACGTCGTCCTCGGACCTCAGAAGCGAAACACTTCCAGATCGGTCCTGATCGGCTCGGCCGCGGGAATTGCCGGTGGAGAAGGCTCTGCCTTCCTCGGCGCTTTGATTTCGCGCTTTGCGCGCGTTTGGGCGATGACGACTGGCTCGATAGCGTTCGCCATCATTTCGCTCAGTCGCTGCAATAGCAGGCTTTGTGCACGCACTTGGTCGGTCGTGCTGCCCTGATGCTCTTCCTGTAACCGCACCAGACGGCTGGATTGCCGCTTGCCCTGCTTGTCCAGCAGACGCCACTGAGCCTCCAGCACGGCGGGATGCTCTGGGCCGGAATCCAGCCGCGTGATGTCCACCTCAACCCGCACGTCCGGCGTGAAGCCCTTGCTTCCCGGCCCCAGCTCCAGACGCTGGGTCTTCAGCTGCCAGGCCAGCTGGCGCAACAGAAGCTGATCGATATCGCCCTGCAGGCTACCGGCCCAACGCGCCTGCTGCCCTTCGGTAGCCAGACTGCCGTCGGGCAAACGCTGCAACAGCACATCGCGCTGCAGGTAATCTGCCAACACAACCGGACCTAGCATCACCGCAGCGCCGTCGTCCTTTGTCGGCAGTTCGACGACTCCGTTATCCAGGCGGTACATGGGTACAGGTTGAGTGACGCAGCCAGTGAGGCTGGCACAGGCCAGCAGCAATACAGTTATGAAACGCCGCACGTTCGTGTCTTTCCTTGCACCGGGCTCGACCACCGGCAGGCGTCTACAGTCTGCCGTCAATGGTTGGCCCACAGTGCCGATTGTCTTTTCGGCTCTCGATGCGACCGACGATTGCAGTGCATCGAGAATGATGAATTTTGGAAGGCCGCTATCTTCCGTTAAACAGCCATCGGAAGCCAGCCTCTAGCGACTGCTGACCTCCGTCACACCTCGACCAGCAGCGAGTCCACACGCTGGAAGCCGCGCGGCAGCTTGTTCCCACGACGTCCGCGTTCGCCCTTGTAGTGTTCGAGGTCATCGGCCCTGAGCGACAAGGTGCGCTTGCCGGCCTGCAATATCAGGGTTGCTCCCTCGGGCAACACGGCAAGGTCGGTCAGGTACTCGTCGCGACTTGCGACGCGATCGCCGGGGATGCCGATGATCTTGTTGCCTTTGCCCTTGCCCAACTGCGGAAGATCACGGACCGGGAACACCAGCAACCGCCCTTCGGTGGTGACGGCCGCCAGCCAGTCCTGATCTCTGCTCTTCAGCGGGCGCGGCGCGACTACGCGGGCGCCGGCCGGCAATGACAGCAGTGCCTTGCCCGCTTTGTTCTTGGCCTGTAGATCCTCGCCCTTGACCACGAAGCCGTAACCGGCATCCGACGCGATCACGTACAACGCATCGTCATCGGGCAACAGCACGCATTCGAAACTGGCCCCCGGCGGCGGCGTCAGCCGCCCGGTGAGCGGCTCACCCTGGCCACGCGCCGACGGTAGCGAGTGCGCCGCCAGCGAATAGCTACGGCCAGTGGAGTCGATGAACACTGCATATTGATTGGAGCGGCCGACGGAGGACGCCCTGAAGCCATCGCCAGCCTTGTAGGACAGCCCGGTCGCATCGATATCGTGGCCTTTGGCGCAACGCGCCCAGCCCTTCTCGGAAATCACCACGGTGATCGGCTCGGATGGCAGCAGTTCGTTCTCCGACAACGCCTTGGCCTCGGCCCGCGCCACGATTGGCGAACGGCGGTCGTCGCCGTAGGTTTCGGCGTCCTCCAGCAGCTCCTTGCGCACCAGCTTCTTCAGCTTGGTCTCACTGCCGAGCAGCGCCAACAGCTTGTCGCGCTCCTTGGCCAGCTCGTCCTGCTCGCCACGGATCTTCATTTCTTCCAGCCGCGCCAACTGCCGCAGGCGAGTGTCGAGGATGTAGTCGGCCTGCAGGTCGGACAGCTCGAAGCGCGCCATCAGCACCGGCTTGGGCTGATCCTCGGTGCGGATGATGTGAATCACCTCGTCGAGGTTGAGGAAGGCCACCAGCAAGCCTTCCAACAGATGCAGACGCTTCTCCACCTTGTCCAGCCGGAACTGCAGACGGCGGCGAACGGTGCCGATGCGGTAGGTCAGCCACTCGGACAGCAGCGTCTTGAGGTTTTTCACCTGCGGCCGGCCATCGAGACCGATGACATTGGTGTTGACCCGGTAGCTGGACTCCAGCTCGGTGGTGGCGAACAGGTGCTGCATCAGCTCGTCGGCATCGACCCGGTTGGAGCGCGGGATGATGACGATCCGGCACGGGTTTTCGTGATCCGATTCGTCACGCAGATCGGCGACCATGGGCAGCTTTTTGGCCTGCATCTGGGTGGCGATCTGCTCCAGCACCTTGGCGCCGGAGACCTGATGCGGCAACGAGGTGACGACGATGTCGCCATCCTCGACCCGGTACACGGCACGCATGCGCACTGAACCGCGCCCGGTTTCGTAGATCTTCAACAGGTCCGCACGCGGAGTGACGATTTCCGCCTCGGTCGGATAATCCGGTCCTTGTACGTGTTCGCAGAGCTGCTCGACGGTCGCGCCCGGCTCGTCGAGCAAGCGCACGCACGCAGCGGCGACTTCGCGCAGATTGTGCGGCGGCACGTCGGTGGCCATGCCCACTGCGATACCCGTCGTGCCATTGAGCAGCAGGTTGGGCAAGCGCGCCGGCAAGGTCGCCGGCTCGTCGAGGGTGCCGTCGAAGTTCGGCACCCAGTCGACGGTGCCCTGCCCAAGCTCGGACAGCAGCACCTCGGAATAGCGCGACAAGCGTGCCTCGGTGTAGCGCATGGCGGCAAAGGACTTCGGATCGTCGGGCGCCCCCCAGTTGCCCTGGCCATCGACCAGCGTGTAGCGATAGCTGAACGGCTGCGCCATCAGCACCATGGCTTCGTAGCAGGCCGAGTCGCCGTGCGGGTGGAACTTGCCGAGGACGTCGCCGACGGTACGCGCCGACTTTTTGTGTTTCGAATCGGCGTTCAGTCCCAGCTCGCTCATGGCATAGACGATGCGCCGTTGCACCGGCTTCAAGCCATCGCCGATATGCGGCAGCGCGCGGTCCATGATTACGTACATGGAGTAGTTGAGGTAGGCCTGCTCGGTGAAGTCAGCGAGGGAGCGGCGCTCCACGCCGTCCAGGCTCAGATCGATTGTTTCGCTCATCAGCAGTGTTCTTCAGCAAAGGTTGGATGACTCACGGCTGTCGCTCGCCGAACTTGAGCAGGTTGCCGTGGATGTCGATAACGTACAGTTCTTTCATGCCCCAAGGCCGCAGCACCGGGGCCTCCAAGGTCAGGCCTCGCTGGCTGAACTCTTCATACAACGCCTGGCAATCGCCGGTACGCACGTAGCAGGAGGTATTTTCCGCCAGGTGTCGCTCGGCGCAGAGCCAGAAGTGCAGTTCGGACCCGCCACGTTCCAGAATCAAGTAATCAGCGGCCTGCAGCCGCATGCGAAAGCCCAGGAAGGAGGCATAGAAGGCCCGGCTTTCATCAAGGTCCAGCGAGGCCAGCACCGGCACTGTCGCCTGTATGAGTGCGCTCATGGTCGATCCGTGGCGTGTTGGCGCAGCACCAGAGTGCCGGCGCGCTGGGTGAATTCGAGTTGTTTCAAGGCGCTCATGCCGAGCAGCACCTGCTCGCCGCCGAAGCCAGGCGCGATAAGCGCACGCACGTCCTGCAGAACGATGTCGCCAAGCGCAAGGCTGTCGAGCACCGTGCGATAGCCAGTGGTCTGGCCATTGGCTGTCTGCAACCGCACCGGAGCGCCGCGCGCGAGATCCAGCTCTTCGGCCAGTTCTGCCGGTATGGCAACGTCGGTGGCGCCGGTATCCAGCAGGAAGGTAACCGGCTGGCCATTGATCAGCCCATCAGCGACGAAGTGGCCCTGGATATTGCCCTCCAAGTGAACCTCGATCTGGTCGCCCTGCACGACGGAAACGGGCTCCCGGTTGGGGTTGACGCGACTTTGCTCCCAGTCGGCAAAAAAACGAGTGGCCAGCAACAGAGCCGCACCCCACGCCAGGACCAGCATGACGCGGCCGGCGCGACGTCCGGCAGGCTGTGTCACTGCTTGGAACCCCAGCCGCCTTTGGGCGCGGCGAAGCGCCAGACAATGGGACGCTTTTCTCCATCGGCGCGCGTAAGCTGATTATTGTCGACGCCAATCCAGGCGCCTTCGGCGTCTATCGACAAGGCCTCGGCATTGCCGAACGGTGTGTCATAGCGACGGGAGTCCGCCAACGCCGTAGCGGCATAGGACCAACACGCCTCGCTATCGCCAGTCGCAGGCTTACGCCGACAGATCTGGTGGGGGACAGGTTCCAGGGTGAACAACTTGTCCGCGTGGAAAGCGAGGCCGGAGAATCTTCGTGGCTGATCGGTTTCGTTCATCGCCGGCGACGGTAACTCGCGCCCTCCTTCGGCCAGCAATACGCAGCCGCCGGTACACTCCCAGACGCTCTGCTTGCGATGCATCACCATCAAACCACGCCGACTGTGCTCGGCCGCAAGCCATAGACGATTGGCATCCGGATCGACAGCGACACCCTCGAACATGGCGTTGAATTGAAGCAGCATTCCACTCGCGCGCGCCTGACGAACGACACCGGCGGGCAGGTTCAGCCACTCGGCCGTGCCTGCCGGACTGACACGCAGCACAGCGGCGTGCGCTTCGCTGACCAGATAGCGGTTGCCCAGACGGTCGCAACTCAGGCCCTCGAAATCCATTTCACCACCGCGCAACAGGCCGGTAACGGCGGCACGCATGCGCACCCCCCATGACAAACCGGTGTTCGGCACGGGCGGCAACTCGAAGCGCTCGGCCTCCGCGTGCCAGACGGTTTCGCTGGCATCGAGGCGATACAGGACGTTGTCCTCACGATCCGATACTGCCCACAGCCCATCGCCGCACCAGGCCAACCCGGACAGGTTGCCTTGAGCGATCCCTTCGACAGGGTGCTCGCTGATCAGCGACAGTTCGGGAGCCGCTGCGATGGCCCAGGCTGGCATCGTCAGCGCAAACAACAGAGCGATCCAGGGCTTGCTCAAATCAGCACCTCGGCGAGATTGCCCTTGGATTCGAGCCAGTTCTTGCGATCGCCCGCGCGCTTCTTGGCCAGCAGCATGTCCATCATTTCACGGGTACCGCTGAAGTCATCGAGCGTCAGCTGCACCAGCCGGCGCGTATTCGGATCCATGGTGGTTTCGCGCAGCTGCGGTGGATTCATTTCGCCGAGGCCCTTGAACCGGGTGACCTGCGGTTTGCCGCGGCGCTTCTCTGCCGTCAGACGATCGAGGATGCCATCGCGCTCGGCCTCGTCCAGCGCATAGAAAATGTCCTTGCCCAGATCGATGCGGTACAGCGGCGGCATGGCGACATAGACATGTCCGGCCTCCACCAACGGACGAAAGTGCTGAACGAACAGCGCGCAGAGCAGCGTAGCGATGTGCAGGCCGTCCGAGTCGGCGTCGGCGAGGATGCAGATCTTGCCGTAACGCAGCTGCGATAAGTCGGACGAGCCCGGATCCAGCCCGATGGCAACGGCAATGTGGTGCACTTCCTGGCTGGCCAGCACCTCGCCGCCGTCCACTTCCCAGGTATTGAGAATCTTGCCGCGCAACGGCAGGATCGCCTGGAATTCCTTGTCGCGCGCCTGCTTGGCGGAGCCGCCAGCCGAATCGCCTTCAACCAGAAACAGCTCGGAGCGCGCCGGATCCTGTCCGGCGCAATCAGCCAATTTACCGGGCAGCGCCGGCCCCTGAGTAATGCGCTTGCGTTCGACCTTCTTGCTGGCCTTGAGTCGGCGCCCGGCGTTGCTGATGGCCAGTTCGGCCAACTGCAGGCCAAGCTCGGGATGTGCGTTGAGCCACAGACTGAAGGCATCCTTGACTACGCCGGATACGAATGCCGCCGCCTCGCGGGAAGACAGGCGCTCCTTGGTCTGGCCGGAAAACTGCGGTTCCTGCATCTTCGTCGAGAGCACGAAGGCAATCCGCTCCCAAACGTCCTCCGGCGCCAGCTTGACGCCGCGCGGCAATAGATTGCGGAATTCGCAGAACTCGCGCATGGCGTCCAGCAGCCCCTGACGCAAGCCATTGACATGAGTGCCGCCCTGCGCCGTCGGGATCAGGTTGACGTAGCTTTCCTGGACGCTGTCGCCTCCTTCAGGCAGCCACAACAGCGCCCAGTCGACCGCTTCCTTGTTACCGGCCAGGCTGCCGCAAAAAGGCTCGTCAGGCAGACGGGCGAACTCGCTGACCGCATCGGTCAGGTACGACCGCAGGCCATCCTCGTAATGCCATACGACTTTCTCGCCGGTGTTCTTGTCCTCGAAGCTGACATTCAGCCCAGGACAAAGCACGGCTTTCGCCTTGAGCACGTGCTTGAGCCGGCTGATCGAAAACTTCGCTGAATCGAAATATTTCGGGTCCGCCCAGAAATGTACGCTGGTGCCGGTGTTGCGCTTGCCAACCGTACCGATGACATCCAGCTCGCTGGCTTTGAAGCCATCGACGAAGGCCATGCGGTATTCATTGCCGTCGCGCTTGACCGTGACTTCCACCCGCGTCGACAAGGCGTTGACCACCGAGATACCGACCCCATGCAGACCGCCGGAGAACTGGTAGTTCTTGTTCGAAAATTTGCCGCCGGCATGCAGCTTGGTCAGGATCAGTTCGACGCCCGAGACACCCTCTTCGGGGTGGATATCCACCGGCATGCCGCGACCGTCGTCGATCACCTGAAGGGAATTGTCCTGGTGCAGGATCACCTGCACGGAGCTGGCGTGGCCCGCCAGCGCTTCGTCGACGCTATTGTCGATGACTTCCTGAGCCAGGTGGTTGGGCCGCGAGGTGTCGGTGTACATGCCCGGACGCTTGCGCACCGGATCCAGGCCGGAGAGGACTTCAATGGCTTCGGCGGTATAAGACATGTGCGTCTCTTGATGTCCTTATGATTCGGAGAAATCGAGCTCTGCAAAGATGCCCGGATCGAAGCCGGCGAAGGCCAGCAACGCGGGGATTCGTTCAGCGAACCCCTGGAAACCGTGATCGCCGCCGGCCTGGATGCGTAACGCGCATCCCTTGTAGAAATCCGCCGCGTGGCGGTAATCCAGCGTTTCATCGCCCGTCTGCAGCCAGACCTGATAGCGCTCGGCATCCTGTGGCGGCGGTACTTCCAGCTCGGCCAGGGCAACGACATGGTCTTCGGTCAGATCCCAGACTTCGCCCGTGTAGAGATTGGTCTGCGGCCCGAGGTAACCATCGAAGCGACGGTGCGGCGTCACGGCCGGATTGATCAGCAGCGCCTTGAGCCCGTGGCGCTCGGCGAGGTGCGTTGCATAGTATCCGCCGAGGGAGCTGCCGACCAGCACAGGACGCCCCAGCTCGGCGATGAGCGCTTCGAGCTGGGCGATGGCCTGACGCGGATGATGATGTAATGCCGGCACTCGCAGCCATGCACTCATGCCAATGCGCTCCAGCGCCGCGGTTAATTGGCTGGCCTTTTGCGACAGCGGGGAGCTGTTAAGGCCGTGCATATAGAGGATGGCGGGTTGCGTGCGGGTCATGCTGGTTCGCTGGGCTGGCAAAAGACGGAAAGGCTACTAGGCGAGACGCGCCGGCTGCAAGCCGCTAGCGAATCAGTATCGGGGCTTGCGCCCGCGCGCCGCTCAAGCCTGTTGGGTCGGCTCTTGCTTGAAGCTCGTGGTTCGTAGCTGACTCAATACCCTTTAATGCTGTGATCTACCTTGAAGGTCATGCCGACCACTCGGGATACGCCTGTATCCAGACGTCCATCATCATGGAGACGCAACCAGCGATAGCCCGGCGCAAGCGTATCGACTTGGAATTCCTCACTGCCCGGGGCGAACTGAACGCCCGTCGACGGCGTTGCCAGGAGCCTGATGTCGCCGCGCTGGTCGTCGAATTCTTGGTGGATGTGCCCCCAAAGCACGGCCTGAACACAAGGGAAGCGGTCGAGCACTGCGAACAGCGCGTCGCGGTTGCGCAGCCCGATACTGTCCATCCAGCGGCTACCGATGGTGACCGGGTGATGATGCAGACAGACCAGATGATGACGCTGCGGTGCGTCCTGCAGGGTCCGTTCGAGCAACTCCAGCTGATCATCGCGAAGCATGCCGAATACCGAACCCGGCACCAGCGTATCGAGCATGATGACCCGCCACGCGCCGACATCCAGCACAGGCGCCATCATCTCACTGCCGCGAGCGGCCTCCTGCATGGCCGGCAGCTCGTCATGATTGCCCGGACACCAGCGCGCCGGCGCATCGATGCGCTCGGACAGCTGGCGAAAACGCTGATAGGACGCAAGCGAGCCATCCTGGGACAGATCGCCAGTGGCCAGAATCAGGTCGACGCAAGGCTGCTCGGCAAGCACCAGATCGACCACGCGCTGCAGACTTTCGCCGGTGTCCATGCCCAGTAGTTTGCCGCCCGCCTCGGCGAACAGGTGACTGTCGGTCAACTGCACCAGCAGCACCGAGTCTTTTTCAATGAGGGGCGCAGCCAAGACCCGTCTCCTTTGGCGAAATCGCAATAGAATTATGGTGGCTGGCGGTTGCGGGGGTAAACCGCGCGATGCGGGCATGCATCACAGAAGCTGGAAGCTGCCAGCGAATCAGTGCCGGGGCTGGCGCTCAGAAGTTATCAAGCTGTCCTTCCTTGGAGCTTGCGGTTTGCAGCGGTTGTCAGAGCACAGGCTCCAGCTCATGACCGCAAGCCAGGCAGTGGCCGAGCCATTCGCCGAGGAACAGGTTGAGCTGATTTTTCTCGTCGGGCTGGTGCATCTGCGCGTTGGGATAGCTGTAGATGCCCCGGAACCGCCGAGCATTCTCGGCGCGGATGACTTCCGCCATGCGCGCATCGTGATATACCCGCACCTCCATCTGTGGCGCGGGCAGCCAGGGCAGGCAGTCCTGCTGGCTGATCTGCACGGTAGTGGTATAGGGGCAGCTTTCCACCACCTTCAGTGCCAGCACGCCCAACAGGCGGTCGCCCTGGCTCATGGCGATACGGCGAACATCAGGCTGGATGCGCATATCGGGCAGCAGCCGCATCAGCCGCAGGTAGTTCGCCTCGCAGGCCGATTGCAATTCCAGTAAGTCGACACGGTAGCGCTCAGGTGTTCGCCTCATGTCCACGCCTCCCTGACTTCATCGCGATTCAGGGCCAGCCACTGCAATGCAATGATGCTCGCGGCGTTGTCGATACCGCCGTCGCGCACGGCCTGCAGTGCACGCTGCAACGACCAGACATGCACACGGATATCTTCACCTTCTTCGTCCAGGCCGAACACCCCGCCGGCATTGGAACTGTCACAACGCCCCAAATAAAGGTGCACTCGCTCGGTGCTGCCGCCAGGCGACGGGAAGTAGGTCGTCACCGGCCACAAATCGGCCACTTCCAACCCCGCCTCTTCGATGGCTTCGCGACGCGCCACCTCTTCAGGCTGCTCGTCCTTGTCGATCAGACCCGCGACCAGTTCGATCAGCCAGGGGTTGTCGACCTTGCCCACCGCTCCGACCCGGAACTGCTCGATCAGCACGACCTCGTCGCGACGAGGATCGTACGGCAGCACGCAGACCGCATCGTGACGAACGAACAGCTCACGCTCCAGTTGCCGCCCCATGTCGCCATTGAACAGGCGATGACGCAACTGGAGGCGGTCCAGACGATAGAAACCGCTGAAGCATTGCTCTCGCTCGACGATCTCGACATCATCCGGGCCGGATTTGAAAATATCAGTCATGAATCACTCACATATCGGATTGTCCGGCGCCAGCCTGGCGCCAGAAGACTGCAACCGTCACGGCGTGAGCGGTCTCTCTGTTGTCATCCTAGCGCGCCGTTTATTCAGGCGCAGCCCTTTGCAGACCGCTCGCACGCGGAAAAATTACCAAACGCCCAGTTACGAACTTCACAACCTGCCGGTACTCGAAACCGCACTGCAGCCAACACAAGAGCCATGAACCCATTGAAGCCTTTTCGCCACGTCTTCGTATTGATCGTTCTTAGCCTGCTACTCAGCGCCTGTCAGCATTTTCGCGGCGAGCCGCCCGTTGAGGTTCGGCAGATCGTCAGCGAGCAGCGCCCCGCCGGTTGTCCAGAGCAGGACGATCGCTGCCCACTGGTAAACATCGATACGCTGTTATTCGCCGAAGAGCCGGCGTTGAACGCCCTGATTGACCAGCGACTGCGCAGGATGACGATCAACAGCCCGGACGCCCAAACTCCGGCAACCTTGGAACTCTACCAAGACGATTTTCTGCGTAGCGCAGAACCCGGCTGGAGCAGCTATCTGCAGGCCAAGCTGCGAGAGCAGCACGGCTCGCTGCTCGTGGTCGAGCTGTCGAGCTACCTGTACACCGGAGGCGCCCATGGCATGCCCGGTCGCGGATTCATCAACTACGACCGGGAACAGGGCCGCGAGCTGGAACTGGCAGACGTTCTGCTTCCCGGCAAGGAAGGCGCATTCTGGCGTACCGCCGCAAAAGCGCATCAGCAGTGGCTGCTGGCGAACGAGCACGATGCCGAGTTTTCTCGCCAATGGCCGTTCCAGCGAACCTCGAATGTCGCCCTGCTACGCGACAAAGTGCTGCTCAAATACGACGTCTACAGTATCGCGCCCTATTCGAGCGGCCATCCAGAGCTGGAGATTCCGTACGCCGAACTCAGCGCGATTCTGAAACCTCAGTACCTGCCGTAGCGTGACCGAAACGGCTCAGCACAAGCAGCAGCCCGCCGGAGAGGAACAGAGCCGGCAGGCTGGCACCGATTTCCGGCCAGGCGCTGGCGAGCACGTGATAAGTAGCCGCTCCGCAGCCCCAGGCCAACAGAGTTTCCCAGCGCAAACCGACAGCCGGAGCGGCCAAGCGGCCTCGGCCCCGAAGAATGTAATGATCGACCAGCACGACACCGAACAGCGGCGCGAATACCGAGCCGATCAACAGCAGGAAATTCTGGTATTCAGCGAGCGGCGCGAACCAGGCGATAAGCGTGCAGATTGCGCCAATCATCAGCGCCAGGTGCTCAACCTTGAGCGGCAATAGGATGCCGATCGAAACCGCAGCCGAATGGATGTCGGCGAAGGCGTTCTCAGACTCGTCGAGCAATATCAGCAATAACGGAATACCCAGCCCCGCGCCGGCCAGCGCCAATAACAACGCGTTGACTTCCCCACTGTCGGCGAATGCCAGGGTGTAAGCGACGCCAAGGCTCATCAGCCAGAAATTGCCGGCAAAGAATCCCAGCGCGGTACCCCCGAAAACACGCACGGCCGCGCGGCCGAAGCGCGAGTAATCGGCGATCAGCGGCAACCAGGACAGCGGCATGGCGATAGCGATATCGAAGCCCTGCGCGAACGGCAACGAGCCATCGCCCTGCCGAGCCCAGAGCGCCGTGAGATCCACCTTGTCGAACAGATTCCAGGTCAGCCAGGCACAGGCACCGAGCAACAGCCAGATACCCCATTTACGCAGTATCCGTCGCACGAAGGTCAGCGGGCCGGTGACGGCCAGCAGCGTGGCGAGACCGCCGAAGAACAAGGTCCACAACGCAGGACTGTTCAGCACGTTGCCTTCGCCGAATGCGCGGGTCGCCAGCACGCTGGCTGCATCTCGCATGACGATGATCTCGAATGCGCCCCAGCCGATCAGCTGAACAAGGTTCAGCAACGCCGGCAGCACCGCACCGCGGCTGCCCAGCGTGAGCTTCAGCGCAGCCATGGATGACAGGCCGGTGTCGGTGCCAATCACCGCGACCGCCCCTAGCAGCAACACGCCGACGGCGGTTCCGCAGGCGATTGCCAGCAGCGCGCCACTCATGCCCAACCCCGGTGCCAGCAAGGCGCCGAGCTGCAGCACCATCAGGCCGACGCCAAGGGAGAACCACAGGGAAAACATGTCACGACCGCCGAACACACGGTGTTCAGGGGCGACGCTTTGATGCGGGGAATAGCGGCCTGGAATGTTCACATTGTTTTCTCAGAGAAACCGGTTGCCCGGCGCAAACTGCGGGAGCGAGAACCTCGCGGCCGCCGAAAATTAAGTAGCGATAACCGCTACGGGGTTGATGCTCAGACTCAGCCACCATTGCGGCGGGTTATTCCCGCGCCACGGGTCTCAAAAAAGGTTGATCGTTCTTACGCTCTACATGGAATGCGCCCCGAATGCTCCAGCGCTCGTAGTGGCGGTGGAGCCCGTTGTCCGGCGCAAACCGCTAGAACGGCTAACAGGTCGGGGGCGATTCGCAGGATGTATGCACACCCTGCGAGTCGCCCCCGACCTCCCAACGTTTCTACGCTTTAGACCTGCCGGTAAATGACCGAACCTTCATCCTTGAAGCGCGATGACTGCTCGGCGAAGCCGGCCTCGATGGCCTTCTGCTCGTCGGTCAAGCCGTTTTCGGCGGCGTACTCGCGGACTTCCTGAGTGATCTTCATCGAGCAGAATTTCGGCCCGCACATGGAGCAGAAGTGCGCGACCTTGGCCGAGTCCTTGGGCAGCGTCTCGTCGTGGAAGGCCCGCGCCGTGTCCGGGTCCAAGCCCAGGTTGAACTGATCTTCCCAGCGGAATTCGAAACGCGCCTTGCTCAGCGCGTTATCGCGAATCTGCGCGCCCGGATGACCTTTTGCGAGATCCGCGGCATGCGCGGCGATCTTGTAGGTAATGATGCCTGTCTTGACGTCATCCTTGTTCGGCAGACCCAGGTGCTCCTTGGGCGTGACGTAGCAGAGCATCGCGCAGCCGAACCAGCCGATCATCGCCGCGCCGATGCCGCTGGTGATGTGGTCGTAGCCCGGTGCAATGTCGGTGGTCAGCGGGCCGAGGGTGTAAAACGGCGCCTCGTCGCAGCATTCAAGCTGCTTGTCCATGTTCTCCTTGATCAGGTGCATGGGCACGTGACCAGGGCCTTCGATCATGCACTGCACGTCGTGCTTCCAGGCGATCTTGGTCAGCTCGCCGAGGGTTTCCAACTCGCCAAACTGCGCGGCGTCGTTGGCGTCGGCAATGGAGCCCGGACGCAGGCCGTCGCCCAGCGAGAAGCTGACGTCGTAGGCCTTCATGATTTCGCAGATTTCCTCGAAGTGGGTGTAGAGGAAATTTTCCTGGTGATGGGCCAGGCACCACTTGGCCATGATCGAGCCGCCGCGGCTGACGATGCCGGTGACTCGTTTGGCGGTCAGCGGCACGTAGCGCAACAGCACGCCAGCGTGGATGGTGAAGTAGTCCACGCCCTGCTCGGCCTGCTCGATCAGCGTGTCGCGGAACAGCTCCCAGGTCAGATCCTCGGCCACGCCGTTGACCTTCTCCAGCGCCTGGTAGATCGGCACGGTGCCGATCGGCACTGGCGAGTTGCGGATGATCCACTCGCGGGTCTCGTGAATGTGCTTGCCGGTGGACAGGTCCATCACGGTGTCCGATCCCCAGCGAATGCCCCAGGTCAGCTTGGCCACTTCTTCCTCGATGCTCGATCCCAGCGCCGAGTTGCCGATGTTGCCGTTGATCTTCACCAGGAAGTTGCGGCCGATGATCATTGGCTCCAGCTCGGTGTGGTTGATGTTGGCCGGGATGATGGCGCGGCCGCGAGCCACTTCGTCACGGACGAATTCCGGGGTAATTTCCTTGGGAATGCTGGCGCCGAAGCTCTGACCTGCGTGCTGCTGATCCAGCAGGCCGGCGGCGCGGTGCTCCTGCAACTTCATGTTTTCGCGGATGGCGATAAATTCCATCTCGGGCGTGATGATGCCCTGACGCGCGTAGTGCATCTGGCTGACGTTCTTGCCCGGCTTGGCGCGGCGCGGGTTGCGCACGTGGGCGAAGCGCATGGCGGTCAGCTCGGCATCGTCCAGGCGGCGCTGGCCGAATTCGGAGCTCAGCCCCGGCAGTTTCTCGGTGTCTCCGCGATCCGCGATCCAAGCGCTGCGCACATCGGCCAGGCCCTTTCGCACGTCGATCTGCACATTGGGATCGGTGTAAGGACCGGAGGTGTCATAGACGGTGACCGGGGCGTTGATCTCGCCACCGAACGCAGTAGGCGTCACGTCGAGGCTGATCTCGCGCATCGGCACACGAATGTCCGGGCGCGAGCCCTGCACGTAGATTTTCTGCGAACGCGGGAAAGGCTGGATCGACTGCTGGTCGACCTGGGCGGATTCACTGAGATGTTGTTGTTCTGCACGCATCAGACTGGCTCCTCGATAGTTGTCGGAGCGAACCTGAAAAACACGGCGGGATAAGGGCATCGGGGTGCGCCGGGATTGGCGCCGAGAGACTCGCTGGAGAACTGGCGAGCACATCTTGTTCCCTACGCAGGCCTTAACCTGATCAGGTTCAACGGGATCCGGAACTTTCCGATCTCAGCCTTCGCTTCAAGGCACCCCGACAAGAACGCGACCGAGTCTAATCAAGAGTCCAGAGGAAAGCCACGCCGATCCGCGAATGTCGCGACCGCCGGGTCACATTTGCCACATCTCGCCGAGCCTGCCAGACCGACCATAGCGGGCATCTGGAGGGCGCCGCCAAGCCGCTTGACCGGCCGCATGACCGCGCATAGCCTTGCCCATCACTCCGCTTCAGGGAAAGACGCACATGCTGCGTAGACTCACGCTGGCACTGGCCGTGGCCGCCTCGTCGGGACTGGTTTGGGCCGAGACGGCGCCTCCGCTCTCCAATCGCACCGATCTGGTGAGCGTTTATCGCCAGGCCGTGGAGAACAATGCCGACCTCGCGGCGGCGCGCGCGCAGTTCAAGGCGACTCAGGAAGTCGTACCCCAGGCACGTGCCGGCTTGCTACCGAATCTCAGCGCGGGCGCGGAGATGAGCGACACCCGCACAGACCTCGACACCGACGTCGGTTCACGCTCCCTGTCACGCAGTGGCACCGTTTATCAGGCCACCTTGAGCCAACCGATCTTCCGCGCCGAGCGCTGGTTCCAGTTGCAGGCGGCCGAAGCGATCAGCGAGCAAGCGGCGCTGGAATACTCCATTGCCGAGCAGGACCTGATCCGCCTGACCGCCCAGGCTTACTTCTCAGTCCTACGTGCGCAGGACAATCTCGCCGCAGCCAAAGCCGAGGAGTCGGCCTTCAAGCGGCAGCTCGACCAGGCCGACGAACGCTTCGAAGTGGGCCTTTCCGATCGCACCGACGTGCTCGAAGCCCAGGCGGGTTTCGATACCGCGCGCGCCAATCGACTGATTACCCAACGCCAGGTTGACGATGCCTTTCAGACCCTGTTCACCCTGACCAATCGCGAATACCTCGCCCTGGAAGGCGTCGAGCACAGCCTTCCAGTGCTGCCGCCCACCCCGAACGACGCCAGCGCCTGGGTCAACACCGCCACTCGGCAGAACCTGGATCTGCTGGCGATCAACCAGGCGGTAAACGCGGCCGAAGAAACCCTGCGCCAGCGCCGGGCCGGCCATGCACCGACAGTCGATGCCGTGGCGCGCTACAGCAGGGGTGACAACGACAGCCTGGGCTTCTCCAATACCGGCTCCATGGATATTCCGGGCTACAGCCTGCCGCGCTACACCGGTGACGTCGAACAGAGCAGCATCGGTTTGCAGCTGAACATTCCGCTGTACAGCGGCGGGCTGACCAGTTCCCAGCGGCGCGAGGCCTTTCATCAATTGACCCAGACCGAGCAGCAGCGCGAAAGCCTGCGCCGTCAGGTGGTCGAGTCCACCCGCAACCTGCATCGCGCGGTGAATACCGACGTGGAGCAAGTGCAGGCGCGCCGACAGTCAATTATTTCCAGCCAGAGTGCTTTGGAAGCTACCGACATCGGCTATCAGGTGGGCACTCGCAATATCGTCGACGTGCTCGACGCTCAACGCCGTCTGTTCGCTGCCGTGCGCGATTACAACAACGCCCGCTATGACTACATCCTCGACAGCCTGCGCCTGAAACAGGCCGCCGGCACACTCAACCCGGGTGATCTGGAGGATCTGCAGCGTTATCTGAAGGCGGACTACGATCCGGACAGCGACTTCCTCCCGCCGGATCTGTCTGAGAATTTCGGCCAGCCGGTACGCGTGGACTGACGGGCGCCGCTTCAGGAGTGAGTTAGCGGCGAGGATGGCTTCCGCCATGCCTGCGGACAACGTCACATCTCGGCGGGGGCAATCTCTAACTGCAAGCAAGACGCCATCCGGTGGGCTAAAGCCCACCCTACATCACTGCCGCAGCCGTTCAGTGGAGGCGTCGAAAGAGAGATAGAACGAGGAACAGATGGAGACGGCCGCAACCTTTGCCCCTCCTACGGGGCGGCACGCATTGGCCGCTGTAGCCTTCGCGGATAGCCAGCAGGGACGAGAGTCAGCGCAGATCCCGCATCACTGGCCGAGCAGCCGTCCCAGCCCTGCCAGCAGCCGCTCCAGCGCGCCCTGATTATTCCTCAGCACACGGCACCCTGCGGCCCGAGCCTGTTCGACACTTGCCGGATTCGTCCATAACGCCTCGATTGCCACCGCCAGCGCGGGGGCGCTGTCGACTTCCTTCAACGCGTCGGCATCGCGCAGTTGCGCGGCGATATCGAGGAAATTGAACAGATGCGGGCCGGTCAGTACGGGTTTACCCAGCGCTGCGGGCTCGAGCAAATTGTGCCCGCCGGTAGGCACCAGACTGCCGCCAACGAAGGCCACATCGGCCAGCGCAAAGAGAAACAGCAACTCGCCCATGGTGTCGCCAAGCAGCACTTGCGTCCGGGCCTGCGGCGGCTCGCCGAGGGAACGTCGGACAGTGGCAAAACCCTGCTTCCGGCACAATTCATATACCGAGCCAAAGCGTTCGGGATGGCGCGGCACCAAGATCAACAGCGCGTCAGGATAGGTGTTTAACAACTGCCGATGCGCAGCCAGCAGAATTTCGTCTTCGCCCGTGTGGGTGCTGGCGCCGATCCAGATCGGCCGCATCACGGCACTCCATTGCTGGCGGAGCTGGGCGGCCTGCTCGGGCAGCACCGGGTCGACGCTGAGGTCGAACTTGATCGAGCCGGTTACTTCTACGCAGGCATCACGTGCGCCGAGCTGGCGGAAACGCGCCGCCTCGGCCTCGGTCTGCACGGCGATGAGGCTCAGTTCAGCCAGCATGGGCGCGGTCAACCGGGCGAATCGTGCATAGCCGCGCGCCGAGCGTTCGGACAACCGCGCATTGGCCAGCGCCACGGGAATACCGCGATGCGCGCACTGGTGGATATGGTTGGGCCACATCTCGGTTTCCATCACCACAGCCAGTTTCGGCTGCAGTCGTTGCAAGAACCGTGAAGCCGCCCAAGGCAGATCGTAAGGCAAGTAGCAATGCTGCACCGTATCGCCAAATAGCGCCCTGATCCGTTCGGAGCCGGTCGGGGTCATACAGGTCACGGTGATCGGCAAGTGCGGATACCGCGCCATAAGCTCGCGAATCATCGGCGCGGCAGCGATGCTTTCACCCACCGAGACAGCGTGCACCCAGATGCCATGCGGCTGGAATTCGGGCAGCCCTACAGCAAAGCGTTCGCCGATGCGTTTCGAATAGGCCGGCGCTTTGCGGGCACGCCAAAACAGGCGAACCACCACGAGCGGCAAGGCAAGATGGAACAGCAGGGTATAAAGGGTTCGGTTCATGGGGGCGGAGTTTACTTGAAAGCTGGGCGCTGACGGGCGGCGTTCCGCGTCAGTTAGATAGGGTGGGCTTCAGCCCACCAACAGCCAGCCCACAACGTCTTACCCCGCTCCCAGCTTTCCAACGATGGCTGCGACGACTACGACGACGGTTATACTGCCGGCCCGTATTTACGCTTTACAGGCGAGGTTTACACATGCCCGACTCCTTAAGCACCGATGTCCTGATCGTAGGCGGTGGCGTTGCCGGTCTGTGGCTGAATGCGCGCCTGCGCCGGCAAGGCTATTCGACGCTGCTGGTGGACAAGGGCGTGCTTGGCGGGGGGCAGAGCGTCAAATCCCAGGGGATCATCCACGGTGGCACCAAGTATGCGCTGTCCGGCGCGCTGACCGGCGCATCGGAAGCTATCGCCGACATGCCCCGGCGCTGGCGTGAAGCACTCCAAGGCGGCGGCGAGCTGGATCTTTCCGGCGTGCGCCTGCTCTCCGATGCGCACTATCTCTGGTCGCCGGGCACTCTGACCGGCAATCTCACCAGCTTCTTCGCCAGCAAGGCGGTGCGCTCGCGGGTCGGCCAGGTCAAGGGCGACGAATTGCCACCGGCGCTGCAGCACCCGAAATTCAAGGGCAAGGTTTATCGGCTCAGCGAACTGGTGCTGGACGTGCCGAGCCTGATCCAGCGCCTCGCGGAGCTTGCCGGTCCCGGCCTGTTGAAGGCCGACCGGATCGAGCCGCTGCGGGAGAATGGTGAACTGACCGGTCTGATCGTCGATGGTCGCTCCATAACCGCGCAGCGCATCGTCCTGACTGCCGGCGCGGGCAACGCCGAGCTGCTGGAGGCGCTGGGGCTCACGCAGCCGGCGATGCAAAAGCGCCCGCTGCATATGGTCATGGTAAAGGCGGCGACGCTCAAACCCCTCTATGCACATTGCCTGGGCGGCGGCTCCAAACCACGCATCACCGTGACCAGCCATCCGGCCGCTGACGGCGAATGGGTCTGGTATCTAGGCGGCGATCTGGCCGAGGCCAACGGCGTCGCGCGCGACGAGGCGGCGCAGATCGCCGCGGCGAAAAAGGAGCTGGCGGAATTGGTGCCCTGGATCAACCTGTCCGCGGCGAAGTGGGCGACGCTGCGGATCGACCGGGCCGAGCCGGCTCAGTCAGCGCTGGCCAGACCGGACAACGCATTTCTCGCCGAACAGGGCCGGCTGCTGGTTGGCTGGCCGACGAAATTGGCACTATCCCCCGATTTCGCCGACCGCGTCGAGGCCGCCTTGGCCCGCGACAATATCCATCCGCAACCGCGTCCGCCGCTACCCGAACTGCCACGCCCAACGGTTACCGCACCCTTCTGGGAAGGATTGCTCTGATGGCAACGACCTTGCACGAGCTGCACCGCCCTCTTGGTAGCACCGGGCTCAGCGTGTCACCGCTGGGCCTGGGCACGGTCAAGCTGGGTCGCGACCAGGGCGTCAAATATCCCAACGGTTTTCGCATTCCGGATGATGAACAGGCGCGCCAACTGATCGCACTGGCCCGCGATCTGGGCATCAATCTGATCGACACCGCGCCCGCCTACGGGCTCAGCGAACAACGTCTGGGGTCGTTATTGCGGGGCCAGCGAGACCATTGGGTGGTGGTCAGCAAGGTCGGCGAAGAATTCGTCGATGGCCAATCGCACTTTGATTTCTCGCCTGCCCATACCCGACGTTCAGTCGACCGCAGCCTCCAGCGGTTGCGGACCGACCGCATCGACCTTGTCCTGGTGCACTCGGACGGACGCGACCTGGAAATTCTCCAGCACAGCGGCGTCTACGAGACCCTCGCAGACCTCAAGCGCGAGGGCAAGATTCTCGGCTACGGACTGTCCGGCAAGACCGTCGAAGGCGGCCTGTTCGCGCTCGAACAGGGCGACTGCGCGATGGTGACCTACAACCTCAACGAGCAGAGCGAGCGGCCTGTTCTGAACTACGCTCAGTCACACGCTAAGGGCATCCTGGTCAAAAAAGCGCTGGCCAGCGGGCACGTCTGCCTAAAAACCGGCGAAGATCCGGTGCGAGCGAGCTTCGAACTGCTGTTCGCGCATCCAGGTGTTGGCGCCGCCATCATCGGCACCATAAACCCGAACCACCTGTCAGATAACGTGCGTACCGCTGCAGCGGTTTTGTCCCAACAACGATAATCACGGCCCTACGGCCGCCTACGTCAGGAGGAGCCGAATGCCGCGCGTGTTGATCCGCAAGAACCCGAGCACGTTCAAAACCCTGCCATTGCTCGTCGAGGCCAGCCCCGAAGGCTTGCGGTACCAGAGCCTCGGGCGGCCGCTCAATTTCAGCGAGATGCTCGAGCGCCGCCGCCCCGTGGTCGTTGACGATCCGAGCCGCTTCGATATCGAACTGGCCAACCTCGGAGTGTCGGTACGCCTAACGCTTTGCTGGCAGGGGCGGGAGTATTGGGTACTGGTGCGCCAGCAACGCCAGGACCGCGGCGACGTCGTGCTCAAGTTGATTTCCGGTTACGTGCCAGCTCATGAGCTCAGCCTGCCGCTGCTGACCGCGATTCACGAAGTCGCTGAAGAATGCCTGCTGGAAACGCCCGAAGGCTGGCTCGCCGGGCGGTTTGGCGATACCTGGCTGCCCGCACCTTACCAAGGCAGCCTGCGTTATCGCGAGGCGGTGCATTTCAATCTGGCTTCGTTATCCGGCTCGGCCAAACCGGTGCAATGCGGCCAGATGACCTTGATGGAACGCCCGCGGGCCTATGTCCATCTGCCAACCGCTTCCCTGCAGTTGATCTATGACATGCGCCTCGATCTGCCAAAGGAAACCCGCGAACTCAGCCTGTTTCATGTCGACGAGCGGCTCGAGGGCGACAAGCTGGTCGCCCAACTGGACCGTAGCCGGCCCGACCTCTATCTGGTCCCGCTGCATGAAGGCCAGCCGCAGGAGCAGCTCTTGCAACTGCGCAACGGCCAACTCACCACGCTAGGCACGCGGGGACTATGGCTAGCCGAGAGCTTTACGCAGCAGGAGGGCTGGGTGGTTCGCGATGAGCGCATCCGCTGGAGGGAATGGTGTCATTCAATAATTTCCAGTGGAACAGCAGGCTGAAAAATCAATTGAAAACTCAGTAAACAGAAGCCCTGCTGATTGTATTTTCACCGTCCGTCGTGCCAAAGGTACGATTTGTTTATTTCGTTACGTATACTTCCATTTCGCCATCACTACATATACGCGCTACGCTTCCAAGGATAGAACATGCGAAAAGCCGCCCGGCTCGCTGGCAAGTTTCCCCTTCAAGTCAATCTGGGTGCGATCAGACTCTTCACTGCGCAGGCACCTTCCACCGAGCTAAAAGCCGCCCTACAGCGTGCTTTTCGTGAATTGGCTTCCAACAATCGTTCGCGGTCAACCCTTGAGGTCCAGCATCCCGAAAACCGCCTGTTCATCAAAAGCTCGCGCCTTACCGGCTTTCAGTCACGTCTGCGTACGACGCTTGGTATTGAACGACGAAAGGGCGGATTGGATTGGGAAGTTGCCGAACTGCTTAACACCATCAGAGCGGAAGAGTTACAAGCGCCGACTGCCCGGCTTCTGGGTTTTGCCTACCGCAAGCAGCTTGGCTTGGTAAGTAATGTCTCGCTGATATTCGAGTTTTTGGAACATTATCTTCCTAGCCATCAGTGGCTAGGACAGCAGGATCCGGTGCCCTTTCTGAGGAACTGCTTCACACTGTTCCGCGAGCTGCATGAGAAGCGGATTTATCATCTCGATTTGTGGGCGGGCAACGTCATGATCAATTCCCGCCATGAAACACTTCGAGTCATCGACTTCGAAAATTGCCTACATGGAGCCACTGAACACGAACCTGAAGTGCTGGGCTTCATGTACGGCCATTTTTTTCAGCGAGAAATCAACCAGTATGTCGACGAGCCCACCTATGACCGCCTGGTCGACGAGGTCATGCCCAAGCTCTGTATTGATCCGGCTCGCTTCAGGCACACCTATGTCATCAGCAAGCATGAGAAGATCGGCCGCAAGGAGCGTCGCCTACTACACAGCCACGGCGTGCTAGTAACAGGCTGACCGATGCCTGGCTATCAACGAGTACGTATTTTCTCGACGATCGCCGTGGTCGAGCTGTTCTCGACCAGCCCCAGCACCTTCACCTCCCCGCCATAGGCGGTGACCAGATCCGCCCCGACCACCTGATCCACGCCGTAGTCGCCGCCCTTGACCAGCACGTCCGGTCTGACCTTGGCGAGCAGCTTTTCCGGCGTGTCTTCGGCGAAGCAAACGACCCAGTCGACAGCACCGAGGCCTGCCAGCACGGCCATGCGCCGATCGACCGAATTGATCGGCCGGCCCGGCCCCTTCAGGCGACTCACCGAGCCGTCATCGTTGACCGCAACGACCAGTCGATCGCCCTGCGCGCGGGCCTGCTCCAGATAGGTCACATGACCGGCGTGCAGAATGTCGAAGCAGCCGTTGGTGAAAACGATCTTCTCGCCTTCGGCGCGGGCGTCCTCGATCGCGGTGAGAAGTTGCTCGAGCGTCATCACCCCGCGCTCTGAACCCTCCTCGCGCTGCACGGCACGGCGCAGCTCAGGCGCACTGATGCAGGCGGTGCCCAGCTTGCCAACCACGATACCGGCGGCCAGATTGGCCAACGCCACGGCCTGCGGCAGCTCCTCCCCCGCAGCGATGGCTGCCGCCAGGGTCGAAATGACGGTATCGCCAGCTCCGGTGACATCGAACACCTCACGTGCGCGCGCCGGCAAATGCAACGGAGAGTGCTCCGGACGCAGCAGCGTCATGCCATGCTCGCCTCGGGTTACGAGCAACGCATCAAGCTCCAGCTGTTGCATGAGCTCAGCGCCCTTGGCCACCAGTTCGACTTCGTCAGCGCATCGCCCAACGATGGCCTCGAACTCGCCGAGATTCGGCGTAATCAGCGAGGCGCCACGATAGATTTCGAAATCCTTGCCCTTGGGATCGGCCAGCACCGGAATGCCACGGCGGCGAGCAGCCTCGATCAGCGCCTGATGATTCTTCAGCGCGCCCTTGCCGTAATCGGACAGCACCAGCACTTTGGCGCCAGCCAGCAATCCTTCGACATCCTCGAGCAATGCTCCCGCATCGGTTTCGAAGGCTTCCTCGAAGTCCATGCGCAGCAGTTGCTGATGGCGGCTCATCACCCGCAGCTTGACGATGGTCGGCTGATGCTCGATGCACTGGAAATGCACTTGCACACCGGCTGCCGCCAGACTGTCGGCCAGACTTTGGCACGCTTCATCTTCACCGGTCACCCCCACCAGCGCAGCCGGAGCGCCCAGCGCCGCGATGTTCAGCGCGACGTTGGCCGCACCACCGGGACGGTCCTCGATCTGCTCGACCTTGACCACCGGCACCGGCGCCTCCGGCGAAATCCGCGACGTGCCGCCATGCCAGTAGCGATCGAGCATGACATCGCCCACTACCAGAACGGGGGCTTGGTCGAAACGGGGCATGGACAGTTTCATGAGGGCTCCGGGGCGGAAGAAAAAACGCTGCAAAGCATAGCAGCATGGGACTGGCGAATTCTTGCCGTAAACACAGGGAGAGCATGGCGATTGCAGAGCGTTGCGGACCTGCGGCGCAGTGAACCGGCCGAACCTGACAGACCTTGGCCTGCGTCATTCGGCAGGTCCACCGTTCAGCCTAGGCCTCATCCTTGAACTGTGTTGCGTGCAACCTGGCATAGGCGCCATTGGCCACAAGCAATTCGGCATGCGTGCCACGCTCGACGATACGCCCCTGCTCCATCACCAAAATGAGATCGGCCTTTTCGATGGTACTCAGGCGGTGCGCTATCACCAGCGTGGTGCGCCCCGTCATCGCATGATCCAGCGCACCCTGGATGTGCCGCTCGGATTCGGTGTCCAGCGCCGAGGTCGCCTCGTCCAGAATCAGTACCGGCGCGTTCTTCAACAGCGCACGGGCGATGGCCAAGCGCTGACGCTGGCCGCCGGACAGCAGTACGCCATTTTCTCCAACTTGGGTCTGGTAACCCTCAGGCATCTGCTCAATGAATTCATCGGCGTAGGCGTCGCGGGCCGCACGCTGGATATCTTCCAGCGGTGCGCCGGCCAGATCGCCATAGGCGATGTTATTGGCAACCGTGTCGTTGAACAGCGTGACCTGCTGAGTGACCAACGCGATATGCCGGCGCAGATTGCGCAGCCTGTAACTTTGAATATCCGCTCCATCCAGCAAAATCTGCCCTTGATCATGGTGATAGAAGCGAGGAATCAGATTCGCCAGGGTCGACTTGCCGCTGCCAGATCGTCCGACCAGCGCCACCATCTGCCCCGGCTCCACCGAGAAATTGATATCATGCAGCACCTGCTTATCGGTGCCGGGATAAACGAAACTCAGGCCACTGACGTCGAGACGCCCATTGACCCGATCACGCTCAAGCGTACCGCTATCGATTTCCTGGGCCTCGTCCAACTGTTCGAAAATGCTCTCTGCACCAGCCACACCCTTTTGAATCGTCGAACTGACTTCCGAAAGCTGCCGGATCGGTTTTGGCAACAGACCCGCCAGCGTGATGTAGGCCACCAGATCGCCCGCCGATGCATCCCCGCGCAACAACAGAACCAAGAACATTAGCAGCGCCATCGCACTGTAGATAACCAACTGCAGGGTTGGCGTATAGACCGCGTTAGTCTTGACCATGCGCAGCTGCTTGGCGGTGTTATCCGTGCTGGCGCCGAAGAAGCGATGCTGCTCGTAGCTCTCGCCGCCAAAACTGCGCACGACTCGGTAGCCCTGAATGGTTTCGGAAGCGACATGGGTGACATCACCCATCGCGACCTGAATCTTCTTGCTCTGCTTGCGGAATTTCTTGCTGGCGCTGGAAACCATGACACCAATGACGGGAAGAATCGCCACCATCACCATGGTCAGCTTCCAGTTCATCCAAAGCAGCGTGCCAAATAGGAAAATGACTGTCATGCCTTCTCGCACCACAACCTTGATCGCATCGGTCGCTGCACCGGTGACCATCGTCACGTTATAGGTGATACGCGAAATCAGATGGCCGGAGTTGTGGCTGTCGAAGTAGCGATTGGGCAGCGTCAGCAGGTTGTTGAACAGCGCGACGCGCAAGTCATGAACCAGGCCCAGCGAAACCTTGGCTAGAAAATAATTGCCGAAAAATGAGCCAATGCCCTGCATCAACGCAATGAGCACGATCAACAACGGCACGGCCTGCAGGAGCTTCAGCTCGGCCAGCCATTCCAGCTCTTTCAGGTGAGGCACCTGGGCGAAAAAGCTAGCATCCGGGTTATTCAATCCATCGACGAAGAACTTGAGGATGTAGCCCAGCATCGGCTGGGTGGAGGCGAAAAGGAGGAAGCCGAGAAGGCTGATTGCGAATAGCCCCCAATAGGGGAGCACGTAGCGCAGCAACCTCAGGTAGATGCTTAGACTTGAAGCCGTGTCGGCCTTCAGGGGTGAGCCACTCATAGGAGAATGCAACTCATATGTCGAAGGGCGGAAATGGTAGCACAGTGAGGTAGCCGACCCTGCCCTCAGCCCCAGCGCTAGACCCACCGGCAGCCAAGTCAAGAACCACTCGGGGCGAGGAGAGTCCCACAGGTTCGCGCCATCGAACAATAGCGCCATTGTGCTGAACAACAGCATACCCAACAACACGCTACCAAGAGTCGTTGACCGCTCCTGTATCGCGATGACAAAGCTGCGACCCCAGATTGCCAACCAAAGCACGAGACCGGGAAGTCCAAGCTCTAAAGCCACATGGGTAAACAGGTTATGAGTATGGTCGAACATGCGCCCCAAGGCTTCGACTTGGTACTCGCTCCCCAACCCTAAACCCAGCCAGGGCCGATCAGCGACCATTCCTAGGCTTGCAGCGAAGATTTCGGGGCGATAAGAGGTGCCTCTAGCGACCACATAGTTGCCAAATAACCAGTAACCGACGGCAGCCACCAAAAGTAGCAAGACGGCCGCGATCAAACCGGCCCGTCCAACCCGCCAAACAGGCATCAACAGCACACTGGCCAGCAGGGCAACCCATACACCACGGCTCTGTGTCATCACGATGAACGTAAAAAGCGCCAACAAACCGGCCGCCCAGACCACCCGCAGCGCAGTCCGCCTGGGTGGCAAACAGAACCACCAGATCAGCGCCATGCCAAATACATAGCCGCCAATAATCGGATGATCGAGCAGGCCGAACCCCTGCGCCCGCCATGCCCAGGGCTTCGCCTCGAGCCCATAGCGCTGTATCAACGCGGCCAGCGCAGCAAGTGCCAGACCGAAACCAGCCCACCGCAGGACAGAGACGACACGCGATGGTGTCTGCCCTAGGCAAACCAAACCCAGTAGGAAAAACAGCACATAAAACAGTCGTTTGGCTTCGCGCGCAGGCTCCTCGGCAGCACTCCAGAACACGCTGATTGCAGCCCACGCGACCAATGCAAACAATGCCGCCACAAGCGGCTTTTCCTGCCGCCAGAGGTCGAGTAGCAATGCGCGATAAGACCAGGACGACCAGATAGCTGGAATCCAGAACAGAACAATCAAGCCTTGTTGGTAAAGCTTAGCCGTCGAAATCCACGTTATACCAAGCAAAAACCAGAGCAAACCCAGCGTCAGCCAGGCCAGCCCTATGCGACGGCTATCCATATTACCCCTTCGGAAAACAGCAAAATGCGCCAGTATCAGCGATGTTAGAATGCACGCCCTGCTCGACGTTCGTACACTGCTTAAGGCCCTCTCCACAATGCACGTAAGCCAATTATGCCAGCGAGACTTGCAACAGCTCACCCATAATGCGGCCGTTCTCGAGGCGGATGGCCTGGGCCCTAAAGTCCTGCAGCTTGAGAACGGTCAGTTTCTAAAAATCTTTCGTCGTAAGCGCTGGCTATCCTCAGCACTTTTACGTCCTTACTCGCGCCGCTTCGCCAATAACGCCGAACGCCTCCAGGCTCTTGGCATCGCCACGCTGAGCGTCCAGGCGCTATACGAGCTTCCCGACAAGTCGGCCAGCGCGGTGCTCTACGCCCCGCTGCCAGGCAATTCGCTAACTCAGCTCGCCAAGCAGCCTGAATTCAGCTGGACGCCGATCTTGCCTGAACTGATCCGCTTCGTACGCGAGTTGCACCGCAAGGGCATCTACTTCCGCTCGCTGCATCTGGGCAATATCGTCCTCACCCCGCACGGTTCGCTGGGGCTGATCGATATCGCCGACATGCGCTTCCTGGGTCGATCGCTACCTAATCACATGATCCGACGCAACCTGGCGCACTTCAGCCGATACTTGGAACGTGAAAAATTTCAGAACGCCTTTCCGTTTTCGCAGTTCTACGATGCTCTGACCGGGTCCGAGTCTTCGGTCAGCAGTTCCGCGTAACTGTTGCAGAACTGCTCCCAGGCGACCTCCGGTGCGAGCTGATGATCCTGCTCACCGGCGAGTGATCGCCGATCCGAATCGAGTACGTGCTCAATAGCCGCGACCCAGCCGGACACATCGTTCGGCGGGACGTAAATGCCTCTGAGCCCCAACTGCTCGACGAAGACTGGCAGATCACTGGCCACAACCGGCACATGCGCCATCACCGCTTCCTGCAAAACCAAACCCAACCCCTCGCTGCGGGACGGGATCAACATCACGTCGAACGCCTGGTACAGCTGTGCAGCGTCCTGGCGATGCCCCGCCAGCGTCACCATTCGCTCCAGGCCCAGGCACCGGATACGTGACTCTAGTTCCGATCGCTGCTCCCCGTCGCCCACAAGCACCAGGTGGATGTCCGTCCGCGTGCGCGACAACTCTCTCAGTACATCGAGCAACGGCAGAAAGCCCTTTTCCTCGACCAGCCGTCCGACCGCGCCCAAGACAATGCATGCGCTATCAACGCCCAACCTCATCCTGGCTTCGTCGCGGGAAATCAGTGCCTGCTTGAATGTGTGCGGATTCATCGCTGTTCGCGTAGCGGATACTGTTCTCCCCAGCTTCGCGCCCAGGGATTCGGCGAGCGCCTCGGACACCGCGACCAGTTTCAGGCGAGGCGCGGCAATCGTGCCGAACAACCTCGAATCGCTCCGGCGTATGCGGCTCTGCCCGTGGAACACTACAACGACCTGGAGCTCCGGGTTCAGTCTTGCCACCACCGGAATGATCAGCCGCGCCACGCCAATGCCATCGAGCAACAACGCTTTTGGACTGACCCGCTCGATCTCGCGGGCGAGGCGCCGCTGCAGCCACCACTGCAAGAGCTTCCAGACACCTCGGCCTTTGAGCGCCTTCGCGCTCAACCGCCAATGCAGCGTTTGCCCACAACCCGGATCCCTCGCAGCCTCTCGGCCCATCAGCATCCAGGTGTGGACCTCACTCTTATCAGCCACGAGGGAAAGGATCTGCTCATGCACCTGATGGATCGAGGCATGCGCCTTGCCGGAAGACCACACGATACTGACGATGCTCAAGCCGAGTACTCCAGCATGATGGCTCCGGGATTAAAGCGAGTCATCGGTACCCGCTCTCCGCTCGGTAGCGGCAAACACGCCGTCAGGCGTGCGAAACCCTTGCTCGGTAACGCACCACGATGGCCTAGCGGCGAGATCCTGAGGTTGCATCAGCAAATCCGGGGAACGGCCGGACCACTTGGCGTTCTTCCAGGTTATGAAGTGGAAATAGGGGAAATCTCGCGCACCATCCCGGTTGTTGGTCAGCCGCCCATCGTTCCATATCCAGCAGTCGGGGAAATCGAAGCCACCGCTGAGCCATGGAACCCGCGCGTGCGGCGTGCTGAACGCCTCGTTGAATTCACTGCATCGACGCCACGGATTGAAGCGATCGGCCACCCGCCGAAGCGCCTCGGGCCAGTTTTTTCGTCGAATGAACAATCGACTGAATGCCGCTTCGTCGAATGCGCGGTGCTCGGGATTTTCGAAACAGGCCTGCCAGCCGGGAACGCGCATGAACGCTTGGCGCATGCGCTCGTTATTGCGCAGCAAACACAAATGCCCCGAAACGCGACGTGCGTGGGTAGACAGTAGATCGTATCGTGCGAGCCGCTCCTCGGAAAAATAGCCGCGCAGGTCACCGTAGACGAGATCGATATCGCTGAACCCCCAGAAGCCGAAGCCATCCAGATACTCGGCGTGGATATGCCCTAACGCAGGCTTGATATCGCAGAGCTTGTAAGGATTGGTCGGCTTGAAGCATATGCCCAGACGCTCGCTGACCAATTGACAGTAGTCAGCAAACGAAATCGGTACGATCCGTACGTTATCCGGAAGGTCGTCTGGCGTTCCGCAATCGCTGAAAAAGAGCCAGTCGATATCGGCGTTCCGCTTGCAGGTCTGCAGGAAAAACGGCATCCAGAACGGCCATCGGCCGAAATAGGGAATCAGCAAGCGAATACGTGATTGATTCACTTTAGCCTCCAGTACAGGCGCAGTCGATCCCACAGGCCCATCGGCGGGCGGTCCCGCAACGGCTTATCCAACGACTGGACGATACGCTGCCCGATGCGCGAGAAACTGTACTCCCGCTCCGCCAAGGCCCGACCCGCAGAAGCGATGCGCGCCGCCAGGTCGGGATCCGAACGCAACATCACCAGCTTGCTTCGCAGCTCATCGACACTGCGGTAAAGCACCAGGTTTTCCATATCGACGAAACCCAGCGCCTTGTTTTCCGCTTCGCCCTGATCCCACGCCAGCAATACACAACCGCAAGCCATAGCCTCGAAGTTCTTGATCATGTATTCGCCCATGCCGACGTCGGCACTGACGAAGAAGCGAATACGATTGAGGGTATTGCAATAGTCTTCGCCGGAATTGGTGCGTGTAACGACCAGATCTTCGACTTTTGCCAGCTCATCGAGTAACGCCTTGCGCTCGCTATAGGCGCCGCTTTTGGTGCTGCCGACGAAGGCCAGCTCGATATCTCGCTCCTGCCTCAGATCGCGCAGCGATGTCTGGTCGTAACCCTTGGGGACGAAGACTGCATCGAAACCTTCCTGGCGAAGCCGCTCGCTGACCATGAAACCAGAGCTGATTACACGCACCCACGGCAAGCGCCGATAGTGTGCGCTGAACTTCCCGGTGTATTTGCAGGTGATGTAGTTCTGATAAGCGTCGTGCTCCAGTATCACCAGATTCGGCACACTGCGAATGAAGCCAACTTGCCGAATCTCCTGCTTGAAGCGCACGAAGAACACAATGCGGTTATACCCTTGCGGGTTTACGCTCTCGGCGAAGTAGCGCTTCAAATTGGCCTGTTCATTACGACTCAGCCACCGAGTGTCGCATTCACAATTTTGCGCAATACTTTCATACAAGCGGTCAAGCATGACGCGCTGTTCTTTTTGCACAAGTAGCAGAACTTTCAGCATTGGACGGTCTTCCATAAATCAGCCAAGCGTACCGCCCTGCCGATACCGTAGTTTGTCGAACTGCGAGCGCAAACGCGCCATCGGCAGCACGAAACGACTCTCTCGACGACCCATGGAATGCTTGGATGAGAAAGTTTCCTCGACCAACTCCCCACTCAGTCGAACCCGAGATGCCCGCATGTCAAGTGTGCGCACCAAAGCGCCAGCCTGGCCCACGGAGAAACGCAGCAACCGTTCGGCATGCAGACCACGCTGCTCCTGCAGACAGAAAGAAATCATAAGCTCTGCACGACGACCGTAAGCGGCATAGACGTCACGACCGCAAACAGCAAAACGATCGTTCAGACCGTTCCACCATTGCCAATGGGGGATGTAGACCGCGCGGCGGTCTGATGCACAGGCGTTGAGCACGAACCTGGGCAGGGCATCGTGATAGAGCAGATCGGGACGTACGAAAAGCACGACGTCAGGATCAAACCCATCGACCAGCGCAGTTACCGCATGCAAAGAGTTCAACTGATGTATCAGGTTGGACAAGGATTTGAAATCGTCCCGCCATACATCTCCGTGTTGCTTGATCTCGTCGAAATCCCAGCGTTTCAGGCAGGCGCCAGCTTCCTCAAGGCGACCGTCCATACGAGCGAAAGGCAGATAATTGGACTCGCCAATGAAACCGTTCTCCCCAGACCTCGGGTTATTGACCAGCTGGGGCTCGTAAAGGTGGTAGTAAGACCGCACCTGCGCATTGCCTGGCAGGTGCTGATAGATGTTCTGCTCAATAGAGGGAAAGCAAATGGAACTGTTGCGGGGAATACCGAAAAATGCGACTGCTATTTTCATGCATTATTCAACGCGTAAGGCCGCATACTGCGCAGCGCTAGATCCATACTCAACGGCACGTTGCAGGCACAGTCGCAGATCTGGCTATACGCTGGCGAAGTTAAAGAAGCATGGCGCTGCCGTCTAGTAACTTTCGATTGTTTGAAACCTCGGTCAGCAGGCGTGCAATTGTCGATCATCCGTGAAAGAACCCTTTCGACAATATCGCATTGAAATCACGCTGCGCACGTGCATCGGAAAAATGTTCAGTGAGATGCTCGAGAGTTGTGGCTGCCGGTCGGGCCAAACCAGCATCCGGTTGTGCCGCTGCCACCAACTCAGCAGCTAACGCATCGCTGTCCCCCAAAGGAAATACCTTTCCGATGCCCTCCACCACTTCACGCCCACCGCCACAATCGGTGCAGACCACCGGCAGCCCTGCCGCCATGGCTTCAAGCAGCACCATGCCGAATGGCTCGTGGTCAGAGGTCAACGCAAAGAGATCGAACGCTTTGAAGTAGCGCCTACCATGCCGCACTTGTCCGAGAAGTCGCACCTGATCTGCGATATTCAGGTCCTTGGCCAGTTGGCGAAGCGGCACTTCCAACCGGCCGCTACCCATGATCACGAGCAGGCTGCCGGCGGGCAGTTGTGGCAATGCCTGGGCGAAGCCTCGTATCAGGGTGGCCTGATCCTTGTCGGGGTGCAGGCGGCCGGCGTTGCCAACTACCCAGGCATCCGGAGGCAACCGCAGCGCCGTACGGGCATCGAGGCGGGAGACCTGCTCGGCCTGCACGGCGGCGACGTCGATGCGATTGTAAAGGGTTTCGATACGCGCGCTTTCCCAGCTGGGAAGACCAGCACGCATCTCGTCACGCACCGCATTGGAAACGCCGAGCAACAGCAAGCGGGCACGGAAGCGATTGACGAACCAACGTCGCATGGGCCGGCTATAAACGCCGAAGGCATGATGTACGCCAACCACCGGCAGCCCGGTCGCCAGCAACGCAATGTAGATCGGTTTGAACCGATGAGCGATGCATAACCGATAATCTCGCTTGGCCGCGATGCTGCGAAGCCGGCGCATGGCACCGACTTTGAGCCCACGCACATCCTTGCTGTCGTAGCCGAGAAAGATCACCTCATCCGAAGCCGAACCGTGAATGACCTCGTCGCTCGGCGACCCGGTCAGGTAGACGGTACAGACCTTGTACGGCGTGCCTGTGAAAAGCGCGGCGTACTGACGCGCACAATCCAGAAACGGGCCGTCATAGCCATGGCAGAACTGCAAAACCCATGGATCGGACGCTGTCATGCCAGCTTGTCGCCTTTCACAACCAATATATCTTCCATGATCAAATACTGCAGATCCGACCCATAGAACATATTCAATGCATCGGTCGGCGAACAGATCATCGGCTCACCGCGGCGGTTGAGCGACGTATTGAGCGAGACGCCATTACCAGTCAATTTTTCCAGCTCGACCATCAGGTCATACCAGCGCGGGTTGTACTCGCGTTTGAGCACCTGGGCGCGAGAGGTGCCGTCTTCGTGGACGACTTCGCTGACGCGTTCTTTCCACTCTTCATTGACTTCGAAGGTGAAAGTCATGAACGGGCTGGGATGGTCAACCTTTAGCATCTGCTCAGCCACGGTATCGAGCATTGAGGGGCAGAATGGGCGCCAGCGCTCGCGGAACTTGATCTGTTCGTTGATCCGGTCAGCCACGCCCGGAATGCTCGGGCAGCCGATGATGGAGCGCCCACCCAGGGCGCGCGGACCGAATTCCATGCGACCCTGGAACCAGGCCACCGGATTGCCATCGACCATGATTCTGGCGATGCGCTCGGGCACGTCGTCAATCTTCTGCCACACCGGCTGGCTGGGGTGGCGCGCACAGGCGGCAATCACGTCCTCGTTGGTATAGGACGGGCCGAGATAGACATGCTCCATCTTCTCCACCGGCACGCCACGCTGGTGCGAGACGTAGGCGGCAGCGCCGACCGCGGTGCCAGCATCACCGGACGCGGGCTGGACGAACAGTTCCTTCACCTCGGGGCGGGCGATGATCTTCTGGTTGAGCTTGACGTTCAGCGCGCAGCCGCCGGCGAAGGCCATCTTACCGGTCTGCTTGATGATGTCGCCCAGGTAGTAGTCCATCATCTCCAGCGCCAGCTTCTCGAACAGCGCCTGCATGCTGGCGGCGTAATGGATGTAGGGATCGTCGGCGATGTCGCCTTCGCGCTTGGGACCGAGCCAGTCGATCAGCTTGGGCGAGAAGTAGAAGCCCTTGCCCTTTTCCTTGTAGCGACGGAAACCGATGACGTTGGCGTAGTCGGTGTTGATGGTCAGTTCGCCGTTCTCGAATTTCGCCAGACGGGAAAAATCGTACTTAGCCGCATCGCCGTAGGGCGCCATACCCATGACCTTGAACTCGCCGTCGAGCATCTCGAAGCCGAGGTATTCCGTGATCGCACCGTACAGGCCGCCCAGCGAATCCGGATCGTAGAATTCCTTGATCTTGTGGATCTTGCCGTTCTCGCCCCAGCCGAAGAAGGTGGTGGCGTACTCGCCCTTGCCGTCGATGCCGAGGATGGCGGTCTTCTCGGTGAAGCCGGAGCAATGGTAGGCGCTGGAGGCATGGGCCAGGTGATGTTCGACCGGCTGCAGCTTGACCTTCTTCAGGTCGAAGCCGAGCTGCTGCAGGCACCACTGGATGCGCTTCTTATAGCGGTGATAGCGGCGATTGCCCATGAGGATAGCGTCCAGCGCGCGGTCCGGCGCATACCAGTAGCGCTTGGCGTAGTGCCAACGGGCCTTCTCAAAGATGCTGATGGGCGCGAACGGAATCGCCACCACATCGACATCGCTCGGCTTGATCCCGGCCTGCTCCAGGCAGAACTTGGCCGACTCGTAGGGCATGCGATTCTTGGCATGCTTGTCGCGCACGAAGCGCTCTTCTTCGACGGCCGCAATCAGCTTGCCGTCGACATACAGGGCGGCGGAAGGATCATGACTGAGGGCGCCGGAAAGGCCGAGAATCGTCAATGACACGGTTGGAAGCCTCTTAAAAGCAGCTTGAAGCTTGAAGCCGGAAGCTCGAAGCAACAGCGAATATGTCTAGTTCAACCCCGGAGGGCTTTTCTTCCAGCTTCAAGCTTCTGGCTTCAAGCTGTCCTTCGGTAAACGTGCATCCAGTAACCGACATAGCGCTGAGTCGGCTGGCCAGTTGCGCAGAAACCGCGCACGGTCCTTGGCATAGGCGCGGGCGAAGCGGGTATCGCTACTATGTTGCTGCGCAGCGTCCAGGTCGATCAGCGCCCAGCGACCCTGCTCCCAGAACAGGTTGGTGCCTTTCATATCGCCATGGCTGATGCGCTCGCGCAGCATGGCTTCGAATAGCTGATCCAGCGCCACCAATTCGGACTCGGGCGGTGAACTGGAGAGATACGGCTGGAAACGAGCGATTATATCCTCGCCTGCGCTGTATTCGGTAACTAGGTAACTGCGGCGGCGCAGGCCCAGCCAACGCAACTCCAGCATCGCCAGCGGCCGGGGCGTGGCGATGCCGAGAAATGCCAGGCGATTGCCTTCTATCCAGCTGTGCCAAGCGCGGCTCGGCCGCCAGCAACGCCGCAGCCAGTGCGCCAGTCCTTTGATGTTGTAGCGTTTGATGACCAGTTGCCGTCCAGACTGCTCGGCCAGGGCCACGGTCGAACTACCGCCCAGTTTCAGCGCCCGTCCTGCTTCGACAGCCTCATCCGGCGCAGCCAGCAGCTCACGCAGCGCCGGCTCATCCTCACGGCGCAGGACACGCAATTGACCGAGGCTGCGGCTTACGCTGAATAAGGAACAATCACGCCCGAGCTTGCCAAGGTAATCGCGCAACCGCCAACGCCGAACGCTGGCGATTTCTCGCAGCAAGGCTTCCAGCGGCAGCGCATGCTCGCCGTTGACCAAGACGTAATGCACAAGCAACGCCTCGATATGCGGTTCGAGGCTGGCAGGCAGCTGGGCAAAGAAGACGCCAAGGTTCGCCAGCACTTTGTCACGATCAAGCGGTTGGCCCGGTGTCTGCGCCTGCACGCCGCCGCCATCGATGAGATACAGCCGCCCCTCATGGCGCAACAGGTTGTCCAGGTGCAGGTCGCTCTGCCACAGGCCGCGGGAATGCAAGCGCGCCACAGCGCCCAGCGCTTCACCCAGCACCGCCTGCTGCGCATCGGATAACAGCGGCTGTTGCGCCACATCGCGCCAGGCCTGTTCGAGGCTTTCGGCATCGGTGAGGAAGTCGAACAGCAGCCAACCGCCCTGCCCTGCCGCGAACCCCTCGACGAGCAAAGCGGGTGTGGTCATCCCCTGCTCGGCCAGTAACCGTGCGCCTCGCCGCTCACGCTCGAAGTGGCGCTCGGCCTTGCCACCGACCAGCAGTTTGGCCAGCACGTCACGGCCCTGCCATTGCGCCTTGGCGACATAGCGTTGCCCTGGCAATACGCGCATCCACCGCTGCAACGTCAGCTCGCCAGCGGGTAGCGTCACGTTCAAGGGCAAAGCCGGCGAGCGCCCGGCTCGTGCGAGTTCCGTCAGATTCATGAACGCGCGCCCTTGCTTTGCCGATGACTGGCAATACGCTCCAACAAGGAATCGATGACCGGAGCACGGGCATCCTTCTTGAGATAGGCCTCGGCGGGGTTCAGCTCGGCTCTCATTCACGCCCCTCGAAGTACTTGAGCACCTGGTCAATCAACGCGCGGTCAGCCGATACCAGACGCGGGCGTTGCTGGTATTGCAGGTAGAAACGCAGCCGCTGAGTGCGGCTCAGGTGATGCTTGGCGACTTTATCCAGGCAGGCCAGATCCTTGACGATGCGTCGGCGCAGCAGCGGCCCCCGCCAAAAGTCGCCGGACGGACAATCGATCAGAAACAGCTCACCGGCGCCGTTGACCAGCAGGTTGCGCCACTTCAGATCGTTATGGGCGAAGCGATGGTCGTGCAGGGTACGGGTCGCAGATGCCACCTGCCGGCTGATGCGCTCGACCCAGCTCCGGTCGCCCAGGCGTGGGTCGTTGCCTTTGGCCAGCGCCGCCATGTCCAAGGTATCTGGTACTTCCAGGGTGATCAGCGCGCCGCGCGCGAATGCACCAGCGCGGCGTTCCATACCCCAGGCCACCAGCGGCGCCACGGGTATGCCCCAGCGCTCGAAATGCTTGAGGTTTTGCCATTCAGCCTTGACCCGCGGGCGCCCCAGGTAGCGTCGCAGATTCTTACCCGCTGCCCAGTAGCGCTTGATGTAGTAGCGCAGGCCGTCGTATTCGACGCGGATCACCTCGGAGAGCGGGTCGCGCGCGATCGGCTCGCCTTCAAGCGCAAAAACCGTATCCAGACTGGCAAACGCGTGTGCCGCGCCGGCCGTAATGTCGCCGACGACCCGCCAGCCACTCATTGAGCACCCTGCGCGTACTTGCGCTCATAACGGCTTTGAAGCCTGTCCGCCTTGCTTTCCAGCCAACGCAGCAACGGGGCCTCGTCACGCAGAGCCTCGCGCAGCGGACGCTGGAAATAGATCTGCAGAAAACGTAGTTTGTCGCGACGGGTCAGGCCAATGCCCAATGCCGAAAAATATAGCCCGGCCAGATCCTTGTTGCGCCAGCGCCGTGGCGTTTCGCTGCGAGTCTGGGCGCGGTGCAGATCGATCAGCGACAGACGAAAATCCAGGGCCATTACTGGCTTGTCGGTGTGCAGCAGGAAGTGACAGATATAGAAGTCCCGATGATTGACCCCGGCGCGATGCATGGTGCCGGCCATGTGCGCGACTTCGGCGATCAGTGCACGCTTGAGCGGCGGCTCAGGCGGATTCTGCAGCCAATCGGCGCTGTAATCCTCGAGGCTGATCGTCGGCGCCAGCTCCTCGGTGATGATGAAGGAGTGCTGCGCCGCAGGATTTCCACCACGCTCGCCATAAGCCACCGCGGTCATGGTCGGCACGCCCGCTTGATGCAGTCGCTGAATGGCCCGCCACTCTTGCCCGGCGCCCAGTACTGGCGCCTTGGCAGTGCTCAGGTTCTTGAAAATCTCGCCCCAGCCGATCCCGCGGTGGATCTTGACGAAATACCCACGCCCATCGACCTCGGTACGCAAGGTGCGGCGGCCTTCCAGTTCGCGGTAGACCTGGCCCTGCAATTGTTCGACGGCCTCGAACGGGTCACGCCCCGCCCAGAGCGTTTTGAAGGGCTCAGCAAGAATCAGTTTCATGGGCGTTCTGCCAGAATCACGTCGGCCGCCTTCTGCGGCATCGAGTAGAGGTCCGCGGTCTCGGCATAAGCCAACGCATTTTCTGCCCAGCGCCTGCGCTGCTCATCATCAGCCAGCATGTCGGCCAGCAAACGATCTAGATCATCCTGCTTGAACGGGCTCGGCACAACGCGCCCGCAGTCGGCATCTGCGATGTAATGCGCGTAACCGCAGACATCGGTTACCAGCACAGCTAACCCGGCGACCAGCGCCTCCAGCAGCACGGTGCCGGTGTTCTCGTTGTAGGCGGGATGGATCAGCAGGTCGGCGCCCAGAAGAAAACGCGGGATATCGCTGCGACCCTTGAGAAACTCGATCTGCGCAGAAATGCCCAACGTCTTGGCCTGGAGCTGGAAGGTCTTGGGGTCGTCCTGGCCGATAACGAACAGACGAGTGCGCTTTTTCAAGTCGCGAGGGAGTGAAGCCACGGCCTTAAGGCTGCGGTCGAGGCCCTTGGTCTTGAAGCCGGAGCCGATCTGCACCAGCAACAACTCGTCGTACTGCAGTTCGAATTCCTCGCGAAACTCGGCGCGGATTTCTGCGGCGTTGACCGGCGCACGGCGATCCTGAGCAATACCCGGCGGCAACAAATGAAAGCGCTCTGCCGGCGTCGCGTAGTGTTTGACGAATAACGGCTGCTGCACTTCAGAGATCATCAAGATTTCGGTCTTCGACTGTGGCGCAAACACCGCACGCTCGTATTCGGCGAAATGCTTGTAGCGCCCCCAGCGGCGATAGATCGGGTTGCGCAGGGTTTGCGCCTTGTCTTCGAAACAGGGGTCGGCCGCGTAGTAGACGTCCAAACCGGGCATCTTGTTGAAACCGATGACCCGGTCCACCGGGCGCTTCGCCAGATCCTTCTCGACCCAGGCCGTGAAGCGCTCATTGCGCGCGTGATTGAAGAGGGCCTTGACCGGCGCGATCAATACTTCGAAGCCGTCCGGCACCTCGCCTTCCCAGATCATCGCATAGACCCGGATGCCATGGCCGCGACGCTGGCACTCGAGCGCGATGCGCATGAAGTCCCGCTGCAGTCCGCCGAAAGGAAAATACTTGTAAAGAATGAAGGCCAACTGCATCAGTGCATCCCCGATGACCGCAACAGGGCCTTGAGTTCGCTTGCGACGCGCTCGGGCGAGAGGTCGTCGAAGCAGGGTTTATGACGATCGCCTTTGCCGGCATTCGGGCCGCTGGCGCACAGATGTACTTGCGAGCGCCCGTACGCACCGACACGGCCAGGGAGCGTTGGGCCGTAAAGCGAGATGCTCGGCACGTCCAGCGCCGCCGCGAGGTGACCGAGGCCTGTATCGACCGCAACACAGGCCCGCGCACCGGCAACGACCTTGGCAATTCCGCCGAGATTCAGCCGGGGCAGTACCGACACGCCAGCCAAGCCATCAGCGATGCGCTCGGCACGCGCTTTTTCGTCTGCATTGCCCCACGGCAGACGGATCGCCCAACCGAATTCGCTCATCCGCTCGGCCAGTTCGCGCCAGTACTGCTCCGGCCAATGCTTGCTCGGCCAGGTGGTGCCATGCAGGAACAATAAATAGGGGGCCTCGCCCGGCGTCGCCAGCTGGTTACGATCCAGGCCGTAGTCGGCGATCGTCTCGGGCACGGGATAACCGAGCGATTGGGCGAACAATTGGCGTACCCGCTCCAGAGCGTGCTGGTCACGCGGCACAGCGTAGCGGCGATCATAAAAGCGCGAGGCCAGCGGTTCACGTGCAGAGTCACGATCCAGACCGGCAATCGGCGCCTTGACGTAACGTGTCATCCAGGCACTTTTAAGCAAACCCTGGGCATCGATGACTAGATCGTAGCGGGCCTCGCGCAGGCGCGCCTTGAACCGCCGCCACTCACCGGAACGAAGCGTCTGCAGAGGCTGCTTGCGCCAACGGCGAATCGCCACAGGGATGACCTGTGCCACCGCCGGATGCCAGGCGGGGATTTCGGCGAAGCCCTCTTCCACCACCCAATCGAACTGGATGCCGGGAACCGCGCGCTGTGCATCGGTCACCGCCGGGAGCGTATGCACCACGTCGCCTAGCGACGAGGTCTTGATCAGCAACACCCTCACTCAGCGCACCTCGATCGGCTGAGGAATCAGGCGATCCAGCGCCTCGTTCACCCTATTCGGCTCGAGCTCGCGCATGCAGTTGTTGTGGCCGAAGCGGCAGGTGCGCTCGAAACAAGGGCTACAGTCCAGGCCCAGGCGGACGACCTCGACCTGCTCGGACAATGGCGGTGTGAAGGCGGGAGACGTGGAGCCATAGATCGACACCAGCGGGCGGGCGAGCGCGGCGGCCACATGCATCAGCCCTGAATCATTGGAAACCACGGCTTCGGCACAGGACAGCAGATCGATCGCCTCGGCCAAGCTGGTTTCACCCGCGAGGTTCAGCGCCTCTTCGCGCAATCCGGGAATCAGTCGCTGACGGATATCTTCGCCCACGGCGTGATCGTTCTTCGAACCGAACAGCCAGACCTGCCAGCCTTCGCGAATCTTCGCTTCGGCCACCTTGGCGAAATGCTCGGCTGGCCAGCGCTTGGATTCGCCGAACTCGGCGCCTGGACACAGCGCCAGTACCGGCCGATCCATGCGCAGACCAAAGCGTGCCAGCGCCGCATCACGGCTCTCGCTGTCGATGCGCAGCGACGGGTTCGGATAGGGCTTGGGCAGCTCGGCGCCCGGCTCGAAGGCCAGCGCCATGAAGCGCTCGATCATCAACGGATAGCGCTGCTTGTCTAGCTTGCGGATATCGTTGAGCAACCCGAAGCGCATCTCGCCGCGCCAGCCGGTACGCTTGGGAATGCCGGCGAAAAACGGCACCAGTGCCGATTTCAGCGAGTTGGGCAGCAGGATCGCCTGCTCATACTGGCCACGCAGGCTCTGTGCGACCTTGCGCCGGGTCGTCATGTCGAGCACGCCGTGGCCGAGCGGGAAGCTCAGGGCCTGGCGGACCTCGGGCATGCGCTCAAGGATCGGACGACTCCACTCCGGCGCCAGTACGTCGACCTGGCAATCGGGATGGCGCTGTTTCAGGCAGATGAACAGCGTCTGCGCCATCACCATGTCGCCGACCCAGCTGGGACCTACGATCAGAATATTCATAAGCTGGAAGCCATAAGCTTGAAGCTGGCAGCCAGTGCGGGAGTGGTCTTCACTTCCAGCTTCTGGCTTCCAGCTTGCGGCTTACTTGACCAATGTCCGCCATTCGGCATGCGCATCGGTCTTGCCGGACACCAGATCGAAGTAAGCCTTCTGGATGCGCTCGGTGACCGGACCACGGCGGCCGATGCCGATGTTGCGGCCATCGACTTCGCGAATCGGCGTGACTTCAGCGGCGGTGCCGGTGAAGAAGGCTTCGTCGGCGATATAGACCTCGTCGCGGGTGATGCGTTTTTCCACCACCTTGATGCCCAGCTCGTCGGCCAGGGTCAGCACGGTGCCGCGGGTGATGCCGTTGAGGCAGGCGGTGACTTCAGGGGTGTAGATCACGCCGTCTTTGATGATGAAGATGTTCTCGCCCGAGCCCTCGGCGACGTAGCCTTCCGGATCGAGCATCAGCGCCTCGTCGGCGCCGCCGGAGATGGCTTCCTGCAGCGCCAGCATCGAGTTGATGTAGGCGCCGTTGGACTTGGCGCGGGTCATGCTGATGTTTACGTGGTGACGAGTGAAGGAGCTGGTGCGGACCTTGATGCCCTTTTCCAGTGCCTCGTCGCCCATGTAGGCACCCCAGTGCCAGGCGGCGACGATCACGTGGACCTTCAGGCCGCTGGCGCGCAGGCCCATGCCTTCGGATCCGTAGAAGACCATCGGACGGATGTACGCGCTTTCCAGATTGTTCTCACGAACCGCGGCGCGAGTCGCCTCGTTAATCTCTTCTTTCGAGTACGGCATCTTCATGTTCATGATGTGCGCCGAATCGAACAGGCGATCGGTATGCGCCTGCAGGCGGAAAATCGCGGTGCCAGCCGGCGTATCGTAGGCGCGCACCCCTTCGAAGACGCCCATGCCGTAATGCAGGGTGTGAGTCAGCACATGGGTGGTCGCGTCGCGCCACTGAACCATCTCACCGTCATACCAGATCACGCCATCACGATCGGCCATCGACATTGTTGCCACCTCGGAATTCGATAAATGCTCTGTTTGCAGACGAGTTCAGCTGAGCCCCAGCTCGCGCCAAAAGCGCATCACCGCGCGACGCTCGTCATGGAATTGGTCCCCACTCACCACACCGGGAAGCTTCTGCAGTGATTGCCGGTGAGCCACTGCTCGGTAGGCCTTGTAGGCGTCCTGCAGCAACCGAACCTCATCGCCGGTCATCAACCCGGCCTGCTCCAACCCGTCGAGAATGCGGATGTTATCGGTATAGCGCAGCAGTTGCGGATGCTGGTGCGACCACGCCAAAGCCGCGTATTGCACCATAAATTCGATATCCACGATACCACCGGCGTCGTGCTTGAGATCGAACGCGCCCTCTGCCTCGAAGGCCTTGTCAGCCATGCCGGCCTGAGTCGTGCGCGTGCCGAGGTTGTCGCGCATCTTGCTGCGCATCTCGCTGACCTCACGGCGCAGCTGTTCTAGATCACGCGGCCGTGCCAGTACGGCCGCGCGCACCCGCTCGAAATCTTCAGCCAACTGAGAGCAGCCAACCAACACTCGCGCACGAACCAAGGCTTGGTGCTCCCAGGTCCAGGCTTCCTGAGTCTGATAGCGCTCGAAGGCGCCCAACGAGCTCACCAATAATCCGGAAGCGCCGGATGGCCGCAGCCGCATGTCGACTTCATAGAGCTGCCCGGAGGTGGTCTGGGTGGTCAGCAGATGAATGATGCGCTGGCCGAGACGAGTGAAGAATTGCGCGCCATCGATGGGCTTGGCACCGTCGGTTTCGGCATTGGGATCACCGTCGTGGATAAACACCAGATCCAGATCAGAGCTATGGCCGAGCTCGATGCCGCCAACTTTGCCGTAACCGATGATGACGAACGACGGATCGCAGGGCGTGCCGTCAACCCGCTGCGGCTGGCCGTGACGTGCCACCGTGTGCCGCCAGGCAAGGGCCAGCACTTGTTCGAGGGTCGCTTCGGCGAGCCACGTCAAATAGTCGCTGACTTTCATCAGGGGCAAGGTGCCGGCGATCTCCGAAGCCGCCACGCGCAGCCGGTGCGCCAGCTTGAAGTGCCGCAGCGCCTCCATCTGCTGCTCCAGGTCGTCTTCCGGAATCCGCGCCAGACGCTCATGCAGCTCGGCGGCCAACTCCGGCGCCTGCGGCGGACGGAACAGTCGCCCGGCGTTGAGCAGCTCATCGAGCAGCAGCGGAAAACGCGCGATCTGCTCGGCGATCCAGGGGCTGCCCGCGCAAAGTTCCAGCAATCGCTCCAATGCATTGGGGTTTTCTGTCAGCAACACCAGGTAAGCCGAGCGCCGCGCGACCGCCTCAACCAGCGGCAGCACGCGCTCCAGCACCAGGTCCGGATCATCCTGCTCGACCGCCTGCGCCAACAGCCGTGGGATAAATGCATCCAGCCGCTCACGACCCAGGCGCTGCATGGTTCGCACCTGCTGGGCGCTACGTAGCGCGGCGAGGCGCTGGCAAGCAGCCTGACCGTCTCGGAACCCGGCGTCGGTCAGCTGGCGACAAGCGAACTCCTCGTCCCAGTCCTGCTCCCAAAGCGGCAGCCACTCGCCGCCGACCAATGCCTCGCCTTCGGCATTTTCATCCTCGTCAGGGTCAGCGATGACCTGGCGGAAATGCCAGTCGATTCGGTCGCGCCAATGCAGCAGGCGTTCATGAAAAGCCGCCCAGTTGTCGAAGCCGAGCATGAACGCCACGCGGCTGCGGTCGGTCTGGCTGTCCGGCAGCATCTGCGTCTGGCGATCATCGATGGCCTGCAGCGCATGCTCGGTGTAACGCAGAAATTCATACCCTTCGCGCAATTCCTCGACAGCTGCGTGTGGCAGATAGCCCTGTCCGGCCAGGGTTGCCAGCACTTTCAGTAACGGGCGCTGCTGCAGGCTCAGATCGCGTCCGCCATGTATCAGCTGGAAGGCCTGGGCGATGAACTCCACTTCGCGAATGCCACCAGAACCCAACTTGATATTTGCCGCCACGCCCTTGCGACGCACCTCCTGCTGGATGAGCTGCTTCATGCTCCGCAACGCGTCGATGGCCGAGAAGTCCAGGTAACGCCGATAAACGAACGGGCGCAGCATGTCGAGCAGCTCCTTGCCCGCCACCTGATCACCCGCAACGACCCGCGCCTTGATCATGGCGTAACGCTCCCAGTCGCGACCCTGGTCCTGGTAGTACTGTTCAAGCGCATTGAAGTTCAACACCAGCGCGCCGGACGAGCCGTACGGCCGCAAGCGCATGTCCACCCGGAAGACAAAGCCATCGACGGTCGGCGCATCCAGCGCTTTGATCAGACGCTGGCCGAGGCGGAGAAAAAACTCGTGGTTATCCAGCGAACGTTTGGCGCCCACGGTTTCTCCACCCTCGGGATAGCCGAAAATCAGATCTATATCGGAAGAAAGGTTGAGTTCGTGCGCACCCAGCTTGCCCATCCCAAGGACGACCATCTGTTGCGCCTGACCACTGCGCCGGCCGGTCGGCGCCCCGAACTGCTCGCTGTGACGCGCATACAGCCACTGGTAAGCCAGGTCGACGCAGGCGTCGGCCATGTCGGACAGATCGCCACAGGTTTCAGCCAGATCCGCCTGACGGGTCACGTCACGCCAGATGATTCGTACCTGCTGACGATTGCGAAAACGCCGCAGCAGCCTCGCCAGACTGTCCTCGCCTTCGCAGCCGGCGAGCGCCTCGGCGAGCATCGCGCGCATTTCACCGGCCCGCAGCGAGCGCTCCAATAGCCCCGACTCGGCCAGCCCCAGCAGCATTTCGTGATCTCGGCTAACCTGCTCGGTGACGAAGTCACTGGCTGCACAGACTCTGCCGAATGCCTCGCGGCGTTCCGTCGGCCATTTGCCGAAGCGCTCGCCAGCCTGCTCCGACGAGCCGCGCAACGCCGAGAGGAACGTCTCCTCGGCACGGTTGACCAATGGCAGTAGCGGCGTCGGCAATGCAACCAGCGGTGGCAGACTCATGTAAGGTTCCTTTACGCCGTGGTCGGCAGCAGGACAGCGAAAGCGCCAGGCTAGAGCCTTTGAGCGCGAGCCAGCCCGTCAAACCGAGTCGTCGCGGTTGTAGTTTTACTACGAAAGAATGTCATAGGGGGCTGAAACAGTCGCAGTTTTGTAGTAAAACTACAGAGCCCGGCTCTACCCCCGGCAAACATCCAAGAACATAAACGCACCGGCTCACGAAGCCGGCAGCGAAGCAGGCAACCGATTCTGGAAGCCTTTCCGCCCTGGAGCAAGCCATGCAAGATCTCGATCCCGTCGAAACCCAGGAATGGCTGGACGCCCTCGAGTCAGTACTCGATCGCGAAGGTGAAGACCGCGCCCACTACCTGATGACCCGGATGGGTGAATTGGCCACCCGTAGCGGCACACCCCTGCCCTACGGCATCACCACGCCCTACCGCAACACCATCCCCGTCACCCGTGAAGCGAAGATGCCCGGCGACCTGTTCATGGAGCGCCGTATTCGCTCCCTGGTCCGCTGGAACGCGCTGGCGATGGTGATGCGCGCGAACCTGAAGGACCCTGACCTGGGTGGACACATCTCCACCTTCGCTTCCAGCGCGACCCTGTACGACATCGGCTTCAACTATTTCTTCCAGGCCCCGACCGAGGAGCATGGCGGCGACCTGATTTACTACCAGGGCCACGCCTCTCCCGGCATCTACGCCCGCGCCTTCCTCGAAGGCCGCCTGACCGAAGATCAGATGCTGAATTTCCGCCAGGAAGTGGACGGCAACGGCCTGTCGAGCTACCCGCACCCGCACCTGATGCCGGACTTCTGGCAGTTCCCGACCGTTTCCATGGGTCTGGGCCCGATCACCGCGATCTACCAGGCGCGCTTCATGAAGTACCTGGAAAACCGCGGCTTCATTCCGAAAGGCAAGCAGCGCGTCTGGTGCTTCATCGGCGACGGCGAATGCGACGAGCCGGAAACCCTCGGCGCGATCTCCCTGGCCGGACGCGAGAATCTCGACAACCTGGTGTTCGTCATCAACTGCAACCTGCAGCGCTTGGACGGCCCGGTTCGCGGTAACAGCAAGATCATTCAAGAACTGGAAGGCGTGTTCAAAGGCGCCAACTGGAACGTCAACAAGGTCGTCTGGGGCCGCCTGTGGGATCCGCTGTTCGCTGCCGACGAAGATGGCCGCATGCAGCGCCGCATGGACGAAGCGATCGACGGCGAGTATCAGAACTACAAGGCCAAAGACGGCGCCTACGTGCGCAAGCACTTCTTCGGTGCCGACCCTGAGCTGCTCAAGCGCGTCGAGAAGATGTCCGACGAGGAAGTCTGGAAGCTCAACCGCGGCGGCCACGATCCCTACAAGGTCTATGCGGCCTATCACCAGGCGGTCAACCACAAGGGCCAGCCGACGGTCATCCTGGCCAAGACCATCAAGGGTTACGGCACCGGTGCCGGTGAGGCGAAGAACATCGCCCACAACACCAAGAAAGTCGATATCGACAGCCTGAAGATGTTCCGCGACCGCTTCGACATTCCAGTCAACGACTCACAACTCGAAGAGCTGCCGTTCTACCGTCCGGCCGAAGACAGCGCGGAAATGCGCTATCTGCGCAAGTGCCGCGAGAAGCTCGGTGGACATCTGCCGCAGCGCCGGCCGAAGAGCTTCAGCATTCCGACGCCTCCGCTGGAAACACTCAAGGCCGTACTCGACGGTTCCGGCGAGCGCGAAATCTCCACCACCATGGCGTTCGGTCGAATCCTTTCGCAGCTGGTCAAGGACAAGGATCTGGGCAAGCGCATCGTGCCAATCCTTGCCGACGAAGCCCGTACCTTCGGCATGGAAGGCATGTTCCGTCAGTTGGGTATCTACTCCCCGGTAGGGCAGCTGTACGAGCCAGTCGACCGCGATCAGGTGATGTACTACCGCGAAGAGAAAGACGGCCAGATCCTGCAGGAAGGTCTCAACGAAGCCGGCGCCTTCTCCTCGTTCATCGCGGCGGGCACCGCCTATAGCAACTACAACCAGCCGATGCTGCCGGTCTACATCTTCTACTCGATGTTCGGCTTCCAGCGTATCGGCGACTTGGCCTGGGCGGCCGGTGATGCGCAGACGCGCGGCTTCCTGTTGGGCGGTACCGCCGGACGCACCACGCTGAACGGCGAAGGCCTGCAGCACGAGGACGGCCATAGCCACATCCTCGCCAGCACCATCCCCAACTGCCGCAGCTATGACCCTACCTACGGCTACGAGCTGGCGGTGATCATGCATTACGGCATGCACGAGATGATGGAGCAGCAGAAGAGCGTCTACTACTACATCACCGTGATGAACGAGAACTACCAGCAGCCGGCCATGCCGCAGGGTGTAGAGGACGGCATCATCAAGGGCATGTACCTGCTCGAGGAAGCCAAGGGCGACTTCAAGCATCGCGTGCAGCTACTAGGCTGCGGCACCATCCTGCGCGAAGTACGCGCCGCAGTGGACATGCTGGCGAAGATAGGCGTGGGCGCCGACGTCTGGAGCGTCACCAGCTTCAACGAGCTGCGCCGCGATGGCCTGGCCGTGGACCGCTGGAACCGTCTGCATCCGACAGAAGAACCGCGCAAGACCTACGTCGAGCAGTGCCTGGAAGGTCGCGAAGGTCCGGTGATCGCCTCGACCGACTACATGAAGCTGTTCGCCGATCAGATCCGTCAGTGGGTGCCGTCGCGCGAGTACGAGGTGCTGGGCACCGACGGCTTCGGTCGCAGCGATTCGCGCGCCAAGCTGCGCGACTTCTTCGAAGTGGATCGCCGCTGGGTTGCTCTCGCCGCACTCAAGGCACTCGCTGATCGCGGCGCCATCGAACGCAAGGTCGTGGCCGAGGCCATCATCGAGTTCGGTATCGACCCCGATAAGCGCAATCCGCTGGATTGCTGATGCAGCGTGCGCACAGGAGAACCTATTGTGAGTGAAACCATACGCGTACCCGACATCGGCAGCGGTGAGGGTGAAGTAATCGAGTTGTTCGTCAAGGTCGGCGACCGTATCGAAGCCGACCAGAGCATCCTGACGCTCGAATCCGACAAGGCCAGCATGGAAATTCCCGCGCCCAAGGCTGGCGTGGTGAAGAGCCTGAAGGTCAAGATGGGTGATCGGTTGAAGGAAGGCGACGAGCTACTGGAGCTGGAAAGCGAAGGTAGCGAAGAAGCTGCAGCTCCGACTGAAAAGGCCGACGAGCCTGCCGGCGCCGTCAGCGGTGGCCCGGCCGACGAGACTGAAGCACCGACACCGCCGGGTGACGTAAATGCTTCGGCCTCGGCGGAGGAAGGCGAATCCCAAGAAATCAAGGTGCCGGACATCGGCTCCTCGGGCAAAGCCAGCGTGATCGAAATCTCGGTCAAGGCCGGCGATACCATCGAGGCCGAGCAAGCGCTGATCACCCTGGAGTCCGACAAGGCCAGCATGGAGATTCCGTCTCCGGCGGCGGGCGTCGTCGAGAGTATTTCGGTCAAGGTGGGCGACGAAGTCGGCACTGGCGATCTGATCCTGATCCTCAAGGGCGCGGCAACCAGCAAGCCTGCAACTGCAGCCAGCGCGCCGGCGGAAAAGCCCAAGGCGCAGCAATCGGAAGCAGCTGAAGAGTCAGCGGCCGAGCCGGCCGGCGAATCCGTGGAAGAGGTCCGCATTCCGGACATTGGCTCCAGCGGCGCCGCCAATGTCATCGAAGTCATGGTGAAAGCCGGTGACAGCGTCGAGGCGGATCAATCGCTGATCACGCTCGAGTCTGACAAGGCCAGCATGGAAATCCCGGCGCCCAAGGCCGGTGTCGTGGAGTCGCTGTCGATCAAGGTCGGCGACGAAGCCAAGACCGGCGACCTGATCCTGACACTGAAAGTGAAAGGCGCCGCGCCGGCGAAGAAACCCGAGGCCAAACGCGAGGAAGCGGCACCGCAGCAGCAGGCTGTCGCGCCGAACAAGCAGGGCGTGCCAGAAGCCCAGGCGGCCGCAACGGCGCCGCCCGTAGTAAGCGGACCAAGCAAGGCCGGCACAAAGGTGCACGCCGGCCCAGCGGTACGCATGACCGCGCGCGAATTCGGTGTCGAGTTGGCCGATGTCCAGGGCACCGGGCCGAAGGGACGAATTCTCAAGGAAGACGTCCAGGCCTACGTCAAGAACATGATGAGCAAGGCCAAGCAGGCGCCGGTAGAAGGCGCTACGGGCGGAGCGGGTATTCCGCCGATCCCGACCATTGACTTCAGCCGCTTCGGTGAAGTCGAGGAAGTGCCAATGACCCGCCTGATGCAGGTCGGCGCCGCCAACCTGCACCGCAGCTGGCTCAACGTGCCGCACGTGACCCAGTTCGAATCGGCTGACATCACCGAGCTGGAGGCCTTCCGCGTCGCGCAGAAAGCAATCGCGGAAAAGGCCGGCGTCAAGCTGACCGTACTGCCGTTGCTGCTCAAGGCCTGCGCGCACCTGCTCAAGGAACTGCCGGAATTCAATGCCTCGCTAGCCCCCAGCGGCAAGGCAGTGATCCGCAAGAAGTACGTGCATGTAGGCTTCGCCGTCGACACGCCGGATGGCTTGATGGTCCCGGTGATTCGCAACGTCGATCAAAAGAGCCTGCTGCAACTGGCAGGCGAAGCGGCGGAGTTGGCCGAAAAGGCGCGCAACAAGAAGCTTTCACCGGATGCCATGCAGGGCGCCTGCTTCACCATTTCCAGCCTCGGCCACATTGGCGGTACCGGCTTCACGCCGATCGTCAACGCGCCGGAAGTGGCGATCCTGGGTGTCAGCAAGGCAACCATGCAGCCGGTATGGGACGGCAGTGCGTTCCAGCCGCGCCTGATGCTGCCGCTTTCGCTGTCCTATGATCACCGCGTGATCAACGGTGCCGCGGCGGCGCGCTTCACCAAGCGTCTGTCCGAGCTGCTGGCGGACATCCGCACGATGCTGCTGTGATCGTGTGAGTCGAAACAGCCCTGCCATCCGGCGGGGCCGTTCCTTCAAGCTCAGCGCCGAAGCCTCAAGCCCCGAAAGCTTGGGGCTTTTTGTTTTCTACTGCGGCGTTGACGGTTCCTATCCTTTTTGCAGATTGCGGAACAGGAAAGACAAGGCTTTTGCCAGTTCTTCAGCCCCGGCGGGATCACGCAATATGGTCAACCAGGGGTCCCCATCGGCCGGGCTGGTAAAGACGCAAACAATCCCTTGTGGCGGGCATTGATAGCGTAAATAAGGGTCCATTCCGAACACCGAAAAGCTGCTGTTGCGCACAGCGATGTTGCCGGACGCATCTCGCCGCTCTTCGCGGATGCGTAATTCACCCGGCGCGCCCACGCTCAGGCGATAGGACAGATCCTGCGGATTGGCCTGCCCAACCTGATACGCGGCCTTTAGCCCGTGGGTTTCAAGCAAGGCATTGCTATGCGCAAGCAGGGCTTTTCGCTCATCCGATGTAAGATAGAGCGCCTTCAGCTCGGCCAGGTAATTGGCCGATTCATCCGAGCTCAAGGCGGGTGATTCATCAGCTTGCAGCGATACGCTGGTAGTCAGAAGAAGTGAGATCAGCAGTAACTTCGAAAGCCGACTTGTCAGTCCCTGTCGCATGATGCACCCTTGCCGTAATTTAATATTATTTAGCCATCGCCACCGCAAAAATGCTGTCAACAACGGCTAGCGAAGCGGCTCCCGCAGCATACTGGAAGCAAACCGCTCGATGAAAATACATACCGATGCCGCCAGCCGTTTGGCGACCGAGGTTGTGACGCAGTTGCCAGTGCCTTCCAGGCTCGGGATGCTGCGTTTCGAGCGTTTGAACGAGTCCAGCTGGGCGTTGCTCTATCTGGATCCCGCTTGCGAACGTCACCTGGGCCAACCGGCGCACGAGTTATGCTCGCTGATCGACTCACCGTACGCCAGCCTGATGGAACCGGCGACGCGCCTGCACATGCATGACGTCGTCCAAGCACAGCTAAGCGCCCAAGGCCACTACTCCATTCGTTATTGCGTGCATGCGGCGATCGGCTCGCTGGAGCTGCTGGAAATCGGCGAGCCGTGCCAACAGTATGGTCGGGAATTGCTGCGCGGCTACCTGATCGTCGAAGCCTGCTCAGCTGAAGCGACTCCGCAGCTGCAAGACTCCATGCTCAAGCTCTCGGCGGACCTTTATCAGAAAACCTCCGATGTGCATCTAGAGCATCTGATTCGCTCACGCGCGCAACAGAGCCTGATCGTGCGCTTGGCACGGCACCGCTACAACTCGGCCAACCCCCAGCTCGAAGCGGCACAGCTGATCACCCAGGCCGCCAGCGAAGCCTATGGGATCGCCCGAGCGGCGATCTGGCACCTGAACGGTGACCAGCTCGAAGCCGTCGCCATATATCGACGCGACAACGACAGCTACGAGCACCCTCCCACGCTGGATATCGCTGTGTGCCCCCGCTACCTGGAGGCGCTGCACAGCGGTCGAGCGCTCGACGTAGCCAATGTCAACGAAGACCCCCGCACCCGGGAACTCACCGAAAGCCTTTTCAGGCCGCGAAGTATCATTTCCATATTGGATGCGACCATTCGGGTTGGCGGTGAGGTCATTGGCGTGCTCTGTCTGGAGCATTCGGGCAATGCGCGCAACTGGCATGCCGATGAGGTGGCTTTCGTCGGCGAACTGGCCGATCAATACGCGCAGGTGCTGGCCAACCAGCAAAGACTTAGCGCCACCCATACACTGCATCTGTTCAAGCGCGCAGTAGAGCAAAGCGCAAGCGCCTTCATTTTGGTCGACAAGAACGGCGTGGTCGATTACGTCAATCCGAGCTTCACCGCCATCACCCAATTTGCCGCAGAGGAAGTTCGCGGACGTCGCCTCACGGAACTGACCGCACTGGAAAACCTCGGCGAATTGCTTTTCGACACCTCATCCAATCTGGCGAAAAGCAATAGCTGGCAAGGCGAGTTTCGCAGCCGACGCAAGGATCTCGAGCCGTACTGGGGCCAGCTCTCGATCTCTAAGGTGTATGGCGAAAACGGCGAGCTGACCCACTACATCGGCATCTACGAAGACATCACCCATAGCAAGTTGGCGCAGCAACACATCGAACGCTTGGCCTATACCGACAACCTGACCAGCCTCGGCAATCGCCCCTTCTTCATTCGCAGCATCGAAGAGCGCTTCGCCAACGACAAGACTCCGCAGCTGTGCCTGCTGCTGGTGGACATCGACAATTTCAAGCGCATCAATGACAGCCTTGGCCACCAGACCGGCGATAAGCTGCTGGCCAGCCTCGCGCGGCGCCTGCGCAATAGCCTGAGCCGCGATAGCGTGCTGGCCCGCTTCGCCAGCAATGAATTCGCACTCCTGCTCGACGGCATGGACCTCGAAGAAGGCCAGCACCTGGCCAATCAGGTGCTGCGTATTTTGGAAAAGCCGTTGTTCGTCGACAAGCAGCTGATCAGCGTCAGCGGCTCCCTGGGTCTGGCCTGCGCCCCGCTGCACGGCCACGATCCAGAAACCCTGATGAAACACGCCGGCCAGGCCCTGCACAAAGCCAAGGCCAACGGTAAGAATCAGGTGCAGGTATTCACCGAAGCCCTGCATGCCGAGGCCAACTACAAGCTGTTCGTGGAAAACAATCTGCGCCGCGCGCTGGCGCAGAACGAGCTCGAAGTTTTCTACCAACCCAAGCTTTGCCTGCGGACCGGGCGACTGCAAGGGCTGGAAGCGCTGCTGCGCTGGAATCACCCGGAAAAGGGCATGATCCGCCCGGATCAGTTCATCAGCGTTGCCGAAGAAACCGGGCTGATCATCCCGATTGGCAAGTGGGTCGCGCGCGAGGCCTGCCGGATGGGCATAAAGCTCGCGGCGCTGGGCATCGGCGCGCCGCAGATGGCGATAAACCTTTCGCCGAAACAGTTCTCCGACCCTGACCTGGTTGACTCGATTGCCGCCATTCTTTCCGAAGAGCAGCTGCCTCCAGGTTGCCTGGAACTGGAGCTGACCGAAAGCCTATTGCTCGAAGCTACCGAGGAGACACGCCAGCAGCTGATTGGCCTGAAGGCGCTCGGTGTAACGCTGGCGATGGATGACTTCGGCACCGGCTACTCATCGTTGAGCTATCTGAAGAAGTTTCCCATCGACGTCATCAAGATCGATCGAAGCTTCATCAAGGACATTCCCGGCAACCAGGACGATATCGAAATCACTTCTGCGGTGATCGCCATGGCCCGCAACCTCAATCTGAAAGTCGTCGCCGAAGGCATCGAAACCACCGAGCAGCTGACGTTTCTGCGCCATCAGCGTTGCGATATCGGCCAGGGCTACCTATTCGACAAACCCATACCCGGCACCCAGCTCGTCGGCTCGCTCAGCCGTTATCCGCACTGGATCTGAGCCTTTCGTCAGCGTACAGACTGGCGGCAGCGTTTTGGTATTGTCCGCTTGATAGCCTAGGCTCCCAGCAGCTCCTTACTCCAGGCTCGAGGATCATCATGACTCTGCGCTCACAAATTCTTGTTCAAAAACAGGCGCTACCCGATGCCGGACAGGCGCTACCCGGACGTGCCACCGCGGTTCCGGTACCCCAGGCGCATTTCGTCAACGGCAACCCGCTACAGCCACCCTTCCCGGCCCACTTGCAGCAGGCACTGTTCGCCATGGGCTGCTTCTGGGGGGCGGAGCGGCGGTTCTGGGAGCAATTTGGCGTCCGGACCACCGCGGTGGGCTATGCCGGAGGCCACACGCCAAACCCCACGTATGAAGAAGTCTGCTCCGGCCTCACCGGGCACACCGAGGCCGTGCTGGTCGTTTTTGACCCACAGCAAATCAGTTACCGCGAACTGCTCAAGCTATTCTGGGAGGCGCACAATCCGACCCAAGGCATGCGGCAGGGCAACGATATTGGCACCCAGTATCGATCAGCGATCTACTGCCTCGACGAAGCCCAACTGAACGAAGCGCGTGCCAGCGAGGAGCGTTTCCAGGCAGAGTTGACCAGGCATGGGCTTGGCGGCATCACCACGGAGATTGCTGAAGCCCCTGCGTTCTATTACGCCGAGGCTTATCACCAGCAATATCTGGCGAAGAATCCGGGCGGTTACTGTGGGCTGGGTAGCACTGGCGTCTGCATGCCACTCTGAGATTCAAGCATTAATGCCTGAGCGTCACGCAGCATTGCTCGGGCGATGCTTCTTGCCAGTCTTTACGAAAGGCTTCTGCCAAAAAAGAAACCCCGCCGAAGCGGGGCCTTTGCAGACTGAATCCTGACATCCGTGACTTGCGCCTTCCTGGCGTCGTTCCGCTACGCTTCCGTGTTTTCTGTGCGCTTCCCTACGCGGCGTCCATAGCGCAAAAGACTACCGTTCAGCCGAATAAACCTGTAGTAGCCATCTGCACCGCGATTTGTAAGCAAAGACTTACAGAAAACCCTTGCCTAGGTCACTCTGTAAGCTATTGACTACAAACGATGCGGAACTATGACTTGCGTAGTGGCGCCTTGTTCCCAGAGCTGGCTAATTAATTTCATTGTGCCTTTACGGGTTAAGCGTTCAGAACTGCGCTGCGTCGAGCAGATAGAGCGAGTCGCTCCCCGCCCGGACCGATGCGCTCAATGAATGAATACGAGGCAATAAGCGCGCGAAGAAGAAACGTGCCGTGCCAAGCTTGCTGGCATAGAAATCGTCCTGCCCTTCCTTGCCTGATGCTGCACCAGCCATGCGAGCCCACATATAGGCGTACGCGGTGTAGCCGAACACATGCAGATATTCGACCGAGGCGGCACCTATTTCATTAGGGTTGCGCTTGGCGCTATCGAGGACGAACGCAGTGAGCTCATCGAGGTTTTCCAGCGCTGCCTTGAGCGGCGCCACGAATTCGTCCAACTCGGCGCTCGTGGTAGAGCAGTAGCTTCGAATCTCTTCTGCAAAAGCGTTGTAGAGCTCACCGCCGCTGCTTACAACCTTGCGGCCCAGCAGATCCAGCGCCTGGATACCGTTGGTGCCCTCGTAGATCTGAGTGATACGGCAGTCGCGCACCAGCTGCTCCTGGCCCCACTCGCGAATGAAGCCATGACCGCCGAATATCTGCTGGCCATGCACCGTGGTTTCCAATCCCATGTCTGTGAGGAACGCCTTGGCCACCGGCGTCAGCAGCGCAACCTGCGCTTCGGCGCGCTGACGCGCCTCGGCATCCTCGCTGAACTTGGCGATATCCAGCTGCAACGCAACGTAGCTGGAGAATGCGCGGCCACCCTCGTTCAGCGCCTTCATTGTCAGTAGCATGCGCCGAACGTCCGGGTGCACGATGATCGGATCGGCCACCTTGTCCTGCGCGACAGGGCCGGTCGGAGCGCGGCTCTGCACGCGCTCACGCGCATATTCGATGGCGCTCTGGTAGGAACGCTCGCCGGTCGCCAAGCCCTGGATGCCGACGCCCAGCCGCTCGTAATTCATCATGGTGAACATCGCCGCCAGGCCCTTGTTCGGCTCGCCGACCATCCAGCCGGTCGCACCGTCGAAGTTCATCACGCAGGTCGCCGAAGCCTGGATGCCCATCTTGTGCTCGATGGAACCGCAAGAAAGCGAATTGCGCTCGCCCAGCGAACCGTCCCCATTGACCATGACCTTGGGAACGAGAAACAGCGAGATACCACGCGAGCCGGTCGGCGCATCCGGCAGCTTAGCCAATACCAAGTGGATGATGTTCTCGGTCAGGTCGTGCTCGCCGCCGGTGATGAAAATCTTGGTACCGCTGACCTTGTAGCTGCCATCAGCCTGCGGCTCGGCCTTGGTGCGGATGATGCCCAGATCAGTACCGGCATGCGGCTCTGTCAGGCACATCGAGCCGGCCCAGGTTCCGGCATACATGTTCGGCAGATACTTCTGTTTCAGCTCTTCGCTGGCGTGGGCGTAGACCGACAAGCAGGCGCCAGAGGTCAGCATCGGATAGAGGCCGAACGCCAAGCTAGCGGAGTTCATCATTTCTTCGACCTGAGCCGAGATCGCCTTGGGCATGCCCATACCGCCGTAGGCCGGGTCGCCACCCACGCCGACCCAGCCACCTTCGGCATACAGGCGATAGGCTTCGGGATAACCGGCCGGCGTGCTGACCGCGCCATCGGTCCAGTGACAGCCTTCCTCGTCGCCGCTGCGGTTGAGCGGGGCGATGGTATTGGCGGTGATCTTGCCCGCCTCCTCAAGAATGGCATCGGCGGTTTCCGCGTCCACGACCTCAGCCAGCGCTGGCAACGTCTGCCAGAGCTTCGGGGCATCGAAGACTTCATTCAGGACGAATCGCATATCGCGCAACGGTGCTTTGTAATCAGCCATGGGAGAGACCTCGCAGAAAACATGACGCCGGGCCGGTTGGCCGCAGGAGTTTTGCGAGTCTAACTGAAGACCAATCGGCGCCCGAAGCGTCTTAAAGTGACCGACTGGTTCTCATGCTGGCGCCATTGAGGTGGCGTGATTGCGTCGCCACGGCCGCTAGGTATCAGCGGCCGAACGCTTTGCCGTCCGTACCGCGCCACGCCGATTCTCGCCATGCGAGCGAATGCAGTTGCGCCCTGCACTCTTGGCGCTATAAAGCGCCTGATCAGCGCTTTTGATAACTTCCTCCGGGCTGCGCTGCGTGATCAGCCGCTCGGCCACGCCAATGCTGATGGTCACCGAGACTGACGCCGCCGAACTGGCACCACGACGCTGCCGCCCTCGCTCCGCATCCTTTGGCCGATTCGACTTATCCCGTAGCTGCAATGGATAGTCCTCGACCGCCTGCCGGACGGCCTCCAGATGCACCAGACAGTGCTCCAGATCGCGGCCCGGAAACACCAGCGCGAACTCTTCGCCGCCGTAACGATAGGCACGCCCGCCGCCGCCCACCTTGCGCAACCGGCTCGCAACCAGTCGCAGCACCTGGTCGCCGACGTCATGGCCATGGGTGTCATTGAACGCTTTGAAGCGATCCACATCGGCCATGGCGATGACGTAATTGCGCCCCAGCCGCTGTAGCCGTTCGTTGAGCGCCCGGCGCCCGGGAAGGCCGGTCAGCTCGTCACGAAACGCCATCTGGTAGGCCTCCTGCGCGATCGCTACCACCAGCATCAACATCAGCAGGCTACTCATAACATTGAGCGTGCCCGGCCGACTGAACACCTGCGGCAGCATCAGCAGTAACCCGATCAGCGCGACGAACTGAGCCGCATGCACCGGACGCGGACGCCGCAGGTATTGCACCAGCAAGCCAGTCAGCGCCACCAGAAAACCCGGATAGGCCAGTTGGATCAGTGACAACCAGTCCGTCTGCAGGGAGGGCCAACGAATCTCTACCAACCAGTCGAGCGTGGCCTCGGGGAACCGTCGCGCCAAGGCCAGCGCCAACACCGACACGGCAAACAGCACAGCGAGGCGCGCCAAACCGTCTTGCAGCAGATGAGCACGTTCACGCCACAGCGCGTAGAGCCCGTAAAGCGCAGGCGACAGCAGGCTGCAGAGATGAAACGTCAATGCGGCTTCCGGCAATAACGCGCCTGTAAGCCGGTAATGATCGACCTGGGTATCCAGCAAAAAATAGACGAGATAGACCACCAACAACAGAAAGCCCTCGCGGACCCGGGCATAGGCGATACAGAACGCGCCACCGAGCAATAGCAGAACAGTCGGCAGTACGTTGAACAGCGATGTGAAAAACTCGTTGAGATTCGTCTGTCGCGCAGCGATCAGCGAGCCGAATAGCAAGGCCAGCGGTGCATACAGATGACTAACAAGGCGTGCAGCATTCAGGCGAGGCACGACGGCTCCGGCAGATGGTCGCGAGAACCAGGCATTGTGCCATTAACTCGATCAGGCGATCACCTCAGATCGAGCGTGAGCACCTTTTGCTCGGATTGAAAGGCCACCGGCGAAGCAGTGATTCAAGTAACGACGGTAGCGCGTCACGCGGCTATCGGTGGTCTATCCGATCGCTCCACGGCACGCCTTCATAACGACTGCCTTATAAAGGCGAAACCCCGCGATTAGCGGGGTTCGTCATCAGTCTGAGTCCACTGCCAAGGCAACGGATCTCAGCTCAGCACAACCTTAGTACGCCAGCTCGAAGTGAGCCTCGTCCATATCCATCAGGTTGTCAGCACCGGACAGCATGGTTTCGATGTGGGTGCGAGTGCGCGGCAGGATGCGCTGGAAGTAGAAGCGCGCCGTCTGCACCTTGGCGGTGTAGAAACCATCGCTGTCTTCGCCGGCTGCGATCTTCTCGGACGCCAGGCGCGCCATGTCGGCCCAGAAGTAGGCCAGGCAGGCGTAACCGCAGTACATCAGGTAATCCACCGAAGCGGCACCGACTTCTTCGCGGTTTTTCATCGCAGCCATGCCGACCTTCATGGTCAGATCGCCCCACTCCTTGTTCAGCTTAGCCAGCGGCTCGACGAACTGCTTGATCGACTCGTTGCCTTCGTTGGCCTGGCAGAACTTGTGCACGACCTTGGTGAAGCCCTTCAGCGCTTCGCCCTGGGTCATCAGCACCTTGCGGCCCAGCAGGTCGAGTGCCTGGATGCCGGTAGTACCTTCGTACAAGCAGGAGATACGGCTGTCACGTACGTTCTGCTCCATGCCCCATTCGGCGATGAAGCCGTGGCCACCGTAAATCTGCACGCCGTGGTTGGCGGCTTCGAAGCCCACTTCGGTCATGAACGCCTTGGCGATCGGAGTGAGGAACGCCAGCATTGCATCTGCGGCCTTGCGCTGCTCCTCGTCCTGACTGCGCTGAGTGATGTCGACCTGCTTGGCGGCGAAATAGAGCATCGCGCGGTTACCTTCGGCGAATGCCTTCATGGTCAGCAGCATGCGGCGCACGTCCGGATGGACGATGATCGGGTCAGCGGCTTTCTCGGGCGCCTTGGGACCAGTCAGCGAACGCATCTGCAGACGCTCGCGAGCGTACTTGATGCCACCTTGGAAACCGATCTCGGCATGGGCCAGGCCCTGCAGAGCGGTGCCCAGACGCGCGGTGTTCATAAAGGTGAACATGCAGTTCAGGCCCTTGTTCGGCGGGCCGATCAGGAAGCCGGTAGCGCTGTCGAAGTTCATCACACAAGTGGCGTTGCCATGGATGCCCATCTTGTGTTCGAGCGAGCCACAAGACACGCCGTTGCGCTCACCGATGCCGCCGTCGGCGCTCGGCATGAACTTGGGCACGATGAACAGCGAAATGCCCTTGGTGCCTTGCGGCGCATCGGGCAGACGGGCCAGTACGATATGGACGATGTTGTCGGCCATGTCGTGCTCGCCCGCGGAGATGAAGATCTTGGTGCCGCTGATCTTGTAGCTGCCGTCGGCCTGAGGCTCGGCCTTGGTGCGCAGCATGCCCAGGTCAGTGCCGCAATGCGGCTCGGTCAGACACATGGTGCCGGTCCACTCGCCGGATACCAGCTTGGTCAGATAGGTGGCCTGCTGCTCGGGCGTGCCGTGGGCGTGCAGGGTGTTCATCGCGCCATGGGACAGGCCGGGGTACATGCCCCAGGACCAGTTGGCTTCACCGACCATCTCGCTGATGGCCATGCCCAGCGACTCCGGCAGGCCCTGACCGCCATGCTCGACGTCGTGGGCCAGGCTCGGCCAGCCGCCTTCGACGAACTGCTGGTAGGCCTCCTTGAAGCCGGTCGGCGTTTTTACGCCCGACTCGCTCCAGGTGCAGCCTTCGAGGTCACCGACGCGATTCAGCGGGGCGATGACCTGCTCACAGAACTTGGCGCCTTCGTCGAGAATGGCATTGACCATGTCCGGGGTGGCGTCTTCACAACCCGGAAGGCTCTGATAGTGCGCTTCGTAGCCGAGCAGTTCGTCACGTACGAAACGGATATCGCGCAAGGGGGCCTTGTAATCAGGCATAGCGTAAACCTCAGCGGTGGGCTCTTTGATTCAGGTGACCAACCGGCCACTCTTGGTTTGGATAGTGACCGCCACATGGCAGGTCAAACAGGCGTTTGAAACATACGTTTCGCCCTGCGCGATGTCAAGCAGGGGCCAGAACGCCGTTGGTCGGAGCGCCCTACTAATGAGAGTCTAGAAAGAGATGGCCCGTAGGGGCTGTCCATTGCTTGGTCATTTCAAACAAACGACAAGAAACGCCATACCGCGCAGCAACACGGCTCACAGCGAAACAGCAACAGCCCGAGGATGGAAGGATTTCGGAGAGACCGACCGGAGGGAGTCAGGCTTTGGTATTAATTAAAGTGCCAAGCACTTCATCTGCGCTCTGCAACATCCGTGCGCCGGCTTTCGCCGCGTGCTCGCTGACCTTCATCTGGATCAGCTGCTCGGTCAGCTCGACGGCATCGGCGACTGTTTGAGAATTTTCGGCAACCGGCAACGTATCGGCGGCGATCGCAGCGCCGGCATCATCGACGCGCTGCTGGCCGGCCTGGAAAGCGGCCAGACCGGAAGAGAGAAGATTGGAGATCTGCATGTGCGACTTCCAGGCAGTCAATTCGCCATCATTGAAGCAGAGCTGAAGCTCAGCCGCCAGTAACGCATCGTTATAAGCGGACCTGAAGCATCAACAAGCCGGGATGAGCGGCCCGATATCCAGATAGCGCGCAACCTCGGCGGGACACGCCTCGGATAGGTGCGGCACCCGCCCGAGGCAAGGCGCCGGCAACCGCTCGGTCAGCGTGGCGAGGTTTTCCTCCAGCCGCGACGTTGCCGGATCGACGATGTTGGCAACCCAGCCCGCCAACCGTAACCCGTCGCGCTCAATGGCCTCGGCCGTGAGCAAAGCGTGATTGATGCAGCCCAGGCGAACCCCGACGACTAGGATCACCGGCAATCCCAGCTGCACAGCGAGATCGGACAGACTTTCGCGACCGGCCAGCGGCACGCGCCAACCGCCGGCGCCTTCCACCAGCGAGAATTGTGCCTGCAACGCCAATATCTGCCGAACCGGCTTCGCGAGCGCCGCCACGCTTAATTCGACAGCGGCTTCGCGCGCGGCCAGATGCGGCGCAATGGCCGGCTCGAAGGCGAACGGATTGACCTCCTCGTAGCGCAGCGGCAGCGTGCATTCGCCGAGCAACGCCAGCGCGTCGCTGTTGCGCAACCCATCAACGGACATCTCGCACCCCGACGCCACCGGCTTCGCCGCAGCCGTGCTGAGCCCCGCCAGCCGCGCCGCATGTAGCAGCCCGGCGGCGACGGTGGTCTTGCCGACTTCGGTATCGGTACCGGTGACGAAAAAAACCGCGGTCATCTCAGAAATCCTTGCGCAACACGCCGTATACCACCTGATAGGTCGCCGGCAGCCCGCTCGGTGTGCGGAACTGCTCGTACGCATCAATCAATGCGCGAATGCGCGCCCGGCCGGTAAGACGGCCGGAACGACCGGGATTCAGATTGTGCGCACCGAGCGCCTTGAGCTCATGGGTCAGCTGACGCAGCTCGGCGAAGTGCAGCACCTGGGGCTCGACATCGAGCCGGTCCAGCTGCAATCCACTGGCGGCGCAGAGCTGCTGGTAAACCTCCAGGGAACGAAAGCGATTGACGTGGGTAAAACCGTCCACTGCTTGCCAGCTGTCACGCAGCTCCTGCAGGGTGCCGCTGCACAGACTGGTAAAGGCCAGAACGCCGTCTGGACGCAGCACCCTTTTCGCCTCGCTCAGTACGGCGGAAAAATCTTCACACCATTGCAGCGCCAGACTGGAAAAGACCAGATCGACCGATGCATCTCGCAGCGGCAGGCATTCGGCATCGCCGGCAATGAACGCAGCCGCACCGCCTTGAGGCCGTGCATGGCGCAACATACCTTCGGCGATATCCAGCGCGACACCTTCGCTTGTAGAAAAGCGACTCGCCAAAACCCTCGAAAAGTAACCGGTGCCTGCACCCAGATCGAGCCAGCGCGAGGGTTGCAGATCAGTCGGCAACCGTTCGATCAATGCGCTGCCGACGGTGCGCTGCAGCTCGGCCACGGCGTCATAGCTAGCGGCGGCACGGGAGAATGATGCGGCGACCTGGCGTTTGTCCGGCAGGCCGGATGCGGCATTGGCAGGCGCCACCGCAACCCATTCACTCATACAGCGCTGCCTCTGATAAATACCACCATCTCCGCCGCGACATCATCAGCGCGCTCCAAAGCCAGCGCATGGCTCGCGCCTGGAATCATTCTGGTCTCTATTCCGGGCATCCAGCGCCGCAACGCATCGCAGGCGGCCGCCGGAACCAGTGCGTCACCATCGGCGAACAGATGCAGCTGGCGACCAAAATAACCATGCAGGGCCGCGCGCCCATCCAGCTCCGCCAACAACTGCAGGCCGGCGTCCAGCACGGCCGGCGCAGACTCCGACTGGCTGACCAGCAGCTGGCGCGCCAGCGTTCGCGGATCATAACCACCACGGCTGCACAGCGAACGGAAGCGCTTGAGGGTTTCATCTGGATCGAGCCGGAACGCCTCGTGAAAGGCATCGAAGATCGCCGGCTCCATGCCTTCCGGCCATTGTGGGCGGGCGCGGAAGCAGGGGTTACTGGCGATGGTGATCAACCCGCGGCAGGTATCCAGGCGTCGCGCTGCCAGCTGAGCGGCGAGCATGCCGCCCAGCGACCAGCCGGCCAGCCAGCTGTCGTGTGGCACACGCCGGTCGAGCTCATCGAGCCAGGCACTGGTGTCAACCAGCTCGGGCAAGGGTTCGATGATCACATCGAGATCCGGTGCGAGCTCGGTCAGTGCCTCGCACAAAGGCTGCAACGCAGCCGGGCCGAACGCCCATCCGGGCAGCAAAATCAGCTGATCACGCATCCGCTTCAGGCTCCTCGGCCAATCGATTCCAGCATTCGGCCAGGATATCCAGCAGTCGTTCCACCTGCGCCTCGCTGTGCAACGCACTGAAGGTCACGCGCAGCCGCGCACTGCCGACCGGCACGGTGGGCGGCCTGATCGCGCCGACCAGAATGCCGCGCGCCTTGAGCGCAGCGGACAATGCCAGGGCCCGCTCGCTGCTGCCGACCAGAATCGGCTGGATCGGCGTCGGGCTGTCCATCAGAGTCAGGCCGATGTCGGCGGCGCCCTGGCGGAAGCGGGCGATCAGCCGGTTTAGGTGCTCACGGCGCCAGCCTTCACGGCGCAGCAATTCGAGACTCGTGAGCGTTGCACAGGCGACGGCCGGTGGCTGGCTAGTCGTATAGATGTAGGGCCGAGCGAACTGGATCAGCGTCTCGATCAGCTCCTCGCTGCCGGCAACGAAAGCGCCCGCCGTACCGAAGGCCTTGCCTAGGGTGCCGACCAGAACCTGCACGTCATCGATGCCCAGCCCGAAATGTTCGACGATGCCGCTGCCGGTTTTGCCCAGCGGGCCGAAACCGTGGGCGTCATCGACCATCACCCAGGCATCGCGGCGCTTGGCCTCAGCGCACAGCGTCGGCAGGTCGGCCAGATCGCCGTCCATGCTGAACACACCATCGGTGACCACCAGCGTATTACCGCTAGCCTTCTCTAGTCGCTTGGCCAGGCTAGCCGTATCGTTGTGCAGGTATCGGGAAAAACGCGCGCCGGACAGCAGGCCGGCATCGAGCAGCGAAGCATGGTTGAGGCGATCCTCCAGCACCGTATCGCCCTGCCCCACCAACGCCGTGACAGCTGCAAGATTGGCCATATAGCCAGTGGAAAACAGCAGCGCACGCGGCCGTCCGGTGAATTCTGCCAGCGCCTCTTCCAACTCGTGATGCGGCGTGCTGTGGCCGATCACCAGATGCGAGGCGCCACCGCCGACGCCCCATTTCGCCGCGCCCTGCTGCATCGCGGCGATCACCTCGGGGTGATTCGCAAGCCCCAGATAGTCATTGGAACAGAAAGCCAGCAGCCGCTCGCCATCGACGGTCGCTTCCGGCTGCTGCGGTGTTTCCAGCAAGGGTCGTTGGCGGTAAAGATGCTCGGCACGGCGGGCCGCGAGGCGGGATTGCAGGTCAAAGGACATGAATAAGCTCGAAGCTGGAGGCCTGAAGCTGGAAGCGGCGCCGAATCGCTTCACGCTTCCGGCTTAAGGCTTCCAGCTCCGTGTTTATACGACCGCGTTATAGAACAGCTTCGAATCGCGCTGCTCGACCAGCGCCTGCTCGATGGCGGCCTGATGCACTTCGTCATCGTGCTCCTCACGCGCTTCGGGCTGGATGCCCAGGCGCTTGAACAGCAGCATGTCCTTGTCGGCCTGCGGGTTGCCGGTGGTCAGCAGCTTTTCGCCGTAGAAAATCGAGTTGGCGCCGGCGAGGAAGGCCAGGGCCTGCATCTGCTCGTTCATCTGCTCGCGACCAGCCGACAGGCGCACGTGGGACTTGGGCATCATGATCCGCGCCACGGCGAGCATGCGAATGAAGTCGAAGGGATCGACGTCCTGCTCCTCGGCCAGCGGCGTGCCTTTCACTTTGACCAGCATGTTGATCGGTACCGATTCAGGATGCTCCGGCAGGTTGGCCAGTTGGATCAGCAGGCCGGCGCGGTCGTCCAGCGATTCACCCATGCCGAGGATGCCACCCGAGCAAATCTTCATTCCCGACTCGCGCACGTAGCTCAGCGTCTCCAGACGGTCGGCGTAGGTGCGGGTGGTGATGATATTGCCGTAGAACTCAGGCGAGGTGTCGAGGTTGTGGTTGTAATAGTCCAGACCCGCCGCTGCCAGTGCTTTGGTCTGTTCCTGATCGAGCTTGCCGAGGGTCATGCAGGTTTCCAACCCCAGGGCTTTCACGCCCTCGACCATTTTCAATACGTAGGGCATGTCCTTGGCGGATGGATGCTTCCAGGCCGCGCCCATGCAGAAGCGCGTCGAACCGATAGCTTTGGCCTCAGCCGCGGCATCCAACACCTTTTGCACTTCCATCAGTTTTTCTTTATCAAGGCCGGTGTTGTAGTGGCCCGACTGCGGGCAATACTTACAGTCTTCCGGGCAGGCGCCAGTTTTGATCGACAACAATGTCGAAACCTGGACGCGGTTGGCATCGAAGTGCTGGCGATGCACGCCCTGAGCCTGGAAGATCAGGTCGTTGAACGGTTGTTCAAAGAGCGCCTTGACTTCGGCGAGGCTCCAGTCGTGACGGGTAACGGAAGCGGCGGTGGCGCTCATGGGCATTCCTTGTAATTAATAGCGGCTCGGCGGCCTGGCACGGATGCGAAATGGTTAGCCAAGGCGATGTGGCTGTCAACCTGGAAAGGAATCATGGTTTACGACTGGTTAAAGTATGAGCACTACTGCCAACTTTGCGATGAACGCTGCGAAGCCGACCAATCGCTGTGCGCGCCCTGCGAAGCCGATTTGCCTTGGCTCGACGGGCAGTGCTCGATCTGCGCACTGCCGCTACCGGCGTCAGGCCTGATCTGTGGCGACTGCCTCAAACGCTCACCCGCCTTCGATCACGTCGCAGTGCCCTGGCGCTTCGCCTTTCCCGTAGACAGCCTGATCACCCGCTTCAAGCACCAGTCACGCTGGCCGCTGGGGAGATTGCTGGCGGAGCAGCTGACTCGCCATCTGCAACACGCCTACGCCGAAGGTCTGCCGCGTCCCGACGTGCTTCTGCCGGTCCCGCTGGCGCGCAAGCGGCTGCGAAAGCGAGGTTTCAATCAGGCGAAAATGATCGCCGACTGGCTGAGCCCGGCACTGGCGGTCCCGGTCGATATGCAACTGCTGCAACGGGTTCAGGACACTCAATCGCAACAACAACTCGACGCTGCGAGCCGGCGCCGAAATTTGCGACAAGCGTTTCGCCTGGCTGACCAAGAGAGACTCGCCGGACGTCACATCGCAATCGTCGACGACGTACTTACTACCGGCGCCACTGCCGAAGCACTGGCTCGTCTGTTGAAACGCGCCGGCGCTGTGCGAGTCGATGTGTATTGTCTGGCGCGCACGCCGAAGCCGGGGGATACCTGAAACCACGAGCGGAGCGAGCCATGCGCGCGAACCCAGGCTCCGCATGTTTCGTCCTACATGGCACCGCTTTCACGGACAGCCCCTCCCGGCGATTGCGCCAGCCTAGACTTGCGGCAAGCCATGCGGTTGTTTAAAAGCCCGGGTGCAATACACTGACCGGCCCATTCGCGGAGCCGACCATGAGCCATCCCTTCGACACACTCACGCCCGACCTTGTGCTCGATGCCGTGGAAAGTGCCGGCTTCATCAGCGATGCGCGCGTGCTAGCGTTGAACAGCTATGAAAACCGGGTCTATCAGGTGGGCATCGAAGATGACGCACCTCTGGTCGCGAAGTTCTACCGCCCGGGCCGTTGGAGCAACGAGGCGATCCTCGAAGAGCATCAGTTTTCCATGGAACTGGCTGACCGAGAGATACCCGTGGTGGCGCCATTGGAGCGCAACGGCAAAACACTGTTCGAGCATGCCGGCTTTCGCTTCGCACTCTTCCCTCGTCGCGGAGGACGCGCGCCGGAGCCGGGTAATCTCGATCAGCTCTATCGCCTCGGCCAATTACTCGGCCGCATGCACGCGGTCAGTGCCAGCCGTCCGTTCGAACATCGCGAAACGCTAAACGCCCGACACTTCGGACACGAATCGCTGGCGACCTTGCTCGAAGGCAGCTCCGTGCCTAAAAGCCTGCTGCCGGCCTACGAGTCGGTGGCACGCGATCTGTTGAAGCGCGTCGATGAGGTCTTCAACCGCACCGAATTCCAGCCGATCCGCCTGCACGGCGACTGCCACCCCGGCAACATCCTCGCCCGCGACGACGCTTTCCATCTGGTCGATCTGGACGATTGCCGCATGGGCCCATCGGTGCAGGATATCTGGATGATGCTTGCCGGTGAGCGTCACGAGCGGCTCGGGCAACTGTCCGAGTTGGTTGACGGCTACAACGAATTCCATGATTTCGCGCCACGCGAACTACCGCTGATCGAAGCCCTTCGCGCTCTGCGCTTGCTGCACTACAGCGCCTGGCTGGCACGCCGCTGGGACGATCCGGCCTTTCCGATGAGCTTTCCGTGGTTTGGCACGGAGCGCTATTGGGGCGATCAGGTGCTGATTCTGCGTGAGCAGATGTCCGCGCTGCAGGAAGAGCCGTTGAAGTTGTTTTAGCGGGAAGCTGGGCGCACCGTAGGGTTGGGCCGGGCGGCGTCCCGCTTCAACCCACCGAGGCAAGTACGACCTCGTCTTTGGTGGGCTGAAGCCCACCCTACCAAACTGAGTGACTTCCGTAGGGTGTGCTTTAGCGCACCAGATTCACAGACGGCAGCTACGCCGCGGTCAGGCCTCTTCGATCAACCAGTCCGGAACCCGGACGGTGTTCCGCTTCAGTCCACCGAGGCAAAGCACCCGCCTCGTCCTTGGTGGGCTGAAGCCCACCCTACTAGGCTGAGTGACTTCCGTAGGGTGTGCTTTAGCGCACCAGATTCACAGACGGCAGCTACGCCGCGGTCAGGCCTCTTCGATCAACCAGTCCAGCCGCCAGCCGCCCTCGCTCTGCTCCAGCAACTTGGCCAGCCAGGGCAATAGCTCACGCAATTCTTCTTCCAGCCCCCACGGTGGGTTGGCGATGGCCAGGCCCGACCCGTTCAGCCGCAGCGCCTCATCGGTGGGGTGGACGAACAGTTCGGCGCGCAACAGTTTTGGCGCACCGCTACGCGACAGATCCTGATAGAAACGCCTGAGTTGGCGTTCATCCTTGATCGGATACCAGATCACGCCAATGGTCTGGCGCATGCGGCCGAGCGCTTCGGACAGTGCTTGGACACAGCGACTCAGCTCATCGGCCTTCTCGAATGGCGGATCGATCAGCAACACGACGCGCTTTTCCGCGGTCGGCATCAACGCTCGCGGCACATGCCAGCCTTCGCCCAAATGCACCGCTACGCGGCGGTCGCCGGCCATGTTGTCTTTCAGCAGGCGGCCATCTTCGGGGTGTTTCTCGTTGAGCTGCAGACGATCCTGCGGGCGCGTCAGCTGTCGCGCCAGTTCTGGCGAGCCGGGGTAGTAACGCACGGCGCCGTCAGGGTTGAGTGCACGAATCACATCCAGATAAGGCATCGCCATCGCCGGGACATTCTCGGCCTGCCACAGCCGCGCGATGCCCTGCAGCCATTCGCCGGTACGGCTGGCCTGGTCGCCCGCCAGGTCATACAGACCGACGCCAGCGTGGCTGTCGAGATAGGCAAAAGGCGCGTCCTTGCGCGCCAGCAAGGCAAACAGCCGGGACAATACGAGATGTTTGAAGACGTCGGCGTGATTGCCGGCGTGAAAAGCGTGGCGGTAGTTCATCGGGCACTCCTGAAGAGCGCACAGTCTAACTGCGCAGCGACCTGTTTCGCAGGGGGCGCGATACGCCATGCAAAACGACGACAGATGGCTGCTACAGTGGCAACTCCGCCAGCCAGCGCATAGGACCTTCGATGGATATACGCGACCTCTTCCAGATCACGCTGCCAGTCATCCAGGCACCGATGGCCGGATCGCAGAACCATCAGCTCGCTGCAGCGGTATCCGAGGCTGGCGGGCTCGGCTCGATTCCCGCCGGCATGCTCAATGCCGAGACCCTGGATGCCGAACTGACAGCCATGGCCGCGCTGACGCGCAAGCCCTACAACGTTAACTTCTTCTGTCATCAGACGCCGATAGCCGATCCCGCACGCAACGAAGCCTGGCTGGCGCTGCTGGCGCCGTTTCTCGAAGAGCTGCAAATCGACCCGGCGAGCATCCCCAACGGAGCCACGCGCCAACCCTTCGACGCGGCGATGGCCGAGGTGGTCGAGCGGCACCGCCCGCCTGTTGTCAGCTTCCATTTCGGGCTGCCTGCTCACGAGTTACTGCAGCGCGTACAGGCCACCGGCGCGAAGATCCTATCCAGCGCCACGACGCTTGAAGAAGGCCGCTGGCTGCAGGAACAGGGTGTGGATGCGGTGATCGCCCAGGGCGTCGAAGCAGGCGGTCATCGCGGCATCTTTCTCAGCGAAGATATCGACGGCCAGATCGGCACCTTCGCCTTGTTGCCGCGGCTGGTTGGCGCGCTGGACATACCGGTGATCGCAGCCGGAGGGATCGCCGATGCGCGCGGTGTCGCTGCCGCGCAAACGCTCGGCGCGGCAGGCGTGCAGATCGGCACCGCCTATCTGCTGTGTGACGAGAGCCGCGCCAGTCCCTTGCACCGTCAGGCATTGCAGAGTCCCGCCGCGCAGCACACCGTGCTGACCACGCTGTTCACCGGGCGCCCAGCGCGCAGCATGGTCAATCGGATCATTCGCGAACTGGGGCCTCGGCCCGCTGCGGTGCCGGCGTTTCCGCTGGCAGGCAACGCGATCAGTGCGCTGCGGGCCAAGACCGAAAGCCTGGGGATCGATCATTTCTCGCCGCTCTGGGCGGGGCAGAACACCAGCGGCTGCCGTGCCGTTCCGGCGATGCAACTGACCGAGGCGCTGGGGGCCGGCTGGCACCGTTGAGACAGGCCACTGCCAAGCGTCGGCGCCGCACCGGCCGGCGCTGCCCAACGAGTAGACTGGTGCAATCTGCAAAGCGAACGGATCGGATATGACCGTGCTGACCAATACATTGGTATTTCTCGCCACCTTGGCCGGCATGGAGCTGTTCGCCTGGGGGGCGCACAAGTATGTGATGCACGGCTGGGGCTGGGGCTGGCACAAGTCCCACCACGAGCCGCGCAGTGGCTGGTTCGAGAAGAATGACCTGTACGCTGTGGTGTTCGCTGGCGTCGCGATCGTGCTGATCGCGCTCGGCACCGCCGGCTACGGCCCGCTGGAGTGGATTGGCGCCGGCATGACCGCGTACGGCCTGCTGTATTTCGTTGCCCATGACGGGCTGGTTCATCACCGTTGGCCGCTACGCTACGTGCCGCGCAACGGCTACCTCAAGCGCCTTTACCAGGCTCATCGTTTGCACCATGCAGTGGAAGGCAAGGAACGCTGCGTATCCTTCGGCTTCCTTTACGCGCCGCCAGTCGCCGTGCTGAAACAGCAATTGCGCGAATTGCATGACGGACCACTGCGCAAAACAAGCCGCCACTGAAATCGTAGCGAGCGATGGCCAGGCAAGGCGAAGACACTCAGGGCGCGCTGAGAAAACGGAGTTTACGTGCTGCAAATGAGCACTCCGAAGTTGCTTTCAACGCCGCCTAGCCTAGGGCCAGCAGGTTTCAACGGTTGCTTGTAGGCTAGCGCGGACGTCGCCACAAAGAAGCAGGACGCGGCCTGACCGGCATCCGCCGCGAGGCCAGCGCCAGCACGCCACCGCCGAGCAGAAATTGCAGCTTCTGCACCTTGCTAGTCGAGACCCGCGTATCCCAAGCCGCCGCACCGCGCGCTTTCACTTCGATGCCGATCTGCCGGTAAACGCCATGGGCGGTAGCGATCGACCAGGCCGAGCGCAATGGCAGGTCGCGCAACCCCTGGGACGCGGACTGGTAGTAGGGCTCGGCCAGATCGATCAGCCGCGCCGCCAGCATCGCCAACGCAGGCCGGTGCCGTGGCTGGTCGATTTCGTCACTAGGAATTCCCGCTTCGGCCAACCAGTCAGCCGGCAGATAGATACGCCCGATCTGAGCATCTTCGACGATATCGCGGGCGATGTTGGTCAGCTGAAACGCCAGCCCCAGATCGCAGGCGCGACCCAGGGTCGGCTCGGCTTCGGCGCCCATCACCTTGGCCATCATCAGGCCCACCACGCCGGCGACGCGATAGCAGTAGAGCAGCGTGTCGTCGAGGGTCTGGTACTGATAGTCCTGCACATCCATGCGAAAGCCCGCCAGATGCTCCAGCGGGTATTCCCTGGGAATTTGATGACGCTGAATCACCTGCTGGAACGCGGCGAATGCCGGATCGCTCATCGGTTCGCCTGTGTATGCGCGTTCGGTGAGATCCACCAGTTCGGCCAATCGCGCCTCGCCGGTCGAGCGATCACCTTCGACCTGACCATGCCCCAGCGTCTGACCGTCAATCACGTCATCGCAGTGACGGCACCAGGCGTAGAGCATCACCGCGCTCTGGCGGGTGCGCTCGTCGAACAGTCTCGCCGCCGCAGCAAAGCTCTTGGACCCGACGTTGATCGCTTGCGTCGAGTGGTCGATGACCTGATCGTTCATCCGGCAAAGTCCTCAATCATCAATCCGGCTGTAGCTTTGGCCGAGCCCACCACGCCGGGTACGCCTGCGCCGGGATGGGTGCCGGCACCGACGATGTAAAGGTTGGGAACCACGTCATCGCGGTTGTGCGGCCGGAACCAGGCGCTCTGGGTGAGGATTGGCTCCAGCGAGAACGCTGAGCCAAGATGCGCGTTTAGCTCGTCACGGAAATCGTGCGGCGTGAAGATCCGGTGCGTGACCAGATCCTCGCGCAGGCCCGGAATGTAGTGACGCTCGAGGTATTCGAAGATGCGGTCGCGGTACTTCGGCCCCTCCACCGCCCAGTCGATATCGGCCGTGCCTAGGTGCGGCACCGGGGCCAGCACGTAATGACTGGCGCAGCCTTCCGGTGCCAGCGACGGGTCGGTCACACAGGGTGCATGCAGGTATAGGGAAAAGTCGTCGGCCAGGGTTTCGCGTTTGAAAATTTCGTCGATCAACTCTCGGTAGCGCGGACCGAAGCACACGGTGTGATGCTGCAGGTGCTCATGGCGGCGCTTGAGGCCGAAATGGATGACGAACAGCGACATCGAGAAACGCTTGCCGCTCAGCCGCTGCGCCTCGTCACGTCCGCGCTGCTCGTGGCCCAATAACTGCTTGTAGGTATTCACCACATCGGCGTTCGACGCCACAGCATCGGTCTCGAAGCGGCGGCCATCCTGGGTCACCACGGCCTTTGCTCGCCCTCCTACCAGTTCGATGCGAGCGACCTCGGCGTTCAGCTCCAGCGTGCCACCCATATCCTCGAACAGCCGGACCATGCCCTGCACCAGCGCACCAGTGCCACCACGCGGAAACCAGACGCCGCCCTGGCGCTCCAGCGCATGGATCAGCGTGTAGATCGACGATGTTTCGAATGGGTTGCCGCCCACCAGCAGAGAGTGAAAGGACAGGGCCTGCCGCAGCCGGTCGTTCTCCACAAAGCTCGACACCATGCTGTACACGTTGCGCCAGGCCTGCAGCTTGGCCAACTGCGGGGCGACGCCGATCATGCTGCGAAACGACAGAAAGGGCACGGTTCCCAGCTTGACGTAGCCTTCCTCGTACACTGCACGGGAATAGGCGAGGAAGCGTCGGTATCCGGCGACATCCTTGGGGTTCAACGCATGGATTTGCCTGTCCAGCTCCGCCTGGTCATTGACGTAATCGAAGCTGTAGCCGTCTTCCCAGCACAGCCGGTAGAACGGGCTGACCGGCAGCAGCTCGACATAGTCGGCCATGCGCTTGCCCGCGCCGGTGAACAATTCTTCGAGGGCCTGCGGGTCGGTGATCACCGTCGGGCCGGCATCGAAGGTAAAACCCTGGTCGTGATAGACGTAGGCGCGGCCGCCCGGCTTGTCGCGTTTCTCCAGCAGTGTGGTCTGTACGCCGCTACGCTGCAGGCGGATCGCCAGCGCCAGGCCGCCAAATCCGGCGCCGATCACCACGGCCCGCTTGGGTACATCGCCTGCTGGCTCGTTCATCGCTTGTCCTTGTGAAGATTACGGGCGGCCAGCGCGTGCAGCGCCTCGCCCACCGGTACGGGAGGTTTGCCCGAGACGATGCGCAAGCGGTCCCAGGTGGTCAGGGTCGCAGCGTAGAAGCGCTGGATCAGCGGTTCGCGCAGGCGGTAAAAGCGCTGCATTACCGCCCAACGGCGATCGGCCGGGCCAGCCAGAAACAACATGCGATTGAGCAGGCGGAAGAATCCGCGCTGGCGCCATTGCGCCATTGAGTAGTCGCGAATCGCAGAAAACAAACCGCCAGCATCCCAGCGATCCAGCGCGACCAGGTGATCGGCCAAGCGCACCGCATCGGGCAACGAGTAGCCAGTGGTGGGGTGAAACAGCGCCGCCGACAACCCGCTTTGCGGCACACCATGCGCCTCGTCCCAGAACGCCGGCAGATCACCGGACAGCACGATGGGCAACACGCCCTGCTCCTCGCGCAGCCGCTCAGCGATGCGCCAGCCTTTTGCGTCGGCGTAGCGCTCGATGTTGTCGCGTAAGGTGTCGAGTGCGACGGCATCGCCGTCGGCGTAATAGGTGTCCTCGATCAGCAGGTGATCAGCGCTGAGCGGCAGGACGTAGACGAACCGGTAGCCGTCCTGCTGTGCGACGCTGGCATCCATAATGATCGGATGTTGCAGGCCATGGGGTTCATGTAGGCGCAGCTCCTGACCGAGGAACTTCTGAAAGCCCAGCGCCAGCTGGGCGGTCCGGCGCGCGCCGCGCCCATCGATTACCGCGCCGGCTTGCAGGGTGACCCCCGACGCCAGGCGCACCCGTTGTGGCTCAACTTCGGCGACGTCTGTACCCAGACGCACGCGGTCGCCCAGTTCGGCCATCAGGTGCTGATGAAAGCGCCGCGAAAAGATGCTCGCGTAACCGCTGTCCAGCCGCCGCTGAAGGTTGGGAAAGATCACCTCATAAGCCGGCCAGCGATTGTCCACGAGCGGCTCCAACCAGGCCTGTTGCGCGGGCGTCAGGTCGTGTTGGTGAAAGGACCAGGTGTGGTTGCCGCCCAAGGTTTCGCCCTGTTCCAGAATCAGCAGACGCAGGTCCGGACGCTGCTGCTGCAACCGCAGCGCCAACAGCCCGTTGGCCAGACCGCCGCCGACGAGGATCAGGTCCGCATCAGCCATGCTCGGCTCCCTGCACTGCCGGCCACTTAATGCCGAGTGACCGTTCAATCAGCAGCGCCGCTCGCGGCGCACCCCCGGCGGCGCGAATCTCCTCGCCCAGACCTCGCGCACGCTGGGCAAAACCGGGCTCGCGCAACAATCGGCGTAGCGCCTGCACGATACCTCGGCGGCTAGCCAGGCGCGGATCGAGCTTCAGCCCCACGCCCGCATGGACTATCCGCGCAGCAACGCCGGGTTGATCGAAGGCGATCGGTAGCGCCAGGCTCGGCACACCGGCTTCCAGCGCGTCGAGCGCTGTGTTCAACCCTGCATGGGTGATCAGCGCATCGGCCCGCGCCAGCACCGCACGCTGCGGCGCGAAGTCGGTGACCCAGCTGGCGCCGGTCTGTCGCAACTTTTTTTCCTGCCGCACATCGAGGCGGCCGCAGTGGACGATCAGCAGTTGCACCTCGAGCTCGCGGCAGGCCTCGGCAATGCGCGTGAACAGCCCGAAGCGATCACCTTGCAAAGTGCCGAGGGAAGCGAACACAAACGGCAGTCCGCTCACGACGGATAAGTCCAGCGCAGGTTCTTCGGTCAACGCCGAACGCAGCGGGCCGACACCATGAAAGTGGTCTGGCAATCCAATACGCGGGAAGTCGAAGCCGGTGGTGGTCTGACTCAGCTGCAGCAAGGGCGACAGGCATTCATCGAGGCGCTGGCGCGGCGACAGACCGAACTCGGCGGCATAGCGCGCGATCACTGCGGCATGGGCTCGCGTCGCCCGATCGTAAACGCGGCTGCTGTGGTGGTTCAGCTGCTCGCCCCAGGCCGTGGCCCGGTAACGCCAGGGCATCACCGGCAGCGGCACAAACGCTTCGCGGTTGACCGGCAGCGCACAGGCCACCGAGACGAACGGCAGCCCGAGATGCTCAGCCACCAACCCACCAGCAGGCTCCATCTGATCGGCGATGATGGCGTCGGCGCCGATGGCGCGCAGCACCGCTGGCGCCTCTCGACAGTACATTTCGGTCGCGGCGGCCATATCTGCGATGACCCGACGTATGCCCCAAGGGCCGCCAGGACGTGCCGCCCGCTCGATCACTGCCGTGAGCGAGCCAGGCCGATGCGAGCCGACACCGACCTCGGCAAAGCCCAGCTGTGAATGGCGCAACGCGGCAGCGACATCCGCCTGCTGCACGACCGTCACTCGATGCCCGCGAGCAAGCAATTCGGCGGCGATGGCCTCCATCGCGCGCAAATGACTATAGAAAGGCGGTGTGATCACCGCGAAGTGCGTCATCGGAACGCACCTTGCCGGCTGCGAGTGGCCGATCGCTGCGTTCGCATCAGGCGCTAGACGGATCGAAGGCTGGCAACAGCGGCGCCTGCAATAAAGCCGCAAGGTCAGCCGAACCGGTGCAAAAGCAGGCGATGCGCAGCTGCTGGATGAGAACCTGAAAATGCTCGACGACCGCTTGTGGCCCGAGCAGCGCTGCGTCCAGCACGCCGGCTGCCTGGCCAACCAGATCAGCACCGAGGCGAATCGCCTTGGCCGCATCAATGCCGTCACGAATGCCGCCCGACGCGATCAGATGCGCATCCGGACAGGCTCGACGCACCGACGCGATAGCCTGTGCGCTGGGAATTCCCCAACCGGCAAACGCCTGGGCTATGGCGCGCTGTTGTGGATCCAGGGTGCGTTCGGCCTCAACCGCAGCCCAGCTGGTGCCGCCCGCACCGGCTACATCAATGACCGACACGCCTGCATCGAGCAATCGCTGCGCCACGCTCGGAGAAATCCCAGCGCCCACTTCCTTGGCCACCAGCGGAACCGTAAGCCGCGCTGCCAGTGCCTGGATCGCGCTCAACACGCCGCGCCAGTTCCGGTCACCACCCATCTGTACCGCTTCCTGCAATGGATTGAGATGAATGATCAGCGCGTCCGCTTCGATCATCTCCACCGCACGCTGCGCCTCGTCCAACCCATAGCCGGCCACCAGCTGCGCAGCGCCGAAATTCGCCAGCAGCGGAATGGACGGTGCCAGCTGCCTCAATTGCCGCGTCAGCCCTTGATCCGCTCCGGTTTCCAGCGCAATGCGCTGCGAACCGACTGCTAGCGCGATGCCCAGCGCCTCGGCAGCTTCGGCCAGATTACGGTTGATTTGCGCGGCTCGCGCTGCGCCACCGGTCATTGAGCTGATCAGCAAGGGCGCTGCAAGATCGCGTCCAAAAAGCGAACTGCGGATATCGATGTCGTTCAGACACAACTCAGGCATAGCGCAGTGCTCGAATCTTAGTGCGGCGAAGCCGGTATCCGCCTTGGAACAGGCGCGGCGCGGATCTAGAACGATATCCAGGTGTTCGTTTTTGCGTTCCGCGAAAAGATCTTTGCTCATGCAACCGCCTCGCTCGTGACCTTATGTTGACGGACGTGGTCATTAAAAGTGCCAAAACCTGTACAACCAAATCATATTTGTCTAAGTATTCCGAAGAACAATATAGGAGGTCGTCATGGCCACCGTTATGCCCAACTCGCAATTCGACCTCGAGCGAACGCTCAGCGCATTGCGTGCACAGGTCAACGACCGGCTGGCTATATGGCTGCCTCATTGCCCGCTTGAAGACGCCATCGGCACCGCAATGCGTGCCGGCAGCCTGGCGCCGGGCAAACGCATTCGTCCATTGCTGCTGCTTCTGGCTCTCAAAGATCTGCAATATGAAGGATCAGTGGAGTCAGCGCTCGATCTCGGCTGCGCCCTGGAAATGGTGCATGCCGCCTCGCTGTTTCTGGACGACATGCCCTGTATGGATGACGCCGAGCTGCGCCGGGGCCAGCCGACCATCCACAGGCAGTTCGGCGAGGACGTCGCTGTCCTCGGCTCGGTGGCGCTGCTCAGCCAGGCCTTCGGCATAGCAGCCTCCGTCGAAGGCATCGACCCAGCGACACGCACCCGGCTGGTTCGCTTGCTCGCGACGGCGACCGGTGCGCAGGGGCTGGTTCGCGGGCAGTACCAAGATCTGCGAGAAGGTTTGCGAAACCGACCACTCGAAGCCATCGCTCATAGCAATCGACTGAAAACCTGCCCGTTGTTTACCGCTGCGGTGGAATTCGCAGTCCTGCTGGGAGGCGCCAGCGACAGCTGTACACGGCATCTGAACGGTTTCGCCACGGAGCTCGGCATGGCGTTCCAACTGCTCGATGACTTGGCCGACGGGCTTAGCCCGCAGCACAGCGGCAAGGATGCCGGTAAAGATCACGGCAAGAGCACAATGGTCACGCTGCTAGGTCCAGAAGTGGCCCGACAGCATGTCGAAAGGCACCTGACCCGCGCGGGACAGCACCTGATCGATGCCGATATTGGCGATGGCTATCTAGCGCGGCTGCTGGACTATATCGACGTCCGGCCACGCTGAAGCGACATCCGCAAGCCCCGCCACAGACCGCTGTGTCGTTTCATCACTCGAATGTATGGTGCTAGGCAGCCATCTCGCCGTCTCCTTAGACTCCGGCCCATAAAACGGAGGACACCCCATGCCCGAGATGCTGCTTTGCCCACGCAACCTCGCCTTCGAGCTCTACGAAGTGCTCGATGCCGAAGCGCTGACCCGACGCGAACGCTTCGCCGACCACAGCCGCGACACCTTCGACGCCGCCGTGGGTACCGCCCGCCAGATCGCGGAAAAGTATTTCGCCCCGCACAACCGCAAGTCCGACGAGAACGAGCCGCTCTACCAGAACGGCGAGGCGGTGTTGATTCCGGAGGTCAAGCCGGCGGTGGATGCCTTCATCGAGGCCGGATTCCACAACGCCCAGCGCAGCTTCGAGGACAGCGGCATGCAGCTGCCGAACCTGCTGTCGCGGGCCTGCTTCGCGCATTTCCAGTCCGCCAACATCGCCACCAGTTCCTACCCAATGCTGACCATGGGCGCGGCGCATCTGATCGAAACCTTCGGCTCGGACGAACAAAAGCAACGTTTCCTGCAGCCGATGATCGAGGGCCGCTTCTTCGGCACTATGGCGCTCACCGAGCCGCACGCTGGGTCGTCGCTGTCGGATATCCGCACCCGCGCCGAACCAGCCGGCGACGGCACCTATCGCCTCAAGGGCAACAAGATCTTCATTTCCGGCGGCGATCACCCGCTGTCGGAGAACATCGTGCACATGGTGCTGGCCAAACTGCCGGACGCCCCGGCCGGGGTAAAGGGCATCAGCCTGTTCATCGTGCCGAAGTTTCTGGTCAACAACGATGGCAGCCTCGGCCCGCGCAACGACGTGCTGCTTGCCGGGTTGTTCCACAAGATGGGCTGGCGCGGCACCACCAGCACGGCGCTGAACTTTGGGGATAACGGCAACTGCGTCGGTTACCTCGTGGGCGAGCCGCACAAGGGCCTCGCCTATATGTTCCAGATGATGAACGAGGCGCGCATCGGCGTTGGCATGGGCGCCATCATGCTCGGCTATGCCGGCTATCTGTACTCACTGAACTACGCGCGAGAACGTCCGCAGGGCCGACTGCCGGACGGCAAAGACCCCGCCTCGATGCAGGTGTCGATCATCGAGCACACCGACATCAAGCGCATGCTGCTGACGCAGAAAGCCTACGTCGAGGGCGCCTTCGATCTGGGCCTGTATGCCGCGCGGCTAGTGGACGACGAGCACACCGCCGAAAGTGAGGAAGAACGGCGCAACTCCGCCGAGCTGCTCGACCTGCTCACCCCCATCGTCAAATCCTGGCCGTCGGAGTTCTGCCTGAAGGCCAATGAACTGGCGATTCAGATCCTCGGCGGCCACGGCTATACCCGCGAATATCCGGTCGAACAGTACTACCGCGATAATCGTCTGAACCCGATTCATGAAGGCACCCACGGCATTCAGTCTCTGGATCTGCTGGGCCGCAAGCTGATGCAGAACAAGGGCGCCGGCCTGCGCCAGTTGCTTGGGCTGATCCAGAACTGCTGCGCACGCGCCGCCGAATATCCATCGCTGGAGCCGTTGATCGAACCGTTGCAACAGCTGGTTGCGCGCCTGACAGCGGTAACCCAGGCACTGCTGGGCGACCTGATAGCCGGCAAGGTCAATCTGGCGCTGGCCAACTCCGCGCTGTACCTGAAGGTCTTCGGTCACACCGTGATCGGCTGGCGCTGGTTGGAGCAGGCGATTCACGCCGAACAGGGGCTTGCGGCAGGCAATCCGTCCGACGGCGACTTCTACAAAGGCAAGCTGCAGGCCGCACGCTACTTCCTGACCTGGGAAGTGCCAGGTTGCCAGCACGAGCTGAGCCTGCTGGACGCGCGCGACGATACCTGCCTGGCGATGAACGACAGCTGGTTCTAGGTCGATTACCGTTACCGGCGCACCGCACTGGGCGGTGTCGCCGAAGCTCTAGCGACCATTCCGATAAACCGAGACAGAGCTTCAAAGCCAGCCGCCACCATCACGGAACGCTCGATGAATGCCTCTTAGCACAAGGGGCATTTTTTTTGACAGCCCGTCAAATCATCGGGTTAGAATCGCTGGCATGTCCCGTGCATAAACTGCCGGGAAACTCGCTTTCCTCGGAGACCACACTTGGACGTCGGCAACATCAACCACCTTTTTTTCGTCGGTGCCCTGTTGGTTGCTGCCAGTATCCTGATGAGCTCTTTGTCCGCGCGCCTGGGCGTGCCGATCCTGGTCATCGTCCTCGGTGTCGGCATGCTGGCTGGAGTCGATGGTATCGGCGGCATCGTCTTTGAGGACTACCGGCTCGCCTTCATCATCAGCAACCTGGCACTCGCGGTGATTCTGCTCGACGGCGGCATGCGAACCCGCAAGGCCACCTTTCGCGTCGCGCTCTGGCCGTCGATGTCGCTGGCCACGCTCGGGGTGGCGATCACCGCCGGCCTGACGGGCGTAGCGGCCGCCTGGCTGTTCGACCTGCGCCTGATCGAGGGCCTGTTGATCGGCGCCATCGTCGGCTCCACAGATGCTGCGGTGGTGTTCAACCTGCTCAACGGCAAAGGCCTCAACGAACGCGTCGGGCCGACACTGGAAATCGAATCGGGCACCAACGACCCGATGGCGATGTTCCTCACCGTAACCCTGATCGGAATGATCGCGTCGGGGCAAACCTCATTCAGCTGGACCGTTCTGGTCAGCCTGATCCAACAGTTCGGCATCGGCATTCTGCTTGGCCTGACCGGTGGTTGGCTGTTGCAGCAGCTGATCAACCGCCTCTCCGTAGCCGATGGCCTTTATCCACTGCTCGCGGTCAGTGGCGGCATCATGATTTACGCCTTATCCGGCGCGGCGGGCGGCAGCGGGATCATGGCGGTATACGTCTGCGGTTTGCTGCTGGGCAACCGTCCGATTCGCAACCGCTACGGCATTCTGCATATGTTCGACGGCTTGGCCTGGCTCAGCCAGATCGGTATGTTCCTCGTACTCGGCCTGCTGTTGACACCCAGCGAACTGCTGCCCATCGCCGTTCCCGCCCTGCTGCTGTCGCTGTGGATGATCCTGTTCGCTCGGCCGCTCTCGGTGTTCATCGGCCTGCTGCCGTTCAAGAGCTTCAACCTGCGCGAGCGGATGTTCATTTCCTGGATCGGCCTGCGCGGCGCGGTGCCGGTCATTCTAGCCGTATTCCCGCTGGTCGCCGGCCTGGACAATGCGCAGCTGTTCTTCAATGTGGCGTTTTTCATCGTGCTGGTCTCGCTGCTGTTGCAGGGCACCACGCTCGGCTGGGCGGCCAAGAAGGCCAAGGTCGAGGTTCCGCCTTCACCATCGCCGATTTCACGTACCGGTCTGCAAGTCCACCCCACCAGCCAGTGGGAGCTTTTCATCTATCGTCTGAGCGCCAGCAAATGGTGTGTCGGCGCGGCCCTGCGCGAACTGAAGATGCCCGAAGGGACGCGGATTGCCGCGCTGTTCCGTGGCAGGGCGCTGCTGCACCCGTCCGGCAGTACGCGCCTGCAGGTCGATGACATCCTTTGCGTCATCGGCCATGAAGAAGATCTGCCGGCACTCGGCAAACTGTTCAGCCAGGCGCCGCAACGGGGCCGCGACATGCGGTTCTTCGGTGACTTCATTCTCGAAAGCGAAGCCGAAATGGGCGCTCTCGCTGCGCTGTATGGCTTGAAGCTGGGTGATGTCGATGAGCATCAACAGATAGGCCGCTTCATTACCGAGCGCGTCGGCGGCAAACCGGTCATTGGCGACTATATCGAGTGGAGCGGCCTGACCTGGACCATTGCCGCCATGGAACAGGGGGAAGTCCGCAAGGTCGGACTGAGGTTCCCGGAAGGCGAAAAACCAGGCCCGTCGCTGCAGTTCTGACGAGGCGCCTGGGTCGCGGTCAGGATGGCGGGACGTTCCGATCTATGGACTCGCCGCGGCCATCCGCAGCCCTTAGACTCCGCGCTCGTTCTTCATTTCGATAGTACCCATGGCCTCATTGCGTAACTTGCTGCTGGCGACACTGCTCCTTATCGCCCCGCCCCTTCTCCACGCCGCCCCGACCATCCCAGGGCTTACGGGCAATCAGAGCGCCGGGGAAGAGGCGAAACCCGCGCAACCGAGCAACGATGAACCCGCCAGCCGGTTCGCCGACCAGGCGAGCCAGGCGCAGCAGCGGCTGACCGAACTCAAGGCCGAGCTAGCCAGCGCGCCGAAAGAAATTGCCGAGGCGCAACGTGAGCTGAGCAAGCTCAAGGGCAGCGACACCAGCGAACTGGCGTCGAAGCTGGCCAAGCAGAGCGTCCCTGAACTCGAACAGCGACTGAGCGAACGCGTCGACGAACTCTCGGCCTGGCAAACGGCCCTGACGTCGGCCAATAGCATGATCATCAGCGCGCAGACTCGTCCGGAGCGTGCCCAGGCCGATATCAGCAAATTTCAGACGCGCATCGACGAAATCAACAACCTCCTCAAGACGGGCCGTGAGAGCGGCAAACCCCTGTCCGACGAGCGTCGCGAGCTGCTCAACGCAGAGAAATCGGCGCTCAGTGCGCAGATCGAATTACGTCGCAACGAGCTGGCCAGTAACAGCCTGCTGCAGGACTTGGGCATTGCTCGCCGCGACCTGCTGTCCGAGCGCATCGCGCGCGCCGAACAGGAAACCATGGCGCTGCAGACGGCGATCAACAACAAACGCCGTGAGGAATCGGAGCAGACCGTCGCCGAATTCTCGCTAAAGGCCGAGAAAGCCGGCTCGGACAAACTGCTACCGGCCGAGAGCGCGGAGAACCGCAAACTTTCTGGTTATCTGCTACGCGCCACCGAGCGCCTCAACGACCTGACCCAGGAAAATCTGCAGACTCGCCAGCAGCTCGATACGCTCAATCAGGCCGATCAGGCGCTGGAAGAGCAGATCGCCGTGCTCGAAGGCAGCCTGTTGCTGTCGAAGGTTCTCTACCAGCAAAAGCAGGCGCTGCCACAGCTGAGCCTGAACAAGAACCTGGCGGATGAAATCGCCGATATCCGTCTTTATCAATTCGAGCTGAATCAGCGTCGCGAGCTCAGCGGTAACGTCGAGGCGTATGTCGAACAACAGCTCGCCAGCCAGCCTCCCGACGAGGTAACGCCGGAGCTGCGCAGCGCGCTGCTGGAGCTCGTGCGCACCCGTGGGGAGCTGCTCGATCGACTCAATCACGTGCTCAACGCGCTGCTAAGTGAGTCGATCACACTGCAGCTGAATCAGCGCCAGCTACAAACCAAGGCCCAGGCGCTGAGCGAAACGCTGGACGAGCAGATGTTCTGGATCCCGAGCAATAAGCCGCTGGATCTGGACTGGTTCAAGAACATACCGACCCTGCTCGATCGCCAGTTGCGTGCGATGCCCTGGGGGTCCGCGTTCGACGCGCTCGGCGCCGGACTGGTGGAGCGGCCACTGTTCTTCGTGCCACTGCTGCTGGTGATCGGCGCGCTGCTGTGGCGCCGCAATGCCATAAACGCCAAGCTCGACTCGCTCAGTGCGGACATCGGCCATTTCCGCAACGACAGTCAGTTGCATACACCGCTGGCGCTGATGCTGAACCTTCTATTGGCGCTGCCCGGTGCGCTGTTTCTGGCGCTGTGTGGGTATTTGCTACAGATGGACGGGCGCGGTCAGAACATCAGCCTCGGCGCCGCTTTCTATCAGATGGCGCAGGCCTGGCTCGTGTTCTACAGCGCCTATCGCATGCTCTCGCCCAACCGTGTTGCCGAAACGCATTTCGGTTGGTTCCAGCCGCAGGTAGCCTTCCTGCGCAACGAAATCCGCCGGCTGGGGCTAGTGGTCATGGCGCTGGTGGCGGTCGTGGCGATCGCCGAGCATCAGCCGGGAAGCCTGGTGGATGACGTGATCGGCATCGTGGTCGTCATCACCTGCTACGCACTGATGAGCTGGAGACTGACACGCCTGCTGCTCAAAGGCCCATCGAGCCAGAACGCACCGCCGGTTCGCCGCTTCATAGGCCTGCTGTTCAGCATGCTGCCATTGGCGCTGATCGTGGTGGTGGGCCTGGGGTACTACTACACCGCGTTGAAATTGACCGGCCGGCTGATCGACACGCTCTATCTCTTGCTGGCCTGGGTCGTTGTCGAGGCAGCGCTGATCCGTGGTCTTACGGTGGCTGCGCGGCGTCTGGCATACAAGCGCGCGGTCGCCAGGCGAGAAGCGAATCCCGATGAAACGACCACGCCCCACGAAGACGCCGCCGAGCCCGGTCTGGCGATCGACCAGGTCAACCAACAATCCCTGCGCCTGACCCGGCTGGCCATGTTCGGCCTGTTCTTCGTCGTGCTGTACTGGGTCTGGGCCGACCTTATCAGCGTGGTGTCGTATCTCGATAACGTCACCTTGTATGAATTCACCAGCGGCAGCGGTGAGACCGCCACTACCTCGGCCATCACGCTCAACAATCTAATCGGCGCACTGGCCACGGTGGTCATAACTTTCGCGCTGGCGCGAAATCTGCCAGGGCTTCTCGAGGTCCTGGTGCTGTCCCGAATGCGCCTCGCGCAGGGCAGCGCCTATGCCACCGGCACCTTGCTTTCATACACGTTGGTCGGCATCGGCATCGTCACGACGCTTTCGACGCTAGGCGTGAGCTGGGACAAGCTGCAATGGCTGGTCGCTGCCTTGTCAGTGGGGCTGGGTTTCGGCCTGCAGGAGATCTTCGCCAACTTCGTTTCGGGCCTGATCATTCTGTTCGAAAAGCCGGTCCGCATCGGTGACGTGGTGACCATCGGCCACCTGTCCGGGACCGTCAGCCGCATCCGCATTCGGGCGACGACCATCACCGATTTCGACAACAAGGAAATCATCGTCCCGAACAAGACCTTCGTGACCGACCAGTTGGTCAACTGGTCGCTCAACGACACCGTTACCCGGGTCACCATTCGCATCGGCGTACAGTTCGGTTCCGATCTGGAGGTGGTTCGCAGCCTGTTGTTCCAGGCGGCTCGAGAAAATCCTCGCGTACTCAAGGAGCCCGAGCCACAGGTGTTCTTCCTCAACTTCGGCGAGAGCCGGCTGGAGCATGAGCTGCGCCTGCATGTGCGCGACCTCGCCGACCGCAACCCGGTAATCGACGAGATAAACCGCTGGCTCGACCAGGAATTCCGCACGCGCGGGATCGTAATCGCCTTCCGGCAGCTGGATGTACACCTGAAGAACCCGCCGCCAGCGCTGGAAATCCGGCGGGTCGATAAGGACCAAAATCTCATCGACACACCTGTCAGCGGTCAGCCCTGAGGAACACCCCGACAGACGCGACCTCCAAAATTCAAATGCGCTCGCCCGGCGGGCGCTATCTTTCAAGACAGCGCCGGAGCCAACGTGAAAACCCTCACCGAGCTGCATTTCGATAACCGCTTCGCCCGACTCGGCGACATATTCTCCACCAAGGTGACGCCCCAGCCCCTGGCCGAACCGCGCCTGGTAGTGGCCAGCGAGGCAGCAATGAGGCTGCTCGATCTCGACCCAGCGGTGGCGGACGACCCGCTGTTCACCGAATTGTTCTCCGGCCACAAGCTCTGGAGCACCGCCGAGCCGCGAGCGATGGTCTATTCCGGTCATCAATTCGGCAGCTACAACCCGCAGCTAGGCGACGGTCGCGGCTTATTGCTGGGCGAGGTGGTCAACGATGCCGGCGAGCAGTGGGACTTGCACCTCAAGGGCGCCGGCCTCACGCCTTACTCGCGCATGGGCGATGGTCGCGCCGTACTGCGCTCTTCGATCCGCGAATTTCTCGCCAGCGAGCATCTTCATGCCTTGGGCATTCCCAGCTCACGCGCGCTGTGCGTGACCGGCTCGGATACGCCGGTCTATCGCGAGCGCCAGGAGCGCGGCGCGATGCTGCTGCGCCTGGCGCCCAGCCATGTACGCTTCGGCCATTTCGAATTTTTCTACTACACCAAGCAGCACGACGAACTGAAGCAGCTGCTCGATCACGTCGTCGAATCTCACTTCGCCGATTGCCTGGAACATCCGGAGCCCTACCACTCCTTCTTCCGCGAGGTGCTGCAGCGCACCGCCGAGCTGATCGCCCGCTGGCAGGCCTATGGCTTCTGTCATGGCGTGATGAATACCGACAACATGTCGATCTTGGGCATCACCTTCGATTTCGGTCCCTACGCTTTTCTCGACGACTTCGATGCGCGCTTCATCTGCAACCATTCCGACCACACCGGCCGTTATTCCTACGAGAATCAAGTGCCCATCGCGCACTGGAATCTCGCCGCGCTGGCCCAAGCGCTGACGCCGTTCATCGCCATCGAGCAGCTACGCGAGACGATGGATCTGTTCCTGCCGATCTACGAAGCTGCCTGGCTCGACCTGATGCGCCTGCGGCTGGGCCTGCAGACCGCTGACGACAGCGACAAAGAGCTGGTGCAGCGCCTGCTGCAGCTGATGCAGAGCAGTGCCATCGACTACACAAACTTCTTCCGCGAACTCGGCGAGAGCCCAGCGGAACAGGCCTTGGCTCGCCTGCGTGAGGACTTCATCGATATCAAATCGTTCGACGAGTGGGCTGCAAGCTATCGCAAGCGCACCGAAAGCGAGGATGGCGACCAGCAGGCGCGGCGGACGCGCATGCAAGCCGTCAATCCCAAGTACATCCTGCGCAACTACTTGGCCCAGCAGGCAATCGACGCTGCGGAAGCTGGCGACTACGGTCCGGTGCGTGAGCTGCATGCGGTACTCAGCCGCCCCTTCAATGAGCAACCGGGCATGGAGCACTACGCCAAGCGCCCGCCGGAATGGGGTAAGCATCTGGAAATCAGCTGCTCGTCGTGAGCATGGCGTTGCGCAATATGCTGCGCAGAAGTTCGCTCACCACCCTGATCCCCTCGGCCTCGCGGCCCGTAAACGCTGGGCTGGCGCGCATCTGTGCCAAACCTTGCACAGCGCCGGCAGAAAGTTGCTCAACTTAATGTGAGCCGTCCCGCAGACCAGATCGGGCGCTTGCGATGTGGAGCAATTAACTCTTTGATATGTAAAGAGTTCCCATAACCTGGCACGCGACTTGTACTTCTTTGCCTGCCATTCCGGCATTCAACAAAGGCAAAGGAGAGCACTCATGCCAACACCCGCGTATCTGTCCCTCGAAGGCACCAAGCAAGGCCTGATCACCGCAGGCACTTTCACCGAGGACTCGGTCGGCAATATCTTCCAGGAAGGACATGAAGACCAGATCCTGGTGCAGGCTTTCCAGCACCAGGTCATCATTCCGCGCGATCCACAGTCCGGTCAGCCCACCGGCCAGCGTGTACACAAGCCGCTGATGATCACCAAGGTGTTCGACAAGTCGTCGCCGCTGATTTTCAACGCCCTGACCTCCGGCGAGCGCCTGAACAAGTGCCGCCTGGAGTGGTACCGCACCTCCTCCACCGGTACCCAGGAGCATTACTACACCATCGAACTGGAAGACGCGGTGATCGTCGACGTGCAGTCGCGCATGCCCAACTGCCAAGACCCGAACATGTCCCACTTCACCCATCTGGAAGACGTGTACTTCACCTACCGCAAGATCGTCTGGACCCACGAAGTCTCTGGCACTTCCGGCTCTGACGACTGGCGCACCCCAATCGCTGGCTAACGCGATCGCGGCAAAGCAGGCTTCGGTCGGGCACACCCCGGCTGAAGCCTTTTTGCGAAACAGTAGCGGAAATTCGGATCGCGGCGTCGCAATGCGCGACTCAGCGCACCGCAATGCCGCCAGCGCGTGGTACATCAAGCCCCCGCATGCGCCCTGGCGCACACCATGGACGGATCCAGGAGGAACAAGGATGTTCGCCCCCGCCAACCAGAAGCACTTTTCCCTGCACATCGAAGGCACCGAGCATGACCTTCAAGTGCTTGAGTTCAGCGGCCGAGAAGCCATCAGCCAGCCCTACCGCTTCGAGCTGGAGCTGGTCAGCGAGCGGCCCGACTTGGATCTGGAAAGCCTGTTGCACCAATCCGCGTTTCTGGCATTCACAGCGGATGGCGCCGGCATCCACGGCCAGATCCACCGCGCCGCACAGGGCGAATCCGGCAAACGCCTGACTCGCTATCGGTTGGTCATCGTTCCGAAGCTCGCCTATCTGGCGCACCGGACCAACCAGCGCATTTTTCATCATCTGTCGGTCCCGCAGATCATCGCTCTGGTGCTGGAAGAGCACGGCATTCTCGCCGGCGACGGCCACCGTTTCGACCTTGGCCCAGTGATTTACCCTGCGCGTGACTACTGCGTTCAGTACGACGAAACCGACCTGCACTTCATCCAGCGTCTGTGTGAGGAAGAAGGCATTCACTACCACTTCCGGCACAGCGAAGCCGGCCACATGCTGGTATTCGGCGATGACCAGACGGTGTTCCCGAAACTTGCATCAGTCGCTTACCAGCAGGACAGCGGGCTGGTTGCCGACGCGCCGGTCATCAAACGCTTCGGTGTACGCATCGAGACCCGCACCGGCCGCGTCACCCGCCGCGATTACGACTTCGAGAAACCCCGTCTGACACTGGAAGCTGCCGTTCGAAGCGACGCCCAGCCTGACCTGGAGGATTACGACTATCCCGGCCGCTTCGTCGATCGCGAGCGCGGTAAGCAACTGTCTCAGCGTGTTCTGGAACGGCACCGCCACGATTTCGAACTGGCCGACGGCGAAAGCGATCAACCGCTGTTGGTCAGTGGTCACTTCCTCCCGCTCAGCGAGCACCCGCGTAGTGACTGGAATCAGCTGTGGCTGATCACCGAAGTACTGCATGAGGGCAAGCAACCGCAGGTACTGGAGGAGTCAGCCACCGACGCGTCACGCCCGCACGCACCACCCCCCTCTCCCCTTGGGGGAAAGGGCTGGGGTGAGGGGCTAGGGAGCATTGCCCAACGTTTCGGAGCAGACGCCTTCACCCAAGGCTACCGCAACCATTTCACCGCCACGCCTTGGGCCGTCCCCTTCCGCCCAGCGCTCAAACATCCCAAGTCCCGCATTCTCGGCAGCCAGAGCGCAGTCGTCACCGGCCCCGCCGGCGAAGAAATCCACTGCGACGGTTACGGCCGTGTAAAAGTCCAGTTTCACTGGGATCGCGAGGGCCAAGCCGATGACAAGACGAGCTGTTGGCTGCGTGTATCTTCCAGCTGGGCGGGCGACCGCTACGGCGGCATCGCCATCCCTCGTATCGGCATGGAGGTGCTGGTCACCTTCCTCGAAGGCGACCCCGACCAACCGCTGATCACCGGCTGCCTGTATCACAAGGAAAATGCCGTTCCCTACGACCTCCCAGCGAACAAGACCCGCAGCCTGTTCAAGACCCTCAGCTCGCCCGGTGGCGACGGGTACAACGAATTGCGCATCGAGGATCGCAAAGGCCAGGAGCAAATTTACCTTCATGCCCAGCGCGACTGGGATCAAAACATCAGGCACGACCAGAAAATCCGCGTCGGCCACGAACGCCACGACACCGTCGAGGCCAATAGCCACAGCGAATTCAAAGCCGAAGAACACCGCACCACCCACGCCGACCGCCGCAGCGAAGTCAAAGCCAACGACCACCTGACCGTCGGCAACAACCAGCACGTGAAAATCGGCACCGGCCAGTTCGTCGAGGCGGGTCAGGAAATCCATCTTTCCAGCGGCCTGAAAGTCATTCTCGAAGCCGGCAGCGAACTCACCTTCAAAGCCGCCGGCAGCTTTATCAAACTCGATGCGAGCGGCATCACGATGGTTGGGCCTTTGATCAGAATGAACTCGGGCGGGAGTCCGGGCGCAGGCTCAGGCGCGGCGCCGGTGTTGCCTGGACAGGCGATGCCAGCGGATGCAGATGTGCCAGGCGCACTGCTCAAACAGCGCCTGCGTGAAGAGCTGCCCCTCGTCGAGCTCTGCCAAAAGCCCAAGGGCGGAACGCCTTTGCAATGCCCGCTTACCGACTGCCCATGCCGCAAGGCCATGAATGCCGGGGGCAGCGCATGATGACCGGCCAATGGCTTCTGCTTGAGCGCACGGAGCAACTGCTGCCCGAGCTCTACCGCCTGGGTGAAGCCCCTGACCCGATTCGCTTGTTCGATGACACCGAACTGGCCGAATGTGAGGAAGAAAGTCCTCTTTTGATCAACGCACAGACCAACCCACCCGTGCTGGCCGCCGCACAAAGCCAGCCGAAGGCTTGGCCAGGTTTACTGCTGGAAACAGCAGGCCCAACTGAAGAACTGCTGACCCATCTGCGACAAATCCTATTTATCCGCTTCGACCAGGAACGCCGCGGCGTATTGCGCTACTCCAGACAGCGTACTGCAAGCTATTTCTTTCCAGCCTGTGACCACGAAACACGTCCCACCTGGCTGGGTCCGATACAGCGGCTGAGCTGGTATGGCGGAACCTGGCATGACTGCGCCGATGGCCGTGAGGCCTGGCATCACATCGAAAATCAACAAGCAACGATCTGGCAAGCAGGCGCCATTACGTACGAACAGCGTCTTAGCGCCATGCAGGAGCAAGCTCTGCAACGCCAACGAGGCGAGCACTTTCTCTACCAATGGTGGAAGCAACAGAGCGGAATTCACTTCGAAACGGCCTGGAACTACTTGGCTGGAGGGATGCAGGCCGGCTTCGCTTCCGCCGAGTCGCTGAGCACCTACCTCAATCTGCGCTACGCCAGTCCGCAGGTCGCCCCGCCCGCCACGCTACCGGGCAGCACGGATCAGGAACGCCTCGACGCCCTCGCCCAGCATCTGGCGACGAGCACGACAGACAAGGAAAGCACCGCATGAGCAACAACGTATGCGCCCTGAGCAACGGCGCCGCCTGCGAGGCCGGCAAGCTCATCGTCCAGGTAGTGGGTAAGGACCACCCGAACACCCAGAAGTTGGTCATCTACGACGAAACCAACGCCACCCAACTGGAGTGGCTGACCCAGCAGGACAAACCGGAAATCCAGACCAGTAACACCTTCAGCAGCGTGCTGCACGTATGGGACTGGGAGAGTCAACCCAAGCGCAACCTGTGGCTAGAAATCGCGGCGATCGAAGGCGGGCCGATCCGCCTGCCACTGCATGAGGATATGCGCGTAACGCCTCGCCAACCCGAGCACGCCACCCAGTGGAACCAGATCGTGCCCGTCGTACCCATGGCGGCATTGCCGGGCAGTAAGAGCCGCTATGACCTCGGTACGCCGGTAAGCCTGCGCAGCGGCTATTTGTATGTGTTCTATCGGAACGGGCTCTGGCGTGAATTGGAAGTGCGCGTCAAGGACGACAAAACCACCTACCACGACGTTCACGTAGCGCGTTATCGGCTAGGCAAGACGTTCAAGGGCGGGCCGCGCATAGCCACCGGTCAAGCCTTGGACGACATCTGGTTACCAGCGCAGTGGAACGACACCCAGCGCAGCGATGTGCAACTGTGTTTCTCCGAGGTACAACTCAGCGCCGCTCGTCTCAAACGCCTGGAGTCGGATAAGGGTTTACGCAGACAGCGCTGCCAAAGCCCGGACTTGCGGGTGTCACAGCGGGGGTTCAAGCGCCTATTCGAGGGGCAGCCAGGCGGAAAGGAGATGCTCGAGGCCTTTGCCGCATTCGATGTCCGCGACTACGCCAACCAGAACGCCGTGGGCAAGGCGCGAGTGGTGCGTCTTAACCTCGAGATCAACGCGTTCCCGGTATGCGTGGCAGCACCTCAGCGTGCGCGTGAGCCAGGGTATGAGCGGTTGCTGAATCACCCGGGCCGCTATATCTGCGACCTCAGCGGGCAGTTCCCGGTGCAGAGCAAACAAGCCGCGCAAACCTACCTCGACAGCTGTGAACAGGGCGTACCGCAAAACGCTACTCGCTTGCTCGAACTCGAGGCCTGGAGCGACTGCCTGGCGACGCTCGTCCACGCCAAGCGGCCGGCCGGTAGCGATAAAGGCCCCCCTCCGAATGGCGCGGCGCTCTGGCAGGCCCAAGAGGCGAAAACCGATGTGCTGAGCACGGCGCGTAGTCGGCAGCTCTGTGCCGTATTGCTGGATGACGCCATGCACCGCATGCGCCACCTGCTGTCGCGAATCACTCGTCTACAAGACACCCTGGCGCTGTGCGCACAGCGAGCGATGCTGCACACCAACCACGGCAGTGCCTTGCTGCTGCAACAATTGGTCGTGCCGCAGAGCCTGCAGGGACAGCGCAACCCTTTGCACCGGGCGCTGGAAAAGATCAACGAACAAGGCAAGCGGGACATCAACCGCTACACCGCAACGCCAGAGCGCATCATGCTGTGGCGCGAGCTCGCCTACATGCAGGACTGCCTGAGCGAATACCTCGACAAAGCCGACTACCAGCAAACCCTCGCCGACCACCTGAGCCTGGATGGCTTCGACTATCTGGCCGCCTCGTTCGCCGTGACCGACCTGCTGGCGGCGCTCGCCGCCAGCCCTGCGCAGTACGATCCGCTGGCAGTGAACAGCGATCTGACCGATGCCCTCAAGGGCTACAGCCTTTACAACCCGAAGGCCAGCCAAGGGCAGATATTTCTCAGCAAGCTGGCCAACAACCCCCAGCACCCCTTGCATGGCATGCTCTGGCCGACCGAGGATCTGGATGCCCTTTACGCCCCCTACAAGACGCCGGCAAAGGAAGAAAACCAGGGTGACGGGCGTTTTCGGGCCACGGAACTGGCCCAGTTCGAAACCCGGGGCGTGCCCGCGGCCAAGCCGGGCGACACACTGGATGCCAGCGTGCTGATCGGCCTGATGGCCTCCGGTAGCCTGAACAGTAGCCTGACCGTACAGCTCAAGGCGGGGGCCAGTGCCCTGGTCAGCATCTATGAGCGGTTACATGGCGCCATCGATACCGCCCAGGCAGCGGTGGACAATGCCAGCGAAGCGCTGAGGCCCGTGCAGGCAGATGCCAAGGCCAGCGCCCGTACGCACGCGCAAGCCAGCCAGGCGTATGAACAGCAGCGCACTGCGCTCGCCGGCCAGGGCCGACGCATCAATGTGACCCTGCACGGCCGGGGGCTGGGGCTGCTGCGCAGCACCATGCCGCAGTTTTTGGAGGGGGCCGTGTTTGTCCGCCGCGGCCGAGTCAACGTGCGGGAACACTACGTGTTCGGCCTGGAAGACCTGCCGAGCGTGCCCACGACTCGCGCCACGCGCTTCTATGGGGAATACCTGGATGCCGACGGCAAGCTGCTGGCGACCACCAATGGCCGCCAGGCTGCCCGTGCCGGCCTCGAGCAGACTACCGATCATGTACTGGTGGCCATCCCCCGCAACAGCGCCACCGCGCGCATGATCAGCGCCTTGAACCAGCAGTTCCAGCAGGCCAACCGGGCCGCCGCCGAGGCGCAGGTCACCCAGGCCCGCCTAGTGCGTGCCGAGGGCGTGCTGCAGGAGGCGGTCGATGAGCTCTCTGCCCGCAGCGGCTCCAGGGCCTACCGGGCGCTCAACTCCACGCCCTTTTCTGCCGGGGTGCTGATGCTGGAGCTTTGGAATGTACGGGCGGAGTGGAATTCATATCAGGCGAATCTGCAGGAGAAAGGCCAAGCAAGAGCTCGCTGGGGAGTTAGAGGTGCACTCCTTGATACGGTAATAGCCATGGAGGCACTGACCGTCAAATTCGTCAGCAATCAGTCCATTCTGGCTTCGGCGCGCAGGGTGCTGTTTACCGTTTCCGGCGAGGCTGCCGGTCGCATATGGGGCTCCACGCTCGGGCCGAAGTTCGCCAAGCAACTTACCGGCCGCCTGATTGGCCAGACTATTGCGGGTTTTATTTTCCTCGGCCTTAACCTGTACGACGCCTGGTACGCCTGGCAATGGGGCGACGAGGCCATGTGGGGCTATCTGCTGATGGCCGGTGGCAGCGCGGTGGGGGTGGCCGCCGGCTTGTTCCCCGTCACGCCGGTGCTGGGCCTGACGCCATTGGGCTGGGTGGCCCTGATCATGATCGTCGCGGGCGCCGGGGTGGCCTATTGGCTCAGCAGCAGCCCAGTCGAGGACTGGATGGCCAACGGCCCATTCGGCACCGGCGATAAGGCCGCCACCGCGCACCTGCGCGATCCGCAGGAGGCCTTCTATCGTCTGCTCGGCCTGTTCGCCGGCATCCGTATCCAGGTCGGCCCCAACCCTGACTACGAATCCGGGGCCAAGCTGGATGTCAATGCGGTTTTGCCGCATAGCATCCGCACCGCCACTACCCTGGTGCGTATCGAGAGCAACCTGCCAGGGCTGGTCGCGCAACTGGGCAGCCTCAACCTCAAGAGCGAGGTGCGCCTGCGCACCACCACCTCCGCCTCCAGCCACGGCGGCAACGTCGAGACATCGCGGGTTGGCGCCGTCACCAGACCCGTGGCCCAGCGGCTCTGGCCCAACGCTCTGGAGCTCTATTTCAATACGCCAGCAGCCCAACAACATACGGGCCTGGGTTACCTTCATCGCACCAGCTACAGCTGGGCGGTAAAGGCGCAGTTTCGCCTGACCGACTCACGCGGCAAAACCTGGTACTTTCCGGCCCCCTCACCCAAAACACTGGTAGCGGCGAGCGAAGCGAACAGACAACCAGACTTCAGCAACAACGAGCAACCCTTCTGGGCCAGCGAATAAGCTTTGGATACCCCATACGTGACACAAGACAACGCCTACTACGCCAGCACGGCCTATAGCCCGGCCAGCATTCCCGACCAGCCGCCGTCGCGCGAACGCTCCTGGTTGCGCAAGCTCGGCGGCAGCCGCCTCCCCTGGGGCCGCACCCAGGAGGTGGCGCCGGAAAGCATCATGACCGACCCCACCCCCAAGAGCATGCGCTTCTGGGAAGAGTTCGATAAGAAGCGGGAAGAAGAAAAAGCGCTGGGTACCTATAAGAAAAGGCCCATGGAAGGTCTCGATCTGCATTGGGTTTATGACCACGAGCGTTATCGTTATGCGGTCTTATCCAAGCGCTCGCATTTCTGGCTGTATCTATGTGGGGGGGGGCGTTTTCTATTTTATTTAGGGTCAATTCTTACTTTATTTGTTTATCTCGCCGAGCTGAGCATCGTAAAGAACGTATCTTGGTTAGAAACTACGATTTCCTTTATTCCAACAGTGCTAGTGTGTCCCGGTATTCCACTAGCTTGCTGGGGGCTCGGCTCTTTAGTGATCAACCACTTCCCCCACCTATGGTTCAAGCCCTCTCGCGGCCCCCTCTGGGAGCTCAACCGGCGTACCGGCCTGGTCACCCTGTTCGACTACGACAATAACGGTGAGTACAAGAAGAACGGCACCGTCGGCGAGATCACCGCGCCCTTCCACGAGTTCGACGCCTACCTCGCCACCTCGCCGGACCGCCAGGGCCTGCCGATGAACTTTCTTTACCTGGCCCACCGCTACCGCGACATCACCATCAATTTCGCCTCCCTGATGTCGCCGGACCGTATCCCGCAGCCGCCTTTGGCCCTGTGGGACTTTTTCCAGAACTACATGGATGCCAGCCGTCCCCTGCCGGAACTGCCCTGCTTCGAGAAATGCCGCCACCTCGACCCGGTATCCGCCGAGCATGACCGCCAGACGGGCCGCAACCCGCGCTACTGGATCGACATGGACGACGAGACCTTCGCCGAAAAACTCCGGGAGATGGAGGGCCGCATTCGCCTGATCGACACCATGCGCCGACCCAACCTGATGGCGCGGTATGTGGAGTATGTCGATTGATGCTCCCAGCAACCTGCCGGATCTACTGACCCATATGGGTAAAAAGTATCGAGACCCGCTGGCGTCTACGCACTAGCGAAATACGATACTGCGGCAATGGCGAGCCATACCCACCAAGGTTAGTGTGTAACACCCGAGCCGGTGGACCATCAGGTACTGCCCGAAAGCCGCGAGGTCTACCTGATACGCCTCCAGCACGCCGCTGGAGCGGCGATCCGTGCGATACCAGCGCTCATCACGAATGGCAGGTACGGGCACAATTGCGCCTGGCGCTGGATACCGGTGAAAAAGACTGCCGGCCCGGCGCACTCCTCTGGCTATTCCCAGCACCGCCGATCAGAAACAGCAAGGTGTATGCAACCAAGGCACCAGCCGCAAACTTCAACCAGACCGACGTTCCGTTCTGGGCCGATGAGAAGACCCATGCCGAATCCTGAACCATTTTACCGCCCCGGTGCCTACAACCCGGAACAGACTCCTGACCAGCCGCCAGCGGAAAAACAACCCTGGCTACGCCGCTTTGGCAGCGTGCGCCTGCCCTGGGGGGGTACTCAGGACATGCTCCCGTCATGTGTACTGATAAATATCAAACCAGCCGATTTACGTTATCAGGAGGAGCTCGACAGGATTAGAGACGGACAGAGAAGTCGTGGCGAATATATACCCAAACCGTTTGAGCATATTGACCTTCACGACCGACTGAATAACGAGAAAATTCGCCACGCTCAGGCCCCAGCAAGCTCTAAATTCTGGCTTTACATGCAGATACTTGGAAAGGGTTTCTCGTATATATTAATCCCACTCATGCTGTTATCAGCATTAGTGGTAACTGACTACTCAAGCAATGAGTGGAAAACAGACATTTTAGATATGCTTCTGGGACTTAGCACATATCTATTTCTGCCATTACTGAGCCTCTGGGGTCTAGGCTGGCTTGTAATCAATCACTTCCCCAAACTCTGGATCAAACCCTCCAGAGGCCCACTCTGGGAATTTAACCGCCGTACCGGGCTGGTCACCGTCTTCGATTACGACAATAACGGCGAATACAAGAAGAACGGCACCATCGGCGAAAAGGTCGCGCCCTTCTACGAGTTCGATGCCTATATCACCACTACACCGGATCGTCAGGGCCTGCCTAACAACGTGCTGTGCATCGTCCATCGCTATCGGGATATCTGGATCAATATGGCCAACTTCGTCGGTGCCAGCGGCAGCACCTCCGTGCCCTGCGCACTCTGGGACTACCTGCAGAACTTATATGGATATCAGCAAACCTCTGCCGGACACCCCGGAGCTGGAAGCCTTCCGCCACCTCGACCCCACTACCGCCGAACATGATCACCAAACCAACCGTGAACCCCGCTACTGGCGCGATATGGACGATGAAACTTTCAAGGCCAAGGTGCGCGAAATGAACGAACGCATCCCCCAGATCGACACCTTCAGTCGTCCCAACCTGATGGCGCTGCATGTGAGCTATAGGGGTTGAACAACAGCCGAAAATAAATCTGTCCTCTTTCCGCTACCTGCCTGGCGCTTCTCCCCAGTCCACGAAGGGCTACACGCGTTTTATAACGCCCGAGAACGCATGCGCCGCCGCTATCGAAGGGTGAGGTCGGCAGATGGTACGTGCTCGGTTGGTACCTTTACCAAATGATCACCCTATGGACGTTGCCCTTTCATCTCACCGAATGGGACGTCGGTCGGGTCAGGCGCATGCACCAGCAGAATATCCCCGAAGCCATGCCCGCCTGGTCGCAGCCCTACCATCCGATCAATGGGCCAGGCCCGAGGAACTGCAAGGCCAGAGCCGGCAGGTGGCGGCCCTAAGCCAACGCGACCCGCAGCGCTCGATCATCGATATCTTTGCCGAGGTGCAACGAAGCCCCTCCCCTGCCCGTACGGATTGATCCTGGGCACCCGCGATGGCCCAATCGATGGGCATACACAAGGTAGGGCGGTGAACGAGCGCCCCAAAGACAGACATATCGAAGTGCTCGGCCGAGAGCGGGGTCGTCGTTGGAGCGTCGAGGAAAAGGTCACCATAGTTCGCAAGAGCCTGGAGCCGGGGCAAAGCGTTTCCGTCGTGGCTCGGCGCAACGGCACCAACCCCAACCAGTTATTTCAACGGCGCAAGCTTTATCAGGACGGCAACCTGTCGACGGTCAGTGCCGGTGAGGCTGAGGTACGGCTTCGAAGATGGCCGATGCGATGAAGCAGATCCGCGAGCTGCAATGCGCCGTAGAGTCGCCCAGCAGAGATTAGAAATTTTCAGCCCTTTCAAGACCTCCCGTAGAGATGCGGTAGAACCCTCCGGAGAAAATTGAACCATTACACGCTGGCAAGCCTGAGCCAGCGCTCAGAACCGCCCGGCAAAGGCCCAGCCGGATGACGTACTCTTTTAGCAGATCGAAACCAGCAAGCTCCATATTTCGCGCCCAAACATAAGAACGCTACGGACGGCCTGGCATATTGCTATTAAGCCAAGGGATTGGCATAAAGCGTGACTGCCTTAACTACATGGATGTTCACCCATGCAACTGCTCCGCCGCGCCCTGCTCGGGCTTTTATTGCTAGTAGCCTTGTTCGCGGGCATTGGCGCGTATTTTGTTGCCTACCCTAACCTGCCCGCTTACCAACAGCCCGAGCAGCTTCACTATCTCAACCAGTGGAGCGAGGCAGATCGGCAGACCTTTTACTACACGCCGCAAGGCACACAAGTTAAGGGCTTAAGGTACGAATGGTTTCAAGCGCTTGAAAAGCCATTCGGACGAGGAAAGCTCGCCGCGCCGGACTATCTGGCCAGGTTCGGTTTTCTTGTGGACCCGCAGCAGCAACCCTCCCCACGCAATCCGGCCAACCTTCCCGTTGGCTTTGCGCGACACGAAGACAGCGAAACCGGTATCGCTTATCTCGATATAAGTTGTGCAGCGTGCCATACGGGTGAGCTGCGCCACCGTGGCCAGGCCATCCGTATCGATGGCGGAGCGGCACTACACTCGCTTGCCTCGACGGTACCCACATTGCGTGGTGGAGCGTTCGGCCAAGCGCTGGGAATGAGCATGGCCGCAACTTACTACAATCCGCTCAAGTTCAAACGGTTCGCGCTTGAAGTCCTGGGCGATAACTATGCAAGCGACCGCGAACAACTGCGTATCGACTTCAAGCGGGTGCTGGATCGGTTGCTCAGCACAGCTTTCAACGACTGGCATCGAGGCCTGTATCCAACAGAAGAGGGTTTCGGTCGTACCGATGCATTCGGACGTATCGCCAATACTGTGTTTGGCGATGCAATCGATGCGGATAACTATCGGGTCGCCAACGCACCGGTCAGCTATCCGCAGGTATGGGATATCTGGAAGTTCGACTGGGTTCAGTGGAACGGCTCAGCCATGCAGCCAATGGCGCGCAATATCGGCGAAGCATTAGGCGTAGGCGCGCCGCTGCGTCTGCTGCATGAAGATGGCAGCCCATTAACGCTCGACGAACGCTACCCATCGAGCGTTCGGGTGCACGACCTTGATAAGTTGGAGCAGACGCTCAAACGCCTGCAGCCGCCGCGCTGGCCCGAAGAGGTGTTGGGCAAGGTTGATATCGAAAAGGCCAGTCTCGGCCGAGCACTGTTCGAGGAAAATTGCGCCTATTGCCACGCAGCCGCTCCCAAGCCCGTGGGCGAGCGCTTTGCTGCAAGCAGGGACCCCGAATGGCGTATGCGAATCGTACCAACCGACGTCATAGGCACCGACCCCACCACCGCCGACAATATTGCTGACCATCGCTTCGATGTCAGCCAATTAGGCTGGACGCAGGACGAGCTGAAAGCACTAGATGTCAGGCTCTTTAGCGCCTCGTCAGGGGAAGTGGACCTACAAAAGATATCCAGTGCAAAAGGGCTGGCTTACATCACGGCCTATGTCGAACAGCGCGCATACCGTGACGCCGGTATTCATCCGGACGAGCGCGCGAGCATGGACGGGTTCGGACTACCTATCGGCGTCCAGGAGATACGCGGTTATAAAGCCCGCCCCCTCAATGGCATCTGGGCCACACCGCCTTTTCTGCATAACGGTTCGGTCGCGAACCTGTTCGAATTGTTGTCGCCAGTGGCCGAACGGCAGGATCAGTTTTGGGTGGGCACCTTCGAATACGACACCAAGCGCCTCGGTTTTGAAACCGGTGCTTTTCCCGGTGGCTTCCTGCTCGACACCTCGATTACCGGCAACAGCAACCGTGGCCATGAGTTTCGTGCTGGCTGCCGCGGGCAGGGTGTCATCGGGCGCGCCCTGCTACCTCACGAACGCTGGGCTCTGATCGAGTACCTGAAAGTGCTGGGCGACGATCGGTTCGAGCCGCACCTACAAGATCTGCCAGCCAAAGCATGGGCACCGGGCCCCAACTGCGGGTAACGCCACGGACCGCAGCGCTGCTGCTCCCATACTGGAACGATCAAAGGGACTTCACCATGCTCAAAAAATTCTGGCTCTGTCTGGGCGACTGGCTCGGCAAAATCCTATTGTTGGCTCTGGCCGTAGGCCTCGGCGGCTGGCTGATCGGCAGCCTGTTCTATAGCTGGAAATTTTCCGGCCCGGTGTCACTCGAGGAACAGATTCCTGTCACCGAAAAAGCGGACACGCAGGCCATTATTGCTGACGCAATCCGGGTCGTCGAACAGCACCGGGACAACACTCGGGTGCTGCGCGACGCGCACGCCAAAGCGCATGGTTGCCTCAGGGCGGAGGTTTCCGTCCGCGGGGACATCGACAGCGACCTACAGCATGGCGTCTTCAGCCAACCCGGACATAGCTGGCAGGCCTGGGTAAGGCTTTCGAACGGCAATGCTTATCCTCAGTTCGATCGCGTTCGTGATGCGCGAGGCATGGCGATAAAGTTGCTCGACGTACCGGGACAGAAGTTGACAGCGAACCCGGCTCACGCCGCTGAGCAGGATTTCGTCATGTTTAATCACCCCGCATTCTTCGTCCGCGACGTAGCCGAATACCGGAGCAATTTCGCTGCTCAGGCCGAGGGCAAGAAAGTGCTGGCATTCTTCCCAGGCTGGGATCCCCGTCACTGGGAAATCCGCCATCTGGCGATTGCGCTGAAAACCCTATCGCCAGCGCCCGACAGCCCTGTGGCGACCACCTACAACTCGGTGGCGCCGTTCAAGCTTGGACCGCTGAATATCAAATACCGAGTGATACCTGCGCCGGAGAACTGCCCGGCTTACCAATTACCCGAACAGAACCGCGACCTACCCAACTTCTTGCGCAACGCGCTCTACCAGCAGCTTTCGCTCGACCAGACGCCCGCCTGCTTTACCTTGCAGGTACAACGGCAGAACGCCGATTTCTACATGCCTATCGAGGATCCCAGCGTTGAGTGGGACGAGGCGATCTCCGCTTTTGAGTCCGTCGCGGATATCCGCCTTCTCGCTCAGGATTTCGACAGTCCGGCGCAGAATATCGACTGTGACAATCTGTCCTTCAACCCCTGGCATTCGCTACCTGAGCACCGGCCAATAGGCGGCATCAACCGCTTGAGGAAAGCAGTGTACGAAGCCGTTAGCGCGTACCGTCTGGACCGCAACGGCGCGCTCCGAGCTGTCTACTAGTACCGCAGCTTGGAGTTGAATGGGCGTTGGGCCGGCTTTAGGCCTCATCGCTCAACGGCAGCAAGACTCTAAATAGCGCGCCATTGCCCTCTTCGCTTTCGACCTGAATGCGACCGTCATGCGCCTTGACGATCTGTTCGGCAATAAACAGCCCAAGCCCCAGTCCGGCGCTGCTTTCGCTGCCTTCGGCGCGTTCGAACTGGCAGAAGATTCTTTCGAGACTCTTCTGGCTGATGCCGATGCCCTGATCGCGCACTTCGATACAGGCAGTCACCGGAGTCGCGCTGACGTTGACCTGCACAGGCTTGCCGGCGCCGTAGCGCATTGCGTTAGTCAGCAGGTTCGCCAGCACCTGTTCGATGCGGAATTCGTCCCAGACGCCGACGATCGGCTCCGGTCGCTGAAACAGCAGCGTGCAACCGCTGGCTTCCATCTGCGGCGCGAAATTCTCGACGACGCTAGCGACCAGCTTGCCCAGATCGAGGCGGTCGGGGCGGATCGACAGTTTGCCGGTGCGAATGCGCGAGACATCGAGCATGTCGTCGATCAGACGGATCAGGCTGCGGATCTGCCGCTCGTCCTTGTCGACCATCTGCCGCAGCTTGTCGTCGCTGAACGCGGCGAAATTGTTCCGCCCCAGCTGCAGCTTGCGCAGCTGGACTTCGAGAATGAGGGTATTGAGGGGCGTTTTCAGCTCGTGGGAGACGATCGACATGAAGTCGTCGCGCATGCGCACGGCGTCTTCTAGTTCGGCCTTGGTGCTGCGTAGCTGATCGAGCAACACTTCCTGCTCGCGGCGGCTGCGCTCGAGCGCTTCGAGCTGACGCGCCATCCGCTTGCGGTTGCGGTAGAGATCGACGAATACACTGACTTTGCTACGAACCGCATGGGTATCGAGCGGCTTGTGCATGAAATCCACCGCGCCGCTCTCGTAGCCCTTGAAGGCGTAATTGAGTTCGCGCCCGGCGGCGCTGACGAACACGATAGGGATCTGCTTGGTGCGCTCGGTACCGCGCATCATCTCCGCCAGCTGGAAACCATCCATGCCAGGCATCTGCACGTCGAGAATAGCCAGTGCGAACTCATGCTGAAGCAACAGTTCGAGTGCCTGTTCCGCCGATTCGGCCTGATGCACGCGAACCCCCGGGTTCCTGAGAATGGCATCCAGTGCCAGCAGGTTTTCCGGCAGGTCATCGACGATCAGTAGGTTCGCTTCATCGGTATGGTCGGGCATGGGTCACTCCAGTTCACGCAACAGTCGATGAATATCGCGCAAGGGCAAAATGTAATCCGGCGCAAAGCGCTGGAGTGCGGCCAAAGGCATGGTCTGAACCTCGGCTTCGCCAGGGTCCTGAACGATGGTCATGCCGCCGGCCCGCTTGATCGCTTCGAGGCCTGCCGCGCCGTCTTCGTTGGCGCCGGTCAGCAGGATACCGGCAACGCGCTCGCCCCAGGCATCGGCGGCCGATTCGAACAAGACATCGATCGAGGGACGAGAAAAGTGCATCGCCTCGTCCTGGCTGAGCGATAGCGTCAGGTCCGCTTCCACCAGCAGGTGATAGCCGGGCGCGGCGAAATACAGCGTCGCTCCGCACACCGGCTCCTTGTCGTCCGCTTCCTTGACCCGCAGCGCGGTCTTACGCTGGAAGATCTCGACCAGTTGTGTCGGCCCGTACGGCGGCACGTGCTGGACCATCAGCAGCGGCTGGCGAAAGTCTCTCGGCAGGCCGTCAACCAAGGCACTGAGCGCAGCCAGACCGCCCGCCGAGGCGCCGATCACTATGGCATCGATGGCCCGCGCAGGTGATTTGCCTGAAACATCTCGGGTCGCGAACGTCATAGCTTGCGGAAGATCCGTTGTGGCTTGTCGAACGCCTCGTAACGGTCGGCATGACCGGAGAACTCGACGGTTTCCTTGCTACCCAGGCCGAGAAAGCCGCGATGGCAGAGGGATTCGTGGAACAGGCCAAAGGCCCGATCCTGCAGCGGCTTGTTGAAGTAGATCAGCACGTTGCGGCAGGAAATCAACTGGGTCTCGGCGAAGACGCTGTCGGTCGCCAGGCTATGGTCGGCAAAGGTCACCTGGTCCTTCAAGGTCTTGTCCATGATCGCCGAGTCGTAGGCGGCCGTGTAGTAATCGCTGAGGCTGCGCTTGCCGCCGGCGCGCTGGTAGTTGGTCGTGTACTGCTGCATGTCGCCAATATCGAAGATACCCTGGCGTGCCTGTTCCAGCGACCGTGGGTTGATATCGGTGGCGTAGAGAATGGTGCGTTCCAGCAGGCCCTCCTCCCTGAGCAGGATCGCCATCGAGTAGACCTCTTCGCCGGTGCTGCAGCCGGCGATCCAGATCTTCAGCGACGGGTAGGTGCGCAGCACCGGGACCACCTGCTCGCGCAGCGCCAGGTAATAACTCGGGTCGCGGAACATCTCGCTGACCGGGATCGTGAGGAACTGCAAGAGCTCCATGAAGGCTTGCGGATCGTAGAGAATCTTGCGCTGCAGCTCTGAGATGCTTTCGCATTGCATCTGCTTCAATGCCAGCAGCACCCGGCGCTTGAGCGAAGCGCCGGAATAGTCGCGGAAATCGTAGCTGTAGCGCAGATAGATGGCTTCGATCAGCAGCTTCAGCTCGATGGCCTGATTGCGGTGAGGCATGTCACAACAGCTCCACTTTAGGTAGCCATACACGAATCAGCGAGAACAGGCGATCAAGCTCGATTGGCTTGGCCAGGTAGTCGTTGGCCCCGGCGCGCAAGCAGCGGTCCTGATCGTTGTTCATCGCTTTAGCGGTGACCGCGATGATCGGCAGCTTGGCGAAGCGCGAATCCTTGCGGATCTCCTGCATCGCGGTAAAACCGTCCATCTCCGGCATCATGATGTCCATCAACACCAGATCGATATCGGTCACACTCTGCAATTGAGCGATGGCCTCGTGACCGTTGCGGGCGATCTCGATCAGCGCGCCCTTCTGTTCCAGCGCACTGGTCAGTGCGAAGACGTTACGCACATCGTCGTCGACCACCAGAATCTTGCGTCCCTCGAAGGCCTTCTCGCGGCTGCGCACGCTTTTCAGCATCTTCTGCCGCTCCGGCGCCATGTCCGATTCGACCTTGTGCAGGAACAGCGTGACTTCGTCGAGCAGCCGCTCCGGCGACCGAGCGCCCTTGATGATGATCGAGCGCGAGTATTTCATCAGCGACGCTTCTTCATCGCGCGTCAGGTTGCGCCCGGTGTAGACGATGACTGGCGGGAAGGAGCAGATGTCCTCGTGAGCCATGCGCTCGAGCAGTTCATGGCCATCCATGTCCGGCAGCTTGAGGTCGATGATCATGCAGTCGTAGAGCGTCGAGCGCAGCAGTTCGAGAGCCTTCGCGCCGAACTCCACCGCCGTGATCTCCACATCGATATCTTCGATCAGCCGCGACACGCTTTCACGCTGGCGGGCGTCGTCCTCGACCAGCAGGATGCGCTTGACCTTCTGCGCCAGCTTCGCTTCCAGCCGGCCGAATACTTTCTTGAGGTCGTCGCGGGTGGTGGGTTTAGTGGCGTAGCCGATGGCGCCCATTTGCAGGGCGGCCTCCTTGCGGTCTTCCACGGACACGATATGCACCGGGATATGCCGCGTGACAGGATTCTCCTTGAGCCGCTCAAGCACGGTCAGACCGGAATGATCGGGCAGTCGCATGTCCAGCAAGATGGCATCAGGGCGGTACTGCACGGCAGTGTCGAAACCGTGATCGGCGCTCTGCGCGATCAGACAGCTGTACTTCAGCTCGTGCGCGAGGTCGCGGAGAATGCAGGCGAACTGCGGCTCGTCTTCGATCACCAGCACCGAGCGTCCGAATGGAAGGGCGTCACGGTCGTCGGCCAGAGCCGGCACGCTCGGCTCCTGCGCGCGTAGCGGCGCGGCCGGCGAAGGCACGGCCTGGACAAGCGCCATGGACATCGATGCGGCAGACGCTTCGATCGGCGCGGCGGCAGGCAATTCCGGCTCCTGAACAGCCACCGGGGCGCTGTAGTTTTCTGGGACGATCAGCGTGAACAGGCTGCCTGCGCCCGGCTCGCTGCTCACCTCGATGGTGCCGCCCAGCAATTGGGCGAGTTCGCGAGAAATCGACAGGCCCAGGCCAGTGCCGCCATAGCGGCGATTAGTGGTGCCGTCGGCCTGACGGAACGCCTCGAAGATCACATCCTGCTGATCGACCGGAATGCCGATCCCCGAATCACGCACGGCGAAGGCGACCTGACCATCGCCATGGCGCATCACATGCAGCTCCACCGAGCCCTTCTCGGTGAATTTGAAGGCATTCGACAGCAGGTTCTTGAGAATCTGCTCCAGTCGCTGTCGGTCCGTGTAGAGGCTCGATGGCAAGTCTTCGGCCAGTTCGACCTGGAACTGCAGCGACTTTTCCAGCGCCTGCGCGAGAAACAGGCTCTTCAGCCCGTCGATCATGCGTGTCAGAACGAGCAGCTCAGGCCGCACGTCGAGCTTGCCGGCTTCAACTTTGGAGATGTCGAGAATGTCGTTGATCAGGTTGAGCAGATCGTTGCCTGCCGAATAGATCGAGCGCGCGAACTGCACCTGATCGTCGCTCAGATTGCCTTCGGGATTATCGGACAGCAGCTTGGCGAGAATCAGTGAGCTGTTGAGCGGCGTGCGCAGCTCGTGCGACATGTTGGCGAGGAATTCCGACTTGTAGCGACTGGCGCGCTGCAGCTCGTCGGCACGCTCTTCGAGCATCAGCTGCACTTCATGCAGGCGATTGTTCTTCAGATCCATCTCATCGCGCTGACGCGCCAGCTCTTCGGAATGCTCGGCGAGCTGCTCGTTGGTCTGTTCCAGTTCGGCCTGCTGCTCTTCCATGTGCGCCTGCGATTCACGCAGGGCGTTGGATTGCTCTTCGAGCTCCTCATTGGCGGCGCGCAGTTCTTCCTGTTGCACCTGCAGTTCTTCGTTGAGCTGCTGGGTCTCGGCCAGCATACGCTGCAGGCGCTGGCGATAGCGCGCGGCCTCGATGGCCGAACCGATGCTTTCGCTGACGCGCCGCAGTAACTCGCTGTCTTCTTCGTGCAGGGGCCGCAGGAAGCCGATCTCCAATACGGCATTGAGCATGCCGCTGTCTTCCACGGGAACGATCAATACCGATCTGGCGTCGGTGTTGCCCAACGCCGAAGTGACCTTCATATAACCGGGCGGCACGCTGTCGAGCGCCATCGCCCTACGCTCCAGCGCCGTTTGTCCGACCAGCCCTTCGCCGATTTCCAGCGTCCGGTCACCGTGCAGCTTGTCCTTGTCCCAGCCGAACTCCGCGACCCGCTGCAGCTTGCCGTCCTGCGTCACGTAGAGCGCTCCGACCGCCACGTCGAGGTAACGCGAGAGGAAGCTCAGAACGTTCTGCCCCAGCGTCGGCAGCGCCTGCTCACCGATCATCGACTCGCTGAGCTGGGTCTGGCCGGTGCGGTACCAGGCCTGCTTCTCCAGCGCCGCGGCATGCGCCTGTTGTTGCTCCAGTGATTTGGCATAGCTGTCCGACAGATTGATCAGGTCGCGGCGCCCGAAGTAAACCAGCAGGCCACTGAACACCAGGCTGAACAGCAGAAAACCGCCGATCAGAACCGTAGTGACCACTTCCGACGTGTCGGTAAGCTCGGTGCGAGTCTGACGTTCATAGGCAATGAAGTCGTTGAGCAGCCGACGCTGCTCCTCCTTTAGGTCCAGCCCGCGCTTGCTGCGTACGTACTCGGTCACGGGCTCGTTCCGTGCACGACGCTCAATGGCTTCTTCGGCATATCCGAGCCACTGTCCATGAAGTTGCTTCATACGCTCGACACGACCCAATTGCACCGGGGTATCGCTCGCGTACTCCTCGAGCCGGTTCATCAGGTCGACGAATGCGGGCAGCTCTTTTCGGTAAGGCTCGAGAAAAATCTCCTCGCCGGCGATGAGATAGCCACGCATGGAGGCTTCCATATCGCCTGCGACTTTCAGCATGTCGTGCGCGTAGGCAACGCCATGAACCGAGCGCTCGACCCAATGGCTGACGTTCAACAGGTAATAGACGATGGCGCTGAAGAAGAATGCGCTGAGAAATCCGAAACCAAGGGGCACGGCCACATTGCGGTTGAGGATGCGCCTGAAGTTTTCTCGATTGATGAAAGAGTCGCCCATTTGGTTTCCTTCCCGGGTGCTGGCGCGATGACCGATACCCACAGCAGCGCGGGCAGCTGCGTCGCTAGCAAGCGAACGCTCCACATCCCGTCAAGTTCAAAGGTGATTCGCGCGAGATAGGCTCACGCAGCAAGTCGACCGGGGACTTTACACCGCTGCGGTTGCGAGCACAAAAAACCCGGCTGAATGGCCGGGTTCAGACCGTCCTGCGGGGCAAGGGTTCGTTTCACTCGCGCCAGAACGATTCATCCGGCCCGTAATAACTCCCGAGTCGGCTCTCGCTGGAGGTTGTTCGACGTAACCAGGCGACGCGGAAGGCGCGCCCTTGAGGACGAAGCGTCCGGCGCCTGCGCCAAGCTGAGCCGGACCGTTCTACCGCAACGCCATCAGCGCCGCGCGATAATCCAGACCGCGTGGATGATGCCTGGAATGTAGCCCAACAGCGTCAGCAGGATATTCAGCCAAAAGGCTCCACCGAAGCCGACTTGTAGAAACACCCCCAAAGGAGGCAGAAGTATCGCGATGATGATTCGGATCAGGTCCATGTGTGTCCCCTCGGGTCTGTGCAGGCTGAAAGCTCACTTGAATCGACCTGATCACGCCTTGGGGGTTCCTTCGGTCTCCGGCGCACAAGCGCAGCAGCAAGCGGAGGGAACGGCAACCGCCGTCGATGGACAGCGGTTGTCAGAACCGAGTGCGGCCGTTTGAGCCGCAGGGGCGCCTACAGGCACCGATAGGGAAGAAACGCAACAGGCGGCGTGGTTGGCCAATCGTTGCGATACGCATCACCTTGTGGGCGGTACGCATTGCCAAACGGCTTCGCTTAGCCTGCTAACTATTACAGAAGCGGCGCAGGCGCTCCATACGCAGAAAGTCGAATCCTTGCGAATGGGCTGGAACTGGCTCCATTTCCATCTGCCAGCGGATCAAGGTCAGTCCTCGGTCGGCGGCGCTCCAGATCGGTCTCGGCGTTTGCGACGAATGTTGATCCACGACAGAACGGCCAGCGCCACCATCAAGCCAGCCATGTTGAAGTTGCCTACCAGCATGTAGCCCAGCCCCGCGATTGTGCAGGTCACCAGTCCGACCCAGCGGACGTACTTCATCATGGCGCCTACCGGTCCGCCCAAGCGCTCTTCGTCATGTCGCGACATCAACCCTGCCTCGCGCGCATGCGTTCCAGTTCCTTGGCGTCGTGGCTGCAGAACAGCGTCACCTCGCCCTTGTGTTCCAGCGACAAGGTCCAGAGTCGATGCTGATTGGACAGGCGCGCCGGACGGTCGACTTCCATCATGCGCTGGTACAAACGCAGGCCCGGCGTGCAGTAACGCTCGGTCTGACCCACTTCGTCGCGGTAGAAATAGGCGTCACCGGCGTGCAACAGCCAGCCGTTGTCGGTCTGCAGCGCGACGCCTGCATGGCCGTGGGTATGGCCGGTCAGCGGGATGAGCAAAAGCTCTGGCGGCAGCCCGCGCAGCTCTTTGACGGCCTGGAAACCGAACCAGTTCTCGCCGCCTGGCTCGTAGAACTGCCAGTTGCGCACCTCGTCCCATTGCCGATGACGGTAGCGCCGATGGCCAATGAAGCTGTGGGTCGAGCGCGCCGCATCCATTTCACGCTGCAGCACGTGGACCTGGGCCTCGGGGAAATCCTCGAGGCCACCGGCGTGATCGAAATCCAGATGAGTAAGCAGGATGTGCCGAACGTCTTCGGGCTTGAAACCAAGCTGGCGCACCTGCTCGAGCGCCGTGAAGCGACGCTCGAACTTGATGTTGTTGAAGGCGATGAAGAACTGGCTGAGGCGCTTGCGCGGCTCCAGCACATCGCAGCTGCCAAAGCCGGTGTCGACCAGCACCAACCCGTGCTGCTCGGTCTCGATCAACAGGCAGTGACAGACCAGGCTGGCGGTCAGCCCATCGCTGAAACCATCGAACAGCTTGCCGCCCACCGGGCACATGCAGCCGCAGTTGAGATGGTGAATACGCATGGAAGACTCCTCATGGAGCGGGCCGGCGCGGCAAACCCGCGCGGATATCAGCCTCGGTTGAATTGTGAGGCCCGATGGCGCCCGAGAGTTCAGACGCCGGTCTCTTGCGGACGATCCGACGTCGTGACGGGAACCTCGCGTCAACTGGACTACCCTCTCTGGTAGTGCCGCGATACCTCGTCGCGCCATCGTCGATTCGGGAGGATCACGCCGATGCGACGCCCCATTGATCGATTGGCCTGGCTGCTGACGCTCCTGACAATATGGCTGGGTATCGTCGGGACGACGCTGGCTGCGGCTCCGGTGACGGTGCTGCGGGTCGACGGCGTGATCGGTCCGGCCAGCGCCGACTACATCACCAGCGGCATACAGCGCGCCGCGCAAACCAATGCGCAGCTGTTGGTGCTGGAGCTGGACACACCCGGCGGGCTGGACAGCTCGATGCGCGCCATCATCAAGGAAATCCTCGCCAGCCCCGTTCCGATCGCTACCTATGTCACGCCCAGTGGTTCGCGCGCGGCCAGCGCCGGCACCTATATGCTCTACGCCAGCCATATCGCCGCGATGGCCCCGGGCACCAACCTCGGCGCCGCCACGCCGGTGCAGATCGGCGGCTCGCCAGGCAGCCCGTCCGAGCAGCCGCCAGACGCCGAAAAGCCTGATTCCACCGACGGCGGCGATGCCATGAGCCGCAAGCAGGTCAACGACGCCGCTGCGTATATCCGTGGCCTGGCGCAGCTGCGCGGGCGCAATGCTGAATGGGCGGAACAGGCGGTGCGCGAGGCGGTGAGCCTGTCGGCCAGCGAGGCACTGGAGCTTAAGGTGGTCGATTACGTTGCCACCGATCTGGATGACCTGCTCGGCAAACTCGACGGCAAAACTATCCAGACCAGCGCTGGCGAGCGAAGGCTACAGACCGCCAACGCAACGCTCGATCACTACGAACCGGACTGGCGGGTGCGCTTGCTGGCCGTAATCACCAACCCCAGCGTGGCGCTGATCCTGATGATGATCGGCATCTACGGATTGATATTCGAATTCTCCAATCCGGGCACGACCGGCGGTGGCGTGATCGGCGGCATCTGCCTGCTGCTGGCGTTGTATTCCTTGCAGCTGCTGCCGGTGAACTACGCCGGGGTAGCGCTGATTCTGCTGGGCCTGGGCTTCATGATCGCCGAGGCGTTCGCGCCCAGTTTCGGCGTGCTCGGCCTGGGCGGTGTCGCCGCATTCGTCACCGGCTCGGTAATCCTGATCGATACCGAGGTGCCGGGCTACGGTATTCCCCTGACCTTGATCGGCACCCTGGCGGTGGTCAGCGCGCTGCTGGTGTTCGCCATCGTCAGCATGGCGCTCAAGGCGCGCCGGCAGCGCGTGGTCAGCGGTGATGCCGAGCTGATCGGTAGCCTGGCGCCGATCAGCCGCGTTCAGGCGGCCGACCCGGCTTGCGGCTGGGTGCTGCTGCAGGGCGAGCATTGGCAGGTCCGCAGCGCGGCTCCCTTGCATCTGGGTCAACAAGTCCGTGTCGTGGCGAGACACGGGCTGCAACTGGACGTCACCGCGGCCGACGCGCCGCCAATCGAGGAGAGGTGAACCATGGGTTTTGAAATGAGCTTCATCGCGGTGCTAGTGCTGTTTTTCGCGCTGCTCGCATCGACCTTCCGCATCTTGCGCGAATACGAGCGTGGCGTGGTGTTCCAGCTAGGGCGCTTTTGGAAGGTCAAGGGGCCGGGGCTGATCATGGTCATTCCCGGCATCCAGCAGATGGTCCGGGTCGATCTGCGCACCCTGGTGCTGGACGTGCCGACGCAGGACGTGATCTCGCGCGATAACGTCTCGGTCAAGGTCAATGCGGTGGTTTACTACCGCGTGCTGGATGCCGAGAAGGCCATCATTCAGGTAGAGGATTACCATTCGGCAACCAGCCAGCTGGCCCAGACCACCCTGCGCGCCGTGCTCGGCAAGCACGATCTGGACGACATGCTGGCCGAGCGCGAACAACTCAACAACGACATCCAGCAAGTGCTCGATGCGCAGACCGACGCCTGGGGCATCAAGGTGGCCAACGTCGAGATCAAGCACGTGGATCTGGACGAATCGATGATCCGCGCCATCGCCCGCCAGGCCGAGGCGGAACGTGAGCGGCGGGCCAAGGTCATTCATGCTGAGGGCGAGCTGCAGGCGTCGGAAAAACTGATGCAGGCTGCAGAGATGCTTGGCCGCCAGCAGGGCGCGATGCAGTTGCGCTATATGCAGACCCTGAGCAACATCGCTGGCGACAAGAACTCGACTATCGTCTTCCCGCTGCCCATGGAGCTGTTGCAGGGTCTGGGCAATCTCACCAAGAAACCCGAGTGAACCACCCTATGCGCATGCGCCGAATCGTACCCGTTACTGCCTTGCTGTCGGTCCTCATGCTCGTGCTTAGCCTGGCCGGCTGCGCGGCGCTCAGTCCGCGCGACCCGCTCAACGTCCAGGTAGCCGGTATCCAGCCGCTGCCCGGTGAGGGTTTGGAGCTGCGCATGGCGGTCAAGCTGCGAGTGCAGAACCCCAACGACATGGCGCTGGAGTACAACGGCGTGGCGCTCGATCTGGAAATCAACGGTCGACGCCTGGCCAGCGGTGTCAGCGATGAGCGCGGCAGCGTGCCACGCTTCGGCGAAACCGTACTGACCGTTCCGGTGACCATTTCGGCGTTCTCCGCCGCGCGACAAGCGCTGGGGCTGGCCGAGGACATCGGCATGGAGGAGGTGCCCTACGTGCTGCGCGGCAAGCTCGCCGGTGGGCTTTTCGGTACGCAGCGGTTCGTCGAGAAGGGGACGCTGGATCTGTCGGGGGCGCTGGCTAATCCCTATCGACGGGCGCCCTGACATTCAGGTCGGCTACAAAACAAAACCCACCGCACCGTTTTTGTTGGCGGCGCGCCCTCGCGACCAATGTAGGCGCCAGCCTACTAACAGAATCAGAGCGTCGAGGCCGAGCCTGAGCCCGCACCGAACCTCACGGCGAACTAGGTCGCCGCTTTAGTCTTCAGCCTGTATCTCCCGCCGAACTGGCCCACTCCGGCCGGCACTGCCCCGCCCGACAACGATGGACTTCGTGGGTCGGGTCTTCTTGCATCAGCTTGCGGGTCACGCCATTGGTCCAGCCGAAACCGTCCTGCAGAGGATATTCCCCACCGGTCGCATGTTCGACGCAAGGCCGCAGCACATACTTTTCCACCAGTTTGCTTTCCCGTTCGAAGAGGTGCGAGACAATGCTCAGCCAGCGCTCTTCGATTTGCAGCGCCAGCGCCTCGTGACCGTAGGCTTGCAACCCACGAATCCCCATCCACTGCAGCGGCGCCCAGCCGTTGGGGCGGTCCCATTGCTCGCCGCTGTCGCCAATCTCGGTCGTTGACAGCCCGCCCGGCGCGAGCAGCCGTTCGCGCACGATGTCGGCAACGCGCGCCGCCTGTTCGGCGCTGGCCAGTTGCACGAACAGCGGCGTCAACGTCGCGGCTGTGAGGTTGCCGCGCGGTTTCTGCAGCGTCCAGTCGTAATCGAAATAGGCGCCGCTCTGCTCGCTCCACAGGTAGCGATCGATAGCCTGCAGGCGCGCCTCGGCACGTTGGCGGAATTCCTCGGCGCAGCCGTGCTGCTTCATGTCACTCAGGCGGGCGATCTGCCGTTCGAGCTTGTAGAGAAAGCAGTTGAGGTCCACCGGAATGATGTTTGTGGTGCGAATGCTCGATAACCGCTGCGGGTCGCCCAGCCAGCGCGAACTGAAATCCCAGCCCGATTCGGCGCCGGCGCGCAGGTCGCGGTAGACCTCATGCGCCGGCCGGCTCGATGAGCGCGCGGTCTCGACGTCTTCGAGGTAGGACTCCTCGCGTGGCGTGTCACGGTCATCCCAGTAACGGTTGAGTACGCTGCCATCGGCCAGGCAGACGCAGCGCCGATGCGCCTCACCGGGGCGCAGATGTTCGCCACCCTCGGTCCAGAAGGCATATTCCTTGCGCAGCTGTGGCAGGTAATCGCTGGCGCGATGCACGCCGGTGTCTTCGAACAGATCGATCATCAGCGCGAACACCGGCGGCTGCGAACGGCTCAGGTAATAGGAGCGATTGCCGTTGGGCACATGGCCGTACGTGTCGATCAGGTAGGCGAAGTTGTCTGCCATCGAACGCAGCAGCTCGCAATGCCCACTCTCGTCCAGGCCGAGCATGGTGAAGTAGGAATCCCAGTAATACAGCTCGGTAAAACGCCCGCCCGGCACTACGTAGTCGTGCGGCAGCGGCAGCAGTGACGAGAATTCCGGGTGCTGGCGTGGATGGCGGGTCAGAACAGGCCAGAGCCGATCGATGTGCTCGCTCAGACTGTCGTTGGGGTTGGCGACGAACTCGCTCGCCGGCAATTCGAACACGCTGAAGTGCTCGCGCACAAAGGCGCGCAGATCGAAATCGGGAGCGCCGGAGCGTGCGCGATAGGCCTCAAGAATGCGCTCGGGATGCTGGCGCGGCGCGCAGTCGACGAAGGTCTTGCTGTCGGGGAACACGCGCTGCGTCTGCACCGCCACGAAGAGTTCCTGATAACGATCCGCCGGGGTCAGGGTATCGGCGGCGGAGACCGCATGCGTGTCGTAATCGAAGGGGCCTTTGTGATCGATATCGGTCATTGCTCGCTGTAATTCCATAGCAGCCCGCCGTCTATCACCAGCGTGGTGCCAGTGATGTAATCGGCCTCGTCGGAGGCAAGGAAAGCCACCGCGCCCGCCACATCGCGTGGCTGGCCGAGGCGGCCGGAGGGGATGTTTTCCAGCAGGCCGGCGAGTTTTTCCGGCTGGTTCATCAGCGAGCGATTAATCGGCGTCTCGATCGCACCCGGCGCGACGTTATTAACGGTGATACCCAACGGCGCCAGTTCGATCGCCAGGTTGCGCATGAGCATTTTCAAACCGCCCTTGCTGGCGCAATAACTGGTGAAGTTGGGGAATGGCAACTCCTCGTGAACCGAGCTGTTGTTGATGATGCGCCCGCCCCGCCCTGCGTCGCGCAGGTATCGCGCAAACGCCTGAGCAGTAAAGAACGGCCCGCGCAGATTGACATTCAGTACCTGGTCGTAATCGGCCTCGCTGGCATCGAGAAAGGCGGCATGCTTCTGCACCCCGGCATTATTGACGAGGATATCCAGGCGGCCCATCTGCTCGACCGCTTGCTCGACCAACCGCTGACATTCGGCGACCACGCCGACATCGGCAGAGATGAAGCAGGCACGCCGGCCTTGCGCGCGGATATGTTCGAGGGTCTCCCGAACGTCGTCGTCATCGTGCCGTCCGTTGATGACCAGATCGGCCCCCGCCTCCGCCAGGCGTACGGCGATACCGCGACCGATGCCCTGCGAGCCACCGGTAACCAATGCAACCTTGTCGTGCAAATTCATCGCAGACCTCATGTGGCTATCGGAGCGCAACGACGCCCCTGAGTCGTTCAGGTGAGACGGGTTGCGGTCGGCTGCGTTCAACCTGTGTGTTTGCCAATTGCTTCAACGGCGCGACCATCGCAGCGGCAGACAAAGGGCCTGCCGCAGGCGCAAAATGTCCGGCTCTCCGTTGCTCCGTTACAGGACCACCATGGCCACCGCCGATCTGCGTAAAGGGTATTTGCTGGGTCTGACGACCTTCTGCATCTGGGGCATGTTCCCGCTCTACTTCAAATCCATCGAGCAGTACGCGGCGCTCGAGATCGTTACCCAGCGCGCCATCTGGTCGGCGGTGTTCGGCACGCTGGTGCTCATGCTCTGGCGGCATCCGGGCTGGTGGCAGGAGCTGCTGGCGCATCCGCGCCGAATCGGCGTGCTGATGATTTCCAGTGTATTGATCGCGACCAACTGGCTGATCTACGTGTGGGCGGTCAACAACGATCACATGCTCGAGGCGAGCCTGGGCTACTACATCAACCCACTGGTAAACGTACTGCTCGGCTTGATCGTGCTGCGTGAACGACTGCGTCCGCTGCAGTGGCTTGCCGTCGCCATGGCGGCGACCGGCGTGCTGCTGCAGCTGGTCACGCTCGGCGACTTTCCTGTGGTCGCGATCGTGCTGGCGCTGAGCTTTGGCAGCTACGGCCTGTTGCGCAAGCAGGCGCCGGTGGCGGCGCTGCCTGGTCTGGTGGTGGAAACCTGGCTGCTGCTGCCGGTCGCCCTGATCTGGCTGTTTTTCTTTGGCAGCGGGCCGACCACCGAATGGTCGTTCTGGACCGAACCCCAGGCACTGTGGCTGGTAGCAGCCGGCCCGGTCACCCTGCTGCCGCTGTTGTGCTTCAACGCCGCGGCACGTCATCTGCCCTATTCGACCCTCGGATTTTTGCAGTACATCACTCCGACACTGTTGCTGATCCTCGCGGTGTGGGTGTTCAACGAGCCCTTCCCTGCCGACCGCCAAGTGGCGTTCATCTGCATCTGGGCCGGGCTGGCGGTGTACAGCTATGACGCCTGGCGGCTGATGCGCAGGAGCGTTGAAGCCTGAGGCGACGCATGCGCCCGTGTAGTTAGCGGTCAGTCCGCCGACTGCAATTTCAGCTCCACCATCAGATCGTCGGCCAGGGTTTCCAGGTGCTGCTGCAACGCTTCCAGCGACAGCTCGGTCGGCACCGCCAGGCGCGCATCGGCATGAAATAGCAATTCGTTGGTCATCGGCGCGGGCAACACATCGGTGTCCAGGCTTTCCAGGTTGACGCCGTGCCCCGCCAGCAGTCGGGTGATGTCGCGAACGATGCCGGGACGATCATTGCCCACCAGTTGCAATTGGATCATCCGCCAGCTGCGCTCGGGCTCTTCGCCGCTGTGCGCGAACACCACGCGGATGCCTTGATGCTCCAGCTGCTGCAACGCGGCGATCAGGTCGGCATGCGCTTCGGCCGGCACCGCAACCCGTAGAATCCCGGCGAACTGCCCGGCCATGCGCGACATGCGGCTCTCCAACCAGTTGCCGCCATGCCCAGCGATGCAATTGGCGATACGTTCGACCAGCCCCGGCTGATCTTCGGCGATGACTGTCAGGACGAGATGGTCCATGTCTGGCTCCTCTTCAGTTGGTTCGTGCGCTACCGGCGAATGCCCAGTGCGCCTGAGCGTGAGTCGTGCACCCATGGAGCCCGGTTCCATAGGTATAGAACAAGGTGCCGGTTTCGCCGCTTTAGCACGGCCAAAATGATCTCTAATGCCGAGCCGTCGACCTGGGCTGACCAAGCGCAACGAACTGCTTTTCCGAACGGCTTCCTGTAGTATCCGCCGACCCGGACTACAAGAAGAATCGTCCGAAGATTTGAAGAACCAAGTGAGGCGAGTAATGACTGAGCGCGTTCAAGTCGGTGGCCTGCAGGTCGCCAAAGTCCTGTATGACTTCGTCAACAACGAAGCGATCCCCGGTACTGGCGTCGACGCCGCGGCCTTCTGGGCCGGCGCCGACAGCGTCATCCATGATCTGGCGCCGAAAAACCGCGCTCTGCTGGCCAAGCGTGACGCACTGCAGGCGAAAATCGACGCCTGGCACCAGGCTCGCGCCGGTCAGACTCACGACTTCGCCGCCTACAAGACCTTCCTGCAGGAAATCGGCTACCTGCTGCCCGAAGCCAAAGACTTCCAGGCCACCACCCAGAACGTCGACGAAGAAATCACCCGCATGGCCGGCCCGCAGCTAGTGGTGCCGATCATGAACGCACGCTTCGCGCTGAACGCAGCCAACGCCCGCTGGGGTTCGCTGTACGACGCCTTGTACGGTACCGACGCCATCTCCGAAGAAGATGGCGCCACTAAAGGCCCAGGCTACAACGAGATTCGCGGCAACAAGGTCATCGCCTACGCCCGCGCCTTCCTCGATGAAGCCGCAGCACTGGAAAGCGGCTCGCATGCAGACTCCACCGGCTACCGCATCGAAGGCGGCAAGCTGGTCGTCGCCCTGAAAGACGGCAGCACCACCGGCCTGAAAGACCCGCAGCTGCTGCTCGGCTTCCAGGGCGACGCCAGCGCGCCGATCGCCGTACTGCTCAAGCACAACGGCATCCATTTCGAGATCCAGATCGACCCGGCCAGCCCCATCGGCCAGACCGACGCCGCCGGCGTGAAAGACATCCTGATGGAAGCGGCGCTGACCACCATCATGGATTGCGAAGACTCCATCGCCGCCGTCGATGCGGACGACAAGACCATCGTCTACCGTAACTGGCTCGGCCTGATGAAGGGCGATCTGGTCGAGGAGCTGGAAAAAGGCGGCAAGCGCATCACCCGCGCGATGAACCCCGACCGCGTGTACAGCAAGGCCGATGGCAGCGGCGAGCTGACCCTGCATGGCCGCTCCTTGCTGTTCATCCGTAACGTCGGTCACCTGATGACCAACGACGCCATCCTCGACAAGGAGGGCAACGAAGTGCCGGAAGGCATCATGGACGGCCTGTTCACCAGCCTCGCCGCCATGCACAACCTCAAGGACAACACGACCCGCAAGAATACCCGCACCGGCTCGGTCTACATCGTCAAGCCGAAGATGCACGGCCCGGAAGAAGTGGCCTTCGCTACCGAGCTGTTCGGTCGCGTCGAGGACGTGCTCAAGCTGCCACGCAACACCCTGAAGGTCGGCATCATGGACGAGGAGCGTCGCACCTCGATCAACCTCAAGGCCTGCATCAAGGAAGCGCGCGAGCGCGTGGTGTTCATCAACACCGGCTTCCTAGACCGCACCGGCGACGAGATCCACACCTCCATGGAATCCGGCCCGGTGGTACGCAAGGCCGCGATGAAAGGCGAGAAGTGGATCAGCTCCTACGAGGACAACAACGTCGACGTCGGTCTGGCCTGCGGCCTGCAGGGCAAAGCGCAGATCGGCAAGGGCATGTGGGCCATGCCCGACCTGATGGCCGGCATGCTGGAGCAAAAGATCGGCCACCCGATGGCCGGCGCCAACACTGCCTGGGTCCCCTCGCCGACCGCCGCCACCCTGCACGCCATGCACTACCACAAGGTCGACGTGTTCGCCCGTCAGGCCGAACTGGCCAAGCGCAGCAAGGCCTCGGTGGACGACATCCTGACCATCCCGCTGGCCAAAGAAACCAACTGGAGCGACGAGGAAAAGCGCAACGAGCTGGACAACAACTCGCAAGGCATCCTCGGCTACATGGTGCGCTGGGTCGAACAGGGCGTCGGTTGCTCCAAGGTCCCGGACATCAACGATGTCGCGCTGATGGAAGACCGCGCCACCCTGCGCATCTCCAGCCAGCACGTGGCCAACTGGATGCGCCACGGCGTGGTCACCCAGGAACAGGTCGTCGAAAGCCTCAAGCGCATGGCGCCGGTGGTTGACCGCCAGAACGAAGGCGACCCGCTGTACCGCCCGATGGCGCCGAACTTCGACGACAGCGTGGCCTTCCAGGCCGCGCTGGAGCTGGTTCTCGAAGGCACCAAGCAGCCCAACGGCTACACCGAGCCGGTCCTGCACCGCCGCCGCCGCGAATTCAAGGCCAAGAACGGCCTGTAACTCGCAAGCCCGCACCAAAGAAACCGCCTTCTGGGCGGTTTCTTTTTGCATGAGAAAACCAGCAACACCCTCATCGAATCAGCCGACGCCCGCAGCCCGCTGCTTCCCCTCGGCGACTAGACTTACGTCCAATGTGCCCTTCCGGACGCACAGCCCACCATTGGCCGCTTGAAAAATGGAAGCGAACCATGAGCAAAGCCGATGCCTTCGCCGAGGCAGGCAAGACTGCCGTGCTGCAGAACATTCACGGGACCATGGAATTTCTGCGCAAGTATCCGCCGTTCAATCAGATGGAACCGGGTCACCTCGCCTATCTGGTCGAAAACTGCCAGCTGCGCTTCTACAGTGAAGGCGACTGCATCATTTCGCCCGATGATGGCATCGTCGAGCACTTCTATATCGTCAAGCAGGGTCGCGTTCACGGCCAGCGACCGCATTCCAGCAAGTGCGGCACCGAAACCACCTTCGAAGTGATCCTCGGCGAATGCTTCCCGATGGCCGCGCTGATGGGTGAGCGCGCAACCCGCACCGGTCATTTCGCCGCCGAGGACACTTTCTGTTTTCTGCTGAACAAGCCGGCCTTCATCAAGCTGGTGTCCAAATCCGCCGCGTTTCGCGACTTCGCCATGCGCGGCGTGAGTAGCTTGCTGGATCTGGTCAACCAGCAGGCGCAGATGCGTGCGGTGGAAAATCTCGGATCTCAATATTCGCTGGAAACCGGAATCGGTGAGCTGGCCTTGCATCATCCCGTTTCCTGCCTGCCCTCGATGCCGCTGAATGAAGCGGTCGCCCTGATGCATGAACACAATGTCGGCAGCATCGTGGTGACCGACGCGGACCTCCACCCCCAGGGCATCTTTACGCTACGCGATCTGCGCCGCGTTATCGGTACCGGCACGATCGATCTGTCGATGCCGATCGCCCAGTTCATGACGCATGACCCGTTCCATCTGCCGCCGGACGCATCTGCATTCGACGCTGCGATTGCCATGACCGAGCGGCACATCGGCCATATCTGTGTGGTGGAGAACGGCTTGCTGCGCGGCGTCATTTCCGAGCGCGATCTGTTCTCGCTGCAGCGCGTCGATCTTGTTCATCTGGCGCAGGCCATTTCTCATGCCGATAGCGTCGAGACGCTGGTGATCATTCGCAGCCGTATTCAGCAATTGGTGGACAACATGCTGGCGCACGGCGCCTCGTCCACCCAGATCACCCGCATCATCACGCTGCTCAACGATCACTCGGTCTGCCGGGTGATCGAGCTGGCCATCGACGCGCTGGGCAATCCAGGCGTCCCCTTTACTTGGCTGTGTTTCGGCAGCGAGGGCCGGCGCGAGCAGACGCTGCATACCGACCAGGACAACGGCATTCTTTTCGAAGCCGAGGACGCGGCTGAAGCCGCACATATCCGTGGACGACTGCTGCCGCTCGCCGAGCGCATCAACCAGGACCTCGGCACCTGCGGCTTTACCCTGTGCAAGGGCAACATCATGGCTGGCAACCCGCAGCTGTGTTTGTCGCGGCAGGAGTGGCGTCGGCGCTTCAGCTCGTTCATCCGAGAGTCGACGCCAGAGAACCTGCTCGGCAGTACCATCTTCTTCGACCTGAGAGCGGTCTGCGGCTCCAGCGATGGCTGTGAGCGGCTGCGCAGCGACCTGCTCGACGAGATTGCAGAAAATCGGCTGTTTCAGCGGATGATGGCCGAAAATGCGTTGCGTCACCGACCACCAGTAGGCCGGTTCCGTGACTTCGTCATGACCCGCAAAGGCGACGGCAAGGCGACGCTGGATCTCAAGGTGCAGGGCCTGACGCCCTTCGTCGATGGTGCCCGGCTGCTGGCGTTGGCCAATGGTATCGCCAGCACCAATACGCTCGACCGGCTGCGGCAGCTGGTGGAAAAGCAGGTCATCGACGAAAAAGACGGCGCAGCTTACGAAGAGGCCTACCATTTCATCCAGCAGACGCGCATGCAGCAACACCAGCAGCAGGCACGCGAGGGGCGGCCATATTCCAACCGGCTCGACCCTGACACCCTGAACCACCTAGACCGTCGTATCCTGCGCGAATCCTTCCGTCAGGCCCAGCGCCTGCAGAGCAGCCTGACCCTGCGTTATCAGTTATGAACATGCCTTGGTTCAACATGCGTGGTCCGGTATTGGACCTTGAACAGCTGCAGCGACGCGACCGGCTACCCGTGCCGGCGACGCCCGCTACCTGCCCACTCAGTGAAACGCGTCTGGTGGTGCTGGACCTGGAAACCAGCGGGCTGGATATGCGCCGCGACATCGTTCTGTCCATTGGCGCGGTTGTCATCGAGAACGGCGGTATCGACCTGGGCCAGCAGTTCGAGTCGACGTTGCTGCGACCGGCTCAGAAAATCAGCGAGAGCGTACTGATTCACGGCATCGCGCCGAGCGAGTTGGAAGCCGGCGAAGATCCCGCCGAAGCGTTGCTGGATTTCATGGAGTTCGTCGCTGACAGCCCGATTCTGGCGTTTCATGCCGGTTTCGATCAGCGCATGCTGGCTCGCGCGCTCAAGCAGACGCTCGGCCACAAATTGCGTCATCCGTTTCTCGACGTGGCCGAACTCGCGCCGATGCTGTGTCACGACAATCGACCGCGACAGAACGGGCTGGATGACTGGTGCAGTCGTTTCGGCCTGCAAGTGCTGCAGCGTCACCATGCCAGCGCCGACGCGCTCGTAACGGCCGAGCTGGCGCTGATCCTGCTCAGTAAGGCGCGCCGGCAAGGACTGGATAGCTTGGCGGCGCTGAATCAGCGGCTGACTAATTGGCGTCGGCGCCAACAGGCGCAATTGATGTAGCACCGCCGCACACGAATCTCTCCGGATCCGCCGCGTAACCGATAGCCAGTCGTTGCACCGATGACGGCAACTTGCGATCATGCTGCGAATAGTTCTCGTTACCGGCCAATCCAGGCCTCGGAGCGTTCGTCTTGTCGGCGGGTGAATCGTCCAATCAACTTTTTGTAGGCACGCTATATCGCGACCACCGTGATTGGCTGCTCAGCTGGCTGCGGCGCTACCAGACCTGCCCGCATCGCGCCGAGGACATGAGCCAGGATGCCTTTCTGCGTCTGCTCAAACGCAATGACCTGGGTGAGGTTCGCGAGCCACGTGCGCTGCTGGCGACGATTGCCCGCGGCCTGCTGATCGACCATTTCCGCCGCAATGCGCTGGAGCGCGCCTACCTCGATGAACTGGCGCTCCAGCCTGAAGAAACGCAACCCAGCGCCGAGGAGCAGCTGCAGATCATCGAGGCGCTGCGCGAGGTGAATGCGCTACTGGGTCACCTGTCCGCGAAGGCGCGCGCGGCGTTCTTCTACAACCGCTTGGACGGCCTGACACATGCCGAGATAGCCCAGCGCCTCGGCGTGTCGGTCCCGCGCGTACGACAGTATCTGGCCCAGGCGCTGCGCCAGTGTTACATCGCCGTCTACGGCGAGCCGACATGAGCTCGGACCGCACACCGGTATCGGCCCGTGTTCTCGATGAGGCTATCGCCTGGCAATTGCGCCTGGGGGACCACGCGGCGAGCATGCAGCTCGACGCCGAACTCCAGCGCTGGCTGAACCAAAGCGCCGAGCATGCCAAGGCTTGGGCGCAGCTGGGGGGTATCGATCGGCGTCTGGGAACGATCAACTCGCCAAGCGCCAGGCGCGCCCTGCAGCGCAATGCCGCGACCAAACGGCAGCATGCCGTTAGCCGCACGCTTCTGGGGTTGGTCTTGCTCGGCTCACTAGGTATCGGCCTTGCGCTTCAGGCGCGCCCGCTGCCGGTCTGGCTCGCCGACGCAAGCACCGGCGCAGGCGAGCAGCACAGCCTTACGCTGGATGACAACAGCCGCATCCAGCTGAACAGCCGCAGCGCACTGGACATCCACTTCGACGAGCGGCGACGCGGACTGTTCCTGCATCAGGGAGAAGTGCTAGTGGAAACGGCGCCGGGAAGCGACCCGCGACCGTTCATCGTGGAAACCGCACAGGGCGACCTTCGAGCGCTGGGTACGCGCTTCATCGTTCGCCGCGAAGGCAATGCCACTCGGCTGATCGTGCTGCGCTCGGCGGTCGCCGCGCATCCAGACGACGGGCAAACGGGCCGCACCATAGGCGCTGGCGAACAGGTGCTGATGCATCGCAATCGCCTCGGAGAAAGTTCGGCCGCACCCATCGCAGCAGATGCCTGGAGCCACGGCATGCTGGTGGTCGATGACCTGCCGCTGGGCGAACTGCTGAAAAAATTGGGCGAATACCGCCGCGGTTATCTCGGTCTCGATCCGAGCCTCGAGTCCCTGCGCATCAGCGGCAGCTTTCCGCTGCATGACACCGACCGGGCCCTGGCGGCCCTTCCGCCCAGCCTTCCGGTGCGGATCGAACGCCACACCGACTGGTGGATAAAGGTGGTCCCGGCCGAGCCGGCGACTGTCCCCAGCAAGTAGCCCATGGCATCCACGCCAGATGCGTGGATGCCCGAACGAAAAAATTCTTATTTGCCCCTATCACTTTTTCGTTCTGCTTCGGCTTGGTGAATGACTGAGACACATTCCTATTCGGGAGCAATTCACAATGCCGTCACTGACTCCGCTGTTTCGCCCCAGCCTGCTGGCCATTGCCATCGCGTTCGCGCCTTCGCCGCTGCTGGCGCAATCTGCCGTCGACGGTGCCGTTGTCCGTGACGAAACGCGCGATTACTCACTCCCTACCGCGCCCCTTGCCACCACGCTCAACCGTATTGCCGCAGAGGCCGGGCTGGTGCTGAGCATTGATCCGGCACTGACCCGCGACCGCATGGCCGAACCGGTACAAGGCCGCTTCGATAGCCAGGGCGCGCTGCGAGAAGCCCTGCGGGGCACCGGTCTGGAGCTGCGCCAGAGTGCGGCGGGGAGCTATAGCTTGCAGCGCACGCCAGCCGGCGCAAGCGCCGCAGTCGTGCTGCCAGAGATTTATGTCAGCGGTGAAAGAAACTTCGAAACGGCCTGGGGGCCAACCGATGGCTACGTGGCCAGGCGCACGGCCGCCGGGAGCAAAACCGACACACCGATTCTGGAAATGCCCCGCTCGATTTCGGTCATCACCCGCGAACAGCTCGATGACCGCCAGAATCTGAACCTCAACGATGCACTGCGCTATACCGCAGGGGTCATGAGCAGTGGCTACGGCTCCGATACGCGTACCGACTGGCTGAAAGTGCGCGGCTTCGTCCCAACTCAGTTTCTTGATGGCCTGCCGCTACCGGTTGGCTCTTTCGCTAACCCCAAGATCGAACCCTGGAATCTGGAACGTATCGCGGTGCTGCGCGGCCCGGCGTCTTCCGTCTACGGCCAGACGCCGCCCGGCGGCATGCTGGACATGGTCAGCCGCCGCCCCGAGGCCGAGCGCAGCCACGAGATCGAGTTGCAGGCAGGTAGCAACGAGCACAAACAGATCAGCTTCGATACCACGGGAGCGCTCGACGAGGACGCTCGATTTCTGTATCGGCTCAGCGGCACGGTGCGCGACAGCGACACCGCTATCGACCACATTCCCGACAAGCGCTACAACCTGGCACCCAGCCTGACGTGGAACATTGGCGATGACACGCATCTGACCTTCATCTCGCAGTACACCCGCGACGATACCGGCATTACGGGCCAGTTCCTGCCGCTACAAGGCACCAAGCTGCCCTCGCCGGCCGGCAAGATTTCACATCACAAAAACCTCGGCGAGCCGGATTGGGATTTCTACGACCGCACCTACTACGCGCTGGGCTATGCGTTCGATCACCGCTTCAACGATGTCTGGCAGTTCCGTCAGAACCTCCGCTACACCAAGAGCGATCTTGAATTCCAGGCCGTGAACGTCGGCACCTTCAACACAGTCGATGCCGCCGGAAACGTCAATCGTGAAGCTGGCATCGTCAATGAGGATGTCAGCCAGTTCGCGGTGGACAACAATTTCCAGGCCGATTTTCAGACCGGCGCGCTATCTCATACGCTGCTGCTCGGTCTCGATCACCAACGCTCAAACACGAATTACCAGTGGCTCTACGGCGGCTCCTATCTCTATGACCAGAACGGCAACATCATTGGAACCAACGTGCCGCCAATTAACGTCAACAACCCGGTGTACGGCCAAGACATGTCCAATGTCAGCTACTTCGCGCTGCAGGACTTCAACCAGAAGATTCGCCAGACTGGCCTCTACATCCAAGACCAGATCGCTCTCGACAACTGGCGCCTGACGCTTGGCGGACGCCAGGATTGGATTCACGTCAGCACCAAGTTCAACAACCTGAGCGGCATCACCGACACCCAGCGGGACACCGCCTTCAGCGGCAACGCGGGTCTGAGCTACGTTTTCGACAACGGCCTGACGCCTTACGTCTCCTACACCGAATCGTTTCAGCCTGCCCAGGGCGCCAACGTCAACAGCACAAACTCTTTTGAACCGACCGAAGGCCGTCAGTACGAGGTCGGTATCAAGTATCAGCCAACCGGGATCAACGCCCTGTTTACCGCCGCGGTCTTCGATCTGCAGCAGCAGAACGTCAACGTCACCGAAGGCAGCATCACCCGTCAGATTGGCGAGCTGCAAGTACGTGGCCTGGAGCTGGAGGCGACTGCGGATGTAACCGAAAGCCTGAAACTGGTGGGTTCGTACACCTACATGGACACGGAAATTATCAAGGGGGCGGACGACGGCAACCGCATGCAGCAGGTTCCGCGTAATCAGGCAACCGCCTGGGCCGACTACACCTGGCGCAACGGGCTGCTAGACGGATTCGGCATTGGCGCCGGGGTCCGCTATGTCGGCGATACCTACGGCAATACGGCCAATACCTATCTCGGCCATGTTGGCTCCTACACCGTTTACGACGCGTCCCTGCACTACGATCTGGGGCGCCTGGACAGCGGCTTAAATGGCCTCTCGGTTGCACTCGACGCGAAGAACATCTTTAACAAAGACTATTTGTCCACCTGTGACGGCTTCTGGTGTTACTACGGCGACGAACGCAACGTGGTCGCCAGCATCAACTACCAGTGGTAATCCACTGAAAGGCAGAAACAAGGGCTGCTCCGATGAGCGGCCCTTCGCATTCGGAAGAGTTATGAAAAGCACCACCATCCGCCGCTGGTCCTTCGTCCACACGTGGACCAGCCTGATCTGCACCCTGTTCCTGTTGCTGCTGGCCATCACCGGCTTGCCGCTGATCTTTCATCACGAGCTGGAACACCTGCTAGGCGAAGCGCCGGAGTTGCGGGAAATGCCCGCCGATACGCCACACCTCGACCTGCAGCAGCTGGTCGCCGCAGCCAAGCAGCATCGACCGGACGAAGTGGTGCAGTACCTGGGATGGGAAGCGGATGAGCCGTCCGGTGTGGTCGCCATCATGGCCGCGACCGCCGGCACCGAGCCGAACAGTTCCTACACATTCATGCTCGACGCCCGAAGCGGTGAGGCGGTGGCGATGCCGGCGGCCAATGGCGGCATCATGATGTTTTTCTTGCGCATGCATGTGGACATGTTCGCCGGTCTGCCGGGCAAGCTGCTGCTGGCGTTCATGGGCGTGTTGTTCGTAACCGCGATCGTTTCGGGCGTGGTGCTCTATGCACCCTTCATGCGTCGGCTGCGCTTCGCCGAGGTGCGTCACGACCGCTCGCGGCGCACCCGCTGGCTGGACCTGCACAACCTGATCGGCATCGTCACCCTGACTTGGGCATTGGTGGTCGGCGTCACCGGCGTGATCACCGCAACGGCGGACCTGTTGATCGCCGCCTGGCGCAATGAATCGCTCGCCGCCATGATCGAGCCCTATCGCGATGCGCCGCCGCTCGAGCGCCGAGCGCCCGCAAGCGATCTGCTGACCATCGCCGGAAGGGCCGCGCCGGGCATGGTGCCGGACTTCATCGCCTTTCCCGGCACACGCTTCTCCAGCGAGCATCACTACGCGGTGTTCATGGTCGGTGCCACGCACCTGACCTCGCACCTGTGGACACCAGTCCTGATCGATGCGCAGACGCTCCAGGTCACCGCGGTTGGCAGCCGCCCCTGGTATATGGATGCGCTGTCGCTGTCCTCGCCGCTGCACTTCGGCGACTACGGCGGACGGCCAATGCAGATTCTCTGGGCGGTGCTGGACGTGCTGACGATCATCGTACTCGGCAGTGGGCTCTACCTATGGCGGGTACGACGCCGCGGCGCGACAACGACGCGCGAGGTGACGGCATGAGTTGGCGCCAATCGACTTTCCTGCTGCCCAGCCTCATCGCCCTGCTCGGTATGGCCGGACTATTCGCCGCGCTGTTGGGTGATGGCTGGTGGGATACCTTGGCCTGGCTCGGGTTGGGCGCGCAGGCGGGACTGGGGCTGTGGCCCCTGCTACCCGGCCGCGGAAGCCGAACCGGTAGCGAAAGGATCACCCCGCCGCGCCAGCAGCCCTGACCGCTATAGCAGGCGGCATCGCTGGCATGGAGTGATCAGGAGTGATCGGCTGTGCAAACGGCCTGGTAAAGCGGCGCAGCCACGTCCAGTTCGGTCATGGTTTCAAACTTCGCCTGACCTTCCTCATTCAGCCGGAACATCACCTTCTCGGTGCAAAGCGCCTGGTAATTCGCGCTTTTCACCGTAGACATCAGATGGTGCTTTTCAAAGCGATACAGGGTGAAACGAGCGATGGGACCCTTGCTGGTCTCTTCGATCTGCGCGTTCGCGCCATCGAGTACCGTATAGACCAGTGGCATCGGAAACTTGATGGTCCAGGGGCGCCAGAACATCTCGCCTTGTTCACTCGATACCACAACGGAGCCCTGCGGCAGGCGCGCTTGCTTGGTATCGAACCAGGTGTATTCGTAATGGATGGTGTAGCCGAGCATGCCCAGACCGGCGAACGCCGGGATGATCCACTTCGGCAGTCGTTTACGAGTCAGGCTGCGCAGCAGCAGCGCGACCCCCGCACCCGCCACTGCGGCGACGATTGCAGCGATTAGATGCCAGATCATATGAATCTTCCTTAAATAAAGTCGGGCTTCCAAATGGAAGCCCGACTTATATCTCAACCATGGGCCAGATTCTAAACCCAACTTCTGGTCGAACTGTTACTTAGTGATCAAGCGCAACGCCAGCACCTTTCGGAGTACGAACGCTTTCCACCAGATCCTGGATTTCCTGCGGCGGAGCCTCAGTGGCCATAGACACAGCGTAAGCAACTGCGAAGTTCAGTACCGCTCCGATGGCGCCGAAGGCCTGCGGAGAGATGCCGAATATCCAGTTGTCAGGCGTGTTGGCGATGGACGCAGTGCCTGGGATGAAGAACCAGCCCAGGTACAGGAAGATGTACACGCTAGTGCTCACCAGACCAACCAGCATGCCAGCAACGGCACCCTTGCTGTTCACGCGCTTGGAGAAGATCCCCATCATCAGCGCTGGGAACAGGCTCGCTGCAGCAAGACCGAACGCTAGCGCCACCACCTGTGCCGCGAAGCCCGGCGGGTTCAGCCCCAGCCAGGTAGCCAGGATGATTGCTGCGGTCATGGATAGACGCGCCGCCATCATCTCGTTCTTCTCGCTGATCTTCGGATTGATGATCGTCTTGATCAAGTCGTGACTGATGGCAGAAGAGATTGCCAGCAGCAAGCCCGCTGCTGTCGACAAGGCTGCCGCGATGGCACCCGCAGCGATCAGACCGATAACCCAGCCCGGCAGGTTGGCGATTTCCGGGTTGGCCAGCACGATGATGTCGTTGTTGACGACCAGCTCGTTACCGTTCCAACCACGCTCTTGGGCAGTGGGGGCGAAGGTAGCGTTGGTGTCGTTGTACATCTGGATACGACCATCGCTGTTCTTGTCTTCCCAAGTGATCAGACCGGTTTGTTCCCACGTCTGGATCCAGCCCGGACGCGCTTCGTACTGAATCGCTTCAGCCTGCGGGCCTTCCGGATAGATGGTATCGACAAGGTTCAGACGAGCCATGGACGCAACGGCCGGAGCAGTCAGGTACAAGAGGGCGATGAAGATCAGCGTCCAGCCAGCCGACCAGCGAGCATCAGCTACTTTCGGTACGGTGAAGAAGCGGATGATGACGTGCGGCAGACCAGCGGTACCGATCATCAGCGACAGGGTGAACAGGAACATGTTCAGCTTGTTGTCGACATCAGCAGTGTAGGCAGCGAAGCCCAGGTCCTGAACGACAGTATCCAGCTTGTCCAGCAGCGGCATACCGGATTCGACGTGAGTGCCGAACATGCCGAACATCGGGATCGGGTTGCCAGTCAGTTGCATGGCAATGAACACGGCCGGAATGGTGTACGCGATGATCAGCACCACGTACTGCGCCACCTGGGTATAAGTAATGCCCTTCATGCCACCGAATACCGCATAGGCGAACACGATCGCAGCGGCAATCCAGATACCGGCGGAGTTGCTCACTTCGAGGAAGCGGGAGAAGGCCACGCCAGCACCGGACATCTGGCCGATTACATAAGTGACGGAGATCAGAATCAGGCAGATAACCGCGACCAGGCGCGCGCCTCGGCTGTAGAAGCGATCACCGATGAAGTCAGGTACGGTGAACTTGCCGAATTTGCGCAGATAGGGCGCCAGCAACATTGCCAGCAGCACGTAGCCACCGGTCCAACCCATCAGGTAGACCGAAGTGGCATAACCACCGGAAGCGATGATCCCCGCCATGGAGATGAACGAAGCCGCAGACATCCAGTCAGCCGCTGTCGCCATACCGTTTGTTACAGGATGGACGCCACCGCCAGCTACATAGAACTCTTTGGTCGATCCAGCTCGGGCCCACACCGCAATCCCTATATATAGGAGAAAGGATGCGCCCACGAACAACATGTTAATCCAATATTGACTCATTCTGGCTTACTCCTCGACCCCAAATTCCTTGTCCAGTTTGTTCAACCGCCACGCGTAGTGGAAGATGATCAAAATGAACGTAATGATGGAACCTTGCTGAGCGAACCAGAACCCCAGATCTGTTCCGCCGACCGGTATACCGGACAGCAACGGGCGCAAGAGGATAGCAAAGCCATATGAGACGAGAGCCCAAACCACAAGGCTCCATGTTATGAGGCGAACGTTCGCCTTCCAGTACGCAGCAGCATTTTCTTTATCGGCGTCGGCCATTGACGTTCTCCGTCTTATTTTTATTACGAGTGAGAGGAACCACATCGTGAATCTAGCAAGGATGGGTTCTGAAAAGAAAGCCCCGACTTTAGTCTGACGAACGCTACCGAATGCCATCTAAACCGCTGAATTACGGCATTCCGTACAGGCTTTCATAGCTGAACAAACTGTCGCTCGATAGCGTTCAATCCTCGACGTGACAGTCCGACGCTCGATGTCCCGCTACGACCGGGGATAAACCAGCCCCCCTTGCCAACGCGAACAGCACCCGGTCACCCCCGGCGGCTCGAAACTACCAACCTTTAATCGAACATAAAAGCGCGCCAATCATTCCTGCTCTTGATTACATCCAATCAAAGCAGCATGAATAATCAGATATGAACTTCAATACGTTAAATTTAAAATCTAATACAAGCCTTAAATCCAGACACTTAAATTAAGAATCATATTAATCAAATGAAATAAACAATTTAATATCGAAAACAAAATCCAGCCTTCCGACAATGCAACGCATAGTTATGGCTATTCTGTTTTTTAAGCTTTGCACTTAAAGAAAGGCGGACAAATGCAATTCAGAACGTGTTCCCTGACAACTACTCATCAGCTCGTTCTTACGCATATCCGCCATCAGATGCATGTGCATGCGTCTTAGCAGGTCGGTCGCCCTGCCGTGTACTTATCGGCCGGATCGATCGCGGCGTTCAGGTCGCGGATGGTTTGGGCCCCGATCAGTAGCGGATAGCTGAAGTGGGTACGATCGGTGAGATTCACCTCAGCCTCGCGCAGCTGGTCGCCGATGCACAGCTGCATGCCAATGAGTGGCCGCTCCGCACGTGGCGGCTCGCTGTTCGGATCGACCTCAACGCCCTCTTCGGCGCGGGTTTTGATCTGACTGATGCCAATCAGCGGCTGTTCATAAATGGTGTCATCAGCGCCATCGACGGCCAGACGGAAGCGCACCCAGTCCTCACCGTCACGCTGGAACTGCTCGATGTCGCGCGCTGACAGCGATGCGGTCATAGCCCCGGTGTCCATTTTGGCTGGCAGGGTCTTGCCGATTTCTTCGATCTTGATGTGTTCGTAACGCCCATAAAGAGTGGGTTCGGCCGCGAACGCCGGAAGCGCCAACAGACCTGCAAGGAAAAGAACGCGAGACAAAAACAACCTCCTGGAACGAGTCATGGACAAGCTATCGATCGACCACTCGCTGGCTGGGTTCCGTTTGCTTGTCCTACAAAACGTTTCGCCGCGATGGCGGGCCGCCTCGGTGGCACGCTTGATCTCCGCGTGAGCCAGCGGCCTGATAGACTGCAGGCCGATCCCCGCCGAAGACTTTCCCCGTGCCCAGTACCGCATTTTCTTCCCTGCCTCTTTCCGCTGCCATGCTGGCCAACCTTGAGGCCCTCGGTTACAGCGAGATGACCGCGATCCAGGCCCAGAGCCTGCCCGTGATGCTCAAGGGCATGGACCTCATCGCTCAGGCCAAGACCGGCAGCGGCAAGACCGCCGCCTTCGGCATCGCCCTGCTCGAACCACTCAATCCGCGCTACTTCGGTTGTCAGGCTTTAGTGCTTTGCCCGACCCGCGAGCTGGCCGATCAGGTTGCCAAGGAACTGCGCCGGCTGGCGCGCGCGGCGGACAACATCAAGATCCTCACGCTCTGTGGCGGCGTCTCCATCGGCCCGCAGATCGGCTCGCTGGAGCACGGCGCTCACGTCATCGTCGGCACCCCTGGACGTATTCAGGAGCACCTGAAAAAGGGCACGCTGAAACTCGACGGCCTGAACACCCTGGTGCTCGACGAGGCCGATCGCATGCTCGACATGGGCTTTTACGACGCCATCGCGGAGATCATCGAGCAGACGCCAAGCAAGCGGCAAACGCTGCTGTTCTCGGCGACCTATCCTTCAGGCATCAAGCAGCTTTCGGCCACCTTCATGCGCGACCCGCAGCAGGTGAAGGCCGAGGCGCTGCATGACGATTCACAGATCGAACAGCGCTTCTACGAAATCGATGCGGATGACCGAATGGACGCCGTGGTGCGTGTGCTCGCCAGCTTCCGCCCGGAAACCTGCGTCGCCTTCTGCTTTACCAAGCAGCAATGCCAGGAGCTGGTGGAACAGCTCACGGCCAAGGGCATCTCCGCCATGGCGCTCAATGGTGACCTGGAACAACGCGACCGCGATCAGGTGCTGGCGATGTTCGCCAACCGCAGCCTGTCGGTGCTGGTGGCCACCGACGTTGCCGCGCGCGGCCTGGACATCGACGCGCTGGACATGGTGATCAACGTCGAGCTGGCGCGCGATTCGGAAATACATATTCACCGCGTCGGGCGCACCGGACGCGCCGGCAAAAAAGGGATCGCAATCAGCCTGGTGGCGCCCGCCGAAGCCCATCGCGCCCGCGCCATCGAAGAGCGGCAGAAAGCGTCGCTCAACTGGCAGCCGCTGAGCGACCTGAAAGCGCAGCCCGGCGAGCCGCTGCGACCGCCGATGGTGACGCTCTGCATCGGCGCGGGACGCAAGGACAAGTTGCGCCCTGGCGACATTCTGGGTGCGCTGACTGGCGATGCGGGCATCCCCGGCACCCAGGTCGGCAAGATCGCGATCTTCGATTTCCAGGCGTTTGTCGCCGTCGAGCGCGACGTCGCCAAACAGGCGTTGAATCGCCTCAACGCTGGGAAGATCAAAGGGCGGTCGTTGAAAGTCAGACAGCTTTAAGCCGGAAGCCGGAAGCAAGCAGCTCTGACTTCCAGCTTCCGGCTTCAAGCTTTCAGCTTCAGCTGCCTCTCTTACAACGACCCGCGCGCCCAGGGACCCCAGATGGCGAAGGTGATGCCCGGGGTCTGGATGTTGACGAACAAATAGCGCCCGGTCGGATCGAAGCACGCCCCGCAGAATTCCCTGTTGCGGTAGTCGCCCCCTGAGACCTGCTTACCCGTCGCCGCGGCTTGCACATCATCGAACACCACGTTGTTCTTGGCGAAGATGTAAGCCTCGCCCGCCGTGGTCAGACCCAGCAGCCGCTCACCGAAGCCGAACGCATCCTGCACGCCACCGCCATCTTCACAGAGCAGCAAACCGCCGCGCGGGCTGACGGTGATGTTGTCCGGGTTGTTGGCGATTTCGGCATCGGTGGACGCGAAAATGCAGGTCAGACGATCACTGACCAGATCGTGCATCCATACCGCGCCGCGACCATAGCCAGCGCGACCCTGGGCGTCGGTGCCGGCGCTGGTGTCGACGATGAACAGCTTGCCTTCGCTGTACCAGATGCCTTCGCCGCGGCTCATGCTCAGGCCGCCGGCCTGGCGTGCCTGGGCATAGGGGCCGCTTCCTTCAGGCTGCGGATCAAGGTCAGGATTCGACACTTCGACCCATTCCAGCTGGTAGCTGTCGCCCTGCTTCGGCGCGTGCAGATCGACCAACGCGCGATTACGGACGCGTGCCGCCTGCAGGATGCCTCCGGCCGCCAGTGAGCCGGGTTGCTGGCTGGCATCGGTGGGAATGTAGCGATAGTAACCGGAGCGATTGCGGGAATCTTCGGTCAGGTAGACGTAGCTGTTGCGGGGATCCACGGCCACCGCCTCGTGGGCGAAGCGGCCCATCTGCACGATCGGCTGGCCGGTGGTCAGCGCAGGGTCGGCGGTGACTTCGAACACATAACCGTGGGCACGGCCACCGACGCTGCGGTAATCCTCGGTGGTTTCCTCACATGACAGCCAAGTGCCCCACGGCGTTACGCCGCCAGCGCAATTGGTGCGCGTGCCGCCAAGGCTCGGCATGGTGCGTACCGCATCGTCGATGCCATGGGAGAAATACAGATTGGTGGTGCCGCCGGCGGGACGCTGGCCGTTGGCAAGGGTAATGCCGTCGTAGATTCCATCGGCCTCGATCAGCTTGCCGGTGCCGGCTTCATGGTTGCGCACCAGAACAATCTCCGGGCCGTTGTGCCCGCGACGGACGTCGATAACGCCCATGCCGTCATGCGAACCGGGCACCGGCTGGCCGTTTTCCATCAGATCGCCGGTCCAGGAGAAGCTCCTGTACTGGAAGCCATCGGGTAGCTGCAGCAGTTCCAGACCCGTGCTCAGATCCTTGGTGGGGCGCAGCGGGCCGTAGCTGCTGCGGACCAGGCCAGCACCGCGGCCCTGCGCATTGCGCGCGGCAAAAGCTTCCAGGGTCCCGAGAAACGGCGTGGTGGCGACTACGGCGGCGATAGCGCCACCCTTGAGCAGGCTGCGGCGGCTGGCATCATGTTCACGGTTCATGCGTTGTCCTCTTTTATCGTAATGGGTGGAGGGGCCGCATGAATAAAGCCAGCGAAATACGGCAGAACCATGACCAAGCGATGGCGTTCCGGTGATGCGGGACGGACGGACGGACGGTATAAGCTTTGCCATGGTCGCCGTGACGTCCGAACGCTTCGGGCGTCCAAATAGCTTCTCAGTCGGGTCCGAACGTCCATGCGCTCACCATCGCTCAGCCATTCCCTACGCCGCCTCTGGGCGCTGGAGAAATTCGGCTACAGCCTGCGCGTGCTGATTGCGCTGGCCGGCAGCATGGGCCTGAGCTGGCACCTCGGGCAGCCGTCGATGGCCATCCCGCTGTTTCTCGGCGTGATTGCCAGCGCTCTGGCTGAAACCGACGACAGCTGGTTCGGTCGGCTCTCGGCTTTAATGGTCACGCTGCTGTGTTTCAGCGTCGCCGCCGCCTCGGTGCAGTTGCTATTCCCGTACCCGCCGCTGTTCGTCGGCGGCATGGCCGTGGCTGCATTCGTGCTGGTGATGCTGGGCGCGCTGGGCGAGCGCTACGCGACCATTGCCCAGGCCACGCTGATTCTGTCCATTTACAGCATGATCGCCGCTGATCAGCGCGACGGTGCTGATCTCGACTCCTGGCGAGGACCCTTGCTGCTGCTCGCAGGGGCGACTTGGTACGGATTGCTGTCGGTGCTCTGGAACGCCCTGTTCTCGCATCAGCCGGTGCAACAGAGCCTGGCCAGGCTGTATCGGGAACTGGGTCAGTATTTCAAGCTCAAGGCCACGCTGTTCGAGCCGGTGCGCCAACTCGATGTGGAGGAGCGCCGCCTGCAGTTGGCGCAGCAGAACTGTCGGGTGGTCAGCGCGCTGAATGCCACCAAGGAAACCCTACTGCACCGCCTCGGTAACGGTCGTCCTGGCGTCAAGATCAGCCATTACCTCAAACTCTATTTCCTCGCCCAGGACCTGCACGAGCGCGTCAGCTCCTCGCACTATCCCTACCAGGCGCTGGCCGAGGCCTTCTTCCACAGCGACGTGCTGTTCCGCTGCGGCAGGCTGCTGCGCCTGCAGGGCATCGCCTGCGCCGAACTGGCCAAGGTCATTCAGCTGCGCCAGCCTTTTCGCTACAGCGAAGCCAATGCCCAGGCACTGGGCGATCTGGAATCGTCGCTGGAACACTTGCGCATGCAGAGCAATCCGGCCTGGCGCGGGCTGTTGCGCTCGCTGCGAGCGCTGTCGAGCAACCTGTCGACAATGCAGCGCCAACTCGCCAGTGCCAGCAACCCCGATGCCCTGGAAGGCGAACAGGACAGCAGCCTGCTGGACCGCGAGCCGCAATCGTTACGCGACGCCCTCGCCCGCATCCGCTTGCAGCTGACGCCCACCTCGCTGCTGTTCCGTCATGCCTTGCGCATGAGCCTGGCATTGGTGTGCGGCTACGCGGTGCTGCACGCGATCCACCCGGAACAGGGTTACTGGGTGCTGCTGACGACGGTGTTCGTCTGCCAGCCGAACTACGGCGCGACACGGATCAAGCTGGTGCAGCGCGTGACCGGCACTATGCTCGGGCTGGTGGTGGGCTGGGCGCTGTTCGATCTGTTCCCGAGCCAGCAGATCCAGGCGCTGTTCGCCGTGGTCGCCGGCGTGGTGTTCTTCGCCACACGTAGCAGCCGCTATACCCTGGCGACGGCGGCGATCACCTTGCTGGTACTGTTCTGCTTCAACCAGGTCGGCGACGGCTACGGGCTGATCTGGCCGCGGCTGGTCGATACCCTGCTGGGCAGCCTGATCGCCGCGGCGGCAGTGTTCCTGATTCTTCCGGACTGGCAGGGTCGCCGGCTCAATCGGATGGTTGCCAATACCCTCAGCCGCAGCGCGGATTACCTGCGTCAGATCATGCGCCAGTACGAGAGCGGCAAACGCGACGATCTGGCGTACCGGCTGGCCCGACGCAACGCGCATAACGCTGATGCCGCGCTGTCGACCACGCTGTCGAACATGCTGCTGGAGCCCGGCCATTTCCGAAAGGATGCCGAGACCGGCTTTCGCTTTCTGATTCTCTCCCACACGCTGCTCAACTATCTGTCAGGGCTGGGCGCACACCGCGAAAGCCTGCCCGACGATGCCCGCGACGACATGCTCGAACGTGCGGCGCAGCAACTGGCGAGCAGCCTCGACGAGCTGGCGACGGCCCTGCAAACCAACCAGCCAGTGGCGGTCTACAGCGATGAGGAAGAAGCGCTCGCGCAACAGCTCGAACAGGCCTCCGAGGACCAGGACGATGCACACCGTCTGCTACAGACCCAGCTGGGTCTGATCTGCCGCCAGCTCGCGCCGCTGCGCAGTATGGCCAGCCACCTGGTGCGCCAGGCGCCGCCGGCTCAGGGCTGAGGCAACGCTTCGGGCGCAGGCAGCCCATGGCGGAGAAAGATCGCCGCATAGCTGCCTTCTTTTTCCATCGCCGCGATCTCGCGATTGAACGCTGCGAGGATCGCCGCCTGCTGCGGATGGCTGTTGCGTACCGCCAGCGACAAATCGCGCAGGCTGAATTCACCCGGCACGAACGACAAGGCGTCGCTTACCTGCTTCAGTTCGCGGCGGAAATGGAACAGGGCGGTGCGCTCATCTTCCAGCGTCAGATCGACGCGCCCGACCAGCAGCATCCTCGCCGCCTGCACGAAGTTCGCGACGTACCCCTTGTTCAGGCACGAATCGTTTTCCAGCTCCTCGCTATAGCCATAGCCGCGGCTCAGCGCAACGGGATAGACCGCAAGACTGGCGAGGCCGTCATAGCGAATGTCACTGTCGCGTCGCTGCACCCAACGCATGCGATTGGTCAAAAAAGGCTGTGAGCGGCGCACATAATCAGCTCGGTTGAGGGCCGGCCAACCATTGACCATGTCGTAGCTGCCAGTCTTCAGCCCCAGCAGAGCGCGCTCCCAGGGCACCTCGATGTATTCGATCCGGTAGCCCGCACGGCCAAGCGCAGTGCGGATGAGCTCGACCGACAAACCATCCTCGGGCAGACGTCGATCCGTATAAGGCGGCCAAGCGTTGCCAGCCAGACGCAGCACGTCGGCCGAAAGGGACGTGCTCGCCAGCAGCAATGCCAACCATAGAAGACGGCTTGAATCTTTCATGGACTTCTCGCCCCTCATAGCGAAGCGCCATTACTCATAGCAAAGCACACGGTGAACCGATTGCCATGTTCGTCTCGTCGGCTGTCCCAAGCCCAGGCTGCAGTAGCCCGGCGGCAGGAGTACCATCTCGCGTTTTCGAGTCGAGGTGAGCGGTGTTGCAAACGGATGTGGTGGTAATTGGCGCGGGGGCTGCCGGACTGATGTGCGCTTTCACGGCGGCGGCACGCGGCCGCCGCGTTCTGCTGCTCGACCATGCCAACAAGGCCGGCAAGAAAATTCTCATGTCCGGCGGCGGACGCTGCAATTTCACCAATATGTACACCGAGCCGGCCAACTTCCTCTCCGGCAATCCGCATTTCTGCAAATCCGCTCTGGCGCGTTATACCCAATGGGATTTCATCGAGATGGTCAGCCGTCATGGCGTGCCCTATCACGAGAAAAAACTCGGTCAGCTGTTTTGCGACAACAAGGCCAGCGACATCCTCGACATGTTGCTCGAGGAGTGCCGACAAGCGGGCGTCGACCTTCACCTGAATACGAGCGTGCAGTCGGTCGAACGCAACGAGGACGGCTATCGGTTGCAAAGCGATGCCGGCGAACTGGCCTGCCAATCGTTGGTGATCGCGACAGGCGGGCTGTCGATTCCGACGCTCGGCGCCAGCGGTTTCGGCTATCAGATTGCGCGTCAGTTCGGCCACAGCGTACTGCCGACTCGCGCCGGCCTGGTGCCATTCACCATCACCGAACCGCAGCTCAAGGGGATGTGCGAAGCCCTGTCGGGCACCTCGGTCGAGGATTGCCTGGTCAGCTGCAACGGCCAGAGTTTCAAGGAAAACATCCTGTTCACCCATCGCGGACTTTCCGGGCCGGCGATTCTGCAGATTTCCTCGTACTGGCAGCCGGGCGATGTCATCGAAATCAACCTGTTGCCGCACCTGAACCTCGTCGACTGGCTGGACGAACAGCGCCGTGAACGCCCCAATACCGAGTTGAAAACGCTGCTCGGCGAGCTGTTCACACGCAAGATGGCGGGGCTGCTGGCCGAGCATTGGTTCATTTCCAGGCCGCTGAAGCAGTACAGCCCGGCTGAACTCGAAGACGTGGCGGAAAAGCTCGGCAACTGGCAACTGGTCCCGGCCGGCACCGAAGGCTATCGCACCGCGGAGGTGACATTGGGTGGCGTCGACACGCGCGAAGTGTCGTCGAAGACCATGGAGTCGCAGAAGGCACCGGGCTTGTACTTCGTGGGTGAAGTGCTGGATGTTACCGGCCATCTCGGCGGTTTCAATTTCCAATGGGCCTGGGCATCCGGCTATGCGGCGGCCCAGTACGTGTAGCAGCTCGCTCAGCCGCAGCGTACGAGCCCTGTCATTCGTTGGCCATATTCGAAGGTGGCGAAATCTCGCGCGGCCCGGCCGGGTCGGTGGCCGTGTTCTGGTATTCCTGTTGATTTTCGCTGGTGTTATCCATTGCCGACGGCTCTTCGTCCGGCGAGCAGGCGCTCAGCATCAGCGCAACAGGTAGCGCAGCGGCGACGGCGATATATTTCGTCTTCATCCAAACCTCCAGCAGAGCGCCTCGCCAAGCTCGCGAGGCGCCGTTGAATTTAAAATCTTACTGGGACGCACCCGTACCGGTGCCGGTGGGATTGGGCGCGGTGCCGGCACCCGACTCGGTGCCCAGACCGCTGCCGTTGTCGGCCGGTGCGGTGTTCATGCCATCCGAATTACCCGTTCCAGTTGTGACGCCGGTTCCGGTGCCGGTTTCCGCGCCGGCGCCCGTACCGGTTCCGGTAGTGCCCGGCCCTGCACCCGTTCCAGCGCCAGTTCCGGTAGCAGGCGGTGTGGCAGCTGGCGGCGTAGTTGCAGGAGCCGCAGGCTGCTCGGTTGCAGGTGGCGGCGGGGTCTGTTCGCGCTCAAGATCCTCATCCGGGCCGCAGCCGACCAGCAGCAGACCTAGAACAGGGGCAGACAAGTAAGCAAGACGCATGGATAACCCTCCAGAAAGATGAAAGCCGACTAACAAGCCGGAGATAGGACAAATCAATCCTTCTGAAACTGACCTTTCACAAGGAGGAGAGTGCCCACGCAACCCCGCAGACTGGGCGTCAACCGCTCAACGGTATCGGTCCTGCCATGCATATCCAGCACGCTAGCGTATAAAACGAAGGCTCTGATTGATCTCAGTCGATGCTTTGCGGCCGTTCGGCCTGGCTATCGAGCCGATACGTCAACCGGCGCGACAGTTACCTGCGCGCCGGTTGGGTGTGAACAATGTGCCGAGGCGTTGCGCCCCCGGTACGAAATACGTCAAGCCGCTTTGCTGGCAACGAATTCCTTCTTCAGGCGGTCTCGGAGTTCGCTCATCTGCTTACCCATCTCTTCCAGCCTGGCCTCGTCGAACAGCTCGCGCGCCTGGGGAAACATTTCCGATTCCTCTTCCTCGATGTGATGCTCGAGCAGCTCCTTGCACACTTTCGCGCGGCCGGAGAACTCAACGCTCCCCGGATCGGTCACCTTGAGATCAGGCAGCACGAGGGAATCCACAGCGCGGTGCTCCTCCTTGGCCTCGTAATACATTTTCAGCTCTTCCTTTCCACCCGCTTCCTTATAGGCCGGGTAGAGAATCTGCTCTTCGAGCTGGGTGTGGATGGTCACTTCCATCTCAAGTTTTTGCAGCAGGTCGGTACGAGTCTTTACCGCACGCTCTGTGCTCTCGGTCAGGCGCGTCAGGATGTCCTTCACTCGTTCGTGGTCTTCAATCAACAGGTCAATGGCATTCATGTGGGATTCCTCATCACTTAAACGGCTTGCTGCACCCGGACTCTTCTGATCCGGTAGGTTCGCCTGCGCCAGATCGCGCAGTGCTTATCCGAAGGTGGGCCCACTACACGGCGGGCCCAACGATCGGTTCAGGCGTAATCGTAGGTCGGCAGCCCAGTGCGGCTCTGGCTCTGCAACCGGGCGATGGCAGGCGACATGCCAGCCTCCAGCGCCAGGTCGCGGCGGATCGAGCTGATGACCCATTCCAGCTGAATATTGGTCTGGGTCTGACCCTTGGAAAGAGCGCGCTTGATGATGTCCCGATCATCGTTACGCAGCGTCAAGAGAAGCCCCCCATCCGGACGAGGGGTGGTGAGTACTTCGAACTCAGGAAACGCGGCAGAGAGAGTTTTTTCAGCGGCGATCATTATTGTGTACTCCGGTTATGGTCCAGCTTCCTTAACTAGAGCAGCGTTCATGCCAACCGGGACAGATCACGAAACCCACGAAATTCAGTGACTTGCGTCACATAATAGCGTTTTGGATGCATGCAAAACGCATGAAGCCAAGCTTCACGACATGCATTCTGCGTTACGGATGAACAACCGCCGCTTGCCGCTGTCCGCCACTTCAGCCCTTGCGCCAGACGCTGGCAAGCCACGGTTGCCGTTCGCGAGGCAGACCTGCCGGCCGGTAATAATGATCGAGCTCGATGAAGCCCGCCGACTGCAGCAATTCCCGCCAGGCTGGCCAGTCATACCAAGTGCCATAACGCGCACCGCTCCAGCCCTCCTGATTGTTGCCGCGCGGATTGGAGGTGAACAGCACGCCACCGCCGCGAAGCGCGGCATGCAACTTCAACAGAACCGTGCTGATTTCACGGCTGGGAAGATGAAACAGCACCGCATTGGCAAAGATGCCGTCGAACGCTTCGGCGGGCAGGTCCAGCTGCAGGAAGTCCTGGTGCAGCACCTCGCAACCGCTATCGACCCGCGCCATGCGCACGAAGGGTTCAGCGCCGTCCAACCCGACGGCGATATGGCCGAGCGATGTGAATGTCCTGAGGTCTCGCCCCGGACCGCAACCCAGGTCGAGAATGCGAAAAGGCGGTTCGCCGTGGATGTTTCGCAACAATGCATCGATATTCTGGCTGACGTCGTGGTCGCGCGTGCCCTCGCGAAACGCCTCGGCATTGGCACGATAGTCATCCAACGTCCGATCAGCGATGGTCCGGGTGTCTTCATTGGTCATGGTGGGCTTCCGAAGTAACTGACATGAGCCGTGGGCTTCTCCAATAGAGGTTCGTACCATAGTTCAGTACTCTGCTGGGCATGCACCGACAAACACTCGACTGGATCAGCCGATTGCCAGTGCACTCATGAACTTGCGGAGCGCCGTCGTGCTCCAAGTGCTCGTCTCGCGCCGGAACCATCACTGGCCTGACACAAAATACGTTCACAAGCTATTTTCACAAGAATCGAGAATCACCCCGATGAGCCAAGCACCAACCAAAGTTGTCCTGCTCGTTGAGGACGAACCCCACATTCTCGGCCTGTTGTCTGACTATCTAGCAGGGGAAGGCTACAAGGTTCTGGAGGCGGCGGATTCCGCCCGAGCTTTCGAGATTTTGGCAACCAAACCGCGACTGGACCTGCTGGTAACCGATTTCAGACTGCCCGGTGGAGTTTCAGGCGTGATGATCGCGGAACCGGCAATCAAGTTGCGGCCCGATCTGAAAGTCATCTTCATCAGCGGTTATCCGATCGAAATCCACGAGTCAGGAAGCCCCATCGCCCGCTCCGCTCCGATCATCGCAAAGCCCTTCTCGCTCGATAATCTGCACAGCCAGATTCAGCAACTATTGGACTAAGGATTCTCCATCTAACGCTCAGCGTAGCCGGTGTCTGAGTCGTACTCCAAAGACAAGTGCGCCTGGTAGTACCGGGCAAGGCAAAAGCTTCGCCCCGGGGGCGGGCCTCCCGCAAACCTCATAAGAGGCGCGACCCGCGACAATTGCGTCGGCCGGTACAACGCTTAACAAACAAAACCCCGCCAAGGCGGGGTTTGTTATTTCGAGCCCACTTCAAGCGGGCCCTTGTTCAGTCGTTAGCGCCGACTCAGTTGACCTTGGGGTCCAACTCGCCGGAAGCATAACGCTGGAACATGCCTTCCAGGGAGATCGGCTTGATCTTCGAGGCATTGCCAGCGGTGCCGAAGGCTTCGTAGCGCAGAATGCAGATGTCACGCATGGCCGCGACGGTCTTGGCCAGGTACTTGCGCGGATCGAATTCGGCGGGGTTCTTCGCCATGAACTCGCGGATCGCACCGGTGGATGCCAGGCGTAGGTCGGTGTCGATATTGACCTTGCGCACGCCATATTTGATGCCTTCGACGATTTCCTCGACCGGCACGCCGTAGGTTTCCTTGATGTCACCACCGTACTCATTGATGATTTTCAGCCACTCCTGCGGAACGGAGGAGGAGCCGTGCATCACCAGGTGCGTATCGGGAATGCGCTGGTGGATTTCCTTGATGCGCTGGATCGACAGCGTGTCGCCAGTCGGCGGCTTGGTGAACTTGTAGGCACCGTGGCTGGTGCCGATGGCGATGGCCAGGGCGTCCACCTTGGTCTTCTTCACGAAATCGGCGGCTTCTTCCGGATCGGTCAGCAGCTGGCTGTGATCCAGGGTGCCTTCGGCACCGACGCCGTCTTCTTCACCGGCCATGCCGGTTTCCAGGCTACCCAGGCAGCCCAGTTCGCCTTCCACCGATACGCCGCAGGCGTGGGAAAAAGCAACGGTCTGCTGAGTGACACGCACGTTGTATTCGTAATCGGACGGCGTCTTGCCGTCTTCACGCAACGAGCCGTCCATCATTACCGAGCTGAAGCCCAGCTGGATCGAGCGCTGGCAGATATCCGGGCTCGTGCCGTGGTCCTGGTGCATGCACACCGGGATATGCGGGAATTCTTCGAGCGCCGCCAGGATCAGGTGGCGCAGGAAGGGGGCGCCAGCGTATTTGCGGGCACCGGCAGAAGCCTGGACGATCACCGGGGAGTCGGTCTTATCGGCCGCTTCCATGATGGCTCGCATCTGCTCGAGGTTGTTCACGTTGAAGGCCGGCACGCCGTAGCCGAACTCGGCGGCGTGGTCGAGCATCTGGCGCATGCTGATGAGTGCCATGTTTTCCTTTCTCCCGGTTTGGGTCGTTTATTCGTTTAAAGCCTGCCGCAGGGGCGGGCGCTGTTCAAGCACCGCGCGGTAAGGCGCGGCATTGTAGTGGCGGACGGCTCAAAAACCATCAGTTCTGGCGAAACGCCGCAAATCGCTCCATGCCGACCCGCTGCGTAGGGGCGTCTCGGCATCTCAAATGGTGATCAGCGAAGCGCTGCAGCCATGGGCCAGCAGCTTGTCGTCGGCGGTCCGAAAGACCAACGCCTGGTTGCCTTTGTCGTGGAAAGCCACCACACCGTCGCTATAGAAAGCACCACGAGTGGCAGGTTCCTTGCGCAGCCGGTGAACCTGCTCGCTATCGCCGATCTTCAGCTCCATCGTTTGGCGACTGTCATCGGCGTAGCGCCAGGCGATGTTCTGTTGGCTCTGGCATTTCCAGCGAACGAAGGGTGCGTCGGGGCCGGACTGCCAGTGACCGCAACCACCGAGCAGCAGTGCGGCAAACGGGATATACAGGCCTTTCATCGCTTCTCCTTGCTTGGCTGCATCGGCTCAGGGGCAATCCTGAACGTCCGCAGCGGTTCCAGCGGTTGGATCGCCGGTGCTTTGCATCTGCACCCGCTGATCGTTCTGTGCAGTGGGACTTTCGATTGGTGGCGGGTCGATCACTTCGCAAAGCGAATCCGGCGCGCCACCGGCACAACCGGCCAAGCCAAGACAGCAAACAGCTAGAGCGGCATAACGCATGGTAAGTCTCCATTCCGTGCTCAGACAAAACAGAGACCTCATCAAGCTCCAGGGGTTGCCTTGGTGTTTCGCTTGTTATGCCTGACGAGCGCTACTGTGCGGCTCGCTGCTCGAGGATTTCCACCGCGGGGAGCACCTTACCCTCGACGAATTCGAGGAAGGCGCCGCCGCCGGTGGAGATGTAGGAAATCTTCTCGCTCACACCATATTTGTCGATGGCCGCCAGGGTGTCACCGCCGCCCGCGATGGAGAATGCCGGGCTTTCAGCGATGGCCTCGGCCAGCACCTTGGTGCCGTTGCCGAACTGATCGAACTCGAATACCCCAACCGGGCCGTTCCAGAGAATGGTTTTCGAGGACTTGAGCAGCTCGGCGAAATTGGCCGCGGTCTGCGGGCCGATGTCCAGAATCATGTCGTCGTCGGACACATCGGCAGCGGCTTTTACCGTGGCCTCGGCGTCCTCGGCGAAGGCCTTGGCTACCACCACGTCCACCGGCAGCGGCACGCTGACTTTGGCCGCGATGGCCTTGGCGGTGTCCACCAGATCGGCTTCATACAGCGACTTGCCCACCGGGAAGCCCGCTGCGGCCAGGAAGGTATTGGCGATGCCGCCACCGACGATCAGCTGGTCGCACACCTGGCTCAGGCTGTTCAATACATCGAGCTTGGTCGAGACCTTGGAACCGGCAACGATGGCGGCCATCGGCTTGGCCGGGCTCTTCAGCGCCTTGCCCAGCGCATCGAGTTCAGCGGCCAGCAGCGGACCGGCACAGGCGACCTTGGCGAATTTGGCCACGCCATGGGTCGAGCCCTGGGCGCGGTGAGCGGTGCCGAAGGCGTCCATCACGAAGACGTCGCACAGTGCCGCGTACTTTTGCGCCAGCTCGTCGGTGTTCTTCTTCTCACCCTGGTTGAAGCGCACATTTTCCAGCAGCACCAGCTCACCGGCCTTGACCTCGACGCCGTCGAGGTAATCGCGGACCAGCGGGACTTCGCGGTTCAGCGCCTTGCTCAAATAGTCGGCGACCGGCTTGAGACTGTCTTCCCCGCTGAACACGCCCTCCTCCGGGCGGCCCAGGTGCGAGCAGACCAGCACCGCCGCGCCCTTTTCCAGCGCCAGCTTGATGGTCGGCAGCGAGGCCAGGATGCGCGCATCGCTTTTCACCGCGCCGTCCTTCACCGGCACGTTGAGGTCTTCGCGGATCAGCACGCGCTTACCCTGCAGGTCGAGGTCGTTCATCTTCAAAACGGTCATGTCGATCTTCCTTAAAAGTACGAAACAGCGAAATTCAAGACGCGGCCCGCTAGGGGCGATGAGCCACGCGCAGATAGTGTTCGGCGACGTCCAGCATACGGTTGGCGAATCCCCATTCGTTGTCGAACCAGGCCAGCAGATTCACCAGCCGCGGCCCGGAGGCTCGCGTCAGGCTGCCATCGACGATCGCCGAATGCGGGTCGTGATTGAAGTCGCAGCTGGCATGGGGCAGCTCGGTGTACGCCAGCAATCCCTTCAACGGGCCGGATTCGGCGGCCTCGCGCAGCACCCGGTTGATCGCCTGGGCGTCCGTGTCACGGGACGTCTGCAGGGTGATATCCAGGCAGGACACATTCACCGTCGGCACCCGAACGGCTTTGGCCTGAATCCGTCCAGAGAGTTCCGGCAGCAGCCGTTCGATTCCCTTGGCCAATCCGGTGGACACCGGAATCACAGACTGGAAGGCCGAGCGCGTGCGGCGCAGGTCGTCGTGGTGGTAGGCGTCGATCACCGGCTGGTCGTTCATCGCCGAGTGGATGGTAGTGATGGAGGCGTACTCGATGCCCACCGCGTCGTTGAGCAGTTTCAGCAACGGCACACCGCAGTTGGTGGTGCAGGAGGCATTTGAAACCAGCCGTTCGGCGCCGGTCAGCTGCGTGTGGTTGATGCCCATCACTACGGTGGCATCGACATCCGCAGCACCCGTCATCGGCTGGGAAAACAGCACGCGCGGCACGCCGGCATCGAGAAAACGCTGGCCGCTGGCTCGGGTGTTGTAGGCGCCCGAACATTCCAACACCAGGTCCACGCCCAGCACCGACCAGTCGATAGCCTCCGGCGTAGACTCACGCAGCACCTTCACGCAGTCGCCATTGAGGTGCAGACAGTCCCCGTCCACGCTCACCTCGCCGGGAAAGCGCCCATGGGTGGAGTCGAAGCGGGTCAGGTATTCCAGGCTGGCCATGTCGGCCAGGTCGTTGAGGGCAACGATCTGAAAATCGAATGCGGCATCACGTTCGTAGAAGGCGCGCAGCACACAACGGCCGATACGGCCGTAGCCGTTAAGCGCGATGCGGTAAGAGGGAGTTCGGGACATTCGCGGCTCGTCTCTGGGCGAGCTGGGAGCTGGAGCCGGAAGCTGGAAGTACTCATGCCGCTGGCACTTCCACCATCCAGCCGTAACCTCTCAGCTGCTGTGATCCCTTAAGCCTGATCCGGCTGCTTTTATTCAAGCCTCCAGCTTCAGGCTTCCAGCTGACTCGTTAGTCTTCCAACAGCTCTTCGGCAACCGCGAGAACGTTATCGACGGTAAAGCCGAATTCCTCGAACAGCTGGCCGGCCGGGGCCGACTCGCCGTAGGTGGTCATGCCGATGATTTGGCCTTCGAGGCCGACGTACTTGTACCAGTAGTCCGCATGCGCCGCCTCGATGGCGATGCGCGCGCCGACTTCCACCGGCAACACCTGCTGCCTGTAGGCCGCATCCTGGGCGTCGAACACGCTGGTGCAAGGCATGGAAACCACGCGCACCTGACGGCCTTGGGCGGCCAGCTTGTCGGCGGCTTCGACCGCAAGGCTGACTTCCGAACCGGTGGCGATCAGGATCAGCTCCGGCTCGCCTTCGCAGTTCTTCAGGATGTAGCCGCCGCGGGCGATGGCTGCCTCGGTTTCGTTGTCGCGTACGTGATAGGGCAGGTTCTGGCGCGAGAAGATCAGCGCGCTCGGGCCGTCCTTGCGCTCGACGGCGTGCTTCCAGGCGACCGCGGATTCGACGGTGTCGGCCGGGCGCCAGGTGTCCAGATTCGGCGTGGTGCGCAGACTGGTCAGTTGTTCGATCGGCTGGTGAGTCGGGCCGTCTTCACCGAGACCGATGGAGTCGTGGGTGAAGACGTAGATCACCCGCTGCTTCATCAGCGCCGACATGCGCACCGCGTTGCGCGCGTATTCCATGAACATCAGGAACGTCGCGCCGTAGGGGATCAGGCCGCCGTGCAGGGCGACGCCGTTCATGATGGCGGCCATGCCGAACTCGCGCACGCCGTAGTACATGTAGTTGCCCGAAGCGTCCTCGGCGACCACCGGCTTGCAGCCCTTCCACAGGGTCAGGTTGGAGCCGGCCAGGTCCGCCGAGCCGCCGAGCAGTTCCGGCAGCAGCGGGCCGAAGGCGTTCAGGCAGTTCTGGCTGGCCTTGCGGCTGGCAATGGTCTCGCCCTTGGTGGCCACTTCGCGGATGAATTCGCTGGCTTTCTCGGCGAAGTCGGCGGGCAGTTCGCCGGCCATGCGCCGCTTGAATTCAGCGGCCAGCGCCGGGAATTCAGTTTCGTAGGCGGCGAAGCGCTTGTTCCATTCGTTTTCGGCGTCGGCGCCCTTCTGCTTGGCATCCCACTCGGCGTAGATCTCGGCGGGAATTTCGAACGGGCCATGCTTCCAGCCCAGCGCTTCGCGGGTCAGGGCGATTTCGGCGTCGCCAAGCGCGGCACCGTGGGATTCTTCCTTGCCCTGCTTGTTCGGCGAGCCAAAGCCGATGATGGTCTTGCAGCAGATCAGCGTCGGACGGTCGCTCTTGCGCGCGGTCTCGATGGCCATCTGAATTTCGTCGGCGTCGTGACCGTCGACATTGCGGATCACCTGCCAGCCGTAAGCCTCGAAGCGGCGCGGGGTATCGTCGGTGAACCAGCCATGCACTTCGCCATCGATGGAGATGCCGTTGTCGTCGTAGAACGCGGTGAGCTTGTTCAGCCCCAGGGTGCCGGCCAGCGAGCAGACCTCATGGGAGACGCCTTCCATCAGGCAGCCATCGCCGAGGAACACGTAGGTGTTGTGGTCGACGATTTCATGGCCGGGCTGGTTGAACTGCGCCGCCATGACCTTCTCCGCCAGAGCGAAGCCCACGGCGTTGGCCAGACCCTGACCGAGCGGGCCGGTGGTGGTCTCGACGCCGGCGGTGTAGCCGAACTCGGGATGGCCAGGGGTCTTGCTGTGCAGCTGACGGAAATTCTTCAGGTCGTCGATGGACAGGTCGTAGCCGGTCAGGTGCAGCAGCGAATAGATCAGCATCGAGCCGTGACCGTTGGACAGCACGAAACGGTCACGGTCGGCCCACAAAGGGTTGGTCGGGCTGTGTTTCAGGTGGTCGCGCCAGAGCACTTCGGCGATGTCCGCCATGCCCATCGGGGCACCGGGATGGCCGCTGTTGGCTTTCTGCACAGCATCCATGCTGAGGGCGCGGATGGCATTGGCTCGCTCACGACGGCTGGGCATCGCTGAATCTCCTGCGGGGGTAGTACGTGAAAAAGGCCGCCATTTTCCCCTTTCGCGGGATGGGGGGCAATGACTGATGCGCGCTGCGCGTTCTAGTCGAGCAGACTGACGCCACAGCTTCCGGCATCCGGCAGATGCCGTAGCAGGTAATCCTTCATCCGAGTGAGCGTTTCCGGGGTTTCGCCGGTCACCGGCCAGACCAGATAGTAGCTATCGCCGGAGCGCACCGCCTGCTCGAACGGCAGCGCCAGCGTGCCCTTGTGCAGCTCCGCACCGACCAAGGCGAGATCGCCGATGGAGACGCCATGCCCCTGCGCTGCGGCGGAGATGCCCAGTTCCAGCGTGTCGAACAGCTTGCCCTGCTGCCACGCGATCACGTCGATCAGCCCGACCCGCTGCAGCCAGCGCCGCCAGTCGCGGCAGTCACGCGAGGGATGGATCAACTCGGCGGACGCCAGCTGGGACGCGGTCCAGCATCCGTCACCGAGGATGTCCGGTGAACACACGGGCACCAGCCATTCATCGAACAACTTCACGCGGTTCCAGTCAGCCGGGAAACCGCCGTGTCCGAGCAGAATCGCGCAATCGAACGGCTCGTTATGAAAATCCACCGCGTCCAGGTCCATCCAGGCACTGGTGAGCTGTACCTGATTCTGCGGGTGGGCTAGCTGGAATGTTTCCAGCGCACCCAGCAACCAGCGCATGGTCAGCGTCGACGGGGCCTTCAGCCGGAGCGCGTTCTGCTGTCGATTGACCGCGATGCAGGCGTTTTCGATGGTGCGAAAGCCCACCTTGAGTTCCTGCGCCAGCATCCGCCCCGTGTCGGTCAGCGCCAGCTTGGAGCCGCGCCGGTCGAAGAGCTGACAACCGAGGTTCTCCTCGAGTGCCTTCACATGCCGGCTGACCGCGCTCTGCGTGATGCACAGGCTTTCAGCCGCCTGGGTGAACGAGCCGAATCGCGCCGCCACTTCGAAAGCTCGCAGCGCATACAGGGGAGGCATCCGCACTGTCATGCCGCCCCACTCCGGCATGAGTAAAACTCATGACAGCCGGCCCTTTTTTCCATTTTTCAACCCTCCGAACCCCACCAATACTGCGCCAGCAGCCGAGCCAACAGTGCGATGGCTTCGGCTCACAAGCGTGGCGTATGCCGTAGAAAACCGCAGGGAAGAATGACATGTCCAATCGCAACTTTGACCTACTTTTGTCTGCCGCCATCCGTAACGGGGGACTGGGCCAGGAGCAGATTGCGCAGATTCTCGATTTCAAGGTGTTCGGCAACCCGCAGGGTTTTCTACGGCTGCAAGGCATGGAGATAGGCGATATCCCGCCGACACCTCAATCCCGCGCCGACGTGCACAAGCCGGACGAGCGCAGCGAAAAGCTGCTGCTGCAAGCCACCGCCCTGCTGGGTGACCCGATCGGCTACGTGCAGGAATCCGGCGGCTGCATCGTCAACAACCTCTTCCCGCAGCCGACACAATCGCGCGCCGCCAGCTCGGACAGCTTCGATACCGAGCTCGACCTGCATACCGAAAACGCCTTTCATGCGATCCAGCCGGACTACCTGCTACTGCTTTGCCTGCGCCAGGATCCTACAGCGCAAGCCATTACCTACATCGCTTCGGTCGATCGCATCCTTAAGCACCTGAGCTACGAGCAGCAGGCTTTCTTTCTCAACGAGCCCTACAACTTTTTCTCTGATTACGGCCCAACCGAGAAGAACCAGCGCATCGACATCAATAAACATCAGACCGTGCTGTACGGCGACCCCGATGCGCCCTTCTTTCGCTTCGATCCCCAGTTCATGGTGGCCTACAGCGACCGCGCGCAGCACTCGCTCGATGCGTTGCGCCGCATCGCCTGGGACGTCGTCGAGCCGGTACGGCTAGCCCGCGGCGATCTGCTGATCATCGACAATCGACGCACCGCGCACGCGCGCAGCCCCTTCCCAGCCCGCTTCGATGGCAGCGACCGCTGGATGCAGCGCACCTTCGCCAGCTGCAACCTGGCTTTCTACACCGAAAAATTGGGCCGCCAATCACGCATCTTCGAGCTGGTGACCGAGCTATGAGCGCCACTTACTTAGCCTTTGCCGCCGCGGTCACCTTGCTGATCGCCTCCCCAGGGCCAGTGGTCGCGCTGGTCATCGCCGATGCGCGGCGCAGCTGGCCGGCCTGGACCATTCTCGGCGGCGTGCTCTCTGCTCAGCTTCTGTTGATCGCCGCCCTGGTACTGATCTATCTGGCGCTCGATCTGAAGCCGGCCATTCTTGAATGGGGCCAGGTACTCGGTGGCCTCTATCTGATCTGGCTCGGCGCGGATGGCCTGTGTGGCGGCGATGACGAAAAACCGAAACAGGGGCGGCCACACGCGCATTACTTCTGGCGTGCGATGGCGGTAGGCTTGTCGAACCCCAAGGACATCCTGTTCTTTCTCGCGTTTCTGCCGGGGTTCATTCTTCCCGCGCAACCCTTCGCGCCCCAGGCCGCAGCACTGATCATCATCTGGGCATTGGTCGATGTGTCCATTCTGGTCGCCTACAGCCTGGTATCACGTCGCCTGTCCAGTCACGACAAACTGCAGCGGGTACTCGACCTGCTACCGAGCTTCTTCCTGCTCGGCCTCGGGTTGGTGTCGTGCGCAATGGGCATTAACAGCCTGGTGAGCTGAACAGCCGGCTTGTCCAATATCAAAACTTTTTGATACTGCCATTGCTGGACGAAAAACGACCGACTAGACTGCGCGACTTATGAGCCTGCGCATCCCCCGGATTTCCTTCGACGACAGCGATCAGCTCGCCGCCCTGTGCAAGGCCGGCGGCGACTCGTTGCGGCTGAATGTGTTGCGGGCGCTGGCCAGCGATTCGTTCGGCGTACTGGAGCTGGCGCAGATCTTCGCCACCGGCCAGTCCGGCATCAGCCATCACCTCAAGGTGCTGAGCCAGGCCGGTCTGCTGGCGACACGACGTGAAGGCAACGCCATCTTCTATCGTCGCAGCCTGCCCCAAGGCGAATCTCTCGGCGGCAAGCTGCATGCCGCCCTGCTGGAGGAAGTCGATCAACTGATGTTGCCAGTCGACGTGCAGGCTCGGATTAGCGCGGTGCATGCCCAGCGCAGCGCCGCCAGCGAAGACTTTTTCACGCGCATGGCTGGCAGCTTCCAGGCACGCCAGGATTTGATCGCCGGACTGCCGCAATACCGCGATAGCGTGGTGGCGCTGCTCGATGCACTGAACTTCGCGCCGACTGCGACCGCGCTGGAAGTCGGCCCCGGCGATGGCAGTTTTCTACCGGAGCTGGCCGCACGCTTCGCGCGGGTGGTCGCTGTCGACAACAGCCCGGCGATGCTCGAACTGGCGCGCACACGTTGCGAAGAAGAGGCGCTGGACAACGTCGAATTGAAACTCGCCGATGCTTTACAGGACGAATGCCCATCGGCCGATTGCGTCGTGTTGAACATGGTTCTGCATCACCTGGCCGCGCCGGGTGATGCACTCAAGCAACTGGCGCGGCTGGTGAACGCGGGCGGCAGCCTGCTGCTCACCGAGCTGTGCAGCCACAATCAGAGTTGGGCCAGGAAGGCCTGCGGCGATCTCTGGTTGGGCTTCGAACAGGACGATCTGGCCCGTTGGGCCGATGCCGCGGGGCTCACGCCCGGCGAGAGCCTCTACATTGGCTTGAAGAACGGTTTTCAGATCCAGGCCCGGTACTTTTCCCGGCCCGCCACTGACAGCCGACTCACCCACCGGTAATTAGGAACCGATAGATGAGCGAATATTCGATTTTCACCTCCGAGTCCGTGTCCGAAGGGCACCCGGACAAGATCGCCGACCAGATTTCCGATGCGGTGCTGGACGCAATCATCGCCGAAGACAAGCACGCCCGCGTGGCCTGTGAAACCCTGGTCAAGACCGGTGTGGCGATCGTCGCCGGCGAAGTCACCACCAGCGCCTGGGTCGACCTCGAGCAGCTGGTGCGCGACGTCATCATCGACATCGGCTACAACAGCTCGGAAGTCGGCTTCGATGGCGCCACCTGCGGCATCATCAACATCATCGGCAAGCAGTCGGTGGATATCGCCCAGGGTGTCGACCGCTCCAAGCCTGAAGACCAGGGCGCCGGCGACCAGGGCCTGATGTTCGGCTACGCCAGCAACGAAACCGATGTACTGATGCCGGCCCCGATCCGCTTCTCCCACGCCCTGGTCGAGCGCCAGGCCGAAGCGCGCAAGAACGGCCTGCTGCCGTGGCTGCGCCCGGATGCCAAGAGCCAGGTCACCTGCCGTTACGAAGGCGGTAAAGTCGTAGGCATCGACGCCATCGTCCTCTCCACCCAGCACAACCCCGAGGTCAAGCATTCCGACCTCAAGGAAGCGGTGATGGAGTTGATCGTCAAGCACGTCATCCCGGCCGAATTGCTGCACAAGGACACTCAGTTCCACATCAACCCGACCGGCCAGTTCATCATCGGCGGCCCGGTAGGTGACTGCGGCCTGACCGGGCGCAAGATTATCGTCGACACCTACGGCGGCATGGCCCGTCACGGCGGCGGAGCCTTCTCCGGCAAGGACCCGTCCAAGGTCGACCGTTCGGCGGCCTACGCCGGCCGCTACGTGGCCAAGAACATCGTCGCCGCAGGCCTCGCCGAGCGCTGCGAAATCCAGGTCTCCTACGCCATCGGCGTGGCCCAGCCGACCTCGATCTCGATCAACACCTTCGGCACCGGCAAGCTCAGCGACGAGAAGATCGTAGCCCTGGTCCGCGAGCATTTCGATCTGCGTCCCTACGCGATCACTACCATGCTCGACCTGCTGCACCCGATGTACAAGGCTACCGCGGCCTACGGTCACTTCGGTCGCGATCCTTATGAAATGACAGTCGGTGGCGACACCTTCACCGCATTCACCTGGGAAAAGACCGACAAGGCCGACGCACTGCGCGCGGCTGCCGGACTGTAAAGCAGCGGCAAGCTGTAGGCCTCATGCTGCAAGAAAGCCCCGCCAGCCCTGTGCTGTACGGGGCTTTCTTTTTTCGCTGCGCAAGTTCTGGCACGGCCGGGGCACAGGCTGCGAACCAGCCCATAAAAAATAGAGCGTCGTTTGCGCTCGCTATTGCCTTGCGGCAAGGTGCCGGCTCGCATACCGATAAGGAGATTGGTCATGTCCGGCAAACCTGCCGCCCGCCTCGGTGATCCTACGGCCTGCCCAAAGACTGGGCACGGTAATAACCCCATCGCCACCGGCTCACCCGACGTATTGTTCGATAGCTTGCCCGCCGCTCGCCTGGGTGATGCCACTGGTTGTGGTAGTGCGCTATCGGGCAACCTCATCCCCGGCGTGTTGATCAACGGCAAACCGGCCGCCACGCTAGGCAGCGTGGGCGCTCACGGCGACGTGATCGTTGGCGGCTCCGGAACTGTCGTCATCGGCAACGCTTCAGTCTCGGCACCTTTTACACCGCCTGCACCCCTGAACCTTCAGCCAGCAGCGCAAGCCCAGGCCTTCGATACGACCACATCGCTGCGCTCACCGCATCCGCCGCAACCGACTCCAAGCCAGGCCCGAGCGCTGGAGCAAGCAGCTCCTGGCCGCGATGCTCCGCAAGGCCTGGAAGAAGAGGAGGAAGAGGAAGAACTCGACCGCCGCCAGGCCGTCACCCTGCGGATCGGCGTGTTCTTCGACGGCACCGGCAACAACGCCAGCAATAGCGCTATTGGCGCGCAGTGCCGAGCCTCGGATATCGGCTTCGGCGAAGAAGAAGCGTTGGCGATCGTGCAGCGCTGCGAAGCTCACCAGCTCGATCCGGATAGCAGCTATGGGAACGATGTAAGCAATATTTGGCGCTTGTATGACTTGTATCGGGACGATTCCGGCCAGCCATTACCTTCGGATGCAGAAAATGCGAGCCTGCGTGTCTATGTGACGGGCATCGGCACTACAAGCGGAGAACCCGATACTCTTCCTGGCCTGGTGTTCGGACGCGGTGCTACAGGTGTACTCGCTAAGGTCGATGAAGGCCTGGCCTTGCTCGAAAAGGCAATGATCCGTTTCAGTGAGGAAAATCCCGAAGCGATACTGGTCAAGTTGGAGCTCGATATCTTTGGCTTCAGCCGCGGTGCCGCAGCCGCTCGGCATTTTGCCAATCAGATACTCAAGCGCGACCAAGGGCCGCTAGGCCAAGTGCACCGTGCCGGCAAACTGGGCCTGAAACCCGACGTCGACTGGGGCAGTGATGTCCTCATTAACTTCATCGGACTGTTCGACACCGTAGCGGCGCTGGGTTATTGGGACGACTGGGGCAACCCGGGTGACGCCGTTAATAGCGGCATCGATCTCTACCTCGCACCCGATGCCGCTCGGCAAGTGGTGCATCTGGTCGCACGCGACGAGTACAGGCGCAACTTCGCTCTCAATCAGGTCTCGCCGCCACATAAAGAAATCGTTTTGCCCGGTGCCCACTCGGACCTGGGCGGCGGCTACCAGGAGCAGGCCAGCGAGCGACTCTACCTGACCCGCCCGCGACGTAACCGGGTTCGCCTGGATAGCGACCCCTACCGCACTCCGGCCTACCAAGAAGCGCAGCGCGATGTCGTACTTGCCCGCGATGCCGATCTTATCGACCCGCAGGATCGCACGGCCAGGCTGGACGTGGATGTCTGGGAACAGCTGCCGCCTTTTGGCAGCCGCGACGACAAGATGAAGTACGTACTGGCCGCACCCCGCCTGGAGCGCACGGTTTACGGGCATCTTTCGCGGGTGTATTTGAGGGTCATGCATGTGCTGGCGACGGAGGCCGGTGTTCCGCTCGACTTCATCGACGAACACGACAGCAGGCTTTCTCTGCCCGCCGAGCTTTTATGTATCAAAGACAAGCTTCTGGCCTCGGCCAGAAGCGGCAACGGCGCGCTTGATGCCGAAGAGGAACGTTTGCTGCGCCAGCGCTACATCCACCTGTCTGCCAACTGGAACGCCACCTTAGGACGCGGGAGCAGCCGGTTCGAAGTGCTTTTTGTAAACGCCCCCGGCAAGCGTGAACGGACCCGCCATGCCGACACGCCTTTGGAGAAATAACGTTGAGAGCGTCAGTGTTTGTTCTGTTTTTCCTATTACTTGGTGGCTGCGCTGGCGCCGACAATAATCCAGGCGACTTGCCCTACAAATACTGGCGCCTTGGTTTCCTGGCTCCGGACTATATGGAGGTCTGGGTTGAAACCGCCCACGCTGAAGATATTCGCGGTAAAACTTTTTTCCATGTAGGTAGCGGAATAGTTGCCGTTCGGACTCCGCCAGAAGAAAAAGGCAATCCTGCAGGTTGGGGCAAACGCTTCGGCTGGGGCGCCGGCCGCCACGTCAATGGTGCCGATCTACCCAGGCGCATCTACGTGCGTTGGCAATCCATGGCCGAGCCACAGACCTACCGGGTAATCCTTGATATTCCTGAACGAGCGCGGCAGTTGATGAGCGAACGCCTCGCCCCTCCCTGCCCCGCCAGCGAATACCGCGAAGCCCTCACCTTGGGGCTTGCTCCCGGCGGTGTGGTCAGGGGCTGGGTCATGAGTACCTGCGGCCGGCCCATCGAAGTGCTGCGAGCCCAGGCGGAAATCGAGCCCAAGGGGCCTTACGAAGGAACCTCCCAGGGAAGCCACCGGCCGCTTTCGGAAACGTCCAAAGCCTATATTGAAAAACACGGCATCCCCTACGGATCATGGTGAGCAGGCAGGCGATCATGACGGCACACCGGCTATCGCTCATCGCCATCTTCCTGCTGCTTGACGGCTGCGCCGGTTCCGAAAGAAATCCCGACAACCTGCCCTACAAATATTGGCGCCTGGGCTTTCTCGCTCCGGACCATATGGAAGTCTGGGTGGAAACCGCCAATGTGGAAGATATTCGCGAACACAAATTCTTCCACGTAGGCAGCGGCATAGCTGCCGTTCGCACGCCATCTGAAGGCAAAGGAAATGCTGCCGGATGGGGCAAACGCTTCGGCTGGGGCGCGGGCCGCCACGTTAACGGGGCGGACCTGCCCAAGCGCATCTATGTACGCTGGCAGTCGCTCGCTGAGCCACAAACCTACCGGGTCACCCTTGAGATTCCGCTGCACGCACGGCAATTGATGAGTGAGCGGCTCGATCCGCCTTGCCGCACCAGTGACTACCGCCATGCCCTGGCGCTGGGGCTGGCCCCTGGCGGTGTGGTAAGAGGCTGGGTAATGAGCACCTGCGGTGGTCCCATCGAGATTCTACGCGCTCAGGCGGAAATCGAGCCCAAAGGGCCATCCCAAGGCAAGACCGAGGGCCGATACGCACTGCCGTTAGAGCCTGAATCCAAAGCCTACATAGAAAACACGGCATTCCTTACGGATCATGGTGAGCCTGATCATGCGCGGCCTACCGCTCACCCTTGCTCTTCTGCTTCTCTCCAGTTGCGCCAACCCCGACCAGTACGCCGGCAACCTGCCCTATCCTTATTGGCGCCTGGGCTTTCTTGCTCCGGACTATATGGAAGTCTGGGTGGAAACCGCCGATGTGGAAGATGTCCACGGCAACCGCTTTTATCGTATGGGTGGTGGGACGGCATCGATCGCCAAACCAGCAGATGACAGCGGGAACGCCGCAGGCTGGCGTAGCAATTTAGGCTGGGGCGCGGGCCGCCACGTTAACGGAGCCGAGCTACCCAGGCGCATCTATGTACGCTGGCAGTCGCTCGCGGAGCCACAAACCTACCGGGTCACTCTTGAGATTCCTGAGCGTGCGCGGCAATTGATGAGTGAGCGGCTCGACCCGCCCTGCCGCACCAGTGACTACCGCCATGCTCTGGCGCTGGGGCTCGCCCCTGGCGGTGTGGTCAAGGGCTGGGTGATGAGTACCTGCGGCGGGCCCATCGAAGTGCTGCGGGCTCAGGCGGAAATCGAGCTCAAAGGACCATCCCAAGGCAAGACCGGCGGTCGGTACGCATTGCCGTTAGAGCCTGAATCCAAAGCCTACATAGAAAAACACGGCATCCCTTACGGCTCTTGGTAGCTCACACTCTGTGGAACGAAAAAGCCCCGCCGGCAATGCCAAGCGGGGCTTTTTACCCTGGCGGATGCGAATCAGGCGCCGCCGACGCCCCAGATGCCGCTCAGGCTCTGCAACAGCGAGCCGCCCACTCCTTGACTGCCCAAATACTGCAGCAGAATCGGCGCGAACTGACTAACCATGCCGGCATCCATGCCCAGCGCGGAGAATGCCTGGTTGACGTCGCCCAGACTCTGCACGTTGTCCACCGCGGCGGCCGTCTGCGCATTGACACCGGTATCCGACTGACCCAGCAGTCCAGTCAGCGCACCCAGTTGGCCGAGCTGATCCAGCCCGCTGTCGCCGGTGAGTTTGTCGATCCCCGGCACGGATTTGGCCAGCTGGGCGTAATCGTCGCTGCCCAACTGCTGTTTTGCCAGCTGCAACAGCGCACCGCTGCCGCCCAATGCCTGGGTGGGCGTGACGTCCAGCTCGTCGAGCTGACCGATAAGGTTAAGCGCCTGGCCCTGCGACGAGTTCTGCGTGGCGCCGTTGCCGGTGATGCCCGAAACCGCCCGAGCGGCCTCGCCAAGATCGAAGGCGGTGGCCGAGCCGGCAGCCAGACTGAGAGCGACCAGAGCGGCGAAAGAAGGAATGAATTTCATGTTTGCCTCGAAATGAAGGGGGCATCGCCATGTTACCGGCGATGCGGGTCGGTAAGCGTTGCGAGTCAGTTCTTCAGCCGGTAACCCGTCCGGAATATCCACCACACGGCCAGCAGACAGGCCACGAGAAAGCCACAGATCATCGCCAGGCTGATGCCGACGCCAATGTCAGAGACACCGTAGAAGCTCCAACGGAAACCGCTGATCAGGTAGACCACCGGATTGAACAGGGTGATCTTCTGCCACAGCGGCGGCAGCATCTCGATCGAATAGAAGCTGCCGCCGAGAAAGGCCAACGGCATGACGATCAGCGACGGCACGATCTGCAGCTTTTCCCAGCCGTCAGCCCAGATGCCGATGATGAAGCCGAACAGACAAAAGGTCACCGCCGTGAGCACCAGAAATAGCGCCATCATCAGCGGATGCTGGATCTGATAATCGACGAACAGCCGCGCGGTGACCAGAATCACCAAGCCAAGAATGATGGACTTGGTCGCAGCCGCGCCGACGTAGCCGATGACGATCTCCAGATAGGAAACCGGCGCCGACAGGACCTCATAGATGGTCCCGGAATAGCGCGGCATGTAGATGCCAAACGAGGCATTGGAAACACTCTCCGTAAGCAGCGCCATCATGATCAGGCCGGGAATGATGAAAGCACCGTACGGGATACCGTGCATGGCTTCCATCCGCGAACCAATCGCCGAGCCGAACACCACGAAGTACAGCGAAGTGGAGATGACCGGCGTGGCGATGCTCTGCAGCAACGTACGCCAGGTGCGCGCCAGCTCAAATAAGTAAATGGCGCGGATTGCATGGAAGTTCATGTGCGGCTTCCCTTTACCAGGTTGACGAAGATTTCTTCCAGCGAGCTCTGACTCGATTGCAGATCCTTGAAATCGATCCCGTGTGCCGCGAGACGCCTGAGCAGATCGGCGATGCCGGTGTCCTCGTGCTGGGCATCGAAGGTAAAGACCAGTTCGTTGCCGCCGTCGATCAACTCCAGCGGATATCCAGCCAGCTCCGCCGGGATTTCTGCCAGCGGCCGTTGCAGATGCAGCGTCAACTGCTTCTTGCCGAGCTTGTGCATCAGGACGTGCTTGTCCTCGACCAGAATGATCTCGCCCCGGCTGATCACGCCGATGCGATCGGCCATTTCCTCCGCCTCTTCGATGTAGTGCGTGGTGAGGATGATGGTCACGCCGCGCTCACGCAGACCGCGAACCATCTCCCACATGTCCCGGCGCAGCTCGACATCGACGCCTGCGGTGGGCTCGTCGAGAAAAAGAATACTCGGCTCGTGGGACAGCGCCTTGGCGATCATCACCCGGCGCTTCATGCCGCCGGACAGCTCGATGATGCGCGCGCTTTTCTTGTCCCACAGCGACAGGTCGCGCAGCAGCTTTTCCAGATAGGCATCGTCCGGCGCCTTGCCGAACAGGCCGCGGGAGAAGCGCACCGTGGCCCAGACACTCTCGAAGCCTTCGTTGAACAATTCCTGCGGAACCAGACCGATCTTCGAGCGGGCTTGGCGGTAATCGCCAATGATGTCGTAACCATCGACGAGCACCCGCCCGCTACCGGGATTGACGATGCCGCAGATGATGCTGATCAACGTGGTCTTGCCCGCTCCGTTGGGCCCGAGCAGGGCGAAGATTTCGCCCTTGCGAATGTGCAGATCGATCTGCTTGAGCGCCGGATGCCCGGACGCATAAGTCTTGCTCAGCTGTTCGATGGAGATCACGGGTTGCACGGACTGATAACTCCATAAGGATTGACCGGCAATTGTAAGCGCAACTGGTTAGCTCGCTCATTAACCAGATGCTGCGTGGGCTGCGAGGTGATCGCCGGCAGCGTCTGACAGCCATCATAGACAGGAGCCGGACTGGCGAAACCGCGCCATATCGCGCTGCGGACCCACACATTGGAGTGACTTGCGGCACGGTTTGATCGGCCGAGGTCCGACTGCCGAAGACTTTAAGCAGAAATTGTTTACCATGCGCCAGCACCGCCGCCGAGCACAGCGCGACCACGATCTAGTGAGTTGCCAGCCATGCCAAGCGGCTTACCCTGCATTTTTCAATCGAGCAAGGATGCTCCGCCATGTCACGCCTGATCGCGTTAACCCTGCTTCTTTTGACGTCCGCCGTACAGGCCAACTGTCCGGACTGGTCCGAATCACGGGCCACCAACGAGCTCACTGCGCTGACCCAGCAGCTTCGGCTATGGGACGACGCCTATCACGGGCGTGGCATCTCGCTGGTGGACGATGAGCTCTACGACCAATCCCGCAGTCGGTTAAGGGCATGGCAAGCCTGCTTTCCGGGGATCGCCACGGACGCTTCGGATCCGCTGGCCAATAGCGCCGGCCCCATTGAGCACCCCGTTGCTCAGACGGGGCTCACCAAACTGGCCGACGCGGCCTCGGTGCTGGCCTGGATCGAAGCGCGCAACGGCTTGTGGATCCAACCGAAAGTCGATGGCGTCGCGGTCACGTTGCACTACCGGAACGGCCGCCTCGTCCAAGCCATCAGTCGCGGCGATGGCAGCCATGGCCAAGACTGGACCGAGCGGGCCCGGCAACTACCAGCGATACCGCAAAGCCTGGCGAGCGATGGCGAGCTGATTCTGCAAGGCGAGCTTTACTGGCGTCTCGATGCGCATATCCAGATGCAGGCTGGCGGTGTCGGCGCGCGCGGCAAAATTTCCGGCGCCATGGCACGCCAGACCATCGACGACAGCATTGCGGCGCAGATTGGGCTGTTCGTTTGGGACTGGCCGAACGGGCCGGCACGGATGCAGACGCGCCTAGAGGGGCTCTCAGCCCTTGGCTTCAAAGCAAGCGCGGAACTGACCCAGCCAATCGGCGACCTGGCGCAAGCCGAGCGTTGGCGTAATCGCTGGTACCGTTACCCGCTGCCCTTCGCTACCGATGGCGTCGTGCTGCGCCAGGGCACGCGGCCGAACGGCACACGTTGGCAAGCTCAACCGCCGCACTGGGCGGCCGCCTGGAAATATCCGCTTCGCACCGCCCTGGCGCAGGTTCGGCAGGTGCAGTTCACGATCGGCCGCAGCGGCCGAATCACGCCGATTCTGCAGATCGAGCCGGTCCGGCTGGATGATCGCCACATCACCCGCGTCAGCCTCGGCTCCCTCGAACGCTGGCGTGCGGACGACATTCAGCCTGGCGATCAGGTCGCGATCAAGCTCGCCGGACTGACGATTCCACAGCTGGATTCAGTCGTCTTGCGTGCGCAACAGCGGCAGGTGATCAAGGCGCCCGACCCCGCCAACTACCACTGGCAAAGCTGCTGGAACGCCAGCCCTGGCTGCGATCAGCAGTTCGTTGCCCGACTCGCCTGGCTGAGCGGCAAAAAGGGCCTGGACCTGCCGCGCCTTGGGCCGGGCACATGGAAGGCGCTGGTCGATGCAGGCGCGCTTCACGAACTGCTCGGCTGGCTCGATCTCGACGAGGCCGATCTTCATCGGATCCCTGGCATCGGCAAAACCAGCGCCGAAGCACTGATGGCCAGTTATCGACTCGCGCGCGAACGCCCATTCGCCGCCTGGCTGCGAGCAATCGGTCTACCGCCAAGCGGCGGTGCTTTCATCGAGACGGATTGGGAAACCCTCGCGGCCCGAAGCACCGCACAATGGCAGGCCGAGCCCGGAATCGGCGTCACCCGCGCCAACCAGTTGCATGCATTTTTCCGGGAGCCGGAAGTCGTCAAACTGCGTGATCGGCTACGCAACGCCGGGATAGCCGGTTTCTGACGGCACTTAGCCGGCTCGACTCAGTCAGAAGATCAACAATAAGAAAGGAGTTCCCATGTTCCGGCGAAGCATTCTCTCGCTGCTGCTCTTCGGCCTTTGCACTACGCAGCCATCCATTGCAGCACCGCAACCGGCGGAAGCCTGCCGTGACGCGCGCAAAATCCTTGGCGAGCAGATTCAGGATGCCCGCCTCAAGGGCGAGGACGCTCATCGCCGGGCGCTCGAAGAGCGCGTGACGAGCCTTAATGAACGCTGCCGCGGCATGGTCCCGATCCAACCCAACCATGCAGAGGTGGAACGGGCGACTCGACTAGCCAGCGAGCGGGAAGCGCAGCTGCGCGAAGCGCTCGGAACGGGTGATGCGCAAATGATTGAACTGCATAAACGACGCCTGGATCAGGCTCGGGAAGAGCTCGAAGCGGCCAAGCGCTGAATGCAAAAGAGGCCTGATCAAGGCCCGTATCAATACGCACGAAACTCCTTGTGGCAAGCCTCGCAGGCATCCTCCACACGCTGAAAAGCCGGCGTGACGCTCTCGGTGGTCAGCGGCTTCTGAGCCGTCGCGGCGACCAGCGCGGCGGTATGCGCTTCCAGCTCGCGGGCCAGTTGATTGAAACGCTCTTGCTTGTGCCAGACGTCCTCGCGAGCATCGCTCTGCTCTTCCTTGACCTCCGGATAATGCTGCCAGGGTTGCCGCGACAGCTCGTCCAGCTTTGCCGCGCCGCTGGTAAAGCTCTGCGAATCGAACGGCAGCCGGCCTCGCAGCATGCCGCCAAGGTCTTCCTTGGTATCGAGCATCTGCTGATAAATGGCCTTGCGCTTGCCGAGCGGCGAGTCGGGATCGATGCGATCACAGCCGGCCAATGCGAAAACGGCGACCAGCAACACACTCAACGGGATCAGCTTCATGGTTCAACCACTCGAAACACGACGGCTGGCGATTATCCCCGCAAGCGGCTGTTTCACCAAACGTCCGCTACTGCGACCATTCACCGCCCGCGCTTTCGCAGTCGATCTTGGCCTGCGCGCGATCAGTCGATTCGTAGTTGTATGTCACGATGCGCGCGTCTTCAGGCAGGGTCGTTGGCGCTGGCGAGCCGTCCGCCTGCGTACCAGTGGCGCGTTCGTTGGCCAGCGTCTCCGGCGTGATCGCTGCGGTGCATACACCGAAATGGCCAGACGGGCAGCTGTCGCGGATTTCACGCTGGGAATTCTTAACCGCCTCGGTGTCACTGCAAACCCAGTCAAGGGCTTCAACATCCAGCCCCTGGAATTCGAAGCACTTTTCGGTGACCACCGGCGGCGGCACGGCGCCCGAGGTTTCGGCTTTGACATAACAGGAATTGGCCGCCACTGGCAGGCTCAACGCAGCGATAGATGCAAGCAGAACAGAACGGAACAAGAGGTTCATGTTGGCAGCTCCTGTAGATCGTCGCCCGGCGAGGCTCACCGAACCTTCAGGTTCGACCACCGTGGTCCTGATGGAGTTCGGCAAACGGACGGCGCATCGGCGCGCGAGCCATGTATCGAATCGCGCTATGGGGCCAAGAACCCCGCCAGCATGCGCCGCGCCGGGCTTGGGATTACTCGCGGTCGCGGCTATAATCGCCGGGTTTCACGCGGTCGACACTGTTCGACCGTGCCCGCCACCTGTCCGAGGGGCGCTGCAGCAGGTTTTGATAACTGTTTGGATCTTGCAAGCCACGCTGTTTACCTGGCGCGCCGCAGCAGATCCAATCAAGCATCACCTGTCAGGCTCGGATGGGGCGTTAACCATACGCATCAACGGCGCCCATTCGCACAAAACGAATGGAGAACTCTTCATGAGCGCTGTCATGACGCCTGCCGGTTTCACTGATTTCAAGGTCGCCGACATTTCTTTGGCTGACTGGGGTCGCCGCGAGATCATCATCGCCGAATCGGAAATGCCCGCACTGATGGGCCTGCGCCGCAAGTACGCCGGCGAGCAGCCGCTCAAAGGCGCGAAGATCCTCGGCTGCATCCACATGACCATCCAGACTGCCGTACTGATCGAGACGCTAACCGCCCTTGGCGCCGAAGTACGCTGGTCCAGCTGCAATATCTTCTCTACCCAGGACCAGGCCGCTGCAGCCATCGCCGCCGCCGGCATCCCGGTATTCGCCTGGAAAGGCGAGACCGAAGAAGAATACGAATGGTGCATCGAGCAGACCATCCTCAAGGACGGCCAGCCTTGGGACGCCAACATGATCCTCGACGACGGCGGCGATTTGACCCAGATCCTGCACGATAAATTTCCGCAGGCGCTCGAGCGCATCCACGGCGTTACTGAGGAAACCACCACTGGCGTGCATCGCCTGCAGGACATGCTGAAGAAAGGCACCCTGAAGATCCCGGCGATCAACGTCAACGACTCGGTCACCAAGAGCAAGAACGACAACAAGTACGGCTGCCGTCACAGCCTCAACGACGCCATCAAGCGTGCCACCGACCATCTGCTGTCGGGCAAGCAGGCGCTGGTGATCGGCTACGGTGACGTAGGCAAGGGCTCGGCGCAGTCGCTGCGCCAGGAAGGCATGATCGTCAAGGTCTCGGAAGTCGACCCGATCTGCGCCATGCAGGCCTGCATGGACGGCTTCGAGCTGGTCTCCCCGTATAACAACGGCATCAATGACGGCACCGACGCCTGTATCGACGCCGCTCTGCTGGGCAAGATCGACCTGATCGTCACCACGACCGGCAACGCCAACGTCTGCGACGCGGGCATGCTCAAGGCGCTGAAGAAGCGCGCCGTGGTCTGCAACATCGGTCACTTCGACAACGAGATCGACACCGCCTTCATGCGCAAGAACTGGGCCTGGGAAGAGGTCAAGCCGCAGGTGCACAAGATCCACCGCACCGGCGCCGGCAGCTTCGATGCACAGAACGACGACTACCTGATCCTGCTCGCCGAAGGCCGCCTGGTGAACCTGGGCAACGCCACCGGTCACCCGAGCCGCATCATGGACGGCTCCTTCGCCAACCAGGTGCTGGCGCAAATCCACCTGTTCAACGAGAAGTTCGCCGACCTGCCGGTCGTGGAAAAGACCAAGAACGTCACCGTCATGGTCCTGCCGAAGAAGCTCGACGAGGAAGTCGCGGCTGAAATGGTCCGTGGCTTCGGCGGGGTGATCACCCAGCTGACGCCGAAGCAGGCCGAGTACATCGGCGTCGAGGTTGAAGGGCCGTTCAAGCCGGACAGCTATCGGTATTAATAGCTGGAAGTTGGAAGCCAGAAGTAGTCGGGGAGTTCCCGCTGCTTTGGCTTCCAGCTTCAGGCTTCAAGCTTGGTAAAAATAAATGACTTCTCTGAATCGCCCCTCCATCAGCTTCGAGTTCTTCCCCACCAAGACCGAAGCCGGGCATGAAAAACTGTTGGCCACCGCACGGCGACTGGCCGAGTACAAGCCGGACTTCTTCTCCTGCACCTATGGCGCTGGCGGCTCGACCCGCGATCGCACGCTGAACACCGTATTGCAGCTCGACGGCGAGGTGAAGGTGCCGACGGCGCCGCACCTGTCCTGCGTGGGCGACAGCAAGCAGGAGCTGCGCGAGCTGCTGAATCTCTACAAGGAAGCAGGCATCAAACGCATCGTCGCGCTACGGGGCGACCTGCCGTCGGGCATGGGCATGGCCAGCGGCGAGCTGCGCTACGCCAACGAACTGGTGGAATTCATTCGCGCCGAAACGGGCGATCACTTCCACATCGAAATCGCTGCCTACCCGGAGATGCATCCGCAGGCGCGCAATTTCGAGGACGACCTGGCCAACTTCGTGCGCAAGGCCAAGGCCGGCGCGAGCAGTGCCATTACCCAGTACTTCTTCAACGCTGACTGCTACTTCTACTTCGTCGAGCGGGTGCGCAAGCTGGGTGTGGAGACGCCGATCGTGCCGGGCATCATGCCGATCACCAACTACAGCAAACTGGCGCGCTTCTCCGACGCCTGCGGCGCGGAAATCCCGCGCTGGGTGCGCAAGCAGCTGGAGTCCTATGGTGATGACATGCCCAGCATCCAGGCCTTCGGCGAGCAGGTCATCAGCGAGATGTCCGAGAAGCTGCTCGCTGGCGGCGCGCCGGGTCTGCACTTCTACACGCTGAACCAGGCCGAGCCGAGCCTGGCGATCTGGGACAACCTCGGGCTGTCCCGCTGATCACTTCGCCAGCTCCCTGCGAAACAGGGAGCTGGCCAATGAACCTGCGAACTGCCACACTGTCCCACCAATGCGGCGTTAACAAGCTCTGTTATACTCCGCGTTTCCGCCAGGCTTACGTCCGGATGTCGGCATTCTCCCAAATGCGACAGGACCGGACGGGATCGCACGCCAGTCGCGATTCGGGCCAGGCATGACCATCCCGGGGCTTCGCCCTCTACAAGACAGGATTACTCATGTCCTTTGCTTCCCTCGGTCTCTCCGAGGCTTTAGCCGGTGCCGTCGAGGCCGCTGGCTATACCCAGCCTACACCAGTGCAACAGCGGGCCATTCCCGCCGTGTTGCAAGGACGCGACCTGATGGTCGCCGCACAGACAGGCACCGGTAAGACCGGTGGGTTCGCCCTTCCTGTACTCGAATTGCTGTTTCCCGGCGGTCATCCAGACCGGGAACACCGCCACGGACCGCGCCAACCCCGCGTGCTGGTGCTGACACCGACCCGCGAACTCGCCGCGCAGGTGCACGACAGTTTCAAGGTCTACGCCCGCGATCTGCCGCTGAAAAGCGCAGTAATCTTCGGTGGCGTCGGCATGAATCCGCAGGTCCAGGCTATCGCCAAGGGCCTCGACGTGCTCGTGGCTTGCCCGGGCCGCCTGCTCGATCTGGCCAACCAGAAGGCCGTTGATCTCGGCCACGTGGAAATCCTCGTCCTCGATGAAGCCGACCGCATGCTCGACATGGGCTTCATCCATGACGTCAAGAAGGTGCTGGCCAAGCTGCCCGCCAAGCGGCAGAACCTGCTGTTCTCGGCAACCTTCTCCAAGGACATCACCGACCTGGCCGGCAAGCTGCTGCACGAGCCGGAGCGCATCGAGGTCACGCCGCCGAATACCACGGTCGAGCGCATCGAGCAGCGCGTGTTCCGCATCGCCTCCAGCCACAAGCGCGCGCTGCTTGCGCACCTGATCACTCAGGGCGCCTGGGAACAGGTGCTGGTGTTCACCCGTACCAAGCATGGCGCCAACCGCCTTGCCGAATACCTCGACAAGCACGGTCTGCCGGCTGTCGCGATTCACGGCAACAAGAGCCAGAACGCTAGGACCAAGGCACTGGCTGACTTCAAAGCCAATCAGGTAAGAATTCTGGTCGCCACCGATATCGCCGCTCGCGGCCTGGATATCGATCAGCTACCACATGTGGTCAACTTCGAGCTGCCCAACGTCGAGGAGGACTATGTCCACCGCATCGGCCGTACCGGCCGTGCCGGACGCAGCGGTGAGGCTATTTCGCTGGTCGCGCCGGACGAGGAAAAGCTGCTCAAGGGCATCGAGCGGATGACCAAGCAGAGGATTCCGGATGGCGACCTGATGGGCTTCGACGCGAGCACCATCGAGGCGGAAAAACCCGAAGTGCGCGAAGCGCGTCAGCCGCGACCAGCACGCAGCGGCGAGCGCAAGCCGCGTGCAGCCAAGGCGGCCGAAACCAGTGCTGAGCCAAAAGACCGTGAGCGCAACCGCCGCGGTCGGAACAAACCGCGCAACGCCAATGCCAGCCAAGGCTCGGCGACAGCAGAGGCCGCCACTACACCGGCCAATCGTCCTCCGCGCCTGCCCAGTGACCGTGATCCAGAAGTGTTTCTCGATGACGATCTGGACAACTTCGGCAATCGCGTCGATTACGTCAGCCCTTACCAGAACAAACAGGGCCGTGGCCGCCGCCCGGGCGCTCCCGCGCAACCCGGCACCGGCCAACCTCGTGCTGCGGCAGGGCCGCGCGGCGGCGGTGCGGGCTCGCCAGGCGCCGCCAGCAAAGGCAAACGGAAGCCAGGCCAACCCCGCGGCGAAGGTCAACCACGACGCAAGAACGAAGGACGTCGGATCGACAACGATAGCCGTGCCCGTCAGGATGTCGCGGCCAAGCCGAAGGAAAAGCAGCCAGTGATCATCCATAAGGAATCGAAACTCGATCGATTGCCAAGCGTGGAGCAACTGGATCAGCTTCCGACAAAGCCCCGCGGCGAGAAGCCCGCGTTGCTGACCCGCAATCGCTGATTCGGGACGCTAAACAAGAACGCCGCCCTTCGGGGCGGCGTTCTTGTTTGTACAGCGGTGGGTAGGTGTCCGGCGGGCGCTGGCGCCCACCGAAGACGATCAGCCTTCGCCGGGAATCGGCTCGGCTTGCACGTCCCAACCGCCACCCAATGCCTTGAACAGATTGACCTCGCTGATCATCTGCGCCAGACGATCAGCGATGTACTGCTGCTGCACGTCGAACAGCTGGCGCTGAGCGTCGAGCAAGGTCAGGTAGCTATCCACGCCGGTGCGGTAACGTCGTTCCGCCAGGCGGAAATAATCTTCACTGGTATCCAGCAAGTCACGTTGAGCCTGGACCTGACGGGTATAGGTCGCCTGGGCGGCCAAGCCATCGGACACCTCACGAAATGCGGTCTGGATGGCCGTCTCGTACTGTGCAACCTGGATGTTACGGCTGATTTCCGCGTAATCGAGATTGGCGCGCAACTGCCCGGCATTGAAGATGGGCACACTGATGCTCGGCGAGAACGTCCAATAGCTGGAGCCACCATCAAACAAGCCGGATAGCTCGCTGCTCGCCGTACCCGCCGCGCCGGTCAGGCTGATACGCGGAAAAAACGCCGCTCGGGCCGCGCCAATATTCGCATTTGCCGCCCTGAGCTGACGCTCGGCCTGAATGATGTCGGGACGCTTGTAGAGCAGGTCGGAAGGCAGGCCGATTGGCAGCACCGCCAGTTGCTCGCGTTCCAGATCGCCGGCAGCCGGAAGGCCGACGGGAATGTTCTGACCGAGAAGCAGGGTCAGCGCGTTACGGTCCTGAGCGACCTGGCGGGTGTACTGTTCGATGCGCACCCGCGCCGTATCCACCGCACTGCGGGCCTGGCTGAGCTCAAGCGCCGAAGCGACGCCCACATCGAAGCTGTGCTGCGTCAATCCGAGGCTCTGCTCGTAGGTCTTCAGCGTGTCGCGGCTGACCTGAAGCAGGGCCTGATCAGCCTGCAGGGTCAACCAGGCGTTGGCGACACTGGCGATCAGGCTGATCTGCGTGCTGCGCTGCGCCGCTTCGGTCGCGAAGTATTCCTGCAGCGCCTGCTCACGCAGGCTGTCGAGACGGCCAAACAGATCCAGCTCCCAGGAGACGCCGAACGTCGCGCTGTACTGACTGCTGATGCCGCTCTGCCCGGTCTGGTTGAGATCGCCAGGTGTACGGGTGCGACTGCCGCTACCGTCGGCACTTACCAGCGGCAGCAGATCGGCGCGCTGGATGCGATACAACGCGCGATAAGCGTCGACGTTAAGTGCCGCGACCCGTAGATCACGGTTATTTCCCAGCGCCACTTCGATCAGCTGGCGCAGCGCGGGATCGCGGAAAAACGCTTCCCAGCCCAGATTGATCTGCTCCTGGGTCGCAGCAGATGTGCCCTCATAGGCTTCGCCTTCCGGCCAGCTGGCCGCCGTGGGCGCATCAGGGCGCTGATATTCGGGAATCAACGAGCAACCACTAAGCGCTGTCAGCAGTGCCAGGGCCAATACCGACTTGTTCATTGCGCATCTCCCTTCGGTTCTTCAGTAGCGTTTTTTTTACGCTCGCCCAGTGAAGACACCAGAACATAGAACAGCGGCACCCAGAAAATGACCAGCACCGTAGCCGTCACCATGCCGCCGATGACACCCGTACCGATAGCATGCGAACTGCCAGCGCCCGCACCGCTCGCCAACGCCAGCGGTACCACGCCAAGGGTGAAGGCCAGCGAGGTCATGATGATTGGGCGCAGGCGCATGCGGCATGCCTGGACCGCCGCATCGAAGCGACTCATGCCTTGTTCGTGCAGATCCTTGGCGAACTCGACGATCAGAATCGCGTTCTTCGCGGTCAGACCGATGGTCGTCAGCAGACCCACCTGAAAGAACACGTCATTGGACAAACCGCGGCCCAGGGTCGCAAGCAGTGCGCCGATGACACCCAGCGGGACCACCAGCATCACCGCGAACGGAATCGACCAGCTTTCATAGAGCGCCGCCAGACAGAGGAACACCACCAGCAGCGACAGCGCGTAGAGCGCCGGCGCCTGATCGCCGGACAGGCGCTCCTCATAGGACAGTCCCGTCCAGGACACACCTACGCCTGACGGTAGCTGTTGCGCGAGGCGCTCGACCTCGGCCATCGCGTCACCCGTACTGTAACCCGGGGCCGCCTCACCGAGGATCTCCATCGCCGAAACGCCGTTGTAGCGCGACAGCTTGGGAGAGCCATAAACCCATTTGCCGCTACCGAACGCGCTGAACGGCACCATTTCGCCTTGATCGTTGCGCACGAACCACTTGTCAAAGTCCTCCGGCCCCATGCGCGAAGGCGCCGCGCCCTGCATGTAGACCTTCTTCACCCGACCGCGATCGATGAAGTCGTTGACATAGCTCGACCCCCAGCCAATCGACAGTGCGCTGTTGATCTGGTCCAGGGAGATACCCAGCGTCCGGGCCTTCTCGTCATCGATCAGCAGCTGATACTGCGGCTCGTCGTTCAGGCCGTTCGGGCGTACCGCCTGCAGCACGGGGCTCTGCGCAGCCATCCCGAGGAACTGATTGCGCGCAGCCATCAGGGCTTCATGACCAAGGCCGGCACGGTCCTGGAGGAAGAAGTTGAAGCCGGTGGCATTGCCGAGCTCCATGACCGCAGGCGGCGCGAAGGCGAACACCTGTGCATCACGATAAATGGCGAAATGCTGCTGGGCGCGCTGCGCCAGAGCGAAGACGCTGTCCTCGGCGTCCGGACGCTCGTCCCAGGGCTTGAGTCCGATGAACGCCAATGCCGAATTCTGGCCGCGGCCGGCGAAGTTGAAGCCGGTGACGGTAAACACCGAGTTGACCACTTCACTTTCTTCGGTCAGCAGGTATTCGCGCATCGCATCGACGGTCTGCTGGGTACGCTCGGCGGTCGAGCCCACCGGCGTCTGCACCTGGGCAAACAGCACGCCCTGATCTTCGTCCGGCAGGAACGCGCTGGGCAGACGACTGAACAGCACCGCCAGCGCCGCAACGATGACCAGATACAGAATGATGAAGGGAATCTTGCGCTTCAGTACCGCAACGACTCCCTTCTCGTAGCGATTCACGCCGCGATCGAAGGTGCGGTTGAACCAACCGAAGAAGCCGCGCTTTTCGTGATGATGGCCCTTCTCGATCGGCTTGAGCATGGTCGCGCAAAGCGCTGGAGTGAAAATCAGCGCAACCAGTACCGACAGGGTCATCGCGGAGGCGATGGTGATCGAGAACTGTCGGTAGATGACGCCCGTAGAGCCGCCAAAGAAGGCCATCGGCAGGAACACGGCCGAAAGGACCAGACCGATACCGATCAGCGCGCCCTGGATCTGGCCCATGGATTTGCGTGTCGCTTCCAGCGGCGACAGCCCCTCCTCGGCCATTACCCGTTCGACGTTTTCCACCACGACGATGGCGTCGTCCACCAACAGGCCGATCGCCAAAACCATGGCGAACATGGTCAGGGTATTAACGCTGAAGCCGAACACTGCCAGCAGGCCGAACGTACCCAGCAGTACCACCGGCACCGCCAGCGTCGGAATCAACGTCGCGCGGAAATTCTGCAGGAACAGATACATCACCAGGAACACCAGCACGATGGCTTCGAACAGGGTGTGCACCACGTTGGTAATGGACGTCGAGACTACCGGGGACGTGTCGTACGGATAGACGATTTCCATCCCTGCGGGGAAGAACGGCTGCAAGTCACTGATGGTCTGGCGCACCGCTTTGGCGGTATCCAGCGCGTTGGCGCCGGTGGCCAGTTTGATGCCGATACCGGCAGCCGGCATGCCGTTATAAAGCGCGGTGATGGCGGCGCGCTCGGCGCCCAGCTCGACTCTGGCAACGTCTTTCAGGCGAACCTGAGAACCGTCGCCGTTGACCTTCAGCAGAATTTCGCGGAACTGCTCGGGCGTTTGCAGCCGTGTCTTGCCGATGATGGTAGCGCTCAGTTGCTGCCCGGGAACCGCCGGCAATCCACCAAATTGACCGGCGGAGACCTGTACGTTCTGGGTGCGGATCGCATTGGCGACGTCGGTCGGCGTGAGCTGGAAGTTGTTCAGCTTGGCCGGATCCAGCCAGATGCGCATGGCGTACTGCGAACCGAACACCTGGAAGTCGCCTACACCATTGGTACGCGACAAGGGGTCCTGGATGTTGGAGACGATATAGTCGGCCAGGTCGCTCTGGTTCATGCTGCCGTCCGCCGAGACGACGCCGACCACCATCAGGAAGTTTCGAACGGCCTTGGTTACGCGGATGCCCTGTTGCTGCACTTCCTGCGGCAGCAGGGGCGTGGCGAGCTGCAGCTTGTTCTGCACCTGAACCTGGGCGATGTCCGGATCGGTGCCCTGGTTGAAGGTAATGGTGATCGTCATGCTGCCGTCGGAGTTGCTCTCCGAGGAGATGTAGCGCAGACCGTCGATACCGTTCATCTGCTGTTCGATGACCTGCACCACGGTGTCTTGGACCGTCTGTGCCGAGGCGCCGGGATAGCTCACGGAAATGCCGACCGCAGGTGGAGCAATGCTGGGGTACTGGTTGACCGGAAGACCCAGGATCGCCAGCCCCCCGGCGAGCATGATCACCAGGGCAATTACCCAGGCGAAGATGGGACGATCGATAAAGAATCTGGACATTAGGTGATAATCCTTGGCTCAGCCTTACTGGGCTTGTGGCTGGGCAGACGCAACGTTTGAAGCTGGCACGACTTTGACTTCGATACCAGGCTGAATGAACTGCAGCCCCTCGGTTATCAGGCGATCACCGGCATTCAACCCTTCATTGATCAACCAGCGATTACCAACGGTACGAGAAGCCACGACCTGGCGGAGCTCGACCTTGTTGTCCGCGTTGACGACCAGTGCCGTCGCATTGCCATTGGGCGTACGGGTAATGCCCTGCTGCGGCGCCAGGATGGCTTCGCTTTTCACCCCAGCGACCAGCTGCGCATGGACGAACATGCCGGGCAGCAGCACTTTGTCGGGGTTTGGGAACACGGCGCGAAGCACCACGGAACCGGTGCCGGCATCCACGGATACTTCAGAAAATTCGAGCGTGCCTTCGTGGCTGTACTCGGTGCCGTCTTCCAGCGTCAGCGTCACCTTGGCGGCGTTCTCACCGGCTTTTTCCAAGCGGCCTTCCGCCAGATCGCGGCGCAGATTGAGCAGTTCCCGGGCCGGCTGGGTCACATCGACATAGATTGGATCCAGTTGCTGGATGATCGCCATCTCCTGAGCCTGGCCATTATTCACCAGCGCACCCTCAGTAACAGCCGAGCGGCCTATGCGTCCCGAAATCGGTGCCAGCACCTTTGTATAGCGCAGATTGATGCGCGCCTGTTCCAGATTGGCTTCGGCTTGCAGGCTGGCCGCCCGCGCCTCGTCGTAGGCCTGCTTGCTCACCGCTTGCTCTTCGACCAGCAACGCGTAGCGATCGGATAGCGACTTGGCAGAGGCCAGGCTGGCCTGGGCACTCTTGTATGCAGCCTGATAGACCGAATCATCGATCTGGTAGAGCTGCTGTCCGGCCTTGACGTCACGGCCCTCGGTGAACAAGCGCTTCTGAATGATCCCATCTACCTGAGGTCGAACTTCAGCGATACGATAGGGTTGAGCCCGACCGGGCAGCTCGGTAGTCAGCGCAAAAGATTCCGCCTCGAGCGTCACCACTCCGACTTGAGGCGTCTCCTGCGCGGCAGGTGCCGCAGCCTGTTCGTCCTGGCAGCCTACGAGCAGTGTTGCCACGGCGAAAAGAGAGATCAGTGCAGCGCTGGCCGACTTGATGGACATTGGGAACCTCGTTGAACAGGCAAACCAGGGAAGCGGGCGCCCCTGGGCCAGATAATGATGGCAGAATGCGGCGAATATACTTACATGCACGACTGTTTGTAAATAGCGATAGTGCTTTAACCCCGGCTACAGCAGCCCATACAAGTTACCTGTAACCTGCTTCTGGCCGCCCCGCACGCTGGCCGGAAAAGCAAAACGCCGGCTTGCGCCGGCGTTGGTTTACACGCGCTCTATTACTGACGAACACCTTCGACCGAGATGATCAGATCCACGGTCTGCGATGCCGGACCCAGGTCCATCTTGATGTCGAAATCTTTCAGTTTCAAGGTCGTGGCACCTTCGAAACCCGCGCGATAGCCGCCCCATGGATCCTTACCTTCACCAATGAACTTGGCAGCGATCACGACCGGCTTGGTCACGCCATTAAGGGTCAGGTCGCCCGTGATATCGGCAGTACCTTCGCCAGTCGACTTCACCGAAGTGGACTCGAAGGTCGCGGTCGGGTGCTCGGAGACATTGAGGAAGTCTTCGCTGCGCAGGTGCTTGTCGCGCTCGGCATGGTTCGAGTCGACGCTGGCGGTCTGCAGAGTCACCTCGACCTTGCTGGCTTCCGGCTGCGCGGCATCGAAGCTGAAGCTGCCCTCGAAATCCTTGAAGGTGCCCCATAGCCAGCTGTAGCCAAGGTGGCTGATTTTGAAATTGACGAAGGCATGCTGGCCTTCCTTATCGATCACATAGTCGGCGGCCATCGCCTGTCCGGCGAAAAGCATCGAACCCAGGGCAAGTGCAGCAAAGGTTTTCTTGAGCATAGGAATTCTCCTTTGAGTGAGATTAGTCATCGGCGCGGCCGAACATCCGTTTCAGAGTCGGATCGCGATCGATGAAGTGGTGCTTGATTGCCGCCAGGGCATGCAGACCGGAAAAGATCAGCAGGCCCCAGGCCAGATATTCATGAACCAGGCCGGCGATATCCTCCTGTTTCGGAATCGAAGTGATCAGCGCCGGCACCTCGAACCAACCGAATACTCCGATTGGTCGCCCATCGGCAGTGGAAATCAGGTAACCGGAAATCATCAGGGCGAACAAACCGATATAGAGGACGCCATGTCCCAACTTCGTCGCAAGACGTGTCATACGGCCATGGCTCTGCAACGGAGCGGGGCCGTCGCTGACGAATCGCCAGATGACCCGAACCACCATCAGAGCAAGCAGCAATAGTCCGACACTTTTGTGAATATCCGGAGCGGTGCGGTACCAGCTGCTGTAATAGGTCAGCCCGACCATCCAGTAACCCAACGCGAACAATCCAACCATGGCAATCGCAACCAGCCAATGCAGCAGGATGCTGACGAGGCCATAGTTGGTGGATGAGTTTCGCCATTGCATCGACGGGTCTCCGGAATTGAGGTGAGACAAGCCTAACGAGTAACCGATCGAAGTAGAGCGTATTTTTTCGTTGCAAAATATCGAACGGGTTGATGTTTCCCACCGCCTCCCTAAAGCCGGCATTACTTCTGCTAGGCTGCGCCGTCTCACCTGTACGAGGAACGATGATGAGCCTGAACGACAGCTGGATGCAGCGCGACCTTGCCGTTCTCTGGCACCCCTGCACCCAGATGAAGGATCACGAACAGCTGCCCCTGATTCCGATCCGGCGCGGCGATGGCGTCTGGCTGGAAGACTTCGACGGCAAGCGCTACCTCGACGCGGTCAGCTCCTGGTGGGTCAACGTGTTCGGCCACGCCAACCAGCGCATCAATCAGCGCATCAAGGATCAACTCGACCAGTTGGAGCACGTGATGCTCGCCGGGTTCAGCCATCAACCGGTGGTCGAACTGTCCGAGCGACTGGTACAGATCACGCCGCCTGGCCTCGATCGAGTGTTCTACACCGACAACGGCTCGACCGGCATCGAGGTGGCGCTCAAGATGAGCTTCCACTACTGGCGCAACAGTGGGCAGCCGAACAAGCAGCGCTTCGTCACCCTGACCAACAGTTACCACGGCGAAACCGTTGCGGCGATGTCCGTGGGCGACGTCGCGCTGTTCACCGACACTTATAAACCGCTGCTGCTGGACACCTTCAAGGTACCAAGCCCCGACTGCTATCTGCGCCCCGACGGCATGAGCTGGGAAGAACATTCACGCAACATGTTCGCGCACATGGAGCAGACCCTGGCCGATCATCACCGTGAAATCGCGGCGGTGATAGTCGAACCGCTGATTCAGGGCGCGGGCGGCATGCGTATGTACCATCCGATCTATCTGCAGCTGCTGCGCGACGCTTGCGATCGCTACGATGTGCACCTGATCCACGATGAGATCGCCGTCGGCTTCGGACGCACCGGAACCATGTTTGCCTGCGAACAGGCCGGCATCACGCCCGACTTCTTGTGCCTGTCCAAGGCGCTCACCGGCGGCTACCTGCCGATGGCCGCCGTGCTGACCACCGACAAGTTGTATCAGGCGTTCTACGACGATTACTCGACGCTGCGCGCCTTCCTCCATTCGCATACCTACACTGGCAACCCCCTGGCTTGCGCCGCGGCGCTGGCGACCCTGGATATTTTCGAGCAGGACCGGGTGATCGAAGCGAACAAAACGCTGGCGGCGCGCATGGCAACGGCCACCGCGCACCTGGCCGATCACCCGCAGGTTGCTGAAGTCAGACAGACCGGCATGGCCGTGGCTATCGAGATGGTCGCCGACAAAGCCAGCAAGACGCCCTATCCGTGGCAGGAACGTCGCGGCCTCAAGGTCTACCAGCACGCTCTGCAGCGCGGCGCCCTGCTGCGCCCACTCGGTAGCGTCGTGTACTTCCTGCCGCCCTACACCATCACCGAAGAGCAGATCGACTTCCTCGCAGAAGTCGCCACCGAGGGCATCGACATAGCCACTCGGGCCTCGGTCAGAGTGGCCGTGGCGCCCGGCGCTCCTGCGAACTTTCACGATCCGGGCTGACAGCAGCGACAAGCCCGAGTGGCAAGCCAAGCACTGCGAGCAGGACGGCAGATGCTTTAAACTTGCCGCTCCCAACTTACCGCTCGCAGCTGCTCTCATGCGCCTATCCCGCTTCTTCGTCGACACCCCGCTCTCCCTCGGCCAGCACGAACTGCCCGAGGCCCAGGCCCATTACATCGGTCGGGTGCTGCGCCTCTCGCCGGGCGCGGCCGTGCAATTATTCGACGGCAGCGGCCGGGAGTATCAAGGCGTACTGGTCGAGGTGGGCAAGAAGCAGGTGCGGGTAGAGCTGCATGAACAACTCGTCGGTTTACCCGAATCGCGACTGCGGATTCACCTTGGCCAAGGCCTGTCGCGTGGCGAGCGGATGGACTGGGCGATCCAGAAGGCCATCGAATTGGGCGTCGCGGAAATCACCCCTATTGTCAGCGAGCGCTGCGAAGTGCGGCTGAAAGATGAGCGGGCCGACAAGCGCCTGGCTCACTGGCGCCAGATCGCCATCAGCGCTTGCGAACAGTGTGGGCGCTCGGTCATTCCAGTGATCCATCCACCCGCGCCACTTGCACAATGGCTCGCCGTGGAGGCCGAGCTGAAGCTGGTCCTGCATCCTGTCGCCGAACCACTGGCAAGCCATGAACAGCCAGACTCTCTGGCATTTCTGATCGGCCCTGAGGGGGGACTGAGCGATACGGAAGTCGAGCAGGCGCGCGCTGCCGGGTTCCATCCTGCCCGCCTCGGCCCCCGCGTGCTGCGCACCGAAACCGCACCGGTCGTCGCCCTGAGCGTAGCGCAGCAGTTGTGGGGGGATTTTTAAGCTGCAGCTGCAAGCTGTTCAGCGCCATCTACTTGAAGCTCACGGCTTGAAGCTCACCGCTGCTTTTATAGCGTCAGACCAACCCCGCATCAGCCAGCTTCTGCTCCAGCGCGACCAGGTCCGGAATTCTCGCCTGTACGTCGCCGAGGTTCACCACGTCCAGCTCCAGCGGAGCCGGCACGATGTCCGAACGCGCCAGGCTCGGGTCAACCTTGACCGAGCGAGGGATGCCCTGCACCAGCAACGCAATGAATCTCACATGATCACGTCCGCCCACGGCGTTGAGTACCGCCACCCGAGCCCGCGATCCCGTTTCCGGTTGGCCATCGGACGCCGCCTCGAACGATAGTAGCGGCAGAGTCAAATCTCGCCACGACACCTGTCCGAGAAACCAGGCCGGGGCGTCCTGGGCTGGCTGCGGCGCGCGATAAGGGATCAGCTCGGCAACGGCGACGTTAGGTAACAGTAGCGTCCGGTCGGCCAGTGGCACCAAAAGACCGGTGATGCTGGCGGGCGTATCCTGAGCGATAGCGGATTGACTCATAAGTTATCCATTTGCAAAGCCGCAACGGGCGGGCGAGCCTGCTGCAAAAAATGATTGACCAGCGCTTGGGCCAGTTCGCGTGGGTCGCCGCTGAACGAGCTGTAGCCGCCTTCGCGAAGGCTGTCCGGCATGCTGGAGCAAACGCAGGAATCGGCACGCTGGGTCCAGACACGGCCACCCTGACGTAGTACATAAGCCGCCGCGGCGTTGCCATCGCTGCCCATGCCGCTAAAGGCGATCACGCCGCAACGGCTGCCGAACTGCTGCGCCAGATTGAGCATCATCTGATCGATGGAAGGGCTGTAGGGCTCGGGCCAGCTACGGCCACTGAGCAGCATGGCGCCATCCCTGTCGAAACCCATTTCCTGACCGATGGGCGCTACCACGACTTCGCCGCAGCGAATCGAGTCGCGCTGCCGGCTCTGGTTGACGCTCCATTGGCTGTGCCGTCCGACTACTTGCGACAGTGCCGACTCGAAACTGGCCTCGATGTGCTGGGCGTAGACGAAACCAACGGGCAAGCCTGCCGGTAGCGCATCGAGAAAGGCCTTTACCGCCTCAGGTCCACCTAACGAAGCCGCCAGCAACCAGACCTCTTGGGCCGGTTGGCCCGCTACCGGATTGGCATTTGCCAAGGCCGCGGGTAATTCCAGGCAAGCGGGACGCTCCGCATCCCCACGCAGCCCTTCAAGACGAGGGCCGACGACCCTCGACGGATCACCGACAAGTCGCTTCAGCTTGCCGAACAAGCGCCGCTCCCAACGCGGATAGTGCTCGGAATGACGCTCTGGCGCATGGCCTTCGCCGAACAGTACTGGACAACTGTCCCGCTCGAGCAGGGCGTTGACCAGCGGCGAATCTTCCGTCTGCGCCAGATCAACCAGCCACAAATCGGCTTCCACCGCTGTCAGGTCCGCATCTTCCAGCCGTGCTGGATCGCTGTTCAGCACCACTTGGTATCCGTTGGCACTCAAGGCTTGCTGCAGCACATGGCGCTGCAACGAAGTATCGGCGATCACGCCGATGCGTGCCGCGGTAACGTCACTCATGACGCGTGACCAGTTGCTGGATGGCCTCGAGTAGCAGGGATTCCTGATACGGCTTGCCCAGATACTCGTTTACACCGATGCCCATTGCTCGATCCCTGTGCTTTTCACCGGTTCGCGAGGTAATCATGATGATCGGCAGATCCTTCAGCTGCTCATCGTGACGCACCAGGGTCGCCACTTCGAAACCGTCCATCCGCGGCATTTCGATGTCCAGCAGCATGATGTCCGGCTTGCGTTCCTGCAGCTGCGTGATCGCATCGACACCATCCTTGGCAGTCATGACGTTCATGCCGTTGCGCTCGAGCAAGCGGCTGGTGACCTTGCGCACGGTAACCGAGTCGTCGACGACCATGACCAGCGTCGGTCGATCGACTTCGGTCTCGACCGGCTCGTCATTGCTCAGCAACCGAAGCGGTTGTTGCTGCGTGAGCAGATGCGCATGCAACACACGGATGGTCGCGAGCAAGTCGAGAATCACCACCACGCGACCATCACCCAGAATGGTCGCACCGGAGATGCCCGGAACCGTGGCGAATTGCGGGCCAAGACTCTTCACCACGATCTCGCGGGAGCCGGCGAGGCTATCGACCTGTACCGCCACGCTGTGCTCGTTCGAGCGCACCAGAATCACCGGGAGAGGCAGGCTCTGACCAACCAGCTTGGGTCGCTGTCCGTTATTCAGCAGCTCGCCGAGATAACGCAGCTCGTATGTCTGACCTGCGTACTCGAAGCGCGACGCGCCCGGCTGGTAGTAGGCCTCCAGCTCGTATGGCGACACACGCACGATACCCTCGATCGTGTTCAGCGGGATTGCATAAAGGTCTTCGCCGGAATACACCATCAGCGCCCGGTTGACCGATACGGTGAATGGCAGGCGGATCAGAAAGCGCGTGCCACTGCCAAGCGTCGACTCGATGCTCATGGAGCCGCCGAGCTGTTTGACTTCCGAGTGCACCACGTCCATGCCGACACCGCGGCCGGATATCTGCGTTACCTGTTCGGCAGTGGAGAACCCTGCCTCGAGGATGAACTGCAGGATCTCATGGTCCGACAGATCATTACCGGGCACCATCAGGCCCCGCTCCAACGCCTTGCGTCGCACGGCTTCCAGATTGATACCCGCGCCATCGTCGCTCAGCGAGAGAACGATGTCGCCGCCTTCGCGCGTCAGATCCAGACGGATGTTGCCCTGTTCGGGCTTGCCTGCGGCCGCGCGCTTAACCGCGGTTTCGATACCGTGATCTACGGCGTTACGCAGCATGTGCTCAAGCGGCGCAACGATCCGCTCGAGAACGCTGCGGTCCATCTCCCCCGTTGCGTTGCCGACGTGGAATTCAACCTGCTTGCCCAGTTCACCGGCGACCTGCCGAACGATTCGACGCAAGCGCGGCACCAGTCGGTCGAAGGGCACCATGCGAGTGCGCATGAGTCCTTCCTGGAGTTCCGTATTTACCCGTGCCTGCTGCAGCAGCAAGGTTTCAGCATCGCGATTACGCGCGGCCAGGGTTTCCTTTAGATCCAGCAAGTCGGAAGCCGACTCGAACAAGGCGCGGGAGAGCTGCTGGAGCTGCGAGTGGCGGTCCATTTCAAGCGGATCGAAATCGTCGTAGCCCGCGCGCTCTGCCTCGGCCTGATAACGGCTGAGAATTTGCGCCTGGGTTTCGGTATCCAACCGCCGCAGCTGATCGCGAACCCGCTCGATGGTGGCTTCCATTTCGCTCAGCGTGAAACCGACGTCACTGACTTGCTGCTCGACCCGACCGCGGAAAATGGATGTTTCGCCGGCCAGGTTGACTAGCCCTTCGAGAAGCTCGGCCGGTACTTTGACCAGTTCCTGCGGCGCGCGACGTGATGCGGCATCCAGCGCCGCCTGTTCGGCCTTGCGGACGAACGGCAGTACCTTGGCTGGTGCATTGGTTGTCGGCGCCTGCACGCTGGCGGCGACGATCGGTGTTTCGAGCACGATAACCGAGGACTGCGGCTGATCTTCTTCAACACCTTCCGGCATTTGCTCAGTGAAAACGACGTCAGGCTCGCTCGACAACCGCGAACGCATCGATTCGACTTCCTTGAGCAACCCGTCGTAGCCGCCCTGTACATCAAGAAACAAGTTGTCCGTCCAGGACTCGCCCTGCAGCTGCGCCTCACCGAGCCTGTGCTCCAGGTCGTGCGCCATATCACCCAGGCGACCTTGAGCCGCCAGCCGCGCGCCACCCTTCAGCGTGTGTAGAACGCGCATCATGTCGGCCAAGGGCGCTACGCCATCACGCGTGGCTTCCCAGCGTCCCAGGGCGGACTCCATCTCTTCCAGCAGCTCATCGGCTTCTTCGACGAAGATATCCAGAATCTCGGCTTCGGCGGCGTCCTGAGCCGAGGTCAAGGAGACACTGCTGGGCATGCTTAATTGCTCTTCCGGGTTCGCCCGGAAGCGCCGGATCGTTTCAATCAGATCCAACCCGCTCGGCAGTTCGCGATAGGCACGCACCGCATCGAGCATCGCCGCCAACCGGTCGTGGCAACTCTGCAGCAAAGTGAACAGGGACGGACTTGCCCGGTAACTACCGGCGCACAGCCCCTCGTATAGATACTCCAGCTCATGCGCAAGATCACCGATCTCACGGATGTCCGCCATTCGCGCGCCACCTTTGAGGGTGTGCAGATCCCGTTGTAGCGCTTCGACTTCGTACGTATTGTCGACGTCCTCCATCCAGCGCTGTAGCGATGCTCCGGCGCGTTCGATGATGTCGAAGCCTTCCTCCAGGAAGATCTCCGCCAGCTCAGGGTCACGCTCTTCCCAACTCTCTGCTGCTGTCTTGACGGGCTCCGCCATCTCTGTCGGCACCTGTTCCTCGGCAGTCTCGAACTGCTCGGGGTCCAGCTCATTGGCCGCGAGTTGCAACGCGTCCTCGTCCGAAATTTCGGGTTCGAAAGCGAAGGCTTCGTCCGATGGAGCTTCGGTTTCAACCTGACCGATATCCATGTCGGCCGTCGCATCGGTCCGATCCGCCGGCTCACTGGCCGAAAGCAGGAAGCCATCCGCGGGGAGTTCCGGCAGCTGATCCTCACCCGTGACTACCAGTTCTTCGCGCGTGAAAGCACCACTTTCGAACGTCGGCGTAACGCCTTGCCGATAGGCTCGAATATGCCCGATTAGCTCCGCAGCGGCGTCCATCGGCCTGCGTGCTTGCAGTTGTTCCAACTGCACCGCCAGATGATCGTGACTGCGCTGCAGCAGCGCGGCAAGATCGTCCGCATACACGTAGCGACCATCCGAAAGCCCTTCATAGAGGGTTTCAAGCTCATGGGCCAAATCGCCGATCGGACGGATCTCAGCCATCCGCGCGCCACCCTTGAGGGTGTGCAGATCTCGCAATAGAGCAGATAGTGCCAATTGGTTAGTGGGGGTACCCAGCAAGCGCTCCAGCGCACCACCGGCACTTTCGAGCAGGTCGACCGCCTCATCGAGGAAGATGTCGACCATTTCCTCATTCAGGTCGTCCTCAACCAAGGATGTGTCGAGAGGCCAGGCTTCAGCTTCAGCTTCAGCTTCAGCTTCAGCTTCGGCAATATGCTCGGCGGCACTCTCGATAGCGGAAGGCGAGGCGGCGGCTTCCACTTGCATGTCATCAGCAGGGATTTCGTATGCGTGCGGGTCGATCGCCTCGGCGAGCAATTCTTCGAGACGGGCGACCAGTTCAGGCTGACCGGTAACCTGCAGACCGGCGGCAACCTGATCCATCATGCCAACCAGCGCCTCGTGAGCCTGCTCGACGTCATCAAAGAAGCGCCCGCTGATCGCGAGACGACCATCCTGTACTACGGCATACAGATTCAGCAGCACCTGACATAGCGCATCGATCTGCGGCAAGTCGGCCATTTGCGCACCACGGCCGAGCGTCGTCAGCTCTTCGAGCAGCGCAGTTAACTCTTGGCGCTCGGCAGGATGCTCGCGCCAGCGCTGCAACAGGTCTTCGGCATCCAGCAGGATGTTCATGCCTTCCGAGAGAAAGAGCGAGATCATGCCCGGATCCCGCGGCTCGCCCTGATCGTTGTCACCACGCTCGCTGGCAGCGTCCAGCCGAGCCTGATGCTGCGCATGGACTCGGGTGATGAACTCACTGGCCCCATCGATGGGCGCCAGCGGGTCGCGCTCAAGGTTCTCCAGCCCATGACGCAACAGCTGCTCCGCAGCGTGCAGCAATTCCGCCTCGGCCAGATCCATTGGAATCAGGTTGGCCTTGAACTCCTTAACCATTTTTTCCAGTGGAGTGGCAATCTCCGCCACTGGCAAGATCCCGGCCATGTGCGCGCTACCCTTGAGGGTATGCAATGCTCGCTGCAAAGCGTCGGTGACCGGCTGAGGCAGGCGTTGCGCACAGTCGGCGAGGAAGTCGACCAGCGTACCGAGATGGGCTTCCGCCTCGTTACGAAAGATCTCCAGCAACTGCGGATCGAGCATTTCTTTAGCTGCAGATTCCGGAGCCGGTGACTCATCGAGCGCTACGCCACCCTGCGGACCAGGGTCGATCGGCTGACCCTTAGCGAGCGCGTGGGCGTCGGCCGCTAACCGATCGACATCGTCGCGCTGACGCTGTGCCTTCGCTGCAAATTCTTCGACCAGCGCCGGCATCAGCGCGACCACATCGGCCACAAGTTTCTTCACGGGCTCACTGGCGTCGATGCTTCGGTCGAGAACTCGATTGAGCAGATTTTCCACCGACCAGGCGAGCTCGCCGATGATCAGTGCACGCACCATGCGTCCGCTGCCCTTGAGGGTATGGAAGGCTCTCCGCACTTCACCGAGCGCGCTCTTTTCGGTGGTATCGACGCACCAGCGTGGCAGGTGCTCGTCGATGGTTTCGAGCACTTCGGCTGCTTCCTCGATGAAGACTTCGAGCAGGTCTTCGTCGACCGGCTCCTCATCCTCAGGCGGTGGCAGCAAGCTTGGCGGAACGTTCTGTGCCGGAGGATTGATCGAGACGACCGGCGCAGCCATGACGTCTTCCATGCTCAACGCCGGTTCGACAGCCGTCGGCTGCTCCATCAGCTCAGGCAGGATCACCTCTGGGATGTCGAGCTCTGCCATTTCGGCTTCGCTCCACTCCACCCCATAGCTGAGCGAGTCGCCGGCAGTCTGCTCGTCAACCAAGAGATCGTTGCTATCAGGAATGTTTTCCGGGGAGGACGCAAGCTCGGCGGTCTCGCCCGGCAGGTCGGCGACTTCGGGCTCGGCTAGATCCTCGGCAGAAGCTGCTCGTTCTTCGCCACTCCAATCGACGGCCGGCCAGGTAACGTCTGACAGTTGCCCATCAATCGATGCCTGTATCAGGGCATCGCCCTGACCCGACGGTTCATCTGCCAGCACATCCACCGCAGGTTCGGGCAACAGTATTTCGATTTCATCCAGCGGATCGGACAAATCGAGGTCCGCTTCACGACTGAATTCGTCGCGGGTATTCGGCATTGACTGCTCTCGCAGCGGATAGCCCAGCGTCTGCAGGCTCTCTTCGGCCACGTCGAGAATGAGATCGCCTTGCGAACCGCGATCCTCGCTAAGGCGCTCTAGGTAATATTCAACGCTGGTGATGGCATCGGCGAGCGTATCCAGACTCTGCCAGTCGGGGATCGCCTGTGGCTCGAGCAATTGCTCCTGAATATAGCGATTGCAGGCATCCAGCAAAGCAGCGGCCCGTGCAAGCGGGACCATCGCAAGCCCACCTCGTGACTGGGTCAGTAGTTCCGGCACGCGAGCCAGGTGCTGGTGATTCCACTGGGACGCGATGAATTCGATGATCGCATCCTTGGCCTGCTCGAGCCCCGTGCGCGCTTCGCGGATGACCAGTTGGTGGATCTGCGCGACATCCGTTGTCGGAAGATGACTTTCCTCTCGCCGTTCTTCGGGCGTGCCACCGACCATTCCAGACAGCGTCGCCTCGACGTACAGCAGCGCCCCCGCGACATCCATCAGCGCCGCATCGTCAGGCTGCTGCTGCCCTTGCATCAAGCTTTCGATCACCCCGATCTGATCGAGAATGATCCGGCGTGGCTGACCGAACCCCAACACCGCAAGCGTGTCGGCAATCTGCTTGAGCGGCGGCTGTAGCGCGCCAAGCTCGGTCACGCCCATGCGATCGCTGCGCACGAACAGATCCAGGCTGTCTTTTACCCGCACCAATTCTTCGCATAGCGCCGCTACAACCGAACGCATGGCGCCGCGATCCGGGCCTGACAGCTGTGCGCGCTCTTCATCGACTACAGTGCTGTCGGGCAGCGCATCGTCCAGGCTGTACTCGGCTTTCAAGGCCTGGATGCGCGGGGACTGGGTTGGCGCCTTGGCTATATAGAAAAGTAGATTTTTGGTCAGCTCGTCAGGTGCAGCCTGGTTGATACCATCGGCGCCTTGCGCGACAAGCCGCTTGAGTTCCTTGTCGACTTGGCGCAGCAGGTTTCGGACCGTGGTGCCGTTGACGACCGCGCCACTGGCCATCCCCTCGACCACACCCGATGCGACCCGCCACAACGCGCCCAGCGGGGCATCCTTGCAGAGCATTTCCAGGCGCGCGAACACCCGCGCCATATATCCCAGATTGGTAGGCAGGTCCTGGTTACGGATAACCCCGACCAATGCGACTTGCAGCATCTGCCGCAGTTTACGAAGCAGTCCTGGTAGATCGGCGGTTTGCCGCTGGGCCAGAAACTCATCCGCAAGCGCCGGTGCTCGGACAGTCATATTGGGCGAGAACAGGCTGGTCTCCGACAACAGCTTCTCGCCGCGCGCGGCACGCAGGTCGTTGAGCAACGGAAGCACGACCATCGGCAGGTCACGACGGGCGCTCTGAATACGGTCGAGGTACACCGGCATCTGCAGAATGGCCTGCATCAGCACTTCTAGCGCTTCGGTCTGGCTGGCGACGCGCTCATCCAGCAAGGCACTGGCAAGCTGCTCCATTTCTTCGGCAAGCAGCGCAGCACCGTAGAACTCGACCATTTGCAAGGTGCCGTGCACCTGATGCACATAGGTCAGGCAGAAGCGCATCCGTGTCGAGTCCTGTGGGTTTTCGACGAACGCTTCCAAGGCCTGCCGCGCCTGCTTCAGCGTTTCGGCAATTTCGCCCTTCACCCACTCCAGGGCGACATAATCGTGCCGATCACCCATAGCGACTCCGCTCATAAACATTTCCGGGTAAAAGCCAAAACCTGACTATCAGCCACCGGCACCAGCTCCGGGTGCTGCCAGCCGACTACCTCTCCCGCACCGATGACCAGCAACCCTCCCGGCGCCAGGCGCTCGGCCAGACGATTGAGGATTTCGCGGCGGCGCCAGCGACGGAAGTAAATCAACAGGTTCTGACAAAAGATGACGTCCATATTGGACATGGGCGCGCCGGCCAGCTCCAGCACGTTAAGCCTGGCGAAGCACACACGTGCCGCCAAGCCGGGTAACACTTGAAAACGATCATCCGGTAGCAACTGGAAATACCGTTCGCGCAGGTCTGAGGCCAGGTGCTCGAGTCGACGATGACTGTAGAAGCCATCCCGCGACCGTGCCAAGGCGCTGAGGCTGATATCGGTGCCGATCACGCCGTATTGCGCCTCGTCGCCGCTGCGTGTCAGCGCCTCGGCAGCACAGATCGCCAACGAGTAAGTTTCCTCACCGCTTGCACAACCTACGCTCCATAACGACCAGGGCTGCGCATCGTTGCGCACGTCACAGCGTTGCTGCATGTAGCGCGAAAGCAGCGCAAACGAAGGCGGGTGGCGAAAGAAGCGGGTTTCCTGCACCGTCAGGCGGTCCATCAGGGACGACCACTCCACCGCACCCCGTGGGCCATCGGTAACCTGACGATAGTAGCTGGCGTAATCAGCCACACCGACTTCGCGCATACGGCTGCTCAGGTTCGCTTGCAGGAATGCTCGTCGTTGCTCCGTGACCACCATGCCGGAGCGTTCTTCGAGCAACGCCTGCCAATCATGGAACTCCGCTGACGACATATCGGCCAAGGGTCTCAGTGACCAGTCAACGCTTGGCTGCATGCCCTGCCCCTCACTCATGAACGTTCACGACAGCCGTCATCCGGCTGCCGTGTTCTCAATCAGGCCTGTTCCTGTGTTTCCGGCAAGGTAAAGCCGGAAACCGAATGCCGCATTTCGTTGGCCATCTTTGCGAGATTACCAATGCTCTTCGCGGTCGCGGTGGTGCCTGACGAGGTTTGCGAGGTGATTTCCTGGATGACGTTCATGGTGTTGGAAATATGACCGGCCGAAGACGCCTGCTGGCGAGCGGCATTGGAAATATTCTGGATGAGTGCCGCGAGGCTCCTGGATACCTTCTCGATCTCCTCCAGCGCGACACCGGCGTCCTGTGCCAGGCGAGCGCCTCGTACCACTTCGGAGGTCGTCTGCTCCATGGAGATAACGGCTTCGTTGGTGTCGGTCTGAATGGTCTTGACCAGCGCTTCGATCTGCTTGGTTGCAGCGGATGAACGCTCAGCAAGACGCTGTACTTCGTCCGCAACCACCGCGAAGCCTCGACCCGCGTCGCCGGCCATGGACGCCTGGATGGCGGCGTTAAGTGCGAGGATGTTGGTCTGGTCGGCAATGTCGTTGATCAGACTTACGATGTCACCGATCTCCTGGGAGGACTCACCGAGACGTTTGATCCGCTTGGAGGTGTCCTGAATCTGCTCACGGATGTTATCCATGCCGGTGATGGTGTTGTGAACGACCTCGTTACCCTTGTTGGCAATAGCTACCGAGCGCTCCGCTACCGCGGACGACTCGGCGGCGTTAGCCGAGACCTGGTCAATCGAGACGGCCATTTCGTTGATGGCCGCCGAGGCCCCGGCGATTTCCTGGGCCTGATGCTCGGACGCCTCGGCCAGGTGCATCGCGGTCGCCTGGGTCTCCTGCGCCGCACCCGACACCTGAACGGCTGTCTGGTTGATTGTCTCGACCAGATCACGCAGCTGGTCAATGGAGTAGTTGATCGAGTCGGCGATGGCGCCGGTAAAGTCTTCGGTAACCGTAGCGGCCACCGTAAGGTCACCGTCAGCCAAGTCGCCGATTTCGTCGAGCAGACGCAGAATCGCGGTCTGGTTACGCTCGTTCTTTTCCGCTGTCTCAGTCAGACGACGGCGCGTTTCCTGCACCATGACCAGACCGATCAGCAGAATCGACGCAAGGGCCAGCGCACCGAGAACATAACCGGCGAGAGTATTGACGTAACGGGCGTCGGCACGCTCTTGTAGGCCCTGGGTCAGCACGGAAGTCTTTTCAAGCAGCGTCTGCGAAACCTCGAAGATGCTGTTCGACGATTCGCGCACCTGGAACAGTTCAGGTGAGGTTTCGAGGATCTCGTCCACCGAGCCGGAAACGAACTGGAACAGCTCGGAAATCGCGGCCAGACGATCCAGCGCCTCGACATCGTTGACACGGGTGATGCCCATGGCTTCATTGCCTTCGAGCATCGCCGTGAGTACACGACCGAACAGGCTGGCATCACGACCGAACATGTCGGCGGCCTGAACCGAATCCTGGTCACCAGACAGCACCTTGTTCACCGAGCCCAGAATACGTTCCGCAAGCAGCGACTGACGCTGAGCAACCGAAACCTGAGCCGCCGGCGCACCACTCTCGAGAAGAATATCGACGACCTCTTCGTACTCAACCTGCAGCTGTGGAATGGTTTCGGCGAGGGTCGCGGCGACCTGATGCAGCGACAGTACGGTTTGCTCGCTGGCGAGGATCGCGTCGGTGTTCTGCCGCAACGTATCCCAGTCCTGCTGTACCGTGGCCACTTCTGCCTGGAGCGACTGCGGAACGGCGGGTAGGCCGATACGGTCGTCACCTTCGGACAGATAACCCCAGCGCTGGCTGAAGTCGTTTCGTGCATCTTTCAGCGAGGCGAACGCTTCCGGCGTACCGGCGGCCGCTTCCACCGCGTTCTTCGCGATGCGCTGAGACAGAACTCGCAGCTCACCTGCGTGTCCTATGTATTCGTTGTCATAGTCGGCCTGGGTATTGATGTACGCGAAGTTCACGAACAACAGCACCATCGACACGATCAGAAGGATAAACAGCCCGGCGATCAACGTATTGCTACGCACCCCTGCCAGCAATGCTTTTGCGTTCATTTTTTTCATTTTTCCGGCCCCCGCCTGGACCACCCGTACGTTTCCTTCCAAGAACCAAAAGGCCGGCATCAGCCGACCCCACCTAAATCAATACGCCACGTCCAGAAATGTCTGGTGCGCGGCAAGCGCGTGCGGACTGAAGACCAGCCAGGGCTGCTCACGCTGAAAGACACCATGAATAAAGGGCTGAATCGACGCCTCGACCGGGGGCAATTGCTCGGAGAAGGCATCTACCGGGAAATATTGCATGCCGAACACTTCATCGACCGTCAGTCCCGCAAACACTTCCCGGTGATCGACCACCAGCACGCGCCGCTGTTTGCGCAGCGCCGACAATTCCAGGCCGAAATAACCGCACAGATCCATGATCGGCAATAGCCTGCCGCGCACGTTCGCCACACCCTTGACCCAGGTTTTCACACCGGGCAGCAAGGTATAGCGTGGCTCATGGAGTATTTCGCCGACCTCCCCCATCGGAGCAACGAACAGTCGCCCCCCCATCCGAAAACCGATACCAGCCCAGGTCTGAATGGCTTCCTGCTGCGAAGGCAGCCCAGCGGCCATTGCGCGACAACGAGCATCAATATCCAGGAGTCGCTGAAACGGCGTAGGCGTATCCGACATTACTGGCAACATCCCTTGTTCGAATTGCAAACCGCCGACTAACCGGCGAGTACCGCGCTCAGGGTCTTCAGCAGTGTCGCTTCATCTACCGGTTTGGTCAGATAATCCTTGGCGCCTTGACGCTTGCCCCAGACCTTATCGGTTTCCTGATCCTTGGTCGTCACAATGATCACCGGAATGTGACTGGTTTCAGCATCTTTGGTCAGTTGGCGAGTAGCCTGAAAGCCATTCAGGCCAGGCATGACGATGTCCATCAGAACCGCATCGGGTTTTTCCTGACGAGCGAGCGCTACGCCATCGGCGCCGTTTTCGGCCTTCAGAACGACATGACCATGCTTCTCCAGCATGGCCGTCAACTTGTACATCTCGGTCGGCGAGTCATCAACAATCAGAACGCGAGCCATGATTTCTCCACGGAAAGGCTTCAGCGGCACACAGGGCCGAACTTCAGGATACTTGCTCTATCGGTGCGAAATCAGGCACGTGAGCCTTGATAGCACCGAGCAACTCTTCTTTGCTGAAAGGCTTGGTGAGGTATTGGTCCGACCCCACAATCCGCCCTTTGGCCTTGTCGAACAGGCCATCTTTGGAAGACAGCATGATTACCGGCGTGGACTTGAACGAACTGTTGTTCTTGATCAGCGCGCAAGTCTGATAACCATCAAGCCGAGGCATCATGATATCGACGAAAATGATGCGTGGGCGGCTATCCGCTATCTTGGCGAGCGCATCGAAGCCATCCACCGCCGTGATCACATCACAACCTACTTTCTTCAGCAGCGTTTCGGCGGTGCGACGAATCGTTTTCGAATCGTCGATCACCATGACCTTCAAGCCCTCGGAGTGCTGTTCCATTTCGCCCTACCATCGCCTCGGTGAGTCGTAGTTTATCGTTATGTCAGTGCGCTAGAGGCCCTGCCATCGATGGGCTGCACCCAATCGCCGGACCTTTTTAGCACACTCCTCAAATGCAAGCCATCCGCCACCGTAGCAGCGGGATTTTCCTTGACCCAACGCACATCCACCGCCAATCTGCGTCGACATTTCAGCCTCGGCAGCCCTGTTCTGCCCCCTCGTTGGAGATCATCACATGACTGTTCGCGTCGGGATCATCATGGACCCAATCGCGCAGATCGCATTCAAGAAGGACAGCTCCCTGGCCATGCTGCTGGCAGCCCAGGCTCGCAGCTGGACGATCTACTATATGGAGCAGCGCGACTTGTACCAGCTAGGCGGCGAAGCGCGCGCCCGCATGCGCCCGCTCAAGGTCTTCAACGATCCCCAGCACTGGTACGAAACCGGCGACGAGCTTGACATCCCTCTCGCTGAACTCGACGTCATCCTGATGCGCAAGGACCCGCCTTTCAACAGCGAGTACGTATACGCGACCTACCTGCTGGAACTCGCTGAACAAGCCGGCACGCTGGTAGTGAACCGACCGCAGAGCCTACGTGATTGCAACGAGAAGTTCTTCGCTACCCAATTCCCGCAATGCACGCCGCCAACGCTTGTCAGTCGACGGTCCGACATTCTGCGGGAGTTTGCCCGCGAGCAGCGTGACATCATTCTCAAACCACTGGATGAAATGGGCGGCGCCTCGATTTTCCGTCACCGCGAAGGCGACCCCAACCTTTCAGTGATCCTCGAAGTGCTGACTGAACACGGCAACCGCCAGATCATGGCGCAGCGCTACATCCCGGCCATCAAGGACGGCGACAAGCGAATTCTGATGATCGATGGCGAGCCGGTGCCCTACTGTCTGGCTCGCATTCCGGCAGCCGGCGAAACCCGCGGCAATCTCGCCGCTGGCGGGCGCGGCGTCGCACAACCGCTATCCGACCGCGACAGGGAGATCGCAGCCATCGTCGGGCCAGAGCTGCGCAAGCGCGGGCTGCTGTTCGTCGGGCTGGACGTGATCGGTGACTTCCTCACTGAAATCAACATCACCAGCCCGACCTGCATTCGCGAGATCGACAATGCGTTCGACACGCGCATAGCGGAACGCCTGATGGATGCGATCGCCGGAAAGCTGAAGCGCTAAAAGTTGGAAACTGGAAATGCAGGGGCTGCCAGCTCTTTCCTTCCAGCTTCAAGCTTCTAACCGCTTTTCTATGACCGAGCTATCAGCTTTGAGTTTGAAGCTTGCGGCCTCAAGCTCAAAGTCGGCAGACTGCGCGCACCTCTAGCCGACCGACATTCGATGAACGCCGCTACACGCCAACCCCTCCCTGCCAACACCGGCGTTCGTCCGGCGGATCGTCTCGGCTTCACGATATTTCTCGCAGCCGTACTGCACGCAGCCTTGATCCTTGGCCTTGGCTTCTCCCTGAGCGAACCGAAGCAGATCAGCAAGTCGCTGGAAATCACTCTCTCCACCTTCAAAAGCGAAGAAAAACCCAAGGACGCCGATTTCCTGGCTCAAGATAACCAACAGGGCAGCGGCACCCTGGAACACAAGGCATCTCCGAAAACGACCGAGCAGGCGCCGTTCCAGGACAACCAGGTGCGCAAGGTCACGCCGGCCGCCTCGCCGCCACCAAGCAACCGGAGCGAGGCACCGGTAAAGACCGCCGTATCAACGCGCGCGCCGCAGCCGGACAAGACCCCGACCAAGCCGCAGAAGAACGAGCCGCAACCGCAGGCACAGCCGGCACCGGTCTTTGACAGTTCGCAACTGAGCGCTGAAATCGCCAGCCTTGAGGCAGAGCTCGCCCAGCAGGTCGAGCAATATGCCAAACGGCCGCGCGTCAGCCGCCAGAACAGCGCGGCCACCATGCGTGACATCAGCGCCTGGTATCGCGATGAATGGCGCAAAAAAGTCGAGCGCATCGGCAATCTCAACTACCCCGACGAAGCGCGTCGTCAAAGGATCTACGGTAGTTTGCGCATGCTGGTGGTGGTTGACCGCAACGGTACCGTGCAGGAGCTTCGGGTGCTTGAGTCGTCGGGGCAGGCGGTGCTCGACGAGGCCGCCATGCGCATCGTCAGGCTCGCAGCACCGTTCGCGCCCTTCTCGGGAGAGCTCGCGCAGAAATTCGATCAGGTGGAAATTATCAGAACCTGGCGTTTCGAGCGCGGCGACCGCCTGTCGAGCCAATAAGCCGCAAGCGGCCAGGAGTAGCGACTGGCCCCGAACGGCTGCCAGGCTTCCGCTTTACCTGAAGCTCGCCGCTTGAAGCTTATCGCTGCTTTTTGAAGCTTGAAGCCGCCGCGTCGAAGCCCGAAACTAGCCCGCATGAAAAACGCCAAGACGTCCTATCTCAAGCATCATTTCCTGATTGCCATGCCGCACATGGCGGACCCTAATTTTGCCCAGGCATTGATCTATCTGGTGGAGCACAATCGGGACGGCGCGATGGGCCTCATCATCAATCGCCCAAGCGGATTGAACCTGCTCGACATACTGGAACAGTTGCGCCCGGATGAGCCCGCCGACCCTGCGAGCCAACAGGTAACGGTCTTCTCAGGCGGGCCGGTACAAACTGATAGAGGCTTCGTGCTGCATCCGGCCGATGCTCAGTTTCAAGCTACGCTCGGCCTCGGTCAGCTAGGGGTCACCACCTCCCAGGACGTGCTCTTCTCCATAGCCGACGGTTACGGCCCCAAACAGCATTTCATCGCCCTCGGCTACGCAGGTTGGGAGCCAGGCCAGCTGGAGGCTGAGCTGATCGACAATGCCTGGCTGAGCTGTCCGGCACAACCACACATTCTCTTCGACCTGCCTTACGATCAGCGCCTGAATGCAGCCGCCGCATCGCTGGGTGTCGACCTCGGCCTGCTTAGCACACAGGTGGGCCACGCATGAGCACCCTGCGTCTGTTGCTGGGTTTCGATTACGGTACTAAACAGATCGGCGTCGCGGTCGGCCAGGCCGTTACCGGCCAGGCGCGCGAACTCTGCGTGCTCAAGGCGCAGAATGGCGTGCCCAACTGGTCGCAGATCGAGGCGTTGCTGCGCGAGTGGCAGCCGGACGCGCTGGTGGTGGGCCTGCCGCTGAACATGGATGGCAGCCCCAGCGAAATGAGCGATCGTGCGGAAAAGTTCGCCCGGCGCCTCAATGGCCGCTTCAATCTGCCAGTGCATACCCACGACGAGCGCCTGACGACTTACGAAGCCAAAGGCGAACGCCTGCGCAACGGACAGCAAGGCGGTTATCGCGAGCGTCCTGTCGACGCCCTGGCCGCGGCGCTTTTGCTCGAAGGCTGGCTGTCCGCGCAGCAAACCGCCTGAGCCGCCATCAAGGAGAACCCATGACATTGCCGAACCCCGATCAGCTACTGCCCGAAATGGCCGCAGCGCTGGATCGACACCTCACCAGGCACGGCATAACCGAGCCCCATTTCATCGGCATCCACACTGGCGGCGTATGGGTTGCTCAGGCGCTTCTGGACCTGCGCGGCCAGCAGGAAGCGCTCGGCGTTCTGGACGTCTCTTTTTATCGCGACGATTTCACCCAGAACGGTCTGCATCCGCAGGTTCGCCCATCGGCGCTGCCATTCGAGATCGAAGGCCAGCACTTGGTGCTGATCGATGACGTGCTGATGAGCGGCCGCACCATTCGCGCCGCGCTCAACGAGCTGTTCGACTATGGCCGGCCCGCCAGCGTCAGTCTGGTTTGCCTGCTGGATCTCGACGCCCGTGAATTGCCTATCCGGCCAGATGTGGTTGGCGCGACGCTATCCTTGGCGCCCGATCAACGGATCAAGCTGCTCGGTCCGTCGCCGCTCGCTCTTGAGCTACAGACCCTCGTTTCCGCCCAATGAGATCTTCGATGACGCCTCTCGACGCCAAGCGCCCGCTACAGCTGAACGATAACGGTCAACTGCGCCATTTTCTGTCGCTGGACGGCCTACCGCGCGAACTGCTGACTGAAATACTCGACACGGCCGACTCCTTTCTCGAAGTCGGCGCCAGAGCGGTCAAGAAGGTTCCGCTGCTGCGCGGCAAGACCGTCTGCAATGTGTTTTTCGAAAACTCCACGCGCACGCGCACCACCTTCGAATTGGCGGCTAAACGCCTGTCCGCGGACGTGATCACGCTGAACGTCTCGACCTCGTCGACCAGCAAGGGCGAAACCCTCACCGACACCCTGCGTAATCTTGAAGCCATGGCGGCCGACATGTTCGTCGTGCGCCATGCGGACTCAGGCGCGGCGCACTTCATTGCCGAGCACGTCTGCCCCGATGTTGCGGTCATCAATGGCGGCGACGGGCGCCACGCGCACCCGACCCAGGGCATGCTCGACATGCTCACCGTCCGTCGACACAAGGGCGACTTCGAAAAACTCTCCGTAGCGATCGTCGGGGACATCCTGCATTCGCGCGTCGCTCGCTCGAACATGCTGGCATTGAAGACATTGGGCTGCCCAGACATCCGCGTCATCGGCCCGAAAACCCTGCTGCCGGTGGGGCTGGAGCAATACGGGGTCAGCGTTCACCATGACATGAACGAAGGGCTGCGCGACGTCGATGTGGTGATCATGCTGCGCCTGCAACGCGAGCGCATGCAGGGCGGCCTGCTGCCCAGCGAGGGCGAGTTCTACCGGCTCTACGGGTTGACCACGCAACGCATGGCGCTGGCCAAACCGGACGCCATCGTCATGCATCCGGGGCCGATCAATCGCGGCGTGGAAATCGAATCGGCGGTAGCCGACGGTGCCCAGTCGGTGATTCTCAATCAGGTGACCTACGGCATCGCTATCCGCATGGCGGTACTGTCCATGGCGATGAGCGGCCAAACCGCGCAACGCCAGCTCGAAAACGAATATGCCGCCGAGGAGCAGAACTGATGCCAACCCAGATCCTCGGTGCTCGGCTGATCGACCCCGCCAGCGGTCGCGATGAGATCACCGATATCTACTGTACAGACGGCAAGATCGCTGCCATCGGCCAAGCGCCGGCAGGCTTCGAAGCCGCACATACGATCGACGCCCAAGGGCTGGTAGCCGCCCCCGGCCTCGTCGACCTGTCCGTCGCCCTACGGGAGCCGGGTTACAGCCGTAAGGGGAGTATTGCCAGCGAGACCCTCGCGGCCACCGCCGGCGGCATCACCAGCCTGTGCTGTCCGCCCGCAACCAAACCGGTATTGGACACCGCCGCCGTGGCCGAGCTGATTCTCGATCGGGCGCGCGAGTCCGGCCACGCCAAGGTCTTTCCGATTGGCGCCCTGACCCGCAACCTGGCCGGCGAACAGCTGTCGGAACTGGTCGCGCTGCGCGATGCAGGCTGCGTGGCCTTCGGCAACGGGCTGACCAACTTCACCAGCAATCGCAACCTCAGCCGCGCGCTGGAATATGCGGCGACCTTCGACCTCACCGTCATCATCCATTCCCAGGACAACGACCTGGCCGAAGGTGGATTGGCGCATGAAGGCCCCAGCGCGGCATTTCTCGGCCTGGCCGGCATTCCCGAAACGGCGGAAACCATTGCGCTGGCCCGCAACCTGTTGCTGGTGGAGCAGTCCGGCGTACGCGCCCACTTCAGCCAGCTCACCACCGCTCGCGGCGCACAGATGATTGCCGATGCCCAGGCGCGCGGCCTGCCGGTCACCGCCGATGTGGCGATGTATCAGCTGATCCTGACCGATGAAGCGTTGCACGGTTTTTCCAGCCTGTACCACGTACAGCCGCCATTGCGCAGCACGGCCGATCGTGACGGCCTGCGCGAAGCGGTCAGGTCCGGCGTGATCTCAGCCATTTCCAGTCATCACCAACCCCATGAAATAGATGCCAAGCAGGCCCCATTCGGCGAAACCGAGCCCGGCATCAGCAGTGCGGACATCCTTCTGCCACTGGCGCTGACATTGGTGGAAGATGGCCTGCTGGACCTGCCGACTCTGCTCGCCCGCCTGAGCCACGGCCCGGCTAGCGCCCTGCGGCTACCCGCTGGACGCCTGGCTGTCGGCGAGGCAGCGGACCTAGTGCTGTTCGATCCGCACAGCTCGACCCTCGCGGGCGAGGCCTGGTATTCGAAAGGCCGCAACTGCCCCTTCATCGGCCACTGCCTGCCGGGCGCGGTGCGCTACACCCTTGTCGACGGCAGGGTCAGCTATCAGATCTGAAGCCTGAAATCGGAGGCTCGACTTTTTTGTCCAGCCTCCGGTGCGCTTATCGATTCTTTTCTACGTTACGCACCGAGACCTGATCATTCAGCGTCCAGAAATCGTAGAGCACGCCGAGGAAGAACAATCCGCCCGTGCACAGGTAGATGATCCCTGTGATCCATTTGCCCTGATACATCCGGTGCACGCCGAATACGCCGAGAAAGGTCAGCAGGATCCAGGCAATCGTGTAATCGATCGGTCCCGGCTGAAAGCGCATGTCGGCCTCGCGGTCCATCGAGGGAATCAGGAACAGGTCGATGATCCAGCCGATGAAGAACAGGCCGAGCGTGAAGAACCAGATGGTTCCGGTGACCGGCTTGCCGTAATAGAAGCGGTGGGAACCGAGAAAACCGAATATCCACAGGAGATAGCCGATCAGGGTGCTATGAGTGTTCTGCCGCATCTGAGCCTCGCTGTCTGTTTAGCAGGCCGTTGAAGCACCTGCGTTGGCATTGCATGTCGAGCTTATCCGATTCGCTGCACTCGAACCTTCTGCCGAGCGGAGGTTGCCGGATGAAGCGGTCGTGATACTGTATGCACGAACAGTATATCGACGCTTCTTATCATGCAATTGATCGACAAACTCAGCGTTCTGGCTGACGCCGCGAAATACGACGTGTCATGTGCCAGCAGCGGCGCGCCAAAACGCAGCTCGAAAGGCCGCAGCGGGCTTGGCGCCACCGATGGCATGGGCATCTGTCACAGCTTCACCCCCGATGGCCGCTGCGTAGCCTTGCTGAAGATCCTACTGACCAATTTCTGTCTGTACGACTGCCAGTACTGCGTAAATCGGCGCTCCAGTGACGTACCACGTGCGCGTTTCACGCCAGAAGAGGTAGTGACGCTGACGCTCGATTTCTACCGGCGCAACTGCATCAGCGGTCTGTTTCTCAGCTCCGGAATCATTCGCTCGGCCGACTACACCATGGAGCAGCTGAACCGCGTGGCTAAACTGCTACGCGAGGAGCACGAGTTTCGCGGCTACATCCATTTGAAAACCATCCCGGATGCCGATCCGCTGCTGATCGCCGAGGCTGGCCGCTACGCCGACCGGCTCAGCGTCAATATCGAGCTGCCTACCGAAAGCAGCTTGATCCGTCTGGCGCCGGAAAAGCAGGTAGTGACGATCAAACAGGCCATGCATTCGATCCATCAGGGCGAGACCGAAGCGCAAGCAGAAAAGCGCGCACCGCGCTTCGCCCCGGCCGGGCAAAGCACGCAGATGATCGTCGGCGCCGACGCCACCGACGACAGCACGATTCTCCACACGGCTCAGTCGCTATATGGCGACTTCCGCCTGCGGCGCGTCTATTACTCGGCATTCAGTCCGATTCCGCACAGCCCCAAGACCGTGCCGTTCGAAGCGCCGCCGCTACTGCGCGAACATCGACTGTATCAGGCCGACTTTCTCATGCGCGGTTATGGCTTCCGGGCCGGCGAGCTACTCGCTGGCCCAGGCAATCTGCCGCTGGACATCGACCCCAAGCTCGCGTGGGCGCTGTCCAACCGCGAGCACTTTCCTGTCGATCTGAACCGCGCCGAGCCGTCGCTGATCGCACGTATCCCCGGTATCGGAATATTCAGCGCCAAACGTCTGGTCGCCCTGCGACGGCAAAAACGCATCCGGTTCGAAGATCTGACGCGGCTGCGCTGCTCGCTGGAAAAGGCCAAACCCTTCGTCATCACTCAGGACTACCGGCCGCCGCTGGCGTACCGCGAGTCCGCAGCCTTGCGCCAGCAGTTCAGCGAAGGTCCCCAGCAGATGGCGCTGTGGTGATGCGCCAGGTGCGTTTCGACGGCAGCTTCGATGGCTGGCGCGCCGCTGCCCGCGCCCTGCTTGGCTCGGGCGTAGCGCCTCATGAGGCTGAATGGTTGAGCGGCGACGCCCCAGGCAGTCTGTTCGAATTTTGCGACGCTTCCCCCGAGCCGACCGAGCCGTCACTGCCCATCCGTATTTCGCGGCAGCTGTTGGACGAATTGGAAAGCGCAGCGCAATTTCGCAGCGCCGACCGCTGGAGCCTGCTGTATCGCATTCTCTGGCGGGTCGCCAAGGGCGATCAGATAGCCAGGCTCGCCGGCGATGTCGATGGCAGCGAACTGCATGCGCGGATCAAGGCGGTACGCCGCGAAGCTCACCATATGCACGCCTTTCTCCGCTTCAGCCCTCTGAATAGGGAACGCGCTCCAGACTATGTGGCCTGGTTCGAACCCGCACACGACATCCTGCTCAGTGCGGCACCACACTTCGCCGAGCGCATGGGCCTGCATTCATGGCTGATCGCGACGCCGGATGACGCGGTGCTATGGGATGGCCAGAACATGCACTACGCCAACCCCTGCCCGCCCATCTGGCGACAGCTGGCGCAAGACGCACCAGATGCCGGCGCCGAGTTATGGAAGGCATATTACGAAAGCACCTTCAACCCGGCTCGACTCAATCGAGAGGTGATGCGAAGCAACTTGCCGGTGCGCTTCTGGAAGAACCTGCCGGAGGGGCCGCTGATTCCGCGACTGATGAGCCGCGCCCGAGCTGGCGCCCAATGTGACGGCCAGGCAGAACGCGTCGCCAACCAGCCGGGCAAGCGTATCGGCCCGCAAAAACTAGCTGCGTTGCCAATACATCGTTAAAACAGCCTCGGTTGTGAGCCCAGCCAGACTGCTCATTTAGACCACTTCGCGTCTTCGGCTGTTTTTGCCTCGTCTTGCCTGCCTCGCTTACGTTTTTGCAACGATTTTTTTAGCGGAAGCTGCGTCCCGGATCGTCATTGCTGACCTCCAACGTCAGCCCCTGGGAGACGCTGCTCAGGTGTTCACCATCGGTTTCCGAGCCCAGCTTGATCATCAGGCGCAGGTCGTTGGACGAGTCGGCGTGCAGCAGGGCGTCTTCGTAGGTGATTTCGCCCTGTACATAAAGGTTGTAGAGCGCCTGGTCAAAGGTTTGCATGCCCAGATCGGTGGAACGCTTCATCAACGACTTGAGTTCGTGCACCTCGCCCTTACGGATCAGATCGGCGGCCAGCGGCGTGTTGATCAGCACTTCGATGACCGCGCGGCGGCCCTTGCCGTCAGGCGTCGGGATCAGTTGCTGGGCGACGATAGCCTTGAGGTTCAGCGACAGGTCCATCCAGACCTGCTGCTGCCGGTCGGCGGGAAAGAAGTTGATGATCCGGTCCAACGCCTGGTTGGCGTTGTTGGCATGCAGCGTCGCCAGGCAGAGGTGGCCGGTTTCGGCGAAGGCGACCGCATAATCCATGGTCTCGCGGGTCCGCACCTCACCGATGAGGATCACATCCGGCGCCTGGCGCAGAGTGTTCTTCAATGCCACGTCGAAGGAATCGGTATCGATCCCTACTTCACGCTGGGTAACGATGCAGCTCTGATGCTGATGAATAAACTCGATGGGATCTTCGATGGAAATGATGTGGCCGCTGGAGTTCTTGTTGCGGTAGCCGATCATCGCAGCCAGTGAGGTGGACTTGCCGGTGCCGGTGGCGCCGACGAAGAGCACCAGGCCGCGCTTGGTCATGGCCAGCTTCTTCAATACCTCCGGCAGCTTCAGATCTTCGAGCGTCGGGATATTCGTTTCGATGCGGCGCAGCACCATCCCCGCCAGGTTGCGCTGATAGAAGGCACTGACGCGGAAACGACCGATGCCCCGCGCACTGATGGCGAAGTTGCATTCGTGGTTTTCGGCGAACTCGCGGCGCTGCTGCTCGTTCATGACCGCATGCACGGTTTCGCGAGTCATCTCTGGCGACATCGGCGTTTTGTTCACCGGCATGATCTTGCCGTTGACCTTCATCGAAGGTGGCACACCAGCGGTAATGAACAGATCGGAGCCGCCCTTTTCCACCATCAGGCGCAACAGTTTCTCGAATTCCATTGTCGTTCTCGTATTCGTCGGGCGAAACCGCATTGAAGCAAATCGGCAGGCCGGCGTTTATGGCCGAACGAACCGCCTATGAAAGATTAGAAGTTTTCCGGCTGCTTGGCCTTTTCCTTGGCGCTGTCGCGCGAGATCAGCCCTTTTGCCAGCAGCCCCTTGAGGCAGGAGTCGAGCGTCTGCATACCCAGCGAACCGCCGGTCTGGATCGAGGAATACATCTGCGCCACCTTGTCCTCGCGGATCAGGTTCCGGATCGCCGGAGTACCGATCATGATTTCGTGGGCCGCCACCCGGCCGCCACCGACCTTCTTCAGCAGCGTCTGGGAAATCACCGCCTGCAGCGACTCCGAAAGCATCGAGCGGACCATCGACTTCTCTTCCGCCGGGAATACGTCGACCACGCGGTCGATGGTCTTGGCCGCCGAGGTAGTGTGCAGGGTGCCGAACACCAAGTGGCCGGTTTCCGCAGCGGTCAGCGCCAGCCGGATGGTCTCCAGGTCACGCATTTCACCCACCAGGATGATGTCCGGGTCTTCTCGCAGTGCCGAACGCAGTGCTTCGGAGAAGCCCAGGGTGTCGCGATGCACCTCACGCTGGTTGACCAGGCACTTCTTCGACTCGTGAACGAATTCGATCGGATCCTCGATGGTGAGGATGTGGTGATACTTGGTGTTGTTCAGGTAATCGAGCATCGCCGCCAGGGTAGTGGACTTACCCGAACCGGTCGGCCCGGTGACCAGCACCAGTCCGCGCGGCACATCGGTGATCTTGCGAAAGACCTCGCCCATCCCCAGGTCCTCCATGGTTAGCACCTTGGAGGGAATGGTCCGGAACACCGCGCCGGCGCCGCGGTTCTGGTTGAAGGCGTTGACCCGGAAGCGTGCCACGCCTGGCACTTCGAACGAGAAGTCGGTCTCGAGGAACTCTTCGAAATCCTTGCGCTGCTTGTCGTTCATGATGTCGTAGATCAGCGCATGTACCTGCTTGTGGTCCATCGCGGGCAGGTTGATCCGACGGACATCGCCATCAACGCGGATCATCGGCGGCAAGCCGGACGAAAGGTGCAAATCCGACGCACCCTGCTTGGCACTGAAGGCCAGCAGCTCTGTGATATCCATGGGACTCCCCAATTACAAGCAAGCAGGTAGAATGCCGCGCAGACCCTAAGGTGGCAGGCGCAGGTAATGTCCACGATAGCGAACAATATTGCAAAGGTCGCAGCGCGCATCCGTGAGGCGGCGCAAGCTGTAGCGCGCGATCCCGACGAGGTGCGTCTGCTGGCGGTGAGCAAGACGCAATCGGCCGAGGCCATCCGCCAGGCCAGCGACGCCGGGCTGCACGATTTTGGTGAGAATTATCTTCAGGAAGCCTTGCAGAAACAGACCGAGCTTGCCGAGCTTCCTCTCACCTGGCACTTCATCGGGCCGATCCAATCGAACAAGACCAAGCAGATCGCCGAGCGCTTCGACTGGGTCCACTCGGTGGATCGCCTGAAAATCGCGCAGCGTCTCTCCGATCAGCGCCCCGAGTCGCTGCCGCCCCTGAACATCTGCCTGCAAGTCAACGTCAGCGGCGAAGCCAGCAAGTCCGGCTGCGAACCGCAGGACGTGTCAGAGCTGGCCCACGCCATTGCCGTCCTGCCTCGCCTGCGTTTGCGGGGGCTGATGACGATCCCCGAACCGACCGATGACCCAACCGAGCAGCGCGCCGTGTTCGCCCGCCTGCGTCAGCTGCAGCACGAGCTCGGCCTCGATCTCGACACCCTCTCAATGGGCATGAGCCAGGACCTGGAGGCCGCCATTACCGAGGGCGCCACCTGGGTCCGCATCGGTACCGCTTTGTTCGGCGCCCGCGCTTATCCTTCGCAGACAGCGACGAACGCCCCTTCGCATGAATAAAGGAAACCCCGTATGAGCACCCCCCGTATCGCCTTCATCGGCGCCGGCAACATGGCCGCCAGCCTGATCGGCGGGCTGCGTGCCCAGGGCATTCCAGCCGCATCCATTTGCGCCAGCGACCCTGGCACCGACAAACGTGACGAGCTGGCAGCGACCCATGGCGTCGAGGCCTTCGCCGACAACGGCCAGGCGCTGACTGGAACCGATGTCGTCGTGCTCGCGGTCAAGCCGCAGGTGATGCAGGCTGTCTGTCGTGACCTGGCCGCGCACCTGCAACCGAACCAGCTGATCGTATCGATCGCCGCCGGCATCAACTGCGCAAGCCTGCAAACTTGGCTCGGCGAGCAAACGCCACGGGCAATCGTGCGCTGCATGCCGAATACTCCGTCGCTGCTGCGTCAGGGCGTTAGCGGTCTTTATGCCAACGCTCAGGTCAGCGATGCACAACGGCAGCAGGCCGAGCATTTGCTGTCGGCAGTGGGTCTGGCGCTCTGGCTGGACAAGGAAGAACTGATCGACGCCGTGACCGCGGTTTCGGGCAGCGGCCCGGCCTATTTCTTTTTGCTGATCGAAGCCATGACCGCCGCTGGTGAACAGATGGGCCTACCTCGCGCCACTGCGGCTCAGCTGACCCTGCACACCGCGCTGGGCGCCGCGCGAATGGCCTGCGAAAGCGATGTAGAAGCCGCCGAATTGCGTCGCCGGGTCACCTCACCGAACGGAACTACCGAAGCGGCGATCAAAGCATTTCAAACGAGCGGCTTCGAGGCCCTGGTACAACAGGCGATGAACGCAGCCGCACGACGCTCAGCCGAGCTCGCTGAACAATTGGGCAAATAAGGAACCTTCATGTCACAACTCTCGCAAGCCCTGATCCTGATCGTCCAGACGCTCGGCAGCCTCTACCTGCTGATCGTTCTGTTGCGCTTCATCCTGCAGTTGGTCCGGGCTGATTTCTACAATCCGCTGAGCCAGTTCATCGTGCGCGCCACGCACCCGCTGCTGAAGCCGTTGCGCCGGGTGATCCCCAGCGTCGGCGGGCTCGACCTATCCTCACTGGTGTTGGCCATCGTGGTTCAAGTGCTGCTGATGGCCGCAATCCTGATGCTGGCCTACGGCACCATCGGTAACCCGCTGCAGCTGCTGGTCTGGGCGATCATTGGCGTCACCGGGCTGTTCCTCAACATCTTCTTCTACGCCTTGATCATCAGCGTGATCCTGTCCTGGGTAGCGCCCGGCAGCCACAACCCCGGCGCGCAACTGGTCAGCCAGATCGTCGAACCGGCGCTCGCCCCCTTCCGCCGCCTGCTGCCCAACCTTGGCGGCTTGGATATTTCGCCGATTTTCGCGTTTCTCGCGATCAAGCTGATCGACATGCTGGTAATCAACAACCTGGCGATGATGACGCATATGCCCAACATCCTCCGCTCGCTGATCTGAGGCGCAACCGCTCAATCGCCTCATACGGCCTTTGAGCGTCAGTTCACAGCGGCTCGATTGACCTGTACCGGCCTGCGGGGATAATCGCCCGATCACGCCTTTCTGGAAGCACGACGATCATGGAACGACTCGACCGACAGGTGGATGCTTACGTCAACTGGAAGCGCGATCTGGTCCGCGAGATCACTCGCTACCGCAGTTGGCTGGCTCACAACCGCCTCACCTCGGAGGCGGTCGACTCCAGATTGGAGCGTGCGCTGAAGCTGCTGCGGACCGACCACATCACCCTGGCCTTCGTCGGGGAGTTCTCTCGCGGCAAGACCGAGCTGATCAACAGCCTGTTTTTCTCGGGATACGGCCAGCGCATCCTGCCTTCGCGCGCCGGCCGTACCACCATGTGCCCGACCGAGTTGTTCTTCGATCCACGCGCGGAGGGGTCCTATATCCGTCTGCTGCCGATCGAGTCGCGCCTGGACGACAACAGCATCGCCCAGCTCAAGCGTACGCCGCGCTTCTGGCAAAGCATTGCACTGAATCCGGACGACCCGGACGCCATGGTGGAAGCGTTCAGCCAGGTCGCCTCGACCAAATCGATGCCCGTCGAGCATGCCATTCAGCTCGGCTTCCATCCCGCCTCACTGGAGGATTCGGAGGTTGCCGGCGAAGTGATGGTGCCGGCCTGGCGGCACGCCATGGTCAACTTCGACCATCCTCTGTTGCGCCAAGGTTTGCGCATTCTCGATACGCCTGGCCTCAATGCCCTGGGCAGCGAGCCAGAACTCACCCTGTCAATGCTGCCGAATGCGCAGGCGGTGATCTTTCTGCTGTCGGCCGACGCAGGCGTCACCGCCAGCGATATGGGTATCTGGCAGCAGCACATCAGTCAGCTCGATGACAGCAAGCGTAATCGCCTGTTCGCCGTGCTCAACAAAATCGACGTCCTCTGGGACGACGTATCCGGCAGCTCCTTCGTCGAGGATGCGATTCGGCAGATGCAGATCAGCACCGCCCAGCAACTGGGTATCGCTGTTGAAGACGTGTTACCACTCTCGGCCAAGCAAGCGCTGCTGGCCAAGATCCGCGACGACCAGGCATTGCTGGAGCGCAGCCGGCTAGCGACGCTGGAGCACTTACTCTGCGAACGCATCCTCGCGCAGAAGGAGCACCTGCTGGAGCAGCAAGTGGTCCGCCAGGTGCTCGCCCTGCTGCACAACAGCCAGCAGATCCTTACCCAGCGCCTGGCCAAGGTCCGCGAACAGGGCGAGTTACTCGACAATCATCGTCAGGATAACGGCCAGCTCCTCTTAGAGCTCACCGCCCGTACCCGTCACGATCATAACCAGCACCACAAACGCCTGCTCCAGCTGAAGACCAACCAGCACTTGCTGCAACGTCAGGGCGATTTGTTACGCGGCACCGTGCGTGCCGAGCGCCTGGAAGAGCACCTGACACGCCTGCGCCGCAGCCTCACTGGCAGCCTGACCACGCTCGGCATCAATCTCAGCATCCTGCATTTCTTCCGCTCGGTAGAGCAGGACCTGGGCGCCCTTGAGCAGGAAGCTGCGCTGGCGAACAAAATGGTGACGGCGATCTATCGCCGCCACAATGAGGCAAACCCGCTGCATGGTCTGGATGCGCCGCTGTTCCGCCTGGCCCCTTATCAGCAGGAGCTGAAGGGTTTGCAGAACAAGGCCGATCAGTTCCGCCTGCAACTCAAGACGCTGCTCACCGAACAGCGCACCCTGACGCGACGCTTCTTTGCCACGCTGGTGCAGGAGGTCATCGGCCTGCACCAACGCCTGCGCCAAGAGGCCGAACACTGGGCTGGCGAAGCCCTGATGCCGCTGATGCAACACTCGCTGGAACACAAGCAACAGCTCGAAGCCCACATGCTGCGCCTCAAGAGCCTGGCACAGGACGGCCAGCAGGCCAGCCAGCGCGGTCGACTGCTCGCACGCTACATCCTTGAGCTGGAGCAGCAACTGGCCCAGGCCGCGGAGATGTTGCGATTGCTGCGCCGCCCAGCGCCGATCAGACGCCAGAGCAAGGTCGTCAGCCTGACCAGCGCCATTCCGGGTTGAGCGGCGTTGCGATTGAGGATGAATTGAAGCGCGCTTACCTTTAGACTTTGCCGCCTTCTTTTCGCAAGAGCCAGGCTCGATGCCCACTGACATACCAGCCGATTCCGTTGGTCTGGTGAGCCCGCAGGTCGCGCATTTCGCCGAACCACTGGTGCTCGCTTGCGGCCGCACCTTGGCCGATTACCAACTGATCTACGAAACCTACGGTGAACTGAACGCTGCGCGCAGCAATGCCGTGCTGATCTGCCATGCCCTTTCCGGCCATCACCACGCCGCCGGCTACCACAGCATGGACGATCGCAAGCCGGGCTGGTGGGATTCATGCATCGGGCCCGGCAAGGCCATCGACACCAATCGCTTCTTCGTCGTCAGCCTGAACAACCTCGGCGGTTGCAACGGCTCGACGGGGCCGAGCAGCCTCAATCCGCTGAGCGGCAAACCCTACGGCGCCGATTTCCCGGTCGTGACCGTGGAAGACTGGGTCAACAGCCAGGCGCGCCTGGCCGATGTGCTGGGCGTCGAGCAATGGGCCGCTGTGGTTGGCGGCAGCCTCGGCGGCATGCAGGCGCTGCAGTGGAGCATCAGCTACCCCGAGCGGATTCGTCACTGCGTGGCGATAGCCTCGGCACCCAAGCTGTCGGCACAGAACATCGCGTTCAATGAAGTGGCGCGTCAGGCCATCCTCTCCGACCCGGAGTTTCACGGCGGCCATTTTCAGGAACAGAACGTGATTCCCAAGCGTGGGTTGATGCTGGCACGCATGGTAGGCCACATCACCTACCTGTCCGATGACGCCATGGGTACCAAGTTCGGCCGCGGACTGAAGAGCGAAAAGCTCAACTACGATTTCAACAGTGTGGAATTCCAGGTCGAGAGCTACCTGCGCTACCAGGGCGAGGAATTCTCGGGCCGATTCGATGCCAACACCTACCTGCTGATGACCAAGGCGCTGGATTACTTCGACCCAGCCGCCGCGCATGACGATGATCTGGCTACGACGCTGGCCGGCGCCCAGGCCGATTTCTGCGTGATGTCCTTCACCACCGACTGGCGCTTCTCGCCGGAACGTTCGCAGGAAATCGTCAACGCCCTGATGGCGGCACGCAAGAACGTCTGCTACCTGGAAATCGACGCCCCGCAAGGCCATGACGCGTTTCTGATTCCGATCCCACGCTATCTGCAAGCCTTCCGCGGTTACATGAACCGCATCGCCGTATAAGGAACCGACATGCGCGCCGATCTGGAAATCATCCAAGACTGGATTCCCGCCGGCAGCCGGGTACTCGACCTTGGCTGCGGCAACGGCGACCTGCTGGCCTGGCTGCGCGACCACAAGCAGGTCAGCGGCTATGGCCTGGAAATCGACCCGGACAACATCGCCGCCTGCGTCGAGAAAGGCGTCAACGTCATCGAGCAGGACCTCGACAAAGGCCTGGGCAACTTCGCCAGCGACAGCTTCGACATGGTGGTTATGACCCAGGCCCTGCAAGCCGTTCATTACCCCGACCTGCTGATGAAGGAAATGCTGCGCGTGGGTCGCGAATGCATCATCACCTTCCCCAATTTCGGCCACTGGCGCTGCCGCTGGTACCTGGCCAGCAAGGGCCGCATGCCGGTCTCGGAGTTCCTGCCGTACACCTGGTACAACACGCCCAACATCCACTTCTGCACCTTCGAGGATTTCGAGCGGCTGTGTCAGGAGCGCGGCGCGCGGGTGCTTGAGCGCCTGGCAGTCGACCGCGACCATAAGCATGGCTGGGCGAGCCGTCTGTGGCCGAACCTGATCGGCGAGATTGGTATCTACCGCGTCACCGGACCGAACAGATGACCCGCTTCAATGATGGAGGAAACACCATGAAACGCAGCCTCATCGGCCTTCTGGCGCTGCTGCTGACGATGCCGGCCTGGGCCGAGCGCAAGCACAGCTTTGGCGAGTACGACATCCATCACATCGCCTTCAACTCGGGCTTCCTGCAGCCGGACATCGCGGCGGCGGCCGGCCTGGTGCGCAGCAAAACCCAAGGTGTGGTCAACATCTCGGTGCTCAAGGCCGGCAAGCCGACGGTGGCGCTGGTCAGCGGTACGGTCAAGAACCTCCTGGGCCAGGATCGGCCACTGACGTTCAAGCAACTCAAGGAAGGTGACGAAGCCATCTACTACCTGGCCCAGTTCCCATTCGACTCGCGCGAGACGCTGCGCTTCGCCCTGACCGTGCAGCCCATGGGGGCCGATCCGGTCAGCTTTACCTTCAACCAAGAATTCTTCCCTGACGAATGATGCCCCTCAAAGAACTGGTGCTGGCCAGCCACAATGCCGGCAAGCTCAAAGAACTCCAGGCCATGCTGGGCGACGCCGTGCGCGTGCGCTCGGTAGGGGAATTCAGCGATGTGGAACCGGAAGAAACCGGCCTGTCATTCATCGAGAACGCGATCCTCAAGGCGCGCAACGCCGCGCGCGTGTCCGGCCTGCCGGCACTGGCCGACGATTCCGGGCTGGCGGTCGATCACCTCGGCGGCGCGCCCGGCATCTACTCCGCGCGCTATGCCGGCGGCCAGGGCGATGCGGCGAACAATGCAAAATTGCTGGACGCCCTGAAAGAAGTGCCCGATGCCGGGCGCGGCGCACAGTTCGTCTGTGCCTTGGCGCTGGTCAGGCATGCCGACGACCCGCTGCCGATCATCTGCGAAGGCCTCTGGCACGGCCGCATCCTCCATGAAGCGCGTGGCGATCAGGGCTTCGGCTACGACCCGTTGTTCTGGGTGCCCGAACGCGGCTGTTCCAGCGCCGAGCTGACGCCCGCCGACAAGAACCAGCTCAGCCACCGCGCCCGCGCCATGGCGTTGCTCAAAGCGCGGCTGGGGATTGCATGAGCGGAGCTGGAAGCTCAAAGCTGGAAGCTGGAAGCCAACGCACGGATAACTTCCAGCTTCGGGCTTCCGGCTTCGAGCTGCCGCCCTTGGCGGCCTACGTCCATATCCCCTGGTGCGTGCGCAAGTGCCCGTACTGCGACTTCAACTCCCACGCTGCCGGGCCGCAGTTGCCGGAAGATGAATATGTCTCGGCGCTGCTGGCCGACCTCGAGGAGGATTTCGATCAGATCCAGGGCCGCCGGCTTGGCTCGATCTTTTTCGGCGGCGGCACGCCCAGCCTGTTTTCCGCCCAGGCGCTGGGCAGGATTCTGGAAGGGCTGGAGCGTCGCGTCGGCTTTGCCGAGGACATCGAAATTACTCTGGAAGCCAATCCGGGTACTTTCGAGCAGGCCAAGTTTCGCGATTACCGCCGTCTCGGGATCAATCGCCTGTCCATCGGTGTACAGAGCTTCCAGCCCGCCAAGCTGAAGGCCCTGGGTCGCATCCACGATGGCGACGAAGCCATCCGTGCCGCAGACATGGCGCGCGCCGCCGGTTTCGACAACTTCAACCTGGACCTGATGCATGGCTTGCCCGAGCAGAGTCTGGAAGATGCCCTGAGCGACCTGCGCACCGCCATCGCCCAGCAGCCGACGCACCTGTCCTGGTACCAGCTCACCGTCGAGCCGAACACCGAGTTCTGGAGCAAACCGCCGCAACTGCCCGAGGACGATACCCTCTGGGACATCCAGGAAGCGGGCCAGGCGGTGCTCGCCGAACAGGGCTACGCCCAGTACGAAACCTCGGCCTACGCCCAACCCGGCCGCCAGGCGCGGCACAACCTCAACTACTGGACCTTCGGCGACTTCCTCGGCCTCGGCGCGGGTGCCCACGGCAAGATCAGCCGGGGCGACGGACGCATCCTGCGCAGCTGGAAAACCCGCCTGCCCAAGGACTATCTCGACCCAACCAAGCGCTTTCGTGCCGGTGAGAAGCAGCTACAAGCCGAGGAATTGCCCTTCGAATTCCTGATGAATGTGCTGCGCCTCACCGACGGCGTGCCGGCGCTGTTGTTCACTCAGCGCACCGGTTTGCCACTGGGGCAACTGGCCGATGCCCGCCGCGAAGCCGAAGCACGTGGCCTGCTGGCCGCCGACCCGCAGCGGCTGGTCGCAACGCCCAAAGGCCAGCTGTTTCTCAACGACCTGCTGCAACTCTTTCTGACCTAAGGACCCTGGATGGATCTCGTACTCGACCTAATCGCCACCCTCTCGCGCTGGAGCCGCGGCCATCTGTTCGATATTTCCTTGGCGATCATGGCTACGCTTTTTGTGCTCTTCGGGCCGGCGCTCAATGCCTGGGTGCAGAAGAACATAGGCGGGCTGAATTTCATCCTGCGTACGTTGGCGTTCGTAGTGTTCTGCGCGGTCGTTTATGGGCTCGGCATCGTTTATCTCAGCCCCTGGCTGGCCAAGGGGTTGGCGCAATTCAACAATTACACCCTGGCGCCGGTGTTGATTCTGGTGTTGTTCATCATTGGGGTGGTGGCTGATCGTAATTAGGAAGCGCTGCGGGCTCTTCCATGGCCTGCTGCACGGTGCTTCGTCAGATTTATCCAGCTGCCTGAAACATAGGTTTCGTCCTGCTGGGCGAGTTTCTTTTGGCAATCGCCCGGATGGCCGGCCCCGCCAAAAGAAACCAAAAGGTCTTGCCCCTCCATCCGGCCCCGGCTACGCCGGGGTTCGTTCGCTCCATCGTCGCTTCAGGGGGCCGGCTTACAAGGGCCATCCATGGCCCTTGTAAGCCTCTCGCGGCATCCATGCGGCTCGCTCCCTTACGCAACGATGGCGCTCACCCTGCTGAAAGGGGCGGTTGGTGTTGCCTGGCAGACCGTGCAGAGGAAAAGCAAAGCGTTTTCAAAAACCTACAGGCTACTCGGATTTCTTCCCCTTCAGGAAGCCGAACGCAGGCGTTGCGTAGGAGGTCGCGAGACATGGACGCCGAGCGAGAAACGAAGGGACAGGGGCGTCCCTTCGTGACGTGCCTCCGGAGCGGCACCGGAGTGAGGGAAGTCTGGTCGCAACGCGACCAGACCCGGATGTAGGGGTGGCCTTCTTTTGGTTACTTTTTCTTGGCCAAACAAGAAAAAGTGACGCGCCGTGCAAGGCGCAACCTGTAGTCCCCCGCCGAGGAAAGCGTTGTGGCTCCACACAAGCCCAACGCCGTCAAAAAACTGCTCTTTTACTAATTACCCCCTCTCCTCAACGCCGCAGGCGAGAAGTCCCGAGGGCTGAGCCTGACGTCGAAGTCGTACATCGGCTCGTTGTTATCCAATCCGTCTACGAAGTAGTTACCGTCCTTGAAGTGATACAGCGTCTCCAGCGTGCTGGCGAACATTGGCACTTCGTAGTAGCTGATCGGATGACTTTCCTGCAGCCCGATCAACTCGGCATTTTCGTCGAACAGATCCACCGCCAGAATCTGCCAGCTGTCTTCATCGACATAGAACCGGCGCATGTCATACGGATGGCTGAAACCCTTGCGCAGGGTCGCTTCGACGATCCATACGCGATGCTGTTCATAGCGCAGCAGCTCGGGGTTCAGGGTGCGCGCGCCGACAATCGAATCGTAAGGGATGCCTTGCTGGTGAACCGCGTAGCTGTTGTACGGCACCAGCATCTCGCGCTTGCCGACCAGCTTCCACTCATAGCGATCCGGCGCGCCATTGAAGGAATCGACCACGTCAGCGGTAGCCAAGCCGCTCGTGTCCGGCTGCAGCGAGTCGTAGGCCAGCGAAGGCAGGCGCCGTACGCGGCGGTCGCTCGGGCTGTAACGCCAGGCCTTGCGGATCGCCAGCACCTGATCCAACGGGTCCTGCACGACCAGCGAGGTGCCGGAGAGCTTCGCAGGCGCGGTGACCCGGTATTTGTAATAGAGCAGCGTGTTGTCCAACTGCGCCTGGTCCATACCCTCGCGGTTGTAGACGTAATAAACGTGCCGATCCCGCTTGATCAGACTTGCCCGGCCGTTGATCACCACGGCCTGGTTATTGATCATGTGGGTTTGTTCGCCCTTGTAATGCACGGCGTGGTTCCAGATCACTTCCATACCGTCTTGCGGTATCGGGAAGGGGATACCAGATACAGCGCCCTTGATGCCGTTGCCGTTGGCGATCAGCTCGGCAGAAACGGCATTGGCACGCGTCTCGTCATAGATACGCTGTGGCGCCGAGGCGCTGCGGCGTGACGGGAACACGCGTAGATGAAAGTCCGGATACCGCTCGACCAGCGCACGGAGGCCTTCCGGCAACAGTGCGGCATATTCGGCGGCATTGCTGCTGTCGACCCGGTAAAGCACCGGATCAGCGGCATAGGGATCAGGATGGTGCATCCCGACGGAGTAGCTGTCGGGCGCCTGGACTCCACCGGTCCAGGCCGGAATCGTGCCGGCGGCATTGGCGGCGCGCTCGGCACCCAGCGGGGTAAGGTCCTGACCCAGGCGGGCGGCCTGAGCCTCGTCCACCTTGGCCTGGGCCTGGCTGGCACAGGCCGCCAGCAGCAGAATTCCGAATTTTCTGTACATCGCTTTGCTCCTTGCCGCGCAACGGGTGCGCTGCATGTAACGGCCTCTGCCGGCAGACAGGGCTCTCATTAGGTGTTGGGGAGATCGAGCCTTCCTGGCGTTGCGTTCTTTTCAGTTCTTCCGTGGCCGTTTGATACGACTCTAGTATTGGCGATCAGCCGATGCGCTCGAACTTGAGATCCCAGACGCCGTGGCCCAGGCGCTCACCGCGGCGCTCGAACTTGGTCGTAGGGCGCTCTTGAGGGCGCTCGACGTATTGCTCGTTTACGGCCTGGTTGCGATAGCCAGGCGCGATACTCATGACCTCGAGCATGTGCTCGGCATAGGCTTGCCAATCGGTTGCCATATGCAATACGCCACCGATCCTCAGTTTCTGCCGTACCAGCTCGGCGAATGCCGGCTGGACAATGCGCCGCTTGTGGTGACGACTCTTGTGCCAGGGATCGGGGAAAAACAGCAGAACCCGGTCCAGGCTCGCGTCGGGCACGCATTCACGCAGCACTTCCAGCGCATCGCAACTGTAGACCCGCACGTTATTCAGGTTTTGTGACAAAAGCCCGTTTAATAGCGCGCCGACACCCGGCGAATGCACCTCGACCCCGATGAAATCCTGCTCAGGCGCCGCCGCAGCCATCTCGAGCGTCGAATGGCCCATGCCGAAGCCGATTTCGAACGTGCGTGGCGCCTGTCGGCCGAAGACCTGGTCGAAATCGCGTAGACCATCGGCCAGCTCCAGACCGAATTGCGGCCAGCCCTGGTCCAGGCCGCGCTGCTGGCCTTCGGTCATGCGACCGGCACGCATCACGAAGCTTTTAATGGTGCGCATGCGCCGTTGGCCGTCGGCCGGGGTAGAAGTGTCACTCATGAACGAACCTGCGGAGAGAAGCCGCGCAGTCGGGCGAGTGCGCGGCGGAATACGGGGAGAATTAGCGGATCAGACCTTCCAGAGGCGAAGAGGCGCTGGCATAGAGCTTCTTCGGCATGCGTCCAGCGAGATAGGCCAGCCGCCCGGCGTCGATCGCGTACTTCATGGCTTCAGCCATCAGCACGGGATTCTGCGCATGGGCGATAGCGCTGTTCATCAACACCGCCTCGCAGCCCAGCTCCATGGCGATGGTCGCATCGGACGCCGTACCGACGCCGGCATCCACCAGCACCGGCACCTTGGCCTCTTCGAGGATGATGCGCAGGTTGTAGGGGTTGCAGATACCCAGGCCAGTGCCGATCAGCCCCGCCAATGGCATCACCGCGATGCAGCCCATCTCGGCCAGCTGGCGCGCGATGATCGGATCGTCGCTGGTGTAAACCATGACGTCGAAACCATCCTTGACCAGCACTTCGGCGGCCTTGAGGGTTTCAATGACGTTGGGGAACAGCGTCTTCTGGTCGGCCAGCACTTCCAACTTGACTAGCTTGTGGCCGTCCAGCAGTTCGCGGGCCAGGCGGCAGGTACGCACTGCCTCGTCGGCGTCATAGCAGCCGGCGGTGTTCGGCAGGATGGTGTAGCGATCTGGCGAGATAACGTCGAGCAGATTGGGCTCGTCCGGGTTTTGGCCAATATTCGTGCGGCGCACCGCGACGGTGACGATCTCGGCGCCGGACGCCTCGATGGCGGCGCGTGTCTCTTCGAGATCCTTGTATTTGCCGGTGCCCACCAGCAAGCGCGACTGATAGGTGCGGCCTGCGAGCGTAAAGGGTTTGTCGTGCGGAACTGGGCTCATGGGACCATCCTGTTCAGACGTAATGAAGCGAAAAATACGCCGCTGCACGGGCGACGTCCGGGAATATCAATATGGCGGGCTCGTCAGCCGCCACCAATGGCATGCACGACTTCGACCTGATCACCTTCGACCAAGAGAGTTGCGGCATGCTGGCTGCGCGGTACGATGTCTCGATTGAGCTCGACCGCCAGCCGGCGCCCAGTCAGTTCCAGGCGTTGCAGCAGATCGGCCACCGACTGACCGTCAGGGAGCTCGTAGCGCTCGCCGTTCAACTGAATGTGCATAGTGATCGCCACCATAGCCAAGGGGCCCGCATTCTAGCCCGATCGACCCGGCGCACCAAGGCGCCAAGCGCCGCCATTCATCTGCCATCACAAGGCCGTTTTTCAGCCGCGAAGATTCCAGGCCGCAAGCATCAAACAGATCCATCCCGCCAGAAATGCCGTCCCACCGATGGGCGTGATGATGCCCAGCTTACTCATACCCGTCAGAGTCAACAGGTACAAACTGCCGGAGAACAGCAGGACGCCGAGCGAGAATAAACCGCCCGCGGCAGTCAGCAGGCGACTCGGTGCATGCAGGGCGAGCAGCGCAACCCCGAACAACGCCAGGGCATGAATCAGCTGGTAGTGCACGCCGGTCTGGAACACGGCGAGGTAGTCGGCGCCGAGGCGGGACTTCAAGCCATGCGCGGCGAAGGCGCCCAGCGCCACACCGGTCAGTCCAAAAAAGGCGGCAATTAGGAGATAGACGCGAATCATTCGGCAGCTTCCGGTCAGGGTGTATGGCGGTCGCTATAATGCCCGTTCCCTCTGGTTGCGACTATGTCCACATGCTCCGAGCCCTGCTGCGCCGACTCATCAAACTGCTGCTCTGGCTAGCCGCGCTTTCCGTGCTGCTGGTGCTTGCCCTGCGCTGGGTTCCGCCGCCGGTCACCGCGCTCATGATCGAGCGCAAGATCGAATCCTGGAGCAATGGCCAGAGTATCGACCTGCAGCGCACCTGGCGGCCCTGGAACGTACTGCCAGACGATCTGAAGATGGCGGTGATCGCTGCCGAAGATCAGAAGTTCGCCGAGCATTGGGGCTTCGATATCGCCGCCATTCGCGCCGCGTTCGCACACAACGAGCGCGGCGGCTCCCTGCGCGGTGCCAGCACGCTGAGTCAGCAGGTGGCCAAGAACCTGTTTCTCTGGTCCGGGCGAAGCTGGGTACGCAAGGGCTTCGAAGTCTGGTTCACCGGGTGGATCGAGCTGCTGTGGCCGAAACAGCGAATTCTGGAGGTCTACCTGAACAGCGTGGAATGGGGCAACGGCATATTCGGCGCCGAAGCGGCTGCGCAGCACCATTTCGGGACTAGCGCTGCAAATCTCTCGCCCACCCAGGCCAGCCAGCTGGCCGCTGTGCTGCCTAACCCGCGCGAGTGGAACGCCGGCCGTCCCGGTCCGCACGTCCGCCAGCGTGCCGGCTGGATTCGCCAGCAGGTTCGCCAGTTAGGCGGCAGTCACTACCTGAACGGACTGCAAGAATCAGGCGCACGCTGAGATTCGATCATCGTGCAAGGCGTCACCGAGCTCGGCTGACGGAGTGTTATGGCAGGGCGCCATCGCAACGAGTAATCTGCAGCCAACATGTTGCGAGATGCAGGGGGAAGGCTGTCAGGTAGACGGCCCCATGCAGTAACCTCTCGCTCGATTCGCCCCTGAACGCATGGCAGCGACAGCATGAGCGCAACCGGATACAGCACGCCCCTCGACGGGGTGCGGCAATTTTTCAATTGGCGAAACAGCGTTGCCTGGCTCGTTCTGGTATTCACGCTGCTCGTGCAATTAGTCATCCTGCAGCATCTGCGCAGCAACGAAACGAGCGCGGCCATCACCCAGTTCGAGTTTCTGGTGGAGAAAACAACCGAAGCCATCGGCAAGCGGCTGATCAACCATGAGCAGATCCTGCTGGGTGCCGCTGCGCTGTTCGACACCAGCGGCGATGTTTCACGCGAGCAGTGGCGCCTTTATAACGAACATCTGCAACTGGCCAAGCGTTATCCCGGCATCCAGGGAGTAGGCTTCGCCAAGGCGGTGCTGCCGGAGCAGCGGACCGCCCATATAGAGAGCGTTCGCAAGGAAGGCTTCGCCGATTACGACATTCATCCTCCTGGCGAACGCCCGCTTTATACACCCATCGTTTATCTCGAGCCGTTCGCTGACCGCAACCTCGCCGCATTCGGCTATGACATGTTTGCCGAACCGGTACGCTGGCAAGCCATGTCGACAGCCGCCGAAACCGGGCAGACGCGCCTCACCGGCAAGGTCAAGCTGCGGCAGGAGACCCATGGCGAGGTGCAAGCCGGGGTACTGATGTATGTCCCGGTGTACCGTCAGGGTATCCCCATCGATTCGCCGGAACAGCGGATGCAGGCGCTGCGCGGGTTCGTCTACAGCCCCTATCGGATGGACGACCTGATGCGCGGAATCCTCGGCGTGGCCGATCCGAATATCAGCCTGCGCATCTACGCCGGTCCGCAAGAGCAGGCCGAACAGCTCATCTTTGCCAGCCGCAATCAGCCGCGTGCCGAAGCCCCACGATACAGCCAGACCCTGCGGCTGGACCTGTATGGGCAAACTTGGACCCTGAACCTGCAAAGCCTGCCGGAGTTCGATGCCTTCTTCCATGGCAACGACGGGTTGGTGATCGGCCTCGGTCTCGGCTTCAGCATGCTGCTGTTCCTTCTCACCTCCTCACTATCGCTTAGACGCAGCCGTGCCGAGGCGCTGGCCCAGCAGATGACCGAGCATATCCGGGAGAACAAACGCGCCCTTCAACTAAGCGAAGAGCGCTTGAGCCTTGCCCTCAAAGGCAGCAACGACGGGCTCTGGGATCTGAATCTGGAAGCCGATACCTTCTATGCCTCGCCACGCGCCTGGCACATGCTCGGCTATCGTCCCGGCGAGCTGCATTCGGATCTGAAGCTCTGGGAAAGGGTCATGGCGCCCGACGACCTGCTTCCGGCAAAAAAACAGCTGGCGCAGACCATGCTCTCGGCAGTCGATCACTTCACGACCGAGCTGCGTTTCCAGCACAAGAGCGGCAAGCTGGTTCCGGCCCTGATCCGAGGCTACATCCAACGCGACCGAAACGGGCAGCCGCTGCGCATCAGCGGCACCAGCATGGACCTGACCGAACACAAACGCATCGAGCAGATGAAGGACGAGTTCGTCTCGACCGTCAGCCACGAGCTGCGCACCCCATTGACCTCTATCAGCGGCGCCCTGGGCCTGGTGACCGGCGGCGCCCTGGGCGACGTTCCGCCGGGCATGGAGCAGATGCTGGAGATCGCTCATCGCAACAGTTTGCGCCTGGGTCATCTGATCAACGATCTGCTGGACATGGAAAAGATCACGGCAGGCAAAATGGTCTTCGACATGCGCGAGCACTCGCTGTGCCGGCTGCTGGAAGAGGCCCTGGCCAGCAACCAGGCCTTTGCCACTCATTTCGGCGTGAACTGCGTATTACGCGATGCCCCTCAGATCAACGTCTGGGTCGATGGGCTGCGTCTGCAACAGGTGCTGACGAACTTCCTGTCGAACGCGATCAAATACACCCCGGAAGGCGGCGAAGTAACCCTGCACTGCAATCTGACCGAAATCGGCCAGGTTCGCGTCAACGTCACGGATCAGGGGCCGGGCATCCCGCCGGGCTTCCAGAACCGCGTGTTCGAAAAGTTTGCCCAAGCGGACGCCTCCGACAGCCGCCAACAAGGCGGCACAGGCCTGGGACTCGCCATTACCAAAGAGTTTATCGAGCGCATGGGCGGCCGGGTCGGCTTCGATACTGAACAGGATCTCGGCACGACCTTCTGGTGCGAATTGCCGATACTCGAATCGACCACATCTACAGTGGATCAGGGCCAACCACGTCTGCTGGTAATCGAAGACGAACCGGACACCGGCCGACTGCTGCATCTGATGCTGCGGGATGCCGGTTACGCGGTTGATCGGGTGCAGAGTCTGCATACAGCACGAAGCAAACTCGCCAGTGTTCGCTATGAGGCAATGACCCTCGACTGGCATCTGCCCGATGGGAGCGGGCGCGAGCTGATCGACGAGGTTCGCGCCAATCCCGACACGCAAGATCTTCCGATCATCGTGATAACGGCGGCCAGCCGGTTCGAGCAGAGCGATACAGATACCGGCATCACCTGGCTACACAAACCCATCAGCGCGGCACAGCTGCTGATTGCGGTTACCGACAGCCTGGAACGCTTGCAACATCGCCCATGAGCCGCGTCAAGAACACGCAAGTACCGGTTCGACAGATATAAAAAAGGCGCTGCAGTTGCAGCGCCTCGGGAGCAGCCATGTGATCAAGCCTGAATGGAACCCTTGAGCTTGTTCATCGCGTTCTTTTCCAGCTGGCGAATGCGCTCGGCAGAGACGCTGTACTTGGCCGCCAGATCATGCAGGGTGGCCTTCTCTTCGCTCAGCCAGCGTTGTTGCAGAATGTCGCGGCTGCGCTCATCCAGGGTTTCCAGCGCCTCGTGCAGGCTGGAATTGGAACTGTCGCTCCAGTCGGCATCCTCGAGCTGACGCGCCGGATCGTAACGATGATCTTCGAGATAATGCGCTGGCGACTGATAGGCACTGTCGTCATCAGCATCGGCTGACGGATCGAATGCCATGTCGTGACCCGTAAGGCGACTCTCCATCTCCCGCACTTCGCGCGCTTCGACACCGAGGCTATCGGCAACCCGCTCGACTTCCTCGTTGCTCAGCCATGCCAGGCGCTTCTTCTGACTACGCAGATTGAAGAACAGCTTGCGCTGCGCCTTGGTGGTGGCGACTTTGACGATGCGCCAGTTGCGCAGAATGAATTCGTGAATCTCGGCCTTGATCCAGTGCACCGCAAAGGACACCAGGCGCACACCCATTTCCGGGTTGAAACGCTTGACCGCTTTCATCAGGCCGACATTGCCTTCCTGGATCAGGTCGGACTGGGCCAGCCCATAGCCGGAATAGCTGCGGGCGATATGGACGACGAAGCGCAGGTGGGCAAGCACCATCTGACGTGCGGCCTCGAGATCCTGATGGTAGAACAGGCGCTCTGCCAGGTCGCGTTCCTGCTCGACCGTAAGCAGCGGAATGCTGTTGACCGTCTGCACGTAGGCCTCGAGATTTCCTCCCGGGACCAGGGCTTGAACAGGTTGCAGATTAGTAGTCATGCAGATCCTCCAATAATGAAGCTGCAGCAGTTTAGCACTGCCGGGTCAGACTGCAAGCCTATGGAAAAGTTCCCTTACAGCCCTACAAAAACCTTTAAAATCAACAAGTTATCAGCGCGGCGCAAGTTCGCTCAAATGCCTCGCCACCGCCAGCCAGGCACCGACGTAACCCAGCAGCAAGGCGCCGAGAACCAGCGACAGACCATCTTCGACCGGCACCCCGGCCAGGCCGAAATCACTGCCATACAGGCCGGCCAGCCCCACTACCGCCTCGTTCAGCCAGCCCAGCCCGTAAGCCAGCAGCAGCCAGGCGATCAGCCCGGCGCCCAATCCGTACAAGGCGCCCATGTAAAGGAACGGGCGCCGTACATAACCGTCGGTGCCGCCGACCAACTTGACCACTTCGATCTCGGTGCGGCGATTTTCGATATGCAGGCGAATGGTGTTGCCGATCACCAGCAGCAGGGTGGCGATCAGCAGCAACGTTAGGCCGAAGACGAAGCGGTCGCCCAGCTTCAGAATGGCTGTTAGGCGCTCGACCCAGAGCAGGTCCAGCTGCGCCTGCTCGACGCCTGGCAGTTCCGCCAGACGCTGACGCAACGCTTCGAGATTGTCGCGATCGATCTCGCTGGGCGTTACCAGAATCACGCCGGGCAGCGGGTTTTCCGGTAGTTCACGTAGCGCCTCGCCAAGACCCGAAAGCTGCTGGAATTCCTCCAACGCCTGCTCACGGCTGATCCAGCTGGCTTCCGACACGCCCGGCATCGTCAGGATCTCTTCGCGCAACGCGCTTCCTTCTTGCGCGTCCACGTCCAGTTGCATGAACAGCGAAATCTGCGCCGCCCGCTGCCATGACCCGCCGAGCCGCTCGACGTTGTCCAGCAGCAGCGCCAGCCCCATGGGCAGGCTCAGCGCGACGGCCATGACCAGACAGGTGAAGAAACTTCCAATCGGTTGCTTGATCAGCCTGCCGACGCTGTCGACCATGCTGGCGCGATGGCTTTCCAGCCAGGCGTGGAACAGCGTTTTGAAATCCGGCTCGTCATCTCTCGGCTGCTCGGGCTTGCTCCGCACGCCACCGGCGCGTTCGGCCGGGTTCGGATTGTTCTCGGGTGCGCTCATCGGGCGGCCTCCCCATCGCCGATCAGGCGGCCACGCTGCAGGGTGAGCATGCGATGGCGCATGCGGGCGATCAGCGCCAGGTCGTGACTGGCGATCAACACGGTGGTGCCGAGTTTGTTGATATCTTCGAACACGCCCATGATTTCCGCCGCCAGGCGCGGGTCGAGGTTACCGGTGGGCTCGTCAGCCAGCAGCAGCGCCGGGCGGTGTACAACGGCGCGGGCGATGCCGACACGTTGTTGCTGGCCGGTGGACAGGTCCGATGGATATTGCAGCGCCTTGTCCTTCAGGCTGACCCGCTCTAGCGCAGTCATTACCCTCTGGCCGATCTCGCGCTTGTTTAGGCCAAGAATCTGCAGCGGCAGCGCAGCGTTGTCGAACACGGTGCGGTCGAACAGCAGCTGGTGGTTCTGGAACACCACGCCGATCTGCCGGCGCAGAAAAGGAATCTGCGCATTGCTGATGCGCGACAGGTCCTGCCCAGCCAGCAGCAGCTTGCCGCTGGTGGGTCGTTCCATCGCCAGCAGCAGGCGCAGCAGGGTGCTCTTGCCGGCGCCGGAATGGCCGGTGACGAACAGGAACTCGCCGCGCTGCACCTGAAAGGACAGTTCGTGCAGCCCGACATGACCGTTGGAATAGCGCTTGCCGACTTGGTCGAAACGGATCATGACGGCGGATTACCTGCGCTCGCTCCCTTCTCGGCGAACAGCGCACTGACGAAGGCATCCGCCTCGAAGGCGCGCAGGTCGTCGATGCCCTCGCCCACCCCGATATAGCGAATCGGCGTGCCGAACTGCTTGGCCAGCGCGAAGATCACCCCGCCCTTGGCGGTGCCGTCGAGCTTGGTCAGCACCAGCCCGGTGAGCTCCACCGCCTGGTTGAACTGCTTGGTCTGATTGATGGCGTTCTGGCCGGTACCGGCATCGAGCACCAGCAGCACTTCGTGCGGAGCCGTCTCGTCCAGCTTGCCCATGACCCGGCGGACCTTTTTCAGCTCCTCCATCAGGTTGTCCTTGGTGTGCAGGCGGCCGGCGGTGTCGGCGATCAGCACATCGACGCCACGGGCCTTCGCGGCCTGTACGGCATCGAAGATCACCGAGGCGGAATCGGCGCCGGTGTGCTGGGCGATCACCGCGATATTGTTGCGCTCGCCCCAGACCTGCAACTGCTCCACGGCGGCAGCACGGAAGGTGTCGCCAGCGGCGAGCATGACCTTCTTGCCTTCGAGCTGCAGCTTCTTGGCCAGCTTGCCGATGGTGGTGGTCTTGCCGACGCCATTGACGCCGACCACGAGGATCACGAAGGGCTGCTTGCCGGGCTCGATCCGCAGCGGCTGCTCGACCGGCTTGAGCAGGCCGGCCAGCTCTTCCTGCAGTGCCTTGTACAGCGCGCCGCTGTCGGCCAGTTCCTTGCGCGAGACGCGGCGGGAAAGGTTCTGCATGATCGCCGTGGTGGCCTCGACGCCGACGTCGGCGGTCAGCAGGCGGGTTTCCAGTTCGTCCAGCAGATCGTCATCGATGGCCTTCTTGCCCAGGAACAGGCTGGCCATGCCTTCGCCGATACTGGCGCTGGTCTTGGACAGACCCTGTTTGAGGCGGGCGAAGAAGCCCAGCTTGGCCGGTACTTCTTCCGCAACGGGAACCAGTACCGGCTCGACGGCGATTTCAGCGAGCGCCGGGGCTTCCGGCACCTCCATGGATTCATCGAGTTGCGCTACCGGCTCGGGCTCGGGCTGAGACGCGACTTCCGGCTTGATTTCCGGTTCGGCGGCGGGCTCGGGCTGCTCGGCCTCGACCAGCTGCTCTTTGGCCTGCTCAGCGGGTTCACCTGCGAACGGCTGGCTGTCTTCCAGCGGCTCGGATGGAGGCGGTTCGGCGGCTGGGGTCTGCGGCTTCTTGCGCAACCAGCCGAACAGGCCTTTCTTCTCGCCGGCCTCGGCCGGCGCCTTCTTATCGTCGTTGGAACCAAACATGGAGAAGATTTTCTCAAGAGGGCGAAACGCCGGCGGCCACGCCACCGGCCAGACGGGGGCTATCCTAGCACCGCGCAACCGACTGCGCTAAGCGTGGCCATCGGACCTGGAACATCGCGACGCAGTTCGAATCTCCTGACACTTTGCCCCGATCACGGCGCGCCAGTACCATGCCCGCGTGTTTCCGCCTGCCAGCGCCATCACGGCGGGATTCATTCCTGAACGAGTCTTTCACTATGTCTCCGATGCTACGACGCGCCGCCGCTCTGCTACTCGCCGCTTTTTACTTGCCGCTGGTCACCGCAGCCGACGCTCAGCCAACCCACGAATTCTTTCTGGACAACGGTCTCAAGGTGATCGTCCGCGAGGACCATCGCGCCCCCGTGGTGGTGTCCCAGCTCTGGTACAAGGTCGGCTCCAGCTACGAATCGCCCGGGCAGACCGGCCTTTCCCACGCGCTGGAACACATGATGTTCAAGGGTAGCCGCAAGCTCGGCGCTGGCGAGGCGTCACGCATCCTGCGCGAGCTCGGCGCCGAGGAAAACGCCTTTACCAGCGACGACTACACCGCCTATTACCAGGTGCTGGCACGCGATCGCCTGGCGGTGGCCTTCGAGCTTGAGGCCGACCGCCTGGCCAGCCTCAAGCTGCCGGCCGACGAATTCGCTCGCGAGATCGAGGTAATCAAGGAAGAACGCCGGCTGCGCACCGACGACAAGCCCAGCTCGCTCGCCTACGAGCGCTTCAAGGCCATGGCCTACCCCGCCAGCGGCTACCACACGCCGACCATCGGCTGGATGGACGACCTCGAACGCATGACCGTAGAGGAACTGCGCGCCTGGTACGAGGCCTGGTACGCCCCCAATAACGCCACCCTGGTGGTGGTCGGCGACGTGACGGCTGATGAGGTGCGCACGCTGGCCGAGCGTTATTTCGGCCCGATCGAGAAGCGCCCCATCCCCAGCGCCAAGCGTCCGCTGGAGCTGGACGAACCCGGCGAACGCCGCCTGACCCTGCACCTCAACACCCAGGTGCCGAGCCTGATGATGGCTTTCAACACGGCCAGCCTGGCGACCGAAACAGATAACCCGCGGCAGATCCATGCGCTACGCCTGATCACCGCACTGCTCGATGGCGGTTACAGTGCCCGCCTGCCGAGGCAGCTGGAGCGCGGCGAGGAACTGGTGAGCAGCGCCTCGGCCTGGTACAACGCACACGCTCGCGGCGACAGCCTGTTCGTGCTCAGCGCCGCGCCCAACGTGCAAAAGGGCCGCACCCTCGAAGAGGTGGAGGCGGGCCTCTGGCAGCAGCTCGAACAGCTCAAGCAGACCGCCCCCACGACAGAAGAGCTCGAGCGAGTCCGCGCCCAGGTCATTGCCGGCCTGGTCTACGAGCGCGACTCCATCACCCAGCAGGCCACTACCATCGGCATGCTGGAGACCGTGGGCCTGTCCTGGCGCCTGATGGACGAGGAGCTCAGCGCCTTGGAGGCGGTGACGCCGGAAGATATCCAGCATGCCGCCCGCACCTATTTCACCCGCTCGCGCCTGAGCGTCGCCCATGTTCTGCCCAAGGAGACCCGCGATGAGTGATCGCACCCTATTGCGTCGCGGCCTGCTCGGCCTGGTCCTGCTCGGCACCCTGGGGCTGGCCGCCTGCGGCAGCGAAACCGGCGATACCGCTGCGGTCATCCCCCCGGCGAAGAACGTCGCGACACCCGCCGAATCCGGCCAGGCCATCGCCAAGGCCGAGCAGGACGAAACCCGCCTGGAGTCGCTTGCCGAACTGGGCGACCAGCCCTTGCCCCGTCGCGAGTTGGATATCCAGAGCTGGCAGACCGAAGGCGGCGCCAAGGTGCTGTTCGTCGAAGCCCGTCAGCTACCGATGTTCGACCTGCGCCTGACCTTCGCCGCCGGCAGCAGCCAGGACGGCGCCACACCCGGCCTGGCGATGTTGACCAACGCCATGCTCAACGAAGGCATCAAGGGCAAGGATGTCACCGCCATTGCCGAAGGCTTCGAGGATCTGGGCGCCGACTTCGGCAACGGCTCCTACCGTGACATGGCGATCGCCAGCCTGCGCAGCCTGAGTGCAGCGGGCAAACGCCAACCAGCGCTGGAACTGTTCAGCCAGGTGGTCGGCCAGCCGACCTTCCCAGAGGATGCGCTGCAACGCATCAAGAACCAGATCCTGACCGGCTTCGAGTTCCAGAAGCAGAACCCCGGCAAGCTGGCCAGTCTGGAGCTGTTCGAGCAGCTGTACCAAGACCATCCCTACGCACACCCCAGCGAAGGCACGCCTGAATCCATTCCCGGCATCGACACCCCGCAGCTGCGCGACTTCCACGCCAGGGCCTACACCGCCGGCAATGTGGTGATCGCGCTGGTCGGCGACCTCAGCCGCGAAGAGGCCGAGGCGATCGCCGCGCAGGTGTCTGCCGCCCTGCCCCAAGGCGCCGCGTTGCCGCCACCGCCCACGCCGCAGCAGCCCGCAGCCACGCACGAGCACATCGACTTTCCGTCCAACCAGACCCACCTGCTGCTGGCGCAACTCGGCATCCCCCGTGGCCATCCGGACTACGCTGCGCTCTATCTGGGCAACCAGATTCTTGGCGGCGGCGGCTTCGGTACCCGGCTGATGGAAGAAGTACGTGAAAAGCGCGGCCTGACCTACGGCGTCTATTCGGGCTTCAGTCCCATGCAGACCAACGGCCCTTTCATGATCAACCTGCAGACCCGCGCCGAACTGGCCGATGGCACGCTGCAGCTGGTGCAGCGACTGGTCGCGCAGTTCCTCGAAGATGGCCCGACCCAAGCCGAGCTGGAGCGCAGCAAGCGCGAGATCGCCGGCAGCTTTCCGTTGTCTACCGCCAGCAACGCCGACATCGTTGGCCAGCTGGGCAGCATTGGCTTCTACGACCTGCCGCTGACCTATCTCGAAGACTTCATGCAACAGGTCCAGGCGCTGTCGGTCGAAGAGGTCAGAACAGCGATGAACGAACACCTCGACGCGGACGGTTTCGTCATCGTCACGGCGGGCCCGGAGGTGGAGCAGAAACCATTGCCGCCACCTAGCGACAAGCCCCTCGAGCAACCCAGCAGCGTTCCGGAGCATTGATGGCCAACCCACCCATTCGCCCGTCCGCCCATGGCGGCCAGGGCCAGCTGCGCATCATCGGCGGCGAATGGCGCAGCCGGCGCTTCGGTTTTCCCGACGCCGAAGGCCTGCGCCCGACGCCGGATCGGGTGCGCGAAACGCTGTTCAACTGGCTCGCGCCTTATATGTCCGGTGCCCGCGTGCTCGATCCGTTCACCGGCAGCGGCGCGCTCTATCTCGAAGCCTTGTCGCGCGGCGCCAGCATGGCGCTGGCGCTGGACGTGAATGCCAACGCCATCGCCAGCCTGCGCAAGCATCTGGATACGCTCAAGTGTGGCCAGGGCCAGTTGCTGCAGAGCGATGCCTTGCGCTATCTGGAAACCCAGTCGCCAACGCCCTTCGACCTGGTGTTCCTCGACCCGCCGTTCAACAAGAACCTGCTGCAACCGACGTGCGAGCTGCTGGAAAACAAAGGTTGGCTAGCCGACCACGCCTGGGTCTATACCGAAAGCGAAGCCGTGCCATCGAGCCTCGGCCTGCCCGGCAACTGGCGGCTGCACCGGGAAAAGAAGGCCGGCACGGTGCATTACGCGCTATGGGAGCGCAACGCCTGAACTGGCTGATCGTTATCTCCACCTGTCGCACCCGAGCATGACCACCACGCACCCGCACACCCGCTGCTGTACCGCCAGCGACGAAACCTTTACGCCGGCCCGGTGGCTGCCGGGCGGTCATCTGCAAACGCTATGGAACCCCTGTTGCCGTCGCGCCACCAAACTATCCCGCCAGCGCGAGCGCCTGTGGTTGGCCGATGGCGACTTCATCGACCTCGACTGGCATGGCCCGCACGATCCGACGGCGCCTCTGGTGCTGATCCTGCACGGCCTGACCGGCTCGTCCAACTCGCACTATGTGCTGGGCCTGCAACGGCAACTGGCCGAGCGGAACTGGGCCAGCGTCGCCGTCAACTGGCGCGGCTGTTCCGGCGAACCGAACCTGCTGCCGCGCGCCTATCACTCCGGCGCCAGCGACGACCTGACCGAAGTCGTCGCCCATCTGCAGGCCATACGGCCACTGGCGCCGCTCCATGCGGTCGGCTATTCATTGGGCGGTAATGTGCTGCTCAAGTATCTCGGCGAAACCGGAAGCACGACGCCGCTGCACAAAGCCGTGGCGGTTTCGGTGCCGTTCCGGCTGGACCAGTGCGCCGACCGCATCGGCATCGGCTTTTCGCGCGTGTACCAGGCGCATTTCATGCGTGAGATGGTGGCGTATGTGAAGGACAAACAGCGCCTTTTTACCAGCCTAGGCAACGCCGAACATCTATCGACACTCCAACGCCTCGGCTCGTTGCGAGGCATGCGCACCTTCTGGGATTTCGACGGCCGCTTCACTGCGCCGTTGCACGGCTATAGCGATGCCAGCGACTACTACCGGCGCGCTTCGAGCCGCTACTTTTTACCCGACATCAGCATCCCGACCCTGCTGATCCAGGCCGAGGACGACCCCTTCGTGTTCCGTCACAGCGTGCCCGAGCCGGCCGAACTCTCGGCCACCACCACGCTGGAGCTGCACCGCAGCGGCGGCCACGTCGGCTTCGTCGAAGGCTCGCCGACCAGGCCGCGCTACTACCTGGAGCGGCGGATACCGGGATGGCTGTCCGGCTGTTGATCAACTGACAGGGGACGCCCCATCCGTTAGTTGTCAGTCTTACAGCCGCCGCCGGCAAGCTGCGCAAGCAGATACAGGGAAGCCGAATAGTAGTCTTCCGTGCCTACCGGAGATGCAGGCGCGGGCGCGCCTGTCAGATAAGCATGAATGGCTGCCACGCCCGTGGATATCGGATACGGCGCAACCGACCCATCGTCAAGGTTTATCCATGCCGGTGGCCGCTGTTTGCCTTCGCTGCGCCAGAAGCGGTCGAACGGCTTGAGCAGGTCGGGTTCCTTCGCATCGACGCCGCCCCAGCGGTAGTACAGCGGGATTCGCACCGCATCGAAACTGAAACGCTCAGGCCAACCACCGGCTGGATACGGACGGCCGCGATCCGGCAATAGCAGCCAATCCGGCGGCAGATCGTACTTTCCGAACCGCGCCAGCTTGAGCAAACGCGGCGCATCGTTGAGCAGGTCTTTCCAGGGGCCCCGATGGTCGACGCGGTCGAACTCAACGAATGCCGGTATAACCAGATAGGAAAGGTTGATGACCGTTCCAGCCGGCTGATCGAACCCCTCGATTCCCGCCAATAGCGTGGTGTAACCCTGAATGCGCCGGACCAATCGCCGGGCGACCGCCTCGCGGATTTCAGCCGACCTCTGCAATAGCTCGGCATCGCCCCAACGCTGACCGGCGCGTAGCAAGGCCCAGGCGATCAGCACATCACCATCGCTCGCATCGTTAAGATCCGCGATTGGCGGCGTCCCGTTCGGATCGTAGCGCCACGCGAACAGCGCAACGTCCTGGCGGCGAAGCGTCGAGTCGGTCCAGCGCCAGAGCCGATCGAAGGCGTCCCGGTCGTCTGCCGAAACGGCAAACAGCATGCCCCAGCCTTGCCCTTCGGAGTGGCTGACGTGGCCGTTACCGGTATCCTCGATGCGCCCGTCGGGTGCCATGAAGCGTTGGCGGTACTGATCCCAGTCTGCTGGGCAGAGTTTTTCCACCGCGCCATACGCCAGGGGACAACACAGGCTGACGCCAAGCAGCATGGCTGCAATCCAGCGTCTAGGCGCCATGGCAGCGGAACACCAACGCCATTTCGACCTGTTCCGTACAGCTGACCCTCAACGGCGCACCTTCACCGAGCACCACCAGCCAGGCCTCATACAGGCCTTCCAGCAACGCCGCCATCGCTGCTTGCCATTGGCTGGAGCCGCCGCCCGCACCGGGATATGCGCCGTGGGTCAGCGTCAGGCTTCTTCCATCGGTGGTCAGGGTTACCCAGCCCCAGTCCATGCCGAGCCATTGGTTGTTGATAGCCTCTTCGAGTGCTTCGAGCGTGCTCGCGCTCGGCGTTCCAAGCTCGTTGGCCATACGGCGACCTACATGGCGCATGAACGCACAACCATCGTGCTCGCCCGCCGAATCGAACATTTCTCCGACCAGCGCCTGCAGCATGGGAAGGCCCTGGGCACTGCCGCGCTGCTTGGCCAGGTACGCCAGGCTGCGTGTTTCGATTGGGTTAGCCGAGGTCAAGGCAGTTTCTCCAGGTTGTGTTTGATGTAGATCGAGCCGGTGGTCTCTTTGTACTCACCGAAACTGTCATAGCCCAGCGCACCGCCAACCTTGGTCTGATCGCCGAGCTTGTATTCGAGTTTGCCGCGCAGGTTGACCGCCATACCGCTCTCGCTTTGCCCGCTGTATCGGCTCTGTACCTGGACGCTGTTGTCGGTGACATACTCGCTGACCACCGCCTGCACTGCCTCCAGCGCGCCCTGCATTTCGGAGTCGTTGGGGAAATAATCGGCGCTGTCCTGACTGTAGGACTGGTAACCCAGCGCGCCACCAACCTGCATGTCCCAGCGCTTGCCGAACGACTGCGTCCACTGCACCGGCAGCGAGACGCCCACGTAGTTTTCCGGACTGAAATAACCGCCATGACCCGAGGTATAAAAACCAAGGTTCTTGTCGAAGCTCATCCAGTCCAGACCAACCCCGACTTGCAGCTGGCGATCCTGTTCCTGAATCGGCCGGACGTAGATACCGCTACTGAAACCCAGGCCGGTGTTGTCGACGACGTTTTTCCCGGCGTAACGATCGGCCTTGCCGCCGACATAGAACCCCGCGCTGCCGTTATCGTAGCTGTACTGTATGCCGGCGCCGGTGCGCGTTACGGCCCCCCATTCCTTGCCGGTCAGCGGGTCCTTCGAGCCCGCATAGGACAGCAGGCTGTCGGTGACCGCGCGGCGATGGACGTCAATGTCCAGCCGGCCATTCTGGCCCAACTTCGGCGATACCTTGATCCCACCGACGATATTGGTCTGGCTGAAGCCCAACGGCGTGGTGCCGATGTCTGCGCTGATCAGATCTCCCTTGTAGGCGAGATTGAGGGCGACGCCAGCCTCGTTCTGCGAGCCGGGTTTATAGCTGTCCAGCAGCTTTTCCGGCGTGTTCGCAAGCAGATTGTTGCGAACTGCCGTGGCGTCCTCGATTGACAAGCCTTCGGCGATCAGCCCCTGTTGAATGCCTGATGCCATCTCCTCGCGGCTGGTGGACAGCAGCTCGGCACGCTCCTGAGCGGTGAGCGCTCGGTTTTCGCTCTGGAACACCTGTTGGGTGCGTACTTGCAGCCGTGTCTGGTAATCCGTTTCGACAGCCAAGCGGAAGGCACTGGCCGAGCCGTTGACGAGACCCGCCGGGATAGCATGACTGCCAAAGCGGGTTGCCGCCGAATCGCTGGCCGTACCCGCACTGAGGCTCACCGGCGTCGCCGTCACTTCCAGTCGCCCCGACTCCAGCGGCACGGTGGAAAGCGTCATCGGTGCCGAGAATTCGGTGAGTTTGCTCAGGCCTGCCTCGCCATCGCGGGCACGCAGCTGGCCACCGACGGAAACGAACGATGCGGTCTGCTCACGCACTTGAGTCAGAGCGTTGTCGATATCACGTAGCAGCGGGTCGCCCACCGGCGCCGATTGCGTGGCGGCACCGGCGAACGGCTGGCGCTGCAGATAAGCGGGCAGCGAGCTGTCGACCGCCGCCAGCGAATAGGCTGAAGGGTCGCTGGCCTTGCGGAAGGGATTGGTCTGGACGAATGGCCGGGCGCCCTGAGCCAGCAGCAGCGAACCCTGCCCCGCCAACCGCCGTTGTTGCTGCCGCTGAGCGTTTTCCAGCAGGATGCGCGCTTGCTGATGCTGCCCCTTAGCCTGGGCAACACGCGCACGCAGGAACAGCCGGCGCGGTTCGTCCATGCCAGTGGCGGACGCGAGCAACGCATGGGCGCGGTCGGGCTGCTTGTTGCCAAGCGCCGCATTGACGCCGCCTTCGATGGCTTCCGCGTGGTTCGGCTGGCGCTGCAGGACGTGGTTGTACACGCTCGCCGCTGCCGGATACATCTTGCCGTCGTTGTACAACCGCCCCATCGCCAGCAGCAGCTCGTCGTTAGCCGGCGAGACGTTGATGCGCGCCATCAGGGTGTCGTAGGCGCCCGCGAAGTCGCCTTGCAGACGCTGATTATCGGCTTGGGTAATGGCCAGCCCATCGCGCAGCTGATCGATGCTGGCCTGGTCCTGCGCGGTAAGTTCGCCGCGCTGGGCGAGCCTCCTCATCAGCACATCGGCCTCGGCGCTCTGACCGGTCTTGCCCAGCACGGCGAGATGGCCCAGATAGCCTTGCACCGGCCCGTCGACGGTGTCGGACAAATCGTCACGCACCAGACTCAACGCCAGTCCCGGCTCGCCGAGATCGGCCAGAGCCTCGGCAATCCTTCCTCGGGCCGCCAGATCCTTTGGTGCATTGTCGTACAGCTCACGCAGCGCCTGGCGGGCAACGACTGGGTTCCCGGTGCTCGCCTGCTGGCGTGCGGTTGCGATGCGTTCGTTGACCGCCACGCGCTGCTGCAGCTCGCGCATTTCCAGGGTCTGCTGCACGGGCGGAACCTGCGCGAGCAATTCGGACGCCTCGTCCCAGCGCGACTGCTCGCTTGCCAGCAGCGCCGCCGCATGGCGCGATTCGGCGTCGGGTCGCTGGCCGAGTGGCGCCATCATCCGCTCCGCCTGTTCGGCTTCGCCCTGTACGTTCAGCAAACGCGCATAGGCCAGCCGAACCCAGGGATCGGCTGGCGCCATCGCAAGCGCCTCGGCGTAGAGTTGAGCCGCGCCGTCGACATCGCCGTTTTTTTCCAGCGATTCGCCGCGTTCGCGCAGCGCCTGGGCCTCTATTCGCTCAACCGAAACCAGACTCTGCTTGGCCAGTGCAGGCGTGCTACGCAGAAGTTGCGCAGCGCCTTGAATATTCCGTTGGCCCAGGAGGCTGTTGTACAAGCCGAGCTGGCTCGCGGAATCGTTCGGCGAAGCCTGCAGATTCTGCCGATAGACGGCCTCGGCCTCGGCCGGCCGTTCATCGCGCAAGAGCAACTCGCCCAAAAGCAGATTCGCCGTCCTGCGTTGATCCGCCGTGCCTGGTTTCAGTTGCCGGACCTGCTTTTCGGCCCCTGCGATGTCACCTGTATCGCGTGCTTTGCGTGCATCGGCCAGTCGGCTATAGAAATTCGCATCGCGCAGGGCCGCGGCCCATTGCTGCTTTTTCTTGGGCGCCAGCTTGATGGCCTTGCTCAGGCTGGCAGCGGCCTGCGCGTACTGCTGATTGCGCAGCTGCACGACGCCAAGCCCGCCCCACGCGTCGGCGTCCTTAGGGTTCTTGCTGATCGCTGCCCTGAAGTTCGCCAGCGCGGTGCCTGTCTCGCCCTTGCTCAACGCAGTGAAACCCGCACCCCGTTCCTGGCCCTGCTTGGCCGTCTGGGCCCGCGCTATAGCCGCTTCGTACTGTTGGCCAATCTCCTGATCCTGCGGATTAGCCGCCATGTACTGCTCGTAGCGCGCGCGGTCCGCTTCAGTCGGCGAGAGCCAGAGCAGCGCCTGACGCCAGGCGCCGCTCGCCGATGCGGAAGCCGGCGCAAGCTCGGCGAGCCGCTCGATGCCTTGACGGCGAGTCTCTTCGCGATAAGTCAGTGCCCGGGCGTAGGCGAGTTGCACGCCGGCATCGGTGGGCTGATCTTCGGCCAGGCGCTTCAGGCCCTCCACGCCTTCCTTCCAGGATGCCGCATCGCCGGCGAGAGTCTGGTAGTACTCCGAAGCAAGATCCGGCGACGGAATGCCGCCGTTCAGCAGCGCGCGATAACCTTTGATCGCTTCCTGCGTACGGCCACGGCTGGCCAATTGGCGCACCGCAGCGAGCGCCCGGTCGTCTATCTGTGCGCGGCGGTCGGCGCTGTTCAGGCTGGCCAAATAATGACTATCGGGGCTGGCAGCTCGGAGGCGCTCGATCCATTGCTTCCGCGCCTGCTTGTCCTGCGCGTAGAGCGCCATGCGATACAGCGCTTCTTCGGCATTCGGACGCACCAGCAGCGCGCGATCCAGCACCTGACGCGCCATTTCCAGTCGATTGCGTTCGTGCCAGAGATCGGCCTGCTGCATCAGCACGGAAAAGCCATCGTTCGGCGCTGGCGCGGTCTGGGACCAGCCCAGCACCGGCAACAAGCTGCAGAAGATGGCAAGGGACAGCGGACGTGGCCGAAACCGACTCATCATGATTGCTCCCGGCGAGCCGCACGGGCACGCAGCAGAGGATAAAGACAGGCGGCCGCCACGGCAGCGGCGATCAGCAGCATGAACATCAATAAGAAGGGGCGCTCACTGAAGAGCCAGCGCGCGTATTTGTTGAGGGGAAGCGTGCCGTAGGTGAGTTGCTGGCCGACTCGATAGCTCATGACCCGATTGTTGCTTTCGAACACGGCGAGGTCACCCCGAATGTCAGTGTTCAGCTGGGCATTCTCGAGCCGCTGCACCGCATCCGGCAGCCACTCCTGACGACTCGCCAGCAGCATGACCATGATCCGCGTGTCATCCACGGGGGATGCAGCGCTTAGCAGCCCCTGAAAATTCTGATAGCCGGAGAGCGTCCGGTCGGCGGCATCGGTTTCCCGCCCCCAATCGCCCTTGGCCAAGGTGATCGCGCGCTCCAGCGGACTCTGCTCCCGCACCCGCAAATGCGCGTCTTCGCGGCGAAACGCCGACTTCGCCAGCAGCGGGTCGACTTCGAGCCGCGCGCCGATCTGGCCGACCACCAGCAGATCCTTTCCCTTCATCGTGTCGCTCAGCTGACTGCCGAGCTGCACGCGCAAGCCGCGCGCGGGATAGCCGCTGGCATTGCCAAAGCGGCCGGCCAGTTCCAGCAAGGCTTGCAACTCGGACTCCGCAGGCGATTTCGGCAGGATCGCCAGGGTCTCTGACAGGTCGGCCATGCGCGTGAACGGAAAACCCGCGCCGACGAAAAAGGAGAGGTTGGGCAGCTGCGCGAAGTGGTAGGTCTTGGAAAGATCGATCGTCGAGTCGCCCTCGATGGCCGAATAGGCAGCGTCCGGCAGGCTGCTACCGCACTCCGAGGTGTCGCCGTAATCCAGGTTGAAATAGAAGTCGAGCCGGTTCTGCCCGTAGATCAGATAGGCGGGAATCGGCACCACGATTTCTTCCAGCCGCGAGGGATAGCCAAGCCGCTGTTTGGCCTTTTCGAACAGTCCGGGCTTGAGCACCGGCAGCGAGGTCAGGTAGTTGTCGTTCAGGGCGATATCGAGGCGCGACTTCGAGGCATCGAACCACTCGCCCTCCGGGAAGCGGTAATGCAGGCGCAGCGGGATATTGCCGTTGCGCCAGACGAAGGTATCGGGCGCCGCGCGGAAGTCGATGGTCATCTGCCCAGGCATGAGGCTGGTACTGGTCAGCGCGCCCTCCTCCGTCAGCTGCGCCAGCGGCACAGGCTCATCCGTGCGCAACCAGGCGGGCGCGTCGAACGGCACTCTGGGTGCAACCGGACGAGCCTGTACCCGCGCGCGATCGCCGGTCAGGCCCTGGCTCTGCAACGTCAGCACGTCGACGGCGACTTTCAGCTCGTTGGCATCGCGCCCCAGCACGAGCAACAACTTGGACAGAGGCTGGCGGGGGTTGTCGATCACCGCCAGCGTCGGACCTTCGATCACTGGCAATTCGATCCCATCGGGCAGTGCACCGGCGGTCGCGATCAAGATGGCGTTGGTGGTCGGCAGCTCGTCGTAATGGACAGGAAAACGCGCGCTGCGGTAGCCGGCCTGCGCACCGAAGTACGAAGCGACCGCCGCAGCACTTTCGGCCATGGCGGCGTTTGGCTCGGCACCGAAGATGAACGGCAGCGTGACGATGCCCTGGCTGGCAGGGTCGAAGAACGGCTGCGGCAACGCGGCCAGGTCGTTGACCATTGGCAGCGGCTGCGTGACCAGTTCGATCGCTGAACTGCGGCTGAGTGTCGCCCAGAGCGCCGGGTTGAACGGATTCTCGCACTGGTCCGAATAATGGGCGCGCAGGCGAAAAATCAAGCGGTTGTAGGGCAGCATCATCATTGGATCGAGCGGCACTTCGAGGCTCTGACCGGACGCGGTATCCGGCGTGAGCGCAACGCGCTGGATCAATTCGCCGTTGAGCAGGACTTCCAGGTCGCTAGTTTCCGGCAGCAGCCGGTCCGAGTGGCTCATGGTGAGCTTCAGGCGCGCTTCGGTGACCAGATCCTGCTGGCTGACGGAAAACGGGACGTTCAACTCACCGCGCATCCCACGAATGGAGGGATCGCTGGCAAAGCCCAGTTTGCCAAACGTCAGCGTCTCCACCCGGGTCGGTACGCTAAACACCGGTACAGGTAGCTCAACGGTCTCTGCCTGCGGCGCGGGAAGATCGGGCAATGGCGAAACCTGCGCGAGCGTAGTGTTCGGCGCTATCACCGACGCCGCCGTGAACACGGCCACCAGAACCATGGCGGCGGCATTCGATACGGGCCGTTCAAGGGGTTTCGCGCTTTCACCGGACGCATACTTTTTGCGTCGTCGGAGCAAAGGAGAAATCGCGGTTCTGACGACCAGTAACAGCGAGCGCAGCGGCCGGTCTCGGCCTGGTGATTCGAGCGGCAACCATGCATCCGCCCGGCCCATGATGATACGAACGAGTTCGCGTCGCTGAGCGATTCCAGGCGCCTGGAAGTTGAGGCGCAAGATGCCGGGCTCTGCGCCGGACACTTTCACTTCGAAGATCTGGGAACGTTCGCCATAAGTTATTTCGGCATACTCGACCACCTCGGTGAGCATTTCCTCCGTCGGCAATGCCAGGCGCATTCCGCCCATCGAGATATCTTCGGTAGTCGTTTGCAACGTGCGGCCGTTGTCCAGATGCAGCACGACCGGCAACTTGATATCGATCCGAATCGTTTCCCGTACCTGACGCTTTTCGTGTGCAACGGCGATGGCAGCGAACAACAGCACCAGGCTGAACAGGGCCCAGGCAATGTTCAGAGCCAGTACGTAGGGGTTTGGCGCAATGGTGGCGAGCCAGAAGTACCGTACGCAGCCGAGCGCGATCCCGAGCAACAAAACGGCGGCAACGATGATATGAGGCCGCACGATGCGCGCATCGAAGTAATCCTTGTCCAGCAGATCGCCTTTGTCCGTCACGTTGAATTTGCCGCGCTTCGGGCTGAATAGCGTGACGAGCGTCGGCAAGACAATGTGAAAACAAAGGACCGTCTCGTATATCTCGCCCCAGAAGGTGTAACGGTGCTTACCCTGGATACGGGTATTGGTGATGATCGCGACGGCCAGATGCGGCAACGCATAGACGAAAATGGCGGCAGCCGACGAAAAGATGATGTTCTGGTCCAGCAGCAGATACGCGAGCGGAGCCGTCAAAAAGACGATGCGCGGCAGGGCGAATTGAAAGTGCAACATCGCGTTCAGGTAGCAAAGCCGCTGCGGCAACGACAACCCGCGCCCCAGCAGCGGATTGTCCAGACGCATGATCTGTGTCATTCCGCGCGCCCAGCGAATGCGTTGTCCTACGTGCAGGACAAGACGCTCTGTCGCCAACCCCGCTGCGAGCGGTATTCCAAGAAATGCGGTATTCCAGCCCTTACGCTGGAGTTTGAGCGCCGTATGGGCATCTTCGGTCACGGTTTCCACCGCGAACCCATTGGTATCTTCCAGCGCTCGGCGGCGAATGACGGCACAGGAGCCACAAAAGAATGTGGCATTCCAGAAGTCATTACCCTTTTGTACGGGCCCGTAAAAGAGCTCGCCCTCGTTGGGCACCTTGCGACCCGCCGAAAGGTTCCGCTCGAACGGGTCGGGGGAATAGAAGTGGTGCGGCGTCTGGATCAAGGCCAGCTTCGGGTCGTCCAGAAATGCGCCGACTGTGGCCTGCAGAAAAATCTGCGTCGCCACGTGGTCGCAATCGAAGATGCAAATCAGCTCGCCGTGGGTCTTCGCCATGGCGTGATTCAGATTGCCGGCCTTTGCATGGTTATTGTCGGACCGGGCGATATAGCCGACACCCGCCGCTGCGGCGAATGCGCCGAATTCAGGGCGTTTGCCGTCGTCGAGAATGTAAATGCTCAGCTTGTCACGCGGGTACGCCAGGTTCTGCGCGGCGAGCACGGTGTCCTGAACGACGCTCAGGCTCTCGTTGTAGGTCGGGATATAGACATCGACGGTCGGCCAGAGCGAAACATCCTCCGGCAACGGCGCAATACGGCGCTCCAGTGGCCATGCGGTCTGGATGTAGCCAAGGATCAGGATGACCAAGGTGTAAATCTCGGCCAGATAGAGCCCGAATCCGAGGAAGGTTTCGAGCCCATTGCCGAACACCAGCGTTTCGGTCGTGCGCCAGTACATGTATCGCAGCGAGACGGTGACCGAGATGACGATCATCACCAACGTCATCAAGCGGCTGCGCATCCTGCCCAGCACGAGTGCGGCACCGATGGTGGTGACCATCAGCAGGGCCTGCATTTCCAACGCCATCGGAACGACGACGACCAGACCCAGAGCGGCGAGCGAGCAGCACAGCACCAGGTTAGCCAGGACTTGCCTGGCCAGGCCAATTTCGTGCGACATGGATTAAAACCTTCCTTAGTTCCGGTGAGCCTGACGGTGGGCCTGGCTATGCTCGAGTCGTTGCGCCAAACGACGAGCTATCTGGTCGATGTCGTGCGCTGACGCCGCGGCAGGCTCGAAGGTAAAGACGGTTTGCTGCGTAGCAAGGGCCTCGGCGAGCGCCTCGTCACGGTGAACCATGCCCAGCACCTGGCTTCCAAGCCTCGCACGAAGAAACTCGGTTACGTCCTGATTGAGTCGCCGACGCCTGTCTACCTGATTGACGATATATCCAACCGAGCTCAGGTCGTTTCGCGAATAACGGTAGAAGTCGCCCTGCTCGATCTTCGGCAACTGGGATATCGATCCCGAATCCGCCAGCAATACGGCGACCCGATAATCGGCGATGCGATCCAGCGCATCGAGTGCCGCGGTCGGCCCCGGAGGCGTGTCCGCTATCACCATCAAACCGGGGACCGCCAGAAAGTCACGCAGCCCCTCCGCGAGTACGTTGGGATCTTCACGAAGATGCCGTTCGAAAAGCTGCGTCGCTTCCGCCGAGCAATCGCCATAAGGCAACACGCGAATTCCGCTCTGCGTGGTCAGGCTGAGCCGGCTCCAATTGGGCTGGTGTGGCGCATGAGCGACATAACCACGGTCGTCGTTGAGCGCAATGCCCAAATGTAGACGAAGCGCGTTCTGCACGTCGAAATCGATGATGACGACCGGATGACCAAGACGCTGCAAGGCAAAGGCGAGGTTAGCAGCCAGGGTCGTTTTACCAACGCCCCCTTTGGGCGAGGTTATGCAGATCAATGGCATCGGCTAATAGCCTTCAATAGCTGTACCAGGTCGGTATGCTGTGCTTCTGGCGGTGGATTAATGATCGTTTTACGGAACAGATGGCCAAAGCTTGGCTTTGCATCGTTCGCTTCGGCCGTTGGCCGTTGCACTGTAACGGTCGATTTCTCAGCGATTGGCTCCGGGACGATTGGCGCCTCGGCAACCATGCGCAGCGGCGGCATGCCGACGGACGTCAACATGGACCAATCAGCCTCACGCGCGATGGGGATGGGTTGGTTCGGCGGCTGGGCACCCGGCACGTCCGTGCTGGGAGCGGCATTAGCTGGATCCACGCTGCGAGAGACGGCGTTCAACAAACTCCAGTCGCTGGAGCCCGCATCCATCGAGGCGCCAAACTCGCGGAATTCGACGTTGCCACCGGTAAGCTCATTGAGACGTCGAATATCTGTGTCACGTCCGCTCATTTACATTTCTCCCAAACCATAGACAGCGCACAAACGCGTAGCCGAACGAGGCGATATCTCGCCCTGCGGCTGCGGCACTGCTATCAGTCTGAAAAGAACGTGCCACCACGCTAGTTTGATGGTGGCGCCATGCCATTATCAATGAATTTTTGTGATCATGATCAAGTCTGCCGACTGACGGCATTCAGACAAGTGAAGACATCGGTGCGTATAGCTGCCGGTAGAGCGCTTCGATCGACGATCGAGCATCTGCTGTCACGTAACCATCCTCGAGTGCCAGCAGCTGAAAGATGCCTCGGCGCAGGGACTCCCTGTTCAGCGCCTGGTTTGGCGCGCCGTCGGCGGTGCAGAGAAAGCGCACCCAGGACGTCATGATGATCCAGGCGTTGACCGACAGCGCCTCCACCTGACGCGGCGTCATGGCGAGGATCCTGGCGTCGACGAAGCCCTGATAGATCCGCTGCGCACTCAACAGATGGCGCCTGGCGAAGAGGCGATAGCGCTCGGCCAGCTGCTCATCGCTGCCCAGCAGATGTTCCAGATCCTGATGCATGAAGCGGTAATCCCACATCGCCGAGAGCAAGGCTTCGAGATAGAGGGTCTTGTCATCAATAGTCAGCGCGCGACCTACCGGCAGCTGCAAAAAACCATCGACATCCGCCTCATAGCGGCCAAACAGCTCGGCGATGATCATCTGCTTGTTGCGGAAGTGGTAATAGAGGTTGCCTGGCGAAATACCGAGATGCGCGGCGATATGGTTGGTGGTCACGCTGCGCTCACCCTGGCTGTTGAACAGCTCCAGGCTGGCCTCGAGGATGCGTTCGCGGGTATTGGGTTTTGCAGGCATCTGCGGCTCATCCGTCGTGCTTGAAGCAGAGGCGCAAAGATACCCCCGACGCCGCGTGCAAGCACCTCGATTGACAGACTAGAGCAATAACTCTAAAACATTCCGACCCTGCCCATATCGGACGTCGCCATGCCTGCCACTGTCGCCTATCTGGACCCGACACAATCCGAGATCGAACGCCTGCAGCCGCTGTTCGAGCGTCAACGCAAGGCATTCCAGGCCTATCCCAGCCCTGGCGCCGAGGATCGCCTGCAGTGGCTGGAAGCGTTGCACGATCTGCTCGCGCACCATCAGCAGCCACTGATCGAGGCCATCAGCGAGGACTTCGGCAACCGCTCGGCGGATGAAACGCGGCTGGCAGAGATCATGCCCAGCCTGCACGGCATTCGTTACGCCAAGCGCCGGCTGCGCCGCTGGATGAAGCCTTCGCGCCGCAGCGTCGGCATGGCGTTTCAGCCGGCCAGCGCACGGGTGGTTTATCAGCCGCTCGGCGTGGTCGGCATCATCGTGCCCTGGAACTATCCGCTGTATCTGGCCATCGGTCCGCTGATCGGCGCGCTGGCGGCGGGCAATCGGGTGATGGTGAAGATGAGCGAAGCCACTCCGGCGACGGGGCGGCTAATAAAGAAGCTGCTGGCGCAGATCTTCCCCGACGAGCAGGTCGCGGTGATCCTCGGCGAAGCCGATACGGGCATCGCCTTCTCGCAGCTGCCCTTCGACCACCTGCTGTTCACCGGTAGCACCAGCGTTGGGCGGCATGTGATGCGCGCCGCCGCGGAAAACCTGACGCCCGTCACGCTCGAACTGGGCGGCAAATCGCCCGCCATCGTCTCGGCCGAGGTACCGCTGGCCGACGCCGCCGAGCGTATCGCCTTCGGCAAGACGCTCAATGCTGGCCAAACCTGTGTCGCCCCGGATTACGTGCTGGTTCCACGGCAGCGTATCGAGGGTTTCGTCGATGCCTATCGAGAGGCCGTACGGCGTTTTTACCCGCAGCTGGCGGACAACCCTGACTACACCTCCATCATCAATCCGCGTCAGTACGCCCGGCTGCAGGGTTATCTGGACGATGCCCAAGCCAAGGGCGCCCGCGTGCTGCCGCTGTTCGAGCAAGGCCAGCAACGACGCATGCCGCACTGCATGGTGCTCGGCGTCAGCGATGACATGCAGCTGATGCAAGATGAGATTTTCGGCCCTTTGCTGCCCATCGTGCCCTACGACGACCTTGATCAGGCGCTTGCCTACATCAACGCCCGCCCCCGCCCGCTGGCGCTCTATTACTTCGGCTATGACAAGGCCGAGCAGCGCCACGTGCTGCGTCATACCCACTCCGGCGGCGCCTGCCTCAACGACACGCTGCTGCATGTCGCACAGGACGATCTGCCGTTCGGCGGCGTCGGCCCGTCCGGCATGGGCCACTATCACGGACACGAGGGATTTCTGACCTTCAGCAAGGCCAAGGGCGTTTTCGTCAAGCAGCGCTTTAACGCTGCGCGGCTGATTTATCCCCCGTACGGCAGAGCGCTGCAAAAACTGATCTACAAGCTCTTCGTGCGCTGAGCCCGCCACCGATGACAACCACGACCCGCCGCAGCCTGCTCAAGGTCGGCCTGTTCGGTAGCGCCGCGCTGGCCGGCGCCGGCCTGCTCGGCAGCCTCCCCGGTTGCAGTGCCGAGCGTCCGGCGAGTGGCTTCATACAGCTGCGCGACAGTGATCTGCCGATGCTGCGTCGCCTCACACCTGTGGTGCTGGAGGGCGCGATACCAGTGCCGGATACCGCCCGCGCCGTCACGAGCACCCTGGCGAGCCTCGACCAGGGGCTGGCGCACCTGCCACCTGCCGTATCGAAACAGGTCCAGCAACTGTTCGATCTGCTCAGCCTCCCGCTCACCCGGGGCCCGCTGACCGGGATCTGGGGCGGCTGGGGACAGGCGCAGGACACCGAAATCCAGGCGTTCCTGCAGCGCTGGGAGAACAGCTCGCTGGACCTGCTGCGACAAGGCTGCGCCTCGCTGCAGCAGATGATTCTGATGGCCTGGTACGGCCGTGTGGAATCTTGGGCGCACTGCGGTTACCCCGGGCCGCCCAGTATCTCGTGATCGATTGAATCCACCGTTATCAAGGAGCAGAGATGCCGGTAGCCGATCCCTTTGCAGAAGGCCTCGCCCGAGGTTGGAACGTCCGTGACGGCTCACGGCTCGAGCAGGACATTACCCTCGAGGCCGATATCGCCATCGTCGGCAGCGGCGCGGGCGGCGGCACCAGTGCAGAAATCCTCAGCGCGGCGGGCTTCAAGGTCCTGCTGATCGAGGAAGGCCCGCTTCGCAGCAGTCGTGACTTCGACATGCAGGAACCGGCGGCGTACGCCTCGCTCTATCAAGAGGCGATCGGCCGCACCAGCAAGGACGGCGCCATCACCATCCTGCAAGGACGCGCCGTCGGCGGCTCGACCTTGGTGAACTGGACGTCGAGCTTCCGTACCCCGACGCAGACACTCGAACACTGGGCTCGCGAACACGCCGTCAAAGGGCTTTCGCCCGAGACGCTGGCGCCCTGGTTCGAACGGATGGAGCGACGGCTGGGCGTCGAGCCCTGGCAACTGCCGCCGAATGCCAACAATCAGGTGATCCGCGATGGCTGCGAGGCCCTGGGCTACAGCTGGGCGGTGATTCCGCGCAATGTGCGCGGCTGCTGGAACCTCGGCTATTGCGGCATGGGCTGCCCGACCAACGCCAAGCAATCGATGCTGGTGACGACCATTCCCGCGAGTCTGGATGCCGGTGGCGAGCTGCTTTATCTCGCGCGCGCCGAACGACTCGTCGTGGAAAGGGAGCGGGTCACCGCCCTCGAATGCTTGGCTTTGGATTCACGCTGCATTGCCCCTACCGGACGCAAGATCCGCGTTCGCGCACGCCACTACATACTCGCCGGCGGCGGCATCAATACCCCGGCGATTCTGCTGCGTTCGGATGCCCCCGACCCACACCAACGCCTCGGTAGACGCACCTTCCTGCATCTGGTGAATTTCTCCGCCGCGCAGTTCGATAAGGTCATCAACCCTTTCTATGGCGCGCCGCAATCGGTCTACTCCGATCAGTTCCAGTGGGACGACGGCACCGGCGGTCGCATGTCCTACAAGCTCGAAGTGCCGCCCATTCATCCAGCCCTGGCCGCCACGCTGCTGGGCCGTTTCGGTGTCGACAACGCCTTGCGCATGCAGCAGCTGCCGCACACCAACGCCATGCTTGCGCTGATGCGCGACGGCTTCCATCCAGACAGCGCCGAAGGTCAGGTACAGCTGCGCAGCGACGGCTCACCCACACTCGACTATCGGATGACGAGCTATACCTGGGACGGTATCCGCCGCGCCTACCACAGCATGGCGGAGATCCAGTTCGCAGCCGGCGCCAAGGCGGTGCTACCGCTGCACAACGACGCCATTTACGCGAACAGTCTTGGACAAGCGCGCCAGATCATCGACGCGCTGAGCCCGGAGCTGTACCGCACGCGACTCGGCAGTGCCCACGTCATGGGCGGCTGCGCCATGGGTGAAGACCCGCGTCAGGCGGTGACCGACAGCCTCGGCCGGCACCATCAGCTGGACAATCTCTCGATTCACGACGGCTCGCTGTTTCCCACCAGCATCGGCGCCAATCCGCAGTTATCGATCTACGCCCTGACCGCCAAACTCTCCAGCCAGCTGGCCGATCGCCTGAAAACAGCCTGACCGCCGCTCTGCCAAGGCCATCCGTTTTGATGCTTTACGCTGCCGTTACCGAGCCGCTACCATCCAACCCCCACGCATGCGTCAGGACGCCGCGATGAATCGAGTGCTGTATCCGGGAACCTTCGATCCGATCACCATGGGCCACACCGACCTGGTCGAACGCGCCTCACGCCTGTTCGACGAGGTGATCATTGCGGTCGCTGCCAGCCCAAACAAGAACCCCCTGTTCCCGCTGGAGCAGCGCGTGGCACTGGCGCAAGAAGTCACTTCGCATCTGTCGAACGTCAAGGTGATGGGCTTCTCCACGTTGCTGGCGCACTTCGTCGCCGAGCAGAAGGCCAACGTCCTGCTACGCGGTCTGCGTGCGGTCTCCGACTTCGAATACGAGTTCCAACTGGCCAACATGAACCGCCAGCTCGTTCCGGATGTGGAAAGCCTTTTCCTGACACCGTCAGAGAAGTTTTCCTACATTTCCTCGACGCTGGTGCGCGAAATCGCCCGGCTCGGCGGCGACGTCTCGAAGTTCGTTCATCCGTCCGTGATGAAGGCGCTGACCGAGCGCTACGCCTCGCGCTAAGGCATCCCAGATTTCGGGAGACGGACGATTAGCGACCGAAGGGTGATCACTGCCGCGTGCACCGGGCGAGCCGATGCGGCAAAATTGCGCGTCGTTTTTACCTGCGCTGCGGTCATGCCGCAGCTGGAGCTAGTTGGATGTCCCTGATAATCACCGATGACTGCATCAACTGCGACGTGTGCGAGCCCGAGTGCCCGAACAGCGCGATTTCCCAGGGCGAGGAAATCTACGTCATCGACCCCAACCTCTGCACCGAATGCGTCGGCCATTACGATGAGCCGCAGTGCCAGCAGGTTTGCCCGGTTGACTGCATTCCCCTCGATGCGAGCAATGTCGAAAGCAAGGCCGAGCTGATGCAGAAATACATGATCATCACCGGCAAGGCCTGATCACCCAGCCGCTCGCAATTTTTTACTGCTCAACGCAACACGGCTTCGCACGCGGTAACGCGGCGAAGCCGTGGGGAAAAAGCAAAGCGGACCGAGGCCTCGATCCGATGGCAGCGCGATCAATCCTGGCGGTTGTAACCGACGCGGGTACAACCCAGGCAGCGGGCGAAGGCCGCAGCACCGGGCTCGACCACCAGCGCCTTGCCGGTTTCCTTGATGCCGCCGCCCATGGCGGTAAATGGCAGGCTGACGACGAACAGGCCGGCACCGACGACGGTCGCCGCGATCAATAGAGGCCGCGCAATCAGCAGATCGCCGACGATCGAAAAGGCTTTGGGCGCTTCAACGGTATACATGGGATCGCCGCTGGCGTTCTGCTGCACCGATTGCGCCTGAGCCGGCATCGTCAGCAGGCCAGTGGTCAGGGCCAGAGCAACAGCGGTGGAACGAAACAGATTCATGGTGTGGTCCTTCAGCTGGGCGAAACGAGGCAGATGATTGTTGTGGCGGTCACTATAGCAGCGGCCGGCCGTTGTTGATCGTGAACGCCGTCAATGCCTGCGCAGCCGCCGGTCATCGCTGACAGCGGCCGCAGTAGACACTGGCCCGCTGACCCAGCCGGATCTCACGCAGGGTCGAACCGCAAGTTTTGCAGAAATCCCCGCCACGGCCATAGACGAATAGCTCCTGCTGAAAATAACCGGGTTTACCGTCGCCACCGACGAAGTCGCGCAATGTCGTGCCGCCGCGCTCGATGGCATGAGCGAGCACGCGCTTGATCTCGGCGGCGAGCTTCAGATAACGCGCCCGCGAAACGGCACCGGCAGCCCGCCGTGGGTCGATCCCGGCGGCAAACAATGCCTCGCTCGCATAGATGTTGCCGACGCCCACCACCACCGCGTTATCCATGATGAACGGCTTGACCGCCATGCTGCGCCCGCGTGACATCTGGAACAGACGATCGCCATCGAACACATCATCGAGTGGCTCCGGACCGAGATTGGCAAGCAGCGCATGGCTCAGCGGCTCATCGCTCCAGAGCAGAGCACCGAAACGTCGCGGATCGGTGTAGCGCAGCGCCATGCCGGACTCCAGGACGATATCGACGTGCTCGTGCTTGCCCACAGGTAGATCTGCCGGAACCAGCCGCAGGCTACCGGACATCCCCAGGTGAGCGATCAAGGTGCCCACCTCGGCCTTTATCAGCAGGTACTTGGCTCGGCGCTCGATCGCTTCGATGCGCTGGCCGGACAGCCGCACATCGAGATCTTCCGGGATCGGCCAGCGCAGCCGCCGCTCGCGCACGATGACACGGCTGACGCGTTGACCTATGAGATGTGGCGCGATGCCACGGCGAGTGGTTTCGACTTCAGGTAGTTCAGGCATGGCTATCGGGCAGATCGAGGACCGCCGAATCCTAGCATGGCGGTAGAGCGGCGGGCTTCCGGCTGCGAGCAAATCAGCCGAACGGATGGCGCAAGGCCATCAGCGAATAGGTGCGAACTTTGGCTGAGCTCATGGTCGGATTTCAAGTAGACAAAATCAAACCGACCAGGAGGAAACCAAATGACCGAGTCCCTGAAAGGCAAACGTGTGGCGGTTCTGGTGACCGACGGTTTCGAGCAAGTCGAGCTGACCGGCCCGAAGGAAGCGCTGGAGAAGGCCGGCGCGACCGCCGAGATCATTTCATCGTCCAATGGCGAAGTAACCGGCTGGAACCACACCACACCGGCGACCAAATTCCATGTCGACAGGACCTTCGACGCCATCCGCATGGAAGATTACGACGCACTGCTGTTGCCCGGCGGGGTGGTGAACTCCGACACGATCCGCACCGACGAAATGGCCCAGGAACTGGTGCGCGATGCCGCACGGGCGAACAAGACCATCGCGGTGATCTGCCATGGCGCCTGGCTGCTGGCCTCCGCCGGTCTGGTCAAGGGCAAACGCATGACCAGTTGGCCTTCGCTCACCGACGACCTGAAAAACGCCGGTGCCGACTGGATCGATGAGCAGGTGGTGGTCGACGGACACCTGATCAGCAGTCGCAAGCCGGACGACATCCCGGCATTCAGTAAGGCACTGATCGAGGCGCTAGCAGCATAAGAGCCGTTTGAGGCTGAAGGCTTGACGAATATCTGCACAGTACTCGTCCAGCTTCCAGTCTCGTAGGGTGGGCTTCAGCCCACCAAATACGATGCGGGCGGGGCTGAATGAATCCGGTGCGCTAAAGCACACCCTACGGACGTCGCTACAGCCTGGAAGATGGCCGGGCCGCGTTCCGCTTCAGCCCACCAACGCGATCTAGCGGATCGCCGCTCATGCCCTGCCAGGCCCTGCCCACCCAGAGCCGCTTAGGCGACAGCCGATCCAGACATAGCCTTGGCTTTTAACCAGAAGCTTGCAACCTGCCACTCCTATACAATGCCCGCATTTTTCCGGGAGCCCTCCGATGACCCTGCCCAGCCTGCGCCTCAAAGCCAACGCCGATCGCCGCCTGCGCGCCGGTCATCTGTGGGTTTACAGCAACGAGGTGGATACCGCTGCCACGCCGCTGAACGGCTTCGCCGCCGGTGACCAGGCGATTCTCGAGGCCGCCGGCGGCAAGCCGCTGGGCATCGTCGGTGTGTCGCCGAACAACCTGATCTGCGCCCGCGTGCTGTCGCGCGACCTCAAGCACAGCCTGGACAAGTCGCTGCTGGTACATCGCATTCAGGTTGCACTTTCCCTGCGCGAGCGCCTGTTCGATCAGCCTTGCTACCGCCTGATCTACGGTGATTCGGACCTGCTGCCAGGCCTGGTGGTGGACCGCTTCCATGATCATCTGGTGGTGCAGCTGGCTTCGGCGACCATGGAGCGCAACAAGGATGCCGTGCTCGAAGCGCTGGTCCAGGTGCTCAAACCGCGTGGCGTGCTGTGGAAGAACGACTCCAGCGCCCGTGATGCTGAGGGCCTTGAACGTTACGTCGACACCGCCTTCGGCGTGGTGCCGGAGTGGGTCGCGCTGGAAGAGAACGGCGTGAAATTCGAAGCGCCGGTGCTGCAAGGCCAGAAGACCGGCTGGTTCTACGACCACCGAATGAATCGCGCGCGCCTGGCGCCCTACGTCAAGGGCAAGCGGGTGCTCGATCTGTTCAGCTACATCGGCGGCTGGGGCGTACAGGCCGCGGCCTTCGGTGCCAGCGAGGTGTTCTGCGTCGACGCCTCGGCCTTTGCGTTGGATGGCGTCGAGCGCAATGCCGCGCTCAATGGCGTGGCGGAGAAGATGACCTGCGTCGAGGGCGATGCCTTCGAGGCGATGAGGGAACTGAAGAACGCCGAAGAACGTTTCGACGTGGTCATCACCGATCCGCCTGCCTTCATCAAGCGCAAGAAGGACCTGAAGAACGGCGAGGCCGCCTATCGCCGCCTTAACGAAACCGCGATGCGCCTGCTCAACAAGGACGGCATCCTGGTCAGCGCCAGCTGCTCGATGCATCTGGAGGAAGACAACCTGCAGAACATCCTGCTCGGCAGCGCCCGTCATCTGGATCGTAATATCCAGCTGCTCGAACGTGGCAGCCAGGGCCCGGATCATCCGGTCCACCCGGCAATTCCCGAGACGCGCTATATCAAGAGCCTGACCTGCCGGTTGCTGCCCAACGCCTGATCGCTCCGCACAATGATGGCGCCTCGGCTTTGTAGAGGTGCGCATAGCGCACCCTAATTCGAGTCATGCTGGGGATCGGAAGTGATGTTCGCTTCACGGCTGCGATCCGTTGGGCTTGATGGAATACCAATAGCCTCTCAACGTCGGCGAACACTCACCCTTCCTGACGTACTCACCGCGGTCGATCCGGTGGCAATTCGTGCAGCAGCTGGCGACCACTTCTTTGCCGCTGCCGGTCTCGCCGGCGATCAGCACGTCCACTTCGGTATCGGCGATGTGAGCGGATGGTCCGCCGCAGCATCGTCGTCGCCGCTGAGAAGGCGAACTCGACAAGGAGCAAATGGCCAAAGCCCTGGGCCGCCCCGGCAAGACGCCTGCCGTACCGGCAGCAGCGCCAGCACAAGCACCAGACGCACTGTCACAAACGGCCTGATCGCCAACTGCCCGCCACGACGCCCGACTTGCTCGGGTGTCGTGCTATATGTTCAACGCGCTGCCATTCACGAGCAGTAGACGACCATGCCTTTCGCCACCGCGCTGCCTGGGCTTAGAATCACCGTTCCTGCCCCACCTCAGGCGGACTCAAGAGCCTGGCCGAAGCAGCGGCGATCCCGCCTGACCATCCGGCCCCGCCCCGACAGACATCCACTCCGTTTGCCTCGGGCGAGCAGCACGCTCACCATACGCACAACCTGACCAGCCTTTGCAGGACGATTGCCATGCCTGATTACCGCTCGAAAACCTCCACGCACGGCCGCAACATGGCCGGTGCCCGCGCGCTGTGGCGCGCCACTGGCATGAAGGATGAAGACTTCAAGAAGCCAATCATCGCCATCGCCAACTCCTTCACCCAGTTCGTGCCTGGCCACGTGCACCTGAAAGATTTGGGCCAGCTGGTCGCCCGCGAGATCGAGAAGCACGGCGGCGTCGCCAAGGAATTCAATACCATCGCGGTCGATGACGGCATCGCTATGGGCCACGACGGCATGCTTTATTCGCTGCCATCGCGCGAGATCATCGCCGACTCTGTCGAGTACATGGTCAATGCCCATTGCGCCGACGCCATCGTCTGCATCTCCAACTGCGACAAGATCACCCCCGGCATGCTGATGGCCGCCCTGCGCCTGAACATCCCGGTGGTATTCGTCTCCGGTGGCCCGATGGAAGCCGGCAAGACCAAGCTGGCCAGCCACGGCCTGGATCTGGTCGACGCCATGGTCATCGCCGCCGACGAAAGCGCATCCGACGAAAAGGTCGCCGAGTACGAGCGCAGCGCCTGCCCGACCTGCGGCAGTTGCTCCGGCATGTTCACCGCCAACTCGATGAACTGCCTGGCTGAAGCCCTGGGCCTGGCCCTGCCCGGCAACGGTTCGACCCTGGCCACCCACAGCGACCGCGAACAACTGTTCCTGCGCGCCGGCCGTACCGTCGTCGAGTTGTGCCAGCGTTATTACGGTGAAGGCGACGAGTCGGTGCTGCCGCGCAACATCGCCAGCCGTCGCGCGTTCGAGAACGCCATGACCCTGGACATCGCCATGGGTGGCTCGACCAACACCATCCTGCACCTCTTGGCCGCCGCCCAGGAAGCCGAGGTCGACTTCGACCTGCGCGCCATCGACACGCTGTCGCGCAAGGTGCCGCAGCTGTGCAAGGTCGCACCAAACATCCAGAAGTACCACATGGAAGACGTGCACCGCGCCGGCGGCATCTTCTCCATTCTCGGCGAGCTGGCCCGTGGCGGCCTGCTGCACACTGACGTGCCGACCGTGCATAGCAAGACGCTGGCCGATGGCATCGCCCAGTGGGACATCACCCAGACTCAGGACGAAGCCGTACACACCTTCTTCAAGGCAGGCCCGGCCGGCATCCCGACGCAGACGGCCTTCAGCCAGTCGACCCGCTGGGAGACGCTGGACCTGGACCGCGCCGAAGGCTGCATCCGCAGCGTCGAGCACGCCTACTCGCAGGAAGGCGGCCTGGCCGTGCTCTACGGCAACATCGCGCTGGATGGCTGCGTGGTGAAAACCGCGGGCGTGGATGAATCCATCCACGTGTTCGAGGGCACCGCGAAGATTTTCGAAAGCCAGGACAGCGCCGTGAAGGGCATCCTCAATGACGAAGTGAAGGCCGGCGATATCGTGATTATCCGCTACGAAGGCCCGAAAGGCGGTCCCGGCATGCAGGAGATGCTCTACCCGACCTCGTACCTCAAATCCAAAGGACTGGGCAAGGATTGCGCGCTGCTCACCGACGGCCGTTTCTCCGGTGGCACCTCAGGCCTTTCCATAGGCCATGCTTCGCCGGAAGCAGCCGCAGGCGGCGCCATCGGCCTGGTGCGCGACGGCGACAAGGTACTGATCGATATTCCCAACCGCAGCATCCAGTTGCAGGTCAGCGATGAAGAGCTGTCCCACCGCCGCATCGAGCAGGACAAGAAGAGCTGGAAGCCGGCTCAGCCTCGCGCACGCAAGGTGACCACGGCGCTCAAGGCCTACGCCCTGCTCGCCACCAGCGCCGACAAGGGCGCGGTGCGCAACAAGGCGATGCTGGAAGACTAACCGCTACGCCGTTACCGTTATCGAGCCCGGCCTTGTGCCGGGCTCGTCATTTTCGCGGAGCCAGCACAAGGCTGGAAAACTCCCCTCGTCGTTTTTGCCAACATCCTCCGCTCAGCTGCCAAAACAGCCATCTGCCGCTGCCACTCGTCGTTTCGTATTCGTTGCTCTCTTCGTGAAGATCTCTAGTGCCGTATTTAAACGACCTGATTGCCGTTGATAGACGCACAATGATGACAAACTGAAGAAAACACAGATGTATACAAAATCCTGGTAATCCTGGTAACTAATTGTCTACATTAGGGGTACAAGAACAACAGCCAGAAAGGATCACCATGACAGTCTCATCCGTCAGCACCCCGTCGGAGAAGCGTCCAGAGGACGAGAACCTCGGCGTTGGTGCCAACCTGGCCTATGGCCTACAACATGTCCTGACCATGTACGGAGGCATCGTTGCGGTGCCGCTGATCGTCGGTCAGGCAGCCGGTTTGTCGCCGGCCGAAATCGGTCTGCTAATCGCCGCTTCGCTGTTCGCTGGCGGTGCGGCCACTTTGCTGCAAACGCTCGGCCTGCCGTTCTTCGGCTGCCAGCTGCCACTGGTACAGGGCGTATCTTTCGCGGGCGTGGCAACGATGATCGCAATCATCGGAAGCGATGGCGCCGGGGGGCTTCCGGTGGTGTTCGGCGCGGTAATTGCCGCCTCGCTGATCGGTTTGCTGATCACGCCGGTGTTTTCGCGCATCACCAAGTTCTTCCCGCCATTGGTAACCGGCATCGTCATCACGACGATTGGCCTGACCCTGATGCCAGTCGCGGCGCGCTGGGCGATGGGTGGCAACAGTCAGGCACCGGATTTCGGCAGCATGGCCAATATCGGCCTGGCGGGCTTCACCCTGGCGTGCGTGCTGCTGCTGAGCAAACTTGGCAGCGCCACTATCTCTCGTCTGTCCATCCTCCTGGCGATGGTGGTCGGTACCGTCGCCGCCGTGTTCTTCGGCATGGCTGACTTCTCCGGTGTACTGGACGGGCCGGTCGTGGCCCTGCCGTCACCGCTGCATTTCGGGGCACCGGTATTCCAGTTTGCCGCGATCCTGTCGATGCTGATCGTGGTCATCGTCACGCTGGTGGAAACCTCCGCCGATATCCTCGCGGTCGGCGAAATCATCGACACCAAGGTCGACTCCAAGCGTCTGGGCGACGGCCTGCGTGCGGACATGATTTCCAGCAGCCTGGCACCGATCTTCGGCTCCTTTACCCAGAGTGCCTTCGCCCAGAACGTGGGCCTGGTAGCCGTCACCGGCATTAAGAGCCGTTACGTGGTCGCTAGCGCCGGCCTGATTCTGGTGACGCTCGGCCTGCTGCCGGTGATGGGTCGCCTGGTTGCCGCCGTACCCACCGCAGTGCTCGGCGGCGCCGGCATCGTGCTGTTCGGCACCGTAGCCGCTGCCGGTATCCGTACCCTGGCGCAGGTCGAGTACCGCAACAACATGAACCTGATCATCGTCGCCACCTCGATCGGCTTCGGCATGATCCCGATCGCCGCGCCCAGCTTCTACCATCACTTCCCGGCCTGGTTCGAGACCATCTTCCATTCGGGCATCAGCTCGGCGGCAATCATGGCGATCCTGCTGAATCTGCTGTTCAACCACCTGACCGCCGGCAACTCGGACCAGCAGTCGGTATTCGCCGCCGGCAACGAACGCACCCTGCGCTTCCAGGATATCGCCGCGCTGCACGACGGTGACCACTTCCGCGATGGCAAACTGTTTGACGTGGACGGCAACGAGGTGCCAGTGATTGCCCCTGACGACCACGGCGCACCCACGCAGCAGCCACCGCAAGCCAAGATGACGGAGGCGGTGCCGACCAGCGGATAAGGTCGCCGCACGAGAGCCCGATTAAACAATGCCCGCCTCATCGAGGCGGGCATTGTTTTATGCAGAGTTCGACACTGTCGCTGTTACGCCAACCCTAATCTTCCAGTATCTCGCGCAACTCTTCCCTGGCTTCGGCCAGCTTGCGCTCGCGTGTTTCGATCTTCTCCGGATCGCCATCACGTAACGCCTCTTGCAAATCGGCTTCGCGCTCGCTGACCTCCTCCCGCACCTCGTCGATATCTTCCTGCCGTTCAGCCCGCAGCTCCGATTCGGTGCAGTGCGCCCGGACCTTGCCCAGCGCGGTTTCCAACCCCCCAATACGCCCGGCGTTGCCCTGCTCGCGGGCATACTCCAGCTGGCGGAGAATGTCCGCTTCCTTGCTGGCACAGCTTTCTTGGGCGTGGGCCAACCCGGTGACGAGCGACAGCAGTGTCATTGCAACGGCGATTTTCATTCGGAGCACTCCTCGATTGAGCTTCGGTCATTGTAGGAGTCGTATCGATGCAACAGGTTGCGGAAAATAACCGCGATAAGCCGTCAAGGCCCCCGAACGCCGCACTGTCCGTACGGCATCCCGGTCAGTAGAATCGCGCTCTTTTCGCCTGGAAGGACGGCCATGAGCGCTCCCGACAATAAAACCGCCCCCGAAACGCCAGACGAACTGGTCTACGGGCTCAACGACCGCCCGCGTCCCTGGATCGCCTTCCTCGCCGCGCTGCAGCATCTGCTGGCGATCATCGTGCCCATCGTCACCCCCGGCCTGCTGATCTGCCAGGCCATCGGCGTGTCGCCGCGCGACACCAACATCATCGTATCCATGTCGCTGGTGATTTCCGGCATCGCCACCTTCGTGCAGTGCAAGCGCTTCGGCCCGCTGGGTGCCGGACTGCTGATCGTGCAGGGCACCAGCTTCAATTTTGTCGGACCGCTGATCGCCGGCGGCGTGCTGATGGTAGGGCAAGGTACGCCGGTGGAAGGCGTGATGGCGGCGATCTTCGGCGTGGTCATCGCCGGCTCCTTCATTGAGATGGGCGTGTCGCGCGTCCTGCCCTTTATCAAACGTCTGATCACGCCATTGGTGACCGGCATCGTGGTGCTGATGATCGGCCTGACGCTGATCAAGGTCGGTCTGATCAGCATGGGCGGCGGTTACGCGGCCATGGGCGACGGCACTTTCGCCAGCCGCGAGAACCTGCTGCTGTCCGGCGTGGTGCTGGCAGCCATCGTCGTGCTCAACCGGTTGCCAGTGGTGTGGCTGCGCAGCTGCGCAATCATCATTGCGCTGGCCATCGGCTATGCGCTGGCCGCCTACCTCGGTCGTCTAGACTTCACCGGCATGCGCGAAGCGGAGCTGTTCGAAGTCCCGATGCCGTTGCACTTCGGCCTGGGCTTCTCCTGGAGCCTGTTCATCCCAATGGTGGTGATTTACTTGGTCACCTCGCTGGAAGCCATCGGCGACATCACCGCCACCAGCAAGCTTTCGCGTCAGCCGGTCGAAGGCCCGTTGTGGATGCAGCGCATTAAGGGCGGCGTGCTGGTCAATGGCGCCAACTCGCTGCTGGCGGGCATCTTCAACACCTTCCCCAGCTCGGTGTTCGCGCAGAACAACGGCATCATCCAGCTGACCGGCATTGCCAGCCGCTATATCGGCATGTGGATCGCCGTGATGCTGGTGGTGCTCGGCCTGTTCCCGGCGGTCGCCGGCGTGCTGCAAGCGGTGCCCGAACCCGTGCTGGGCGGGGCCGCGCTGGTGATGTTCGGTGCGGTGGCGGCGGCAGGCATCAACATCCTCGCCGGCGTTCAGCTGGATCGCCGCGCGCTGCTGATCATCTCGGTGTCGCTGGCGCTCGGCCTGGGCTTTTCCCAGGTGCCGGAATTTCTGGCGAACCTGCCGGCAGCGCTGCGCAACGTACTGGAATCGGGCGTCGCCACCGGGGGCATCTGCGCACTGCTGATGAACTGGTTCCTGCCCGAGTCGCCAGAGACGACGCACGAACAGGCCTGATCACCCGAGGTGCTGGCACACCTCGTCGGCAATCGCCAAGCCTGCGGTCAGCCCTGGCGACTCGATGCCGAACAGATTCACCAACCCGGCGATGCCATGCTGTGCCGGGCCGTCGATCCGAAAATCCGCCGCCGGCTCGCCCGGGCCGCTGATTTTCGGTCGGATGCCGGTATAAGCCGGTTGCAGCGCGCCATCCGACAGCCTAGGCCAGTACCGCCGGATGGCAGCGTAAAAACCATCGGCGCGACGGGCGTCCAGATCGTAATCGAGTGACTCGACCCACTGCACGTCAGGGCCGAAGCGGGCCTGACCACCCAAATCCAACGTCAGGTGCACGCCCAGCCCGCCAGGCTCGGGTAGCGGATAAACCAGATGCCGGAAGGGCGTCGCCGTTGTCAGTCTGAAATAACTGCCCTTGGCAAAATAGCGCGTTGGCACCGCATCGGCAGGCAGGCCGCGGGTCCGAGCGGCGATCACCGGCGCTGAGTGCCCGGCGCAGTTGATCACGGCCGACGCGATCAGCGTCATCGGTTCATCCCCACCGATATCGACACGCAACCCGCTATCCAAAACCTCGACCGCCTCCACCGGTGCACGCAGCGCCAGCAATGCACCTGCGCGCTCGGCGTCGCCCTGCAGCGCCAGCATCAGCGCGTGACTGTCGACGATGCCGGTGCTCGGCGACAGAAGTCCCGCGACGGCATTGAGCTGCGGCTCCAGCGCTTTCAACTCGTCGGCATCGAGCCGTTGCAAATCCTCGACGCCGTTGGCCGCTCCGTGTTCTTGGAGCGCCTGGAGTCCGGCCAGTTGCGACTCGTCGGTCGCGACGATCAGCTTGCCGCAGCGCCGATAAGGCACGCCGTGGCTGTCGCAGAAGTCATAGAGCGCATCTCGCCCGGCCACGCACAGCCGCGCCTTCAGCGAGCCTTGCGGATAATAAATGCCGGCATGAATGACTTCGCTGTTGCGCGAACTGGTGCCCGTGCCGATGGCCGCCTCTGCTTCCAGAATCAGCACCTCACGCCCGGTTCGCGCCAGTGCCCGTGCCACCGCAAGCCCCACCACGCCCGCCCCGATGACGATGCAATCGACCCGTTCCATTGACTCGCCCCTGTTCGTTCGAGCATCAGACTGCCGCAACATCGAACCGCGGCCAAGTCTCGGTTGCCTTAACCTGGAGCACACTCGAACGATTGGAGTCCGCATGCGCATCGGCATCATTTCCGACACCCACGGCCTGCTTCGGCCCGAAGCGGTGACCGCATTGAAAGGTTGCGACCGCCTCATCCATGCCGGCGATATCGGCAAGGCGGAAGTCCTCGACGCGCTGCGAGAGCTGGCGCCGCTGGACGCGATTCGCGGTAATGTCGACAGCGGTGAATGGGCCGCCGAGATCCCCGAGCGGCTGGATCTGCAGCTTGGCGGGCTGCGCATACACGTGCTGCACGATCTCAAGGAACTGGAGCTGAACCCTGCCGACGCCGGTATCGCCGTGGTGATCGCCGGGCATTCCCATCAGCCGAAGATCGAGCAGATCGACGGTGTGCTCTACATCAACCCGGGCAGTGCCGGGCGGCGCCGCTTCACGCTGCCGATCAGCCTGGCGTTGCTGGACATCGAGGACGGCCAGCCCCGCCCGCAGCTGGTTACGCTGGGCTAGCTGACACCCATATACCGATCGGCACGATGATTGAACGCCAGCACTAGATTCAGCGCCACCGCACCGAGCACGGATAGCACGACCTTTTCCGGCGGCACGATGAAGACAGCCGCCAGCACGATCAGCGCATCGATACCCATCTGGAAGGTGCCCGCGCGCATGCCGATGCGTTCCTGCAGATACAACGCCAGGATGTTCACCCCGCCAAGGCTGGCGCGGTGGCGGAACAGCATCAACAGCCCTACGCCCATGGCGAAACCGCCGAACAGCGTCGCGTAGTAGATGTTCAATTCGGCGAAACGGATCCAGTGTGGCGTCAGCTCGGCCAGCAGTGAGACCAGCCCCACCGCAACGACGGTGCGCAGGGTAAAACTCCAGCCCATGCGCCAGATCGCCAAGAGGTAGAACGGCAGGTTGAGCGTGATGAACACCAGTCCGAAGGGCCAACCGGCGAGATACTTGAGCAAAAAGGCCAGGCCCACCGTGCCGCCGGTCAGCAGTCCCGCATGGCTATAGAAGGCGATGCCCAGCGCCACCATCGCGGTGCCCAGCAGCAACGCGAGCGCATCCTCCCAGAGCGGATGGCGCACGAATATCGCCGCGATCGTCGTCGCATGATCGGCGTCCGGTCTGTTGTTCTGCATGGAAAAGTCTCGTGGCAAACGAGCGGAAAGCATAGAGCCTGACGCCAGGTGAGGACTTGGCGTCGATCAAGGAACGATGGGTGATTCAGCGCCGCTGCCAGGTCTCGAAACGATAGCCCGGCGCCTCGCCCTCGGCGGGATGCGTCTGACAGTCGCTGCGCTGCCATTCGACTTCGTCGAAGCTCGGAAAGAACGCATCGCCGTCGGGAGCGGCTTCGATACGGGTCAGATACAGGCGCTGCGCCTGGCCCAGCGCCTGGGCATAGAGTTGCGCGCCGCCGATCAGCATCAGTTCGTCGACACCCTGCTCGCACGCCCATTGCTCGGCGCGAACCAGCGCAGCGTCCAGACTGTTGAAGGTTTCGGCGCCTTCGAGTTGCAGATCCGGCTGACGGCTGATCACCAGGTTCAGCCGCCCCGGCAACGGCCGTCCAAGCGAATCCCAGGTCTTGCGACCCATGATGATCGGCTTGCCGAGGGTCATCGCCTTGAAGTGCTTGAGATCGGCCGGCAGGTGCCAGGGCATGCGGTTGTCGAGGCCAATGACACGGTTTTCCGCGAGCGCGGCGATCATGGCGAGGGGAAGGGAGGTCTGAGTCATGGCGGCCAGAATAGCAGAGGGCCCACGGGCAGTCAGCGGCGTCGAATTAACGTCAATAACATCGAACCGTCATGTTCGTTCCACCGAAGCGTCAAGCGGGCGTCACTGTTACGCTTCAGGCTGATCGCTCCCCTCCCACGGAGACGCCCCATGGTCCGCTCTACTCTCACCCTGCGCCACTGGTTCACCGCCTGCGGCCTGTTGCTGCCGATAGTCGCCTTCGCCGCCTCCCCAAACTCGGCCAGCGAGGCGAAGCTGCAAGGCAACCACAACGAACCCCATCCGCTGGTGATCGCCCACCGCGGCGCCAGCGGCTACGTTCCCGAGCACACGCTCGCCTCGTACGCCCTGGCCGTCCTGCAGGGCGCCGACTACGTCGAGCCGGACCTGGTGATGACACGCGACGGAGAGCTGGTCGCCCGTCACGACAACGAACTCGGGCTGACCACCGATGTGTCCCAGCACCCTGAATTTGCCGATCGCAAGCGCACGCAGATGGTCGATGGGGTCAGCCTGACCGGCTGGTTCAGCGAAGACTTCACCCTGGCCGAGCTGAAGACCCTGCGCGCCATCGAGCGCATTCCGGACATCCGCCCCGGCAACGCCCGTCTCGATGGCAGCCTGGAAATCCCCACGCTGCAGGAAATCATCGACCTGGTGAAAACCCTGCAGCTGAGCGAGCGCCGACGCATCGGCCTCTACATCGAAACCAAGCATCCGACGCATTTCCAAAAACTTGGCCTGACCATGGAGCAACCGCTGGTGCGCACCCTTCACCGCAACGGCTACGCCGGACGCAATGCGCCGGTGTATATCCAGTCGTTTGAAGTGGAAAACCTGAAAGCCCTGAGCCGTCTGACGCAGCTGCGTCTGGTTCAGCTGTTCGGCGGCGGCCAGCCGTACGACCAGCAAGTGCGCGGCAGCGACCTGACCTACGCACAGATGGCCACCGCCGAAGGGCTCAAGGCGATTTCACGTTACGCGGCGGGCGTCGGACCGGAGAAGAGCTACGTTATCCCGCGCGACGCCAACGGCAACCTGGGCCAAGCCACCGACTTCGTCCCGAACGCCCACGCCGCCGGACTCAAGGTGCATCCCTACACCTTCCGCGCCGAGAACGCTTTCCTACCGACCAATCTGCGCGCCGGTGACTCGCCCGCCGATCGCGGCGACATCGAAACGGAAATCCGTGCATTCCTTGATGCGGGCATCGACGGGCTGTTCATCGATCACCCGGATGTCGCGGTGAAAGTACGCTCCCAGGGCGAATAACTAGCACTCTGGCGGCAAGGACGCCGCCCTCAGCCGATCACTGACGATTGGCGATTTTCTGCAGGTTCTCGTTGATCTTGAATAGCACGATCAGCAGCTCGCACCAGACCCGCGTACCAATCAGGCCAAACAGCAGCACACCCAGGCCGGACCAGAAGCCCCTGCCGTAATCGCTGAGCATCGTGGCGATCGCCCCGACGACCACGCTAATCAAGCCCAACCAGTAGATGAAGATAATGATCTTCGGCGTCAGCATGGAGTCGAAGAAAGATGTCTTTCATGGGAACGTCCTTTTGAAGCGCACAGGAGCGGCAGACAAAGCGCCGCTTGGCGAATTTCTGGCAGATGATGCGGCGAACCGCGGGACGATCGGCGGCGGATGCTAACAGAGTCGGCCGGCGCTCCAGCTGGATAGCCATTTCACCCTTCGGATCGGCACCGGTTATTCTCAGGACCGAGCCGTCCACTATGAGAAGCCGTGTGTCCGCACCTCACCTGCCGCTACCCGCCCCCCTCGACCGCCTCTGGCTGACCGAAGCCGTGCGTCTGCGCGAAGAACACGCAGGGCCGTTGGACGATGCCGAAGCCAACCGCCAAGCTCGTGCGCAGGGCGGCGATCTTGCCGAGCTGATCGAGCGGCGCGCGCTGTGGCTGGCCCACCGCGACGGGCTGATCGAGGCGCAGCGGCATTGGCGGCAGGGCGCGCGTCTAGCCGGCTTCGCGCTGGTCTTGCTCGCGCTGCTCACCGGCGCCGGGCTGGCGTGGGCGGCGCTCGGCGACGGACACCAACCGGTCAATGTGTTCTGGGCGCTCGGCAGTTTGCTTGGGCTGAATCTGCTGACGCTGCTCGGCTGGCTGCTGGGCTTCGCTCTGGCCGGCGACAGCGGCGGCGCGCTGGGACGATTGTGGCTCTGGCTCAGCGAAAAGCTCGCCCGCGACGCACGCGCCGTGCAACTGGCACCGGCGCTATTGGCGGTGCTCGAACGACGTCGCCTCGGGCGTTGGCTGCTGGGTTTGGGTGTGCATGGCCTGTGGCTGTTAGCGATGTCCAGCGCGCTCGTTACCCTGCTGGCGCTACTGGCCACGCGGCGTTATGGCTTCGTCTGGGAAACCACCATACTCGGCGAAGGCACCTTCGTCGGGCTGACCCAGGCGCTCGGCGCGCTGCCGTCGTTGCTGGGTTTCAGCGTCCCCGATATCGACCAGATTCGCGCTAGTGGTGCGCTGAGCAACGACCTCGAGAACGCCCGTCAGCACTGGGCCGGCTGGCTGGTGGGCGTGGTGCTCATCTATGGGCTGCTGCCGCGGCTGCTGCTGGCACTGTTCTGCCTGTGGCGCTGGCGACGCGGTCGTGCCCAGCTGCGTCTGGATCTGCAACTGCCCGCCTACCGTCTGCTGCGCGAGCGGCTGCAACCGCCCAGCGAACGCCTCGGCGTCAGCGATGCGGCACCGAACCAATTGCATGCGCCAAGCCTCGGCAAGCAACTAAACGGCAGCGAAGGCGCTGTTCTCGTAGCCATCGAGCTGGACCAGAGCCGCCCGTGGCCGCCTAAGCTGCCTGAATCGGTCGCCGATGCCGGCGTACTGGACGACCGCGAGCAACGCCGTCGACTGCTCGATCAGCTGACCCGCTTCCCGCCGCAGCGCCTGGGGATCGCCTGCGATCCACTCCGCTCGCCGGATCGCGGCACCCTGGCGCTGATCGGCGAACTGAGCCGCTGCGCCAGCGAGACGCGGGTCTGGCTGTTGCAGGCTCCAGTCGGCGAGGCGCTGGATAGTCACCGCCTGGAGGACTGGCGACAGGCGCTGGATAGCCTTGGGATAGTTCATTCCAGCAGCGCGCCATTGATTTGGTTGGAGAGCGGTCATGACTGATGACCACGTCGAAATCGTAGGACGGGTGAAACCCGCCAATGCTGAGCCACCCTTTGCCTTCCTGCAGAGCGGCGGAGGCCTCCTATGAGCGCCCCTCTGAAACTCGCGCTGGTCGGCCACACCAACGTCGGCAAGACCTCGCTGCTGCGCACCCTCACCCGCGATGTCGGCTTTGGCGAGGTCTCGCATCGACCGAGCACCACCCGCCACGTCGAAGGCGCGCGGTTGTCGGTCGAAGGCGAGCCGCTGCTGGAACTCTACGACACGCCCGGCCTGGAAGATGCCATCGCCCTGCTCGACCACCTGGAGCGAATCGAACGCCCCGGCGAACGCCTCGATGGTCCGGCGCGCACCGCACGTTTTCTCGACGGCAGCGAGGCGCGCCAGCGTTTCGAGCAGGAAGCCAAGGTGCTGCGCCAGTTGCTTGCTAGCGACGCCGGACTCTATGTGATCGATGCCCGCGAGCCGGTGCTGGCCAAGTACAAGGACGAACTGGCGGTGCTCGCCGGTTGTGGCAAACCCCTGCTGCCGGTGCTCAACTTCGTCGCCCAGCCCGGTCACCGCGAAGAGCAGTGGCGCGAAGCGCTGGCGCGGCTGGGTCTGCATGCGCTGGTGCGTTTCGACAGCGTGGCGCCGCCGATCGATGGTGAACGCCGGCTCTATGAAAGCCTGGCGCTATTGCTGGAGCAGTCCCGCCCGAAACTGCAGCGCCTGATCGATGACCACGAAGCCCAGGCCGCTGCGCGGCTGAGCGAGGGCAATCGGCTCATTGCCGAGCTGCTGGTGGATGTCGCCGCCTGTCGTCGCAGCGTCGCTGCCCAGCCGGACCTGGAACGCGGCGCGATCCGCGAACTGCACGACGCCGTGCGCGCCCGCGAGCAGCGTTGTGTTGAAGCGTTATTGCGCCTCTACGGCTTTCGCTTACAGGACGCCGCCGCTGCCGACCTGCCGTTGCTCGACGGCCGCTGGGGCGATGACCTGTTCAATCCCGAAACGCTCAAACAGCTGGGCGTGAAAATCGGTGGGGGGATGGCCGCGGGCGCAGCCGCCGGGGCCGGCGTGGATCTGATGGTCGGCGGCATCACCCTCGGCGCCGCCGCGCTACTCGGCGCCATCGCGGGCGGCGGCGCACAGACGGCCAGGCATTACGGCAACCGCCTGCTCGGCAAGCTCAAAGGCCAGCGAGAATTGACCGTCGACGATGCGGTGCTGCGCCTGCTCGCCCTGCGTCAACGGCAGTTGTTGATCGCCCTCGCCGCCCGAGGCCACGCCGCCATGGACGCCATCCGCCTCAATGCACCGGACGACAAAGCCTGGCGCGAGGGCAAGCTACCCGAAGCGCTACAGCGCTGCCGGGCGCATCCGGCATGGTCTTCGCTCAACCCCGGCGCCCGGCTGCAGGACAGCGAACGCCAGGCAGCGCTCGATGCATTGCAGGCAGAGCTGCGCGGGAGCTGACCCGGCTCGCCTGTCCCGATGGTGGGCTGAAGCCCACCCTACGCGGAACGCCGGCCAGCCTCAAGGTTCAGTTATGTAGGGTGGGCTTCAGCCCACCAACAGGGCCCCGCCGATTTTCAGTCGCGCTTGTTGGCAACTTCCTCCGCCATACGCGTCAGGCCCAGGTGGCGTACGTCGGTGCCGCGCACCAGATAGATAACCAGTTCGGCGATGTTGCGGGCGTGGTCGCCGATGCGTTCCAGCGAGCGCAGCACCCAGATGACGTTGAGCACGCGGGAGATCGATCGCGGGTCTTCCATCATGAAGGTGACCAGCTCGCGCAGGGCGGTCTTGTATTCACGGTCGACGGTCTTGTCGTACTGCGCCACGGACAACGCCAGGTCCGCGTCGAAGCGGGCGAAGGCGTCCAGCGCCTCGCGCACCATCTTGCGCACCTGGTCGCCGATATGACGCACCTCGACGTAGCCGCGCGGCGACTCGCCTTCTTCGCATAGCTGGATGGCGCGGCGGGCGATTTTGGTCGCTTCGTCGCCGATGCGCTCGAGATCGATCACCGACTTGGAGACGCTGATGATCAGCCGCAGGTCGGAGGCCGCTGGCTGGCGACGGGCGAGGATGCGCACGCATTCCTCATCGATGTTGCGCTCCATATGGTTGATCTGATCATCGACGTCGCGCACCTGCTGGGCCAGTCCGGAATCGGCCTCGATCAGCGCGGTGACTGCGTCGTTGACCTGCTTCTCCACCAGCCCGCCCATGGCCAGGAGATGACTGCGCACCTCTTCCAGCTCGGCGTTGAACTGCTGGGAGATGTGTTGGGTGTGGCTGTCTTTGCTGATCATGTCTTTCGCTCCGAGGAGGCTGCCGCTAGGCGGCGCTGGTGCGCAGCGCACCCAGGTAAATTGGAAACCACGCGAGCCCGTCTGGGCTTTGGCAGAGTGTGTCCGGCAAGGAGGCGGAACGCAGACAGTACGTTTTTGTACGGCAAGTTCCGCCGACGCCGCCGGGCGCGCTCTGACATGGCCAGACATCAACCGTAGCGGCCGGTGATGTAATCTTCTGTCTGCTTCTTAGCCGGGTTGGTAAAGAGCGTATCGGTGTCGCCGTACTCGATCAGTTTGCCCATGTACATGAACGCGGTGTAGTCGGAGACGCGGGCGGCCTGCTGCATGTTGTGGGTGACGATGACGATGGTGTACTTAGCCTTGAGCTCGTAGATCAGCTCTTCGACTTTCAGCGACGATATCGGGTCGAGCGCCGAGCTGGGTTCGTCGAGCAGCAGCACTTCGGGCTGCACGGCGATGGTCCGAGCGATGACCAGACGCTGCTGCTGACCGCCGGAAAGGCCCAGCGCTGATTCATGCAGGCGGTCCTTCACTTCTTCCCACAGCGCTGCACCCTTGAGCGCCCATTCGACGGTTTCGTCCAGCACGCGCTTCTGCTTGATTCCCTGAATGCGCAGGCCGTAGACCACGTTCTCGTAGATGCTCTTGGGGAACGGGTTGGGTTTCTGAAACACCATGCCAACACGGCGACGCAGGTCGGCAACATCTTCACCCTTGCGGTAGATGTTGGTTCCATCAAGGTTGATGGCGCCTTCGATGCGGCAACCGTCGACCAGGTCGTTCATCCGATTGAAGCAGCGCAGCAGCGTGGACTTGCCGCAACCGGACGGGCCGATGAAGGCCGTCACGCGCTGGCGCGGGATGTTCATGCTGACGTTGAACAGCGCCTGCTTCTGACCGTAGTACAGGCTCAAATCCGGCACCTCGATGGCCACCGGCTCGTCGGCCAGGCTGAGGCTGCGCTTGTCGCGGCCAAGGGCGGAAATGTCGATGGAATGGGTATTCGATTGCATGTGCTCACTCCGTTCGCAGCCACAAGCTGCAAGCTACAAGCCGCAAGCTCAAACCGGCACTCCTCACTTTTCTTGAGGCTTGCCGCTTAAAGCGTGCAGCTGCTGTTAATGATCCAGCGCCTTGTATTTCTCGCGCAGGTGGTTGCGGATGACGACCGCACTGAGGTTGAGCGTCGCGATCACCAGCACCAGCAGCAACGCCGTCGCGTAGACCAGCGGCCGCGCTGCTTCGACGTTGGGGCTCTGGAAGCCGACGTCGTAGATGTGGAAGCCCAGGTGCATGATCTTCTGGTCCAAATGCAGGTAAGGGTAGTTGCCGTTGAGCGGCAGCGAAGGCGCCAGCTTGACCACACCCACCAGCATCAGCGGTGCCACTTCGCCGGCAGCGCGGGCCACGGCGAGGATCAGGCCGGTCATCATCGCCGGACTGGCCATGGGCAATACAACCTTCCAGAGCGTCTCCGACTTGGTCGCACCGAGGGCCAACGAGCCTTCGCGGATCATCCGCGGAATGCGCGCCAGGCCTTCCTCGGTGGCGACGATCACCACCGGCAGGGTGAGGATCGCCAGGGTCAGCGACGCCCACATCAGGCCTGGCGTACCGAAGACAGGAGCCGGCGCCGCTTCGGGATAGAAGATGCGGTCGAGCGAGCCACCCAGTACATAGACGAAGAAGCCCAGGCCGAACACGCCGTAGACGATGGACGGAACACCGGCAAGGTTGTTGACCGCGATACGGATGATGCGGGTGAGCACGCCCTGTTTGGCATATTCACGTAGATAGACCGCCGCGATCACACCGAACGGAGTAACGATCACCGCCATGATGATGGTCATCAGCACGGTGCCGAAAATCGCCGGGAAGATGCCGCCCTCGGTATTCGCCTCGCGTGGCTCGTCGCTGACGAACTCCCAGACCTTGGCGAAGTAGAAGCCCAGCTTGTCGGCCACCGACATGGCGTTCGGTCGATAGGCGCGCACAACCTTGTCGAGCGTGATCTCCTTTTCCTGACCGTCCATGGTGCGCACGACGATGCTGTCGCGGTTGAAGCTCTGGTAGAGCGACACCAGTTCGCCCTCGAGCGCCTTGTACTCGGCATCCCACTGGGCGCGCTCGGCGTCCAGCTGCGCCTGCGCGGCGGCATCGAGTTCACCGTCGAGCTCCAGCTTGCGGGTCTTCAGGCGCAAACGCTCGAGGCCATGGTTGATGCGGCCGATATCGGCCTTTTCCAGATGCGAAATCTGCGCATGCAGCTCGTCGATGCGCTCGATGCGGCGCTGCAGCTCGGCCCAGGCGGCATCGCCCTCAGCGACCAGCTGTTCACTTTCCTTGACGCTCAGCAGCTCGCCATAGAAATTGCCCCATTCGCGACGCTCGATGACGATCAATTCAGCCGGCTTGCGCGGGTTGCTCAACCATTCGCCGACGACCCAGGAGAAGTCCGCGCCATAGACCTCACGGTTGCCGACTTTGAGCAACTCGCGGGTCATGAACTCGCCGCCCTCGACGTCCACCGGCAAACCGCTGGCGGCCAGACGGGCACGCGGTACCTCTTCGGCCTGTACCAGCTCGCCGGCCAGCACGCGTGGCTCGGCACCGGGCACCTGGTAATCGGCGACCATGACGTCGGCCGGCCAGAAGTGTTCCAGCCCGCGCACGGCGATCACCGCCAGCAGGCCGAGGGTCATGATCACGGCGATGGAGACCGCACCGGCGTTCATCCAGATCCAGGGAGTGCCGCTCTTGATCCAGTTTGTCAGCGAATCCTTTTTCACGGATCGATACCTTTGTCGAAATCTTGTCGCAGCCAAGGGCTGCACGCTTGTCAGTGCCCGCAGGCGTGGCCCTTAGAGGCTGGCGTACTTGCGACGCAGGCGCTGGCGAATCAGCTCGGCCAGCGTGTTCATCACGAAGGTGAACATCAGCAGCACCATCGCGGCGAGGAACAGCACGCGGTAGTGGGTACTGCCTACCTCCGATTCGGGCATTTCCACCGCGACGTTGGCCGCCAGGGTGCGCATGCCTTCGAAGATGTTGGCTTCCATGATCGGCGTATTGCCGGTGGCCATCAGCACGATCATGGTTTCGCCGACCGCGCGGCCCATGCCGATCATCAGTGCCGAGAAGATGCCCGGACTCGCAGTCAGCAGCACCACGCGGGTCAACGTTTGCCAGGGCGTCGCACCCAGCGCCAGGGAACCCAGGGTGAGGCTTTTCGGCACGCTGAACACGGCGTCTTCAGCGATCGAGTAGATCGTCGGGATCACCGCGAAGCCCATCGCCAGGCCGATCACCAACGCGTTGCGCTGATCGAAGGGAATGCCCATTTCGTTAGTCAGCCACAAGCGCATGTCGCCGCTGAAGAACCAGTTCTCCAGATAGCCGCTGACGGCCAGCGAGCCCCAGCCCACCGCCAGGATTACCGGGATCAGCAGCACCGCCTCCCAACCCTCCGGCACGCTCAGGCGAACGTTTTCCGGCAGTCGGCTCCAGAGCCAGGCAGCCAGCAGAATCCCCAGCGGCATCAGCAGCAACAGGCTGAAGATGCCGGGCAAGTGGTTTTCCAGATAGGGCGCGAGAAACAGGCCGGCGAAAAAGCCCAGGATGACCGTCGGCAGCGCTTCCATCAGCTCGATCACCGGCTTGACCTTGCGGCGCAGGGCTGGGGCCATGAAGTAAGCGGTGTAGAAGGCCGCGCAGATCGCCAGCGGTGCCGCCAGCAGCATGGCGTAGAACGCCGCCTTGAGGGTACCGAAGGCCAGTGGCGAGAGGCTCAGCTTGGGTTCGAAGTCACCGGTCGCGGAGGTCGACTGCCAGACGTAATCCGGTTCCGGATAGCTTTCGTACCAGACCTTGCCCCACAGCGCGCTCCAGGAAATCTCCGGATGCGGATTATCGATCACGAAGCGCTGCAGCTGGTCGCCCGACTCCACCAGCAGGCGGGTGGCCCGCGGCGACAGGGCAGCAACAGCCGCACCCTCGGCGACCGGTTCGGTCAGCAGCGTGCGATGCGCGGTGCTGTGGAAGATCCCCAGGGTGCCGGCACTGTCGAGGGCGAGGAAGCCCTTGCGGCGCTCTTCGGAAAGGATTTGCGTGATCGGCTGGCTGCCTAGCTGGAAGTTGCGCACATTCTCAAGCTCGGCCTGACCATCGCTGCCGCGCACCATGAACCATTGACCGATGCCGCCCGTCGAGTCACCGACCATCAGCGAGATGCCACCCAGCAAGGCAGCGACGCTGGTGATTTCACCCTTGCCACCAAGCAGTTTGTAGCGCCCGTTGAGTTGCTTGCGGCGTAGATCGAAGACGTCGACGCTGGCCCGGCCACTCACCGCGAACAGCCACATATGGCGCGGATCGATGCGCAGCGCTTTGATCGGCTCGGATAGCTGCGGCAGATCCAGGCGAACTTCCTCCAGGGTGGTCTCACCGGTCAGCAGATTTTCCGTGGCGGAGATGCGCAGGGCCTGCAGCGCGCCGTCAGTGGCGCCAGCGACCATCAGGGTCTTGCCATTCAGGCTGACCGCGGCGTGGGCGATGGGCCGACCTTCGGGGTCGAGCTGCAGCGGTTCCTGGCCGAACGGATAATCCAGCTGCGGGGTGATGGTCTTGTCGCCGTTCGGGTAGGTGATCTTGTAGTTGTGCTCGACGACCAGTACTTGGCCATTGTCCAGGCCCAGCACGATGCGGCGGTTACCCGGCGTGTCCTGGCCAACCGAGACGATGCGGCTGTCAGCCGGCAGCGGCAGTTCGATGGTGCGCAGGGATTCGCCGGTCCGCAGGCTGAAGAAGCGCACCAGGCCATCGTTACCCAGGCGCATGGCGACCTGGTTCTGCTCTTCCATGGCCAGCAACAGCGGCTCACCAGCGTCGGCCAGCCAGGCGGGCTGTTGCGCATCACGCGCCTCCAGCTCCGCGCCCTGGAACATCGGCAGGACGACCTGGGCGAGGTAGAAGAAAATCAGGCAGATGGCGCCCAGCACGGCGAGGCCACCGATGGAGACGTACCAACGCGCCAGGTTGTCTTTCAGCGCGCGGATGCGGCGCTTGCGTTGCAGAGCCGGGGTATTGAAGTCCAGCCGTTGCACATCGGAATTCGCGCTCATGGTCTCTATATCGTTCATGCGAAGGGTCCTGGCCGCTCAGGCCGCTAAAACTGCCGCGCCTCTGGGAGCGAGTCGTTTCTACTGGCTACGGAGGGCCGGTCGGGCGCCTAATTTAATAAAGCCGTGTGACAGAAACATTACAGCGAGGTGACGCGACGACGCCCGCCAGCGCAAAAATGCGTGGCGGGCGTCTTGATCAGGCTCGCAGCGGGCGCCGCAAGCCTGGCAGCAGGCCTTAGTTTTCCAGACCCAGTTCTTTCAGTGTCTTGTCGACAACGGTCTTCGGCAGCGGGATGTAGCCGTCCTTGACCACGACTTCCTGACCCTGCTTCGACAGCACCAGCTTGAGGAACTCGGCATCGATCGGGCTCAGTGGCTTGTTCGGGGCCTTGTTCACGTAGACGTAGAAGAAGCGTGCCAGCGGGAACTTGCCAGCCAGGGCGTTCTCTTCGCTGGCTTCAAAGGCTTCGCCACCCTTGGACAGTGGAACGGCGCGGACGCTGGAGGTCTTGTAGCCGATGCCCGAGTAACCGATGGCATTCAGGGTGCTGGAAATCGACTGCACCACCGAGGCGGAGCCCGGCTGCTCGTTGACGTTGGGCTTGAAGTCACCCTTGCACAGGGCTTCTTCCTTGAAGTAACCGTAGGTGCCGGACACGGAGTTGCGACCGAACAGCTGAATCGGCTTGCTGGCCCACTCGCCAGTCAGACCCAGATCGCCCCAGGTCTTGATGTCCTGCTCGCCACCGCACAGACGGGTGCTGGAGAAAATGGCATCGACCTGCTCGATGTCGAGGCTCTTGATCGGATTATCCTTGTGTACGAACACAGCCAGGGCGTCGATGGCGACCGGCACTTCGGTCGGTTTGTAGCCGTACTTCTCTTCGAAGGCCTGGATTTCGTTGTCCTTCATCGGGCGGCTCATCGGGCCCATGTTGGCAGTGCCTTCGGTCAGAGCCGGCGGTGCGGTGGAGGAACCGGCAGCCTGAATCTGGATGTTGACGTTCGGGTAGCTGCGCTTGAAGTCTTCGGCCCACAGGGTCATCAGGTTGGCCAGCGAGTCGGAACCGACGCTGGACAGGTTGCCGGAAACGCCGGAGGTCTTCTCATAGGTCGGCAATGCCGGATCAACAGCGGCAACAGCGCTGGCAGCGCCTACACCAGCGGCAACGAAGGTCAGGGCCGCCATCAAACGATTCAGTGTCATACCTTGCTCCTAGCAGGGGTGTGCTCGAGTGTGTTGGAACGGGGGCCATTGTCTGCAGGCCGCGTGAACACTCTATGAACGGAATGTGACAATCTGGTTACGACAACGGAGACGCGACTGCACGGTCGCTGCTGAAACATTCAGCCGCTATACTCGCCCCGGCCCGCACTACCGCGGGTTTTTTCGCGCCAGAACAACAACCGCGCCGCGAGTCGACCGATGAAAGAATACGAACAGGAAGATCCGATTCCACAGGGCGATCTGGCCCTGCAACTCACTGCGCTGCCACGCGAGACCAACGGGTTCGGCGATATCTATGGTGGCTGGCTGGTCTCGCAGATGGATCTGGCCGGGACCGCCATGGCCAGCCGCGTGGCAGCCGGCCGCGTCGCTACGGTGTCCATCGATCGCATGGCCTTCATGGTGCCGGTGGCGGTGGGCGCGCAGCTGTCCTTCTATACCCAGACGCTGGATGTCGGGCGCAGCTCGATTCGCATGCTCGTGGAGGTCTGGAGCGACGATCCTGTTTCCAGCGAGTGGCGCAAGGTTACCGAGGCGGTGTTCGTCTTCGTGGCCATCGACGGTAGCGGTCGCACTCGCCCGGTATCACCACGCCGCTGAGCAGCTGCGGGCCTCGGTTGTCTGACCGGCGCTCATTGCGTAGCGGTTCTTGCCGGCCTGCTTGGCTTCGTACAAGGCCGTGTCGGCGGCGTGATACAGCTGTTCGGGCGTCTGCTCCGGCTGCAGCACCGCCACGCCAATGCTCGACGTGACGTGAGCACCATGCACCGAGGCCGGATGCGGCAACGCACGCTCTTCCAACTTTTGCAGTATCTGTCCGGCGATGGCCTGTGCCGATTGCGCATCACAATCGAGCAGTAGCAGCGCAAACTCCTCACCGCCCACCCGTGCCGCCAGATCCAGCGGCCGCCGCGAGAAGCCCGCGAGCAGCGTACCGAATTCCCGAATCAATGCATCGCCCGCCGGATGACCGAGGCTGTCGTTGTAGTCCTTGAAGTTATCCAGATCGAGCAACAACAAGGCCAGCGGCTTGCGTTCGCGCCGCGCCTGTAACAGCGTCTGCGGCAAGGTGCTATCGAAGCTGCGGCGGTTGGCCAACCCCGTCATGGCATCGTGCTGAGCGACCCAGCCGAGCAACTTGCGCATCAGAAACTGCTCGCGCTGCGAGTATTCATGGACGTAGCGGCTGATCGCTCCGAGCACCAGCAACAGCAGGTAATAGCTGACCGAAATCCAGTGCACCAGCAGCTCGCTCGGTGAAAGCACCACGACCGCGATCAGTACATCGAACAGAACGATCGCCATCGCACTGGCCAGGGCACGCCAGAAGGTTACGCCGAGAAAGAAGAACGAGCAGACGATCAACAGGCCGGCGCCATAGCGAAAGGCGAGCTCCGGCTGGGTGAGCTCGTATTGCATGTCGATCCGCGCCGCGATCACGCCGATCAGCACAAGGAACGCCGGGAACATACGGTTAGCGATGATTCGCGCCCGTCGCATGAACAGCGTCAGCACCAGGATTGCCAGACCGGGCACGATCTGCAGCAGGCGCAACACGGTCAACTCACGCAACCAGTCGGGATCGTGATCACCGAATAGCTGGTGTTCGACATAGAGGTAACCGCAGACCACCAGGATCAGCAGACAGGCACCTAGCTGCTGCGCCAATCGCGCCTGGCGACCAATATAACGGCGGAATTCGCGTTCCAGGTCCGGTGCGAACAGCAGGCGTCGGAAACCATCGAGCAGCTGCTGCCCGTACGGTGTGTCCCGATAATCCTCGGCGGACTTGGTTTCTATGGTTCGCATGGGAGACGCTCATATACAGAAGCGCGCACATGATATCAATTAGGCATCATCGTGCTCGTTTTTCCGATGAGCGCCAGCCTCGGTGCAGCGCCACTAAGTCTGGCTTGCGGACACAAACGCAACGCCGCACTATCGCCTATCTACATGCACCACTGGATGTATCGCGTGACTGCCCTTCTGCTCGCCCTCTGGCCTTTATTTGCGTTGATCGTTGCCGGCTATTTTCTACGGCTGAAAGAATTCCCCAACGAGGCCTTCTGGCCGGGCGCCGAACGAATCAACTATTTCGTGCTGTTCCCGGCGCTGCTGTTCAGCAGCCTGGCCACTGCGCCGTTGAACAATCCTGCACTGCCGCGCCTGGCCGGCGCGGTCATGCTCGGACTGGGGCTGGTATGGATCGGACTGTTGCTTGTCAAGCGGATGCGCGGCTGGCCGGCCGCTCGCTTCGGCGCGTTTGCCCAGGGCGCACTACGCTTCAATACCTATCTGGGCCTGGCGGCGGTCGGCAGCCTGTTCGGCAAGGAAGGCCTGGCGCTGGCGGCACTGATGCTGGCGCTGATGGTGCCAACGGTAAACGTGATGTCGGTGTGGGCGCTGACCGCCGAGCGTGGCGTCAACGTGCGTTCGCTGCTGTTGCCGATCATCAAGAACCCGCTGATTCTCGCCTGCCTGGCCGGTGCACTGGTGAACCTCGCAGGGCTGGGTTTGCCCGGCGGGACCGATCGACTATTGAGCCTGCTGGCCGCTGCCAGCTTACCGCTAGGGCTACTCTGCGTCGGCGCGGCACTCAAGCCGCAGGAGCTGAGCGGGGAGATCCCGGCGCTGGGCTGGAACAGCGCGGTGCGCCTGCTGGCCGTCCCGCTGCTGGCTTATGGCGTGGCATTGGCTCTCGGATTACCGGACATGGAGACGACCATCCTGGTGCTGTTCTTCGCCCTCCCCACCGCACCCACCGCTTACGTCCTGACCCGCCAACTTGGAGGCGACAGCCACCTGATGGCCGGCATCATCACCCTGCAGACGCTGCTCGCTGCGGCCAGCTTGCCGTTGGTGCTGACGTTGTTGAACGGATGATCAGCGCAGATCCTGCGTGCGAAGCAAGCGCAGCAGCGCCACTGCCAGGCCGACACCCAACGCGCAGAGCGTAAGCAGGGGCCCGAGATAGCCTAGCGCGTCCTGTAGCCAACCGAGCAGATTGTGCAGCCATGCGGTACGCCGCGAAGCTTCAACCGCCACGTAGCCGCCCTGCACCCAAACCTTGTATGCAGCATGCAGTGGAATCAGCGTCAGCGGCTGCAGCATCAGGCACAGCCAATAACCACTGCGCCGATACGAACCCAGCAAGCCCCACGGCAGATAGGCGGCACGGATCAGCTGAAAGAAGCAGAAGATGTAATAGCCAACCAGCAGCAGCATCAAAATGCTGGCCAGAGAGGGATCAAGCCAGAGCTGACGCAATACGGCCGCTGTGAGCAACAGGCTAAGCAAGCCCCAGACCAGAAAAAAGAAGGTTTTCATCGGGTGTCCCGGTGATCGACGTACAGCCATCGGAACAGAATTGCGCGACCCAAACGCACAACCGCTTCACGAAACAAGTTGCGATGCGCTGCGATCATGCTGACTTAGCTGTGCACGCTCAGAACAAGCTGAGCTGATCTCCCGTCGGCTCGGTTGCAGAGGAGCCCGGTAGAGGCTCTTCTGTGGCTCTGGTCGCTGCCTCGTGTAGCACCAGTCTTTCAGCCAAACCCGCAGCTCGCTCGGCACGGGTGTTTACCGCCTCGGCGAGACGCGCCGGCAGCGCCCAAATTTCCACCTTGCGCTTGGCGCGAGTAATGCCGGTGTAGAACAGCGAGCGGGTCAACAGTGGACTGGGTTGTTCCGGCAGCGCCAGTAGCACCTCATCGAACTCCGAGCCCTGGCTTTTGTGCACGGTCATGGCGAAGGCGCTGTCATGGCTCGGCAGCCGCGCCGGGGCGAAGCCGCGATAGCCATCATCCCCCTCGAAAAACACCCGCAGGCCGTGCTCGGTTTTCAGACAGAGACCAATGTCGCCGTTGAACAGGCCCAGCGCGTAATCGTTCTGCCGCACCATCACCGCACGCCCCGGATACCAGCGTTCGCGAGCCGGCACGCCGAGGCGCCGCTTGAAGCGCGCCTCCAACGCCTCGTTGAGACCGGTCACGCCAAAGGCGCCTTCGCGCTGAGCAGTCAGTACGCGAAAGCCATTGAAGGCATCGAATGCAGCGGTCGGGTCCGCTTGCCGTGCGGCCTGCAGGTAAAGCGCATAACCCTGCTCCAGCCGTTCGATCAGCGCAGCGGAAGTGGGCGCCGCGTTCCAGGCGAGATCCGCGCGGCCTTCCTGCAACAACGCGACGGTACCCTTGGCGTCGCCGCCGTTGATCCGCCGCGCCAGTTCGCCGATGCCACTGTCGCCGGCGAAGCGATGGCTGTGGGTCAACAGCACCACCGCATCACCCAGGCGCGAGCGCGGCGTCTCAACCGGCACGCTTTGCCCGGTGATGCGCTGCAAATCACCCGCTGCCTGGGCGTCGAAGCCGCGCCCTTCGCAGAGTTCGGCGAACACCGCGCCGGCCTCCACCGCGGCCAGTTGATCTTTGTCGCCGAGCAGGATCAGCCGTGCCTTTGGCGGCAGCGCGACAACCAGTTTGGCCATCAGCGCCAGATCGACCATCGACGCCTCGTCCACCACCAGCACGTCCAGCGCCAGCGGGTTGGCCGCGTCGTGGCGCACTTTCGGGCTGTCGCCGCGACTGCCGAGCAGGCGATGCAGCGTGCGCGCCTCGTCCGGCAGCGCGTCCTTGAGCGCATCGCTTATCGGCAAACTGGCCTTGGCATTGCGAATCGCCTCGGCCATGCGCGCCGCCGCTTTGCCAGTGGGCGCTGCGAGACCAATCGCCAAACGCTCACCGCCAGGCTGCTCCAGCAGCGCCGCCAGCAACCGCACCACGGTGGTGGTCTTGCCCGTGCCGGGGCCGCCAGAAATCACTGCCAGCCGACGGCGTACCGCCTGCGCCGCAGCCAACCGCTGCCAGTCGGGGCTTTGCTGATTGAAGGCGAACAACCGCGCCAGACTCTCGCTGAGCTGCGGTTCGTCTACCTCCGGCACATCCGCCGAGCGGGACAGCAGCTGTTCGGCCAGTTGCTGTTCGTAAGCTTGGTAACGGGACAGATAGAGGCGGTCGCCGACGAGCGTGAGCGGTGCGTAGTCATCGGGCCCACCGATCAGCGGGGATATCGTCAGCTGCTCACGCCAGCTAGCGAGTGGCGGCAGGCTGACATCGTGATCCGGCCAGGGACGTTTGCCAGCCAGGCTCCCCAATTGCAAACAAACGTCGCCGTTACCAAGCGCCTCGCAACACAGCGCGGCGCCGAGTAGCACCGGCTCCGCGGCCTCAGGATCGAGGCGCCGCAAACCGTCAATGAAGGCACGCTCCAACGGGCCGAGCGGCAGATCCGAGCGAAGCGTCATTGCGCGTCCCTCCACGCGGTAGGCGTCGCGCCGTTCACGCGGTGGGCTGAAGCCCACCCTACAGAAAAGTTGGAGCGCGCCGACTCCAGGCTTGCCACCTGTAGGGTGGGCTTTAGCCCACCAAAAAGTGCACCACATGGGCGTTGTGCTGAAGCAAACCTCTGCTCGCCCCACTTCACAGAACATGCGTCTCGCATCATCTACCTTCCTCGAACAACCGATCCAACGCATCGAGCAGCGCATCGTCCGGCCTCGCAAAGTACACGCCAGCCTCGGGCATCCCGCGTAGGAACAGGTAGAAGGCACCGCCCAGCTGCTCGTCGCGGAAGTCTGCCAGGCGCTGGCGCAGAAAGCGGCGCAGCGCCACCAGGTAGATCAGGTATTGCAGGTAATAGTGCTCACCGGCGAGCGCCTGCAGCAGCCGCTCGCCGCCGTAGTAGCTGGCGTCCGGGCCAAGCCAGTTGGATTTGTAGTCGGCGATGTACCAGCGGCCATCATGCTCGAAGGTCAAGTCGATGAAGCCCTTGAGAAAACCTTTTAGGCTGTCGAACTCCAAGCGAGCCGCCGCCTCGCGCAGAGGTCCGGCGAGGCCGTTGGCCGGGTCGGTCAGCAGCGTACGCAGGCGCGTCACATCAAGATCCTGAACCGGAAAAGTGAAGCCCAGCTCGGGCAATCGCCGCGCGGCTTGCAGGCCGGAAAGGCTCAGACCAGCGCCATCCAGGTCGGTCTCCAAGACCTGTTGCAGATGGGCGGAGGCGATCTCTTTCCACTCCAGCGGCAGCCCATAGGCCTGCAACGCCGGCTCGACCAGCTCCGGCAGCTCGCCCTTACCCCGCGCCCAATCTTCGAGGATCGCGTGCAGGCAGGTACCGGCCCGTGCGCCGCGCGGGAACGCGAAGAAGCCGCTGCCCGGCTCGCCGGCATTGGGGATCGCCAGGGCGTCGCGATCTGGCGCCTCCATATGCATACCGGCGGCCAGACCGGAAAAACTGCCGATGCGCCAGGCGCTGTGCAGGCTGCGGTTGAGCTGCGACAACTGCTGTGGAGGTGCCGCGCGACCTGGTCCTTGGGCGCTGGCTTCGTGCTGCTCCAGCGATAGCAGCGCCATGCTGCCTTCGCTTACCGCGACAAGCCGCTCGATGGCGGTACGCAGGCTGGCGCAGTTCACGTCGGCCAGATGATTGCCGAGCTCTTTCAGCCCGTCATTGCCGGGCAACGCCCGACCGTGCAGCAGCCAGGCCAAAGCACTGCTGTGCAGGCCTTCGTCCGGCAGGCTGCCATCCTTTTTCGCTTTAGGCAGGCTCACTGGCCCCCAATGCAGCCAAAGCCGGTCACGGGCGCGGGTCAGGGCAACGTAGGCCAGGCGCAGCTGTTCGGCGAAGACTTCCTGACGTGCACGTTCGAGGTTTTCTTCCAGTTCGTCGCTGCCCAAATCCAGCAGCGGCTGACCGCTGTCATCGTGGCAGCGGGCGCTGTCTCGGTTCTTGCCCAGGAGCTTGCCGTCCCAGAGGAAAGGACAGAACACCAGCGGGTATTCGAGGCCCTTGCTGGTGTGGATGGTGACGATCTGTACCCGCTCGGCATCGCTTTCCAGGCGTAGCAACGATTCTTCGCCGGCACCTTCGCTGCCGCGCTGCGCGTTGAACCAGGCGAGCAAGGGTTCGAGGCCGGGGCGCAACAAGCTCTCGGCCTGCAGCAATTCGCCCAGGTGCAACAGATTGGTCAGCCGACGCTCGCCATCAACCCGCGCCAGCAGCCGCTCGGCCACGGCCTGCTCGTCCAGCCAGGCACGGAACACGCGCATGAAACCTTGTTGCTGCCAAAGCTGGTGATAGCGTTCGGCGGCTTCACGCTCGGCGTCCCACTGTTGCTGGTCGTCCTGGCAACGCGCGAGATCGGCGGCGCTGCGGCCCAGCAAGCGCGTAGCCAGGGCGTAACGCAGCAAACCCTCGCGACCCGGCTCGGCGTAGGCGGCCAGCACCGCGGCAAGTTCGGTCGCCTCTTCGCTGCGCCAGACGCTGTCGCGCCCACGGCGGACGCTGGGCACACCGCGCGCAGCCAGCTCGTCGGCAATCATGCCGGCCTGACGGTGATTTGCCACCAGCACGGCAATGTCGCCACCCTTGAGTGGCGTGAACACGCCGTCCTTTTCAAAACCGGCACGACCTTCGCCAGCAGCAGCCAGCTGCAGGGCGATGCGCCGTGCGGTGTCGCAGGCCGCCAGTTGCGCGGCCTCGCCCTTGCCGAGCGGATCGTCGCCAAGCCAGACCAGCGACAACGGCGCCGCCTCACCCTCTTCTACCAGACACAGGCTGGCACGCGATTTCTCAGCGGCGCCCACCGGCGGGTATTGCAGGTCGCTTTGGGCGAACGGTTGCGGATGATCGAACAGCTGATTCAGCGCAGCGATCAATGCCGGCGTGGAGCGGTAGTTGGTCGGCAGGTTGTAGGGTCGGTCGGCCTGATTGCGCGCGGTGATGTAGGTCGCCAGGTCCGCGCCGCGGAACGCATAGATCGCCTGCTTGGGGTCGCCGACGAAGCACAGCGAGGCCTCACAGCCCTTGGCATAGATGCGGTCGAAGATGGCGTACTGGATCGGGTCGGTATCTTGGAATTCGTCAATCAGCGCCAGCGGGTAAGTGGTGCGAAGCGAGGCCGCCAAATCCTCGCCAACTGGTCCTTGCAGCGCCTGGTTCAAGCGATTGAGCAGATCGTCGAAGGCCAGCAGCCGCTGCGCCGCCTTGCGCTCCGGCAGTTCGCGGTTGAGCCGTTCGAGCAGCGCCACTTGCAGCGCGATCAACCGCTGCTTGCCGGCCGGTAGCGCCTCGGCCACCCGGTCAGCCAGCTCGTCCAGCGCATGGGCAAGCTCGCAGACGGGCGCATCGAAGCCCTTCCTGCAGGCCTTGCTCAAGGCCCGCACGCCGAACTTGGCGGCGCCCTCGGGTAGGTCGAACATCACCGCCGGATCGGCGAAATAGGTGTCTAGCTCGCCCTGCCAAAGCTCGAACTTGATGCTTTTGTGGGTGCTTTGGCTGAGTCCGCCGTGGGCGAAAAGCTCGGCGATCCAGGCCTTGCCGGCCTCTTGCCAGAGCGCCGCGGCCCGATGCCAGGCTGCCTCGACCGGACGCAGGTCAGCCGCGACCGGTGCCCCCTGTGGTTCGACACGCAGATAGGGCTTGCCCAGATGGCTGCGCAAACGCTGGCGCAACCACAGCGGCGTGATCCGGCTCTTGGCCAGAAACCGCGCCCAGGCTGGATCGGCATCGGCCAGCTCGCTGCGCCAGGCATCGGCGAGTAGGGCATCGATGATCTCGCGGTCGTCGGCGGTCAGCTCACTATCAAAGTCGCCGCCCGCCTCGAAGGCCGCGTCCTGCAGGGCGCGCTGGCAGAAGCCGTGGATGGTGAAGATCGCCGCCTCGTCGAAGCCATGCACAGCCAGCAACAGGCGCCGCCGCGAGGCGTCGTCCGGGTAGCGGGCATGGAGGCGATTGAGAAAGTCGTCATCGCTGGGCGTGCCTTCATAGACTGCCAGCAGATCGGCCAGCCGCGCGCGGACGCGCTCGCGCAGCTCGGCGGTGGCAGCGGTGGTGTATGTGACCACCAGAATCTGCCCCACCGACAGCTGCCGCTCCAGCAAAAGGCGGGCGTAGAGCGCCGTAAGCGTCCAGGTCTTGCCGGTGCCGGCACTGGCCTCGATCAGCGAGCGGCCGTCGAAGGGCGAATCGAGCAAGTCCAATTTCATGCGAACCCCGCGGAGGCGGCATGGGGTTTATCCGCACGCTTTCGCAACGATGCGGTACGGCCACGGAGGGACCACTCCACTGTGCACGAGCTTTTCGTAGGGCGCGCTTCGCGCACCACCAAGCCTCGACGCATGCGGTGCGCGGAGCGCACCCTACGGTGTGGGCAGAAAATCGACAGGCTCATGCGTCTTGCTCCTCGTCCTGGGCCAGGGCATCCAGCGCCGGACCGATCAACTGTTCGGCCAAGGTTTCGAAGCGTTCATCCAGCGGATCACGGTCGCGAAACGCCAGAGCATTCCACGGGTCTTCAGACTCGGCGGCGATGGGGCTGAACTCGGCGCCCAGCCAGGCTTCGCGAGCGCGCTTGCGGGCGCACTCGAGCGGCTCGCTGCCGCGGGCCGGCTTGCGATAGCCCTTGGCAAAGGCATGGCTGCTGCGCGGCAACAGCGGCAGCGGTTCACGGATCGCACATCGATAGGCGGCGAGCCAGGGTTCAAGCAGTTGCGCGGCGTTTGCCAGCGGGCGGAGTTGCCAGTCACCGGCCGGCGACAGCATCAAACTGTTGCGTTCGATGCCGGGCGTGGCGGCGAGGTTGAGCAGCAAGTGGCGCAGCCAGAACGGCGGCAGGTCCCACTCGCCGAGACGGCCGAGCTTCCAGCCGAACAGCCCGCCCGGCGTCACACCGTCGAGCCAGCCGTGAATACGCACGCCCGCCAGGGTGATATCCACAGCGAGCGGTTCGGGTACGTCGTCGGGACGCAGTTCGAACAGTCGCGGAGCGAACGCGCGCACCGGGCCGCGCAACTTACCCCACAGCGCCTGGCCCAGTTCGCCAGTGGGCAGCCAGCCGGCGGCACAGGCCATGCGCCGCTCTTCCTCATCGCTCCAGCCGTGCTCCAGCGCTTGCAGCGACAGGCGGCGCAGACCGTTCCAGGCGGGCATTTCCAGGTCGAAGGGCTCATCGCTGGCAAGCGCCTCCTGGTCATCGGCCAGGCGCAGACCCAGGCGCTGTTCGAGCAGGAAGCGCGACGGATGGCGGAAGCACTGCAACAGCTGGGACGGCTCAATGGTCAGCCAGGCCTCGTCGGGCTCGGCGAGCAGGCTGGTAAAGGGTTGCACTTGTGTCTGCGGCGGTTCGGCCAGGCGCTGGGCGGCACGGAACCAGGGCAGCGAGTAACCGGCGCAGGGGGCACCACCGAAATTGTTTGGCGAGAACGGCTGCAATGGGTGGGCGACGAGAATCTTCTCGCTGGCCTTGGGCTGTTTCGGCTGCGAGGCATCGGTGCGAGCAGGATCGCGAGCGGGCTCGCTCTTGCAGACGGCCGTCATGTCGACGGCTTCGAGCACCTCGCTGAGCAATACAGAAGGTGGCAAGACGGCGTTGTCGCGCGGGTCGCGGCCGACATAGGACAGGTACAGCGCCTCGCGCGCCGAGAGCAGTGTCTCCAGCAGCAGGTAGCGATCATCCAGCCGCCGTGCACGGTCGCCGCGCCGGGGGTGGCGGCCAATCAGGTCGAAGCCCGACGGCGGCGTTCTCCGTGGAAAGGCGCCGTCGTCCAGGCCGAGCAGGCAGACCACACGGAACGGCAGGCTGCGCATCGGCACCATGGTGCAGAAGGTCACCGCACCGGTGAGAAAACCTGAGGCGCCGCCGCCCTGCTGCAGTGCGGCGCTGAGTTGTTGATGCACCAGTTCCAGTTCGATGGGGCGTTCGAGATCCGCCGCCTGCGCCTGGTCGCGCAGCGAAGCACAGGCCTGGGAGAGCAACAGCAGGGTGTCGCCGGCCTCGCGCTCGTCGAACAGGGTATCGAGCAGCACTTGCAGATCGTCCGCCCATTCGGCCAGCGGGCGCGGTCGGGCCAGCTGATCGGCCAGTTTGCCGAGGCGCTCGACGAACTCCACCAGCCGACCCAACAGCTGGCCTCGCGCGCCCTCCAGCGCGTCCAGAGGCCAATGTTCACCGAGCAGCGGGGCAGAGTCACCGGCCAGTTGCGGTGGCGCGGCGAAGCCCAGGAGCAACCGATCCAGCCCCTGGCGCCAAGTGAAGGCGGATTCGTCCGGCAAGCCCAGCCGCGCCCGCTGGCTGCCATCGCGGCCCCAGCGCACACCCGCTTCGCGCAGCCAGTCGCGCAGCAGCAGCAGGTCTTCGCTGTCGATCCCGGCGCGACGTGCGATGGCCGGTTGTTCCAGCCAGGCGAGGATTTCCTCGGCGGCGAAGCGGCTCTGCGCGAGCATCAGCAGTTCGAGGAAAGCCTCGATCAACGGCACTTCGGCGCGCAGGCTGCGATCGGCGAGGCTGTAAGGAATCCGAGGGCTGCCCTCGCGCGGGGCGAACACCGCTTCGATAAAGGGCGCGTAACGCTCGATATCGGGGGTCAGCACGACGACCTGATCCGGGCTCAGCGCCGGGTCGGCGGCAAAGCGTGCCAGCAGCTGGTCGTGAAGAATCTCCACTTCGCGAAGCGGCGAATGAGCGATATGCACTTCCAGCGAACGGTCATCCTCGGCCAGTGTCAGGCGCTCGTCGGGCAAGCGGGTGCGCAAGCGCAGGATGTCGTTCTGTAGCGCGTGCAGCAGGCTGTCGTCGCGCAGGTCGTCGTCTTCGGAATACAGGCCGATTTCCTGACGACCTTCGCTCGTCGCGAGGCTGAACAGCGAATCGAAGAAGTCGCGGCCCTGCTTGCCGAGGCTCGCCAGCAGAGGGTGGCCGACGTCGAGATACCAATCATCGACACCGCTCTCTGGCTGTCGCGCCAACTCACGGATATCGCGGATCTCGCCCCAGGCCTCGCGGCTCGGGTTGAGCGCGCAGACGACCACGTCGACATGCCGAGCCAGACCATCGAGTACGCGCAAGTGGTGCGGCGGCAGGCTGCTGATGCCGAACACCAGCAGCCGCTCGGGCAAGCCGGGCAAGGCTTCGTCGTCATAAAGACGCTGCAGCAGATCGTCGAGCAGACGGGCGCGATGCGGATGGCCGTCCTTGGTCAGCTCGCGCCAGAGCAGCGCCTGCCAGGCTTCGTCGGGACCGAGATCGAGCGTCTCGCCGCGTTCCCAGGCGGCCAGCCAGTCGTCGCGATAGAGCAAGTATTGGTCGAAAACGTCGGCGACCTTCGCCGCTAGACTCAGCCGCCGGCGCTCGTCGCCGCCGTCGAGATATTGCGCCAGACGGGGCGCCAGTTCGAGGTTGGACGGCTCGCACAGCCAGCCGTACAGGCGCCAGGTAAGCGTCGTCGGCGAGAAGGCTGATTGCTCCGGCAGGCTGCCCAGCACCGTGCGGCTCAGGTCCCAGACGAACTTAGCCGGCAGCTGCATTTCCAGTTGCATGGCGATGCCTTGCTTGCTCGCCAGCTCCAGCGTCAGCCAGCGGCCCATACCCTGGCTCGGCACCACCACCAGTGCCGGCGCGAAAGGATCACTCAGTGGCTGGGCAAGCAAGGTGGTCGCCAGTTCGCCGAGGGTTTCCAGATCGGGAGCGTGGTAGAGACTGAGCATGGGCAGACCATTGAAAAGCGAAGTGGGTAGGTTACAGACCACCCGCCCGGCTAGCGAGTGACTGCGCCATCGTGAACCGGCCTCGCGACAACCTGCGTCGCGCCGGCCAGTCATGACAGTTTCTTGAACGGCACTACAGCGCGAAGGTCAACCGGATATCCCTCGATTCGTATCGCGTCGCTCGGCGCAGACGCTTGCCGTTGCCGCTCGCCGGAGAACCACACTGATGTTGACGTTGCTGCACCTGCTTTCCTCCATCGCATTACTGGTCTGGGGCACGCATATCGTGCGGACCGGGATCATGCGGGTCTACGGCTCGCATCTGCGGCGGCTGCTCGGCCACAGCATGGCCAACGCGCCGATGGCTTTTACCGCTGGCATCGGCGTCACCGCTTTGGTACAGAGCAGCAACGCGACCGCGCTGCTGGCGATCTCATTCGTTGCGCAGGGGCTGATGGCGCTGCCCACCGCCCTCGCGATCATGCTCGGCGCGGATGTCGGCACGGCGTTGATGGCCCGGGTGCTGACGCTCGACCTGTCATGGCTGTCGCCGGTGCTCACGCTGGTCGGGGTCTGTCTGTTTCTGTCGCGCAAGCAGACCCGCGCTGGCCAGCTCGGGCGCGTACTGATCGGTCTGGGCCTGATCATTTTGGCCCTGCAGCTGATCGTCCAGGCCGCCGCGCCGATCACCGAAGCGCGCGGCATGCGCGTGCTGTTCTCGTCGCTGGCCGGCGACACTTTGCTGGCGGTGGTCGTGGGCGCGCTGTTCGCGGTGCTCTCCTATTCCAGCCTCGCCGCGGTGCTGCTCACCGCGACCCTCGCCAGTGCCGGTTTGATCAGCCTGCCGGTGGCGCTCGGTCTGGTGATTGGCGCCAACGTCGGCAGTGGCGTACTGGCCTGGTTCAACGCCACCGCGCAACCGGCATCTGCACGCCGCGTGGCGCTGGGCAATCTGCTGTACAAACTCGCCGGGCTGGTGGTATTGCCCTTCCTGCCAATGCTGGTCGAGTGGATGGCGACGATCGGCTACAGCGCGCAAACTCAGGTCATCGCCTTTCATCTGGTCTACAACACGGCGCGCTGCGTACTGTTGCTGCCCACGGTGGGCCTGATGGCCAGGCTATGCGAGCGCCTGCTGCCGGAACGTGTCCTCGATGGCGGTATCGCTCAGCCGCGCCATCTGGATCCGACCGCCCTGGACACGCCCAGCCTGGCCCTGGCCAACGCCGTACGCGAAACCCTGCGCATCGGTGATCTGGTGGAAACCATGCTGGCGCGCCTGCTGGAAGTGCTACGCGAGGACCGACCGGAGCCGGGCGAGGAAATTCGTCGCCTGGATGACGATGTCGATGCGCTCTACAGCGGCGTGAAGCTCTATCTGGCGCGCATGCCGCGCGAAGATCTGGCCGAGCAGGAAAGCCTGCGCTGGGCGGAAATCATCGAGCTGGCGATCAACCTGGAACAGGCCGGCGACATCATCGAGCACATGCTCGGCAAGGTGCAGAACATCAAGACGTCCAAGCGACGCTCGTTCTCCGACAGCGGACTGGATGAGCTCAGCCAGCTGCACGCGCTGCTCAGTGCCAACCTGAGCCTCGGCCTGTCGGTATTCTTGTCCGGCGATTCGCACAGCGCGCGGCAACTGCTGCAGCAGAAGCGGCAATTTCGCAAGCGTGAACGCGAACTGGCCCATGCGCACGTGCACCGGCTGCACCAACAGGTGGTCGAAAGTATCGAAACCAGCGCGGCGCATCTGGAGCTGATCTCCGACATGAAGCGGCTGAACTCGTTGTTCTGCAGCGCGGCCTATGCGGCGCTGGACGGCGCAGGTAGCGGCAAGAGCCGACCGTCGGCCGAAACATCCCATGACGCGGCGCCGGCCGAGCATCATCTGCCGGGCAGGCCTGCATAGGCGAGGCCTGCCCATGAGGAGCATGCCGATCAATAAGCGCTGTCGATCAAGGCACGCCTGCATTTCGGACAGGCCTGCGGCCTGTATTCGCCGCGAGGGCGCGCCTCCCACAGGTTGGACGCGTATCTGCCGCTTTTGTGGGAGGCCCGACTCTGGGCGAGGGTTTTTTCCGCTCTTGGCTGGCTTCTGCTCGCATTCGCCGCGACGGCGCGTCCACTAGGGCGAGGTGAACACCCGGTGCTTTTATGAAAGGCCCGACCTCGGGGCGAACTTACTTAAGAACAGCATTGCGTTATGGGACAGATGGTTCTGGCTTGGTCCTGATTCCGCCCTTGCGCTTGACCCCGGCTCGCTCCACTCATTGCTTGAGGCTGGCGCTGCGACAGCAAGAAAAAACTCCGCCCATGCATGCGCATGAACGGGGTTCGAGTGACACTGAACGGTGAGTCGAGTTAGCTCGACTTACGACGCCGCTGCATCCAGACGACGAGGCCGAACAGCGCGAGGCCGGGTAGCCACATCCATTCCTTGGCCCAACGATCGGTGGGCGCGCGGACCGCCAGGATTTCCTGATCGAACTCCAGGCCCAGCTCGGCGGCGGGGCTGCCGAAGGTGACGCTGTCGACCAGCACCTTGCCGTCTTGCTCATAGGTCATGAGGCCAAGCTTTTCCAGCTTCTCCTCGCCGGTCGCTCCATTCGGAATTGCCACCAACAGGCTGAATTCCCGCGCGTCGCCCACCGCGTCCTCGCCGCGAATGCGCAGGCGAAGCTGGCTGTCCTCGTCCACGGCTTCCAGCGCCTGTACCAATTGCGCCGGCGGGATGTCGCGGTAGGGGTCATGCACTATGTCCATCCAGAAGCCTGGCCGGAACAGAGTAAAGGCCACCAGCAACAGCAGCACGCTTTCATACCAGCGGTTACGTACCAGGAAGTAGCCTTGAGTACCGGCAGCGAAGACCAGCATCGCACCCGTAGCAACCAGGAAAATCAGGATGCCATGCCAGAGCCCGACATCGATCAGCAACAAATCGGTATTGAAGATGAATAGGAACGGTAGCGCGGCGGTGCGCAGGCTGTAATAGAACGCCGTGACACCGGTCTTGATCGGGTCGCCCTTGGACACCGCAGCAGCGGCGAACGAGGCCAGCCCCACGGGCGGCGTGACGTCAGCCATGATGCCGAAGTAGAAGACGAACAGATGCACGGCGATCAGCGGCACGATCAGCCCGTTCTGCTGCCCCAGCGCCACCACCACCGGCGCCAGCAGACTGGACACCACGATGTAGTTGGCGGTCGTCGGCAGGCCCATGCCGAGGATCAGGCTGAAGACCGCGACGAGCAGGAGCATCAGGAACAGATTGCCCATCGACAGCATTTCGACCAGATCGGCCAGCACCAGACCGACGCCAGTCTGCGAGACCGCACCGACGATGATGCCCGCCGCCGCGGTGGCGATACCGATGCCGATCATGTTGCGCGCGCCTGCGATCAGACCTTCGCGCAGGTCGACGATGCCATCCACGAAGCCGCCGTGCTGGTGCCCGTCGCGGCGCATCCAGCTGAGCAGAGGACGCTGGGTCAGTAGGATGATCACCAGCATTACCGTGCCCCAGAATGCTGACAGGCCGGGTGACAGCCTCTCGATCATCAGGCACCAGACCAGTACTACAACCGGCAGCAGGAAGTGCAGCCCCGAAAGCAGCACCGCACGAGTGTTCGGTAGTTCTTCCAGCGGCTTGTCCGGATCCTCAGCCGGCAATGGCGGATTGCTCGCTGCGATTTTCAGCAGCGCCAGATAAACCAGCGTCAGCAGCACCGAAATGCCGGGCAGCGCGTAATCGCCAAGGGTCGGCTTGAGCCAGCCGAGACCGTAGTAGACGGCCAGCGAGAGCCCGGAAATCAACGCCGCACCGAAGGCAAAGCCGGTCAGGCGGCGCAGCCAGGGTTTGGGCTGGTGCGTGCCGATCGGCTGCATGTTCTGCTTGAGCGCTTCCAGGTGCACGATGTACAGCAGCGCAATATAGGAAATTGCCGCTGGCAGGAAGGCGTGCTTGATGATTTCCACATAGGGAATGCCGACATACTCGACCATCAGGAATGCCGCAGCCCCCATCACCGGCGGCATGATCTGGCCATTGACCGAGGACGCCACCTCCACCGCACCGGCTTTTTCTTTGGAAAAACCGACCTTCTTCATCATCGGGATGGTGAAGGTGCCGGTGGTCACCACGTTGGCGATCGAGGAACCGGAAATCAGACCGGTCATGCCCGAAGCGACGACTGCTGCCTTGGCCGGACCACCACGCATGTGGCCGAGCAGGCTGAACGCCAATTGAATGAAATAGTGCCCCGCGCCGGCGCGTTCGAGCAGCGCACCAAACAGCACGAAAAGAAAGACGAAACTGGTGGATACGCCCAGGGCGATACCGAACACACCTTCGGTGGTGATCCACTGATGGTTGGCCATCGCGGTGAAGCTCACCCCGCGGTGCGCCAGCAGCCCCGGCATGTAGGGCCCTGCTAGGCTGTAGATGATGAATATCAGCGCGATGATCGCCAGCGGTGGGCCGAGTGCGCGGCGAGTGGCTTCCAGCAACAGAGGAATGCCGATGCAGGCCGTGACCAGATCGGCGGTCGTCAGGTTGCCCGGGCGCTGCGCCAGCTGTTGATAAAAGATGAAAAGATAAGCGGCGCTGGCGGCAGCCACCAGGCCCAGCGCGATATCGATCAACGGCACTCTATCGCGCGGTGAACGCTTGAACGCCGGATAGGCCAGAAACGCCAGTAACAGCGCAAATGCCAGATGGATGGAGCGGGTTTCGGTGTCATTGAGCACACCGAAGCGCAGCATGAAGGGCAGCGGCGAGGCGATCCACAGCTGGAAAAGCGACCAGAGCAGGGCCAGGCCCGCGATCGCTTTCGCCATGGCACCTTCGGGCATTCGCGCGCCGACGTCCTTGGCAACGAGCTCTTCGGTGGACAGTTGGTTGTCTTGCATGGAATGAGGCCTGTTTTTTCAAGTAACGGAACCACGAAAACCCGTGGCACCGGGCTCACGGGTTTTCGGGCGAATGCCGCGGGTCAACGCCCGCCGCATCGATGCAGCAAAACCTGATAGCAGACCGCAGCTTCAGCGGTCTGCCAGGCCATTACATCCAGCCACGTTCCTTGTAGTAGCGCTCGGCGCCTTCATGCAAAGGCGCGGACAGGCCGACCTTGATCATGTCTTCAGGCTTGAGGTCCTTGAACGCGGGGTGCAGACGCTGGAACCGCTCGATGTTCTCGAACACCGACTTGACCAGCTTGTAGACAACTTCAGCATCGACCTTGGAAGTGGTGGAGAGCACCGCCTTACCACCGATCGACTGGGTTGCGCTGTCGTTGCCGGCGTACATGCCGCCCGGAATTTCAGCCTTGGTGTAGTAGGTCTTCTCAGCCAGCAGCTTGTCGATTTCCGGGCCGGTGATCGGTACCAGAACCGCATCGACGGTGGTGGTGGCTTCCTGAATCGCGCCGTTGGGGTGACCGACGAAGTAGGTCATGGCATCAATGTTGTTGTCACCCAGCGCACTGGCCAGTTCGGCCGGCTTGAGTTCCGCTGCGAGACTGAAGACCGACTGGTCCCAGCCCTTCACTTTCATGATTTCTTCCAGGGTATCGCGCTGGCCGGAACCGGGGTTACCGATGTTGACGCGCTTGCCCTTGAGGTCGTCCAAACCCTTGATGTTGGCGTCACGGCGCGCCAATACGGTGAAAACTTCGCTCTGCAGGGAGAAGATCGCGCGGATGTCGTCCATCGCGCCCTCTTTCTCGAACGGCGACAGACCTTCCATCGCCTTGTATTGATGGTCCGACTGCATGATGCCGAAGTTGAACTCACCGCTACGCAGTCCGTTGACGTTGGCCACACCGCCGCCACTGGCTGGCGCGTTGCATTTGACGCCTTCAGCGTTGCGATTGACGAAGCGGCAGATCGACTGACCAGCAACGTAGTAAACACCCGTCTGGCCACCGGTACCGATGGTCACGAATTGTTCTTGCGCCTGAGCCACACCGCTCAGACCGGTCCCCGCCAACGCGGCGGAAAATATCCATGCCAAGGATTTGCCTTTCATGGATTCACTCCTTATTGGTTGTTGGATTGCCTCGCCGCACCTCGTGAGCATTTGGCGAGAAGTTGGGAGTCTAGCAGGCCATCGGTTTCACACGTAACGCTGTGAGCGACGCAGGTGAAGCGCCGAGGGCGGCCAGCACATCGAGACCGGACATTTCGACTCAGTTGCCCGGCGTGCGTTCCAGCGTGCGCGTCGCTGACGGCTTAGCCTTCCTCCGGGTCCTGCTCTTTCTCACCCAGGCGCCGATACAGGGTCCGACGACCGATCCCGAGCAAGGCTGCGGCACGACGTTTGTTGCCCTCGACCCGCTCCAGCACGTGGCGGATGTAACGCATCTCCAGCTCGTCCAGAGTCGGCAGCAGCGGGCCGTCGATCATCAGCCCGAGCAGTTCGTCGGCGCGGGTTGCGGGCGTGCTTTCCTGATAGCTGGCGATGCGCGTCGGCAAATGCTCCAGCTCGATGTCACGCCCATGACAGAAGGTCACCGCGCGCTCCATGGCGTTCTGCAGTTCGCGCACGTTGCCGGGGAACGGATAGCGCCGCAGCTGTTCCAGCGCGGTGCGCGACAGGCCACGCACGGGTCGCCCGTCGCGTGCAGCGAAGTGTGCGACGAAACCGGCGGCGAGCAGCTCGCGATCCTCTTCGCGGTCGCGCAGCGGGGGCACTTGAAGGATGAAGGTCTCCAGACGGAAGAACAAATCTTCGCGAAACGACTCGCGGCCGGCGGCAGTTTCCAGCGGACGGTTGCTGGCGGCGATGATGCGTACGTCGACGCTCAGTTCGCGCTCGCCACCCACCGGGCGAATGGTGCCCTCCTGCAGCACGCGCAGCAGTTTGGCCTGCAACGGCAGCGGCATTTCGCCGATCTCGTCGAGAAACAGGGTGCCTCCGTCGGCCTGCTGAAACAGCCCTTTGTGTGCGCGACTGGCGCCGGTAAAGGCGCCGGCGGCGTGGCCGAAGAACTCGCTTTCCAGCAATTCGGCCGGCAGCCCAGCACAGTTGATCGCCAGGAAAGGCCGCTGCGCCCGCTCACTCTCGGCATGCACGGCGCGGGCGACCAGTTCCTTGCCGGTGCCACTTTCGCCGATCACCAGCACGGGACCAGCCGCGCGGGCCAGCTGGCGGATCTGGTCGAACAACTCGCGCATCGCTCGACTGCGACCGAGCATGCCGTGAAAGCGGTCGCCGCTGAGCAGCTGCTGAAAGCGCCGCACCTCGCCGCGTAATCGACGGGTCTCCAGCGCACGCGAAACGGCGAGACCAAGATGATCCAGATCCAGAGGCTTGGTCAGAAACTCATCGGCGCCTACCTTCAAGGCCGCCACCGCCTGCTGAATGCTGCCAAACGCGGTGATCACCAGAAACGCTGGCGCCGCCTGCATTGCCTTGACCCGCCGCAGCAGCGCCATGCCATCGGCGCCCGGCAGGCGCAGGTCGCTGATTACCAGATCCGGTTCCCAGCTCTCCAGCAGCGGCACGGCATCTTCGGCGCTGGCCACGGATTGCACCGTTAACGCGCGGTCTTCCAGCTCCTCGACCAAGAGCTGACGCAGGCCGTCGTCATCTTCCACCACCAGCACCCGCTGCGGCGCGCTGTCATCCTGCTGCATCCTTATCCTCCTCATCAGCCAGCGCCAGGGAAATACGAAACGCCGCACCACCCAGCGAGCTTTCGACCAGCTCAATGCGGCCGCCACATTCGGCCACCACGCCATGGGCCACGGCGAGCCCGAGCCCACTGCCCTTGCCTACCGGTTTAGTGGTGAAAAACGGCTCAAACAGCGCCGCGCGATGCTGCTCGGCCACACCGGGCCCGTCGTCCTCGACCTGGAACAGCAGGCAGTCGTCCTCCCGCCACCAACGCAGCAGCACGCGGCCGCCCGGACTGGCCTGGGCGGCGTTGCGCAGTAGATTGGTCAGGGCCTGTTCGAAGCGCGGCGGATCGACCTCGCAATGCAGAGCCGTGGCAGGCGCCTCGAGCATGAGTGCAACCTTCAGCGCGGCCAGCTCGTCGGCCACCGCGGCGGCCGCCGAATGCGCCAGTACATCGGCGGGCATTCGTCGGGCCGGAAGGCCAGCGGCGCGGCCAAATTCCAGCAATTGCCGGACGATTTGACTCAGGCGCTGCACCTGACTGCGTATCTGCAACAGGCCCTTGCGTTGCCCGTCTTCCAGATGCTCGCTGCGCAAAACACGCTGCGCCTTGCCATCGATGACGCTGAGCGGACTCCCCAGTTCATGGGCGACACCGGCCGCCAGACGACCCACCGCGGCCAGTTGCTGGGTGCGCCGCAAGCGGGCTTCGAGTTCCGCCTCGCGCGCCTTCTGCTCGGCCATGCGCTGTTCGGCATCGGCGATGCTGTCGAGCATCTGGTTCAATGCGCGACCCAGCACAGCGATCTCCTGCGGGCCACTGCGCGGCGCACGGTGCTGGCGATCCCCCGAAGCGACCCGCGCCATGCTCTGGGTCAGCTGTTGCAAATGCCGGCCGATGGCCGACCAATGACCGAGCAGGACGATGCAGACCGCCGCCAACGCCAGCACCGCTGCGGAAATGCCGGCGATCACGCGCAGCCGGCGTGTGTCGCGCTCGAAATCCGTCCCGCGACGGGTGACCTGCAACAACCCGTTGATGCGTCCGCCGCTCTGTTCGAGCGGCACGAAGTAGGAATACACCTCGCGCCCGCGGATGCTCTGATAGCCGCCACGACGCTTGCCGTCGGCGGTCAGCTCCTGAATCGAGGATTGATCCTGATCCGGCTCGATGGCCCCGGCAAAGGCCACCAATTCGCCCTGTTGGTCATAGAGATAGGCGCCATAAACACGACCGACGCCAAGCACCGACTCCAGTACCTGCTGCGAAGTGCGGTCGTGCTGTTTTTCCAGACTGTCGCTGAGTGGCAGCCGGACCGCCCGCGCGACCAGCTCGACCTCTTCCTGCAAACGCCGCTCGCTGTTGCGCTCGACCGTCCACAGCAACAGGTAACTGAAGCCGAGCATGATCGCCACCAGCGGGATCACGACCTTCAATAGCAACGCGCCGCGCAGGGTCGAAGTTCTTTGCCAAACTGCTACATGTGCCATTTCGGCACGATACAGAACCGCTTCCGAAGCGTCGACGCGAACAAGACGGCCGGTATAAGTACTTATGAATCAAAGGGTTAACTGTTGCATCTGTTTTGGCACGGGTGATGCACCCTTCCTTGCGTCTTTCAGAAGCCAGGAATATCGAACATGACCAAGCTGAAAACCCGCCTTGTATCCGCCAGCCTCGCCGCCCTGTTCATGGCCGCCGGCGCTTCCCAGGTGTCGGCGCAGCAGGCCACCCAGGCCACTCAGCCCGCCCCGGCCATACAGGCGTCGGACATCAGCGACCAGAAGCTGGAGAAGTTCGCCGACTCGCTGGGCGAAATCATGGAGATTCGCGAGGACTTCACCGCCAAGCTCGAGAAGACCGGCGACCCGGCCGAGGCCCAGCAGCTACAGCAAGAGGCCAATGAGAAGATGATGAGCAGCGTCGAGGACAACGACCTCAGCATCGAGGAATACAACGCCATCAACCAGGCCGTACAGAGCGACCCACAACTGCGTGATCGCGTCATCGCCATGGTGCAAAAATAAAGGCTCACAGAGTCAACGAGCCCCGCCTACTTCGGCGGGGCTTTTTTTCGGTCCGCAAAAGTCGTGGCGTGCAAGCTGCTCGCTCACTTCCACGCAGCGCCAAGCCCCCGTTAGAAAGGTACACAGTGACGTGGTGCGTAGGGTGGGCTTCAGCCCACCGTTAAGACGCTAAGACGCGGAGTATCACCAAGGCGCGTCCACGCCAGCGCGTGGGTACGATCAAAACGAGCGCGGAGTTCGGTTAGATGCCCTTCCACGTATTGGCGATCATATTGGTGGGCTAAAGCCCACCCTACATAGCTATAGCCAGTGACGCAGGGTGGGCCGGGCGGTTACGGCTTTGCTCGCCCGGTCACTTACCGCGCAACGCCAAGCCTTTGAGAAAGTTGCGCAGCAGCTGGTCGCCACAGACCCGGTAGTTGCTGTGCCCGGCCTTGCGGAACAGCGCGCTGAGCTCCGGTTTGGATACCGGGAAATCAGCCGCCTTGAGGATTGCGTGTATGTCGTCCTCCTTCAGCTCGAAGGCCACACGCAGCTTCTTCAGCACCATGTTATTGGTCACTGGCACCTCGATCGGCGGGGTTGGGCGGCTCTCGTCCTTGCCGCGCTTGTAGATCACCAGGCCGTCGAGAAAATACGCCATGATCCGGTCGCCGCAGGGTTTGTAGCCTGCCTCGTCTTCCTTTTTCAGATAAGCCACCGCCTCGGCATCGGGGAGTTCGCACCCCGTGAGCCGGGTGATCTCGGCGATCTTCGCGTCATCGACGTTGAGGATGTAGCGCAGGCTGCGCAGCACATCGTTGTTGACCATGGATAATCCTTACTTCGTTTGTATGAGCGAGCGCGGCGATGGGTGATGCGCTGAATTCTGTAATCCAGGCAATGACGATGGCGGCTCGGATGGGCGCGGAGTATAGGGGATAGCACAAATGTTCAGGAAAGCGCCGCTCGAACGGTACTCGGCAAGGCGGCGAGCTGACGGCTGCAACGCTCGTCCGTTCAGGCCGCTACTGCGGCAACTCCACGCTGACCTTGATCGCCGAATACCAGGCCGTCAGATCGGCGATATCTTCCTCGCTCAAACTCGCGGCAATAACGCTCATCTGCGGATGTTTGCGCGCGCCGCTCCGAAACGCTTTCAGCTGACCAGCTAGATACAGCTCGCCGTTGCCGGCCAGATTAGGTGCGTCCGCCGCTTTGCTCAGCCCATCGAGGCCATGGCAGGCCGCACACATCTTCGCCTTGGTTTTGCCTGATGCAATGTCGCCTGCTGCTTGCGCCGTCATTGTCGTCGCGCACAGCGCCGCGAGCAGGACCAGCCGGAGAATCAGCCATCCGTTGCGATTACCTGATGCCATGAGTTTTCCTTGATGCGTGTGGCTGCCGCGCCGCCAAACAGCGCGGCGCGGTCCAACCCTGGTTGCCGCGGTAGCTCAGTTCTCGCCGCCGTCATAGGAGATACGGTAGATGGCGCCTGCGGTGTCATCGCTGACCAGCAGGGAGCCGTCCTTTAGCTGAGCCACGTCGACGATACGGCCGAAGTACTCGCCGGTCTCCTCGTTCAGCCAGCCTTCGGCGAAAGGCACCGTATCGCCGGACGGCGCACTGCCGTCGGCGGCGAACGGCGTGAACATCACCCGCGCGCCAGCCGGCACGGTGCGGTTCCAGCTGCCGCGCTGCGCACTGAACAGCCCCCCGCGATACTTCTCGGGAAACATTTTGCCGGTGTAGAACGTCAGCCCCATATCAGCGGCGTGGGCCACGGTTTCCACGACGGGAAAGGTCAGGCCCTCCGGCGGCGCCTCCTCAGCGTACTCGTTGGTGCGCACCTGACCGCCGCCATACCAGGGCATGCCGAACTGCATTCCGGCCTTCGGCGCGTGGTTGATCTCGCCAGGCGGGGTGTCGTCGCCCATGCCGTCTACCTGGTTGTCGGTGAACCACAGCTCCTTGGTCGTCGGGTTGTAGGTGATGCCCACCGAGTTGCGTACGCCGGTTGCATAAACCTCGCGTTTGCTGCCATCGCGCTCCATGCGCACGATGCCGCCGATGCCGTGCTGGTTGTACAGCTCAAGCTTGTCCTTGGGCGGCACGTTGTGTGGCTGCCCGAGCGAAACGGTCAGCCTGTTGTCAGGCCCCACGGCGCAGACCCTGGCGCCGTGGTTGTAACTCTCCTCATCGGTCGGAATCAGCTCGCCCGTTGGCACGACGATGTCCGCCGCCACGTCCGGACCTTCGTAGAAAAACTCGGCGGCAGGGAACACCAGCACGCGGTTGTGCTCGGCGATGAACAGGAAGCCGTCAGGACTGAAGCACGGGCCCGGCTGGGTAAAGGAAATAGCCGGCGCGAAGCGTTTGACTTCATCAGCGGTGCGATTCTTGGTCCGGTCGGTAACCGCCCACAGATCGGTCTTGCGGGTGCCGACGAACACCACGCCGCTGGACGGCCCAACCGCCATGTGCCGCGCGTCCGGTACCACCGCGTAGAGGTCGATCTTGAAGCCGTCCGGCAGTTTGATGCGTTTGAGGTTGTCCCTAATCGCATCGGCGATCTCGCCGTCCTGCGGCACGGTTTTCATATCGAGAGACTGGCCGGTGGTCTTCATCGAACGCATGCGTTCCAGCGCTTCGTCACTGGTCGGCGCGGCCAGGGCGGACCCCGCCCCGATGAACAACAAGGCACTGAGGGAAACGAAAGCGAGTTTCATAGGGCGGCGATCTCTGCGGTCGATCGACTTGTCGGGGCGATCGTTGTTGTTTTTGTAAGCGGCTGCACAACGGCATAGGCAGTCGCCAGTGGCTGGCTCGCCGACAGCTGAAAAGTGAGCGCGTTATCAAAGCGTAGCGCTAAACACACCCTTTGCCAGACGATGTGCGTGACTGGACGCTTACCCGTCGAGCATCGGCGCCGCCGGCCATCCACCACATCCGCTCGCGCAATGACAGCCCTGAGCGGCGCCGTTACACTGCGCGCCGCGCATACGCTTGCCGTCACGCCCTTTCACGCTCACCTCTGCCGGGGCCACCGGCCAGGACTCGCCATGATTCGCATCAACGAACTGCAACTGCCGCTCGATCACTCCGCCGACGCCCTGCGCCAGGCCGTCGTGGCGCGCCTGAAGATCACCGATACCGAGCTGCTCGGCTTCAACGTCTTCAAGCGCAGCTATGACGCGCGCAAGAAGAACAGCGAGATCACCTTCGTCTACATCATCGATGCCGACGTGGCGAGCGAAGACCAGGTGCTGCAGCGCCTGGCCAGCGACCGCAACATCCGCCTAGCCCCGGACACCGGCTATTACCCGGTCGGCCAGGCACCCGAGGGACTGAACGAGCGCCCGCTGGTGATCGGTTTCGGCCCGTGCGGCCTGTTCGCCGCGCTGAGCCTGGCGCAGATGGGCTTCCGGCCGATCGTGCTGGAGCGCGGTCGCGACGTGCGCAGCCGCACCAAGGACACCTGGGCGCTGTGGCGCAAAAAGGTGCTGAGCCCCGAATCCAACGTGCAATTCGGCGAGGGCGGCGCCGGGCTGTTCTCCGACGGCAAGCTCTACAGTCAGATCAAGGACCCGAAATTCTACGGTCGCAAGGTGATGCACGAGTTCGTCCGCGCCGGCGCGCCGGACGAGATCATGTTCGTCAGCAAGCCGCATATCGGCACCTTCCGCCTGACCGGCGTGGTCTCGACCATGCGTGAAGAGATCAAGGCGCTGGGCGGCGAAGTGCGCTTCGACAGCCGCGTGGTCGACTTCATCATCGAAGACGGCCGCATCCAGGGTGTGCGCATGGCTGACGGCGAGGAAATTCGCAGCCGCTATGTGGTGCTCGCTCTGGGCCATAGCTCGCGCGACACCTTCCGCGTACTGCACCAGCGCGGCGTGTATATGGAAGCCAAACCCTTCGCCGTAGGCTTTCGCATCGAGCACCCGCAATCGCTGATCGACAATGCGCGCCTGGGCAAATACGCAGGCCATCCCGAACTGGGCGCCGCCGACTACAAGCTTGTCTATCACGCGAAGAATGGCCGGGCGGTCTACAGCTTCTGCATGTGCCCGGGCGGCACCGTGGTGGCGGCCACCTCCGAGCCCAACCGCGTGGTCACCAACGGCATGAGCCAGTATTCGCGCAACGAGCGCAACGCTAATGCCGGCATCGTCGTCGGCATCAACCCGGACGAGGATTTCCCCGGCGGCCCGCTGGCCGGCGTCGAACTGCAGGAGCAGCTGGAATCGCGCGCCTTCGAACTGGGCGGCAATGACTACTGCGCACCGGGGCAACTGGTAGGCGACTTCATCCACGACAAGGCTTCGAGCGCGTTCGGCGAGGTCGAGCCGTCCTACAAGCCCGGCGTGCGCCTGGGCGACCTGGCACCGTCGCTGCCCAGCTACGTGATCGAGGCGATCCGCGAAGCGCTGCCGGCGTTCGGCAAGCAGATCCGCGGCTTCGACCGTGCCGACGCGATACTCACCGGTATCGAGACGCGCACCTCATCGCCTGTGCGAATCAAACGCGACAACGAATCCCTGCAAAGCATCAACACCCGCGGCCTGTACCCAGCCGGTGAGGGCGCCGGTTACGCGGGCGGCATCCTTTCTGCAGGCGTCGACGGCATCAAGGTGGCAGAGGCAGTAGCGACCGCGATGTTGGCAGACCTGGTCGGGAAGCATTGAGCGCTGGCGGGCGTCTTTCGCTCGTCTGGTGACGTACTCCCGCGCTCGACCCCAGAGGCGAAACCAGTGATAGAGTCGCTGCCATCGATTACCGCCGCAGGAGAAACCATGCGCTCGCTGTTCACCGCACTATTGCTGGCATTGCCGCTGCCCGCCACATCAATGGCCTTCGCCGCCGAATCGCCAGCCGGCCGCTGGCAAACCATCGATGACGAAACCGGCAAGCCCAGGTCCATCGTCGAGATCCAGGAAGCCGCTGACGGCACGTTGAGCGGCAAGGTGGCGGAAATTCTGCAGTCGGACCAAGGCCCCAACCCGCTGTGCAGCGCTTGCGAGGGCAAGCGCCAAGACCAGCCGATCACCGGCATGACCATTCTCTGGGGGCTCAAGCCCGACGGCGAACGCGTCTGGAGCGACGGCAACATTCTCGATCCCGCCAAGGGTAAGACCTACCGCGCCAAGGTTACCGTGCTCGAAGGCGGCAAAAAGTTGGAAATGCGCGGCTACGTGGGCGTCGAAGCGCTAGGCCGCACCCAGACCTGGATTCGCCAGTAAGGCCGTAAGTCTTCAAACCAGGCGGGTCGCACGGCGTTGGCCTGGCAGCGCTGCACCTCAGGCGCCTGTTCGCGGGACCAACGCAACCGCGTCGATGTCGCGCGGAAGCTGAAATGACCGGTTCCACCCATCAAACACACCGATCAAACACACCGATCAACCGACCGCGAGGGCACTGCCGCTGATGGCCGGCTGCTGTGTTGACGGGTCGATCACCCGTCACTATCGTTACCCGGCTGAATGGGTTGATGCCTGGCGTCAGCGCGCGCATCAATGACCCGCTCACCGCTCAATTTGGGATAACCGAAGGCACACAGCGCCCGAAACCCCTCACCGGGAATCGGAGCCGTCATGGATCTTCGTTTGTTTCTACTATCGCTCACCACCTTCGCTGCTGGCGTGGCGGAGAGCGTTCTTATCGGCATCTTGCCGCCATTGGCCAGCGACCTCCGGGTTTCGGTCAGCCTGGCCGGCCAGTTGACGACCCTCTTCTCCATCGCATTTGCCGTAGCCGTCCCGCTGGTCACCTGGCTGACCAGACGCTGGGAACGTCGCCGCCTGCTGGTCGCGGCGCTGCTGATCTTCGCACTATTCAATGCGTTCGCCGCAATCAGCCCGAACTACTCCAGCTTGCTCCTGGCTCGCATCGGCATGGCCGCCTGCTGCGGGCTGCTGATCGTCATGTCGACGCTGCTGGCATCGGAACTGGCGCCACCGGGGCAACAGGGCCGGGCCATCGGCATCATCTTCATGGGCATCAGCGCCTCGCTGGTATTCGGCGTGCCGTTGGGCGTACAGATTACGAGCTGGTTCGGCTGGCGCTGGGTCTTCTTCGCCATTGCAATCTACTCGCTGCCTCTGAGCCTGCTCCTGTGGCGATATTTGCCCGACAGCCGCTCCAGCGCCCTGCCAGGTCGTGCCGGCTACCTGAGACAGCTGAGCCACCGGCCGCTATGGCTGGCGCAGGCCGTCTCGATACTGCTGCTCGGCGGGCACTTCACCTTATTCACCTATTTCACGCCGTATCTGGCGGCCACCCTTGGGATCACCGATGCCGCCGCGGTGAGCGGACTGCTGTTGCTGATCGGCCTGGCCGCGCTGGGGGGCGGCTATCTGGGCGGCTGGCTGGCCGATCGCGTAGGCCCGCGCCTGACCCTCGTGCTTATCCCCGCGGCCTTCTGCCTGGCGTTGGCGGCCATTCCGCTGAGCTTGAACAGCGCCCTCTTCATCCCGAGCGTGATGCTCTGGAGCACCATCAGCTGGATGATTTCTCCGGCCGTGCAGAGCTTTCTGCTACACAGCGACGCCACCAGTGGCAGCGCCGGAGTCGCGCTCAACACCTCGGCGATGCATCTGGGCGTAGGGCTTGGCGCAGCTATCGGTGGGCTGGTCATTGCGCTTGCAGGCGTTGGCTGGACCCCCTGGGTCGGTCTCGGCCTCACCGCGCTGGCATTGCTCTGCGCAGTTGGCGCGTCTACTCACAGGAGCAATGCTGAATTGGACTCTTCCGATGCGCTCATGGCGGCTCCACATTCGCATACAGGCTCGCATTGACCAGGATTTCGCCCATCGTGTGGTCTGTATATTTCCTGCAAGAGCCAAAGAACATACGGAACTAAAAGCGGAGCAATATTGTGGGTAACAAAAAGGCGCCCGAAGGCGCCTTTTTGTTACAGCTAAGCGGGAATCAAGCCTTGTTGGCTTTCTTCGCAGCGCGGCTACGCTCGCCTTCGTCGAGGATCTTCTTGCGAAGACGGATCGACTTCGGCGTGACTTCGCAGAGCTCGTCGTCCTGGATGAACTCCAGTGCCTGCTCAAGGGTGAAGCGGACCGGCGGGACCAGGGCGATGGTTTCGTCCTTGCCCGAAGCGCGCATGTTGTCGAGCTTCTTACCCTTGGTGGGGTTAACGCCGAGATCGTTGTCACGGCTGTTCAGGCCGACGATCTGACCGTTGTAGATTTCCTGGCCGTGCTCGACGAACAGCTTGCCGCGCGCCTGCAGGGTTTCCAGCGAGTAGGTTAGCGCCTTACCGGTATCGATCGAAACCAGTACGCCGTTCTGACGACCGGACATGTGGCCGGACTTCATCACGTCGTAACGGTCAAAGATCGAGGTCAGGATGCCTGCACCGTTGGTCAGGGTCAGGAACTGGTTACGGAAACCGATCAGACCACGCGCTGGAATGTTGTACTCCAGGCGTACACGGCCCTTGCCATCCGGGACCATGTTGCTCAGGTCGCCCTTACGCAGGCCCATCTCTTCCATGACCTTGCCCTGAGCTTCTTCAGGGATATCGATGGTGACATTCTCGAACGGCTCGTGCTTGGCGCCGTTAACTTCGCGAATGATCACTTCTGGACGGCCCACGGCCATCTCGAAGCCCTCACGACGCATGGTTTCGATCAGTACCGACAGGTGCAACTCGCCGCGACCGGAGACTTTGAACTTATCGGCCGAATCGCCTTCTTCAACGCGCAGGGCCACGTTGTACAGCAGCTCCTTGTCCAGACGCTCCTTGATGTTACGGCTGGTGACGAACTTGCCTTCCTTGCCGCAGAACGGCGAATCGTTGACCTGGAAGGTCATGGAAACGGTCGGCTCGTCAACGGTCAGCGGCTTCATCGCTTCGACGTTGTTCTGGTCGCACAGGGTGTCGGAGATGAACAGCTCATCCATACCGCTGACGCAGACGATGTCGCCTGCGGTGGCTTCGTCGACGTCGACGCGGTGCAGACCATGGTGACCCATCAGCTTGAGAATACGGCCGTTACGCTTCTTGCCCTGCGTGTCGATGGCAGTGACCGGGGTGTTCGGCTTGACGCGACCGCGGGCGATGCGGCCCACACCGATGATGCCGAGGAAGCTGTTGTAGTCCAGCGCCGAGATCTGCATCTGGAACGGGCCGTCGATATCGACGTTCGGGGCCGGGACGTGGTCGACAATGGCCTGGTACAGCGGGGTCAGGTCTTCAGCCATGTCGCTGTGATCCAGACCGGCAATGCCGTTCAGGGCGCTGGCATACACCACCTGGAAGTCCAGTTGCTCGTCGGTGGCTCCCAGATTGTCGAATAGGTCGAATATCTGGTCCATGACCCAGTCCGGACGCGCGCCCGGACGGTCGATCTTGTTGATCACCACGATCGGACGCAGGCCGGCTTCGAATGCCTTCTTGGTCACGAAACGAGTCTGCGGCATCGGGCCGTCCTGGGCGTCCACCACCAGCAGCACCGAGTCGACCATCGACATGACGCGCTCGACCTCACCGCCGAAGTCGGCGTGGCCGGGGGTGTCGACGATGTTGATGTTGTAGCCGCTCCACTTGATGGCAGTGTTTTTTGCCAGGATGGTGATGCCGCGTTCCTTTTCCTGGTCATTGCTGTCCATCACGCGCTCGTCGTTGAGCTCGTTGCGCTCCAGGGTGCCGGACTGACGCAGCAGGGCATCGACCAGGGTGGTTTTGCCATGGTCAACGTGAGCGATGATGGCGATGTTACGTAGATTCTCGATCACAGTAGTGGTCTCGTAGTTGGGTCGGGCTGCTCTGCAAATGCATAGAGCGGCCAACGCGAAAAATCGGATGAAAGAAAGTGCAGATCGTTAATGGCATGCCGCGGCAATACAGCCACGAAGCGGGTCGGGAGGGCGGTGGCGGATACTGCCGCCCAGCAGGCCGGGCTGTTTAGCTCGGACGATAAACGCGCACATTGACATGTCCCTCGCTCAGCAGATGATGAGCATGCAAGCGACTCATGACACCTTTATCGCAATACAGCAGGTACTGGCGGTTCACATCCAGTTCCTTGAATCGGTTGTTCAGCGCATAGAACGGCAGTGTTTGCACTTCGATGCCCTGCAGTTGCAGAGGTTCGTCCTCGGCGGCATCGGGGTGACGGATGTCGAGAATGACCTGGCTGGCCGTCGCCTCGATTACTTCCTCTACCTGAATATCCTGCCCCAGCTCGTCGATCACGCGATCGATGGCGACTTGGCGGGCGTTCTCCAGCGCGCGCTCGAGCACCTGCATATCGAATTGCTTTTCTTCGTGCTCGACGCGGTAGCGCTTGGCCCGGGTAGTCGGGTTCTTGGAGATCACGCCGCAATACTCGGGCATGTTCTTGGCGAACTCGGCGGTGCCGATCTCGAACGCGGTATCGATGATGTCCTGCTTGTGCGCGGCGATCAGCGGACGTAGCACCAGCATGTCGGTGGCCGAGTCGATCACCGAGAGATTGGGCAGCGTCTGGCTGGAAACCTGGGAAATCGCCTCGCCGGTGACCAGCGCATCGATGTGCAGGCGCTCGGCGATTTGCGTGGAAGCACGCAGCATCATGCGCTTCAAGACCACGCCCATCTGGCTGTTGTCGACTTTCTCCAGAATCTCGCCGACCACCTCTTCGAACGGCACGCTGATAAACAACACGCGGTGCGAACTGCCGTATTTCTTCCATAGATAGTGGGCGACTTCCATCACCCCCAGTTCATGGGCGCGACCGCCGAGGTTGAAGAAGCAGAAATGGGTCATCAGCCCGCGGCGCATCATTTGATAAGCCGCGACGGTGGAGTCGAAACCACCGGACATCAGCACCAGGGCCTGCTCCAGCGCACCCAGCGGATAGCCGCCGATGCCGTCATGCTGGGCATGGATGACGAACAGACGCTGGTCGCGAATTTCCATCCGCACTTCGATTTCCGGCGCTTTCAGCGAAATACCGGCGGCACCGCACTGCTGTCGTAGCTCGCTGCCGACGTGGCGCTCGACGTCCATCGAGCTAAAGGGATGCTTGCCGGCGCGCTTGCAGCGAACGGCGAATATCTTGCCGGCTAGCCGGTCGGCGAAGTGCGCTTTGCACTTCTCGACGATATCGTCCAGATCGCCCAGCGGGTACTCATGGACTTCCAGGCAGTGAGCGATGCCCGGCGTGCAGCGCAGGCGCTCGATCATCTCGCGCAGCAGCTTTGGCTCACTGCGCACGGTTTCCACCTCGACGTTGTCCCACACGCCTTCCACCCGCAGTTCGGGATCGAGGTCGCGCAGCACGGTGCGGATGTTCTTCGCCAGTTGACGAATGAAGCCCTTGCGCACCGGTGGGCTCTTGATGGTGATTTCGGGGAAAACCTTGACGATCAGCTTCATGTAACAGCGCGCGCCGATATGGCGTAAAAAGAGGGGGGCGGAGTATAGCGGAACTGATCACGCTTTAGTCAGTTTTCTCCAGCCGTGCGATTGCACTTAAATTGAACAAAGCCAGAAAGCGACGCACCAAATAAGTGCACAAAGCGGACAGCACGCATCACCGCGACACCCACGGTTACAACAGCCCTTCAATTTCAGGCGCCCGGACCCAAGACGGAGCACTGGCATGCAATTTGCTCTCTTGTGAGGCAGGTTGCCTTGGCGGAACATCGCCGCCCGGCTTCACCCTGCTTCGGAAGCATCCCCTGTCAGCGCTTCCACTATTTGGAGAACACCATGTCGAAGTCGCTTCAACTGATCAAAGATTACGATGTGAAGTGGATTGATCTGCGCTTCACTGACACCAAGGGCAAGCAGCACCACGTCACCATTCCGGCTCGTGATGCTCACGATGAAGACTTCTTCGAACATGGCAAGATGTTCGACGGCTCCTCCATCCATGGCTGGAAGGGCATTGAAGCTTCCGACATGATCCTGATGCCGGTCGACGAAACCGCCGTGCTGGATCCGTTCACCGAAGAACCGACCCTGATCCTGGTCTGCGACATCGTCGAGCCGAGCACCATGCAGGGCTACGACCGCGACCCGCGCTCCATCGCCAAGCGCGCCGAGGAATTCCTCAAGTCCACCGGCATCGGCGACACCGTATTCGTCGGCCCGGAGCCGGAGTTCTTCATCTTCGACGAAGTGAAGTTCAAGTCGGACATCTCCGGCTCGATGTTCAAGATCTACTCCGAGCAAGGCTCGTGGATGACTGACCAGGACGTCGAAGGTGGCAACAAGGGCCACCGTCCGGGCGTCAAAGGTGGCTACTTCCCGGTTCCGCCGTGCGACCACGACCATGAAATCCGTACTGCCATGTGCAACGCAATGGAAGAGATGGGCCTGGTCATCGAAGTGCATCACCACGAAGTGGCGACTGCCGGCCAAAACGAAATCGGTGTCAAGTTCAACACCCTGGTTGCCAAGGCTGACGAAGTTCAGACTCTGAAGTACTGCGTACACAACGTCGCCGATGCCTACGGCAAGACCGCTACCTTCATGCCGAAGCCACTGTACGGCGACAACGGCTCGGGTATGCACGTGCACATGTCCATCTCCAAGGATGGCAAGAACACCTTCTCCGGCGAAGGCTATGCCGGCCTGTCCGAGACCGCGCTGTACTTCATCGGCGGCATCATCAAGCACGGCAAGGCGCTGAACGGTTTCACCAACCCGTCGACCAACTCCTACAAGCGTCTGGTTCCGGGCTTCGAAGCACCGGTGATGCTGGCCTACTCGGCGCGCAACCGTTCCGCCTCGATCCGTATTCCGTACGTTTCCAGCCCGAAAGCCCGTCGTATCGAAGCGCGCTTCCCGGACCCGGCTGCCAACCCTTACCTGTGCTTCGCCGCGCTGCTGATGGCTGGTCTGGACGGCATCCAGAACAAGATTCACCCTGGCGACGCCGCTGACAAGAACCTCTACGATCTGCCGCCGGAAGAAGGCAAGCTGATCCCGCAGGTTTGCGGCAGCCTGAAGGAAGCCCTGGAAGAACTCGACAAGGGCCGCGCGTTCCTGACCAAGGGCGGCGTGTTCAGCGACGACTTCATCGATGCCTACCTCGAGCTCAAGAGCGAGGAAGAAATCAAGGTCCGCACCTTCGTGCATCCGCTGGAATACGACCTGTACTACAGCGTCTGATCCCAGCCTGCGCATGACAACAAGGCCTCCTTCGGGAGGCCTTGTTGTTAGTCCCGCCACTGATCGTTCTTTCTTCCGATCGCCGCTCGGTCACTGTGCAACACGGCCAAGACTCCCGCCAACGATGTCAGGTTGAGGCCGCTCCCAATTCGCGCTGATCACGCTTGCCTGCCGACATCAGTGGTGCAAGGCTTGCAGCACCTTTACCCGAGGAGCTTCCCATGCGCCTTGCATTGTTCAGCCTGTTGTTGCTCATCACGGCGCCAGCCTTGGCGCAGATCTACAAATACACCGATGAAAAGGGCAACACGGTATTTACCAACCAGCCGCCGGAAGGCGTCGCAGTCGACACCGTCGAGCTGCCGCCAGCCAATACGGTCGATATCCGCACGCCGCCGCCCTCTCCTCCGCTCGAACGTGACGAGGACCGCAGCCAGCAGCCCTACCAGACTCTTTCCATCGGCGGCATACCCGATGAACAGGCGCTGCGCGCCAATAACGGCACGTTCGTCGTCACGGCCCAGCTCGACCCATCACTGCGCCAGGGACACCAGATCCGCTTTCTGCTCGACGGCATACCCCAGGCGGAGCCGAGTGCAAGCACTGCGCTGCAGCTGGACAATGTCGACCGAGGCACGCATGTGGTGGAGGTTCAGGTGCTCAGCGGCGAACGAGTCGTGCAGCGCAGCGCTAAGGAATTCACGGTACAACGCGTGCATACGTCCAATCCGGGGCGCAGATGAAAGCCCTCCTCGGCCTGTTCGGCCTGCTGTCGCTGCTGGCGCTGCCCGTCAGCGCCGGCATCTACACCTACATAGATGAACAGGGCAATCGCGTATTCACCGACCGTCCCGGTGGCCGCGCGGCCGAATCGGTCGATTCCAGATCAATCAACAGCATGCCCGCTCAGCCGACGGCGCCACCAGCCACGCCAGACAAGGCGCCGCGCGAAAACAAATTCACTTACCGGTTGCTCGAAATCGTCCAGCCTGAGCACGACACCACGCTGCGCAATAATGCCGGCGAACTGTCCGTCAGCGTCACCAGCGATCCCGCCTTGCAGCCCGGCCACCTCTACCGCCTGCTGCTCGATGGAAGCCCGATCGCGCCGGCCACCATCGAACCCACCTTCGCACTGGGGAACATCGACCGCGGCAGCCACCAGCTGATCGTGGAGGTTGTCGATGACAAGGGGCAGACACTGCAAAGCAGCCCACCTCGCACCTTTCATCTATTGCGCACCTCTCTTGCGCAGCGGCGTATGGTTAATCCCTGCAAAAAGTCCGATTACGGCGTGCGGCCCGAATGTCCGCTGAAGGACAAACCCGAGGAAAAGAAAGATATTCCCTTCGTGCCCTTTCTGTGATCATCCTATGCACCTAAATGGTGCATAAGTGGTATCGGCCGTACTTGCCCTACCGTCTCTCTGCCATGCTCTGCTTTGGAGCGTCCGGGCAAATGGCGCCTGTGTAAAAAAGGGCGCTTTGGTTTGCTTCTTGCATTTCCCGTACGACCTATCGGATGCAGACAGCCATGATCAACGAAGCCATACAGCGCCTGCTGATCGAAAACCTGACCACCGCGACCCTGCTGCTCGACTCGCGCTTGCGTCTGGAATACATGAATCCGGCAGCGGAGATGCTCCTGGCGGTTAGTGGCCAGCGTAGCCACGGCCAGTTCATCAGCGAACTTTTCACCGAGTCGCCCGAAGCGCTGGCGGCCCTGCGCCAGGCTGTCGAACAGGCGCACCCCTTTACCAAGCGCGAGGCAACGCTGACCTCTACCAACGGCCAGACGCTGACCGTGGATTACGCGGTCACGCCGATGCTGACCCGCCAGGAAACCATGCTGTTGCTGGAGGTGCTGCCGCGTGATCGACTGCTGCGCATCACCAAGGAAGAAGCGCAACTGTCCACCCACGAGACCACCCGAATGTTGGTCCGCGGCCTGGCCCACGAGATCAAGAACCCGCTCGGCGGCATCCGTGGCGCGGCGCAACTGCTCGCGCGGGAGTTGCCCGAGGAACACCTGAAGGACTACACCGAGGTAATCATCGAGGAGGCCGACCGCCTGCGGAACCTGGTCGACCGGATGCTCGGCTCGAACAAGCTGCCATCCCTGACGATGACTAACGTCCACGAAGTGCTGGAGCACGTCGCCAGCCTGATCGAAGCAGAAAGCCAAGGTCGCCTCATTTTGGTGCGCGACTACGACCCGAGCATTCCCGAGGTACTGCTCGATCGCGAGCAGGTGATCCAGGCCGTGCTCAACATCATGCGCAACGCCATGCAGGCACTTGCCGGCCAGACGGAACTGGGGTTGGGCCGCCTGACATTGCGTACCCGCACACTGCGTCAGTTCACCATCGGGCACGTCCGCCACCGCCTGGTGACGCGCATCGAAATCATCGACAACGGCCCGGGCATCCCCGCCGAACTGCAGAACACGCTTTTCTACCCCATGGTCAGCGGGCGTCCCGATGGCACCGGCCTCGGGCTGGCGATCACCCAGAACATCATCAGTCAGCATCAGGGCCTGATCGAATGCGAGAGCCATCCGGGGCACACCGCGTTCTCGATCTTCCTGCCGCTGGAACAAGGAGCCCATCAGCATGAGCCAAAGTGAAAACGTCTGGATCGTCGACGATGATCGCTCCATCCGCTGGGTGCTGGAAAAGGCGCTGCAGCAGGAAGGCATGGCCACGCAGAGCTTCGACAGCGCCGATGGCATGCTGAGCCGACTGGCGCGGCAGCAACCGGATGTGATCATTTCCGACATCCGCATGCCGGGTATCAGTGGCTTGGACCTGCTGTCGCAGATTCGCGAGCACTATCCGCGTCTGCCGGTGATCATCATGACCGCCCACTCGGACCTCGACAGCGCGGTGGCGTCCTACCAGGGCGGCGCATTCGAATACCTGCCCAAGCCATTCGATGTCGACGATGCGGTGTCGCTGGTCAAGCGCGCCCACCAGCACGCGCAGGAACAGGAGCAGCTCAAGGAGCCCGTCAGCCGCCACCACACGCCGGAAATCATCGGCGAGGCGCCGGCGATGCAGGAGGTCTTTCGCGCCATCGGTCGCCTCAGCCACTCCAACATCACCGTGCTGATCAACGGCGAGTCGGGCACCGGCAAGGAACTGGTCGCCCATGCCCTGCATCGCCACAGCCCGCGTGCCGCTTCCCCGTTCATCGCGCTGAACATGGCGGCGATTCCCAAGGACCTGATGGAGTCGGAGCTATTCGGCCACGAAAAAGGCTCCTTTACCGGTGCCGCCAACCAACGCCGTGGGCGGTTCGAACAGGCCGATGGCGGCACCCTGTTTCTCGACGAGATCGGCGACATGCCGGCCGACACCCAGACCCGCCTGCTGCGCGTGCTCGCCGACGGCGAGTTTTACCGAGTTGGTGGTCATACGCCGGTTCGCGTCGATGTGCGCATCATTGCCGCAACGCATCAGGACCTGGAAACGCTGGTACAGGCCGGCAAGTTTCGCGAAGACCTGTTCCACCGCCTGAACGTCATTCGCATTCACATCCCGCGTCTGGCCGATCGACGCCAAGACATTCCCACGCTCGCGCAACACTTTCTCGCCAGGGCCGCGCAGGAGTTGGCCGTCGAGACCAAGCTGCTCAAGAGCGAGACCGAGGAATATCTGCAGAACCTGCCATGGCCCGGCAACGTGCGTCAGCTGGAGAACACCTGTCGCTGGATCACGGTCATGGCCTCGGGACGCGAGGTACATGTGAGCGACCTGCCGCCGGAGCTGCTCAATCAGCCTGCCGACGCCCTACCGGCCCATAACTGGGAACAGGCGCTGCATCAATGGGCCGATCTGGCGCTGGCACGCGGCCAGTCAGGCCTGCTCGACGAGGCGGTGCCGGCATTCGAACGGATCATGATCGAAACCGCCCTGCGCCACACCGCCGGGCGGCGACGCGACGCCGCGCTGCTGTTGGGTTGGGGTCGCAACACCCTGACGCGCAAGATCAAAGAGCTGGGGATGGGCGTGGACGGTGGCGAGGACGACGACGGCGAGGACAACTGACCGACCGATACGTACCGGGTTGCGCCATCAGCGCGGCGCGACCCGCACGTCTAACCGCCAGTCACCGTCGGCTTCCTGGCCATCCGACTCGGCCACCAGTGGTCTGGTCGCCACGAAGTGCAGCAACAATCCGCTCTCAGTCGTTTGCAGGCGCCAGCCCACGTTGGTGCCGCCGATATCAAGCCGTCCGTCCGCGGCACTGCCCTGCGCCTGGAACAACATGCCCACCGCCCCGTCCACGTCCTGGCTGTAGAGCTCCGGCTCGCGATCGAACCACAGCTGCAGCCCACCGGCGATAGGCTCGGCACGCAGCAACTGCACCGGCCCGGGCGCCGTGACCCGCCCAATCATGGCGCCCACCAGCAGCCCGATCAGCACCAGCGCTGCGAAAAAGCGCCGACGCAAACGAGGTAGCGGATCGTGCGGCGCAGGGTCGCCTGCCGCAGTAGAATGCCGGTCGTTTTCAGAGTCGGTGATGCGCATGTTCCATGTGATCCTTTTCCAGCCGGAAATTCCGCCGAATACCGGCAACATTATCAGGCTCTGCGCCAATGCCGGCTGCAGCCTGCACCTGATCGAACCCCTGGGCTTCGAACTGGACGACAAGCGTCTGCGCCGGGCGGGCTTGGATTACCACGAATATGCGCCGTTGCAACGCCACGCTGATCTGGACAGCTGCCTGGCGAGCATCGGCCAGACACGCCTGTTCGCGTTCACCACCAAAGGCTCGCAGCCTTTTCATCAAGTGCAGTTCCAGCGCGGCGATGCCTTCCTGTTCGGCCCCGAAAGTCGCGGGCTGCCGCCGGAAATCCGCGACGCACAGCCCAACGAACGGCGCCTGCGCCTGCCGATGCGGCCCGACAGCCGTAGCCTGAATCTCTCCAACACCGTTGCCGTCGCTGTTTACGAAGCCTGGCGCCAGCTGGATTTCGCGTTGCAATAACAGCCTGTAACAAGCCGTATAACCCTAGTATCGACAGGGTTGAACGATCACCCGGCCCCTACGTCGTAACTCCATGCGCCTCCATAACAAGAGCACAGGAGATCGACGTGAGCCAGCCAACCTTCAAGCCCTACCACGCACCATCCGGCGGCTGGGGCTCGGCCTATTCGGTCGCCAATATCCTGATCCGCGAGAAGATTCCGTTAGCCGGCGCCTCGCTGTTGCTCAAACAGAACAAACCCATCGATGGCTTCGCCTGTGTCAGCTGCGCCTGGGCCAAGCCACACCCGTCGCGTGCCCTGTCGTTCTGCGAGAACGGCGCCAAGGCCACCGCCTGGGAAAACACCAGCCGTCGCTGCGGCCCGGATTTCTTCGCCGCCCACACAGTGCGTGAATTGCTCAACTGGACCGACTTCGATCTGGAGCACCAAGGCCGCCTGACCCATCCCATGCGCTACGACGCCGCCAGCGACCAGTACAAACCAGTCAGTTGGGACGAGGCCTTCGCCGAGATCGGCCAGGAACTGAAAGCCATGGCCGACCCCAACCAGGTGGTCTTCTACATGTCCGGTCGTGCCTCGCTGGAAACCGCCTACATGTATGGCGTGCTGGCACGGATGTACGGCACCAACAACCTGCCGGACAGCTCTAACATGTGCCACGAAAGCACCTCGGTGGCGTTGCCGGAGAGCATCGGCGTTCCCGTTGCGACCGTCACCCTGAACGACATGGAAAAGACCGACGGCCTGTTCTTCTTTGGCCAGAACACCGGCACCTCCAGCCCGCGCATGCTCCACGAACTGCAGGAAGCCCGCGAGCGCGGCGCCGAGATCGTCACCTTCAATCCGATTCGCGAACGCGGGCTGGAGCGCTTCGTCGATCCGCAATCACCCAGGGAAATGCTTACACCGGACAGCACGGTAATCAGCACCCAATATCATCAGCTGGCGATCGGTGGGGATATCGCCGCGATCACCGGGGTCTGCAAGGCGCTGTTCGCCATGGATGACGAGGCGCAAGCGGCGGGTAAACCACGCGTGCTGGACGTCGAATTCATCGCGCAGCACACCCACGGCTTCGAGGCTTTCGAACAGCGCGTACGCGGCTATGCCTGGCCAGTGCTGGAGCGCCGTTCGGGCCTCAGCCGCGCAGCGATGGAAGCCGCCGCCACCGCCTACGCCAGCTGCCAGCGCGTGATCGTGGCCTACGGCATGGGCATCACCCAGCACCGCCATGGCGTGGAGGCGGTGCAGATGCTGGTCAACCTGCTTTTGCTGCGCGGCAATATGGGCAAGGAAGGCGCCGGCATCCTGCCGGTGCGGGGGCATTCCAACGTGCAGGGCCAGCGCACCGTGGGCATCACCGAAAAGGCGGCGAAGGTGCCCGCCGATAATCTGCGCCGGCAGTTCGGCTTCGAGTCGCCGAGCGAGGATGGCGTGAATACGGTGGAAGCCTGCGAAGGCATCCTCGACGGCAGCATCAAGGGTTTCATCGCCCTGGGCGGCAATTTCACCCGCGCGGTGCCCGATACTTCGCAGATCGAACCGGCCTGGCGCAGGCTGCGCCTGTCGGTGCAGGTGTCGACCAAGCTCAACCGCAATCACCTGATCACCGGCGAGGTGTCATACATCCTGCCGTGCCTGGGCCGTACCGAGATCGACCGCCAGGCCACCGGCGAGCAGCGCAACACCACCGAAGACAGCACCGGCTGCATTCGGGCCTGGCGCGGGGCAGCCGAGCCCGCTGGTGAGTTGCTGCTGTCCGAGCCGGCCATCGTTGCGCGGCTGGCCAAGGCCGCGCTGGTGGATAATCCAAATCTCGATTGGAACGCCTGGGTCGGTAACTACGATCTGATCCGCAATGCCATCGCCGAGAGCTATCCCGATATATTCCATGACTTCAACGTGCGCATGATGGAGCCGGGCGGCTTCCATCGGCCTCTAGGCGCCAGCCAGCGCCAGTGGGACACCGAAACCGGCAAAGCCAACTTCATCAACCCGCCGGAGCTGGCGGCAGACCCCGATACCGAAGAAGGCGGCCATGAGCGGCACGACGTGCTGCAACTGATGACGCTGCGCAGCAACGATCAGTTCAACACCACCGTCTACGGCTACAACGACCGCTTTCGCGGTATCCACGGCACGCGCGCGGTGATCATGATGAACCGCAACGACATCGCCCGCCTGGGCCTGGCCGAAGGTGATCAGATCGAGGCAGTGACCGAGGTGGACGATGGCGTGCATCGCGCGGTTGGACCATTGCGCGTAACGCCCTACGACATTCCCGAAGGCTGCTGCGCCGGCTACTACCCCGAGTGCAACGTGCTGCTGCCGGTCTGGCACCACGCCAAGCGCAGCAAGGTGCCGGCGGCGAAATCGATTCCGGTGCGTTTGCGCAAGGTCATCGCCGCGACTCGAGCTTCCAGCGTGCCCGTCGAGCCCAACCCACCGACAGGGGTTGGCGCAGCCTGACTTGAGCGAGATTCGGGCCGCCTCCCTTCGCCGCAGCCGCGCCTCTTGGTTGTCTTGATGGTGCCCGTGCTCCTGCGTGGGCACCTCTGAAGATGCTCAGCGTCACGACGCTCCCACGCTTGGAGCATGGGAGCGATCAACGACACCTCCACCGCAGCAGCGGACCGCTCCCACGATAGAAGCTTTACGATTCCTGGCCGCCGGACGGAAACATGGCCGGTTGAAAAGCGCGTTGCCCTCCCCCATATCAACCGCATTCGGGCATTCATCGCCCCGCCGCGTGGAGAATTTTCCTTGACCACCATCGTTTCAGTGCGCCGCAACGGCAAAGTCGTCATGGGCGGCGACGGCCAGGTTTCCCTGGGCAATACCGTCATGAAGGGCAACGCCAAGAAAGTCCGCCGCCTCTACCACGGCCAGGTGCTGGCCGGTTTCGCCGGTGCCACCGCCGACGCCTTCACCCTTTTCGAGCGCTTCGAGGGCCAGTTGGAAAAACACCAGGGCCATCTGGTGCGCGCCGCCGTCGAGCTGGCCAAGGACTGGCGCACCGACCGTTCCCTGAGCCGCCTGGAAGCCATGCTCGCCGTGGCCAACAAGGACGCATCCCTGATCATCACCGGCAACGGCGACGTGGTGCAGCCCGAGGACGACCTGATCGCCATGGGCTCCGGCGGCGGCTTCGCCCAGGCGGCGGCCATGGCGCTGCTGCGCAAGGGCGGCGACGAAATGTCCGCCCAGGATATTGCTGAGACCGCGCTGAACATCGCCGGCAGCATCTGCGTCTTCACCAATCAGAATCTGACTATTGAGGAATTGGATAGCGCCGTCTGAGCGCACCCGATTCCGGAGTACTGAAATATGTCCATGACGCCCCGCGAAATCGTCCACGAACTCAACCGCCACATCATCGGCCAGGACGACGCCAAGCGTGCCGTCGCCATCGCCCTGCGCAACCGCTGGCGGCGCATGCAGCTCTCCGCCGAACTGCGTCCGGAAGTCACGCCGAAGAACATCCTGATGATCGGCCCGACCGGCGTCGGCAAGACCGAGATCGCCCGTCGCCTGGCCAAGCTGGCCAACGCGCCCTTCATCAAGGTGGAAGCGACCAAATTCACCGAAGTTGGCTATGTGGGCCGCGACGTTGAGTCGATCATCCGCGATCTTGCCGATGCTGCATTGAAGATGCTGCGCGAGCAGGAAGTGCAGAAGATGCAGCACCGCGCCGAAGACGCCGCAGAGGAGCGCATCCTCGACGCCCTGCTGCCACCGGCCCGCCCCGGCTTCAACGAAGATCCGGCGCCAAGCAGCGATTCCAACACCCGCCAGCTATTCCGCAAGCGTCTGCGCGAGGGCCAGCTGGACGACAAGGAAATCGACATCGAAGTCGCCGACAGCCCGGCGGGCGTTGAGATCATGGCCCCGCCCGGCATGGAGGAAATGACCAGCCAGTTGCAGAACCTGTTCTCCAATATGGGTAAGGGCAAGAAGAAAAGCCGCAAGCTGAAGATCAAGGACGCGTTCAAGCTGGTGCGGGACGAGGAAGCGGCGCGCCTAGTCAACGAGGAAGAACTCAAGGCCCGCGCGCTGGAAGCGGTGGAGCAGAACGGCATCGTCTTCATCGACGAAATCGACAAGGTGGCCAAGCGCGGTAACACCAGCGGCGCCGATGTCTCTCGCGAAGGCGTGCAGCGCGATCTGTTGCCGCTGATCGAGGGCAGCACGGTCAACACCAAATTGGGCATGGTCAAGACCGACCACATTCTTTTCATCGCCAGCGGCGCCTTCCACCTGTCCAAGCCCAGCGATCTGGTGCCGGAGCTGCAGGGTCGCTTGCCGATCCGCGTGGAGCTCAAGGCGCTGTCCCCGGAAGACTTCGAGCGCATCCTTACCGAGCCGCACGCCTCGCTCACCGAGCAGTACCGTGAGCTGCTGAAGACCGAAGGGCTGCATATCGAATTCGCCGAGGACGGCATCAAGCGACTGGCCGAGATCGCCTGGCAGGTCAATGAGAAGACCGAGAACATCGGCGCCCGCCGCCTGCATACCCTGCTCGAACGCTTGCTGGAAGAAGTTTCCTTCAGCGCCGGCGACTTGGCCGGGCAGCAGAACGGCGAGCCGATCCGCATCGATACCGCCTACGTCAACGAGCATCTCGGCGAGCTGGCGGAAGACGAAGATCTGTCGCGGTATATCCTTTAAAAACAGCAGGGAGCTGGGAGCCAGAAGCTGGAAGAAGGGTGCGGCACGACCTGTTCAGCAGCAGACAGGCTTCCGGCTTTGGCTTTCGGCTTCAAGCTCATACGGAGTATGCCCATGCGCATCCCCACTCAGATCAAACTCCGCAAGGCTTCGAAAACCCTGGAGCTGGAATACGGCACCGACGAGCGCTACAGCCTGCCGGCCGAATTCCTACGGGTGAATTCGCCGTCCGCCGAAGTCCAAGGCCATGGCAATCCGATCCTGCAGACCGGCAAGATCAACGTTGCGCTGGAAGGTGTGGAACCTGCCGGACAGTACGCGCTGAAGCTGACTTTCAGCGACGGCCACGACAGCGGCCTTTACAGCTGGGAATACCTCGACCATCTGTCGCGCAACCAGCAGCAACTTTGGGACGAATACCTCCAGGCGCTGGCCGCAGCTGGTAAATCCCGCGACCCGGATATCTCGCCGGTCAAGCTGATGCTTTGAAAGGCTGATTGGCTGCGTTGCGCTGCAGCCAACTGCCGAAGTAACACTCGCTCGCCGGGTTTCAACCCACCCGCTTTCTCCAGCTGCGCCCCCCCACGGCAGCCACTTAGCCGTGTTCGTGGCCACCCAACCTTCCCGCCCAATGGCAGCACAACTGATGAGCCCGCCGACGCGCGCGCGGTCAAAGCTCAGGTTCGAACGTAGTCAACAGACCCGCCACATACGACTACCGGGAGCCTTCGCCATGCCTGCCCACCGTGTTACCCACCACCATCTCGACCTAGACGGTATCGACGTCTTCTACCGCGCCGCCGGGCCGCAGGACGCACCTGTGGTTCTACTGCCTCACGGTTACCCTTGCTCGTCCTACGAATTCAGGGCCTATATGCCGTTGCTTGCCGACCGCTGGCGGCTGCTCGCGCCGGATTTCCCAGGCTGCGGTTACAGCGCGACGCCGAACGACTTCGCCTACGATTTCGACGGCTACGCCGACTTCCTCGATCGCTTCACCCGCCGCCTGGGCGTAGAGCGCTTCGCACTCTATCTGCACGACTTCGGTTCGCAGATCGGTCTGCGCCTGGCCATCGCCCAGCCGCAGCGCATTGCCGCGCTGATCCTGCAGAACGGCGACATCTACGAGGACCAACTGGGCCCCAAGTACGCCGCGCTGCAAAGCTTCTTCGCCAACCCGACCCCGCAGGCGCGCGCCGGGCTGGCCGACGCCGTCAGCTTCGAAGGCTTCAAGGAAGAATTTCTCAACGAGGTGGAGCCGGAGCTAGCCAAATGCATCCCGCCGGATCTGTGGCACCTGCATTGGGCACTGATGACACCGCGTCGCAAGGAAATCACGGTGCAGGTGATCGCCGGGCTCAAGGAGAACCTAGCCTGGTTTCCCCGTTATCAGGCCTACCTGCGCGACCATCAGCCGCCCACTCTGATCGTCTGGGGTCCTCGCGACGGCTACATGCCCGAGGGGTCGGCAAAAGCCTACCTGCGCGACTTACCGAACGCCGAGCTGCACCTGTTCGAGGATGGCGGTCATTGGCTGCTGGAAACCCACCTCGATGAAGTCGCGCGCCTGTCGCGGGCGTTCCTGGAGCGGAGTCACCACTGAGCGCAGACGGTCATCGTCGGCGAGGCCGGCAAGCTGCACAGCGACCGAGCCCATCGGACAAATCTTTTGAGGCTTGCCGCTTGAAGCTCACCGCAGCCTTTTAGGTTTAGAATGCCCCGCACATTCTTCCGGTGACAGTGACATGACCGATCCCCGCAAAGAGCATGACGCAGAGCCCATCACCCACTTCGGCTACAAGAACGTGCCGGAGAGCGAGAAAGCGCACAAGGTGGCCGAGGTTTTCCATTCCGTGGCCGCCAAGTACGACCTGATGAACGACCTGATGTCCGGCGGCGTGCATCGCCTCTGGAAGCGCTTCACCATCGAGTTGTCCGGCGTACGCCCTGGCAATCGCGTGCTGGATATCGCCGGTGGTACAGGTGACTTGACCCGGCAGTTCTCGCGCCTCGTCGGCACCACCGGCGAAGTGGTACTGGCCGACATCAACGCCTCGATGCTCAAAGTCGGACGCGACAAGCTGCTGGACAAGGGCGTGGCCGGCAACGTCAAGTTCGTTCAGGCCGACGCCGAGAAGCTGCCCTTCCCGGACAACCACTTCGACGTGGTCACCATCGCTTTTGGCCTGCGCAACGTCACCCATAAGGAAGACGCCATCGCCTCGATGCTGCGGGTGCTCAAGCCCGGCGGGCGGCTGCTGGTGCTGGAGTTCTCCAAACCCACCAACCAGCTGTTCTCCAAGGCCTACGACGCCTACTCGTTCAGCCTGCTACCGATGATGGGCAAGCTGATCACCAATGACTCAGAGAGTTACCGCTACCTGGCCGAATCCATCCGCATGCACCCGGACCAGGAAACCCTGAAGGGCATGATGGCCAACGCCGGATTCGAGCGCGTGACCTATCACAACATGACCGGCGGCATCGTCGCCCTGCATCGCGGCATCAAGCCCTGATGTTGCGCGCTGCCCTGCTGGCCGCGGCCGAGCGCGGCATCAACCGCGTCCTGCGCCTGGACCCTACCGCATTGCCGCGGTTGGCCCGACTGAGCGGTCGCGTCATCGAAATCGACTGCACGACGCCCGCCTGGCGCCTGTTCGTGCTGGCCGATGGCGAAGGGCTGCGGCTGGCTGGCGACTGGGGCCGCGAGGCCGATTGCCGTCTGCGCGCGCCTGCCGCGAGCCTGCTGCGACTGGCGACCAGCCGCAACAAGACCGCGATCCTGCACGGCCCGGACGTCGAGATCGAGGGCGACAGTGCGCTGCTAATGAGCCTTGCCGAAGTGTTGCAGGATCTCGAGCTGGACTGGGAATACGAAGTCTCACGCTGGCTCGGTCCGGTCGGCGCTCAGCTTCTTGGCTCCGGCGTGCGCGGCCAGACCGCCTGGGCACGGCAAAGCGCTGAAAGTCTGCGCCAGAACCTCGCCGACTACCTCAGCGAAGAGTCCCGAACGCTGGTCGGCATGGCCGAGGCCGAAGCCCGCTTCGCTGAACTCGACCAACTCAAACTCGTCCTCGACCGACTCGAAGCCCGAGTCGAGCGGCTCAACCAATCTCTGAAACCAGACCAAGCCGAATGAAGCTGCTCGCCGCCACCCGCCGCCTGTTCCGCATCCTGCTGGTGGTGATCCGCTACCGCCTGGACGACATCATCCTCGACCTGCCGATGCCTTGGTGGCTACGCACCTCCAGCTATCTGCTGCCCTGGCGCTGGCTGCCACGGCGCCGCAGCGTGCTGTCCCGCGGCGCGCGCCTGCGCCTGGCGCTGGAAGGCCTGGGGCCGATCTTCATCAAGTTCGGCCAGATTCTCTCGACCCGCCGCGACCTGTTGCCGCTGGATATCGCCGAGGAACTGGCGATGCTGCAGGACCGCGTCCCACCCTTCGATTCGGCCGTCGCCACCGCCCTGATCGAGCGACAGCTGGGCGCATCGGTTGGCGAGATATTTGCGCGATTCGACAGCAAACCGCTGGCCTCCGCCTCGGTCGCGCAGGTCCATGCCGCCAAGCTGCGCAGCGGCGAAGAAGTGGTCGTCAAGGTGGTCCGGCCGAATCTGCGGCCGATCATCAGCCAAGACATTGCCTGGTTGTTCCTGCTGGCCAAGACTGCCGAGCGCGCGTCTACCGAGGCTCGCCGCCTGCACCTGGTGGAAGTGGTCGACGACTACGCCAAGACCATCTACGACGAACTCGACCTGCTGCGCGAAGCGGCCAATGCCAGCCAGCTCAAGCGCAACTTCCAGGGCTCACCGCTGCTTTACATACCGCAGGTCTACTGGGACCTGTGCCGCCCGCAGGTGCTGGTCATGGAGCGCATCTACGGTGTGCCGGTGACCGATATGAAGCGCCTGGCCGAACAGCGCACGGACATGAAACAGCTGGCCGAGCGCGGCGTGGAAATCTTCTTCACCCAAGTCTTTCGTGACAGCTTCTTCCACGCCGACATGCACCCCGGCAACATTTTCGTCAGCACTCATCAGCCGTGGAACCCGCAGTACATCGCGGTGGACTTCGGCATCGTCGGCAGCCTGACGCCTGAAGATCAGGATTACCTGGCACGCAACCTGATGGCTTTCTTCAAGCGCGACTACCGCAAGGTCGCGCAGCTGCACATCGATTCGGGCTGGGTGCCGGCGGAAACCAAGGTCAACGAGTTCGAAGCAGCGATCCGTACCGTCTGCGAGCCGATCTTCGAGAAGCCGCTGAAGGACATCTCCTTCGGTCAGTTGCTGGTGCGCCTGTTCCAGGTGGCGCGGCGCTTCAATATGGAGGTCCAGCCGCAGCTGGTGCTGTTGCAGAAGACCCTGCTGAACATCGAAGGGCTGGGCCGCGAGCTGTATCCCGAACTGGACCTGTGGTCCACCGGCCAGCCTTACCTCGAGCGCTGGATGCGCGAACGCATGAGTCCCATGCAGTTGCTGAAAAACGCACACGCGCAGATAGAGCAATTGCCGCACCTGGCCGGCATGACCCGCGAGCTGCTTGAGCACATGTCGCAGCCCCATGCCAACAATCCCGCACCGCCCTGGCGCGAACGTCACCACGGCTGGCCGCTGCGACTGATTGGCGCATCGCTGCTGGCTGGCGGCGCGGTACTGGCAGCCGGAGCCGAGACTTTCACAGCCGCCGCTGCTTGGCCGGCCTGGCTGATGCTGGCGGCCGGCCTGTTCATCGTCGTACGCCGATAGCCAGCGGTCGGCGAGGCTGGCAAACTTGACGCATTGCACGGAGACGCCGATGAACTGGCTGGACGAAATCAACTGGAATGCCGATGGCCTGGTCCCGGCGATTGCACAGGACTACAGGACCGGGCGCATCCTGATGATGGCCTGGATGAATCGCGAGGCCCTGACGCTGACCGCGACGGAGAACCGCGCCATCTACTGGTCACGTTCGCGTGGCAAGCTGTGGCGCAAGGGCGAGGAGTCCGGTCATGTGCAGAAACTGCATGAACTGCGCCTGGACTGCGATGCCGACGTCATCGTGCTGATGGTCGAGCAGATCGGTGGCATCGCCTGCCATACCGGACGTGAAAGCTGCTTTTATCGGGTCTTCGAGAACGGCGACTGGAAAACCGTCGAACCGGTCCTCAAGGATCCCCACGCGATCTATGCGGAGCACCGACATGAGTGACACCCTTGCCCGCCTGGCCGAGGTGCTGGAAGCCCGCAAGGGTGCGGCGGCGGACAGCTCCTATGTGGCCAGCCTCTACCACAAGGGTCTGAACAAGATTCTCGAGAAAGTCGGCGAAGAGTCGGTGGAAACCATCCTGGCCGCCAAGGATGCCGCCATCAGCGGCGACGCCAGCGAGCTGATCTATGAAACCGCTGATCTGTGGTTTCACAGTCTGGTGATGCTGGCCGCGCTGGATCAGCATCCACAGGCGGTACTGGACGAACTCGACCGGCGATTCGGTCTCTCCGGGCATGCGGAAAAAGCCGCGCGCCCACAATCCTGATAGTCAACTTCGGAGTACTGCAGCATGGGTTTTGGTGGAATCAGCATCTGGCAACTCCTGATCGTTCTGCTCATTGTGGTCATGCTCTTCGGCACCAAGCGCCTCAAGGGCCTGGGGTCGGATCTGGGTGACGCCATCAAGGGCTTCCGCAAATCGATGGGCACCGATGAGGAAAAGCCCAGCGTCGAAGAAAAGCAGAGCCACACCATCGATGCCGAGGCCCGCAAAGTCGAAGATCCGACGAAGAAGAACTAAGGCATGTTCGATATCGGCTTCACCGAACTGCTGCTGGTCGGCCTGGTAGCGCTGTTCGTCCTGGGTCCAGAGCGCCTGCCCGGCGCGGTGCGCACCGCCGGTCTTTGGATCGGCCGGGCCAAGCGCAGCTTCGCCAATATCAAGGCCGAGGTCGAACGCGAAATTGGCGCCGACGAGATTCGCCGTCAGCTGCACAACGAGCGCATTCTCGATCTCGAACGCGAGATGAAGCAGAGCATCATGCCGAGCCCACCCAGCGTCCCGGCCAAGCCCAGTCCACAATCGGCAACGCCACCGCCTGACGCCAACGCGATCGACGCACCAACGGCCGAGCCCAAACCCGCCGAAACCACCCCCGCACCACGACCGGACCGACCCGCCGAGCCATGAGCAATACCTCCATCGATGATCAGGAAATGCCGCTAGTTGCCCACCTGACGGAACTGCGCAAGCGCCTGCTTCGCTGCGTGGTGGCGATCCTGCTGCTGTTCGGCGCTTTGTTCTACTTTTCCCAGCAGATCTACTCTCTGGTTGCCGCACCGTTACGCGCCTATCTGCCGGAAGGGGCGACCATGATCGCCACCGGCGTGGCCTCGCCATTCCTCACGCCCTTCAAGCTGACGATGATGGTGGCGCTTTTCCTCTCGATGCCGGTGATCCTGCATCAGATCTGGGGGTTCATCGCCCCCGGCCTGTACAAACACGAAAAGCGCATCGCCATCCCACTGCTGATTTCCAGCATCTTCCTGTTCTACGGCGGCATGGCTTTCGCCTACTTCGTGGTGTTTCCGATCATGTTCGGCTTCTTCGCCAGCGTGACGCCCGAGGGCGTGGCGATGATGACCGACATCGGCCAGTACCTGGATTTCGTGCTGACGCTGTTCTTCGCCTTTGGCGTGGCCTTCGAGATTCCGGTGGCAACCTTCCTGCTGATCTGGGTCGGCATCGTCGACGTTGCCACCTTGCGCAAAAGCCGTCCCTACGTGATCGTCGGCTGCTTCGTCGTTGGGATGGTGCTGACGCCGCCCGACGTGTTTTCCCAAGCGCTACTTGCCATACCGATGTGGCTGCTGTTCGAGGCTGGGCTGATTTGCGGCAGCATGGTCAAGAAGCGTGAAGAGTTTCGCGGCGATGCCGAAGACGACCAACCGCACCCCAGCGACCAATCGCCTACGCCTCGTCCATGAACCTGCTGCTGCTGGAGGCGGCCGATTTCGTGGCCGCCAATCGTGTGGTCCTGCATGATCGCCGTCTCACGCATATTCGAGAGGTGCACCGTGCCGAGGCAGGTGAGCATCTGCGCGTTGGCCTGCTCGGCGGCGAAATGGGCCAGGGCCGCTTGCTGCGGCTGGATGCCAATGAGGCGGAGCTCGAGGTCGAGCTGAATCAACCGCCGCCGGCCAAACTGCCGATCACCCTGCTGCTGGCGCTGCCAAGACCGAAGATGCTCCGCCGTGTACTGCAGACCGTCGCCTGCATGGGCGTACCGCGGTTGGTGCTGCTCAACAGCTATCGCGTGGAAAAGAGTTTCTGGCAAACCCCTTTCCTTGAACCGGCCGCCATTCGCGAGCAGCTGCTGCTCGGGCTGGAGCAAGCACGCGATACCGTGCTTCCGGATGTGAGTATCGAGAAGCGCTTCAAGCCCTTCGTCGAGGATCGATTGCCACAACTGGCCGCCGGTACTCGCGGTCTGGTCGGGCATCCGGGCAACTATCCGGACTGTCCACGCGCCATCACCGAATCGGTTACGCTGGCCATCGGTCCGGAAGGCGGCTGGATACCCTATGAAATCGACAAGCTCAGCGAAGCAGGTCTGCAACCTGTTCAGCTGGGCGCGCGCATCCTGCGAGTGGAAACCGCCGTCAGTGCGCTGCTGGCGCGCCTGTTCTGACAAAGCCGGCACGTACGTCGCGTGGCGATGCAGTACCGATGAACGTAATGCACGCATCCGGAGCATGTGGGTCAGAGCTACTGAACCCCAAAAGCAGTAGCTGCCATGCGCCCTTTGACCATCGATCTTCACCGGCTGGAATACGCGCTGGATAACCGCGACGCCAGCGAACATTACCTCGATCTGGAGTCCGGCCAAATCCGCGCGGTATTTCCCGGCGAAGCCGCGCCGGGCGTGAACGAAAAATACGAAGTGCAGGAGGACCGCTTTCTGCATATCGAACCCCTCGGGCTTGCCGAGTCGATCGCGATGCGCGAAGCGTTTCTGTTCACTCAGCATGACCCCATCGCTCATGCGATGCTCAGCGACGCATTGACAGGCCGCAAGCCTTTGCGAACCTTCGATTTCAAACTGGAGGATTTCCCCGCGGTGCGCCAGGCCTGGCTGGACTATCAGGCCGTTCAGCTACGCGAATACGCCATCACCTGGCTGCACGACAACGGACTGGAGCCCTCGGGGCGCTAGCCTTTTCTCGGTACCAGCTGGTATGGCCGCTCCCTCACCAAGCTTCTTCCAAAGGAAGAGTGGCTGCTGCGATGTGGGCATGCCCTTACAGCGCTTGCCACCCGGCTTGTCTCCCTCTCCCCGCCGGGGAGAGGGTTGGGGTGAGGGGCGGAGCGAAGTGAAGCACAGAGGGCCGCCTCATCCACGAGCCAGCTTTCCGACACTCAGCTCTCCAACAGAAAGGTCACCGGCCCATCGTTTAGCAGATGGACCTGCATATCGGCCCCGAAACGCCCGCTGGCGACCGGCGAATGCTGACGCCGTGCCTGCGCTAGCAGGTAGTCGTAGAGCTCTTCGCCGAGCTGCGGCGATGCCGCGCTGGAAAAACTGGGCCGAAGACCGCTACCGGTATCCGCAGCCAGGGTGAACTGGGAGACCATCAGCAGACCGCCACCAATGTCCGTCAACGAGCGATTCATCCGGCCCTGCTCGTCGCTGAAAACGCGATAGCGCAGCAGCTTGTGCAACAGCTTGTCGGCCCGAGCATGGTCATCTTCACGTTCGACGCCGACCAGCGCCAGCAGGCCCAGGTCGATGGCGCCGACCACTTCGCCCGCCACCTCGACCCGCGCCTGCCGCACGCGCTGGATCAATGCCTTCATCAGGCTTCCTCGGGCGGCAGATCGAGCAAGCGGTGGGCGATGTCCGCGGCGGCACGCACCAGAGCATCACAGATACCCGACTCCGCTGCAGAGTGACCCGCTTCGCGAATGATCTGCAACTCGCTGTTCGGCCATGCTTCGTGCAGTTCCCAGGCGTTTTCCAGCGGGCAGATGACGTCATAGCGTCCATGCACGATGATCCCCGGAAGATGGGCAATCTTGTGCATGTCACGCAGCAGTTGATCGGGCTCGAGGAAAGCATCGTTGACGAAGTAATGGCACTCGATGCGCGCCATCGCCAGCGCCCGATGGGTGTCGGAGAAACGATCGACGACCTGGGTGTTGGGCCTCAGCGTGGCGGTACGGCCTTCCCAGCAGGACCAGGCCTTGGCGGCGTGCATCTGGGCGATCTGGTCGCTGCCCGTCAAACGCCTGTAGTAAGCCTGCATCAGATCGCCCCGCTCTTCCGGCGGGATCGGCGCAAGAAAATCCTGCCAGTAGTCCGGAAACAATCGGCTGGCGCCTTCCTGGTAGAACCAGTGGAACTCCTTCGGCCGGCAGAGGAAAATGCCGCGCAGGATCAGCGCGTGCACATGTTCGGGAAATGCCTGAGCGTAGGCCAGCGACAAGGTTGAGCCCCAGGACCCACCGAACAGCACCCATTTGTCGATGCCGAGATGTTCACGAATCCGATCCATGTCGGCGATAAGGTGTGCGGTGGTGTTGTTTTCCAGGCTCGCATGTGGAGTCGAGCGGCCACAGCCACGCTGATCGAAGGTGATGATGCGGTACAGGTTGGGATCGAAGAAACGTCGGCTCAGGGCATCACAGCCACCGCCTGGGCCGCCATGCACGAATACCACGGGCAGGCCCTCCGGTGATCCACTCTCGTCCACGTAAAGCACATGCGGTTGGTCGACCGCCAGCTCGTGCCGGGCGTAGGGTTTGATCTCCGGATACAAGGTCTGCATGGCACACTCCATGATCGGTGCGCGGGCTTAGACCCGCCTGACGTTTCCGGCATCATAACGAGGTTCGAGAGGTTCGGCATGCCCGTATGGAAATTAGCCATCGCTATCGCGGCGCTGGCCCTGCTGCTGGCCGGTTGCGGCCGCGACGATCCGCAGGCGGCGCTTGAAATGGCCGCGCAATCGCTACAGGAAAGCATCGAAAACAAGGACAACGGCGACCTGATGGCGCGGATACATCCGGAGTTTCGCGCCAACCAGAACCTCGACCGGGACTGGGTTCGGCGCACGGCCGGCCTGATGTTCCTGCGTCACACCAACGTGCGGGTGATAGCGCTGAATCCCCAGAGCTGGATCGATCCGATCTATTCGGACAAAGGCTACAGCGAAGCCCAGGTAGCACTGACCGGTGCCGAGCGTTGGCTGCCCCAACGCGTCGGGCATTACCACGTCAGACTCGAATGGTGGCGCGAGGACGGCGAGTGGCTGCTAGCGCGGCTGGACTGGGAATAACCGAGTCAGGACGACTCGCCGCGCCATATCAATTCGCCGACGTCATAACCACGCTCGCGGGCCTCGGCGAGCAGCCTGTCGCGCGTTGTCGCGTCGACTTCTTTTTCGCGCGAGAGCAGCCACAGGTAATCGCGATCCGGACTGCCCACCAGCGCCACGTCGTAGCCCTCGTCGAGGTAGAGAATCCAGTAATGCCCTTTGGTCAGTCCCGGAAACAGATTGCTGAACCAGTTATCGAAGCGCACCCAGAGCTTGTCAGTCTTGCCAGCCTGCTGGGGCACTGCCTGACCCTGGACCTGCTGCCACTCGCCTTCAGCGGTTTCGCAGCGGTTGGTCACCGCCACGCTGCCGTCATCTTGCAACCGATATTCAGCCTCGGAACGCACACAGTTGCGCTGGAAAAACATCGGCAGCCGCGCCAGCTCATACCAGGTTCCCTGATAGCGCTGCAGGTCGACCTGCCCGACCGTCTCCGGCCCTTCGACATTCCGCGAACCCGCGCATCCTGTGACTAACAACGCGCAACACAGAGCTATGAGGTAACGCATAGGTGCTCCTTATTTCAGGCCTTGGCCGGAAAACATCATCACCTTGTCGCCGGCAAACTGAATGCTGATGAAACGGTTCTTCTGCCCCCAGGTGCAGCTGGACATGCCCAGCGCTCCAGCACACTCACCGGGCTTGCCGAGTAATTCTTCAACTTCCGCGCGGGGCATGCCGGCTTTCAGCTTGGCGAAATTCTCCTGGGTGACCGGACTGCAGGCCGTCAGCAATACGACCAGAGCAAGCAACGACAAATGACGCAACGACATGACAGTTTTCCTTGATTCAGACGGTGCCTGGCCGCGCCCGGCTGATAGAGGTTAGGGAGCGAACAGCCGGGGAGGTTCCTCGCTGCCGCTAGAAACGTGAGCCGGGCTCGGCCAGAAAGGCCTGCTCGGCCTCGGTGGTTTGGCGATAGAGCGTATCGTTGCGATGGGGAAAGCGTCCGAACCGGGCAATCACATCACGATGGCGTTCCGCAAAATCGAGGAAGTCGGCGAACAGCTTTCGGTCTTCGGGCGCGACGAGCCCGTGGAGCATCTGGAATTGCGCAACGGCCTGCTCCTGTGTCTGCAGGCTTTCCGCGTGTTCGAGAACCAGATAGATGAATACCCGCTGAATCGGCGTAAGCAGTACGTCGCCGCCATGCGCCATGCCCTCGCGAACTAACTGCAGGGCTCGCTCGTCCCCGGCGAATGCACGCGGCGTCCCGCGGTAGATCATGCGGGGGAGCTGATCGAGCAGCAGCACCAGCGCGAGCCAACCGTGTGGCGATTCTGCCCAGTGGCCCAGCCCGCCGGCCAGCGCCTGCTCGGTGAGGTCGCCGAAGCGATCACGCGCCTCGGCGTCCTGTTCGGGCTTGTAGCCGAACCACAGTCCGTGCTTCTGCCGGGCGATTTCGCCAACGGTGGCGCCCTGGCCGAACCACCAGTTCAGCAAATCCAGCCAGGGCGCCTTCACCGATCAGTCCTGGTGGTAGCCGGTGGCGCGCTCGACCTCTTCCTTGGAGCCGAGGAAGACAGGGACGCGCTGGTGCAGCGAAGTCGGCTGGACATCGAGGATGCGCTGCGTGCCTGTGGTGGCGGCACCGCCGGCCTGCTCGATGATGAAGGACATTGGATTGGCTTCGTACATCAGGCGCAGCTTGCCCGCCTTGCCCGGCTCACGGGCATCACGCGGGTACATGAAGATGCCGCCGCGGGTCAGGATACGATGCACGTCGGCCACCATCGAGGCGATCCAGCGCATGTTGTAGTTCTTGCCCAGCGGGCCTTCGGCCCCGGCCAGCAACTCGCTGACGTAGCGCTGCACCGGCGGCTCCCAGTGACGCTGGTTGGACATGTTGATGGCGAATTCGGCCGTCGACTCGGGTACGCGCAGGTTCTCGTGGGACAGGACGAAGCTGCCCAGTTCGCGGTCCAGGGTAAAGCCCATGACACCGTTGCCCAGCGTCAGGATCAGCATGGTCTGCGGGCCGTAGATGGCATAGCCGGCAGCGACCTGCTTGGTGCCGGGCTGGAGGAACGCTTCTTCGCCGAGCGCATCGTTCTGCGTGAAACATTCGCCCGGGCAGCGCAGCACCGAGAAGATGGTGCCAACCGAAACGTTGACGTCAATGTTGCTGGAGCCGTCCAGCGGGTCGAAGACCAACAGGTAGGCGCCCTTGGGGTATTTGCCGGGAATCTGGTAGGCGTTGTCCATTTCTTCCGACGCCATGCCGGCCAGGTGGCCGCCCCACTCGTTGGCCTCGAGCAGGATTTCGTTAGACAGCACGTCGAGCTTCTTCTGCACTTCGCCCTGGATGTTCTCGCTGTCAGCGCTGCCGAGCACGCCGCCTAGCGCGCCCTTGGACACGGCGTGGCTGATTTCTTTGCACGCTCGGGCCACTACCTCAATTAGGAAGCGCAGGTCCGCCGGGGTGTTGTTGCTGCGGGTCTGCTCGATCAGGTAGCGACTCAGGGTTACGCGTGACATGGAATGGCTCCGGAGGATGAAAAACCCGCGCAGTTTAGCAGGCCGAGGGGAAACTAACCCTGCCTCAGACCTGCCCTGAGACCACAGAGTTCAGCGCAACGGCAAAGTGCCCGCAGACGCCGCCTCTCAGCCGCTCTGGCGCGGGTTTGGCGACCCTTCGATCGCCTTCGACCAAGCACTAGTGCTCAGAGCACCTTCCAGATCTCCTCGGCATACTCACGAATGGTCCGATCCGAGGAGAACCAGCCCGTACGCGCTGTATTGAGCACGGCGGAACGCCACCAGCTGTCGGCATCGCTCCAACGCGCTTCGACTTCCAGCTGCGCCTGCCAATAGGCCTCGAAGTCGGCGCAAACCATGAAGGTGTCGTGCCATTTCAGACCGTCGATCAGCGCTGTGTAACGACCGGGGTCGTCAGCCGAGAATGCGCCGTTGCGAATCGCCATGAGCACTTCGTTAAGGCGCGGAGAGTCGATGATGATCGCCTCGGCGTTGTACTCGTTGGCCTGCTTGCGCGCCTCGACCTCCTGCGCGGTCATGCCGAAGATGAACATGTGCTCGCGTCCGATCTGCTCAGACATTTCGACGTTCGCGCCATCGAGCGTGCCGATGGTCAGCGCGCCGTTGAGGGCGAACTTCATGTTGCTGGTGCCCGAAGCCTCCAGTCCCGCAGTGGAAATCTGCTCGGATAAGTCGGCGGCCGGAATGATGCGTTCGGCCAGGCTGACGTTGTAGTTGGGCAGGAACACCACCTTGAGCAAGCCGCGCACCGTCGGGTCATCGTTGATGGTCCGCGCGATGTCGTTGGTCAATTTGATGATCAATTTGGCCGTGTGATAACTCGCCGCCGCCTTGCCCGCGAAAATCTTCACCCGTGGTACCCAGTTGCGGCCCGGATCGGAGCGGATCGCCTGGTACAGCGCCACGGTGTGCAGCAGATTGAGCAACTGTCGCTTGTACTCGTGGATGCGCTTGACGTGCACGTCGAACAGCGCGTTCGGGTCGACGCTGATGCCCAGCCGCTCCTGGATCATGCGCGCCAGCAGCTGCTTGTTGTTCAGCCGCTGGGCGGCAAAGCGCGCGCGGAAACCCGGTTGATCGGCATAGGGCTCAAGCTGGCGCAGCACCGTTTCCGGCGCATCGAGCAATTCTTCGCCGACATGCTCGACGAGCAGCCGGGTCAATTGCGGATTGGACTGGTACAGCCAGCGGCGGAAGGTGATGCCGTTGGTCTTGTTGCTGATCCGCTCGGGGTACAGCGAATGCAGATCGGTGAACACCGTCTCGCGCATCAACCCGGTGTGCAGCGCCGACACGCCATTGATGCAGTGCGAACCGAGGAACGCGAGGTTACCCATGCGCACCCGGCGGCCATGCCCTTCTTCGATCAACGAGACCGAACGCAGCAGGTCCAGGTCATGAATACCGCGCTCGCGCAACGCATCGAGGTGCTGGGCATTGATCAGGTAGATGATTTGCATATGTCGCGGCAGCAGGCGCTCCATCAACCCCACCGGCCAGGTTTCCAGCGCCTCCGGCAGCAGGGTGTGGTTGGTATAGGACAGCGTATTGACGGTCAGCTCCCACGCCTTGCGCCAAGGGATATCGTGCACATCGACCAGCAGCCGCATCAGCTCCGCCACGGCGATGGCCGGATGGGTATCGTTGAGCTGGATGGCGGCGAATTCCGGCAGATTCATCAAGGTGCCACGCTGATCCAGATGACGCCGCAGCAGGTCCTGCAGCGAGGCCGCCACGAAGAAATATTCCTGGCGCAGACGCAGCTCCTGGCCCGCCTCGGTGCTATCGGCCGGATACAGCACGCGCGAGATGCTTTCGGCGCGGGCTTCTTCGGCGACGGCACCGATATGGTCGCCGGCATTGAAGCGCTCCAGATGGAAATCCGCCTCGGCGCGGGCGCGCCACAGGCGCAGCGTATTGACGCTTGCCCCGCGCCAGCCGACCACCGGCGTGTCGTAGGCAATCGCGCGCACGCCTTCGGCCCAGTGCCAGAAATGCTTGGGCTGCTCCTGCCCGGCGGCGTCGTGCGGCATGGCCGTAACGCTACCGCCAAAGCCGATCAGATAACCGACCTCGGGCCGTTCGAACTCCCAGGGGTTGCCGAAATTCAGCCAGGTTTCGGTCTGCTCGTGCTGCCAGCCATCGACGATGGCCTGGCGGAACAGGCCGTGATCGTAGCGAATCCCGTAACCATGGGCGGCAATGCCCAGCGTCGCCATACTCTCCATGAAGCAGGCCGCCAGCCGGCCAAGACCGCCGTTGCCCAACGCCGCATCCGGCTCGGTCAGGCGGATGTGGTCGAAATCCACATCGACATCCGCCAGGGCTTCGCGCGCAACGTCGAGCAGGCCGAGGTTGCTCAGGCTGTCGGTGAGCAAACGTCCGATGAGAAATTCCAGCGAGAGGTAATAAACCCGCTTCTTGCCCTCCCGATAACTCTCGCGCGTACGGTCCATCCATTGATCGATCATGCGATCGCGCGTAGCCAGCGCGACCGCTTCGAACCAGTCGTGATCGGACGCATGCTCCGGGTCTTTGCCGATCGAATAGGTCAGCTTGCTGATGATCGAATTGCGGAAGGCTGCGACAGCATCGGCGTCAGGAGCAGTGGGTTCTTGCGACATGGACAGACCTCATGGAGCTGGGAAGGGGTTCATGGCAGCACAGGCCACCTCGGCAAAGGGCAATGCAGACAGGTTTGCAGGTTTCAGTTGAATCTGCGCGACCGTCTGTCCGGCGTTCGACTCGTCGGATTCGCTGGAAATTCAACCCAGGGTCGTTATGATCGCGCGCCGCCATTACCGATACCGCCTCCGTGAAGACACGCCTGATCGCCTCCGCCGACCCCGACCGCCTGGAAACCTGGGCCCGCTACAGCAACGGGCTGTGTCGCGACTGCCACGCCACTTGCTGCACGCTACCGGTCGAAGTGCGCATCGACGACCTGATTCGCCTGGAAGTAGTCGATGCCTTCGAACGTGACGAGCCGCTGAAGAACGTCGCCAAGCGCCTGAGCAAAGCGGGCATCGTCGAGCACTTCAATCAGAAGCATGGCATCTTCACCCTGACCCGGCTGGCCAATGGCGACTGCCTGTATCTGGACCGCAAGACGCGCCTGTGCACCGTCTACGCCAAGCGTCCGGACACCTGCCGCAACCATCCCAGAATCGGCCCGCGCCCCGGTTACTGTGCTTACCAGCAGAAAAGCGCGGCGCGCTGAAGCAAACCGTCGAATGGCATCCTGACAGCGGCAAAAAGCGCGTGTGGAAACTGGCAATATCGTGACTCAGCGGTCATGCTTGGCGTCTGCCTGTATCTGCAAACGTTTAGGAATCCACCCGGCATGAGCCGCGATAGCCGCTATCTGGAAGCCATTCTGCATCACGACATCCCTCTGACCCGGGCGATGGGCCTGCGTGTCGATCAGTGGGAAAACCATGAGTTGCGTCTGAAGGTCCCGCTGCAAGCGAACATCAACCACAAGAGCAGCATGTTCGGCGGCAGCCTGTATTGCGCGTCGGTGCTGGCTGGCTGGGGTTGGTTGCACCTGCGCTTGCGCGAGGCCGGCATCGAAGACGGCCATATCGTCATTCACGAAGGCCAGATCGACTATCCGCTACCGGTGGTAGATGACGCGACGGCGATCTGCTCGGCGCCAGACGACGGCGCGTGGGAGCGCTTCGAGACGATCTACCGGCGTCGCGGCCGCTCACGTCTCACGCTGCACAGCCGCATTCTCGCAGCCGATGGCCGCGACGCCGTGCGCTTCACCGGCCAGTTCGTCTTGCATAAATAGCGCTGGCGCCGTTGGGCTTCGTTGCGAAGCCCAATCCGTACCCTCTCAGACGTAACGCGATTTGGGCGTCGCCATCGGCAGCGGGCCGTCGCCGATTAGGCGAAACTCGCCGCGCGCCGCATCGTAGGCGCGGATTTCACTGGTGCCGATGTTGTAGAGCCAGCCGTGAATGAACAGCTGGCCGCTGGCCAGTCGCGCCGCTACCGAAGGGTGCGTGCGCAGGTGTTCGAGCTGCGCCAGCACGTTTTCCTCGGTGAGGATGCGCAAAGTGCTGTCATCGGCACAGCCGCAATTCTCTTCTACCACGGTCCTGGCCACCTCGGCATGACGCAGCCAGCCCCTGACCGTCGGCATGCGGTCCAGCCCGGACGGGTCGAGCACCGCTTTCATTGCGCCGCAATCCGAATGTCCACAGATGATGATGTGCTTGACGCCCAGCGCCATCACGGCGAACTCGATCGCCGTCGACACGCCACCGTTCATCTGGCCGTAAGGCGGCACGATGTTGCCAACATTGCGGGTCACGAACAGATCGCCCGGCGAACTCTGGGTGATCAGCTCCGGGAGAATCCGTGAATCGGCGCAGGTGATGAACATCGCCCGCGGCGTCTGCTCGTGGGCAAGTTTGGAGAACAACTCGCGCTGCTGCGGATAGACATCCTCGCGAAAGCGCATGACGCCCGCGACCAGGTTGTCGAGCGCTTCCTGCGCCGTTTCGCTCGTCTTGTCTTCGAGGCTCATGTACGACATCTCTTTCTGTATGGGTTGAGCCCGCGCCGGCAGGTCGTGCCGAAGCGGGCGCCGAGACCCGACCGGACCGGCGCTCACGCGCCAGTTGCGGGTTTAATTATTCGCCGCGAATGTACTGTTCGAGATGCTGGATCAAACTTTCTTTCTCGGCGACGAGCTCTTTGACCACGTCGCCGATGGAAAGCATGCCGACCAGCTTGCCCGCTTCGAGTACCGGCAGGTGGCGCAAGTGCCGATCGGTCATCAGCTGCATGCATTCTTCCAGTCCTTGGTGCGGTTCGACGGTCACCAGGTTGACGCTCATGATCGTGCTTACAGGAGTCGCGAACGACGAACGCCCGTTGAGGACGCATTTGCGCGCATAGTCGCGCTCACTGACGATGCCGACCAAGCGACCATCAGCTTCGGCCACCGGCAGTGCACCGACGTTCTTTTCCGCCAGCACCTGCAGCGCCGTGAATATCGTGTCGGTCGGCGCGATGGTATGCACGCTCAAGTTCGACTTGCTGCTGACGACCTGTCCTACCGTTTTCATGGTTTCATCTCCTTCCATGCCGCCCCCAAGCCGGACGCCGTTCGTAGCATCATCCGCAGGCACGGGTGGGTAAAGCTTTTTTCCGCGCTTGAAACACACCGTTCCAAAAGACGCATGCACCGGCAAGGAAGACACCTATGCCGTGCCTGGGCGTATCCAGGCACGGCTCGGGCTCAGGCGATCTCGATCAGCAGGTCGCCGGGCGTCACGCGGTCGCCCTTGGCCACATGCACAGCCTTCACAGTACCGGCAATGGGCGCCTGAATTTCGGTTTCCATCTTCATCGCCTCGCTGATCAGCACCGGCTGGCCGGCCTTGACCACATCGCCTTCCTTGACCAGTACGTCGACCACATTGCCCGGCATGCTGGTGCTGACATCGCCCGGACCGCTGGCCTGTTTGCGCTGACCACCAGCGCCGCCGCCGACGAAGTTGTTCAATGGCTCGAACACCACTTCTTCCGGCATGCCGTCGATGGAGAGGAAGAAATGCCGCTTGCCTTCGCCCTTGACGCCGACACCCGTGATATCGACGCGATAGGTCTCGCCGTGTACGTCGATGACGAACTCGGTCGGCACGCCCTCCCCGCCTGCAGTACCCACCGCGTTGCCGTCCGGAATCGGTAGCAGTACTTCAGGCTGCAACGTGCCGGCCTCGCGTTCCTCGAGGAACTTGCGGCCGATGTCCGGGAACATGGCGTAGGTCAGCACGTCCTCTTCGGATTTCGCCAGCGCACCGATCTCCGTGCGCAGCTTGTCCAGCTCCGGCTTGATCAAATCGGCCGGACGCACCTCGACGATCTCCTCGCCGCCGATGGCCTGGCGCTGCAGCTTGGCATCGATGGTGCCCGGCGCCTTGCCGTAGCGGCCTTGCAGGTAGAGCTTCACTTCATTGGTGATGGTCTTGTAACGCTCGCCGGCCAGCACGTTGAAGAATGCTTGGGTGCCGACGATCTGCGAGGTCGGCGTGACCAGCGGCGGATAGCCGAGGTCCTTGCGCACGCGGGGGATCTCGGCGAGCACTTCGTCCATGCGGTTGAGCGCGCCCTGCTCCTTGAGCTGGTTGGCCAGGTTGGAAATCATCCCGCCGGGCACCTGATTGACCTGCACCCGGGTGTCGACCCCGGTGAATTCACTCTCGAACTGGTGGTACTTCTTGCGCACCGCATAGAAGTACAGGCCGATCTCCTGAATCAGTTCCAAATCCAGACCGGTGTCATAGGGTGTGCCACGCAGGGCAGCGACCATCGACTCGGTCCCCGGATGGCTGGTGCCCCATGCCATGGAGGATATAGCGGTGTCGATGTGATCGGCGCCGTTCTCGATAGCCTTGAGCTGGCACATGCTGGCGACGCCGGCGGTGTCGTGGGAATGGATGAACACCGGCAGGTCGATTTCTGCCTTCAACGCACGCACCAGATCGCCGGTGGCGAACGGCGTCAGCAGGCCAGCCATGTCCTTGATGGCGATCGAATCGACGCCCATGTCGCGCATTGCCCGACCCTGCTCGACGAACAGCTCGATGGTGTGTACCGGGCTGGTGGTGTAGGCGATGGTGCCCTGGGCATGCTTGCCAGTCTTTTTCACCGCACGGATGGCGGTTTCCAGGTTCCGTACGTCGTTCATCGCATCGAAGATGCGGAATACGTCGATGCCGTTATCCGCCGCCTTGGCACAGAAGGCCTCGACCACATCGTCGGCGTAGTGCCGATAGCCAAGCAGGTTCTGCCCACGCAGGAGCATCTGCAGGCGGGTATTGGGCAGCGCAGCCTTGAGCTGGCGCAGGCGCTCCCAAGGGTCTTCCTTGAGGAAACGCACGCAGGCGTCGAAGGTGGCGCCGCCCCAAACTTCGAGCGACCAATAGCCGACCCGATCGAGCTTCTCGCAGATCGGCAGCATGTCCTCGGTGCGCATGCGGGTAGCGATCAGCGACTGGTGGGCGTCGCGCAGGATGGTGTCGGTAACGGTGATTTTTTTCTGAGCAGTCATGGTTCGTTCCTCACAGTCCTGCGTGGGCAGCGATGGCGGCGGCAATGGCCAGGGCCAGTTCGCTCGGCTTGCGCTTGATCGAGTAGGTCATCAATTCCGGGTGGTTGTCGACAAAGCTGGTGTTGAACTGCCCGCTGCGAAAATCCGGATTTTCGAGAATCTTCTGGTAGTAGAAGGCGGTGGTCTTCACACCCTGCACGCGCATGTCGTCCAGCGCGCGGGAACCCCGGGCCAGCGCCTCTTCCCAGGTCAGCGCCCAGACGATCAACTTCAGGCACATCGAGTCGTAGTACGGCGGAATGGTGTAACCGGTGTAGATCGCCGTGTCGGTACGCACGCCCGGGCCGCCAGGCGCGTAGTAACGGGTGATCTTGCCGAAACAAGGCAGGAAGTTGTTGCGCGGATCCTCGGCGTTGATGCGGAACTGCAGGGCGAAGCCGCGATACTGGATGTCTTCCTGCTTGAACGAGAGCGGCAAGCCCGAAGCGATGCGGATCTGCTCGCGGACGATGTCGATGCCGGTGATCTCCTCGGTGATGGTGTGCTCCACCTGCACCCGAGTATTCATTTCCATGAAGTACACCTCGCCATCGGCGAGCAGGAACTCCACGGTGCCGGCATTCTCATAGCCCACCGCCTTGGCCGCACGCACTGCCAGATCGCCAATATAGGCGCGCTGCTCCGGAGTCAGCTGAGGGCTGGGCGCGATCTCGATGAGCTTCTGGTTACGGCGCTGGATCGAGCAGTCGCGCTCGAACAGATGCACGGTGCTGCCGAAGGAGTCGGCCAGGATCTGCGCCTCGATGTGCTTGGGCTCAACGATGCATTTCTCGAGGAACACATCGGCCGAACCGAATGCCTTGGTCGCTTCGGAGATCACCCGTGGGTAGGCCTGGGCCAGTTCCTCGCGAGAGTTGCAGCGGCGAATGCCGCGCCCGCCCCCGCCGGAAGTCGCCTTGAGCATCACCGGGTAGCCGATGCGCTCGGCCTCGGCCAGCGCTTGCTCGACATCGGCGACGTTGCCTTCGGTGCCGGGCGTGACCGGTACACCGGCCTTGATCATGCTGCGCCGGGCTTCGGTCTTGTCGCCCATGCGGCGAATGACTTCGGCGCTTGGACCGACGAACTTGATGCCGCGCTCGGCGCAGATTTCCGCCAGCTCGGCATTCTCCGAGAGAAAGCCGTAACCCGGATGCAACGCATCGCAGCCGGTCTCGACGGCCAGGTTCACCAGCTTGCGCGGGTTCAGGTAGCCGGCCAGTGGGTCGTCACCGATGAAATACGCCTCGTCGGCGCGCTTGACGTGCAGCGCATGGCGGTCAGGCTCGGCGAATACCGCCACCGAGCGCACGCCCATTTCGGCACAGGCCCGCACGATGCGGACGGCAATTTCACCGCGGTTGGCGATCAGCAGCTTCTTGATCACGCTGTCATTCCCTCGGTCGATTAGCAGGCGGCCACCTCGTGGGGCCGTGTGGCGCTTGCACTCAATGCAAGCGTTTAAACCCTACGCCCACCGGCATGATTACCGAAAATAAATAATTGTTTGACGTTGAATAAGCAATTACTTATAGCTTGCGTTTAAGCGCGCTAGATCGCGCCCTCGGCGGGGTCAGTTCTCGTGATCGAAGGTACAAAAACAAGCAAGAGCGGTGAAATATGCGAAAAACCATGATGCGCATAACACTGCGCCAGCTTCAGCTATTCCGGGCGGTGTGCGAAAGCCGTTCGTACAGCCGAGCGGCCGAGGAGATGGCCCTGACGCAGCCAGCGGTGAGTTTGCAGATCCGCCAACTCGAAGACCTGATTGGCCAGCCGCTATTCGAATACCTGGGTAAAAAGCTCCATCTCACCCCGGCGGCCGAAGCGCTGCAGCGTGCCAGCACCGACATTTTCGGCCGCCTGGACAGTCTGGACATGCAGCTCTCGGATTTGCAGGGCTCGCTACACGGGCAGCTGAACCTTGCCGTGGAATCGAGCGCCAAGTACATCACCCCGCACCTGTTCGCCGCCTTCAAGCGGCAGCATCCGGAAGTCAATCTGGAGCTGGTCGTGGTCAACCATGCGCAGGCGGTCAAGCGGTTGTCGATCAGCCGCGACGATCTGTTGATCATTTCCCAGGTCCCGACCGACATGGATCTGGAATTCCTGCCGTTTCTGAATAACCCGATCGTCGCCGTCGCGCCAGCCGATCATCCGCTGAGCCAGGCGGCCGAGCTGACCCTGCAGGACCTGACCGCCTACCCGCTGCTCGTACGCGAACCGGGATCGGGTACGCGCAAGGCAGGCGAGGACTATCTGCGCCAAAAGCGCGCGCATTTTGCCCAGACGATTCAAGTCGCCTCGCTGGATGCGCTGCGCGAAAGCGTAGTGGCTGGACTTGGTGTGGCGCTGATGCCGCGCCACGCCGTGCACCTTGAACTGACGCACGGTCTGCTACGCGAGCTGCCGGTTCAGGAACTGCCGCTGTACCGCAGCTGGTGCGTGGTGCACCCGAGGGCAAAGCGGCTCAGCCCGGTCGCCCAAGCTTTCCTCGCATTCATCCGTGAAGAACGTGCGCAGATCAGCGCATTGGCGACGCGTTTTGCCGGCGTTCCGACCCAGCCTCCAGCAACGGGCTGACCATCAGCAGATCGGGGAACTCCATCAGCTGCGCATGCAATTGGCGCTGCTCATCGTAGCTTTCAATGGCGCGACGGAAATACATGCGGCGCTCGTCCTGCAGCTTGCGGCGGGCACGGGCATCGAGGTTGACGTAGGTTTCACGGTGCTGAGACATGGGGTTCTCCCGAGAAAGGTACTGGGAGGTTCAGCATCGGAGCTATGGGTGACGCTATGAGGTCAGGTCGATGACGTTTCGAAGACGATCAATCTTCGTGCGGCTTCACCGACTTGGGTGACAGGCGCAAGCTGCGCAGGCTGCGCTTTACGCTCTTGAGGTGGTTAACCAAGCTCGGCCCGCGCGCCATGGCAACGCCCATCGCCAGCACGTCGATCACCACCAGATGAGCGATGCGCGAGGTCAGCGGCGTATAGATTTCGGTGTCTTCCTGGACATCAATGGCCAGATTGATGGTCGCCAGCTCCGCCAGCGGCGTCTGGCTCGGGCAGAGGGTGATCAGCGTGGCGCCGGACTCGCGCACCACATTGGCGGTGATCAGCAAATCCTTGGAGCGTCCCGACTGGGAAATGCAGATGGCCACGTCGGTGGGCTTCAGCGTGACCGCCGACATCGCCTGCATATGCGGATCGGAATACGCCGCCGCGCTGAGCAGCAGGCGGAAGAATTTGTGCTGGGCATCGGTCGCGACCGCACCGGACGCGCCGAATCCGTAGAACTCCACCCGTTCGGCCTTGGCCATGGCGGCCACGGCACGCTCCAGCGCGTCGGAGTCGAGGCGTTCGCGCACGTCCATCAGGGTATGCAGGGTGGTGTCGAAAATCTTCAGCGCGAAGTCGGTGACCGAATCGTTCTCGCTGATGGCGAACTGGCCGAAGCTGGCGCCAGCGGCGAGACTCTGCGCCAGTTTGAGCTTGAGATCCTGAAAGCCGAGGCAACCGATGGCGCGACAGAAGCGCACGATGGTCGGCTCGCTGACGCCCACTGCATGAGCCAGATCCGCCATGGAGCTGTGCATCACCGCAGCCGGATCGAGCAGTACATGGTCGGCCACCTTGAGCTCCGACTTGCGCAGCGAACTTCTCGATTGGGCGATGTGTTGCAGCAGGTTCACGTTCCGGACTCGCTATGATCAATACCGGGCAAGGAAGGTCAAACGCAGCGATGCGCTCGCAGCTACCTTGCCGGCTGGCTGTAGTGGGCTTGTAGTTATACTACAAGGCCTGCAGCATCGCCCACCTATTGAGTTCACCTTCTAGCTAGGAGCGACGCTGTGTCCATTTCCTGCGACATGCTGGTATTTGGCGGTACCGGCGATCTGGCGCTACACAAACTCATCCCTGCGCTTTACCACCTGCACCGTGAGCGGCGACTGCACGATGACGTGCGCATCCTTGCCATCGCTCGCCAGGAGATCGACCGCGACGCCTTCCTGTCCCTGGCCGAGCGCCACTGCCGCGCCGGAATCGCACGCACCGATTTCGAGGTCGACATCTGGCAAGCGTTCAGTCGACGCCTCGATTACTTCGCCATGGATGCCTCCCAGCGTGGCGAATTCCTCGGTCTCGCGCATCACCTCGGCCCATCCGAAGGACGCGTGCGGGTGCATTACCTGGCGACCGCGCCGAGGCTGTTCGTGCCCATCGCGTCCAATCTCGAAAGCGCCGGACTGGCCGGCGAGGACGCACGCATCGTGCTGGAGAAACCCATCGGCCACTCGCTGGATTCGGCGCTCGAGATCAACGAAGCGATCGGCGCGGTCTTCCCCGAGTCGCGGATCTACCGGATCGATCACTACCTGGGCAAGGAGACGGTGCAGAACCTCATGGCACTGCGTTTCGCCAACGCCCTGTTCGAGCCGATCTGGCGCAGCGGTCACATCGACCATGTGCAGATCACCGTGGCCGAAACCCTCGGCGTCGAGAATCGCGGCAGCTATTACGACCACGCCGGCGCCATGCGCGACATGCTGCAGAACCATCTGCTGCAGCTGCTCTGCCTGGTGGCAATGGAGGCGCCGGTGCGTTTCGACGCCAAATCGATACGCGGCGAGAAGGTCAAGATCCTGGAGGCGCTCAAACCCATCACCGGCAACGACGTGCAGGACAAGACCGTGCGCGGCCAGTACAGCGCCGGGCGCATCGGCGGCCACGATGTGCAGGCCTACTACTTCGAACAGGATGTCGATAACGACAGCGATACCGAAACCTTCGTCGCGGTAAAGGCCGAGATCAACAACTGGCGCTGGGCCGGCGTGCCCTTCTACCTGCGCACCGGCAAGCGCATGGCTCGCAAGCGCTCGGAAATCATCGTCACCTTCAAGCAGGTGCCACACATGCTGTTCACCAAAGGCGAGGTCAACCGCCTGGTGATCAGCCTGCAACCCGAAGAAAGCATCAGCCTGCAACTGATGGCCAAGGCACCCGGCAAAGGCATGCAGCTGGAGCCGGTGGAACTGGATCTGAACCTGGCCAACGCCTTCAGCAGCACGCGTCGCTGGGAGGCGTACGAGCGTCTGCTGCTGGATGTGATCGAAGGCGATTCGACGCTGTTCATGCGCCGCGATGAGGTGGAAGCGGCGTGGAACTGGGTCGATCCGATCCTGCGCGGCTGGCAGAACCATTACCGCAAACCGAGGCCATATCCGGCCGGCACCGATGGCCCGGAGCAGGCCCGTCAGCTGATCGAGCATCAAGGTCGGCAATGGTGGCGCTGAGCTGCCGAACGGTGCGATTTTCGACACACCGATGTTCATTTCAGCCATTGGGACAGAGCGGTTCGCACAAGTAATGGCAACTAACGCATCAGGCGCTCTATAACTAAGGATTAAGTTCGTATTCATCGCCGCTCAGTCGAGCGACCACAAAAAATTCATCAATGCGATGAAGTCGCCATCTCCCTGGAAACGGATCGCCGATATCCAGCAACGATATCGGCGGCTCGACCCTTAGTTCTGCCACCTCATTTCCCCTAGTTGCCAGCGCAAGCTCGGTTAATTCAACCGCCGTGAAAAGCGGCCGCGATCCGTCGCCGGATCCGCACAACCGGAATCCGCCTCAAGCCCCGCCCCATGAGGGTTTCACCGGAGCCTTCGACGGCGGCGCATGGTCTCTGAATACAGTCGTAATCCAGGCCTCTGAATCGGCCTATTTCTTCGCGGCTGGTCCCGCCAATATCCAGCAAGATATTCAACTCGGATCAAAGCGAATTCCAAGCTGTCACCGGCTAGTTCAACTTTCGCGATAAAACACGAACTTCGGAGATATCAGCGGCGATCCGCTACCCATGATCGGCGACTTGGGTTGAGATTAATTTTTTGATGTGTTTATTCTAATAAAGGATTTCAATCAGCAACCCCAAAGGTCTTGTTTTGAGTGTTCCTACCGTAACGCTCCGTCGCCCCACCGACGGCGACGGTTATCCCCTCCATGAGCTGGTAGCGCGCTGCCAACCTCTGGACACCAATTCGGTGTACTGCAACCTGCTGCAATGCTCCGATTTCGCCGATACCTCCATTGCCGCCGCCGATGCGGATGGCCGATTGGTAGGTTTCATTTCCGGTTACCGCCCGCCTTCCCGCCCGGACACATTGTTCGTCTGGCAGGTCGCGGTTGACGCGTCGATGCGCGGCCAAGGTCTGGCTCTGCGCATGCTGATGGCCCTGATCGCACGGGTCGCCAGAGAACAGGACGTGCGCTATCTGGAAACCACCATCTCGCCGGACAACGGGGCATCACAGGCGCTGTTCAAGAAGGCTTTCGCCAAGCTCGAAGTCGACTACAGCACCCGCACCTTGTTCGCTCGCGACGAACATTTCGCCGGCAAGCATGAAGACGAAGTGCTCTATCGCGCCGGCCCGTTCGCCGCACCCCATTCAGAAGAAGAATTAGAGGAAAACGCATGAAAACTTTCGAACTGCACGAATCCGGCGTTCGCAGCTACTGCCGATCCTTTCCCGTGGTTTTCAAACAGGCGCGTGGCGCCGAGCTGATCACCCGCGACGGCAAGTCTTACATCGACTTTCTCGCTGGTGCCGGCACGCTCAACTACGGCCACAACCATCCGGTGCTCAAGCAGGCGCTGCTCGACTACATCAGCGACGACGGCATCACTCATGGCCTGGACATGTACTCCGATGCCAAGGAGCGTTTCCTCGAGACCTTCAGTCGCCTGATTCTCAAGCCGCGCAACATGGACTACGTCATGCAGTTCACCGGACCGACCGGTACTAACGCGGTTGAAGCCGCGTTGAAGCTGGCGCGCAAGGTGACCGGTCGCAACAACGTCATCAGCTTCACCAATGGCTTCCACGGCTGCAGCATCGGCGCCCTGGCGGCGACCGGCAACAAGCATCACCGCGGCGCCGCTGGCGTACCGCTGACCGACGTCAGCCGCATGCCTTACGCCAACTACTTCGGCGACAAGGTCAACACCATCGCGATGATGGACAAGCTGCTCGCCGACCCGTCCAGCGGCATCGACAAGCCGGCTGCGGTGATCGTCGAGGTGGTTCAGGGCGAAGGCGGCCTGAACGCCGCGTCCGCTGAGTGGGTGCGCAAGCTGGAAAAACTCTGCCGCAAGCACGAGATGCTGCTAATCATCGATGACATCCAGGCCGGTTGCGGCCGCACCGGCAGCTTCTTCAGCTTCGAGGAAATGGGCATCAAGCCGGACATGATCACCCTCTCCAAGTCGCTGTCGGGCTTCGGCCTGCCGTTCGCCATGGTGCTACTGCGCAAGGAGCTGGACCAGTGGAACCCCGGCGAGCACAACGGCACTTTCCGCGGCAACAACCACGCCTTCGTCACCGCAGCCGCCGCCCTTGAGCATTTCTGGCAGGACGACGAGTTCGCTAAAAGTGTTCAGGCCAAGGGCAAGCGCATCGCCGATGGCATGCACAAGATCGTCCGCCGCTATGGCCCCGATTCCCTGTTCGTCAAAGGCCGCGGAATGATGATCGGCATCAGCTGCCCGGATGGCGACACCGCCGCCGCGGTCTGCCGCCACGCCTTCGAGAACGGTCTGGTGATCGAGACCAGCGGCGCTCACAGCGAAGTGGTCAAGTGCCTCTGCCCGCTGGTGATCAGCGAAGAGCAGATCGACAAGGCCATGAGCATTCTAGACAAGGCTTTTGCCGCCGTGATGTCCGACCAGGACACCAATCAAGCTGCTTCTTGAGGATTGAAAAAATGATCGTACGTACTCTTGCCGAATGCGAGCAGTCCAACCGCAAGATCGTCACCGAAACCTGGGACAGCACCCGCATGCTGCTCAAGGACGACAAGATGGGCTTCTCCTTCCACATCACCACCATCTTCGCTAACACCGAGACGCACATTCACTACCAGAACCATCTGGAATCGGTGTACTGCATCAGCGGCAACGGTGAGATCGAGACCGTTGCCGACGGCAAGATCTACAAGATCGAGGCCGGCACCTTGTACATCCTCGACAAGCACGACGAGCACCTGCTGCGCGGCGGCAGCGAGGACATGAAGATGGCCTGCGTCTTCAACCCGCCGCTTAACGGCAAGGAAGTTCATGACGACAGCGGTGTCTATCCGCTGGAGGCCGAAACCGTCGTCTAACGTAAACCGTAGTACGGGTGCATCCGCCAGCACGGCGTTTCCCGCCGGCATTGAATGGCGGCTGCACCCGCCCTACGACTGCACCGCATTGTCCACCGCAATTTACCGCGACCATAACAAGTAATCGCGGAACAAGGGAGGAAGACATGAGCACCCCGCAAGCTGACCTGTATCCCTCGCGCCAGGAGGATCAGCCCAGCTGGCAAGAACGGCTGGACCCGGTCGTCTACCGTAACGACATGACTAATGCGCCGGTCCCGGCCGAGTTGATCGAACGCTTCGAGCGTGACGGTTATCTGGTCATCCCCAATCTATTCAGTGCCGAGGAAGTCGCGTTTTTCCGCGAAGAACTCGAGCGCATGCGCCAGGATCCAGCCGTTGCCGAATCCGGCAAGACCATCAAGGAACCCGACAGCGGGGCGATCCGCTCGGTGTTCGCCATTCATAAAGACAACGCGCTGTTTGCCCGAATCGCTGCCGACGAGCGGACCGCCGGGATTGCGCGCTTCATTCTCGGCGGCGACATCTATGTGCATCAGTCGCGGATGAATTTCAAACCGGGCTTCACCGGCAAGGAGTTCTACTGGCATTCGGATTTCGAAACCTGGCACACCGAGGACGGCCTGCCGCGCATGCGCACCCTCAGCTGCTCGATCCTGCTGACCGACAACGAGCCGCATAACGGCCCGCTGATGCTGGTCCCCGGTTCGCACAAGCACTTCGTCCGCTGCGTGGGCACGACGCCGGAAAACCACTACGAAAAGTCCCTGCGCAAGCAGGAGTTCGGCGTACCGGATCACGACAGCCTCACCCGGCTGGCCGAGCAGCATGGCATCGACACCGCCACCGGCCCGGCGGGCAGTGCGCTGTTCTTCGACTGCAACACCATGCACGGTTCGAACAGCAACATCACACCCAGCGCGCGCAGCAATCTGTTCTATGTCTACAACCATGTGGATAATGCTGCCCAGGCGCCGTTCTGCGGGCTTGCACCACGCCCCGACTTCGTTGCCGAGCGTGAGGATTTCACGCCGCTGCAGATCCAGCCACAACGCTATCTCTGACCTTTATGAACCATTCCCGTCAGCACGGGGATGGTTTCCGCTTGGCCTGCAAAGCCGGCCCAGGGATGAAAATTCACCCCAAGACGGGACGTTGAATCGATGCATACCGTAGAAAAGATCGGCGGCACCTCCATGAGCCGCTTCGACGAGCTACTCGACAACATTTTTATTGGCCAGCGTGAAGGCACCCAGCTGTATCAGCGGGTCTTCGTCGTTTCGGCCTACAGCGGCATGACCAATCTGTTGCTGGAGCATAAGAAAACCGGCGAGCCGGGCGTCTACCAGCGCTTCGCCGACGCTCAGAATGAAGGCGCCTGGCTCGATGCGCTACAGAGCGTTCGCCAGCGCATGCTGGAGAAGAACGCCGAGCTGTTCCTCGGCGACTTCGAGCGCCACGCCGCCGACCAGTTCATCAACTCGCGCATCGACGATGCCCGCGAATGCATGAGCAGCCTGCAGCGTCTGTGCGCTTACGGCCACTTCCAACTCGGCGAACACCTGATGAAAGTGCGCGAAATGCTCGCCTCGCTGGGCGAAGCGCACAGCGCCTTCAACGCCGTGCTGGCACTCAAGCACCGCGGCATCAACGGGCGCATGGTCGACCTGACCGGCTGGCACTGCGACTCGCCGTTGCCCTTCGAGGAGATGGTGCGCGAGAGCTTCGAAGGCGTCGACCTGAGCCGCGAGCTGGTCATCGCCACCGGCTACACCCATTGCAGCGAAGGCCTGATGAACACCTTCGACCGCGGCTACAGCGAGATCACCTTCGCCCAGATCGCCGCCGCCACCGGCGCGCGCGAGGCGATCATCCACAAGGAATTCCACCTGTCTTCCGCCGACCCGAACCTTGTCGGCGCCGACAAGGTGGTGACCATCGGCCGCACCAACTATGACGTGGCTGACCAGCTGTCCAATCTCGGCATGGAGGCGATCCATCCGCGCGCCGCCAAGACCCTGCGCCGCGCCGGCATCGAGCTGCGCATCAAGAATGCCTTCGAGCCGCAGCACGCCGGCACGCTGATCAGCCAGGACTACAAGAGCGAGCGGCCCTGCGTCGAGATCATCGCCGGACGCAAGGACGTCTTCGGCATCGAGGTGTTCGATCAGGACATGCTCGGCGACGTGGCCTACGACATCGAGATCACCAAGCTGCTCAAGCAGCTCAAGCTCTACGTCGTCAACAAGGACTCGGACGCCAACAGCATCACCTACTACGCCTCCGGCTCGCGCAAGCTGATCAATCGCGCGGCCAACTTGATCGAGGAGCGCTATCCGGCGGCGGAAGTCACGGTGCACAACGTCGCCATCGTCTCGGCCATCGGTTCGGATCTCAAAGTCAAAGGCATCCTCGCCAAGACCGTTGCGGCGCTGGCCGGTGCCGGCATCAGCATCCAGGCGATCCACCAGTCGATTCGCCAGGTGGAGATGCAGTGCGTGGTCAACGAGGAAGATTACGACGCCGCCATCGCCGCCCTGCACCGCGCGCTGATCGAGCCGGAAAACCACGGCGACGTGATCGCTGCGGCGTAACGTCAGCCGTTGCGTGCCCGGCGAAGCAGCCTTTGCCGGGCACGTTCCATTAATGGCCCTGGTTCAGAATGAATCGACCAATCTGATCCAGGCCGACGACATGAGCGGCACCGCCCCGAACGATGGCTTCCTTCGGCATGCCGAACACCACGCAACTGGCTTCATCCTGCGCGGCAGTCAGCGCGCCGGCTTCGCGCATTTCCAGCAGCCCGCGGGCGCCGTCGTCGCCCATGCCGGTCATGATCACGCCGATGGCGTTCTTGCCCGCTTCCCGCGCCACCGAGCGAAACAGCACATCGACCGAAGGCTTGTGCCGGTTCACCGGCGGGCCGTCGAGGATGTTCACGCAGTATTGGGCTCCGCTGCGTTTGAGCTGCATGTGGCGCCCGCCCGGCGCGATCAGCACCCTGCCCGGCAGCACGCGATCACCATTGGCGGCCTCCTTCACCTCGCAACGGCAAAGGCGGTTGAGCCGTTCGGCAAAGGCGGCGGTGAACTTCTCCGGCATGTGCTGAACAATCACAATCCCGGGACAGTCCTCCAGCAGGCCCGTCAATACCGTCTGCAATGCCTGCGTGCCGCCGGTCGAGGTGCCCAGCGCGATGACGCGCTCGGTCGTCTTGGTCATCGCACGCTGGACAGGCGTGGTTGCCGGCACCTCATCCGCAACCCGAACCGTAGCCGTACCCACCCGAGCCCGGGCGGCCGCCTTGACTGCGCGGATCAGGGCGCTGGAAGACTCGTTCAGAAAATCCTTCAGCCCAACCTTGGGCTTGGTGATGATCTCCACCGCACCGGCGGCCAGCGCATCCACACTGGTTTGCGCGCCTTTGTCGGTCAGCGTGGAGCAGATCACCACCGGCGTTGGGCGTTCGCTCATGATCTTTTTCAGGAAGGTGATGCCGTCCATGCGCGGCATTTCGACGTCGAGCAGGATCACGTCGGGCCATTGCGCCTGCATCTTCTGCTGGGCAAAAAGCGGATCGGCTGCCGAGCCGATCACCTCTATCGATTGATCCTGCCCCAACACTGCCGCGGCGACCTGACGGACCACCGCCGAATCGTCGACGATAAAGACGCTGATTTTCTTACTCACAGCTGAATCCCTTATCGAGTCCGGGAGAATTAACGTACGACATTGACGTGACGGACCCAAACGTTTCCGCTGGCTATCTCGAAAATCACATTTCGATAACCCACACCGCCCAAACTTTCGGAAGTGATACGCAGCCCATGCGCTGCGATCAAACCGCGCACGGCTTCGATGTTACGACCTGCCACCGTTCGCCCGCCTTTTTTATAGTTAGGGAACATATCGCCACCGCCAAATAGCTTGACCTCGTATTGCTCGGTTCTGGTGCCCAATATGCGAGCCTCACGGAGCATCAGCTCAAGTGCTTCGTTGGCGTACTTGCCATTGAGCGCCTGCCCGACGCGCCGCTCCCGGCGTGGCAGCATGTAATGGCACATCCCGCCGAGTCGCCGTTCTCGGTGCCACAGCACGATGGACACACAGGAGCCGAGCGTTGTGCGAATGCAGAAGTTTTCATCGGCGAATTCGTATTCACCGGGATGAATGAACAGATCAATTGCCAAGGCTGCGTATCACGCCGGCTTGCGGTAGATCGAAGGCCGCACCGCCTCAAGGCCGTCTGCAATGCCATTGAGGCTTTCGGAATGACCGATGAAGAAGTGGCCGCCGGGCTTGAGCAGTCCGAGAACACGCCGCACGATCTGGGCCTTGGTCTCCTGCGAAAAGTAAATCATGACATTGCGCAGGAATATCACGTCGAACTGCTCGAGCTTCGGAAGGTTCGTGTTCAGATTGATCTGGCGAAACTCAAGACGCTCACGCAGCGGCCGGCCTACTAGAAAGGTTCCAGCCTGGCTTCCCTTGCCTTTCAGGCAGTACCGCTCCAGCGAAGAACGAGGGATACCCTCGGTACGCGCCATGCCGTAGTGACCGCTGCGCGCCTTGGCCAACACTTGTGTATTGAGATCCGAGCCCATCACGGACCAGCCATCTCCACCAAGCGTGTCGGCCAGCACCATCGCGATGCTGTATGTCTCCTCCCCACTGGAGCAGGCCGCACTCCATACACGAAAGGGCCGCCCACTGACGTGGGCTGGCAGTACCTTCTCACGTAGGTAGTCGAAATGCTTGGGCTCGCGAAAGAAATAGGTTTCGTTGGTCGTCAGCAAATCGATCGCCCATTGCCACTCTTCCGCATCCTGGCCCAGCAAGTCGTAATAGGCCCTGAAGCTCGCACAACCTCGCGCTTTCAGGCGCTTGGACAGCCTGCCGTTTACCAACGCCTTCTTCGAAGAGGCCAAGGTCACCCCAGCCTCGTTGAACATCAATTGCTGGAAGAGCCGGAATTCCGAGTCGCTGATGGAAAAAATGCCGCGCCCTGCAACAGCGGCGTCACTCACGACCGGCATCCCGATCGACCAGCTCCGACAACGTCGCCATCTCTTCGACCGCGAGCACGCGATCGACATTGAGCAAAATGACGAACCGCCCGCCGACCTTGCCCATACCGCTGATGAAATCGGCACGAATCCTGGCCCCAAAGGCTGGTGCCGGCTCGATTTCCGATTGCGGGATATCCAGCACTTCAGAAACTGCGTCGACAACTACTCCCAGCTCTTGCTTCGCACCTTCGTGCTCAATCTCGACGATAACGACGCAGGTGCGCCGATGGATATCGCTGACCCCGCGGCCGAAACGCGCGGACAGGTCGATTACCGGTACCACGCTGCCCCTCAGGTTGATAACACCTCGGACGAAGCGGGGCATCATCGGCACGGTGGTGACATTGCCGTACTCGATGATTTCACGTACCCGCTGGATACCCACTGCGAACATTTCGTCGGCGAGCAGGAAGGTCAGATACTGCTGGTTGTCGGCAGCCGCAGCACGCTGCGGCCGCTCCACGTTAGTCAACTCGCCCATAGTCCCTTCTCCTAGAAGCGCTCGAATTCGGCTTCATCAGGCTCGGCGACGAGCTTTCTCTTTGTCTGCACGCTGGCGTTTGCCTTGCCCCAGCCATTGGAGCCCTGCTTGGTCGCACCAGCCCGAACCGCCTTTGCGGGACCAGAAACTGCCTGGCTTTCCAGCTTGAAGAAGCTCATCAGATCCTGCAGCTGCTCAGCCTGCGCGCTCATCTCCTCAGCGGTCGCTGAAAGCTCTTCGGAAGAAGAGGCATTCTGCTGCGTCAGCTGATTGAGCTGCTCCATGGCATCGTTGATTTGACCGACGCCGGAGGATTGTTCCTCGGAGCCGGCAGAAATTTCCTGCACGAGGTCGGCTGCTTTCTTGATCGAGGGCACGATGGTGCCCAGCAGCTCTCCAGCCTTCTCGGCGAGTTCCACGGAAGAGCCCGCCACTTCGCCGATTTCACGAGCGGCCACCTGAGAGCGCTCTGCCAGCTTGCGCACCTCGGCGGCGACCACTGCGAAGCCCTTACCGTGCTCGCCAGCACGCGCCGCTTCGATCGCCGCGTTGAGCGCCAATAGGTTTGTCTGGTAGGCAATATCGTCGATAATCGAAATCTTGGCGGCGATGTTTCTCATGGCTGCCACGGTTTTCTCCACCGCTTCGCCGCCCTCGACGGCATCTTTCGAGGCCTTGGTGGCAATACCGTCAGTGACCTTGGCGTTTTCGGTGTTCTGCTGGATCGAGGCGGTCATCTGCTCCATCGACGCGGACGTTTCTTCGACCGAGGCAGCCTGCTCGCTGGAGGCCTGAGAAAGGCCCTGGCTGGTCGCACTCACTTCTTCAGAAGCGGAGGCCAAGCTGTCAGCGGCAGAGCGAACTTCACCGATGGTCTGCGTCAGACGATCGACCATGGTCTGCATGGCAAGCAGTAACTGGCCTGTTTCGTCCTTAGATGTCGCATCGAGTTTCACCGTCATGTCGCCCTCAGCCAACTGGCCAGCCGCCCTCACTGCCTCTCCGAGAGGCCGAGTAATGCTGCGGGTCACGACCCAGGCTGAAAAAACCGCTATCAGGAAAGCACCGGCACCCAGCGAGACCATGAGCATCCAGCTGCTTGCATAGTCCTCAGCGGCCTCGCTACCTGCCTTCTGCATTTGCTCACGCTGGAAGCCGAGCAGGGCATCAATGGCAGCGAAGTACTCCGTCTGTGCAGACCGCAGCGCGCCGCGCAATACGGCAATGGCAGCTTCCCTCATGCCCTGATCCACGTACCCGAGGAACTCGTCCTGGGCCACGATATAAGCTTCGCGCGCATGTGTGACGCCCGCGAACAATCGTTTCCCTTCGTCAGTATTGAGAGTCGCTGCGAGCTTTTCCAAGGCCTCGCTGATCTGTACGCGCTGACGCTGGACTCGCTCGCGCTCTTCAATCAATGCCTGGCCTTCGAACAGCAGAAGATTACGCGATGCGCGTGCCGACTCATTGAGATTGTTCTTTACATTGTTCGACGCCATTGTCTTGGGATAGCGATCGTCGATGAGCGTCCTGATGCTGTCGTTCAGCGAGCCGAGCGAGCCAAGGCCAACCACGATAATCATTATCAACAGCACGATCACCAAGCCGAAGCCCAGTCCCATTTTCATGCCAATTTTCAGATTCTTAAGCACGTTATTTACCCCATGACCGGACAGCACTGTCCGAAGTGACCGATTTGTACCGCTCGCCCGCGAACTGGGCCGAGCGGGTTTCCTGTTCTACTGCCCGCTGCACAAGCGCGGGTACATCGAGAATCAGCGCCACCTCACCACTGCCGAGAATGGTGGAGCCGCTAATACCGCTTAAATTGGCGAAGAGCCGCCCGAGAGGCTTGATCACGGTCTGGTATTCACCCAGCAACGCATCCACGATCAACCCCGCCTTGTGGCCGCCATAACTCACCACCACGATGTTCTCGCGGCGCCCAACTTGCCCATCAAGATCGAAGTAGTCGCGCAGGCGAATGAAGGGCAGCACTTCGCCGCGCAGGTTGATGAAGCTGCACCGGCGCGTTTCCTTGTGCTGCTCTGCCGTGAGCTCTACACACTCGACCACGCTCTTGAGCGGCACCACATAGCTCGCATCGCCCACGCCGGTGAGAAAGCCATCGATGATGGCGAGGGTCAGCGGCAGGCGGATGCGCAGCGTCGTGCCGCGACCCTCCACTGACTCGACATCCACGGTGCCCCGGAGCGCTTCGATGTTGCGCTTCACCACATCCATGCCCACGCCGCGACCGGAAAGGTTGGTAACTGCCTCGGCCGTGGAGAAACCCGGCTCGAAGATCAGCTGGAAGATCTCGCTTTCCGTGAGGCCTTCGCTGCTCTGGATAACGCCACGTTCCAGCGCCTTGGCCAGGATCTTTCCGCGGTTGAGTCCGCCACCATCGTCGCCAACCTCGATGACGATGCTGCCGGCTTCGTGGAAGGCGTTGAGCCGCACGGTGCCCTGGCTGGGCTTGCCCGATTGCAATCGACAGTCGGCCGATTCGATGCCATGGTCCATGGCATTGCGCACCAGATGCATGAGCGGATCGGCAATCTTTTCCACGACGGTCTTGTCGAGCTCGGTATCGGCACCGCTGATATGCAGTTGGATGTCTTTGCCCAGCTCCTGGGAAACGTCCCGCACCACGCGCTGGAAGCGCTGGAAGGTCTCGCCTATCGGCACCATCCGAAGCTCCAGCGAGCCGTCCCGAATCTCTTCGACCAAGCCGGCAACCACCGCCACGGCTTCCTGGGTGGCGGTATCGCCGTTGCGCTGGGCGCAGAGCCCAGCGGCCGCGCTGGCAATAACCAGCTCGCCGACCAGGTTGATCAAGGCATCCAGCTTGTCTGCTTGCACCCGAACGTATTGGCTCGCCTGAGTGCGCGTCTCGCGGGCTTGCTGTTGCTTGCCCAAGGCGGCGCCCACTACTTCGGGCAGCACGACCCCATTTTCCACGAGAACCTGGCCAATACGTGGCGCGTGCTCGGCCGTACCGTCGGGCGCTTGCTGGCATGCCAGGCCCGCTTCGAGTTCGGCGCGGGTCAACGCGCCGCTGGCCACCAGTATTTCGCCCAGCCTCGCGTCATCTTCCGGTAGCTGTTGAATAAGCGTCATGTAACGTTCAATTTCGCTGCCCGGCGGCAGAATACGGAGCTGGCAATCCTCCCGCACGAACTCGAACACCGCCTCGATCGCGGCTTTATCGGTATCGGCGCGAAGATCGATCTCAAAGCCCAGATAGCAGCTCTCAGGGTCCATTTCTTCGGCGGCCGGCAGCGCATCGGTGACCGTCGCGACACCGATAATTTCGCCGAGTGTCTCCAGATAGCGGATAAACCCCATCGGATCCATGCCGTGGCGCAGCACGTCAGGGCCGAAGCGCACGGAGATGTGCCAACTCTCATTGCCGCCGCTGCAGCCCGAAGCGAAAGCGACAGGCGCGTCATTCACGGCAGGGGCAGGCACGTCCGCTACCGCATCCTGATAATCGGCGAGGGCGAGCAGCAAGATATGGCCCGCCGCCGTCAACGCAGGGGGAACGCTGTCAGCATCGCAGTCGATGAGCGACGCGATGTGGTCCCGTGACTTGAGCAGCAGTGCCGCCAGGTCATGATCGAGGGCAATTTCGCCTTCGCGCAGTCGGTCCAGCACGTTCTCGACTACATGAGTGAATGCCACCACATGGTCGAGAGCGAAGAGCCCGGCCGAGCCCTTGATGGTGTGCACACAGCGGAACAGTGCATTGAGCTGTTCCGAGTCCTGGGCGCCCGCCTCGATTTCCAGCAGGTAGCGCTCCATTTCCTCGAGCATTTCGCGGCTTTCGGCGAGGAACGTATGGAACACCTCGTCCAGGTTCATCGTGCCGCCCCTTGATCGACTGGCATCAACAACGGGTCGCCGAAATCAGGCGCGAGGTTGAGAAGCGCCAGGGCTTCCAGCACTGGATCGCTGTGATTGACGTAGGACAGCCGGCCACCTGCGCGTGCCGCCTCACGCTTGGCGAGCAGCAGGAGCTGGACGCCGGCGGTATCCACTTCGCTCACCTGGGCAAGATCGATTTCCTGATCGGAATCGGTCGTGGCGATTGTGAGCAACCGAGGCTTGAGCTCTGCGGCATGGAACACGCAGAGTTCTCCGACGAGGCTTGAGCGTCCCTCGCCCATGACGCTGATTTCGCAGCTCATGGTCAGGGCATGATCAGTTTGGATACCGCAGCAAGCATCTGCTGCGGCTGGAACGGCTTGACCACCCAGGCCTTGGCGCCCGCAGCCTGGCCCTGGGCCTTCTTGCCCTCGGCCGATTCGGTAGTAAGCATGATGACGGGCGTGAACTTGTATTCTGGCCGCGTCTTGACCTGCTTGAGGAACGTGATGCCATCCATTACCGGCATGTTCACGTCCGAAATGATCAAATGGACCCGTTGACCGGTGAGCTTATTGAGCGCGTTTTGCCCGTCCGTGGCTTCGATGACGTCGTAACCCGCACCTTTCAAGGCGATCCCAACGACCTGCCTGATGGACGCCGAGTCATCGACGATGAGTATTGTCTTGGCCATGCCGGTTCCACCTCGTTAACAGTTATTCAAGCTTTCGCTTGGGATGCCCTAGAAAAATGTAATGCCGTCCGAATCGCCGCCGGCCGCCTTGCCACTGTGAGCGCTGTGCTCGTCCGCCATGGCGTAAGAGCTTTCGATCTCCGCAAGCAATGCCTCGACATCCACCGCTGTGGGCTCGACATCTGAATCCGCCTGGGCGCGAGCGGCATGCGTGGCACTGCCGATGTTGTCGCGCACATGGCTAAGGATTTGGCTGGTGCGGTCCTGGAACTGGAGCGCCATCAGCGCCTGGCTTACTCCGGCCTGGATTTGCGCGTTGGTTTCCTGCAGATGCTGCCCCGAACTGGCAAGGCTCTCGGCCATATGGCGGAAGTCTTCGAGGACCTTGCTGATAGCGGTCTCTGAGAGCTGAACCGATTGGTCGCGCGCTTCGGCTTCGAGGGCCGCCTCACAAGTGCTGCGGATCGCCTCGTTGATTGCGGCGATCTTCACGCCGATGTTTTTGCCCGTCTCGCCTGAGCGGCGCGACAGCTCGCGCACCTCGGTCGCCACCACTGCGAAGCCACGCCCCTGCTCGCCAGCGCGCGCCGCCTCGATCGAAGCGTTGAGGGCTAGCAGATTGGTCTGCGACGCGACAGCCGCCACATCGCCGGCCATCTTGTTGAGCTCATCGATGAAAGAACTCAGATGCTGGATCTGCTCGAGCTGCGACTGCTTCTCGGCGAGCGCGGTCTTGAGTGCCTGCACGACATTGAGCAGCCGCTCTTCACTGCGCTCGAAGAGCGCGCCCATACCGCGCTCATCCAGCGCCATGCCGGAGAAGAGCTGCGTGGCCTGGTCGAGCTCGACGCTCATTCGCGCAAACTGTCCCGAGAGTTCAACGACCGAGTCTTCCGTCTGGGTGCGGGCGTTCTCGATCTGCCGCTCCCAGACCGGAAACAGCTGCTCGGCAAAGCCCGAAAGAGTTGGGCGGTACAAGCGATCCAAGACGTCTCGAACCGCATCGGCACTGTGCTGTTGCGATTGCTCAGCAATGGCGAGCAGGCGCTGGGAACGGTGCCTTTTCCGTTCAGCCACGATTGCGATCAGCCACAAAAAGGCTGACACCGGGGCGGCAACGGCGAGCGGGGCGGCAGCAATCAGCGCGCCCGAGCCTACGCATGCACCGATGTAGGGAGATAACAGCCAGGACCCGATCTGGCTCGCTAGCGCCGGGCTCTCCGTCGCACAGCCCAGACGCGAAAGCACGTCTGTTTGGGAGTAGGAATGCGGCTTTCCCTGCGAGGGACGCCCAATGTTTTCAGTCATACGTCCTCGATTGCCGAGAGGGTAGATATACCGAGCCAAGCAGCTCGACGATATCCATAACGACTGTAAGGACGAGAACCTTAAGAAAATATTGACGCCATTCGTCTGACTCCTAAACCAGCAAAGGGCAGACGTTAACGCGCGGGGTACCGCGTTAAGCATAGCGTCGGGTCAGGATTAGCTGACTCGACTCTGTCAGTGCTATCGTTGCGCCAGCCGATTTTCAAGAGTCCCGGCAGGCCGTAGCACAGCTTCCATTTGGATGACCGTCTGCGCTGGCTGGATACTGCGCTTCGTTGCCGATAGACAAGCGTTGCCGCCCACCCCGCCGATACCAGGCGGCAAAGAACACGATGGCTAGCAGCAGCTCGGCGAAGTCGCCGCCGTAATACATCAATTGCGCGGCTGCTTCGATTTCTGCCAGGTCGTGGCCGGCATTCCGTGGAAAACCGTAGGCATACATCAGCTTGCCGAGCACGGCGTGAGCGGCCGTGGCGACGAACAGTACGGCCAGCCGCACCCGCATGTCTGGCCGATATGGCGTGGGATCAGGCCCGGCGATCGACCAGCTGAAGAGGTAACCAGCCAGCACGAAATGCACATGCAACCACAGGTGCAACAGCGGCTCGCTGAAGCTCAGCCGGTAGAGCGGTGTGAGATACAACAGATAGAGCGCGCCAATATCCAATAGCAGCGCGGCAATCGGATGAGTCAGGCAGCGCACCGGTAGGGTACTGGCAATTTCCATGATGCGCCGCGCAGCCGTCGCCGGCACGCTACGCAGCAGCAAGGTGCCCGGCGCACCGAGCATCAGCGCGATAGGCGCGAACATCCCAAGCAGCAGGTGCTGCGACATGTGCCCGCGCAGGTCGGCATGACCCCACTCGAGCATAGGCGGCGAAAGCGCGAAGACCAGCAAAGCACAGCCGAACGTGAAGCTGACCAGCCGCGAGCAACTCCAGACCTTGCGGCGCCTGCGCTGGCGATACACACCGAGGACATAGGCGAACCACAGGTTCAGCGTCAGCATCACCAGTACGAAGGCACCCGCCAGTGTCAGTAGATGGGCGTCGTGCGCCATCGGCTAGGCGCCCGGCCTGGGAGTCGGTCGGCTAGCGCCGGCGCGTCGCCAGATCACCACGCCAATCAACAATAACAAAATGCCAAAGCCATTCCAGGCCAGATCGTACGGCAAGAGATTGTCGACATACCGCACCTGATGCAGCCGCAACAGCTTGTGATCGACGATGCCATCGAACAGCTGGAAGCCGCCTGCGCCAAAGAACAAACCGGCCCAGGCATGGAGGCGCGAGACAGCTCGTTCGCGACTCAGCTTGACGAACAGATAGAACCCGGCCGCTAGCATCAGCAGCTCGGCTGCGTGTAACAGACCATCGGACAGCAGCGAGATGGCAGGCGTCGAGCGATCGAAGAAGTGGTGCCAGGCGAGGATCTGATGAAAGACGATCTCATCGACCGCTGCCATCAAGCCGATCCCGAGAAGGAACGTTGCGATCAGACTGCCCCTGGCATCGACAGGCTTGGCACTCACGATGGCCTCCGGATATGGGCGGTTTGGCTCGCATCGGAACGTGTGGCAGTCGACCCAAGCCCTGTTTATGAGTGACTGAGGTTCGGCGGCTGAGTTCGCCACGTTCTTGATCTGGCTCAGTGAAAGCACCGGGCAGATCCTTAGAATCCGCACGTTTTTATCGGTATAGAGTCACCCCACCATGCCCCGCTCGCACCCTGAACTGCTGTCGCCCGCCGGCACCCTGAAATCCATGCGCTACGCCTTGGCCTACGGCGCCGACGCGGTGTATGCCGGGCAGCCACGCTACAGCCTGCGGGTGCGCAACAACGAGTTCGACCATGCCAACCTCAAGCTCGGCATCGACGAGGCGCATGCGCTGGGCAAGCAGTTCTACGTGGTGGTCAACATCGCGCCACACAACGCCAAGCTGAAGACCTTCATCAAGGACCTGGAGCCGGTGGTGGCGATGGGCCCGGATGCGCTGATCATGTCCGATCCCGGCCTGATCATGCTGGTGCGCGAGCGCTTTCCGCAGATGACCATCCACCTCTCGGTGCAGGCCAACGCGGTGAACTGGGCCACGGTGAAGTTCTGGCACGCGCAGGGGGTAAGCCGGGTGATCCTCTCGCGCGAATTGTCGCTGGATGAAATCGGCGAGATCCGCCAGCAGGTACCGGGCATGGAGCTGGAGGTCTTCGTCCACGGCGCGCTGTGCATGGCCTATTCCGGTCGTTGCCTGCTATCGGGCTATATCAACAAGCGCGACCCCAACCAGGGCAGCTGCACCAACGCCTGCCGCTGGGAATACAAGACCCACGAAGCCAAGGAGAACGAACTCGGCGAAGTGGTGCACCAATATGAGCCGATTGCCGTGCAACGAACCGAGCCCACTCTTGGCATAGGCAAGCCCACCGATGCGCTGTTCCTGCTGGAGGATTCCAGCCGCCTCGGCGAGTTCATGGAAGTCAGCGAGGACGAGCACGGCACCTACATCATGAACTCCAAGGACCTGCGCGCCGTGCAGCACGTCGAGCGTCTGGTGCAGATGGGCGTGCATTCGCTGAAGATCGAAGGCCGCACCAAATCGCACTATTACGTGGCGCGCACCGCCCAAGTCTACCGCAAGGCCATCGACGACGCGCTGGCCGGCAAGCCGTTCGACAAGTCGCTGATGGACACCCTCGAATCCCTCGCCCACCGCGGCTACACCGAGGGCTTTCTGCGCCGTCACGTGCACCACGAATACCAGAACTACGAACGCGGCTTCTCGCTCTCCGAACGCCAGCAGTTCGTCGGCGAACTGACCGGCGAACGGCGCAACGGCCTGGTCGAAGTGAAGGTGAAGAACCGCTTCGCCGTCGGCGATAAGCTGGAACTGATGACACCACAAGGCAACCTCAACCTGCGCCTGGAAGCACTGGAGAACAAGCGCGGCGAAGCCATCGACGTCGCCCCAGGCGACGGCCACACCGTCTATCTGCCAGTGCCGGAAGATATGGATCTGCGATATGGGCTATTGATGCGTGAGTTGCAGGGTGGGACGACGAGAGGGTGAGGCAGCGAAAGTAGGAGCTTGCGCGGGTAAACCGCTACTGAACCTTGCTGGCTCCTAACGGCACCCTTCGCAACCTTTTGGTAGGCAAAAGCCGCTATCTGGCTGAGCGCCAAGTTCAGTCTGGCGAACTGGCCTCGTTGTAGGGCGCGCGGTGTCATGCGAATGAAGGCTTGGGAACGGTTTGAAGTTTCGCCAACTTCGAGGCATTGCGATTCGCATCCAAGGCGAGCCATTCGGCCATCAGGTTCGGCAAATCCTCTCTCCGCCAGAGATCACCGAAAATGTCTCGTCCGGTCAGCTTGCGATCTGCCTCGTTCAATAACCTATCCCTGGCGCGCGCCAACGCCATACGTTGCTGGTCGCTCAGTTTGTGCGCAATAGCGATACCTTCGCTGTACAGCTGCATCAATTCCGTGTCGGTCTTCTTGTAGAAGCGCCTGTCGTGACGTTTCCTAACTTCATGACGAAACTCGGCGAAGTTTCGTGGCTGCCAACTGGCCAGTTCCTCTTCGGCGCGCCGTATTAGCGCCTGGATATCCTGGATTTCAGACGGGGTGAAAAGGGCACCGTCGCGCTCCGCAACGCTTGAGTGCCACCGTAGCAGGGTAGTGAGCATGGCACGGCTGTAACCGCTGTCGCTGGAATGATTCTTCAGGAGGAGGTCTTTCAAGATGTCTCGCTCCGGCATGTCGCCCTGCAAATTTATAGCACCAGCATAGCGAGCACAGGCTTGCTCATCGATAACAGCGCAGCCAGGCTGCCAGAGCACCGCTGTCTCGCTGCCGCTGTTAAGTTTTCGTGGCAGAAAATGACGCTGTTCGCCATGGTGCTCATAAGGGTCGCCCTGCAGATTCAGCAAGCCACCCAGAAGCAGGGATATGCCCAGCGCGGGAGAACTGAATAGCGCCACGACACCGGCGGTAGCAAGCTTCCATTCGGCATCCATCCAGACGAAGGGAACGCCAGGGATCGGATCGTTGTGGTTAACCAAGCGATGATGGGTAAGAGCCGTAGCACTCTGAACGAACGTACGATCAGCAGCGCGGGGTGAGCCGAAGGTATAAAGCTGAATGTCCTTTGACCAGTTTTCCTTCAACCATACCGATAGAAGCAAGGCAATCGCTCCCCCAAGGCTATGGCCGCAGATGATTAATGTTTGGTTCGAATAAAACGATTCGAGATAGCGTTCGACGAATACCTTGGCCGCGGCGAATCCTTTATAGAACGCGCGATGCGCCTGACCGTCCCCTTCTTCGAACGGCACTTGGCGAGCGTCGAGATCTGCCATGAAGTCCCATAGTTCCTGGGTGCCGCGCACGGATATCAGCACAAACTTATCGCTATGGGTGATGAAAGCCTGGGTCTCGGTTTCGTCATAAAGAAAGTGAACGTCTTCCGGATTATTCCAACCTGCGGCGGCCTCTTCTATATACCGGCTTGGGTCGTACGGCATGACTTCCAGCCTCTTCGAATATGGAACCTCTTCGTACAGCAGGTCATATCGCGCGGTATCGAATACAAGAGCTTTCTGCAGACGAGCTAGCTGTTCACGCAGCACTTGGCCGATCGAGCCAGGATGATTATAAGGAGGCGGACTGGAAGAGTAAGAAGCTCCGAAACCTTTGGGTTTGCTAAAAGGCGCATAGGCTAGGACGCTCATGGCAGCCAGATGATAGGCGTTTATCGCACAGAAGGCTTTATCGGCAGAGAGCAGTGGGTTGTAGGCGCGCAGCGCTTTGACTTCGAGCACATGATGATTGTTCGACGGCAGGGCTACCCCCGGCTGGCTTTGCGCAACTCCTGCATTTAGTTTGAGCATAGTTGAAGGGCGCGGGTCCCATGCCGTGTCGGGTTCAGGCAGATGGGCCTTGGCTTCGGCGAAGTCGCTAACTTCCACGCGAAAGAGTTGAGCGTTTTCGTGTGCCGCGCGAGCTTCCGCAAGATAGGTTTTGCCATCGGCACGGCGAGGACCAGACGGAGACTGTTCGGCTGCGATCTGCAAAGCTGTAAGTGGAAGGGGAAAGGCCTCTCTGATGGAAAGCTCCTCATACCAAGGATCGAGGTATTGCGACGCTTTCTCGGAAAAGTCGAGGACTAGAGGACCGCAATGGGTATTTAGGACTTGCGCAAATCCCTCACTGTCCAAGGTTCCCTCAAACGTCTGGCCTTGACTGTCGTGCAGCCTGTAAGGCAGATGAGCATAGGGACGACCGTTCCCATATTCGTCTACCAGGCGAAAGCTAACCTTATGGTTTCGCAGTGGGCAGGCAAGCGCCTCCATGGCTTTTCTGTTCATCCCTAATCATTCCTTGCAATTTGGGTACACGGTGCACTCTTGGTCGTTCATTTTGAATTTGTCGAATACGGGTGGCTCTTGGCACCGCTGCCATCCCGCTTTCGGCACACAGGGCTTCCAGCCCCCGGGAGTGTTAATCCACGTGTTATTTCTCGACGGCCGCTCTTCCTGCTCAACTCGAAATGACAGCCCAACAAGCTTTCCTGGCAGCTCTTGACCGACAACGTAAGCACCAGCATTTTTGCAAGTGAGCAATTTGCTAATCTCTCCTTTTCTGGAATACGCCTTGCTGAGCTGAAACAACCAACTGCATTCAGCCGTCTTGCTCAGCCTTCCGTTTGCATCGAACCCTGACGCACCTTCAGGCAGAGCGTCGACCAGCACCAGGCCTCCATTGTCGTAGGTGCGCTGCCAGTCCTTTTCACCGTAGCGGCCGTGAATAAACAGGCCCACGCGAGCCAAGCGCATCTCGCAGAGGCCGTCGCGATAGTTAACTGGAATCCTGAAGCGATACTCATGGGCGTCGTGTTCGAAGTCGCTCTCGAAGGAACGTGTTCGGCTGGAGCCATTGCAGTCGTTGGCGACACCGTAATGAGCCTGAGCCTTGAGGGCGAAATTCGGCGGCAGCTGGCCTTGCAGTGTGAAGTTTTCGCCTGCAAACGGGACCAGGGAGCCACAAGCGGTCAGAAGACTGGTGGCCAGACCGATCGCCAGTTGTGGGATATGGCGAATCATGCGCGAGGGCACTCCAAGTTAGTGAAGAAAGCCTGGCAACGGAGGAAGTGCTGCTCAGGTGACTCGACGGGACGGGGAGTCCAGAACGAATGCGCTACCAGCACCAGATTCAGACGATACTGCAGCAAAAAGCGCTGTTGCTCCGGCGAGTGCCATTGCCAGAGCTCGGCCTGGTTGAGCTGCTCATTGAGCCAGGCGTCCAGCACGACGCGCTCCGCCAGCTTGGCGGTGAGGGTTGGATGCTGCTGCCACAACCAAAGCGTCAGGTTATGGCGCTGGATTTCCCGCACCACGGTATCCGGCTCAGGCAAGGTCAGCCAGGCTGCTTCGAATGGAGCGGGGTATTGTCCCGGTCGTGCATTATCGAAGCACTGCCAACACTCACCATCCCAGCAAAGAGCGCTGTTCAGGGGGCCGAGCAGCAACGGCTGCTGTGCCGGTGCAAGTTCGGCAAGATGGCGAGCGATAACGCGGCTGTCCTGAAATCGGTAAAGCGAGCGCTGCCCTTTCTCATCGACCTGCATGCGTTCCCGCCAGTGCTGCGCAAGGGCAGTTAGATCGATGCGGTCGGCACTTGCCAGCCAGCCCCAGTTGCGCTCAGGCGCATCAAGCATTGGCTGAATCTGCGCAACCTCGGAGGCGCTTACGGCAACCAGCCATGGACCGATATCCGCCAAATCGGCGAATTCGGTTCCGTGATAGAGATTGATGTAATCCTGCATCAGGTCGCTGACAAACAGCTCCTGAATGGGGCTGGGTTCGGCCAGGCTGTCGATGATGAGCAGCAGTTGCCGTTGTTGCGCCTGCTGTTCATCGAGCCACTGTCGCACTTGATCATTCATGTGGCCGCACCGATGCCGCAGACGCCCTCTCTGCAGGCTTCGCAGATGGGGCAGCGGCTGGCTCCGATCTGCCTTGCTTTACGGGCCACCTGTAGCTGAGTGTTGGCCAGGGCCAGTTTTGGCTTGGCGCCGGCCTGGTCCTTGTCCGCCTCGTTAGGTAGCACTGACGCCAGCACCTTCAACCCCGAACCCTTGCCCGGCGCCCCTCCCGAATTCATTTTTATGGCAGCGCCGTTCAGCGTGACACCACTGGGGTCGAGTTTGAGGAAGCTGCCGCCGCCTGAGGCGGTGAGTTCCATGCCGGCGTCGATGACGACTTTACTGCCAGCGTAGTAATGGATTTCATTGCCGGCTTCGACGAACTGGCCGCTGCCGATCCTGACGTGCTGGCTGTCGCCTACGGTGAGGTGGTCGCTGGCTCTGACTTCGGTCTTGCGATCGCCGTGAGTAGTGCGGTGTTCTTCGGCCTGGAATTCGCTGTAGGCGCTGGCCTCGACGGTATCGTGGCGTTCGTGGCCGACGCGGATCTTCTGGTCGTGCTGGATGTTCTGGTCCCAGTCGCGCTGGGCATGCACGTAGATCTGTTCGGCGCCCTTACGGTCTTCGATGCGCAGTTCGTTGTAGCCCTCGCCACCGGGTGAGCTGAGGGTTTTGAAGACGGTGCGGGTCTTGTGGGCCGGCAGTTCATAAGGCACGACATGTTCGGCGTGGTACAGGCAGCCGGTAATCAATGGCTGGTCGGGATCGCCTTCGAGGAAGGTCACCAGTACCTCCATGCCGACTCGCGGGATGGCGATGCCGCCATAGCGATCGCCAGCCCAACTGCTGGAGACGCGCAGCCAGCAACTTGCCTTGTCGTTGGCCTGGCCCTGGCGGTCCCAATGGAACTGTACTTTCACTCGGCCGTATTGGTCGCAGTGGATTTCTTCGCCGGCAGGGCCGGTGACGACGGCGGTTTGGCTGCCTAAGACTTTGGGTTTGAGGTGGTCGAGCTGGGGGCGGTAGAAGATGTCCCAAGGAGTGGCGGTGAAATGGTTGCGGTAGCCTTGTTGGAAGTCGGTGTGGCCTTTCCCCCCAAGCCGGGCGCCCCAGCGGGGAGAGGGGGCAGGACGGAGCGCATCCGAAACATCATTAATCGACTCTTCCAGCACCTGTGGCTGCTTACCCTGATGGAACACTTCGGTGAGCAGCCAGAGGTCGTTCCACTGTTGCCGGGGATGGTCGGTGAGGGCGAGAAAATGGCCGCACGCCAGGTAAGCGTCGCTGAGGCCTTCGGCCAGTTCGTAGTCTGCGCGCAGGCGCTCCAGGCTGCGTTTAGCCAAGTGCTTGCCACGGACGCGGGTGGTGAAGCGGCCGGGGTAGTCGTAGACCTCCAGCGTCGGCGCGAACTCGCTGCCGTAGCCGGTTTCCATCTGAAGCCTGGGCTGTTCGAAGTCGTAGTCGCGGAAGGTGGCATGGCTGCTTCGGGTTTCCAGGCGCACGCCGAAACGCTTGACGACTGCCCGGTCGGCGACCAGGCCGGAATCCTGCTGGTAGGCCACCGGCGCCAGCTTCGGAAACACCGTCTGATCGTCGCCGAACACCAGGACGTGGCCGGCTTCGCTGTGCTGGAAGTGGAAGCTGATGCCTTCCTCCTCGCATAGCCGCTGAATGAAATGCAGGTCGGATTCGTCGTACTGCACGCAGTAGGCGCGCTCGGGATAAGCGTGACCAAGCTGGAAGCGGTAGGCGTCGGCCTGGATGCCGTGGGCTTCCAGCACCTGGGCGATGATCTGCGGCGCGCTGAGGTGCTGGAAAATGCGCTGATCATGGCTGTGACCCAGATAGGCCAGTTGCGGACGAAGATTCAGGGTATAGCGGGTCAGACGCTTGCCGGAGTCACCCTGGCCGATGCTATGGATCACGCCGTGCACGCCCCTGCCAGCGGGGCCGAAAGCGAGATAGGCAGGGCGGTTGATCAGAGTCTCGAGATCGAGGTCAGGCCGTTCGCTGACCACTTCGATATCGAAGCGGTAGGTTTGGTTGAGCTTTTCATGGCCTTCGAAACCCAGTACCTGCAGATCGGTTTCGGCGCCGGTAATGGCGAGGGTGATATGCGCTTGATTGGCATCCAGCATGCCTTGGCCTCCATCCTTGAGTCAGGCGAAGGCCGGAGGTTGACCGACGAGGACGCCCGTTTCAATGATGGCAAGGCCGCAGCATGACTCGAATCACGTTTCGGGCGGCCCCGGCAAGGCCAGTCGCGCTCGAATCCGAATTCGCATCGTGGTGCCGGCCAGACGGCGCTCAGCTGCAGCCTGCCCTACGCCAACAACTCGGCAAACTGCCCGGCCGGCACCGGGCGGCTGATCAGGTAGCCCTGGATTTCGTCGCAGCCCTGTTCCTTGAGGAAATCCATCTGCGCCTGGGTTTCCACGCCCTCGGCGACCACTTTCAACTCCAGGCTGTGGACCATCGCGATGATGGCCCGAACGATGGCAGAGTCCTCGCCGACCTGATCCAACTCCGAGATGAACGAGCGGTCGATCTTGACGTAGTTCACCGGGAAACGCTTCAGGTAGCTGAGCGACGAATAGCCGGTACCGAAATCATCGATGGCGAGTTTCACGCCGAGCGCACGCAACTGATGGCTGATGCTGGCAGCATTGTCGATGTCGTCGAGCAGCTGGCTCTCGGTCAGCTCCAGCTCCAGCAACTCTGCCGGCAGTCCTGTTTCCACCAGCACCTGCCGCACCAGGCTGACAAAATTGCCCTGGCGCAGCTGTTTGACCGAGAGATTCACCGAAACCCGGATCGTCGCGAGCCCGTCCAGTTGCCATTGGCGGGCCTGCCGGCAAGCCTCGCGCAGGACGAACTCGCCCACCTGGACGATCAGACCGGTCTCTTCGGCCAGCGGAATGAAGTGACCCGCCGCCATCAGCCCCTGCTGCGGATGACGCCAGCGCACCAGCGCTTCGGCTGCGTCGAGGCGATCCTCCGCCACGTTCAAGCGCGGCTGATAGAAGACTTCCAGCTGCCCCTCTTCGAGTGCCTGGCGCAACTGGTTTTCAAGCTTCAGATTTTCCAGACTGGTGCTTTGCAAGCGCTCGGTGAAGAACTGCACGGTGTTACCGCCCAGGTGTTTGGCATGTTGCATCGCCATATTGGCCTGCAGCAGCAGGGACGTGGCATCGCGCGCATTGTCGGGCATCAGGCTGACACCGATGGATGCGCTGATCACCAGTTCCTGATCACCGATCAACACGGGCTTGCTGATGCGTGACAGCAGACGGCCGCCACTATGCGCAAGGTTCGACAGGCTGCCGTAGCCTTCGAGCACTACCACGAACTCGTCGCCCGACAGCCGCGCGATAGTGTCCGCATCGGAAAAGGTATGCGACAGCCGCCGAGACATTTCGCGCAGCAGCTGGTCGGCCGCTTCGTGTCCCAGGCTCTGGTTGAGGATCTTGAAACGGTCTAGGTCGATATAAAGCACCGCCAGACCGCGGCTATTGGCGTGCGTCCGCTCGCAGGCATCGTGCAGGCGGGTCTTGAGCAGGCTGCGATTGGCCAGCCCGGTTAGCTCGTCGAAGTGCGTGAGATAGCGTAGACGCTCTTCCACCTGCCGCCGAACACTGAGGTCGAATACGAACGCCACGACATTGCTGACCTTGCCCTCATTGTCGCGAACCGCATGCAACTGCGCCCATTGAGGATAAACTTCACCATTCTTGCGGGTTTCGATCAGCTCACCCTGCCAGCTTCCCTCCCGCTCCAGGCATTCTCGAATCGCCGCATACTGCTGCCGACTGTCTTCGGAACTGGCCAGCCGCGCGACGCTACGCCCGATGAGTTCCTCTCGCGCATAGCCGGACAGTGCACAACAGGCATCGTTGACCGCCAGCAGGCGGAAGTCAGCATCCATGATCGCCATGCCCTCGCCGGCCGCGTCGAATACCGTGGCCGCCAGACGCTGCTGCTCGGTCTGTCGATGAGCCTCGCTGATATCGCGACGAGTACCGATCATCCGCTGCGCACGGCCATTGGCATCACGCTTGATGACCCGCCCGCAATCTTCCATCCACAGCCAGCTGCCGTCCGCTTTCACCGCACGATAGCGCGCCGTGTATAGCTCGGTTTCACCTTTGAGGTGGGCGATGACGGCGTTTCGCACCTGCGACAGGTCATCAGGATGAACCTTGGGCCGTAGCGGGTCGGCCAGCAATAACCGGGCGCTTTGGCCAATGCCGAACACCACTTCCATACGCGAATGATGGACCTCGTCATGCTCGAGATCCCAATCCCACAACCCCAGACCGCTGGCTTCGAGCGCTAGGTTCAATCGCGCCTCGCTTTCGCTCAGCTCCGCCGTGCGTTCGGTCACACGCTGTTCGAGCCCGTCAAGCGTTTCGCGCAGCAGGCCTTCGGCGTGTCGCCGTTGCTCGACCTCGCCTGCCAGCTCGTCGTTCAGCTGAGTGGCCTCACTGTGCATGAGCTGCAGGCGCGCGATCAGCTGCTGGTTGTGATAGCGCTGGCGCAAGCTCGCAGTCAGCAGGTGATTGGTCTGCCAGGCAATCATGCAGAGCGTCAGCAGCACCACGACGGTCAACACGCCCCAGCCCAGCTGTTGTAACTGGTCGCTGCTCAACAGCACGACGGCGGAGGGCAGCAGGCTGGGTATGGTGAAGATGAAGAAGGCACGAAGCGATACGCCACTGGTCACGGCGCCGGTAACGACCACCGACCCGGTCGCGCCGTAGAGCAGGGTTTGCTGGATGAAACTGTCGTCAGGCACCAGTGCCACGATCGCATAGCACAGCGTGATCGCTGTCATACCGCTGCCCAGCAAGAATGTCCGGTGCCAATACGGTCGTTGCTGATCTTGCGCAGCGGCCCTGTCGAATGCGCTCGCTTGCTGCAACCGCCACAGCGCCAGCAACAGGGTGCAGCCCGACCACAACGTCAATTCCAGTAGCGGGGCCTTGTTCCAGAGCAGGCCGAGGAACACCGCAACGGCGACCAGCAATAGCACGAGCGATATCCGGGAACTCTGATAAAGCAACCGTGTACGCTCGGTTCGCTGCTCGACATCAGCGCAGGCGAGAACTGCCTGGTCGTCCTGGGTCAGTAACGCCGATTGGGTTGCCTGTGCAGAATCGATCATCGAGCACTCTTGTTATAGGTGTCTGAAAGGCATTGCGCGCCGCAGCTGATGGTCCGGATGATGGCATGTTGCCGGCCAAAGACAACAGTGCGTTCCGACCAACGAACGAGAACCCTTATGCATTCTTGGCGTGGCGTCAGGCACGGCAAACCCGACCCGGTGGCGCGCGAGTCAACGCGCCCGTCCGTTGCGCGAGCGAGCCGAACCGGTTTGCGGATAGAATGGCGCCCATGCATGACGATCTCTCTCTCCTCCTGAACTCCCTCAACGACGCCCAGCGCCAGGCCGTGGCCGCGCCGCTGGGTCGCCAACTGGTCCTCGCTGGCGCCGGCTCGGGCAAGACCCGCGTATTGGTGCATCGCATCGCCTGGCTGCACCAGGTCGAGCGCGCCTCGCTGCATTCGATTCTGTCGGTGACCTTCACCAACAAGGCCGCCGCCGAGATGCGCCAGCGTATCGAACAGCTGATGCAGGTCAACCCGCAGGGCATGTGGGTCGGCACCTTTCACGGGCTGGCGCACCGCCTGCTCCGCGCGCATTGGCAGGAAGCCAAGCTGGCACAGAACTTTCAGATCCTCGATTCCGACGACCAGCAGCGGCTGGTCAAGCGGGTGATCCGCGAACTGGGGCTCGACGAACAGCGCTGGCCGGCGCGCCAGGCCCAATGGTGGATAAACGGGCAGAAGGATGAAGGGCTGCGGCCGAAGCACATCCAGCCCAGCGGCGACTTATTCCTGGCAACGATGCTGAGCATCTACCAGGCGTACGAAGAGGCCTGCGCGCGCGCAGGCGTCATCGATTTTTCCGAGCTGCTGCTGCGCGCCCTGGATCTGTGGCGCGACAACCCGGGGCTGCTCGACCACTATCAGCGGCGCTTCCGCCACATTCTGGTGGACGAGTTCCAAGACACCAACGCCGTGCAGTACGCCTGGCTGCGCCTGCTGGCCAAGGGTGGCGAGAGCCTGATGGTGGTGGGCGACGACGATCAGTCCATCTACGGCTGGCGCGGCGCGCGGGTCGAAAACCTGCACCAGTTCAGCGAAGACTTCCAAGACGCCGAAACCATCCGCCTGGAGCAGAACTACCGCTCCACCGCTTGCATCCTCAAGGCCGCCAACGCTTTGATCGCCAACAACCATGGGCGGTTGGGCAAGGAGCTCTGGACCGAAGGCTGCGAAGGCGAGCCGATCAGCCTTTATGCCGCGTTCAACGAACACGACGAAGCGCGGTATGTGGTCGAGAGCATCGAAAGCGCGATCAAGAAAGAAGGCCTGGCGCGCAGCGAAATCGCCATCCTCTATCGCTCCAACGCCCAGTCGCGGGTGCTGGAAGAGGCGTTGCTGCGCGAGAAGATTCCCTACCGCATCTACGGCGGCCAACGCTTCTTCGAGCGCGCCGAGATCAAGAACGCCATGGCCTACCTGCGCCTGATCCAAACCCGCGATAACGACGCGGCGCTGGAGCGGGTGATCAACGTGCCGGCACGCGGTATCGGCGAGAAAACCGTCGAGGCGCTGCGCCAGCTGGCCCGCGCGCAAGGGTTGTCGCTGTGGGCCGCGCTGCACCAAGCGGTCGGCACCAAGGTGGTCTCGGGCCGCGCGGCCAGTGCGCTGAACGCCTTCGTCGAGCTGATCGATAGCCTCGCGCTCAAAGTCGAAGGCATGCAGCTGCACAACATGGCGCAGTTGGTCATCGAGCAATCCGGTCTGCTCGCCTATCACCGCGACGAAAAAGGCGAGAAAGCCCAGGCGCGGGTGGAAAACCTTGAGGAACTGGTGTCCGCCGCACGCGCCTTCGACAACTACAGCGAAGAGGAAGAAGACGAGCAGACACCGCTGGCCGCCTTCCTCGACCACGCTTCGCTGGAAGCCGGCGAGCAGCAGGCAGGCGATCACGAGGACAGCGTGCAGTTGATGACACTGCACAGCGCCAAGGGCCTGGAGTTTCCGCTGGTGTTCCTGGTGGGCATGGAGGAAGGGCTGTTCCCGCACAAGATGAGCCTGGAAGAACCGGGCCGTCTCGAAGAGGAACGCCGCCTCGCCTACGTCGGCATCACCCGCGCCATGCAGCAGCTGATCGTCACTTACGCCGAAACACGCCGGCTATATGGCAGCGAGACCTATAACAAGATCTCGCGCTTCATCCGCGAAGTGCCGCCCGCGCTGATCAGCGAAGTCCGCCTGAGCAATACCGTGAGTCGTAGCTTCAACAGCCGGGGCATGAGCGGCGGCTCCCTGTTCGACGGCGCCAATGTGCCGGAAACGCCATTCAATCTTGGCCAACGCGTCTCGCACTCGCTATTTGGCGAGGGCACCATCCTGAACTTCGAGGGCTCCGGCGCACAAGCTCGCGTTCAGGTGAATTTCGAAAGCGAAGGCAGCAAGTGGTTGATGCTCAGTTATGCCAAACTCCAAACGCTATGACGTGCACGTCAACCGATACTAATAAAATCGTCAAAGGAAAACCTCACTCATGAAACGCCGTCACTTGTTTGGCGCCGCCGCTGCCCTGCTTGCAACGCTCGGCCTTGCAGGCTGTAACGATGAGAAGAAAGTCGAATCCACCGCTGAGTCGCAACCGGCCACCAGCGAAGCGCCTAAAACCTACAACTGGAAGATGGTCACCGCCTGGCCGAAGAACTATCCAGGCTTGGGCACTTCAGCCGAACGGTTGGCTGAGCGCGTCAATGCCATGAGCAATGGGCGGCTGACCATCAAGGTCTATGCCGCCGGCGAGCTGGTGCCTGCCCTCGAGGTATTCGACGCGGTCTCGCGCGGCACCGCCGAAGTCGGCCACGGCGCCGCCTATTACTGGAAGGGCAAAGTGCCCACGGCGCAATTCTTCACCTCGGTTCCCTTCGGCCTCTCGACCAGCGAAATGAATGCCTGGCTGACCCGTGGCGGCGGCCAAGCGTTCTGGGACGAAGCCTACGCACCGCACGGCGTCAAGCCGTTCGTCGTGGGTAACACCGGCATGCAGATGGGCGGCTGGTTCAACAAGGAAATCAACTCGCTGCAGGATCTTCAAGGTTTGAAGATTCGCACCCCCGGCCTGGGCGGCGAAGTGCTGAGCCGGCTCGGCGCGACCACCGTCAACATGCCGGGCGGCGAAGTCTTCACAGCGCTGCAGACCGGCGCGATTGATGCCACCGACTGGGTCAGCCCCTACAACGACCTAGCTTTCGGCCTGCACAAGGCGGCGAAGTACTACTACTACCCCGGCTGGCAGGAGCCGCAGGCGGTGCTGGAGTTGCTGGTCAATCAAAAAGCGCTCGACAGCCTGCCGGACGATCTGCGCGCCATTCTCACCGAGGCCGCCGGCGCAGCAAGCCGTGACATGATCGACGACTATGTCTACAACAACGCCCTCGCGCTCGATCAGTTGAAGCAGCAGGGCACTGAGCTCAAGCGCTTCCCCGACGAGGTGCTGGCCGCCATGCGTGAGCAGTCCGATGCCGTCCTAGGCGAGCTGGCCGCACAAAGCGAGCTGAACGGCCGTATCTGGGCGTCGATGAAGGCGTTCCAGGCGCAGGTCAAACCCATGCATGAAATTTCCGAAAAAGAGCTGTACAACTGGCGATGAGCCAAAGACTCGCTGCGCTTGTCGTCTATCCAACAAGCGCAGCGAGCAAAAACCCGAAACACTCTCCAACTGGCGCGGCCCGAGCGGGCCGTGCAACATCAGCCTGTAATTTCACCCATACCAGGAATACCAAATGCAACGTGTGCTCAGCATTTTCATAGCGCTGTGTATCGGCCTGACTCTCAGTCTCGACGTGCACGCCAAGCGTTTCGGCGGCGGCAAGAGCTTTGGCTCGGCGCCCAGCCACCAGACCCGTCAGGCGCAGCCTCAACAACGCAATGACGCAGCCGCGCAGCAAGCAGGACGCCAACAGCCGGCCGCAGCCAGCGGTGCTTCACGCTGGCTCGGCCCGCTGGCCGGCCTCGCCGCTGGCGGTCTGCTCGCCTCGATGTTCATGGGCGACGGCTTCGAGGGTATTCAGTTCATGGATATCCTGATCTTCGGCCTGATCGCTTTCCTGCTGTTCCGCTTCCTGGCTGCCCGCCGTCGCCAGCAGCAGCCAGCCGTGGCAGGGCATGCACCGATGCAGCGCGAAATGCCGCAGCAACCGTCCATTTTCGGCGGCAGCAGCGCAGCTGTAGCCAAGGCACCGGTAATCAACGCGCCCGCCTGGTTCAACGAGCAGAGTTTCGTCGGTGCGGCTCGCGAGCATTTCCTGTCGCTGCAGCAGCACTGGGATGCCAACGAAATGGACAAGATCGCCGAGTTCGTCACGCCGCAGCTGCTCGAGTTCCTCAAGCGCGAACGCGCCGAGATTGGTGATGCCTACCAGTCGACCTATGTCGACGATCTGCATATCCAGCTCGACGGCGTGGACGACAATGCCGAGAAAACCACCGCCACGCTGACCTTCACCGGCGTCGCGAAAAACTCGCGCTTCGATCAGGGCGAGCCCTTCAGCGAAAGCTGGCGCATGGAGCGTGCACAGGGCGAGAACCAGCCGTGGCTGGTCGCGGGTATCCGTCAGAACGCCTGATACACCCAGGCGTAACCGAGAGCCCCGGCTTAATTGGGTTCAGTTAGATAACGAACCCCGCTGAATGCGGGGTTTCGTTTTTAAGGCGAATCGTTGTATTGCGGTTCGTCATGCCGCCGATCCCACCAACCATGAGCCTACAGCTCAGCAAAAAGGGTCAGCGAAGCGACTTAAGACCCACCCTCCGAGCGGCGCTGTTTCCTTTAACTTCATTTTGAGCCCGGCTTGCCCGGGTTTTTTTTGTTTTTTGGCGGCAAGAAGCGCGCCGCTCGGCTGAACCCTGTGAAGAATTAAGCGTCTATGCTGCTCGGAAAATACTAAAAAGAATGGAGTCCTGCGTGTCAGGCAACCTCATGACAGGGTTTTACGTCGTCAGCACGACGAGCACTCCCACCGCCGCTTTCGTACCGAGCCACCGACCGGATAATCAGCCATGAGCAGCGTTCGCCTGCCCTCGGTGGACCGTCTGTTGCGCGCGCCTGCTTGCGCGCCCCTGCAGCAGCGCTACGGCCGCGAAGCGCTGCTCGGCACGCTACGCGATCTGCTCGATGAGTTACGCGAGCCGGCCCGCCACGGTCAGCTCGCCGCGCTGGAGCTGTCAGAGGCCGTGCTTGCCGGGCGCGCCGGAGAGCGCCTCGCCAGCCAGCACCGCAGCCGCATACGTCGCGTATTCAACCTTACCGGCACGGTGCTGCACACCAACCTCGGCCGCGCGCTGCTGCCCGACGAAGCCATCGAGGCGATCACCCTCGCAGCTCGCTACCCGTTGAACCTGGAATTCGATCTGGCCAGCGGCAAGCGCGGCGACCGCGACGACCTGATCGAAGGGTTGATCCGCGAGCTGACCGGTGCCGAAGACGTCACCGTAGTCAACAACAATGCCGCCGCCGTTCTGCTGGCCCTCAACAGCCTAGGTGCACGCAAGGAAGGCATCCTTTCCCGTGGCGAGCTAATCGAAATCGGCGGCGCCTTCCGCATTCCCGACATCATGGCGCGTGCCGGGGTAAAGCTGCATGAAGTAGGCACCACCAACCGCACCCACGTGCGCGACTACGAAAACGCCATCGGCCCGCGCAGCGGCCTGCTGATGCGTGTACATACCAGCAATTACAGCGTGCAGGGCTTCACCGCCAGCGTCGCCACAGCTGAGCTGGCGTCCATCGCCCGAGCGCATGGCTTGCCGCTGCTGGAGGACCTAGGCAGTGGCAGCCTGGTCGACCTGTCGCGCTGGGGCCTACCGAAGGAGCCGACCGTGCAGGAAGCCCTGCGCGACGGCGCCGATATCGTCACCTTCAGTGGCGACAAACTGCTCGGCGGCCCCCAGGCCGGGCTGATCGTAGGCAGTCGCGAGCTGATCCAGAAGATCAAGAAAAACCCGCTCAAACGCGCCCTGCGGGTAGACAAACTGACCCTGGCTGCGCTGGAAGCGGTGCTCAATCTTTATCGCGACCCTGATCGCCTCGCCGAACGCCTGATCAGCCTGCGCCTGCTCAGCCGCCCGCAGGAGCAGATCCGTGCACAAGCCGAACGAATTGCGCCGGCAATCGCCACGGCGCTCGGTGAAAACTGGCAGGTTGCCGTCCGCGACGCGCTGGGCATGATCGGCAGCGGCGCACAGCCGGTGGCACGACTGCCAAGTGCCGCGGTTTGTATCAGCCCGCTGCAACCCAAGCGGCTGCGCGGTCGCAGCCTGCGCCAGCTGGAAGAAGCCTTACGTTACCTACCGATCCCGGTCCTTGGCCGGCTCGCCGAAGATGCCCTCTGGCTCGACCTTCGGCAACTGGACGACGAGGCGGCACTGCTGGAACAGCTGCCGCACCTGCAGCGGAAGCTGATGTCATGATCATCGGTACCGCCGGCCACATCGACCACGGCAAGACGGCTTTACTCAAGGCTCTGACCGGGCAAGAGGGCGATCGTCGTCGCGAGGAACGCCTGCGCGGCATCACCATCGACCTCGGTTACCTGTACGCCTCGCTTGGCAATTCAGAAAACCTCACCGGTTTCATCGACGTACCCGGTCACGAGCGCTTCGTGCACAACATGCTGGCCGGTGCTTGCGGCATCGACTGCGTGCTGCTGGTGGTCGCTGCCGATGACGGCGTGATGCCGCAGACACGCGAGCATCTGGCCATCATCGAACTACTGGGCATTCGCCGCGCGCTGGTGGCGCTGACCAAGATCGACCGGGTCGACCCAGCGCGCACTGACCAAGCGCGCCAGGAAGTCGAAGCGCTGCTACAGGCCGGTCCGCTGGCCGGCGCGCCGATCTTCCCGGTGTCCAGCATCAGCGGCGAAGGGATCGATGCGCTCCGTTCGGCGCTGATCGAGCAGACCGCAGAGGTACGCTCGGGTTGCGGCAACGGTTATTTCCGCCTGGCCATTGACCGCGCATTCAGCGTCGTCGGTGCCGGCGTCGTCGTCACCGGCACGGCCTTCGCGGGCCGGGTGCGCGTGGGGGACGAACTGACCCTGAGCCCAGCCGGACGAACCGTTCGGGTACGCGGACTGCATGCGCAGAACCAGGCGTCCGACGAGGCCCATGCAGGTCAGCGGGTCGCCCTGAACCTCGCCGGCGAACGCCTTGCGACAGAGCAAATCAGCCGGGGCGACTGGCTGCTGAAACCCGAGCTACAGGCCGCAACCCAGCGCATCGATATCGAATTCACCCTGTTGCCCAGCGAAGTTCGCGAACTGCGCCATTGGACGCCGGTACACATTCACCTTGGTGCGCAGGACGTCACCGGCCGGATTGCCCTGCTGGAAGGCGAATACCTGGCGCCCGGCGGCCGCGTGCATGCGCAGCTGTTGCTGAATGCGCCGGCTCATGCGGTACACGGCGATCGCGTGATACTGCGCGACCAATCCGCACAGCGAACCCTGGGCGGCGGACGGGTGCTCGATCCCTTCGCTCCGCCGCGCAATCGGCACCGCCAGGCACGCCTAGCGGTATTGCGCGCACTGGACGGCGAAACACTGGAACACATCCTGCCGGGGCTGCTGCCCAGCGCGATCAACGGTCTGGAGCCGGCGTTGCTGGAACGGCAGTTCAACCGTCCGCGACACACCTGGAAGCTGCCGGACGAAGCCCTGGAAATTACCACACGGCTTGGCCCGCGCTTGTTCGACCGCGACACCTGGGACTACCTCGGCCAAAGTCTTGTGGCGGCATTGCAGCGCTTCCACGAAGCCCAACCGGACGAGCTGGGTCCGGATCGCGACCGCCTGCGCCGCTACGCGCTGCCTCAGCTGGAGCGGCCGATATATTTAGCGTTGCTGGAACAAACGCTGGCGGCCGGAAAGATCGAAGCCAGCGGTCCCTGGCTGCACCTGCCTGGGCACCGCGTTCGGCTGAGCGACGAGGAGGAAGCGCTGAAAGCCCGGCTATGGCCGCTGCTGGAATCCGCCCGTTTCGATCCACCCTGGGTCCGCGATCTGGCCGGCGAACTGCGCATCGACGAGGACAAGGTTCGTCATCTGTTGCGCAAGCTGTCCCGCATAGGAATGCTGCAACAGGTCGTCAAAGACCTGTTCTACACCGACTCCACCATCCGCCAGCTGGCCAATCGGGTAGTGGATATGGAACGGCAACACGGCGTGATCCGCGCTGCCGCGTTCCGCGACCAGATTCAGCTCGGCCGCAAGCGCAGCATCCAGCTGCTCGAGCACTTCGACCGCATCGGCCTCACCCGGCGCTTCGGCAACGAACGCAAGGTGCGACCCGACAGCGCCTTGGCCTCGGAGGCTGAGGTCGGGTAGGCTGCAGCACGTCCAGATTCCAGCCCCGTTCGGGCACGTCTCTGGAAGGCAATCGCACCCGGTGGTGCGGCCGGGCTTCAAACCCGGTTGGGGGCGGCAGCCGTTCCCGGGTGGGTTCGACTCCCACTGCCTTCCGCCATTTCACTCTGGAAGCCGTGACCTAAGAAGCTGCTTCTTCAACATGAAGATTCTCCAACTGTCCATTGAGCTGGGTTCTCTTCTTTGGCAGTAGAACGAAAGGAACTCATCTTAGGGAAGATAAGCTTATAGGGTTGCTGCCAGACTGTATTAAGTCATCAAACTATTTTGAATCTACTAGGCTTACTCTGCGATGCAGAATGATTCTTCCCCGTTAGCAATCTGCGAGAAAAACCATACCCCAAGCCCACAACCCAAAAAAAGGTGTTCGGTCCAGCCTTCAATGAGCTTGGCTGGCTTATTATCTTCGAACTCTACTTTGGTGTAGCTTCTGCACACAGGCATTATTAACGGGACCGGAGCTATTAGCCATAAGGTAACTCCGCACCATCTGCGCTCTGCATCTAAAGTTATACTGCCGTTCTCTGGATGGTCACTATTACTCCAAGATTTCCAAGCTCCATCTGCATAGTACATATTCGGAGCTTTCGATAGTTTTGATTTTGGGATGACCGCTTGCATTCCTACGCACCCACCGATACTCATTAATAAAATAATAAAAGTTACAATCTTCATGCGACACCTAACCGATAGAAAAAGGCCGCAGCACACGCCTTCAAGAACTGAGATATTTCAAATATCAGCTATACAGGGTTGAAATTGATGTGGACCGAAGAATAGCCCGCTAGCGTAGTCTAAGACACCAACAGGAACACAATTTGACGTGTCGATCAGCCGGCAAGACGAGCGATGCGCCAGGCACAGCGGCAACGCCTCGACAGATGAGGAATGGTTTCTGCGACGTTAAGAAATGAGTTCAGTTCGCGGTGCATCCGCCATCTTCCAGACCGGAGCGAACTTCGCCGACCTCCGCTATTAACGAAGTTACTTCAGACTGAGCGTCGCAAGCGTAGCTTGTGAACATCTCGGCGAACGGTGCGGGGCAGCCCTTAGCTGCTACCTCGGCGGCAGCTTCGGCACCAATTAGCGAGCCAGACCAGTCTCGATGACGAAAGCGAACAGCCTAGCTCTATGAGTTCGACATTCACCCCCTTTGTTGAAATGTACAGGCAGCCCTCGGCTTTCTGCGTCAGAAACGTCCAGCACTTAAGATCCCTCACGCACCCCGGCCATGCATTACTGTCACCGGGACACAGCGCAAGCATCCGAACTCGCTATCAGCCTCATAGACGGAAAATCGCCATTCTCGACCTATAGTCCATGGCTGTTGGTCTAGGATTCTTTGATATGGAATGAAGGAGATCAGGCATGTTGGCTACCTTGTTACCCGCATTGCGTGAACTATCGCTACCATTGCGTCTTCAGTTGTGGGACGGCAAGGCGATTGATCTTGGCCCATCGCCCAGTGTGACGCTGGCCATCAATGATCCCGAGATGGTGGCCGAACTCACCCACCCCAGCCTCGACACCCTGGGTGCTGCCTATGTCGAAGGGCGCGTCGATCTGGAGGGCCCTCTGGAAGAAGTCATCCGTATCGGCGACGAGCTGAGCCGCGCGTTGGGTAAGGACAAAGCCGCGCCGCCGACGCGCGAATCCCACGATAAGACCACCGATGCCGAGGCCATTTCCTATCACTACGACCTGTCCAACGAGTTCTATCAGCTCTGGCTGGACCGCGACATGGTTTACTCATGCGCCTATTTCGAGACCGGCACGGAAGATCTCGACCAGGCCCAGCAGGCCAAACTGCGTCATCTGTGCCGCAAGCTGCGGCTGAAGCCCGGCGACCGCCTGCTGGACGTCGGCTGTGGCTGGGGTGGGCTGGCGCGCTTTGCCGCGCGGGAGTTCGGCGCAGAAGTGCTCGGCATCACCCTCAGTCGCGAGCAGCTCAAACTTGGGCGTGAGCGCGTCGCCGCCGAAGGACTGGAAGGCCGAGTGCAGCTGGAACTGATGGACTACCGCGACCTGCCCAAAAACGGCCAGTTCGACAAGGTGGTCAGTGTCGGCATGTTCGAGCATGTCGGCCACGCCAACCTCCCTCTGTACTGCCAGCAACTGTCGGAAGTGGTGCGCCCCGGTGGTCTGGTGATGAACCATGGCATCACCTCGCGGCACATCGATGGGCGACCGGTGGGGCATGGCGCCGGCGAGTTCATCGACCGTTACGTGTTCCCCCACGGCGAGCTGCCACATCTGGTGAAGATCGGTGCCTGCATCAGCGAATCGGGGCTGGAAATCGTCGACGTGGAGAGCCTGCGCCTGCATTACGCACGTACGCTGGATTTCTGGAGCCAGCGCCTGGAAGCGAGTCTGGCCGAGGCCCGGCAGATGATTCCCGAGCGTGCGTTGCGCATCTGGCGTGTCTATCTGGCCGGCTGTGCCTATGGTTTCCGTCGCAACTGGATCAACCTGCACCAGATCCTGGCGAGCAAACCGCTACCGGATGGCTCCCATGAGGTGCCCTGGTCGCGGGCCGATCTGTACCGATAGGCGCCAGACACTTGCCTGGCGCGTACGCGATCAATGGCTCATCAGCGTATCGGTGGTTTCAGGCTTATCGTGGGTGCCGAAGCGGTCGACGATGGTCGCGCTGGCTTCGTTCATGCCCAGCACCTCGACCTCAGCGCCCTCGCGGCGGAACTTGAGCACCACCTTGTCCAGCGCCGAGACGGCGGTGATGTCCCAGAAATGCGCATGGCTGAGGTCAATGACGACCCTGGCGAGGGCTTCCTTGCAGTCGAAGGCCGTGGTGAATTTCTCCGACGAGCTAAAGAACACCTGGCCAACCACACGATAGGTTCGCTGCCCGCCTTCGGCATCCAGCTCCGAGTCGATATGCAGGTAATGGCCGACCTTGTTGGCGAAGAACATCGCCGCCAGCAGCACGCCGGCCAGCACGCCATAGGCCAGGTTGTGGGTGAAGACCACGACCGCCACGGTGACCACCATGACGATATTGGTGGAAAGCGGGTAGCGCCGGAGGTTGCGGATCGAATCCCAGCTGAAGGTGCCGATGGAGACCATAATCATCACCGCCACCAGCGCCGCCATGGGGATCTGGCTGACCCAGTCGCTGAGGAACACCACCAACAGCAACAGCACCACGCCGGCGATCAGGGTCGACAGCCGCGTGCGGCCGCCTGATTTCACGTTGATCACCGACTGGCCGATCATCGCGCAGCCAGCCATCCCGCCGAACAGACCGGAGGCGATATTGGCAACGCCCTGGCCCTTGCATTCGCGGTTCTTGTCGCTGCCGGTGTCGGTCATCTCATCGACGATGGTCGCGGTCATCAGCGATTCCAGCAGGCCGACCACCGCCAGCGCGGCGGAGTACGGGAAGATGATCTGCAGGGTCTCGAAGGTCAGCGGCACCTCGGGCCAGAGGAAAATCGGCAGGGTGTCGGGCAACTCGCCCATGTCGCCGACGGTGCGGATATCCAGGCCGAGATAGATGGCCACGGCCGTCAGCAGGAGGATGCACACCAACGGCGACGGGATCACCCGGCCGATCTTCGGCACGTAGGGGAACAGGTAGATGATGCCCAGGCCCGCCGCCGTCATCGCGTAGACGTGCCAGGTGACGTTGGTCAGCTCCGGCAGCTGCGCCATGAAGATCAGGATCGCCAGCGCATTGACGAAGCCGGTCACCACCGAGCGCGAGACGAAGCGCATCAGCGAGCCCAGGCGCAGGTAGCCGGCGGCGATCTGTAGCACGCCGCAGAGCAGCGTCGCCGCCAGCAGATACTGCAGGCCGTGCTCGCGCACCAGGGTCACCATCAGCAGCGCCATGGCGCCGGTGGCGGCGGAAATCATCGCCGGCCGGCCGCCGACGAACGCGATCACCACCGCGATGCAGAAGGACGCATAGAGGCCGACGCGCGGGTCGACGCCGGCGATGATCGAGAAGGCGATGGCCTCGGGAATCAGTGCCAGGGCGACGACGAGGCCGGAAAGCACGTCGCCACGAATATTGCTGAACCAGTTTTGCTTGATCGAGTGGAGCATGGGCTATCCAGGGGAAAAAGCGGCAGCTGCAGACCGACGCGATGCGCCGGCTGACAGAGCCGTTCCAGTTTCGAATGTAGGGCGAACCGCGCTAATCGAAGCGCGGGGAATGCAGATTGATCGCGCCGAGCTGCTGCTCAGGCGGAGAGTCGCTGCAAGGGCGGCGAAGGATAGCGGATCACGCCGCAACCGGCGATGGCCACCTGATAGCCTGCATCGCTAGCGCCAGAAATCATCCAGATTGGCGAAGCCCCAGGTAGCCGGGTCTTCACGGCTGACGATGCGGTCTTCACCGTGGCGGCGCGACAGGTCCAGTTCCTCCGGGGCGATGGGCATCTTCGTTCTGGTTGAATAGAACAGGCGCAGCACCGGCTCCGTCAGCTTGCCGGGGTTCTGGTCGACAACCACGCCCAGCCGACCGGATTCCAGCCGGACCAACGTACCGAGCGGATAGATGCCCACCGATTTGACGAACGCGTGAAACACGCCGGTATCGAAATGCCCCTTCCACTGCGCCATTCGCGAGAGCGAACCGGCGGCATCCCAGGCCTCCTTGTAGGGGCGCCTGGAGGTGATCGCATCGTACACATCGCACACCGCGCCCATGCGCGCGAACAGGCTGATCTGTTCACCCTTCAGCCCGTGCGGGTAACCGCTGCCATCGACCTTTTCATGATGGTGCAAGCACACGTCCAGTACCGCCTCGGGCATCGTGCCGCTGTGCACAAGCATCGCGTGGCCACGCTCGGGATGAGCACGCATGATGTCGAACTCAGCATCGGTCAGCTTGCCGGGTTTATTGAGCACCTGCGGTGGCATCGCCATCTTGCCGACGTCGTGCAGCAGCCCCGCCAGGCCGGCCTCGCGAGTGAGGCTTTCATTCAGTCCAAGCTGGCGAGCAAGCGACACCATCAAGGCGCAGACGCTGACCGAGTGCATGTAGGTGTACTCGTCACGGTCCTTCAGCCTGGCCAGACCGATCAACGCCGAGGCATTACGCGCAATGGATTCACTGATTTCCTCGACCACCGGCAGGCACGCCTGCGCGTCCACGGCATTGCCCAGACGCGCCTCGTTGAACAACGAAGCCACTGCCTGCTTCGAGCGGTCGAGCACGCGAGAGGCCCGCTGCATTTCATCACGGGCGCTGCAGGTTGCGGCCCGCGCGGGTAACTCGTTGATAGGGGCCTCGACGGCGGGATGGGGTTCGGTTGTCGCCTCAGCTGCATCGGCGATATCCACACCTTGCTCGGTATCGATCCAGACAGCCGGTACCCCGCTACTGCGCAGCGCCTGCAGATCCGATGGATCGTTGAGGACGAAGCGGGTTCGCCAGAACGGATGCGAAAACCAGCTCCCGTCGATGGCCTGAATGTACATCCCGAACCGGAGCTGGTTTGTGGAGATTTTCCTGAGCACTCAATACCTCTGCAGGGGATAACCGCAGTGGCAATCATAGCCATCGACGCCGTCCGGTTATGCGCGGTTAACGGCAAAACGGACCATCGGCGGTGATTGGCAATCCGCCGCTCTGGCTTAACATAGCCGTTCTTACAAATAGAGCCGCTCATGTCCGCCCACGCCAACCGCTACCGCGTCGTCCTGATCGTGCTGCTGATCCTCGCCGGCCTGCTGCTGAGCATGTACGGGGCCGGGCGGCTCGCCGAACAGCGCGCCTGGGCCGAGCGCAGCCAGGAAGCCCGCGAGCAGCTGGAACTCTACGCCCAGACGATCCACACGCAGGTCGAGCGCTTTCGCTCGGTGCCAGCTTTACTGGCGCTGGACAGCGACATCCGCAGCCTGCTGGCCAATCCCGATGACCGGCAACTGCGCGCCCGCCTCAATCGCCGCCTGGAGCAGCAGAACCAGGCCGCCGGCTCGTCGGTGCTGTACCTGATCGACCGTCATGGCGACACCCTGGCCGCCAGCAACTGGCGCGAATGGAGCAGCTTCGTCGGCTACAACTATGGCTTTCGCCCTTACTTTCGCGATGCGCTGACCCAGGACAGCGGCCGCTATTTCGCAGTGGGCGTGACCACCGGAGTACCTGGTTATTTCCTCTCCAGCTCTGTAAAGAACGCCGCCGGCGAGGTGCTCGGCGTACTGGTGGTCAAGCTGGAACTGGAAGACATGCAGCGCGAATGGGCCGGCCAGTCCGGCATTCTGCTGATCACCGACTCGCTCGATATCGTCATCCTAAGCAATCGACCGGCCTGGCGCTTCCGCTACCTGCAACCGCTCAGCGACGAGATACGCGACCGCCTGGTCGCTGCCCGCCGCTACGCCGAACAGAATCTGCAGCCGCTGCACAGCAGACGCCTACAACGCATCGACGAAAACAGCGAGCGCCGCCAAGTCGAAGGACCGGACGGCCGCCACACCTATTTCTGGCAGCGCCTGCCGCTGCCCGAGGAAGACTGGACGCTGCACCTGCTGCAAGAGCCGCAACTGGTGGCCGCCAGCATACGCAGCTATCGCCTGGCCGCGGCGGGCGTGTGGATGACGCTGGCCTTCCTGCTGCTCTACCTGGCCCAGCGGCGCAAAACCCGTCGGGTCGAGCAGCGCAGCCGCAACGAGCTGGAACGGCTGGTCGAAGCCCGCACCCGCGAGCTGCATACCGCACAAGACGGCCTGGTGCACGCCGCGCGGATGGCCGCCCTGGGGCAGATGTCCGCCGCCCTCGCCCACGAGATCAACCAGCCGCTGACCGCCCTGCGTATGCAGCTGGCCAGCCAGCGCCTGCTGCTCGACAGCGGCCGCAGCGAGGCAGTGCGCGAAGGTCTGGGTCAGGTCGAGGGCCTGATCGAACGCATGGCGGCACTGACCAGCCACCTGAAGACCTTTGCCCGTAAGAATCCCGCCGGGCTGCCGCAGCGCGTACGTTTGGACGAGGTGCTGGAACAGGCGCTACAGCTACTCGGTCCGCGTATCCGCGGCGAAGACGTCGAAGTCGTGCGTCAGGTATCCGCCGATGCCTGGGTCAATGCCGATGCGATCCGCCTGGAGCAAGTCTTGATCAACCTGCTGAACAATGCGCTGGATGCCATGCAGGACAGCGCCGTCCGGCAGTTGCGCATCGACTGCCGCCGCGATGCGAACCATTGGCGACTGAGCGTCGCCGACAGCGGTGGCGGCATCGCCCGCGAACATCTGGATCAGGTATTCGAGCCCTTCTTCACCACCAAGCCGGTCGGCCAGGGCCTCGGGCTGGGACTGGCGGTTTCCTACGGTATCGTGCGCGATCTGGGCGGTAATCTCGACGTGAGCAACGATGCGCAGGGTGCAGTATTCGAGATTCGGCTGCCGGCAGCCGACGAGCACCTCACCGAGTAGACTGGCACCGGCAAAGGAGCGAAACATGAGCGGTCAGGTCATCTTCATCGACGACGAAGCGGCGATCCGCCAAGCGGTCCAGCAATGGCTGGAACTGTCCGGCTTCAGCGTGCGCACCTGCGCCAGCGCGCACGAGGCGCTGGGCCTGATTGACCGTGACTTTCCGGGCGTACTGATCAGCGACGTACGCATGCCGGACCTGGACGGCCTCGGCCTGCTGGAGAAGCTGGTCGCGCTGGATCCTGAACTGCCAATCATCATGGTCACCGGCCATGGCGACGTGCCGATGGCGGTGCAGGCGCTGCGCCAGGGCGCCTATGACTTCATCGAAAAGCCCTTCACCCCCGAACGCCTGCTCGACAGCGTGCGCCGCGCCCAGGACAAGCGCCGACTGGTCTGCGAAAACCGCCAGCTGCGTGAGCAGTTCACCCGCAAGGGCCGTATCGAATCGATGCTGCTGGGGGTTTCGCGCGCCGTGGACAACCTGCGCCGGCAGGTCCTGGAACTGGCCGGCACGGACGTCAACGTGCTGATTCGCGGCGACACCGGCAGCGGCAAGGAACAGGTGGCGCGCTGCCTGCACGATTTCAGCCCGCGCGCACGCCATCCATTCGTGGCGCTGAACTGCGCGGCCATCCCCGAAAGCATTTTCGAGAGCGAGCTGTTCGGCCATGAAAGCGGCGCCTTCACTGGCGCCCAGGGCAAGCGCATCGGCCGCATCGAGCATGCCCATGGCGGCACCCTGTTCCTCGACGAAATCGAAAGCATGCCGCTGGCCCAGCAGGTCAAGCTGCTGCGCGTGCTGCAGGAAAGAACCCTGGAGAGGCTGGGCTCCAACCGCAGCATCGAAGTCGATCTGCGAGTGATCAGCGCGGCCAAGCCTGACCTGCTCGAAGAAGTGCGCGGCGGACGTTTCCGCGAAGACTTGCTGTATCGCCTGAACGTTGCCGAGCTGCATATCCCGCCGCTGCGCGAGCGTCGTGAAGACATCCCGCTGCTGTTCGACCACTTCGTCAGCCAGGCCGCCCAGCGCCACGGCCGCGAGCCCCTGCCGGTCGGCCCCGCCGAACTGGCGCAGCTGCTGAGCCACGACTGGCCAGGCAACGTCCGCGAACTGATCAACGCCGCCGAACGCCACGCCCTCGGGCTGAACCCGCCGCCGCCCAACGCCCCGAGCGACAACACCGGCAGATCGCTGGCCGAGCAGATGGAAGCCTTCGAGGCGCAATGCCTGCACAACGCTCTGCAGCAATGCAAAGGCAACATCGCCGAGGTCATGGCCCAACTGCAGCTGCCCCGCCGCACCCTCAACGAGAAGATGCAGCGCCACGGTTTGAGTCGTGGTGACTATCTGCCAGCGGGCAGCAGCGATAGCTGATTCTGCTCAGGCGAACCCTCCATGCTCCGGGTGGGGGCGTTACTGCGACGCTCCGCGTCGATGGACGCAGAACGTCCAACACATCGGTCCCACATGGTGAGCATGGAAAACCATCAATGAACTGGTGGGTGGGCCGAGCGGCGTTGCGCTCCAGCCCGTAGGGTGGGCTTCAGCCCACCAGAGCTCGGCGCCGGCTGCACAGGCCAGGCGAGGCGTTTATGAAGGCGGTGCCAGAGCAAATGGTGGGCTGAAGCCCACCCTACAAGCTGAAGGGGTGAGCCGGGCGGCGTTCCCTCAATCGAGCCCGTTCAGCTTGTCCAGTCGTTGCTGCAGAAAACGCCGCTCCGGCTCCAGCTGCGCCAATGCCAGTGCGCTGCGGTAGGCGGTTCGTGCTTCGTCCAGGCGGCCGAGGCGGCGGCAGAAATCGGCACGGGCCGAATGCAGCAGGTGATAGTCGCGCAGCAGTCCGCGGGCCGATAGATCGTCGATCAGCGCCAGCCCTGCTTCCGGCCCGTCGCGCATGGCAACCGCCACAGCGCGGTTCAGCTCGATCACCGGAGACGGGCTGACTCGCAGCAATACGTCATAGAGCCCGACGATCTGCGTCCAATCGGTCAGCGCGGCACTGGGCGCCTCGGCATGCACGGCGACGATCGCCGCCTGCAAGGTGTAAGGACCAAAACGTCGCGAAACCAGGGCTCGCTGCACCAACGCCGAGCCTTCTTCTATCTGCGCCCGGTCCCACAGACTGCGGTCCTGTTCGTCGAGGCGCACCAGTTCGCCCGAGCCATCGGTACGCGCGACGCGGCGCGAGTCGTGCAGCAACATCAGCGCCAGCAGCCCCATCAGTTCCGGGTCTGGCAGCAATTCGAGCAGCAGCCGGCCCAGCCGGATCGCTTCGGCGCTGAGATCGGTGCGGGTCAGTTCGGTGCCGCTGGAGGCTGAATAGCCCTCGTTGAACACCAGATAGATCACCCGCAGCACGTTATCCAGACGTGCCGGCAGCTCCTCGCGCGAAGGCACACGGTAGGGAATCGCGGCATCGCGGATCTTCTGCTTGGCGCGCACGATGCGCTGGGCGATGGTGCTGGGCGAGGCGAGAAAGGCGCGTGCGATTTCCTCGGTCTTCAGGTCGCAGACTTCACGCAGGGTCAGCGCCACTTGCGCGTCGGCCGGCAGCGCCGGGTGGCAGCAGGTAAAGACCAGCCGCAGGCGATCGTCTTCCAGCATGTCGCGGTCCCAGTCCGGCTCTTCGGCGCTGTCCAGCTGATCGGCCAGCACATTCAGCGAGGCGTTGAAGCGTGCCCGCCGACGCAGGCCGTCGATGGCCTTGAAACGCCCGGCCGAGACCAGCCAGGCGCGCGGGTTGTCCGGCATTCCGTCGCGCGGCCACTGCTGCACCGCGGCGAAGAAGGCGTCCTGCAGCGCCTCTTCGGCCAGCTCGAAGTCGCCCAGCAGACGGATAAGGGTCGCCAGCACCCGCCGCGACTCGTTGCGGTAGAGGGTGTCGATCTCCGCCCGCGTCGGCCCACTGGTTAGGTCGGACGAGGGCGGCCTGCCCCGTTCATGCATCGATCAGCGATCGGGCAGCTGGCGCAACGGGCGAACCTCGATGCTGCCCAATTGCGCCGGCGGGATCTTCGCAGCCAGGCGCAGCGCCTCGTCCAGGTCCTGGGCTTCCAGCAGGTAGAAACCTGCCAGCTGCTCGCGGGTTTCGGCGAACGGGCCGTCGACCACGGACACCGCGCCCTCGCGCACTCGCACCGTCTTGGCGGTACGCACCGATTGCAGCGGCTCGCCAGCGATGAAGTGCCCACTCTCCTGCAGGCGCTCACCATTGGCGATGCATTGCTCGACCAACGCGGCCCACTGCTCGTCGGTCATCGAGTCGACGCGCTGTTCGTCGTAGTAGACCAGGCACAGGTATTTCATTTCAGTCTCCGGTGGTGCCCCGCCGGCTGCCGCTATGGCAGCCGCGAGACGGTTCGAGTATTGCGGTTCAGCCGACAGCTCCCGTCTGGGAGGGCTCGATCCCGAAGTCGATTTGCCCACTGGCCATGTCGAACGGCATCGAGAAGTGCTCGTGGACGACCTTCCAGTCGTTGCCCTGGCGACGCCAGCAGCGGCTGCCGCGCATCCAGCCGGTCTGCATTTCGCCTTTTTCGTTGGTACCGCCGCAATGGTTCAGGAAATGACTATAGGCCAGGTCTGCGCTGGCGTGGATGCCCAGCTCGCTGATCTCGAAAAAGCCTTCGCCCTGACAGAATTCGAAGCAGTTCTGCCAGTGCTGGCGGTACGCCTCGGCGCCCTTGAATTGCAGCGGGCCTACCGCATCGAAGGCCAGCACGTCGGTGGCGTACTGGGCCATGATGCGGTCGAGGTCCTTGGCGCAGACCGCGCGCTCCCACTCGTTGGTGAGTTCGCGGATACGGGCTTCGCCGGTCTGGTTTTCAGTTGAGTTGTTCATGCGAGTTGCCTCTTGGTTGATGGCTGACGGTCGTTGCGGCACGGGTCAGGGTGGCGCCCTTGGGTGCAGGGCGCGGACCTCGACGCAGCCCAGCCGCCCCGGGGGAATGCGCGATGCCAGCCGGATCACGTCGTTGAGGTCGCTTGCCTCGAACAGATAGAACGCCGCAGGCTGCTCACGGCTGTCGACCACCGGCCCGTCGTGCAAGCAAAGGGTGTCGCCCTGCAGACGCACAGTCGTGGTGCTGAGGACTGGCTGCAGCGCTTCGCCAATGATCAGCTGGCCGCTGCGCTGAAGCCGCTCGCGATAGTCGCGGCATTCGGCATCCATCGCCGCCTGCGCGCCAGGCGACAGGCTGGCCAAAACCTGCTCATCCAGATACACCAGGCACAGATAACGCATTGCGGCGCCCCCGAGATGGTTGCTGTTACCTGATAGTCGAGGTGGAAAGGGAAAAATCGACAGCGCCGACAAATCTTTTTCGCCTGCGGTGCTCAAAGTCAGTCCGGGACTAAACAAACTCAGCGAGACAGGAGCGAGGCATGGTCGGTCCACTGCGCGGTCTATCCCATCACTACCGTCGCCTCGGCCTCGCCGTGGCTCTTCTGGCATTCAGCACTTCGGGAGTGGCGGCACCCATGTATCAATTACTGATCGGCACCTACACCAGCGTGCGCAGCGGCGAGGGCGGTAGCGAAGGAATCTACCGCATGCAGTTCGATGCCGAGCGCGGCTATATCGAGCCTCAGCCATTGCAGGTGGTGCGCACCCACAACCCGTCCTGGCTGACGCTGGATCTAAATCGCAACCGGCTGTACGCGGCGAACGAGAACGGACCGGGACATCCGGACCCGGTAGGCCGGGTGAGCGCGTTCACCATGGCGCCGGCCAGCGGGCAACTGTCGCCGCTGGCCCAGCAGATCACCCTCGGCGATGAGCCCACGCACCTGAGCCAGAGTCGTGACGGGCGCTATCTGTTCGTCTCCAACTATGGCTCGGCGCCCAACCCCGGCGGCAGCCTGGCGGTAATTCCCACGGCAGAGGATGGCACCCTGTCGCCTGTGACCCAACTCGCCACGCACAAGGCCAGCGAGAAACATCCTCAGCGCCAGAAGTCGGCGCACGTGCACTCGGCGGTGATGTCGCCGAACGGCAAACGGTTGTTCGTCAGCGACCTAGGCGCCGACAAAATCTTTGTCTACGAATACAACCCGGCCAATGCCGAACGCCCGCTGTCGCCCGCCAAGCCGACCTTCATCGGCCTGCCCGACGGCAGCGGCCCACGTCACTTGGTATTCAGCCCGGACGGCAGCCAGGCCTACGCGACCCTGGAGCTGAGCGCGCAGGTCGCGCGTTTCGATCATGTCGACGGCAGCCTGATACAACGCCAGCTGGTCGATCTGGCCGAGAACGGCAAGGTCGACGCGCATTCGCCAGGCGCCATTCATCCCTCGCGGGATGGCCGCTTTCTCTACGTCAGCGACCGCGCCGAGGCGAACCGCATCTTGGTATATGCCATCGAGGAAACCGGCAGCCTGCGCGAAATCCAGCAGCGCGCTAGCGAGGGGCGGGAGCCACGCGAATTCGCCATCGACCCGAGCGGGCGCTTCATGCTCATCGCCAATCAGAAGAGCGATCAGCTGGTGGTGCTGCAACGCGACCCCGACAGCGGGCTGCTCGGTGACACACTGCAGATATTGCCGATGAGTCGACCATCGGATGTGAAATTCATCGACCGTACCGGCCTTTGAGCGCCGCAGCCGGATGATCAGGACAGCAGGCTGACCACCGCGAAGCGGCTGATTGTGGCCTGGGCCACCACCGTCTGGGTAACAGCGGCGTAGCTGGAGGGGCTACGCTGCATCAGATTGAACACCGAACGCGAGAAGTCCATCGCCCATTGCTTCTCGTCGGCATGCGCCTGGCGCGCCAGGAACTCGCGGATTTCCTGCTGGCGGTTGCTCAGTTGTTCGCGCAGCGCGGTGACCTTGTCGAGCCCGGCCACCACCGAGTCGAGCAGGCGCCGCAGCTCGCGGAAGGAATCGAGCTGCAGCTCCTCAGGGAAACTCAGCAGCTGCTCCTCCTGATGCTGTACGCGGACGTACTTGCCCTTGTCGAACAGCTTGCCCTCGCCCTGCACCGCCAGCTGGTCCTTGAGCTTCTGCCAATCGCCTTCACGAGCGGAGAATTTCAGCTCGCCATTCTGATCCAGCTCGGCGCGGATACCGGCCTGGCCCAGACTCCCATTGAAACGTCGCAGGATCTGCTCGTCGCTCATCTCGTCATCGAGCACCACCGCTACCGGCTCGGCCAGCTGGCGGCCGCCGCTGAACAGCAGCGTTTCGCGCCCCGACTGGCGAATCTTCTCCAGCGACTCCAACCCCTGCAGGCTGAAGCGGCTGCGTACCGGCTCGGTCAGGCGCAGCTTGAAATTGGCGTCCAGCGAGTTGGCAGAGCGCTTGCTGCGCTCCTTGAGCAGAGCGTTGACCTCTTGCACCGCCTGCTGAATGGATTCTTCGCCGTTGGGCGGCGGCGAGCTGATCTGGCGGCTGAGAGTCAGTTTGAGTTGTGACAAATGGGTCTGCAGATCGCCGAGGTAGCTGTCGGCCGACTGCATCGAGGATAGCTGCTGGTTGAGCTGTAGGCTGAAGCTGGTGCTCTTGCTTGTCGTCGGTTCCGAGTGCGACGTTTCACTCGGTGTCCCGACACGCAGCGGCGCGGGTGCATTGCGCAGCAAGGCCTCACGGCGCTCCTGCGGATTTATGACGGCGACACCCGGTAGCTGTCTACCAATCTTCATTTCACGGCTACCTCGGTCAGAGCATGCCGAAGAGCGACAGCCCGTTGATCTTCAAATAGGTCTTCTGCGTCGCCTGCAGCGACAGCTGATAGTTGTTCAGATCGATGCTGGCCGCAGCGTAGTCGAGCTGGGACAGCTCGCCTTCGATCTTCTGGTTCACCAGCGACACGTCTTCGTTACTGCTCGACAACAACGTCAGGGTGTTCTGCCGGCCGCCCAGTTCGGTAACCGCGCCGAGCAATTGACTATGAGTGGCGTCCAGGCTGGCCAGGGTCTCGCTGATCTGCGCGCTGGAATCGACTGTCGGGTCGGCGAGACTCTTCACCAGTGCATGCAATTGATTGAGCATGTCGGCATCGGCACCGAAAACTTGCGCGGCGGTAACATTTTCCTCGACCAGCACGCCGTTGGCGACAGCCGCCTGGCGGTATTGATCGTTGCCGGTCAGGCTGTAGGTCTCGGTCGCCTCATCGAAGGTGATCGCCGCACGGTCGCTCAGCGTGCCGGAAAAAAGATAGCGGCCTTCCTCGTCGCGCACATTGGCAAAGCTGAGAATGGTCTTTTCCAGGCTCCCCAGCTCGTTGGCAATGGCCGCCAGATCTTCGCTGGTATTACTGCCGTTGGCCGCCCACAACAGCATGTCGCGCACGTTGAGCATGGTGTCCGAAGCGGCCTTGAGGTTGGCCTCCTGCTTGGACAGGTTGCCCGAGACGTTTGCGATGTTGGTGCGGTACTGCGTCAGTGTGGCTTCCTCACGCTGGATACGCAGCACGCGCACCGCAGAAATCGGATCGTCCGACGGCATCAACATGCGCTCGCCGGTCGCCATCTGCTGCATCAGCTTGCCGAGCTTCTCGGAGCTGGTATTCATCGAGCCATGCATCATGGCGGTGATCTGGGCGTTGGAGATGCGCATGTATTTTTACTCGTCAGTCGAATCGGCTTGCGCCGGCTCAGAACATCGCCAGTACGGCGTTGAACAGCTCGTTGGAGGTGCTGATGACCTTCATGTTGGCCTGGTAGGCCTGCTCGTAGGCCATCAGGTTGACGGCTTCCTCGTCCAGGTTCACGGCGCTTACGCTGTCGCGCTGGGCTTGCGCCTGCTCGGCGACAGTGGTCGCGGCGCTGCGGTCCGCCTGATTCTGTCGGCTGGCGCTGGCGACGCGTCCGACCAGACCGGCGTAGGCGTCGTTGAGCGGCACGGTGTTGCCGGCGACAGTGATGCCTTGCGACTTCAAGTCGAGTAGCGCGAGCAGGTTCTTGTTGTTACCCACTTCGCCCGGTATCGAGGAAAACGCTAACTCGGTCGCCCCCAGTGGATTGACCGCGAGCATGCCGCTGGTGCTGCCAGGGTTGTGGACGAACAGCGGCTGGCCAGGATTGCCGTCGAGGTCGAAGCCGCCTGCGAGCGTGTCGTTGACCATCGTCGCCAGCGCCGACGCCATGTCGTGCAGATCCTGCTGGGCCGGACGCAACGCGCCGTATTCCATGTCATGGAGGCTGCCCAGAGAGCCGCCGAGTCCCTGCTGATCGAGTGGAAAGGTGGTCTTGGCGAAGACCAGCGACATTTCCTGCTCACCAGCGATGTTTTCGCTGATTTTCAGCTGCCCTGCCGTGATCCCGGCCACCAGCGGCTGACCATTGGCTAGAGACACATCGAGGGTGCCGTCCGAGGATTCCTGGACGCGGATGCCAGCGTATTGGCTCAGATCCTTGACCAGATTCTCGCGGTAGTCACGCAGGGTCGCGGTGTCGCGCCCGGTCGATTCCATCTCGCGAATCTGAGCATTCAGTTCGGCGAGGTTGCCGGACAGTCCGTTGATCTCGCTGACCATCGCCACGCGCTGGCCCTGGAGGGCGTTGAGCTGGGTGCCGATGTTGCTGTTCAGGCCGTTGAAACGCTGCGCCAGCTGCTTCGACTCGCCGATGATCTGCTGGCGCAGGGCGATGGATTCGGGCGTCGAGCTGGCCTCGCTGAGGGCGGCAAAGAAATTGTCCAGGCCGACGCTGACGCTGGAGCCCTCGCTGTCAATCAGGCCTTCGAGGGCGGTCAGGTACTGTTGATTGGTGCTGAAGTACTGCTTGTCGGTCGTCGCGCGCCACAGCTGCTGGTTCTGGAAGTCGTTGGACAACCGGCGAATGCTGCTGACCTGAACACCGCCGCCAATGCTGACCGAGGTCTGCCCGCCGAGCGAATGCAGCTCCGGCGTCAGACGGCTGAAACCGGGTGTGTTGACGTTGGCGATGTTCTGCCCGGTCGCCGTCAGGGCGATCTGCGTGGCGCGAACGCCGCTGTAGCCAATTTGACCAAGAATACTCACGACACAATTTCCTTCGACTCGATCCGGATCGACTGAGCGAACGCCACGGAAAGGTGGCTGCCGCCGATGACACTACGCTGCTGACTGGAAAGAGCGACCGCATCGGCCGCGGAATTAAGCGCCGGCTGCAGCGGGTGGGCGGCCGGCTGGATCTGCGCGCGCGGCTCGACCGGACTCGGTACCGCCGCACGCAGATCGTTGAGGATGTTGCGGGTGTAATTCCGAGTTTCCGCGTATGGAATCTTCTGCACCCAGGCAGTCATGCCGATCTCGCCCTTGCGCGGGTCGCCATGGCTCTTCAGCCACTCGTCCACCTTGCCAGGGCCGGCGTTGTAGGCGGCCAGCGCCAGCGCCTGATGGCCATCGTAACGGTCGAGCATCTTGCTCAGATAGGCGCTGCCCAGGCGCTTGTTGTATTCGGCATCGGTCGTCAGCCGCGCTTCGCTGAACGGCAGGCCGAGCTCGGCCGCCATATCGCGTGCAGTACCTGGCATCAGCTGCATCAGGCCGCGCGCACCCTTGGACGAGACCGCCGCGATGTTGCCGCTCGATTCATGCTTGATCACGCTGTCGACCAGCGACTTGAAGCCTGCCTTGCCGCTTTCCCAGGCACTATCAAGCGCCTCGACGCCGCGCTGCCAGGTGCCACGCAGTGCGTGCAGACCGCCCGCCTGCAGGCCGCTACCGGCGTGGCCAGCCAGGGCAGTCGGCGCGGGCGCCGTGCCGGGTGCATCGCCGCTCAACTGCTGCACCAGCATATCGGCGATCCCCGTCTGCCGCTTGCCGGCCAGTGTGTCGGCCAGCACCTCGTCGTAGAAGTCGCGCATGGTGTCCAGCTCGCGGCTGCGCATCGGGTTGCCCGCGCCGAGCACGTCGCCGGCCTTGCGCATCTGCTTGAGGATCTGCTGCAGGAACATCGCTTCGAACTGCTCGGCAACGACTTCCAGTTGCTGACGCCGCGCCGCGTTCGGGCCGTCGGCGCGCTGGCGCAGGGTATTGAGGTGCTGTGGGAGGGAAACGATGCTCATGGTCGCCTTGGAACCTGTTCAAATCTGCTGCGCGTCGGGCCTGTCCGGTCAAGGACAAGCGCTTACATCACGATCAGTTCCGCATTCAATGCGCCGGCGCGTTCCAGCGACTGCAGGATGCTCATCACGTCGTCCGGCGTGGCGCCGAGACTGTTGATGGTGTTGATGATGCTTTCCAGGCTGGCGCCTTCCGGCCACTTGAACATGGCCTTGCGGTCCTGCTCGATGGCGACATCGGACTGCGGCGTGACCACGGTTTCGCCGCCAGCAAACGCATTCGGCTGGCTGACCTGAGGGCGCTCGCTGATGGTCACCGTCAGGCTGCCGTGGGCGACAGCCGCGGCTTTCACCCGCACGCCCTGGCCGACAACCACGGTCCCGGTGCGGCTGTTGAACACCACCTTCGGCCGGGTCCGCCCCTCTTCCACTTCCAGCCGTTCGAGCATGGCCATGAAGCTCATGCGCTGGGTGCTGGTGACCGGCGCACGGATCGAAATCTTGGTGGCATTGAGGGCCGTGGCGGTGCCCTTGCCAAAGTAGGCGTCGACCGCATCGACCACGCGAGTGACGGTCTGGAAGCTCGGCTGACGTACGTTAAGCATCACGTCCGGGCGCTCGGTGAAGTCGCTGGGAATCATCCGCTCGACCGTCGCGCCGTTGGGAATCAGCCCGCTGTTGGAGGTATTGATCGCGACCTTGGAGCCGCTGGCGCCCTCGGCGTTCACGCCACCGACGATCACCGCGCCCTGGGCAAGTGCATAGATCTCGCCATCGACACCCTGCAGCGGGGTCATCAGCAACTGGCCGCCGCGCAGACTCTTGGCGTCGCCCAATGAAGAGACGGTGACATCCACGGTCTGGCCGGCGCTGTAGGACGGCGGCACGGTAGCGGTAATGGTCACCGCAGCGACGTTCTTCAGCTTCGGGTCGACATTCGGCGGCAGGTTCACGCCGAATTGCTTGATCATGTTCGTCACCGACTGGCTGGTGAACTTGACCTGGTTCTTGTCGCCGGTGCCATCGAGCCCGACCACCAGACCGTAGCCGATCAGCTGGTTGCCGCGGATGCCCTCGACATCCACCAGATCCATCAGCGGCACGGCTTGCGCGGGAAATTGCCAGCACAGCGCGACGGCGGCGAAAAACAGCTTCAGGGATCGCTTCGGGCTAGTCATATCAGGGGCTATCACTTAAAGAGGGAACAGCGGCGACGTGAAGAAACGCGTCAACCAGCCGGCCGAGTTGCTGTCGTTCAGCACGCCGCGCCCGGCATAGGAAATCTTCGCGTTGGCCACGCTTTGGGACGACACCTGGTTGTAGCGGTTGATGTCATCGACACGAACCAGCCCGGCGAGACGAATGAATTCGTCACCCTGGTTCAACCGCAGGGTCTTCTCACCCTTGATCAGCAGCGTGCCGTTGGGCAGCACGCGATGGACGGTTACGGCGATGGCGCCGCGCAGGGTGTTCTGCTGCGAACTTTTCGCCGAGCCGTCGAACTCGCGCTCGGCACCGGCCGATGTTTCAACGTCGGGATAGGTCTTGCCAAGAATCGTCGGAATGCCGATACCGACGCTCGATTCCTTGCCGAAGCTGGTGCCGGCGCTCTTGCTCGACTGAGTGGACTCGTCGAGCACCACGGTGAGAATGTCGCCGACGCGCACCGCGCGGTTGTCGCTGATCAACGAGCCTCTGTAGCCGGAACGGAACAGCCCCCCGCCAGTGGTCGGCGGCAGGCTGTAGTCCAGTTCCAGCGGTTCGAACTCGGTCGATGGCTCTTCCGGCAGCATCTCGTTGAAGCTGGCGCAGCCGCCGAGAAGGGTCAGCGCGACGAGCAGAGCGGGGGTACGCATCATCGGTCTCAGACGGTCTGGTTGAGGAACTGCTGCATGCCGCTGGCGGCATCGAGCACCTTGGCGTTGGCTTCGTAAGCGCGCTGGATGGCGATCATCGCCACCATGGCCTCGACCACCTGCACGTTGGAGCCTTCCAGCACGCCCTGCTTGAGCTGGCCGAGACCCTCTTCGCCCGGCACGCCCTCGACAGGCTCGCCGCTGGCGACGGTTTCGCGATAGAGATTGCCGCCCAGGGCTTCAAGGCCGGCCGGATTCGTGAAGTTGACCAGCGTGATCTGGCCCAGCTCAGACGGCAGCGTGTCGCCAGGCAGCACGGCGGTAACGATGCCATCGGCACCGACCGTGAAGCCCGTTGCGCCTTGCGGTACTTCGATGGCTGGCGCTAGCGGCAGTCCTTGGGCGTTAACCATCATGCCTTCGGCGTTGAGCTGGAACTGGCCGTTCTCGGTGTAGAGAAGGTCGCCGTTGGGCGCCTCGACCTGGAAGAAGCCCCGCCCGACGATCGCCAGGTCCATCGGCTGGCCGGTGGTCTGGATGCTGCCTTCGGTGAACACCTTCTGGGTACCGGCAACGCGCACGCCGCTGCCCAGCTGGATGCCGGACGGCACCGTGTTGATCTCGTCGGCCTGGGCGCCCGGCTGCTTCTCGATGCTGTAGAACAGATCCTCGAAGACCGCGCGGTCGCTCTTGAAGCCGTTGGTGTTGACGTTGGCCAGGTTGTTGGCGACGGTGGACATGGCCTTGTCCTGGGCGGCCAGGCCGGTCTTGCTGACCCAAAGTGCGGAATTCATTCGTTATCTCCCGATCAGCTGCCGCGGATCATTCGGTTGCCGGCGTCGGAAAGGTCCTCGGCGGCTTTCATCATCTTTACCTGGGTTTCGAACAGGCGATTGAGGCTCATGGTCGAGGCCAGCTCGTCGATCGCCGAGACGTTGCTCGACTCGAGGAATCCGCTGGCCAGGCGCACGTCTTCACTGGGCGCGGCGGGCTCGCCATTGCGCGTCACCAGCAGGCCAGCCTCGTTCTTCATCAGGTCTGCAGCCGCTACGTCGACCAGACGGATACGGTCGACCTCGGCCATCATCCAGTCGCCCGGCGCCATGACGGAGACGGTACCGTCATTGCCGATTTCCACGCGGTCATGTTCGGGCAGCTCGATCGGCCCGCCCTCGCCCATCACGGCGCGACCGTTGAGAGTCAGTCGACCCTCGGCATCGATCTGCATGCTGCCCTGGCGGGTATAGGCCTCGCCTTCGCCGTCTTGCAGGACGATCAGGCCGGTGCCCTTGACCGCAAAGTCCAGCTCGCGACCGGTCGCAATCATCGGGCCGGCTGCCAGACTGACGCCGTTGTTCTCGACTACCGCCATGTGCCGACTGTCGTAGCCGTAGCCTTCCACGGCCACCGCCTGGGCGCGCTCGAGGTCGGCGCGAAAGCCCGGCGTGTTGACGTTGGCGAGGTTGTTGGAGCGCACCTGCAGCGACATCATCGTGCGGCTGGCGGCGGTCATCGCCGTGTATCCCAAACGATCCATGAATCAGCCTCAGATGGCGTTGAACAGCGTCTGGGTGAGTTCCTTGTTGGTGGAAATCACCTGAGTGTTGGCTTGATAGTTGCGCTGGCCTTCCATCAAACCCACCAGCTGCTGGGTGAGGTCGACGTTGGAGCTTTCCAGCGCGCCAGACGCCAGGCTGCCGTACTGGCCGACACCCGGCGCGCCGAGCATGGCCGCGCCGGAGGCAGCGGTTTCGGTCCAGGCGGTGCCGCTGATGTTCTTCAGGCCTTCGGCATTGACGAAGCTGGCCAGCACCACCTGACCCTGCAGCATGCGCTCGCCGTTGGAGTAGCTGGCGTAGACCTTGCCGTCCTTCTCGACGCTCATGCCGGTCTGCTCGCCCGCGGCATAGCCCGTGGCGCGGTTGCTGGTGACGCTGAATTCGGAGCCGTACTGGCTGGTGCCGCTGTAGTCGAGCTGGATGTTCAGCGGATCGACGCCGCCGCCCGGCGTGGCGGTCAGCGCGACCGTACCGATCGGCGCGGTGAGCGTACCGGCACCGTCGAATGTCAGTGCCTGAGGCGCACCCGGCAGCGCCGCGCCATCGACGTAATAATGAGCGTTCCAGCCGTTATCGGCCGTCTTGGCGAAGTATTGGGTCAGGGTGTGTTCCTTGCCCTGGGAGTCGAACAGCTTGGTGGTGTAGGTGGAGTTGTAGCTGTCTGCGACCAGCGGATCGAAGGCCACGGCCGGCACTTCCTGGTTCGCATCGAGGTTGGCGACGAAGCTCAACGCATCTGTGGCCTTGGCTGGTATTCCGCCGGAGCGCAGCTGAAGATCGCCAACGGTCCCGGTCTGCAGATTACCGGTGGCATCGGCCGGATAGCCCTGCAAACGCTGGCCGAGGCTATTGGTCAGGTAGCTGTCCTTGTCGGTGCCGAACACGCCGGCGCGGGTGTAGGCCACATCGCCATTGCTGGCGCGGGTGACGAAGAAGCCGCCACCGGAAATCGCCAGATCGAGGCTGCGATTGGTGGTAGTCAGCGCGCCGCCTTGGCTGATGCTCTGAGTGGTGCCGGTAACCTCGACGCCCATCGCCTGGCTTTCGGCATAGAGGCTGCCGAAATCGGTACGCGAGGACTTGAAGCCCACGGTGCCGGAATTGGCGATGTTGTTGCCGATGGTGTTGAGTTGTTCGTTGACGGCAGACAAGCCGGTCAGGGCGATATTGAAGCTCATGGGCTGATCTCGATGCGATAGATGGAATGAAGACTGGCGAGCAACAAGGCTCAGCCGCCGAGCAGCCCGGCATCGGCCTGGGCGAATTCGAGGATGTTGTAGAAGGGCACCGAACCGACACCCTGAACCTGAAGCACCGGGCCCTCGGCGCTGACGCGCACGTTGGAGACCTGGCCGGCGACTTCCACCTGCGGGAACTCGCCGTTTTCCGACTCGATGCTGACGCTGTACCGGCCGTCACGCAGGCCGTGCTTGGCCGGATCGATCACGAAGGGCACCTTACCGGGGGACTGCGCCCCAAGCTCGATACGGGTCTGGGTGCCGTTGGAATCGGTCAGCAACAACGCGGCGCGGTTCGAGGCATGGCTCAGGTCGAACTGGCCGTTGACGGCCTGCCCGCTCAGATCCAGCGTTTCGACCGCGACGCTCACCTGCTGGCCAACCAGACCGGCGGCGGTGAGGGTCTGCAGGTTGTCGGTCAGCACCAGGTTGTTCTGCATCAGGCTGGACATGTTTTCCATGCTCTTGACCTGTGACATCGCCGAGTACTGGTTGAGGAACTCAGTGCTGTCCACCGGCTTGGTCGGGTCCTGGTTCTTGATCTGCGCGACCATCAGGCTGATGAAGTTGTTCTCCATCGTCGCGGCATCGCCGATGTTCACCGCACGCTTGACCTGATCGATCGAATTGCTCGCCAGGCTGCCGTCCAGTGCGGAATTAACCGTCGCCATCAGGATTCTCCCAACCGCAGCAGGCTCTGCTGCATGCTTTTCACGCGATTGAGCACCTCGACGCCGGTCTCGAAGCTACGGGTGGCCGACATCATGTCGGTCATCTCTTCGATCTCGTTGATGTCGGGGTAGTAGACGTAGCCTTCGCCATCGGCCAGGGGATTGCCCGGCTCGTAGCGGCGCTTGGGCTCGGCGCCGGAGGTGACCACATCGAGCACCTGCACATGGGCGCCGCCGAGGCCGACGCCACGGGTCAGCGAGTTGTTCTCGTACACCGCCGCGAACATCGGCTTGCGCGCCTGATAGACGTCGGCGGCGTTGTTGGCCGCCGAGTCGGTGTTGGCCAGGTTGCTGGCCACGGTGTTGAGGCGCACGGTCTGGGCGTTCATGGCCGAGCCGGCGATGCGGTAGATGGAATCGAATGACATGACTTCAACGTCCCTCGATGGCCTGCTTCAAACCACGAAATTTCATCGTGACGAAGGTCAGGCTGGTCTGGAAATCCATGGAGTTGCGCGAGAACTGCGCCTGTTCGGTAGACAGTTCGACTGTGTTGCCATCCTGCGAGGCCTGGCTCGGCACGCGGAACAGCAGACGCGGATCGGTGCCGGCAATGCTCACGCGCGGCGAGGTGCCGCTGTCCAGCCGCTGCATTTCCTTGCTGAAGTCGATGTCCCGCGCCTGAAAACCGGGCGTGTCTTCGTTGGCCAGGTTCGCCGCGAGAATCTCGCTGCGTTGCATGCGCAAACCCAGGGCGCGTTCGTGAACGCCCAGAGCGTCGTCAATCCGTATACTCATTTCGATACCCTTGCAGCCTGAGTAGGCTGAATCCAGCCCACCGCTTTTGCATGTGAATAGCAGAAAGCGTGCCGAAGCCGTATCTACAAGGTAATCCTTTGATTTACATAGAAAACTCTACAGAGAACAGAGCGCGCACCAAGCGTATTTTTCCGCTTGGCAAAGCGCGATCGGGCGGAAGCGGAAAAGCCCCTTCCGCCAGCTTCGTCGCCATGCTGCTGTTGTTGGCCATATCGGTCGAGGCTCGCGCTGACGCCGCGACTCAGGCCCGGCAGGCGGTGGAAAATCATCTGCGCCAGATGCTCGAACAACAGGCCGCGCGCCAGGGCTGGCACGGCATGCAGCTACGCTACGACATCAGCATGCCGGCCAGCTCGACCAACCTGCCGATGTGCTCCGAGGCGTTGCAGGTCCGCGCCACTGGCGAGGCGCCTTCAGCCATGGAACGTCAACAACTGCAGATTCGCTGCCCCGATGCGCCCGGCTGGGCACTGAACGCTACCGGCCAGGCCCACGTCTTTCTGCCCGCCGTTCACGCTGAAGGCATTATCGACCGCGGCCAGACCCTGACCGCCAACGACCTCAAGCTGCAGCGCATCAACATCGCCAAAGCCCGCCGCGGCTACTACAACCGCCTCGAAGAGGTAATCGGCCTGGCTGCCAAACGCCGCATCCGCGCCGGCCAGATCATTACTCCGGCCCTGCTGGAACAGGCCATGGCGGTCAAACGCGGCGAGCCGGTAAAGATCGTTGCCAACAATGAAGGCATCGAAGCCTCCACCTCCGGCGAAGCCCTCGCCGACGGCCAGCCCGGCGACGTCATCCGCGTGCGCAATGTACGCAGCGGGAAGGTAATCGATGCGAAGGTAATAGAAGAAGGCGTGGTGACGAGTATGTTTTAAGGGCGGTGGCCGGAAGAATTTGATCGTCTGACCGTACCCCAGTTCCCGGGGTTTCGCCGCAGGCGATTAAGCTCCAGCCGCATGCACCAGCGGCCTTCGAAGAAAGCACAGAATATTTGACGTCAGGATTTAATCCTTCGCGCAGCGCTGTCGCCCTATCTTTTCAGCAGGCAGTCAAGCCAGCTCCTAACAGCCAATCGCACGAAGGATGATCATCATGGCTCTGTCCATTCACACTAACTATTCCGCTCTGACCACCAATACCGCGCTGAACAAGTCCAACAACGCGTTGGCAACCAACCAGCAGCGTCTGGGTACCGGCCTGCGCATCAACTCCGCTGCTGACGACGCTGCTGGCCTGCAGATCGCAACCCGCCTGAACGCCCAAAGCCGCGGCATGTCGGTTGCCATACGCAATACCGGTGACGCCACTTCGATGCTGCAAACCGCCGAAGGCGCATTCAGCGAAGTCACCGATATTCTGCAGCGCATGAAGGATCTGGCCACCCAGGCGGCGAACGACACCAACGGAGCATCCGACCGTACTTCGCTGAAATCCGAGTACGATGAGCTGGCCAAAGAAGTCGACAACATTCTGACCAACACCAAGTATGCAGGCGAGTCGCTGTTTGCAGCTGGCGGTAAGTTCACCGCTGCGGTCAATTTCCAGATCGGCGCGTCCTCGGCCGAGACGCTGGCCATGGACGTCTCCGGGGCGCTGACCACGATCAATACGAACTGGGCTACGTCCAAAGCAAGCACGCTGGACACCGCCGCCAACGCCGGGACCGCCATTGACAACCTGGAAGCTTCGCTCAATGACGTGAGCGCCATGCGAGCCCAGTTTGGCGCCAACATCAACCGCCTGAACCACACCAGCAACAACTTGGCGAACATGAAGGACAACACCGACATGGCCAAGGGTCGGATCATGGACGCCGACTTCGCCATCGAGAGCGCCAACATGAGCAAGAATTCCATGCTCATGCAATCCGGTATCTCCATGCTCAAGCAAGCCGGTCAGATGCCAGGCATGGTCATGGGTCTGCTGGGCTAAGCCATCGCTTAGGGCTGCGGCGAGACTCCATGACCGGACCTCGCCGCAACCGCGCCCTCTCATTGGGCTCAACGCTATAAATTAAAGGATTTCGATCATGGCCTTGTCCATTCACACCAACTATTCCGCGCTGACCACCAACACCGCGCTGAACAAGTCCAACAACGCCCTGGCGACCAACCAACAGCGTCTGGGTACCGGCCTGCGCATTAACTCCGCCGCTGATGACGCTGCTGGCCTGCAGATCGCTACTCGCCTGAACGCCCAGAGCCGCGGTATGGCCGTAGCCATCCGCAACACAGGCGACGCCACCTCCATGCTCCAAACAGCCGAGGGCGCCTTCAGCGAGATGACCGACATCGCGCAGCGCATGAAAGATCTTGCGACTCAAGCGGCGAACGGAACCAATGGCGTATCCGACCTCAAGTCCATCCAGGCTGAATACGACGAGCTAGGAAAAGAGCTAGGCAACATCTTTAAAAATACAAAGTACGCTGGCGAAAATCTGTTTAGCGACGGTGCCGGCGTCGACGGCGACACAGGCAAATTCGGTGCCGCTGCAGTTACCTTTCAAATCGGCGCAAGCTCCAGCGAAACACTGAGTTTTGATCTTCAGACCGCACTGGGTTCAGTTGCCGGTTCGCTTAAAGCAGCATCGCTTATGTTCGCGGACAACGGCGACACAGCCGATTTCGTTGGCACTGACATTGCCACGATTACGGCTGGTACCGCCCCCGCTCCGGATACGGCAGTGAACAACGCTAACGGAACGATTACGAAGCTAGAAACCTTGCTGAACGACATTGGTTCCGTACGCGCTCAGTTCGGCGCCAACATCAACCGTCTGAACCATACCAACAACAACCTGGCCAACATGAAGGACAACACCGACATGGCCAAGGGTCGGATCATGGACGCCGACTTCGCTGTAGAAAGCGCCAACATGAGCAAGAACTCCATGCTCATGCAGTCGGGCATCTCCATGCTCAAGCAAGCCGGCCAGATGCCAGGCATGGTCATGGGCCTGCTGGGCTAAGCGGTACGCAACAGCGCTGGTCGCAACGACCGGCTTCGAAAAGCCCCGATTGTTTCGGGGCTTTTTTATTTCCGAACGTGAGAATCGTTGTCACCCGACCAGCGGCAGTTCGTCTAGCGTGACGGCTCAAACACAAGATATGCCCTGTTATGCGGCGAACTTGCCGCTTCGCACGGCACATCTGCCCCTCGCTCACGATTTCGTTTCTTTCTCGCTCCGATGCCCGTTCGGCATTTCGTGTAACAACCGGCTTGTAGTATCAAAAAAACGGCGCCAATATGCCGCCGCCCGGTTTGCCAACCCTGTCACACCGGAAACTTTCCCTTCATATCAGGCGCTCATGACTTCATCTCTGTCCCTTACGGCCACCGATGCCATCATCTGCCCGCTGTTGAAAACCGGTCGAGACGGTTGTTCGGCTCGTTTCGATCGTGCGCTCTACCAACTCGTGCTGAACCATGACGAACATGAGGAAACACTAGACCTCGGTTTCTCTGGTAGCCGCGTGCTGGAGCGTTTGCTGCACTCGCCCGGCGAGGTCGTTTCTCGCGAGGAGCTGTTGAATTACGCCTGGGAGGGGCGGGTCGTCAGTCAGGGCAGTCTGAATCAGCAGATCTACACCCTGCGCCAGGCGTTGTTCGACGGCCGTAACCAGGTCATCCAGACGTTGCCGCGGCGAGGCTACCTGTTCAACCCGCAGCATCTGATTGTCGAACAACCGGCTTCGCCAGCTAATTCCGCCACTACGTCTGTTCCTACAGCTCCCGAAGAGCCAGCTGCTGTGCTGACGCAGCTGCTAGTGGCACCTCATGAGGCAGTGATACCAGGCTCGGCCAGAACGATCCGGCGCTACCGCTCGTGGCAGACCGCCGCGCTCGCCGGTACGGGAATGATGGTCTTGCTGGGGCTGGCAACCCTTGGCTTTCGTCTGGCCAGCACATCGACGCCCTCCCTCACGCAGACATTGGCCGTCGACGATCTGGAGGTACTTTACGTCGAAAAAAACCAGCACCTGCTTGATTCGCTGATTAAGGAAACGCGCATGCTGGTCGATACCATGAGCGACATGAATGCCGAGCCGGCTCGGCTGATCGTCAATATGTCCCCTGGGTTTTATGAGATCCGTTGCCTGCAAGGCGACGGTCGGGTCAATTGGTTAAAGGTTCACAAAAGCCAGATCCAGACGATCCCCAGTGACCATCTACAAGGGTGCCTGCAATGAACAGCCAGAACGAAACCGGCGCAGTCGGCAAGCGCATGCTTCAGGTAATGGTGCCATCGGCATTGTTGCTCTGGGCTTTTGTGGCAATGGGCACGACAGGAAACATGTCCTCGAAACTCGATGGTCAGTACAGCTCCAGCGGTCAGGTATTGCTGAGCGACGGCACAAGCGTGAAAGTCAGTCAGAGCCTGGTCTTCAACAAGGGCCGCTTTTACTCGATAACCCGAAACGCACCGGCCATCGTCGAGGCTTCGGGCCGGCTGGAGACGGACCTGCTCGGGCGTGCATCGCTGGTGGTGGAAGAGGGCCAGGTTCATGGGCTCGGCCCCCAGGACCAGATGGACGACGAACTGCTGTTCAATCTCTTCTATGGCGCACACAAGGGCGCACGGATTACCCTCGAGCAGGTCGGTGCCTGCCTGTACGGCGTCGAGACCCAGCAGGTCTATTGCGCCGACGATCACCCGCATCGCGGTTGAAAGCAGTTCCGCGCTCGGCGCGTGGCGCTCCATCGCGAAACGCTCGCTTGGAGCGCTGCGCTAAATCACTGTCCACACGCTATCAGGTCGGCTGACAACTCATCGGCGGACCTTTGCACCCTAATCTCGCGCCTGGCCCCTCTACCCCTCACCCCGACCCTCTCCCAGCAGGAAGGGGCTGCCCGGAGCGTAGCTCCACGTCGCTGTTCGCTGGCAGGCGCTAGAGATGCCGCAGACAGGAGGCCCCAGGGTTTGGTCGACGGCGGTCAGCGTGCTACCGCGCCGTCTGGCCTCGTTGCCGCCAACGCTCACCGGGAAGGCAAAAGGAAGCTGTTCGGCGGGCTGGCTCGACGCCGGTCGCGGTGTTTTCATGATGGTGCAGCTTTACCCGCCCGTCAGGCCGGTTGCACGTCCGGCGTCAGGAACCCACGCCGCTATAGCTCGCGCCGCTCTCTGAGAACCGCACCCGCCCGTAACTGTCGCCGAACAGCTCCTTGTACAGCGCTTCGGCCGAGGCGGTCAGCAGCAGGATTTCGACCCGACGGTTGGCACCATTCTGCGGATCTTCAGGGCGCAACGGCATGATGTCGGCCTGTGCGGTCACTTGTAATACCGAGCGCTCGGCCAGGCCGGCATCGACCAGCGCACGGCGAGCACGCAGCGCACGATCGCCGGAAAGATTCCAATTGTTGTAGCCGTTTTTCTGCCGATACGGCGTAGCGTCGGTGTGGCCGCTGATGATCAGCTTGTTGTCCACCTTGGCCAGCACACCAGCGAGCACGCCCAGCAGCTTCTGAAAATGAGGATTCAGCGTGGCACTGCCGCGCTGGAACATGAAGCGCTGCTGGTCGTCCTTGATCAGTATGCGCAGCCCCTGCGGGACCACGTCCACTTCGAGATTGGCCAGGGCATCGACTTCGCTGGCGACTTCACGCATCAATTCGGCGAGCTTTTTCAGCTCTTCGGTCGAGCCATAGTTGCGGCTGCCGTCCTCTTCGCTTTTCGACGCGCGATTGTCCGTTTCTTCAGTCTGCGGCGGGCGCACTGGCACGCCATCGAGTTCCAGCGGCGAGGTGCTGGTGCCATCGAAAATCCCGGCGCCGCCATCGATCAGCGGGTTACTTTCCATCTCTCCATACGAGGGGTTGGTTTTTTCCATCTGCGGCTGGATGATCCAGAGCACCATGAACAGCGCCATCATCGCCAGGGTGAAGTCGGCAAAGGCCACCTTCCAGGCACCACCGTGCTCGTCGCCGTGGCCCTTCTTACTGCGGCGCTTGATGATGATCTCGTGCTCGCCGCCGCCCTTGCCCTTGTCCCGGCTTCTCATGCGGCGTCCCTTTCTTCCTCATACTGGGTGACCCAGTTTTCCAGCTGGCGGAAGGCGGGCTTGACGTCCTGCTCGATCAGCTTGCGTCCTGCGTCCACCGCCAGCAGGGTGGGCTTACCGGCAACGTGGGCAACCAGCGTGGTGCGCACGCATTCCAGCGCAGAGAGCTCGGTCTTGATGCGTTGGCTCATCGCGTTGGACAGCGGGTCCATCAGGCAATAGCAGAAGAAGATGCCGAGGAAGGTACCCACCAGGGCCGCCGCCACGTGAGCACCGATTTCCGCCACGCTGCCGCCGATGCTGCCCATGGTGATGATGATGCCCATGATCGCCGCAAGAATGCCGAAGCCGGGCATGGCCTCGCCGATCTTGTGCAGCGAGCGAGCCGGCTGCAGCAGCGCGTGCTCCATGGCCTCCAGTTCCTGCTCGAGGAATCCTTCCAATTCGTGGGCGCTGATTTTTCCCATAGCCATCAACCGGAAGTTATCGGCGATGAAGGCCATCAGGTTCTTTTCCTGCAGGATCAATGGATAGCGAACGAACAGGTCGCTCTCTTCCGGCTCCTCGATATGCGAATCGAGCACCTTGAGGCCGCCGACGTCGACCATTTCCAGCAGTTCGTAGAGCAGCATCAGCAACTGGCGCTGAAACTCCTCGCCACGACGTTTGTAGGCAAAGACATCCTTGATCTGGTGCAGCATCTCGATCAGCACCTCCTTCGGGTTGCCCACCACCAAGCTGCCCAGCGCGGCGCCGAGGATGATGACCACTTCTGCTGGCTGCCAGAGCACGCGCATGTCCCCGTTGGCCATGGCATAACCACCCAGCACACAACCGATGATGATCAAGGCACCTAATACTTTCTGCATGACTACTGACTTCTCTCGGTTAGAAAGCGACTGGCCTTGCCGATCGCCTGTTTGCTCAGCTGACAAACCCGGGCATCGCTGACTTCCAGCACCAGGGCGATTTCCTTCAGGCTCAACTCATGCTGGTAGTACAGCGTCAGCACCAGCCGCTCACGCTCGTCCAGCCGCGCCAGCGCCTGCTCTAGAACACGCTCCTTGATCAGGCGCTCCTCGAACAACTCAGTGGCGTCGGGAAAATGCTCGTGACCGCTCTGCAGCAGTTCATCAAGGCTCTCGATGGCCTCCGAAGAATCGGCCCAGAGGAAGTCCTGGTATTCCTTGTCGGCCAGGCCGGTATACGCCTTGATTTCCTCGTCGCTGGGCTCGTGGCCCAGCTGGCGCGACAGGTCGCGAATCGCGTCACGCACCTTGTGCGCCTGCTGACGGACCTGGCGCGGGCGCCAATCCTGACGGCGCAGCTCATCGAGAATCGCGCCACGGACGCGCAAAGCGGCGAACTTGCCGAACTGCTCGTCCGGCTCACCGTAGCGGCGCAGCCCTTCGAGCAGGCCCATCATGCCGATCTGCTCCATATCTTCGCGGTCGAGCACTTGGTTGGCCTGCAGCGATAGCTGCCTGACGATGCGCTTGACCAGCGGCAGATACTGCATGAGCCAGCGCTGCTCGACCGCCGGAGCGAACACCGATGGGCTGGCCGGCGTGGCGCCGTAATAGTTGATGGGGCAAGTGGCGCTCATGGCGTGGCCTTTATTGCACGATCAACTTGTTGACTAGCACGTGCTTGAACGGCACGGCTGCGTTCTTGGAGGCAAAATCGGCGAACAGGACAGTTTCAAGACGATCCTGCAGATCACTGATCTTCAGGCCACGCAGTTCTTCGAACGGCAGCGACGACAGGTAACCCACCACCGAATTACGCACCAGCGGTTCGGCCTGCTCGAACTTCGGTGGTTCTTCGGAGGCATCCGCCTGCAACGCGAGATCCAGCACGAAGTAATGCTCACGACCGTCACCACGCACGCTGACGATGACTTTCTCCACCGGGAAGAACTCGTATTCCGAGGGCTCAGCCGGCTCGTCTGCTACGACCTCCTCGGAAACGGCACCTTCCATGCCGGGCTTGAGCAGCCAATAACTGACACCGACGCCACCGGCAACGGTCAGCACGTTGATCAGCAGCATCAGAAGGACGAGACGGGGCGTCGACATAACACACTCACAAATTGGCTAATTAGGTTGAATCGGGTCAAACCGTGATCAATACATCTCGGGGCCGGCCGCTCTGCCGGCTCTGCTCCTGTTCATGCGGTCGGGCCGCCTGCGGAAGCTCCTCACCGGTCAGCGCCGTACGCTGGCGCTGTTGACCCTGCTGGCCACCACTATCGGCTCCCACCTGCACATTGACCTGAACGAAGTGCTGGCCGACCAGCTCCTGGCGCAGGCGATCGCTGGTCTGTTGCAGCAGACGAGCCACATCGGCATTCGCGGCAGACAGCTGAACGTTCAAACGTCCCGATTCATGGCTGAGCAGGATTTCCATGCTGCCAAGCTCCGGCGGATCAAGGCGGATGGTGGCGCTCTGAATCTTCTGTTGGATCTGCAGATCGACGTTCTCGCGCAAGGCGTGCAGCATCTGCTCGCCCCACTTGGATTCTGGCGCTTGCAGTTTCAGCGCGCGGTCGACGGCTTGAGGCTGTGGCACCTGTCCGCGCTCAACCGTGGCCGTCAGCGGCTCGCCCGCTTCCGCCGGCTCGGCGGCACTCAGCAGCGGCTCCAGTGCCGGCTCGGCCAGAACGTCGGCGGCGAGCTGCGGCGTTGTCGCCGCTTGCGTCAAACCGGTATTCAGCTCCGCCGCCATACGCGGTAAAGGCGCGCCTATCGCACCTGCATCGACGGGTGCGCGTTGCCAGCCATGACCGGCCAGCGCGTCGAAGGGATCGGCCTGGGCCGTCGCCTGCTGCCCCGTCAGGGACTCGGGCAACCATGCAAGCAGCGCATCGGCCTGTTCCGCTATCGATGACGTCGGCAAGGCATCGGAGAGCGGCTCTTCGGTCACGCCACCCAGGCGTGCGGAGTCGCGCGCCTGAATCTCGGTCTGTTGCTGGTCGATCATGCCCAGCAACCACTGCTCGGGCGTGAGCTCGGGTAGTGCGTCGTCGCCCTGTTCGGCCTTCGTGCCCATGGTCAACGGTTCATTCAGTTCGGCTGCCGATAAAGCGGCCTGCGGCGAAGCCGGAAACGCCTTGCCTGAGAGCACGCCTCCCGGAAGCGCTGCATTCGGCAGTGAGCCGCTTTCGCCAGCGATCAGACTCATACGCGCGCCGAAGCCAATTCCCGGCACCGCCTGGGAACCTGTACCCGACTTACCTGCGGCAATGCCACGAGCAGCAACGGGAGTACCACCGGCGTCGGCTGGCGCAGCGGAAGGGTGGGCATTTGAGATCGGCTGGATCATCGCCTGTCTCCGGCTTGGAACATGTCAATTCGCTGATAGGCCGCACGCCCTTCGGCGTACTCCAGGTGGTTCAGTAACAGCAGGCGCAGCCGTTCGCATTCGTCGGTGCAGGCTTGCAGACCTTCGCCGTGAAGCTGCTTGAGCTGGCTTTTGGCGGCGTGGGCCGGCTCGTCGAGCTCCTGACCGGCCAGTGCTTCGAGGCACTGACGGATGGCCTTATCGGCGACCGCCACGGCGCCCCAATCGCTGGCCTGTAAAGCCTGCTGCAGCTGATCGTGCAGCTCCATCAGGCGCGCGCTATCACTTACGAGCGGCACTGACACCCTCCCAGCCTTCACGCAGAATGCCGAGCAGGTTGATGACTTCATCCAGCCCTTCCAGCGACAGCGACACGCTGACATCGGAAAGACGATAGATGCAGTATTCGTAGAGTCGCGCCAGCCCCTGAACCACCTCGCCGCCACCCTCTTCGTCGAGCGCGCCGTTGAGGCCGTTGAGGATGTTCATGCACTTCTCCAGAGAAATGCCCTTCTGCTGATAACGCTTGTGCTCGATATGTCCGCGAGCGCGGGCCAACTCATCGAGTAGGCCATCCATCAGCACCAGCACCAGCTCATAAGGCGAAGCGGAGGCCGCACGGGCTTCGAGGTCTACCGAGCGGTAGCTGTCGTAACTGTCGTTTTGGAGGTAGGTGCTCATCCGAACAATCCGAAGGTCTGCTCCATGCTCTGCATGGTCTGCATCATGGAAGTGAATTGCTTGAGGTAGCGGCTGTAGTGGGTGTCGTACTGCTGCTGGAGGTTCTCGAACTGCTCGTCGATACGGCGCAGGCTCATGTCCAGCGTGTCCATACGGTTCTTCAGCATGCCGTTGGTGCTGCTGGTATAGCTGGCGACGGTCTTGTCGATGCTCTCGAGCAGGTTGTCCTTGCCGGTGAACAGCGCCTCGAAGCCTTCCGGATCGTTGGCGACGGCAGCTTCGAAGCGCTTGGCGTCGATGGTCAACTTGCCGTTGCGATCGGCGCTGATACCGAAATTGATCAGACTGGTGCCACCGAAATCGGTACGCAGCAGGCCATTGAGACGGCTTTCGATGGAACGGATGCTGGAATCGCCGGCCAGGACGCCGCGCGCCGCACTTTCGCTGCCGCTGGCGGTCAGCGAGTCGAAGCTGCCCATCAGCGTATTGAACGCATCGATGAAACTCTGAGCCTTGGCCTGGGTGCCTTCCTTGTCTTGCGCGATATCAAGGGTTAGCGGTGATTCACCGGTGGCATGCGCCTTGGTGAAGGTCATGCTGACGCCTTCAATGACGTTCTCGAAGGTATTGCTGGCATTGGTCAGCTTGATCCCCGAGGCATCCCGACCGAGATATACCTCGGCGTCCGCTGCGGTGGACAGACGAGTAGGGCTGGCAATTGCGGCTTCGACCGCCGAGTTGCCTGAGGCGCTCAGGCTGATGCTCTGTGCGGCTCCGGTTTCCTCAGTAGTCAGGACCAGATTGACCGCACCGTCGCTGCGTACCAGGGTGGCCCGAACGCCGCTGTTATCGACCGCGTCATTGATCGCGCTGGCGAGGCCGTCAAGGGTGGTGATGCCGGTCATATCGACATCGAACGAATCCACACCGCCCTGGCCGATGGTGAGCGTACCGCCGCCCGCTAAGCTGGAGTCAGTCAGGCCCTGCAATGCGATCTGATCCTTGCTGGCTAACTGCTTGACGAAAAAGTCGTAACTGCCAGCCTGCGCGGTGGTGCCAACCGTAGCGCTGGCATAACCGTCCTGGCTAAAGGTCGCTTTATTGGTCAGCATGCTCGAAGTGCTGCTATTGAGCTTGGTGATGGCCGACTTGAAGGTCGTCAACGAGCTACGCAGCGAGCTCAGCGCATCGCGCTGGGCCTTGTAGTTTGATTCGTTGCGGTTCAGCCGATCCAGCGAAGACTGAACTTCGTAGGTCGCCAACTGCGTCGACATCTGCTGTACGTAATCGGAATCTATAGCCATCACCATCCCCTCTTGATGTCTGTTGAGCAAATTGGGTGCCAAGTCGAAAAGGCCGCATTACGGGCGTTCGAGAGGCAGCCATGCAGAAAAAAGGCTTCCGCAACGCGACGTGACGAGGAAACGGGGAAACACCGCTTCCTCCTGTGGCGATGACGGAACGACGCTCTATAAAGGCGACTTGGACGCGCGGTTTATTTAGCGGGCTGAAGACCCATTTGCCATGGGACGCACCGCGCGAGGAATCGGCTCGGCACGATGGCCGGATTTGGCGGGAACGCTACGCAAGTCATTGACTAGCAGCGGACAGAAAGTCTGCGAAGCGGCTCAGTAAGCCTGCGGTGTATAGAGGCGGGCATCCTGATTGCCAGCGAGCAGTTGCTGCAGGATGTCGTGGTGCATGGCAAGAAGCTTGCCGTTGTGCTCATTAAACAGCTGGCACTGCACGGCGAGATCGCCGACCTGCTGCCAGTGTTGCTGCAACGACAAGCCGCGCTCGCCCGAGCAGCTGGACAGCAGGCGGCGCATACCAGCCCCGGTTGGGTCCAAACGGAAAGCTGCAAGCACCTTGCTGCGGCGCTGGGCGCGGGCGGCAATGGCTTCGACGCGAAGGGTGATCTGCAAATTGATGCGATCGATTTCGGGCACATCGCGTTCCAGCAGACGACCGTAGAGCTCCTGCATCAATTCGCGCAGGGCAAGGTAGTCGCCGCAGTCCTGCCGCAGATCGTCATCGACGACTGCGAGCAGTTTGTCCCGTTGAGTCACGCGTCGTTGCTGCGGTGATAGCTGAGCATGCTGCTCGCCAACTGACCGATGTCTGTGGATATCTCGCCGCGCTGCAGCGCCTGCTTGATCGCCGCAACGCGGTCCAGATCGATCTCAGGCATTGCGCGCAAGGCTTCATGCATCTGCTCGAGCGGCAGGCTCTCGGCCGGGCGGGCAGTGGGCTGCGCGGCGGGGCGGACGCTGGCCGGACGAGCAGGAGTCGTCTCGGTGGGGGTCGCAATGGCGGGCTTGAAATGCCGGCTGATTTCCATGTTCTCTTTCCAACTCGGTGGTTACTGCCTAACAAGCGACCGCTCGGACGGAAACCTTAAATAATTTTTCGCACGGCTGACAGGCGGGTCCTTTGCTGCTCACCACAAACAACGACTGGCGTAGGATCGCCCCTCACCCCAACCCTCTCCCCGCAAGCGGGGAGAGGGTGCTGGCCGTGCGGGCTGATTATCGCCGCGGCGGCCTTCTCTCTCCCTCGCCCTTCCGGGGTGAGGGGGCGGAGCCGAGCCGACTCCCGACTTCAAACAACCACTAGGCAATCCGACCCCGCCACCAGCTCTGCGCCGCCAGGCCGTCCTGAATCTTCTGCTCCTGAGCCAGCAACAGCTGCTGCCACTGCTGGATCTTGGCATCGATCACATGCTCGACGACCTTCTCGCTGCGCATGGCCTGCATTAGCTCCTGCTGGATGCGCGCCAGCGCCTGTTCGGCTACAGCCAGTTCGCGGCGCTGCAGTTCGACCATCTTGTACAACGTGGCTTTGTAACGCTGCTGATTATCACGCTGCAACGGGGTGCTCATCGGCACACTGAAGCCACACAGACGGCTCAAACCGGTAATGTTGTTGCGATAGCGCTGACAAAGGTTCTGCTGGTACTGCACCTGTCCAAGCATCTGCTTGACCCGGTTGCTGCGCAGGCTGGCCAGGCGCGAGAGCGTCTCGATCTGCTGTTTCATGGCTTCCTGATGATGCTCTGCAGGAGAGTAAGGCTGGTTTCCAGCTCCGCCGCCTCGCCCACTTCCTGGCGCAGAAAACGCTCGATGGTCGGCGCGAGCTGCACGGAGCGGTCGGTTTTGATGTCCGCTCCGGGCGTATAGCCGCCCAGCGGGATCAGCTCTTTGATCTTCTCGTAGGTGCTGTAAAGCTCTTTAAGCTGGCGCGCCGCGCCCAGGTGCGGTGGCTGGCCGACCTGACTCATGCAGCGGCTGACCGAAGCGCAGACATCGATGGCCGGGTAGTGCCCGGCATCAGCCAGGCGCCGCGAAAGCACGATGTGTCCGTCGAGAATCGCCCGTGCGCAATCGACGATCGGGTCCTGCTGGTCATCGCCTTCGGCCAACACGGTGTAGAGCGCACTGAGGCTGCCGTTGTCGTTGGCGCCATTGCCGGCGCTTTCCACCAGCTCCGGCAGCATGCCGAATACCGACGGTGGATAGCCCTTAGTCGCCGGCGGCTCGCCCAGCGCCAGGGCGATTTCGCGCTGGGCCATGGCGTAGCGGGTCAGTGAATCGACCAGCAACAACACATCGTTGCCCTGGTCGCGGAAGTAAGCGGCGATGCTGTGGCACAGCTCGGTAGCCTTGAGGCGCATCAGTGGCGACTCGTTGGCCGGCGCGACCACCACCACGGCTTTCTTCAGGCCTTCCTCGCCGAGCGAATGCAGCAGGAATTCCTGCACCTCACGACCGCGTTCACCGATCAGCCCGACCACCACCACATCGGCCTTGGTTTGCCGCGTGATCATCCCCAACAGCACGCTCTTGCCCACGCCGGAACCGGCAAACAGGCCCACACGCTGACCCTTGCCCAGGGTCAGGGTGGCATTGATCGCGCGTACGCCGACATCCAGCGGTTCGCTGACCGGCTTGCGCTTGAGCGGATTGACCGACGGCAGCTCGGCAGGCAACGGGTCGCGCCCGCTGAGCTTGCCCAGCTCGTCCAGCGGCTCGCCAAGGCCGTTGACCACCCGGCCAAGCCAGGATTCATCAATGTGCAGCTTGGCGTCATCCGGCGCTGGAAACACTCGGGAACCCGAGGTCAGACCAACCGGTTTCTTGAACGGCATCAGGTAGGTGATGTCACGGTTGAAGCCCACTACCTGCGCTTCGAGCATGCTGCCGTCGCCCTGTTCGACGAAGCAGCGCTGGCCGGTCATGCGCTGGCAACCGAGGCTTTCCAACAGCATGCCGGAGACGCGCACCAGCCGGCCGCTGACCTTGGCCAACTGCACCGTGTCCAGCGAGCGCAGGGCCTCATCGAGTCGGAAGCTCTCGCGCAGGGACATTTCAGGCTTCTGCCTTGATGTGTTCGGCCAGCGTATCCATGCACGAATCCAGACGCTGCTGGCAGCCGATGTCGGCTTCGGATTCGGCAGTAATTACGCGGCACTCGCCGAGCGCCAGCTTTTCATCTGGCACCAGACGCCAGGCCGCCGCCCGCTCGGGCGCCAGTTCCTTGATCCGGGTGCACTCTTCGGGGTTGAGCAGGATGCGCACGTCCTCCTGATCGCCGGGCATGGCCGCCAAGGCTTCCTCGGCCAGGCTCAAGAGCTGAGTCGGATGGAGAGTCAGCTCGCAACGAATCACCTGCTTGGAGACCTTCTGCACCAGTTCCAGCAACTGCTCGCGACGCGCCTGCTCGAAATCGTGGCGAAAACGCTCGACGCTTTCGATCAGCTGATCCAGCGGCCGTGCCGCCTCGTCAAAAGCCTTCCGGCCCTGGGCACGGCCTTCCTCGCGACCGATGGCCTTGCCATCCTCGATACCGCGCTCGAAGCCTTCGCGGTGGCCAGCTTCGCGGCCCTGCTCCAGCCCCTGCTCGTAGCCTTTGTCGATACCTTCCTGAAAACCATCGGCGACGGCGCGTTGCAGCGCAGCCGGGTCCCCGGCAACACTGTCGGACATCTCAGCGGCGGTGCGCACGCGCGGCGGAAAACGGAACGGCCGCCAGGAGCGGCCTTCGCCCTTGATTATCTTGATGCTCATCGGCGCTTACTCGACCGTCTGTTCGCGGAACAGCTGTACCTGCAGATCGCCGTCGGCGGACATCTCGCGGACCACCGCCATGATGTCCTTGCGCACCTGCTCGACCCGCGACAGCGGCACCGGACCTTGGCGGCGGTTGATCGACTCCATCTGTTGCGCCTGACGCTTGGGCATCGCGGCCTGAATTGCCTTGACCAGCGCGGGCTCGGCGCCCTTGAGCGCAACCACCCACTCTTCCAGCGGGATCACCTCAAGCAGGGTTTGCAGTACATCCTGGTTCTGCCGCGAGAGGATGAAGAAGTCATACATCTCGTCCTCGATCTTGGTCACTAGGTCTTCGTTATGCGCGCGCAACAGCTCGAACATCTGGTCACGGTTGCCCTTGAAGCGGTTCATGATGTCTGCCGCCTGCTTGACGCCGCGCACCTGCGAGCCCTGGTTCGAGAGCACCTGCAGGCTGCGGTCGATCAGCTGCTCGAGCTCGGCGATGACGTCGCTGTTGACCTCGTTGAGGTTGGCGATGCGATAGAGCAGCTCGTCCTGCCGCTCGGCCGGCATGCATTCGAGCACATCGGTGGCCATGCCCGGCGGCAGGAACGCGAGGAACACCGCCTGCATCTGCGCGTGCTCCTTGGCGATCAACGCGGCGAACTGCTTGGGATCGAGCCATTCCATCTTGGCCATCTTGGCGCGGATTTCCTCGCCATAGATGGAGTCCAGCAGGCTGCGCGTGATGTCGCCGCCCAGCGCCTTGCCGAGCATGCCCGACAGATAGGTGCGCGAAGCGCCCTTGATGCTGCTCTGCTCTTTGTAATCGTCGAAAAAGCGGCTGATCACGTCGGAAACCATTGGTTGCTTGACGTTGGATAACCGCGCCATCGCCTGGCTGATGCTGATGATTTCTTCGCGAGAAAAGTTGCGCAGGATGCCGGCAGAAATGTCATCGCCCATGCTCAGCATGAGGATCGCCGCCTGGTCCAGCGAACTCACCGAGCGCAGCTGCACCGGGCGCGCCTTGATTTCCTTGCTTGAGCCGGATGCCGACTCAGCTGGCTGGGTTGAGGTCTCTTTCATTGCGGCCTATCCAGTGCTTGATGACTTCCGAAACGCGTTCCGGGTCGTTCTTGGCGAGCATCTGCAAGTGCTCGATCTGTAGTTCCAGACCCGAGCCCGGCGCCGGCAGGCGGATTTCCGAGAGCGGGTTGAGTTCACCGAAAATGTGCGCCCCATCGGTCGCCGTCGGGCGCGGGCTGGTCAAGGCGGCGCGGGTCTCGGCTTCGATAGCGCTTTGCACCGGGGCAGAGGCGAGCGCGCCTTCAAGCGTTTCTGTGACGGGTTCGTCATTGCGCTTTGTCAGGCTGCGTACCGCCGGGCGTACCACGATCAGCAACAGCAACAAGGCGATCAGGCCCGCTACGCCGAGCTTGACCAGCGAATGGATCTGGGTGTTCTCCCACCAAGGCACCTGTTCATTGACGACTTCCACCGCGGCGAAGGGCAGCACGCTCAAGGTCAGCAGATCACCGCGCTCCTGCTTGAAACCAACAGCGCTGCGCACCATGGCTTCAAGCTCGGCGCGCGCCTCGTCGGACCAGCCGCCCTCGGGCGCGGCATCGGCGTTGAGCACCACCGCCACGCTCTGCTGGCGCAGGGCGAAGCCGGCGTGTTTCACATGGACCACACTCTGGTCGTAGTCCAGCTGGCGCGTGGATTCCTCACGCAGGGAGGTCGCGCCCTTGGTTTCGCCTTCGGCCGGCGCTTCCTCGCCTTCCTGGGGCGGCGCCACGGGGCGATTCGCCAACGAGCCGGGAATGCCCAGTGCCAGTTGATCCAGTGCGCTTTCGTTGCTCAGCACCTCGCGACGCAGACGCGGCGTATCGCCATAGGACTGGAACGTCTCTTCCTTCTGGCTGAAATCGATGTCCGCAGCGACGCTGATGCGGTAGTTGCCGTTGCCCAGCACCGGCGCCAGCACCTGCTCGATATTGGCTACGGCCTTCTGCTGGTAATCCTCCACCGCGCCCCAGTTCTGCGCCGGGCCGCCGCCGACATTCAGCCCGCGCGAGAGCAGCGCGCCGTACTGATCGACCACGCCGACATCTTCGGGCTTGAGGTTGGGCACGCTGCCGGCGACCAGATTGACGATCGCGCCGACCTGATCAGCGCCCAGCTTGTAGCCGGGTTCCAGCTGCAGCATCACCGATGCCTTGGCCGGTGCACGCTTGCTGACCACGAAGGAACTGTTCTCCTCCTGTGCCAGGTGAACCCGGGCATGCTGAACGCCCTTGAGCGACATCACCGTACGCGCCAGTTCGCCCTCCAGGCTGCGCTTGAGACGCACGTCCTGAACGAACTGACTGGTGCCCAGCGGCTCTTCCTTGTCGAACAGCTCGTAGCCGGCCGGCATCGCCACCTTCACGCCCTTGGCGGCGAGCAGCATACGCGCATGCGACAGCTGTTCCTCACGCACCAGAATCTGTCCGCTCTGCGGATGGATGCGGTATTGCACGGCCTCGCCATCGAGCACCTGCATCACCTCTGAAACTGGAAAGGCCTCGCCGGCGCCATGCAGCGGGCGGAACGAGCCATTGTCGCGCCACAGGTAGAACGCCACGGCCACGGCCAGCGCGGCGGCGATCACCGCCATGCCGGCGAGCGTTACCCGCGGGTCAAGTTGAAGGCCGCCGGCAGGCAGCTTGCTCTTTAATTTCTCAAGCACGTCTTAGCTCTCACGCCCGATCACAGCGGCATACGCATGACGTCGTCGAACGCCGTGGTCAATTTGTTGCGCACCTGCAGCAACGCGGAAAACGACACGCTGGCCTTCTGGCTGTCGATCATCGCGCCGACCAGATCGTCGCTCTTGCCGCTATCCACCGCAGCCGCTGCCGCGCTGGCGTGATGCTGCTGAGCATCCACCGAACGCATCGCCGCCATGAATACGTTGCCCGCGTCCGGCGCCGTCTGGCTGGCTGGCTTGATGCCCGGGCCCTCGGCGACATTCGCAAGCTGCTGCATCCGGCCCAGCATGTCCTGCTGCACCTGCATGATTGAACTCATCGCTGGCTCTCCCTTGATACGTCGGAATTAGAAATTCAGCTCGATGCCCTGCTCGCGCATGGCATTGAGGCGATAGCGCAGGGCCCGCGAGGTCATGCCGAGGCTGGCGGCGGCCTTGGACTTGTGCCCGTCGAACCTGCGGATGGTGTCGATCACGTGCTGGTACTCGGCCCACTTGCCACTGGCACGCAGGGCAGCCTTGCCCGTCTCGACGATGGGCTGCGGCGGGCGTTCGGCACGCATTTCCGCCTGCGGCTGCGCCGCCAGGCCCAGGTCCTGCGGCTGGATGAACAGGCCGTTACGCAGCACCAGCGCGCGCTGCACGGTGTTTTCCAGTTCGCGAGCATTGCCCGGCCAGTCGTGCTGCAACAGGGCGCGGCAGGCGTCGCTGGTGAACAGCTCTTCGCCGGCTTCCTGCGGTGCGTACTTGGCAACGAAACGGCGGGCCAGCGGAAGCACGTCTTCCTTACGCTCGCGCAGCGGGCTGATATGCAGCGGCAACACGTCGAGACGGAACATCAGGTCCGAGCGAAAGCGCCCTTCGGCGACCTCCAGCTGCAGGTCCCTGTTGGTCGCGGCAATGATTCGGACGTTGAGCTCGATTTCCTTGCGGCCGCCCAGGCGCTCGACACGCTGCTCTTGCAGCACGCGCAGCAGCTTGGCTTGCAGGCCCAGCGGCAGCTCGCCGATCTCGTCGAGCAGCAAGGTGCCGCCATTGGCCAGCTCGAACTTACCGGGCTGAGCTGTCACCGCGCCCGTGAAGGCGCCCTTTTCATGTCCGAACAGGATGGATTCGAGCATCTGTTCGGGAATGGCTGCGCAGTTCACTGCAATGAAGGGAGCATCGGCGTTGGCGGAGAAACGATGGATGTAACGCGCCATCAGCTCCTTGCCGGTGCCGGTTTCGCCGGTGATCAGAATTGGTGCGCGGGTCAGTGATACGCGTTGGGCCATGGCCAACAAGCGACGGCCAGCCTGAGAGCAGGTTACGAAGCTCTCTTGCGCTGCATCGGCGTATTCCTGACGGCGCAACAGGGCGCTGAGCTGGCTGTCGCTGAACGGCGACAGCAGGTAATCCACACACCCCAGCTCAAGCAATGTCGCGGCCTTCTCCTGATCCGCGTACTGCACAACCGGAATGACACTGATATTACGGCCGCGCCGCATCAGCGATTCAACCTGCGTATATAAAGCTTGCTCTTCCACACCGCCGATAAATACAAAAACCAGGGCGGTGTCTTTCAGCGCCGCATTGTCCAGATCGTTCAGGCTTGCATAGGAAAAGACCGCGCAACCTTCCTTGCGCAACCCAGCATTAAGGAAGTCACTACCCGTCTCGGCGGCATTATCGAAAATGATGACTTTCTTGCGCGCTGATGCCGGCGCCGGAGCAAATAGCTCTTCGCATGAGTAGCTCATTGCATGACTAACACTTTTCAATGTGACCACCTTGGCGCTGACGCGCCTGTCGACTCGCTCGAGCACAACGCCGGATTTCGCCGAAGAAAAAATATTTAACTTTTCCGGAACTTCCGTCGCCCTGCCTGTCCAACTCAACCAGAACGAACGACCAACAATAGCTAACTGCCCCGAAACAATGCGCGCACGTTAACAAGCCCTCCAGGAACCGCCCAATCAGTTCCGCTAAAATTAAATCAGAAGCTCGCAAGTTATCTCAAAAAAGGTCATTTGATACTTATTGATTTAATCCTTCCTCGCGCCTATGCCTAGACTGGCGGCACGCTAGAGCCGTGCCTGAATCTCGGGCGCCGCAAAATCCGCCCTGGCCAAATAATCTTCTGCTTATACCCCGTGTTGCCGGCTCGCCGGCCGCGCAAGAACCAGGACATACAGTTCACAACATGTCTGGCAATTCCAAAGTCCATCATGGCGTGCCCGCCCAAAGCCTGACTGTATTGAAACCGCAGAAGCTTGGCCGGCATCATCACAAGATTCCTCAGTTCATAAAAGAAACCACCAACAAGAATCCGCGCTTGATTGGTGACTACTTCCTGCGTAATTACCGTATTAGCCTGGAACTGAGCAAAGTCGATGTGCAGGAGCCCAATAAAAGGCCGCCAGACTGCATCTATCGATCCCCGATGGGGAAAGTCGGTTTTTCCATTGATCGCGCCCTGCTTACCGAGGCTCTAGAGTGTTATTACGGCGGAACTATCGTACCTAGCCAGGACACACCACCGATCAGCACATCCGAACAACGGATGCGTAATCGCCTGGGCCTTGACCTGACTTATATATTTGCGCGCTCGATATTGTCCGGTGAAACCTTTGGCGAACTCGAGCGGTATGAAAATGACTACGAAGAAACCAGCTGGGAGTACGTGGCGGAGTTCGAGTACATCAGTCATCTGACCAACAGCCGCTCGTCGATTTTCATTCATCTGGATACTGATCTGGTCGATGAACTGACCAGTCGACTGGCCGGCCCGCTGCCAGCTCGTTTGACCAGCAATCCGGTCGATCACATCAAGCACCTTCCGGTACGCCTGAACTGCGTGGTCGCCTCGGCGCAAATGCCGCTGTCGCAGGTGCTCGGCCTGCAGCTCAACGACATCCTCATGGTGCGTCCGCTGGATCGCTATGAGGTGCGCATCAATCAGCAGAAGCTTTTCCGGGGGACTGTCTTTGAAGAAGACGGCGCCTTGTTCCTCACTTCACTTGAAAGCGTGAAATCCCAATGACCGGTCAACTGTCCGACAACGAATTCGAGAACCTCATCAACGAGGGTGACCTCAGCCTCGACGCGGCCGAAGAGTCAGCCGTCGCCCCCACCCCGCAGCCGCAGGTACCGCGCCAGGACCTGAGTTTCTTCGGCAAGATCCCGGTCAATGTCACCTTGGAAGTGGCCTCGGCGGAAATCTCGCTGAAAGAACTGATGGAGTGCGACACCAGCAGCGTAATCGTGCTCGACAAAGTGGCCGGCGAGCCGCTGGACGTGAAGGTCAACGGTACCCTGTTCGCCAAGGCTGAAGTGGTGGTGATGAACGGCAGCTACGGCCTGCGCATCGTCGAACTGTCGGGCACCAGTCTGGATGCACTGACCCAATGAAACTGCGTCGCGGGCTGGTGCTGCTGTGCCTGGTGCTGGTCAGCCTGTTCCCGCTGGTGGCTCAGGCTGCCGGCGGTGAGATCACGTTGTTCAACCTGAACGATACCGAGAACGGTCAGGAATTCTCGGTCAAGATTCAGATTCTGATCCTCATGACCTTGCTCGGCTTCCTGCCGGCGATGCTGATGATGATGACCTGCTTCACCCGCTTCATCATTGTATTGGCGATCCTGCGCCAGGCCATCGGCCTGCAGCAGAGCCCGCCGAATCAGGTGCTGGTCGGTATCGCATTGATCGTCACGCTGCTGGTGATGCGTCCGGTCTGGCAGGAGATTCACAACACGGCCCTCGAGCCGTTCCAGAATGACGAGATCAGTCTGGAGCAGGCGCTGGACCTGTCCAAAGACAGCCTTTCGGGGTTCATGTTGGCGCAGACCAACAAGACGTCGCTGGAGACCATGGTGTCGCTGGCCGGCGAAGAAGTGCCCGAGAACCTCGAAGAGCTGGACTTCTCCCTGCTGCTGCCAGCATTCGTGCTGAGTGAGCTGAAGACGGCATTTCAGCTGGGCTTCATGATCTTCGTGCCGTTTCTGGTTATCGATCTGGTCGTGGCCAGCGTGCTGATGGCGATGGGCATGATGATGCTGTCGCCGATGATGATCTCGCTGCCGTTTAAGCTGATGATTTTTGTGTTGGTGGATGGCTGGGCGCTGTTGATGGGTACGCTGACGACCAGCGTGCAGCCGTTTTAGGTGGCGGTGATGAATGCTGCTCGCGCGCGCTTGAATCCACTCATCGGCCGATTTGGTAGGCGCGTAGGGGGACGCCTAGTCCTTGCTCGCACTCAGAGGCTGGCGGCACGTACCTCTTTGTATGACGCCGCGCTTTCCGCGGCTGGGACTACAGGTTTCGCCCTGCTGGGCGAGTCACTTTTTCCAAACGCCGAAAAAGTAACCAAAAACGCTTGCCCCTGCATCCGGGTCTCGCTTCGCTCGACTTCCCTCATTCCATCGCTGCTCCGAGGGTCGCCGCGCAAGGGCCATCCATGGCCCTTCACGGCTCTCGCGGCATCCATGCCGCTCGCCCCTCTGCGCAGCGATTCCATTCGGCCTCCTGAAAGGGGCGTTCGGAGTCGCCTGGCAGGTCGTGCAATGGAAAAGCAAGAAGCTGTGTCGAGCCAGGGTCACTTAACCAATGGCCGTGAAAAGTTCGTAGGGTGGAAAACTGCGAAGCATTTTCCACCGCAAACGGCGCCGCAATCGGTATCGAACCTTGCCCGCGAAAATCGGTGGGTAAGCTTCGCGTTACCCACCCTACATAAGGCCTCTGCAACCGCGTCATTGCACGGCCCAACGGACACCACCGAATCGCCCCTTTCAGGAGGCCGAGCGCAGGTGGCGTGGAAGGGGTTGAGCGGCATGGATGCCGCGAGAGCGGCGTTGGGCCATGGATGGCCCGTCGCCGCGGGCCCCTGGAACGCCACCGGAGCGAGGGAACCCCGGCGCAGCCGGGGCCGGATGCAGGGGCAAGCGTTTTTGCTTACTTTTTTCGCGACTGAAAAAAGTGAGTCGCCCAGCAGGGCGAAACCAATGCCTCAGCCAACCCGGCCAATGGGGACCATTCAGCGAACCCAAAGCCCATACGCTTCGCACGCCGCAACTACAAGCGGCGTGACGACCCTCACCTCCCAGGTGCTCCCATGCTGACCCCCGACACCGCCGTCAATATCATTTCCAACGCAGTCCACATCATCGTGCTGGTGGTCTGCGTGCTGGTGGTGCCGAGCCTGCTCGGCGGTCTGCTGATCAGCATTTTCCAGGCCGCCACTCAGATCAACGAACAGATGCTGAGCTTCCTCCCGCGCCTGCTGATCACCCTGGGCATGTTGGTATTCGCCGGACACTGGATTCTGAGCACGCTGAGCGACCTGTTCATCGAAACCTTCACCCAAGCCGGGCGGCTGGTTGGTTAGCCGTGGGCAACGAACCCATCATGCAGGTCGGTCAGTACCTGCAATCGTTGCTGGGCTACTGGTGGCCGTTCTGCCGGATCATGGCCGTGTTCAGCCTGGCGCCGATGTTCAGCCACAAATCGCTAAGCGTGCGCGTCCGCGTGCTGCTCGCCATCGCCCTGACGGTGGTGCTGACGGCCGCGCTCCCAGCCGCGCCGGCGCTCGACCCGCTGTCGCTCAAGGGCATTCTCACCGCGTTCGAGCAGATAGCCATGGGCCTGCTGCTGGGCCTGGCGCTGATGCTGGTGTTCACCGTGTTCACCCTGATCGGCGATATCGTCTCGACCCAGCTGGGGCTGTCCATGGCAGTGTTCAACGACCCTATGAACGGCGTGTCGTCGGCGTCGATCATCTATCAGCTGTACTTCATCCTGCTGGCGCTGCTGTTCTTCGCCATCGACGGGCATCTGGTAACCGTCACCATCATCTACCAAAGCTTCGTCTACTGGCCGATCGGCAGCGGCATCCATTTCGACGGGCTGCAAACCATCGCCTGGTCAATGAGCTGGGTGATTTCGGCAGCCTTGCTCATTGCCCTGCCGATCGTTTTCTGCATGACGATCGTGCAGTTCTGCTTCGGCCTGCTCAACCGCATTTCGCCGGCGATGAACCTGTTCTCCCTGGGCTTCCCCATGGCGATCATCGCCGGGCTGGTATTGATCTACCTGACCCTGCCGAACCTGTCGGAAGCCTATCTGCACCTGACGCGTGAGCTGCTGGATAACATCGGCGAGATCCTGCGGAGCGGTCGCGATGTCTGAGCAGAACAGCAGCCAGGACAAAACCGAAGAGGCCTCCGAGCAGAAACTCAAGAAGAGTCGCGACGACGGCCAGGTCACCCGCTCCAAGGACGTCGCTACCACGGTCTCGCTGCTGGTGACGCTGTTGGTACTCAAATTCAGCATCGGCTTCTTTTTCGATGGCATGCAGCAGGCGTTCAGCTACTCATACATCAACTTCCACGAAAGCGAGATGAGCCTCGACGATCTGCAGCTGATTCTTACCCACAACCTGCTGCTGTTCGTCAGCGTGCTGTTGCCGTTGCTGATCACACCGATTCTGGTCATCGCCTTTGGTCTGGTGCCGGGCGGTTGGGTATTCGCCTCGAAGAACTTCGCGCCCAAGTTCAGCAAGCTCAACCCGATCACGGGCCTGGGGCGGATGGTCGGCGCGCAGAACTGGACCGAGCTGCTCAAGTCGCTGCTGAAGATCACAACGCTGCTGGGCGTCGCCATCGGCCAGCTATATTACGCAGCGCCGCAGCTGATCGCCCTGCAGCGAACCGATATCGCCAACGCCATCGGCGGTGCCTTTTCGCTGACGTTCAACCTGGCCATCTCGCTGCTGTTGGTATTCGTGCTGTTCTCACTGATCGACATCCCGCTGCAGCGCTTCTTCTTTCTGAAAAAAATGCGCATGACCAAGCAGGAGCGCAAGGAAGAGCACAAGAATCAGGAAGGCCGCCCCGAAGTGAAGGCGCGTATCAAGCAGCTGCAACGCCAGCTGGCCCAGCGCCAGATCAGCCGGGTGATAAAGGATGCCGACGTGGTGATCGTCAACCCGACGCATTACGCGGTGGCCTTGAAGTACGACCCGAAGAAGGCCGAGACGCCCTTCGTTATTGCCCGTGGCGTCGATGAAACCGCGCTGTACATCCGCAAGCTGGCCCAGGCCAACGGGCTGGAGGTGGTCGAACTACCGCCGCTGGCGCGGGCGATCTACTTCAGCACCCAGGTCAACCAGCAGATCCCGGCACCGCTCTATACCGCGGTCGCCCATGTGCTGACCTACATCCTCCAGCTCAAGGCCTGGAAGCAGGGTCGGCGGGCCAAGCCCAAGCTGGCAAGCGACATCCATATTCCCGAAGAATTGTTCAACCGAGCCCGAACATGAGCCTGATTCAGAAACTGACGCCGACCTTCAGCAGCGGTCGGATTGGAATCCCGCTGATCATCCTGTCGATCCTGGCGATGATCATCCTGCCGCTGCCTCCGCAGCTGTTGGACGTGCTGTTCACCTTCAACATCGCCATGTCGATTCTGGTGTTGCTGGTCAGTGTGTCGTCGAAAAGCCCGCTGGACTTCTCGCTGTTCCCGACAGTGATTCTGATCACCACGCTCATGCGCCTGTGCCTTAACGTCGCATCGACCCGGGTGGTGCTGCTCGAAGGTCACACCGGCACCGGCGCGGCGGGCAAGGTGATCGAAGCCTTCGGCGAGGTGGTGATCGGCGGCAACTTCATCGTCGGCCTGGTGGTGTTCATCATTCTGATGATCATCAACTTTATCGTCATCACCAAGGGCGGCGAGCGGATATCGGAAGTCACCGCGCGCTTCACTCTGGACGCCCTGCCGGGCAAACAGATGGCTATCGACGCCGATCTCAACGCCGGCCTGGTGACCAACGAGGAAGCCAAGGCGCGGCGCCAGGAAGTAGCCAAGGAAGCCGACTTCTACGGTGCGATGGACGGTGCTTCGAAGTTCGTTCGCGGGGACGCCATCGCCGGCATCCTGATCCTGCTGATCAACCTCTTCGGCGGTTTCGCCATCGGTGTCTTCGTTCACGATCTGGCGGCGGGCGAGGCCTTCAAGCAGTACGCCCTGCTGACCATCGGTGACGGTCTGGTGGCGCAGATCCCGGCGCTGCTGCTGGCTACGGCGGCAGCGATCATCGTCACCCGGATCAATGAATCCAGCGACATCACTAGCCAAGTACAGCGCCAGTTGCTGGCCAATCCAGCGTCGCTGTACACCGTGGCCGGCATCCTGTTCGTCATCGGCCTGGTGCCGGGCATGCCACACCTGGCCTTCATCGGCTTCGCCGCGCTGATCGCATTCATCGGCTGGCGTGTCTCGCTGCAAGAGCCGCCAGCTGCCGGCGCCGATCTCAAGGAAATCCAGGCCATCGGCCAGGCGATGGACAAGGAAAAGGCGCAGAGCCTGGCCTGGGAAGACATTCCGCTGGTCGAGCGGCTGTCGATTTCCTTGGGCTACAAGCTGGTAGGGCTGGTCAACGAAGCCTCCGGTGCGCCCTTGCCGGCACGGGTGCGCGGCGTTCGGCAGACGCTGTCCGAGCACCTGGGCTTTCTGCTGCCGGAAGTGCAGATTCGCGACAGTCTGCGGCTCAAGGCTTCGCAATACGACATCTACATTAACGGCGAGAAGATCGATGGCGCCGAGCTGCACGCTGACCGTCTGATGGCGATTCCTTCACCGGAACTCTACGGCGAGATCGACGGCATCCTCGGCATCGACCCGGCGTACCGCATGCAGGTGGTGTGGATTCAGCCGTCCGACAAGTCGCGCGCGTTGAACCTGGGTTATCAGGTAATCGACTGCGCCAGCGTGGTCGCCACGCATCTGAACAAGGTGGTGCGTGAGCATCTGCCGGACCTGTTCAAGCACGACGATGTCGAGCACCTGATGCAGCGTCTGACCGTGCAAGCGCCCAAGCTCGCCGAAAGCCTCAAGGCCGCGCTGACCTATACCCAGCAAATGCGCGTCTACCGCCAGCTGCTGCTGGAAGAAGTGCCACTGCGTGACATCGAAACCATCGCCAGCACCTTGCTTGAATGCAGCGAAACCACCAAGGACCCGGTGCTGCTGGCAGCCGACGTGCGTTACGCGTTGCGCCGCAGCATCGTCTCGATGATCGCTGGCGATCGCCGCGAACTGGCCGTGTTCGTGCTGGAAAACGCGCTGGAAAACACCCTGCTCAACGCGCTGGCCATCGCCCAGCAGGCCGGTCAGGTGAGCCTGGACAACATTCCGGTGGAGCCGAGCCTGCTCAACCAGCTGCAGAACAGCATGCCGGTGGTGAAGGAAAAGCTGCGCAAGGATGGCCATCCGCCGATCCTCACCGTGATGCCGCAGTTGCGCCCGCTGCTGTCACGCTACGCGCGGGTGTTCAGCCCGGGCCTGCATGTGCTGTCGCAAAACGAGATTCCGGATCGGGTGGGAGTGAACATTCTCGGCACGTTAGGCTAGCAACAGGTCTGGACTATGCCTTTGCGGCATCCGTCTGGTGGCGGCACCCAGTCGCCCCGTAAGCGTTGCCGCACTGCTGCGAATATGCCTCGCCTAACCGGCTCCGCCGCGGGTTGCCAGTGCAGATCAACGCCGCCTGGGCAGCAGTTGCGCAACCATTTCGACGAAAGCTGGGCAAGGGCGATCGAGAGCAAAGCCCATCTCGAATGAATCACGCCGTGAATCCTTGCGCACCCATTGGCAGATCACAACAACATCGACCTCGCGCAGCCGCTCACCGTGATCCGGCACGTGTAGGCACATCTCATAGCAGCCACCAATGACCAGGGGTTGCCTGGCCACTAAACGCAGACCGCCGATGGAAAGGTCGCCGATGTAGCCCATGGGATCGCCGCTGAGACGATTGGTCACCTGTATACGGCTCAGATGACGGAAGGTAAGGCGGCTGTGTTGGCGCATGGCGAAACTCTGCAGTCCTTTGTTCGGCAACAGCCGGTGTCACCGCGGCCGCGGCGACGGGCGTGGTGTAAAAGGCAGCAGGCGACCAGATCGCAGGGAAAATTAAGCGCCGGGGATAATATTTTCCCCCTGGCAGTTCAGGCCCGCACCTACTCCGCGCAAGCAGCTAGCGCTCCGGCTTCTGCGGTTTACGGTGCTGCAATGCGTCGTCTTCGCTGACTTCGTCGGCCATGTTCGGCGGCACGTTGTAAGCGCCGCCGGGTACGTCACTGCGGTCGCCGCCGGCGGCTTCGCCATTGGTTTTGCCACCGGCCCGGTCGATGCGCTGGTCGTCGCGGTCGGTGATGGCGTCGAGATTTTCCTTGCCGCGTTCGGATGGGTTCATGGGGGACCTCCGTCTGGTTTCGCTGGAAAACATCTGTGTACCTGGTAGGAAGACGACGCCTCTCGGAAGTTGCATGAAGACTCACCTTGCGGGATGACCGGCCACTCGACGGGTGCGCTGAACTTATCCGGTTGGGTAAAGGCCAAAACAGCATCGGGGGACTTCCTCCTTAGCCGCTGTGTGAGCTTATGCAACTGACTCGAAGCCTACCCATGGATGCCGCTCCCGTTGCGCCCGAGATCGCAGCGCCGTCCCGAGCGCTCTATTTCGCGCTGCTCGATGCGCCGGCCAGCGAGAGCGTGCGTGCCGACGCCGCGCAGTATCTCAACGCTCAGTTGGAGACCGCGGCGGCACTGCCCTGCGATCTACCGCCGGACCCGGCAGGGCTCGGCGAATGGCTCGAAGCGCATACCGCCAAGGTTGGCTGCGAGTATCAAAGCTATCTCGATGCACGCCGCGCCGGTGCGCCGCGCCGCTATTTCTCCAGCAAGGCCCACGCGCTGCATTTTCTGCAAGGCGTGGCGCCGACCAAACTGGTCGACGGCGCCTGGCTCTATGGCCTGTTGCAGCGCTGGGACGACGCGCGCTTCACGGCGTTGATCCAGACCTATCTCGAAGAACTCGGCGAGGGGCAGCCGGAAAAGAATCATGTGGTGCTTTATCGCAAGCTGCTCGCCAGTCAGGGGTGCGACGACTGGCAGAATCTGGATGACGAGAACTTCGTCCAGGGTGCGATCCAGTTGGCGTTGGCCGAACATGCCGAGCATTTCCTGCCCGAGGTGATCGGCTTCAATCTAGGTTATGAACAGCTGCCGCTGCATCTACTGATCAGTTCGTACGAGCTCACCGAGCTGGGCATCGATCCCTACTATTTCACGCTGCATGTCACCGTCGACAACGCCGACAACGGCCATGCGAAGAAGGCCATACAGGGCCTGCTAGCGGCCTGGCCGCAGATCGGGGACAGCGAGAAGTTCTATCGTCGGGTCATTAACGGCTATCGCCTCAACGAGCTTGGCGCCAGCACGCTGTCGGTGATTGGAGGCTTCGACGCCGAGCAGGAAGTGCTGCGCGTGCTGGAGAAAAAAGCCGGTGTCGGGCAGTTCGTGCATTCGGACTACTGCCGCTTCGATGGTCGCACGGTGAACCAATGGCTGGCCGAGCCGGAACAGATTCCGCAGTTTCTCGATACCCTGCAGCGCCGCGGCTGGATCAAGCGCCACGAAGACCCGCAGCACAGCCGCTTCTGGCAGCTGATGGCCGGCGAACAGGGGCCGATGTTCGGCGTATTCAGCGCCCATGAGCAGCAGCTGATTCACGACTGGATTGCTGGCGACTGGCTGGCCGAGCAGCCATCGACCCGCGGCAAGCCGCACCCCGCTCTGGCGCAGCGCCAGAGCCAGTTCAGCGGTCGCCGACAGGCAGCCAACGAACGTCCGGCCAAGCCGGCACTGGTGCAGAACCGAAGCCAGACGGTCAGTGACTTCGATCAGGAGACGCAACTGCTAGAACAGCAATTGGCACAACTGCCCAATCGTGACGCTCGCATGCGTCACCTGTTGCCTTTGCTGTCTCCGACGCGCCACCACAGCGCCGCCGGCCTTCTGGCCACCAGGATCTTCACCGGACTCTTCAACTGAAACCGTTCAACTGAGGCGAATTCGCCAGGGAACCCCATGACGCTGGAAAATGCCCAAGACCGTGCGCTGCTGCACTTGGCTCAGGCGCTGCGCGAGCGCGGCTATCACTTCATCACCCCCACTCCGTTGACCCACGAGCGGGTCAATCAACGAATCGAAAACGCACTGGCCAAAGACCTGAGCGGCGTCTTCGGCTGGAGCCGACCGTTTCAGCATGAGCTGCTGCCTCCGGCGCTGTTCAGCCTGATGGATCAGGCCGGCGTACTGGCACCCAGCGATTCGCGCTGGCGCAGCCAGGTACGGCTGTCGAGCCTGGATGGTCAGCTATTCGTGCATTCGGCTTACCCCACCGATGCGCCGGACGCGGTGTTCTTCGGTCCGGATACCTACCGTTTCGCCAACGCCATTCAGGCGCACCTGAATAACCATCAGGGCAATATCTCTCGTGCCGTGGATATTGGCTGCGGTTCCGGGGCCGGCGCCGTGCTCACGGCACTGGCTCGACCACAGGCTGAAGTGCTGGCGGTGGACATCAATCCATCCGCGCTGCGCCTGACCCGCATCAACGCGGCGCTGGCCGGTGCTGACAACCTGCGAGCCCAGCACAGCGACTTGCTCAAGGATGTCGATGGCGAATTCGATCTGATCCTGGCTAACCCGCCCTATCTGATCGACCCCAGCGAGCGCGCCTACCGCCACGGAGGCGGGCCGCTAGGGGCCGGGCTGTCGCTGGCGATCTTCGACAGTGCGCTGGAGCGCCTCGCCCCGTGCGGCACGCTGCTGCTCTATACAGGCGTGGCGATGGTCGACAATCGGGACCCCTTCCTGAAGGAAGTCAGCCAGCGCCTCGAAGGACGCGGCCTGCAATGGCGCTACCGCGAAGTCGACCCGGACGTGTTCGGCGAAGAATTACTCGATGGCGCCTACACCGAATGCGACCGGATCGCCGCGGTGGTGCTGGAAGTGACCCGGCCGGCAAGGTGATCGACGCGACGCGTCAGTGGGAATTGTGAGTTGCATCCATCCTATGAGTCGGCCGGCGCTCCGGGCAGCGCTCGGCTCAGACTGGCAGCAGCACTAGGCACACCGACAGCGTGATCAGCGAGCCCAGGGTCGAGTACAGCACCACCCGCGATACGCGTGACGCCTCGCGACCATAGAATTCAGCGAGCATGTACGGGCCGGTACCGGTGGGTAGCGCACTCAGCAGCAACGCCGAATAGGCCCACAGCGCCGGCAGCTCAAACACCTCGAAAGCCAGATACCAAGTAATCAGCGGCTGCACCACCAGCTTCAACATCACCAGCGGCCAAACGCCGGTTGCCGTGCCGCCAGGCTGCGGCTGAGCCAGAAACAGTCCCAGCGACACCAATGCGCAGGGCGCCGCCGCCGCGCCCAGCAACTCGAGCAAGGTCGCCAGCGGCACCGGCAACACCAGCCCGCTCGCGGCCCAGACGCCACCCAGCAAAGGCGCCACCACCAGCGGGTTGCGCAGCAGCGCGCCGCTGACCTTACCCAGCGTACGAGTGAAGCCCTGTCCGGCGTGCAACCCGGTTTCCACGCAAGCCAAGGCGATGGCGAACAGCACACAGACAACGATGATCGACGCCACCATGGCCGGCTGCAGCGCTTCGTCACCGAGCACCAGCATGCACAGCGGAATCCCGACGTAGCCGGTATTGGCGTAGGACGCGCCCAGCGCATCGAGGCTGGCATCGACCAGCGGCTGCTTCTGCAACAGCCGATAAATCAGGGTGAAAGCGAATACGCCGAGGCAGCCCACCGTGAAGGCGACGATGAAGCCCGGCTGCCAAAGCTGTTCCCAGGTCGAGGTGGCGATCACGCTGAACAGCAGCGCGGGCAGCCCCAGCCAGACGACGAAGCGATTCAGTTCGGACGCTCCGTTCGGGCCCATGCGCCCCGTGCGGCGGCACAGAAAGCCAAGGAAAATCAGGGCAAAAACCGGCAGGACGACATTGACAACGGCAGACATGGTTTCTCAACGGCAGGCTTGCCGGCAGTAGATGGCGGCGCGGGGGGTGTTGGCCGGGGTAAGCCGGCGGCAAACCTTAGCAAAAAAATTAAGGTCTTCGCGGGTTTGGGTGCTTGGGGTTTGGACGTTTTGCTTCAAGCCGGTTATTGAGTTGCCTGGAGGTATGGTTTCGCCATGCTGGCGAGCCTGCGGCTCTCATAGAACGCTTTGTTTCAAGCCGGCTATCGAGTGGTTTGAAAGCGCGGTTTCGCCCTGCTGGGCGAGTCACTTTTTTTCAGACGCGAAAAAAGTAACCAAAAACGCTGTGCCCCTGCATCCGGCCCCGGCTGCGCCGGGGTTCGTTCGCCGAATCGCCGCTCCAGGGGCACGGGCTAGGCGCCCCCGCACGAAGGGCCATCCATGGCCCACCGCGCCTCTCGCGGCATCCATGCCGCTCAACCCCTTCCACGACAATTCCGCTCACCCTCTTGATGGGGCATTTCGCGTCGCCTGATGGTTCGCGCAAAGAAAACAAGAGCAAAAGAGCAAAAGAGACCGCCAGACGACTCGGATTACCGCCCCTTTCAGAAGGCCGAATGGAATCGCTGCGTAGAGGGGCGAGCGGCATGGATGCCGCGAGAGCCGTGAAGGGCCATGGATGGCCCTTGCGCGGCGACCCTCGGAGCAGCGATGGAATGAGGGAAGTCGAGCGCAGCGAACCGGGGACGCCTAGTCCGGATGCAGGGGCAAGATCTTTTAGTTCCTTTTGGCGGGGCCGGCCATCCAGGCGACTGCCAAAAGGGACTCGCCCAGCAGGGCGAAACCGCGCTACCAAACAACTCGATAACCGGCGCAAACCAAAACTCTCAAACTTCCATCAACCCCAACGTTCCCGGCGCTTTCCAACAGAAAAACGCCGCGCCCAGGGCAACCTCAATGCAACATAGTCGACGGACTATACCCATTAGGCTCAGCCCGCATGGCCGCAAACTCCGCCTCGACGCGCCCACGCATGGCATCAGGCGACTGCGAGAAGCCGCTGCGATCACTGTAATCCCACTCAATGACCTCCTCGCTTTCCGCCGCCAGCCCCTTGGCACACGACAGGTCAAGCGCAGTCACACCGGCCACGGCGCCTGCGGCAATCGCGGCATTCACCTGTTCGGTACCCTTCTCGATGCTCATGCCGAGCCCGGCCAGATCCAACACATCGCCACCGATGCGGGCATAGACCCAGGGCTTGGGATCGTCGCTCAACAACAGGCCGAGGCCGGTGACCACTTCCCGGGCTCCGCAGGCACGGACCAGCCCTTCGTTGCCGGGTACGCCCAGGAAACGCGCCAGCGTGCCTGGCATAGCCAATTGCGCAACGCCCAGGCCAATGCTGAACCAGCCAAGGCCTCGGGCCAGCGTGCGGGCCGAATGATTGGTACGGGTTACTCGATGTGGAACGCTCATGAATCAGTCCCTCCTCGGGGCGTGGAGAAGCCGCCCGCTTCCCTGCAGCAGGGAAGCGGAGCGAAGCCCTCAGGGCTTGAGAACGACCTTGATGCAGCCGTCGTGCTTGTCGCGGAAGGTCTTGTACATCTCCGGACCCTGCTCGAGGCTGACGCTGTGGGTGATGACGAAGGACGGATCGATCTGCCCTTCCTGGATGCGCTTGAGCAGATCGTCGGTCCAGCGATTGACGTGTGTCTGGCCCATGCGGAAGGTCAGCCCTTTGTTCATCGCCGCGCCGAACGGAATCTTGTCGATCAGCCCGCCGTAGACGCCCGGAATCGAGATGATCCCGGCCGGACGGCAGACGTAGATCATCTCGCGCAGTACGTGCGGGCGATCGGTCTCCAGCATTAGCGCCTGCTTGGCGCGGTCATACATGGAGTCGATGGAGCGCGCCGCGTGCGCTTCCATGCCCACCGAGTCGATGCACTTTTCCGGGCCTTTGCCGCGAGTCAGTTCCTTGAGCCGTTCGAGCACGCTCTCTTCATCGAAATTGATAGTGATGGCGCCGCCGGCGCGGGCCATGGACAGCCGCTCGGGTACGTTGTCGATGCAGATCACCTGTTCGGCGCCCATCATGATCGCGCTGCGGATGGCGAACTGGCCAACCGGTCCCGCGCCCCAAACGGCCACGGTGTCGGTGGGCTGAATGTCGCATTGCGCCGCGGCTTGCCAGCCGGTGGGCAGGATGTCACCGAGAAACAGCACCTGCTCATCGGTCATGCCGTCGGGGACGACTACCGGGCCGACATCGGCATACGGCACGCGGACGTATTCGGCCTGGCCTCCGGCGTAACCACCAGTGAGGTGGGTGTAGCCGTAAAGCCCGGCGGTGGTGTGGCCGAAGACCTTGTCGGCCACCTCCTTGTTGCGATTGGTGCGCTCGCACACGGAAAAATTGCCGCGCCGGCACTGGTGGCATTCGCCGCAGACGATGGTGAAGGGCACCACCACGCGGTCGCCAACCTTGAGCTTCTTGTTGGCCGAGCCGACCTCCATCACCTCGCCCATGAACTCGTGGCCCATGATGTCGCCGTGCTTCATGCCAGGCATGAATCCGTCGTATAGATGCAGGTCGGAGCCACAAATGGCGCAGGAACTGACCTTGATGATGGCGTCGCGCGGGTCCTCGATGGTGGGGTCGGGGACGTGGTTGTCACAGCGGATATCGTGCTTGCCGTGCCAGCGTAGGGCTCTCATGAAAAATCTCCTGGTTCGGTGTTCGAAAACGCCGCCGTGGTGGTTCTTCCTGATTGATCGCCGCTGGGGCGGCAGCTGCTCCTGACCCGACTGCCGCCATATGGCAGGGCGCGCGGCGTGCGTGCTAACAAATTTTTAGTAAGCGCCGCGCCGCCAGAGTTGCCTGAAATATCGCAATGATGGCCAAAACACCGACGGGCTGTTGTTGTGGCTGCGGCTCAACCCTTGCCGGGACGGACGCTGGCGTAGCCGTTGCGATAGCTCGAATAGTGCGGCGTCCAGCCCAGGGCGCGGGCACGCGCATTGCTGCAGCGCTTGCTGCCGGCCCGGCGCGTCATCGTCTGCTCCGCCCAGTGGGTTACCCCGAGTCGCTCGCGTAGCCAGTCGATGACTTCATGCAGCGGCGCCGGGTCGTCGTCGACGCCCAGATAGCAGTCCTGCAGATCACCTCCACGCAGATCGGTCTGTAGCAGACAGGCCAGCAGCGCGGCGGCGTCGTCGCGATGAATGCGATTGCTGTATTGCGGCGGTTCGCGATCGACACGCAAGCCCGCGCGGACCTGATTCTGCATCCACGGGCGGTCCGGGTCGTAAAGCCCGGCCATCCGCACCAGCGTAGTCGGGATGTCACTGCCAAGCGCCAGCCGCTCGGCTTCAAGCATTACCTGCCCGGTATAGCCGGTGGGCTCGGTGGCAGACGTCTCGTCGATCCATTCACCCTGATTTTGCGCATAGACGCCGGTGCTGGAGAGGAAGATCAAACGCTTGGGACGCTGGCCGCGCTGTTGCAGCCAGCCGAGCGCATTGCGCAGCCCATCGACATAGGCGGCGCGGTAGCCCGGTTCGTCGTGCTGGCTGGCCGATGCGGCGTAAACCAGATAGTCCAGCGTGCCGTTGGGCCAGCTGCGCGGAACCTGGACGGAAGCCAGATCGCCTTTGACCGGCAGGATCGGCACCGGCAGGCTCGCTGCCTGGCGGCGCAGGCCATAGACCGTCCAGCCCGCTCTGCTCAGTTGCAGCCCAAGACGAATGCCAATATCACCGCAGCCGGCGATCATTACCGAAGGACGATTTGCCATGGTCGGTTACTCCTTAACCGTTGCGGACCACCCAGTCGGCCCGCCTTGCCTGAGTGTAACGCTGCCGTGGCTTGGCCGCTGATCAGCTTGCATGGAACGGCTATTGGCCAGTTGGTTCGAACACGAGCAAAGGCTATGCTAGCCGGCACTCTGATGGAAACTCGCTATGACACTGACTGAACTGCGCTATATCGTCACGCTCGCCCAGGAATCACACTTCGGCCGCGCCGCCGAACGTTGCCATGTCAGCCAGCCCACCCTCTCGGTGGGGGTGAAGAAGCTGGAGGACGAACTCGGCGTGCTGATTTTCGAGCGGACCAAGAGCGCGGTGCGGCTGACGCCGGTGGGCGAAGGCATCGTCACCCAGGCGCAGAAGGTGCTGGAGCAGGCGCAGAGCATCCGCGAACTGGCTCAGGCGGGCAAGAACCAGCTGGCCGCCCCCCTCAAGGTCGGCGCCATCTATACCGTCGGCCCCTACATGTTTCCGCACCTGATCCCGCAGCTGCACCGCGTGGCGCCGGACATGCCGCTGTATATCGAGGAAAATTTCACTCACGTCTTGCGCGACAAACTGCGTACCGGTGAATTGGACGCCATCATCATCGCGCTGCCCTTCCAAGAAGCCGATGTACTGACACTGCCGCTCTACGACGAGCCGTTCTACGTGCTGATGCCGGCCAACCATTCATGGTCCAAGAAAGAAACCATCGACGCCGAAATGCTCAACGACAAGAGCCTGCTGCTGCTCGGCGAAGGCCATTGCTTCCGCGATCAGGTGCTCGAAGCCTGCCCGACCACCCGCAAGGGCGAGGCGCCAACCCACACCACGGTGGAATCCTCCTCACTGGAAACCATCCGTCATATGGTTGCCTCAGGGCTGGGTGTATCCATCCTGCCGCTGTCGGCGGTCGACAGCCATCACTACTCGGCCGGTGTGCTGGACATCCGTCCGCTGACGCCACCGGTGCCCTTCCGCACCGTGGCGATCGCCTGGCGCGCCAGCTTCCCGCGCCCGCGGGCCATCGAGGTGCTGGCCGACTCCATCCGCCTGTGCTCGGTCGCCAAGCCGCCTGCCGCGAACGCCTGAACCCATGAACGAGCTTGCGACCGTCCCGGTCACTGCGCTCAAGGGCGTCGGCGCGGCGCTGGCCGAAAAGCTCGCCAAGGTCGGCCTGGAAACCCTGCAGGACGTACTGTTCCACCTGCCGTTGCGCTATCAGGACCGCACCCGCGTGGTGCCCATCGGTGCGCTGCGCCCCGGTCAGGACGCGGTGATCGAAGGTGTGGTGACCGGCGCCGACATCGTCATGGGCCGTCGGCGCAGCCTGCTGGTGCGCCTACAGGACGGCAGCGGCACGCTGAGCTTGCGCTTCTATCATTTCAGTAACGCCCAGAAGGAAGCCATGAAGCGCGGCACTCAGCTGCGCTGCTATGGCGAAGCCCGCCCCGGCGCCTCGGGGCTGGAAATCTACCACCCCGAATACCGTGCTTTGACCAGCGAGCCAGCGCCGGTCGAGCAGACGCTGACGCCCATCTACCCGACCACCGAAGGCCTGACTCAGCAGCGCCTGCGCAACCTGAGCGAACAAGCGCTGGCCCGCCTCGGCCCGCACAGTCTGCCCGACTGGCTGCCCGAAGAGTTGTCACGCGACTACCGATTGGCGAAGCTCGACGAGGCCATCCGCTACCTGCATCGACCGCCGCCGGATGCCGATCTGGAAGAGCTCGCCGAGGGCCGCCACTGGGCCCAGCATCGCCTGGCCTTCGAGGAACTGCTGACCCATCAGTTGTCGCTGCAACGCCTGCGCGAAAGCGTGCGCGCCCAACAGGCACCGCAGCTGCCACCGGCACGAACCCTGCCGCAGCGCTATCTGAACAACCTCGGCTTCCAACCCACCGGCGCGCAGCAGCGCGTTGGTGCCGAGATCGCCTATGACCTGGCCCAGGACGAACCCATGCTGCGCCTGGTGCAGGGCGACGTCGGTGCCGGCAAGACGGTGGTCGCCGCGCTGGCCGCACTACAGGCGCTGGAAGCTGGCTATCAGGTGGCGCTGATGGCGCCCACCGAGATTCTTGCCGAGCAGCACTTCATTACCTTCTGCAAATGGCTCGAACCCCTGGGCATCGAGGTCGCCTGGCTGGCCGGCAAGCTCAAGGGCAAGGCCCGCGTTGCTGCATTGGAACAGATCGCCAGTGGCTGCCCGATGGTGGTCGGCACCCATGCGCTGTTCCAGGACGAAGTGCGCTTTCGCAACCTGGCGCTGGTGATCATCGACGAGCAGCACCGCTTCGGCGTGCAGCAGCGCTTGGCGCTACGGCAGAAGGGCATCGACGGCCGGCTCTGCCCGCATCAGCTGATCATGACCGCCACGCCCATCCCGCGCACCCTGGCGATGAGCGCCTACGCCGACCTGGATACCTCGATCCTTGACGAACTGCCGCCGGGCCGCACGCCCGTCAACACCCTGGTGATCGCCGACAGCCGCCGTCTGGAAGTCATCGAACGGGTGCGCGCCGCCTGCAACGAGGGCCGCCAGGCGTATTGGGTCTGCACCCTGATCGAAGAATCGGAGGAACTCACCTGTCAGGCCGCCGAAACCACCTTCGAAGACCTGTCAGCGGCGCTGGGCGGGCTCAACGTCGGGCTGATCCATGGCCGTATGAAGCCAGCGGAAAAGGCTGCGGTGATGATCGAATTCAAGGAGGGCCGGCTGCAACTGCTGGTTGCCACCACCGTGATCGAGGTCGGCGTCGACGTGCCCAACGCCAGCCTGATGATCATCGAGAACCCCGAGCGTCTGGGCCTCGCCCAGCTGCATCAGTTGCGCGGCCGGGTCGGGCGCGGCAGCGCCGCCAGCCATTGCGTGCTGCTCTACCACCCGCCACTGTCGCAGATCGGCCGCCAGCGCCTGGCGATCATGCGCGACACCAATGACGGTTTCGTCATTGCCGAACGGGACCTGGAGCTGCGCGGCCCCGGCGAAATGCTCGGCACCCGCCAGACCGGCCTGCTGCAATTCAAGGTCGCCGACCTGATGCGCGACGCCGATTTGTTACCCGCCGTGCGTGACGCCGCGCAGGCCCTGCTGGCGCGCTGGCCGCAGCACGTCAGCCCACTGCTTGAGCGCTGGTTGCGCCACGGCCAGCAATACGGGCAAGTCTGACGCTCGTCGGTAAACCCAAACCGCACTAAACCTAAGGCTATACTGCGCCGCATGGGAATAAGACGGATCACTTGCTCATGAACTCGGCTGTCGACACAACAACACAAATCTCGCTTCCGCCAATGATCATCCAGCTTCTCGACAAGCTGGCGTTGCCTTACCGCACCTGTGAGGACCGCTCCGATCTGGACCCGGCTCGGCGCGTGCAGGCCATATTGGTCGACGACGCCATCGGCGCGTTGCTGGTGCTCTACCCCCGCGATCATTTGCTCGATCTGCCGAGGCTGGTGGAGCTGACCGGGCGCCAATTGGTCGCGGTCAAACCCGAGCGGTTGACCCGCATGCTGTCCAAGCACGATCTGCAGGTATTGCCTGGCCTGCCGCCGCTGACCAGTTCGCCCTGCCTGTACGAGGAACGACTGCTGGAGCAGCCGGAGCTAATGATCGAGTCGGGACAGCCCGGGTTGCTCCTGGCGCTGTCAAGCGGCGACTTCAAGCAGCTGCTCAGCAAGGCCAGCGCAGGCCGGTTCGCCGTGCCGCTGAGCGAGATCCGCCTCAACCTCGACCGTCCCGAACAAGACAGCGCAGAAATCACCCAGGCGGTGCAAAGCTTCACAGCCCGGCGCATCCAAAAGCGTCTGGAAGAAACCATCGAAATTCCACCCTTGGCGCAAACGGCACAGAAGATCATCAAGCTGCGCGTCGATCCCGACGCCACGGTGGATGACATCACTGGCGTGGTCGAGACCGACCCGGCGCTGGCCGCACAAGTGGTCAGCTGGGCCGCCTCGCCGTACTACGCCGCGCCCGGCAAGATCCGTTCGGTGGAAGATGCCATCGTGCGGGTGCTCGGCTTCGATCTGGTAATCAATCTGGCGTTGGGTCTGGCGCTGGGCAAGACCCTGAGCCTGCCCAAGGACCAGCCGCAGCAGGCGACACCCTACTGGCAACAGGCGATTTACACCGCGGCGGTGATCGAAGGACTGAACCGCGCAATTCCCCGTGTCCAGCGTCCGGAGGCGGGTATCAGCTATCTGGCCGGGCTGCTGCACAACTTCGGCTATTTGGTGCTGGCGCATGTGTTTCCGCCGCATTTCTCGTTGATCTGCCGGCATCTGGAGGTCAATCCGCACCTGAGCCACAGCGTCATCGAAAAGCACCTTCTGGGTATCACCCGCGAGCAGATCGGCGCCTGGTTGATGCGCTACTGGGGCATGCCGGACGAGCTGTCCACCGCACTGCGCTTCCAGCACGACCCGCTCTACCAGGGCGAACATGCCGCCCATGCCAATCTAGTCTGTCTGGCGATACGCCTGTTGCGCAATCGCGGTATCGGCTCCGGCGCCTACAGCGAAATTCCGCAAGAGCTGTTCGATCGCCTCGGCCTAAGCCGCGAGAAGGCCAACGATGTGGTGAACAAGGTGCTGGACGCCGAAGTCGCCTTGCGCGCCCTGGCGATGCAACTGCAACCGCCGCATTGATTGATCGATGAAAGGCAGCGCCGCTCAAGGCGCTGCCCTGATGATGCAGCTCTAGCCGCCGGCGCGGAAACTTGCCCGCGCATCCACCAGCCCGTCGCCGACCTGGCTGATACTGACCTCCACCAGGCTCGCGCCTGCGGCCTGCAACTCGTCGAACCAGCGCAGCAGGCTGGCGTAGGAAGCGCCGGGCAAGGTCACTTGCAGGCTGCCGTCATTACCTATGTCGAAGCTCTCGATGACCAGACCGCTCTGCTGTGCACTCTGGGTCACCAGCCCCTGCAGCTGTTCGGGCGCCAGCGAGACCGGGTTGCTGCGCGACATCTGCCGCGCCAGTTCGGTGTTCTGCTCCAGGTAGGCGTGCAATTCACGCTCCTGCTGAAAATAATCTCGGGCGTCGTGCACCCGCTGTTGCGCCGGTTGCCAGAGCAGCAGGTAGAACAGCACCGCCAGCAGAAAAGAGCCGAGCAGCGTCAGCGATAGGCGTTCGCGCGGTTGCAGGCGCTGCCAGCGCAACCACATGGGCGACTCGGCCAGGCGCACCTGCATCTGTTGTTTCAGGTTCATCCCCGACCTCCTATCACCACGCGGGCACTGACGGCGTCGCCATCACGGTTGGCCGAGCCCAGCTGGACAGGCTCGCCGGTTTCACCCAGGCGCTGGCGCAACTGCTCCAACGCCGCAAAGTCGCTGGCGCGAACCTGCAGGGCCAGATCGCCGCGGGCCTGGTTGTAATCCAGCTGGCTGATCGACACTGGAACGCCCTCAGCCATGGCCAGCGCTACTTCGTTGAGCAGACGCATGAATTCGGCCGAGGTGCCGGAGCTCTGACCGATGTGTTCGTCGAACTGCGCACGCAGGTTGACGATGCGCTGATCCTCAGGAAACAGCTCGGTGTAAAGCGCTCGGCTGGCGTCGGCGTAACGATCGGCCTGGCGCTCCAGCGACCAGGCCTGCGCGAAGTTGAAGACCAGCTGCACCGCGAGCACCAGCGCGAGTACGATCAGCGCCGGCTTCCATTGCCCCAGCCCGCTGCCTGCGGTCTGCATGGCGAAGTCGCCCTGCGCCAGGTTCAGTGCGGCGGCACGGCCCGAAGCGAGGAAGCGGTATGGATCGTCCAGGTGCTGATAATCATCGAGCGGCTCGGGTGCGTCGGCAAGGTTGCCATGCGCATGACGAGGTGCCGGACATTGGGCGGCCAAATGCGGCCACTGGCTGCTTTCGAAAGCCAGCCTCGCCTCCGGCGCGCCGCCCAGCAGCGCACGCTCCCCGATGAACAGCAGCTGGGTATCGTCACGGGGCAGCAGATCGGCATCGACGTGAATGGCGACGATGGTCAGCCCCAGCGCCCGTAAATCCTCCAGCCAATCGGCCAGCAGCTGCCGACGAATCGCGATGACCCGCCGACGGCCATCTTCCAGCGCGTCGCCGTGAGTCAGGTGCAGATCGTCGACGTTCTCGGCCAGCAGCTCTTCAACCGCATAGGCCAGCGCCTGACTGATCCAGCGTGCCTTGCGCGTCGGCAGATTGACCGCGAAATAGCTGCAGGCCTCGGCCGGCAGCACCAGCGTCACCGCGACCGGCGTCTGCTCGGCGCATTGGGCGAGCGGCATCCAGCCGCCTTCGCCGTCGCCCGGCAACCAGTAGACCTGGGTATCGGTGGCGAGCCGGGCACCGCAGTCGGCGGGCAGAAACAGGCAATCCATCAGCTATCGCTCTCCATCGTTGGTTTGACGAGGCAGTCGTGGCGGCTGCCCCAGGTTGCGCTGAAGGACGCGGACATCACCGTTTTCCTCGCGCCGCAGACGGCTCACCAGGGCCATCCGCCGATCGGCCAGCCGCACTTCGCTAGTGGCCTGGAAGTATTGACTCGCCACCGCCAGACGGATGCCCTCAAGTTGGACACCGCCAAGCGCCGGTTGCGCCGTGAAACTCGCAACATCGCGAAACCCACCAGCCTGCCGCACCTGAACCAGCGCCTCGGCGGCACTCAGGCTAAGGCTGTCGGCGAGGCTCGACAGCACCATTGCGCTGGCGGTGTTGACGTTCAACGGGGTGTCTGCCGGCAGCGCGGTGACATAGGGCGCCAGCCGCTGGAAGTCTTCGTCGCGCATGTCGAGCAGCAAGCGCAACTCGGACAAGTCCTCCATACGGCTCCCGGCAGTGCGGTAGGGCGGGACGAGCAGCAGATAGGCATTGTCCTCGGCGCCCAGCTCGCCGCTGGGCTGCTGGTCGCTGTCGAGCCAGTCCACCAGCCGCTCGGCGTAGGGCTCGGTGATTTGCAGGCGCAGCAGCAGCCGGCGGAACTGTGCCAGCGCCGCCGCATTCTGCTGTTGCTCTTGCACCAGGCTGTTGAGGTTGAAACGTCCCGCCAGGTCCTCGATGCGGATCTGCACCTGGCCCTGGCCTTCGTCGAGGTCGTAAGCCGGCTGCGGCAACGCCCAGGGTTCGAGCAGGTGGTCGACGGGCGGCTGCCCGGTGCTGTTGCCGCCCTCGGTGCCATTGCCGGTGCCGGTGCCGGTGCCGGTGCCGGTGCCGACGCTAGAGGCGCGCAGATCGCGGCGCAATATCGACTGCGCGAGCGCTTCCCCACCCAGCCCGTAGTGCCAGGCCTGACGCGCCTGCGCCTGGTTGGCGGTGCCGCGGATCGACAGCTGCTGACGGGCGATCATGCCGGCGCAGACGACGGTGACGATGGCCACCACCAGCAGCACGGTGATCAGCGCGACGCCGCGCTGGGCTTTCATTGCATCTCTCCTACGCCGCCGGGCTCGGGAACGCCCTGGGAATCCGGTTGGATGAACTGTGGCGCCGACGTAGGCCCGTCCGGCAGGCGCAGCAGCCGGGTGATAGTGCCGTAGCGCAGGTGATCGAAGGACACTTCCACCGCGACCGGCAAGCGTCGCGCCTGTTCTTCCGGATTGCCGCGACCAAAATCGAACGGCGGCCATTCCTCGTGCCAGCTGTTTTCAGCGTCGAGATAACGCAGGCGCAGCTCGGTGACATCGTCCAGCACCCGTTGCACGCGCGGTTCGCTGTCCAGATCACGGTCGAGCACGGTCCAGTAGAGCCGTTCCAGGCTGTCACCACTGAGGCGCCAGCGAACCCGTTGCAGATTCGAGCGAAGCAGCCCGGTGGGATTGCGCCAGCCGCTGCGGGTCAGCTCCAGGGCCGCGCCGCCCTCCAAGCTCGACAGCTGACCGACCAGGGCATTCTGCTCGTCACCGTAGCCATCACGCACCGGCCGCGGCACGGCCTGTATCAGGTCCTGTTCGAGGCGCCACACGGCGCGGCCAAGCTGGCGCAACCGGGTTTCCTGGGCGCGCACCACCTCATCGCTGCGCAACACGGCTTCGAGCATGCGATAGGTCGCCAACCCCAGCAGCGCGAACAGCGCGATGGCGATCAACAGTTCAAGCAGAGTGAAGCCCGCCACGGCACGACGCATCACTGATCGACTCCGACGAAGCCGGTCAGGCTGGTGACGGCGCGCCTCTCTATCGAACCGGTGTTGCCGCGACGCGATTCAGCGGCCGCCACCCAGACGCGGATGCGCAACAGGCCGGGCGTTCCGCTGGTCTCCACTTCACTGAGGGTCTGCCACTGGCGGCCGCCGAATTCCAGCTGTCGATCTTCGCGACCAATGCTCGGGGCCGGTTGTTGCAGTTGCAGTTCGGTGAGGCGGTTATCGGCGATCCAGCCCGCCAGCGTCAGCGCTTCCAGCCGTCCGGCGTTGCTCACGCTGCGGCCGGCGGCGGTCAGTACCACTGCCGCGACGATGGCGAAGATCGCCAGTGCAACCAGTACTTCCAGCAGGGTGAACCCCCGCGCTCGCGGCAGGCCGTTGCTCATCGGCGCTCTTCCAGCGGTTCGGCGCGGGGCATGCGAAAGCCATCGCTGGACACGGTCCAGCCGGTACCGCCCGGTCTTTCGTCGGAGAAGGTCAGGGTGAAGGGCGAAAGCTCGCCGCTCGACAGGATCAACAACTGCGGCTGCACGCGCGGCGCGCTGCGGCGCTCACGATCCTCGTCATCGGACAGGCCGATAGGATCATCCTCACGTTTGACCGGTGCTACCAACTTCAGCGGCGAACCTTCGAGCTCGAGTTCCAGACGCATCCAACCCGGTGCCCGGTGCGCCTGGCCGTCGCCGGCATTGAGCCAGCGTGCCTCGGCCTCGTCGTAGTGCATCACCCGGTAACCGTCGCGGCTGAACAACAGCCCGTACTCACGGCTGTCGAGCACGGCCTCGTCGGCCATCAGGCCGATCAGCGTCGCCAGGCGTTGTGCTTCGTCGCGAATCTCGCGCGATGAGTTGGTACCGCCGATCGAGAGCACCGCCAGCCCCACCAGGCCACCGAGGATGACGATCACCACCAGCAACTCGATCAGCGTAAAGCCGCCCTCCCGGCGCGCCCGAGGCATGGATCAGAGGTCCCAGTTACCGATGTCCGCGTTCAGGTCGGAGCCGCCCTGCTTGCCGTCGGCGCCGTAGGAGTAAAGATCGAACTGGCCCTGAGTGCCCGGTGATAGGTACTGGTATTCGTTACCCCATGGGTCTTTCGGCACACGCTTGAGGTAGCCGTCGCGGTTCCAGTTCTTGGGTTGCGGATTGCCGCCGGGCTTTTCCACCAGCGCATCGAGGCCCTGCTGGGTGCTGGGGTAGGAATAGTTGTCCAGTTTGTACATGTCGAGGGCAGCGCCGATCGCCTTGATGTCGCCCTTGGCCACGGTCACCTTGGCCTGATCCGGGCGATTCATCACCTGCGGCACCACCAGCGCGGCGAGGATCCCGAGGATCACCACCACCACCATGATTTCGATGAGGGTAAAGCCCCTCTGCTTGCGTTCGTTCAACGTCATGCTCGTTAGCCCACCAGTTGATTAAGTGAAAGAATCGGCAGCAGGATCGCCAGGACGATCACCAATACCACGGCCCCCATGAATACCAGCATGAAGGGCTCGAAAAGTCCCACCAGCAGCGAAATCTGCGCGGCCAGGTCGTTTTCCTGATTGCGCGCGGTGCGGGCGAGCATCTGATCGAGCTCGCCGGATTTCTCGCCGCTGGCGATCATGTGCAGCATCATCGGCGGGAATTCGCCAGTGGCGTCCAACGCGCGGGTCAGGCTGCCACCTTCACGCACGCGCTGCGCCGCCTCGATGACTTTGTCGCGGATGCGCAGATTGGCGATCACCGCTGCAGCGATGCCCAGCGCATCCACCAATGGCACACCGCTGCGGGTAAGAATCGCCAAAGTCGAGGCGAAACGCGCGGTGTTAGTCGCCCGCGCCAGCCGCCCGACCAGCGGAATGCGCAGGATCACGGCATGCCAGCGACGCTTGATCTTCTCGTCGCGCAGCGCCTGCCGCATGCCGATCGCGGCCACGACGATCCCCACGAACATCAGCCAGCCCCAGCGCTGCACCGCCTCGCTCACGGCGATCAGCCCGGTGGTCAGCGCCGGTAGTTCCTGCCCGGTGTTGACGAAGACCTTGACCACATCAGGCACCACGTAACCCAGCAGCAACACCACGATGGCCAGCGAGGCCACCAGCAGGATCACCGGATACAACAGTGCCAGCTGAATCTTCTGTCTCGATTGCTGGCGTTGGTCGGTGTAGTCGGCCAGCTGATCGAGCACCAGCCCCAGATGCCCGGCATGCTCGCCGGCCGCGACCGTGGCGCGATACAGCTCGGGAAACGCCGATGGGTATTCGCGCAGCGATCCGGCCAGGCTATGCCCTTCCATCACCCGAGCGCGGACCGCCAGCAGCATCGACTTGATCTTCTGCGAAGTCGCCTGTGCCGCCGCAGCGCGCAGCGCCTCTTCGATGGGCAGTGCAGCCTGGACCAGGGTAGCGAGCTGGCGAGTCACCAAGGCCAGGTCGCGCGCCGACAATCCCCGACCGAAAGCGAAGCCCCCGCCGCCGGTATCTTCCTTGGCCTTGGCCTGCTTGACCTCCAGCGGCGACCATTGCTTCTCGCGCAACAGCTGACGCGCCTGGCGCGGGCTGTCCGCTTCGATCAGGCCCTTCTGCTCGCGACCGCGCGGGTCGAGCGCCAGGTACTCGAAGGCGGCCATCAGGCAGGATCTCCGGCAAGCCGGCTATCGGTTCCACATAAACCCGATCCGCTTGCATGCCTGCACGGCGCCTGCCGGTCAATGGCGTTCATCTCACTCCTCACGTGTCACGCGCAACACTTCTTCAATGGTGGTCACGCCTTCGCGCACCTTGCGCAGCCCGTCTTCGCGAATACTCGGGCCCAGCCGGCGAGCGTGACGAAGCATGTCCTGCTCGGCTACGCGGGTGTGGATCATGCTGCGCAGGGTGTCATCGAACATCACCAGCTCGTAGATGCCGGTCCGTCCACGGTAGCCCAGCTGCCGGCAGACGTCGCAACCCTCGGCGTGATACAGCGTAGGCGCCTCGCTCGGGTCGATACCGAACAGCGCGCATTCGGCTTCATCGGCAACATAGGCGCGTTTGCAGTCATTACACAGCACCCGCACCAGGCGCTGGGCCAGCACGCCGAGCAGCGACGAGGAAATCAGGAACGGCTCGACGCCCATGTCCACCAGTCGCGTCACCGCACCGATAGCGCTGTTGGTGTGCAGCGTGGAAAGCACCAGGTGACCGGTAAGAGAAGCCTGCACTGCCATGTCGGCGGTTTCCTGGTCGCGGATCTCGCCGACCATCACCACGTCCGGGTCCTGACGCAGGATGGCGCGCAAACCGCGGGCGAAGGTCATATCGACTTTGGTGTTGACCTGGGTCTGGCCGATGCCTTCTAGGTTGTATTCGATCGGGTCCTCGACGGTGAGGATGTTTCGCGTGCGGTCGTTGAGCGTGACCAGGCTTGCATACAGCGTGGTGGTCTTGCCCGAACCGGTCGGGCCAGTGACGAGGATGATGCCGTGGGGTTTCTGCACCGCCTGCTCCATCACCCGCCGGTCCCGGTCGCTCATGCCCAAATGGCGCAGCGTCAGCCGCCCAGCTTGCTTGTCGAGCAGACGCAGCACCACCCGCTCGCCGTTGGCCGAGGGCAAGGTCGACACGCGAATATCTACTTCGCGCCCGCCGACCCGCAAGGAAATACGGCCGTCCTGGGGGATGCGCTTCTCAGCGATGTCGAGCCGCGCCATGACCTTGATCCGCGACACCAGCAACGCCGCCAGCTCGCGCTTGGGCTGCACCACTTCGCGCAGGATGCCATCGATGCGGAAGCGGATTACCAGGCGTTTCTCGAAGGTTTCGACGTGGATATCCGAGGCGTTTTCCTTGATCGCCTCGCCGAGAATGGCGTTGATCAGACGAATGATCGGCGCATCGTCTTCCTGTTCGAGCAGGTCCTCGGTTTCCTGAATCTGGTCGGCCAGGCTGTGCAGGTCCATCTCATCGCCCAACCCCTCGACCATCAGCATCGCAGCCGAAGAGTCGTGCTGGTAGGCGGCACCGAGCGCCTGATCGAACGCCTCTGGCGTCAGCCATTGCATCGGCAACGGCCCACCGGCCACGCGCTGAGCTTCCTGCAGCGCAGTCAACGGCGCCCCCTCGCGCACGCATAAACGCAGGCCTTCAGGACGATCCAGCAGGATCACACCATGGCGCCGAGCGAAGGCGAAGGGCAGACGCGCGGGGAGCAGATTACCTTCGGCGGACGGGGGCAACATAGAAAACTTCCTGATTGGAGCTTGGGTAAAGTCGAGAATTCTGCTGAAAAAATTGCATGCTGTCCGATTCTCGATACCAACTGTGACAACACACACAGTCCGGGATTCTCGCCGAGCGGGTAGGGGAACTTCTGTTTAACCTCGCGCCGCCTAGAACGGGGCGGCCATGCCTCCTCGTCGCCAATGGAATCAGCGGAGTCAGCAGTGTCGTCCCGAGCGTTCGATAGATACCCACCGACCAACAGATGGCCCGCTCTGCGCTGGGCAGCACCGGTGGCTATCGCACTGGCAGCCATCGCCAGCTTCACCTGGCAGGCTCTCGAATTAAGGGACTGGCTGACGCAACCCGCCTTCATTCCCGCTCCTGTCGCGATTCCCGAACGCCATTCTGTTGATATGAACCCGGCAATGGATCGCCTGTTCGGTGCAAAGAGCGAGTCTGCCCGCGCCAACGAACAACGTTTACGGCTGCGCGCCAGCTTCGTGCATTCCGACCCGAGCCGTTCCAGTGCTTTGATCATTGTGGACAACGATCGCCCTCGACGCCTCCTTCAGGGAGACGAAGTAATGCCCGGGATGAGGCTGTCGGCCATCCACCATGATCACGTGCAGCTGGCGCATGCCGGCCGGCTGGAAAGCGTATGGCTGCGGCGCGTCCCGGGAGAGCAACGGCCATGAGCCTGACCAGGCGAACGACCAAGGTGCTACTGACGGGGCTGATCGCCGCCAGCTGCCTGGCATCCATCTGCGTTCCGTCGCTGGTCATTGCGGCAAATCCGGCTGCCGAAAGCAGCGAGGAGCGCTGGACGATCAATATGCGGGACACGGACATCCGTGACTTCATCGAGCAGGTTTCCAGCATCGGCGGTCAGACCTTCGTCGTCGACCCGCGGGTCAAGGGCCAGGTCACGGTGATTGCTCAAGAGCCTCTGAGCCTGGCCGAGCTTTATCAGCTATTCCTCTCGGTGATGGCTACTCACGGTTTCGCTGTACTGCCACAGGGCGCGCAGACCGCCATCGTCCCCAACGTGGAGGCCAAGGCGGAAGCCGGCAGCGGCGGCAACCTGGAGACACGCGTGCTGCAGGTGCAGCATGGCTCGGTCGGCGAACTGGCGGCGCTGATCCGCCCGCTGGTTGCCGGCTACGGACACCTCGCCGCGGTGCCTTCGGCCAATAGCCTGATCGTCAGCGACCGGCCGGCCAACATCGCCCGCATCGAAGACGTCCTGCGTCAGCTCGATAGCCGCCAGCAGCGCGATTACAGCATCTATGAGCTGCGCCATATCTGGGTGCGCGATGCCGCGCAGGTGCTTGGCGAGTCGTTGAAACACGGACAGACCGACGCCACCCAAGTGATCGCCGACCACCGCGCCAACCGGCTCATCCTGCTGGGCCCACCACAAGCCCGGGCCAGGTTGCTACAACTGGTCCAGTCCCTCGACACACCGAGCTCGCGCTCGTCCAACACGCGGGTGATCCGCCTGCGTTACGGCGATGCCAAGAACCTCGCCACCACGCTCGGCGAACTGGCCGAAAGCATGGTCGAGCCGGATGCCAGCGGCAACACCCGACCGCGCCAGGTCATGATCCGCGCCGACGAAAGCCTCAATGCCCTGGTGATCCTCGCCGAGCCGGACATGCTCGGCGCACTGGAGGATCTGGTACGCCAGCTGGACGTCCCGCGCGCCCAGGTTCTGGTGGAGGCGGCGATCATCGAGATGTCCGGAGATGTCAGTGAAGCCCTGGGCGTGCAGTGGGCCATCGACGGGCGAAACGGCGGCCTCGGCGGCGTAAACTTCAGCAATACCGGGTTATCCATCGGTACCCTGCTCGGCGCCCTCGGCTCGGAAGATCCGAGTCGGCTGGCCGGCGCGCTGCCCAACGGCGCCATCGTGGGCGTGGGCAACGACAACTTCGGCGCCTTGATCACGGCGCTGTCGGCCACCGGCAAGAGCAATCTGCTATCCACCCCGACGCTGCTGACCCTGGACAACCAGCCGGCGGAGATCCTGGTCGGCCAGAACGTACCCTTTCAGACCGGCTCCTATACCACCACCAGCGACGGCGCCAGCAACCCCTTCACCACCATCGAGCGCGAGGATATTGGCGTCTCGCTGAAGATCACCCCGCACATCAACGATGGCTCGACCCTGCGCCTGGAGATCGAGCAGGAAATTTCGACGCTGGTAAACGCCCCCACCGGCATCCAGGTGGCGGATGTGATCACCAACAAGCGCTCCATAAAGAGCACCATCCTCGCCGACGACGGCCAGGTGATCGTGCTGGGCGGTCTGATCCAGGACGACGTCACCCAGAGCATGAGCAAAGTGCCGCTGCTGGGGGACATTCCTCTGCTGGGCCGGCTGTTCCGCTCCAGTCGCGATAGCCGGGTCAAGCGCAACCTGATGGTCTTCCTGCGCCCAAGCGTCACCCGCGATGGCGCCGGGTTGAGCAGCCTCAGCCTGGGTAAATACCAGGAGATGCACGGCCTCAGCCGGAGCGAAGCCTTCAGTGGCAGTTCGCTGCCAGATGATCCACGCAGGCTCTTCGACCGAAGCGGCACGCAGCCAGAGCTGGACTTGCGCGCCCAGCCAGCACCGGATGAAGCCCCTCGGGCACTTGCGATACCACCACAACCGGCATTGCAACTGGCGCCACCCACGCCGGCAATCATCGACATCAAGCCCGCAGAAACACACCAGAGCCACACTATTCAGCTGGTCGCTGGCAGCAATTCCGAGCGGATGCGAGCGTTGATCGAACGCCATCCCGAACAGCCACTGCGGTTGCTCCAAGGCCAGAGGCAGGGCGGACCATGGTATTCGCTGACCTATGGCGATTACCCAAGCAAAGAACTTGCGCGTCAGGCACTTGACACTATTCCGCCAGAACTGCCGAAAAACGGCGCTTTCATCGTCTCACGCAGTCAAGATGGCAGCTAAGTAGCGGAAAAGTCTGAGAATTTTGCGAAGAGCGTCCGACAAAAAGTTGACGTATTGCTGAAAATGGATTTTTCCACTTCGCTTGTGTCGGCATGAAAAATCAACGTTTGTTGCTATTGGCTTTGCTTTCCCTCTCCTTGTCCGGCTGTCTCGATGAAGGTGGCGGCAGCAAGAAACCGAACCACACCGAAACGCCCCCGGCTACCAGTATTCCTGAAGAGCCGCAGCCGGACGAGACGCTGCCGGAGCCGGAGCCGGAGAAGCCGCCCGTCGTACCGCCGCTCGATCCGCAACCCCAGCCGGATGGGGAAACCACTGCGCCCGCGCCCGCCTTTCCCGAACCCAGCGGCGCGGTTCGCGACGAAATCAGTGCCGAGGGCTTCTACGACATCGACGCCAGCGGCAAGCCACGCGCCGTGCGTAACGACCTGAGCGGCAACCTGCCCGCCATGGTGCAGTTCGTCCAGAACCATTCGGTGGACCCTTCGGGCAATGCCGCGAAGAACATGCCCATGCTCACCAGCGAGCGCGAAGCCCTGCTGCTGGTCACACCCGATCCGGCCCAGGGCGAGGTACGCGGCCTGACCCTGAGCGTCACGGTCGACGGCCAGACCAAACCCGCCGTCACTCTGCGCCATCCCGACGAGCTGCCCGAAGCTGATCGCAACGCCAGCGACGCGCGTCCCGACGTGCGCTATTCACGGCGCGCCTGGTCGGCCGTGCTGCCCTGGGACTGGGTCAAGCCGGGGATGAGCCTGTCCATCAGTGACGATCGTGGCCGCAACGGCGTGCTCGCCGGCGATGCGATCGACATTGCCGCGCCGGCCGAACTGGTGATCAACAATGTGCGCCTGGGCCTGCTCACCGAGCCGCCGCGCAGCAACGGCCACTACATGCTGCTGGAGCCGGCCCGGGCCGGTACCGACTACTTCCAGACCGTGCCCGTCTCTCGCTTGATCGTGGCCAAGTACGACGAAGTGATCCTGCAAAAGGTGATGGTCGCCAGCGGCACCATCTACGACACGGCCAGCGCCGTCGAAGGCAGCGTCTATGCCGGCGACATGCGCGAGAACACCGCCAAGTCCACCTTCAGCGTGGGCATCAACCTGGCCAACTGGGGCGTCACTAGCTCCAGCATGCAGAGCCAGCAGCAGCCACAAGTTACCCAGAGCGTGGTGGTGCACCATGCGCGCGGCGTCTATCAGAACGGCCAGGTCAACCACGGGCTGAGCGGCGGCAACAGCATCCTCACGTTGATCGACTCGGTGGGTAACGAATTCAGTCATGAAATCGGCCACCATTATGGGCTGGGCCACTACCCGGGCCAGAACGTGGAACCGAAGAACCTCTGGGACCGCCATCACGCTGACAGCGGCTGGGGCTACATCGGTCATCGCCAGCGCATGCGCGCCAACCTGGACTGGGCAAAGTACAAGCCCGCCGAGGTGCCTCAGTTCCAGAAACAGTACAACTACAACTGGGATTCCATGTCCGGTGGCTGGCCCGGCAGCAGCCTGTCGCGCTACACCCACTACACGGGCTACAGCACCCACCTGAAAATCCAGCCGTCGCTCGACAAGGCCGTGCTCACCGCTGGCTCGCCCACCGGCTACCGCAAGTGGAACGCAACGACCCGGAAGATGGAGAACTTCCAGCCGAAGCAACCGACGTCCAACCAGGTCTGGTACAACGGCGTCGCCGGCAACTTCCCCAAACCTCGCCGCCAGGGCATCACTGTCTTCACGCTGCTCGGTGGCTACGACCCGGTGAACGGCGTCGGCCTGCTCTACCCACCGGCGCGCAGCAACTGGGGCAACGTCTTCGATCTGCCGCAACCCACCGCCGACGCCACGGCAGCCCAATGCTGGCTGAGCGTCGACTATGCCGGCGGACGCAACCAGCGCATCGCCCTGGCGCCCAACCGCATGCAAGGCAACGCCAATAAACTGCACGTGCAAGTGGCGGCAGATGAAAACCCGCAGCAGGCCGGCCTGCACTGCCAGGCAGCCGGCGGCACGGCGCGGGAACTGCACCGAGTCAGCTTCCCGCAGAATCTGCCCGCCATTGAACCGCCAGTGATCATCGGCCGCGAAGCGGGCTACCAGGCCCTGCGTCGCATCGAACTACCCGAACTGGAACAGGCCCTGCTCACATTGCAGAACCAGGCGGTACCGACCCTGAACGGCCAGGCCAAGGTGCTTTACGACAGCTATGCACAACACGCGGCGGAACTCTCCGCTCCGGCCCGCGCGCAGCTTGAGCGCTATCGCGACCTGCAGCAGAAGGCCCTGCGCCTGAACCGCTGGATGGACGCCTACCAGGCTCAGCTGAAGGCCGCTGATCCGGCTGCGGAGAAGGCGCTGCTCGGCTTCATCGAGCAGTTGGGCCTGCGCAGCGACCCGCTGTTGCCGCCGGCACAAGCCATGAAGGTGAACAACAACTGCCTGCGGGCCGAGAGCGTTGGTGGCGTGATCACACCAGTCATTATCGCCGCAGCCCAGTGCAAAGGTGAGGCTGCCGAGACCTGGCTGACGGACGCCAATGGCCGCATTCGCAATGCCCAGCACCCGCAGCTGTGCCTCACCGACCGCGGCGGCAGCAGTGAAGTCGGCTTGAGCGAATGCGACAGCAATGCCGATGCACAGAGCTGGAATCTCGCCGCGCTGCCGCAGGTCAAGCGCGAGTCCCGCTGCCTGGATCTGAAGAACGGCTTCCTCAGCGAAGGCCGTGGCACGCTCATCACCTACAACTGCACCAATGGTGGCAACCAGAAGTGGCAGGGCATCAGTCGCAACGACAACCTCCTGCTGCCGCTGCTGCAGAACCGCAACCTGCAGCCGCTGCTGCGGCTGGCTATCCAGCCCTGAGTGAAAAGGCCCGGTCGCCTAGCGACCGGGCCGGATAACCTCATGTCATTCTTCCCTGCCTTTTCCCGTACATCGGCAACGCTGGCGGCGCTGTTGGCCATGGTTGGGCCTGCAGCCGCCGACGCGCCCTCGCAGCTGCAGCTCCTGGGTATCTTCGCCAGTTCCGATACCGCCCGTTCCACCGCCTTGGTGAGAACTCTAGGGCAGGAGCCCATGGCCGCACGGATCGGCCAATTCCTACCAGGCGCTTTTCGGCTGCAGGCAATCGCTCATGACCGCGTTCTCTTGGCACGCGATGGCCGTACATTCCAATTGATCCTGCACGGTCGCACGCAAAGCACGACGGAATCGCTGCCTCTGCCTTCGCAGGCATCCATCGCCACGACGCCATTCGAACCTGCCTCCGCCCCTTACGCCGATGCGTGCAACGCTCTGGCGCGCTTCGATCAGGCACAACGCGAGGAACTGCAAAGCCTTGGCGTCTGCTTCAGGTAAGCGCAGCAACAGTCCGAACGCCCGGTGACGCCCAAGCACAACGGCATAGCAATGCAGTACGAAAGCACCATCGACGGGCTCAGCGGCAAGGTCTGACAATCTCGCCGGCTGAGTTTTTCAGCGCAACGCTGACAGAACTTTAATCGCAAGCCGTGCGAACACCGCCGCCTCCGCCCGGTCGAAGATGCCCGGCACCGATGACGAATACCGCGTCAATGGTGGGTCATTCATGATTCGCCCTTCCGCGCCGCCGCGCTACAACCTCATGTCAGCCGTAACGCCATGGGTGGCGCCGTCTGCAGCGGTGCCCGACGAACTGATGGTCATGCATTGACCATTACGTCAAAAGCAATCACTTATTTAAAACAGTTGTTTGATTTTCTCGGCGATAGCAGAATGCTGCGCCGCAGCAGGCCCAACCAGCAGTGCAGGGGCCCGTTAGCCGTTACGAACGCCCGACCGCCATACGCAGTGGCCGGACGAACAGACCACCAGCGGCCAATAACCGGCTCCCGAGCTGAGCTGCTGGTTACGATCAAGCAGGAGAACAAGAACAATGCACATTGGTGTTCCTCTCGAAACCAGGCCCGGTGAAACGCGCGTTGCCGCGACACCGGAAACCGTCAAGAAGCTGATCGGCCAAGGGCATCAGGTCACTGTGCAGAGCGGTGCAGGCTTACAAGCCAGCGTCCCGGACAGTGCCTACGAAGCGGCAGGCGCAACCATCGCCGATGCCGCTGCGGCGTTCGCAGCAGAGATCCTGCTGAAGGTGAACGCACCGAGCGAGACCGAACTGGCGCAGATGCAGCCCGGTACGGTTCTGGTCGGCATGCTCAATCCCTTCGACAATGAAAACATCGCACGCATGGCCGAACGCGGCATCACCGCGTTCGCCCTGGAAGCCGCGCCGCGCACCTCGCGCGCGCAGAGCCTCGACGTGCTGTCTTCGCAGGCCAACATTGCCGGTTACAAGGCGGTGCTGGTTGGCGCGCATCACTACCCGCGCTTCATGCCGATGCTGATGACCGCCGCCGGTACGGTGAAGGCCGCACGGGTGCTGATCCTCGGTGCAGGCGTCGCCGGTCTGCAGGCGATAGCTACAGCCAAGCGCCTTGGAGCCGTGATCGAGGCCTCGGACGTGCGTCCGGCGGTTAAAGAGCAGATCGAATCGCTCGGTGCCAAATTCGTCGACGTACCGTGCGAGACCGACGAGGAGCGCGAGTGCGCCGAAGGTGTCGGCGGTTACGCCCGGCCAATGCCGGCAAGCTGGATGGCACGCCAGGCGCAGGCCGTGCACGAGCGTGCCAAGCAGGCCGACATCATCATTACCACCGCGCTGATCCCAGGCCGCAAAGCGCCGACACTGCTGCAGGAAGAAACCGTGCAGCAGATGAAGCCCGGCTCGGTGGTCATCGACCTCGCCGCCTCCCAAGGCGGTAACTGTCCATTGACCGAAGCCGATCAGGTGGTGGTCAAGCACGGCGTGACCCTGGTTGGCTACACCAACTTGGCGACCCTCGTGCCGGCGGATGCCTCGGCGCTATACGCACGCAACCTGCTGGACTTCCTCAAGCTGGTGATCGATGGCGAAGCCCGATTCCAGCTCAATCTCGAAGACGACATCGTCGCCGCGTGCCTGATGTGCCGTGATGGCCAAGTCGTGCGAACCAACGGTTAAGGGAGCCCGAACGAATGGACCTGATATCTGATGGCATCTACAACCTGATCATCTTCGCGCTGGCGATCTACGTCGGCTATCACGTGGTCTGGAACGTCACCCCCGCGCTGCACACCCCGCTGATGGCGGTCACCAACGCCATCTCGGCGATCGTCATCGTCGGCGCCATGCTCGCCGCCGCCCTGACCGTTACTCCGATGGGCAAGCTGATGGGCACCCTGGCCGTGACCCTGGCCGCGGTCAACGTCTTTGGCGGCTTCCTGGTGACCCGCCGCATGCTGGAAATGTTCAAGAAGAAGGAGCGCGCTGTTGCGGGCGCCAAGGCGGAGTCCAAGCCATGAGCATGAACCTCATCACCCTGCTTTACCTCATCGCCTCGGTGAGCTTCATCCAGGCCCTCAAAGGCCTTTCCCACCCGACCACCTCACGCCGAGGCAACCTGTTCGGCATGATCGGCATGGGCATCGCAATAGTCACCACGGTGTTCCTGGTGTTCAAGCTCGGCTCACAGCTGGCCGAGAGCGCCAGCCCCTGGAGCGGCCTGGGCTTCATCGTGCTCGGTCTGTTGATCGGCGGCACCATCGGCACGCTGATGGCCAAGCGCGTCGAGATGACCAAGATGCCCGAGCTGGTCGCCTTCATGCACAGCATGATCGGCCTGGCGGCGGTGTTCATCGCCATCGCGGCGGTGCTCGAGCCGCAATCGCTGGGCATCGTTCAGGCCATTGGCTACCCGATCCCGGCCGGTAACCGCCTGGAGCTGTTCCTCGGTGCAGCCATTGGCGCCATCACCTTCTCCGGTTCGGTGATCGCCTTCGGCAAGCTGTCGGGCAAATACAAGTTCCGGCTTTTCCAGGGCGCGCCGGTGGTGTTCGCCAATCAGCACAAGATCAACCTCGCCGTTGGCGTGGCGATTCTGGTGCTGGGCCTGATCTACACCTTCAGCGGCAATTTCACCGCGTTCATGATTTTGGTGGCGCTGGCCTTCGTGATCGGCGTGCTGATCATCATCCCCATCGGCGGCGCCGACATGCCTGTGGTGGTCTCGATGCTCAACAGCTACTCGGGCTGGGCGGCCGCCGGTATCGGGTTCTCGCTGAACAACTCGATGCTGATCATTGCCGGTTCCCTGGTGGGCTCCAGCGGCGCGATTCTCTCCTACATCATGTGCAAGGCGATGAACCGCTCGTTCTTCAACGTGATCCTCGGCGGCTTCGGTGGCGACGCTGATGCTGGCCCAGCCAAGGGCAGCCAGGAACAGCGTCCGGTCAAATCGGGCTCCAGCGATGACGCCGCGTTCCTGCTGTCGAACGCCGACACCGTGATCATCGTCCCCGGCTACGGCCTGGCGGTGGCCCGCGCGCAGCATGCGCTGATGGAACTGGCCGAGAAGCTGACCCACATGGGTGTGACCGTGAAGTATGCGATCCACCCGGTCGCCGGCCGCATGCCCGGGCACATGAACGTGCTGCTGGCCGAGGCCGAAGTGCCGTACGAAATGGTCTTCGAAATGGACGACATCAACTCCGAATTCGGCCAGGCCGATGTGGTGCTGGTGCTCGGCGCCAACGACGTGGTCAACCCGGCGGCGAAAAACGATCCCAAGTCGCCCATCGCCGGCATGCCGATCCTGGAGGCGTACAAGGCCAAGACGGTCATCGTCAACAAGCGCTCCATGGCCAGCGGTTACGCCGGTCTGGATAACGAGCTGTTCTACATGGACAAGACCATGATGGTCTTCGGCGATGCCAAGAAGGTCGTCGAGGACATGGTCAAAGCTGTGGAATAACCGCACCCTGCGCCACCAGAACCCCTCTCGGCATCGCCGCGAGGGGTTTTGTTTTTCTAGACGTTAGAGACCGAAGACCTGCGCTAGATGCGCTTCGTAGCGCAGGGTGTCGGCCTCGATCGAAGGCCGCTTCATCACGTCGACGCAGAGAAAGGTTGGCAGGCCGCTCATGCCGAGGAACTCGTTAGCCTTGTGAAAAGGGAAATACACCGCATCGACGCCCTTGCCTTCGAAGAAATCGGTCGGGTCGTCGAAAGCCTGCTGCGGTGCATTCCAGGTCGCCGAGATCATGTACTGCTTGCCCTGCAACAAACCGCCGCTGCCATACTTCTGCGACGCATCGGAGCGCGTGCGACCGTCGTTGGCGTAGAGACTGCCATGCCCTTCGGTGAACACCTCGTCGAGGTACTTCTTCACGGTCCAGGGGGCGCCCATCCACCAGCCGGGCATCTGGTAGATGATCACGTCGGCCCAGAGAAACTTGGCGACTTCCTCGGCCAGGTCATAGCCGGCATCGATCTGAGTTTCCTTGACGTCGAAGCCGGCACGATCAAGAAAGCTCAACGCGGTTTCGTGAAGGGTGGCGTTGTAGCGGCCATCCGAGTGGGCGAACTGTTTTCCGCCATTGAGGAGCAATACGTTTTTCATAGACAGGTTGACCTGATCAGTTACGAATGGCGAGCAGCCTAACGATTACTAACCCGCCGAAACAGAGCCTTTTCAACAAAAACGAATTGACTGAAAATCACGAATGCTTGGTCGGCTCATGCGGTAGCGTTTGCAACCAGCCACTGCCCTTACGGAGTAAAACTCATGAGCGACACCTGTGCCTTCATCCTCCACGCCTACACGCGACCGGAAAAAGCCGACGAGTTCGAAGGGCTGTTCAGCAGCTACGTCGCCGCGAGCCGGGCCGAAGACGGCTGCATCGAATACCACATGCTGCGCGATAGCGAAGACCCGACGCTGTTCATCTTCTACGAGGTCTGGCAATCGTCCGAACATCTCCAGGCGCACAGTGCGCTGCCGCACATGCGTCGCTTCCACGAACAGCGCATGGATTTCCTGACGCGTGAGTTCGAGATACGCCCGATCGAAATGATCAGCTCGTCATCCGCTACGGGCTGAACCAGGCCAAGCAGGTCCCGTTTCGACGAACAGTTCCGCTGGAATACCAGCCATACAGTTCGCTTCCACTCGCAACTGGACCGGCACAATCCACAACGCCTGTGACTGTTACGCAACAGCGCGGCAAGCGACTCTATTTGCCCATAACCCATCCCCGCGAAACGGCGGGAAGGAGAGGCACATGGAGCGCGTACTGCCCCGCATGCTCACCCTCCGTATTAGCACGGCACCGCTTCGCCGATTGTTGCAACTGTTGCGGCTCTGGCAACAACGCGCGCGCACCCGACGCCATCTGGCAGCGCTGGACGATCACCAGCTGTCCGACGTCGGCATCAGCCACAGCGAGCGCATGGACGAGCTGAGCAAGCCGTTCTGGCGTTAACGTCACACTTCTCTGATAACACCTTGCGGCATAAGCTGAACGGCATCGCCCGGCCACGGGTCGAAGTTGCTCAGCTCTGGAGAAGTGTATGAACAAATATCTATTGTCAGTTGCCGCCGCTGCCTGCCTGGTCACCGGAACGGCCTACGCCGGCAGCGTCACCGGGACCATCGATGCGATCGGCGCCTCGCTGGTCAACACTGTCGAAGGCACCTCCGACATCACCTCGAACCTGGGCGACGACAAGCTGGTACGCGACGCGCGGGACGATGCGGCCCGTTTCGTGGCCAGCAATGGCGAGGCGCGTGGTGCTCAGCTGGAAGCCGCGCTGAAACACATCCGCAGTGAGCGGCCGGGCATCGAAGCCAGCGATCTGCAGCTGGCCAGCGCCATCCTGGCGCTCTGACGCAGAGCTTTATAGCAAGCGTGCGCTAGCCCCGGGGCTAGCGTTTCGCTAGCCTATGAGGCTGTTTTTTCGGCATCAGGATCCGCATGCGTTCGCTTTACCTTGTATTGGCCGGCTGTTGCCTTTGCGGCAGCGCGCAGGCCTTCGATAGCCTTCTTGCCAGCAGCGTCGCTTCTACCTATGTCGCCACCCAGGTGACCAGCGCCCCGTTCGACAACAAGCTAATCCTCGACTCCAGAGACGAAGCCGCTCGATTCGTCGCCAGCGATGGCGAGATCCGCGGAGCGCGGCTGGAATCGGCGCTGCGTTGGCTGCGTGAAACCCACCCGCAGCTAGCCGCAAGCGACCTTGAACTGGCCGAGGCAATCCTCGTCCAATGACCCACCCCGTTTTACGAGAACCCTTATGAACTTCAAGCTGATCGCCGTGCCGCTCGCACTGGTTCTGTTCGTCGGCGGTGCACAGGCGCAGACGCTGGTCGCCACCAGCAACATTCTCGTCAACGCGCTGGATCGCAGCATCAACTTCACCTCGGATGTGACCAGCCGCATCAGCGACATGAAAGTCGTCAGCGAAGCGCGTGACGACGCCGCCGGCTTCGTCGCCAGCGGCGGCGAGATTCGCGGTGCTCGTCTGGAAGCGGCATTCGGCGGGCTACGCAGCGCATTTCCCGAAGCTCGACAAGCCAGCGACCAGACACTGGCTGAACTCATCCTCGCGCAGTGAAATCATCTCGCGCCTGGTGGATGGCCGTTGCGCTCACCGCGTTCGCTAATGTTGCTCAGGCCGACCTGCGCCTGACACTGGATGACCGCGACCTGCACCCGGCCGAGTGGGCAGCCAGTCAGCAGTTACTGAATGAAGCCATGGCGGCATTGCCACCGCGGATGGTCGAGCACCTCGACCGGGACGTACGCGTCCGCTGGCACGATGGGCTGACGCACGACGTCTACGGAAGTGCCGGCGGCGATCTGCTGCTGCTCAACCGCCGTCTGCTGCCGGCGCTGAGCGATGGCTCCGCCGCCACGCAACGCACCAGCCGCCCGCATGGCACCGTGCGCCGCGAGCTGCTGGCCACGCTGGTTCACGAAATCACCCACCTCTACGATCGCGCCCGGCTCTGGTCGCCGGAGGGCCATCGGCAGTTGGCTTTTTGTAGCCAGCGCGCCGCCAGCCTCGGCTTGGTGGGATTGCCGGATGCCTGTCGCGGACAGACCGAACGCCGTTTCACCCTCAGCGACGACCCACGCCTGCTCGATCTGGCGGGCTGGCCCCAGCGCGTCGGCCAACGCGGCGAACGGGAAGTCAGCAATGCCCAGGCCGCCCGTAGCCCGGATCTCTACGAGCTGACCAATCCCCTTGAATTCGTCGCGGTGAATCTCGAGTACTTCCTGCTGGACCCCAGTTACGCCTGCCGCCGCCCTTCGCTGCATCGCTATTTCCGCGACCATTTCGGCTGGCAGCCAGAAGACGGGGATGAATGCGCGAGCGGCTTACCGATCCTCAACGCCGGTCACGACTTTGCGCGCACGCCGCTGATCGAACTCGATCCGGAGCGCGTCTATGAAGTCGACTATCTGTTTGCCGAAGCCAATGACGCCTGGGTCAGCCGCTGGGGCCACAGCATGCTGCGCCTGGTGATCTGCGCGCCGGGCCGTCCACGCGGGCCAGATTGCCGGCTAGATCTCGATCACCATCTAGTGCTTTCTTTCCGCGCCTTCGTCGGTGATGTGCAGCTATCCAGCTGGGATGGTCTGACCGGCGTCTACCCATCGCGCCTGTTCGTCCTGCCGCTGGGCCAGGTGATCGATGAGTACACGAAGGTCGAGCTGCGCAGCCTCGCCTCGATTCCGCTGAAGCTGGAGCGTCGCGAGATCGACATGCTGGTCGAGCGCAGCGCCGAGATGCATTGGAGTTATGACGGCGACTACTACTTCCTGTCCAACAACTGCGCGGTGGAAACCCTCAAGTTGCTGCGCAGCGGAACGGCCCGTCCCGAATTCGACGCGCTGGACAGCATCCTGCCCAGCGGATTGCTGGAGATCCTGATCAATCGTGGTCTGGCCGATGCCAGCGTGCTCGACGACCCGCGCGAGGCGCTGCGTCTGGGTTATCGCTTCGACTCCTACCGCGACCGGTATCAGGCCATGTTCGTGGTGCTGCGCGAACGGCTGGACTTGCCGCAGACCAGCGTAGAGCAATGGCTGGAGCTCAGCGCCGAGCAACGCCGCCCCTGGATCGCCCAAGCCGACCTGCGCGCTAGCGCCGCTCTGCTACTAGTCGAACAGGCGGCGCTGCGCCGACACCTGCTGCTGGCACAGGAAGAACTGAAACAGCGCTACCTGAGCGGCCGCGAACGCGGCGATGAAAGCCTGGCCAAGGCTGACGATACGCTGCAAGGCATCCTTGCCAACAGCGGCTACCTGAGCCGCCCGGCCGAGCTGCTCGATGGCAACGGCTACGGCCTGCCACAGGCCAGCGAATGGACGCGGCTGGAGCAGGAAAGCAGCCAACGCCAGGCACGGCTGCTGCAGCTCACCGAGACACTGAACGCGGAAGTCCGCTTGCTGTTGGGCAAGGAACGCCGGCTCGAGCTGGAAAACGTGGAAGCCAATCTGGCGCAGATCGGCGATCATTTACGTACCTTGCACAAGGCGGGCGGTGGGCTGGAGCTGCCTTAATGCATGCAGCTCGGGTTCCCGGAACCGCATTTTCGTCCATCGTTCCTTCCGCTATTCGCCGGATAACCCCGAACGGCACCTGAGTGAAAGAGGCGAACGCAGCCCATAGTTGGCGCATTCACATTGCTCCCCTGGCCTATTTGGGTGCGAGGCCGACCTTGAAGCCCGCAGCCTCGATACCCACGATAGCCACCTGCTCATCTTCATCCGAGGAGGCGCCGCTCACACCCACAGCGCCGATCACTTCGTCATTCGCGTCGAGAATCAGAACGCCGCCCGGCACCGGAATGAAGGTGCCATCAGACGCAGCCGCGACCGAGGCGAGGAAGGCCGGACGGAGATCGTTTCGCTCGCCTATCGTCCGGCTGGATGCGCCATTCCCGAGCGCGGCGAACGCCTTACCGCGCGCCACCGGAAGTCTCAACGGCGCGCAGCCATCCTCCCGTTCGGCGGCAATCAGATTTCCACCTCCATCCATGACAAACGCCGTCAACGGGTCCATGTCCTGCAACCTCGCCTGAGAAAATGCTGCATCCAGAATCCGCCGAGCCTGGGCTCGGGTAATTTTCACGCTGGAACGAAAAACCTTGCCTGCCATTAGTGCCTCCAAGTTTTCGATAAATACTTAATGCAGGATTTGAACGCGCCGGAACGGTGTGACGATTAATGCTTTGAATGATTTTTGCCGGACGCCAACTAGCCTGGCTGAAATCATCTTGCCTCAGATCGAATTCTTAATGCAATTCCTGTAATTTTCTGCTATTGAAATAAGTAAGCGCACCGTTGCGCAGCCTGTGTATTGGTTGGATATTATTTTTAACGTTAGGTATCGCCTCAGGCACGACGGCCACAAAAAATAGTAACGGGACGAACTTAAGTTAACGTCTAATATAATGCCAAACGAACCGCACTCTATTCGCGAGACCACTATGGAAAAAATTCAACACCGAATCCTTTACCAGGAAGCGGCTGACAGAATCCGAGAATTAATTGAGCATGGAGTACTTACCGCAGGAGAGAAAATCTCCGAAAAACAGCTTTGCGACAAGTTCGGAATCTCACGGACGCCACTTCGTGAGGCGCTGAAGGTCCTCACTTCCGAAGGATTGATAGAAATACTCCCCAATCGAGGAGCGCGGGTAAGCCGCCTCAGTTTAAGTGATGTGCAGCACACCTACGATGTAATGGGCGCATTGGAAGGCCTTGCGGGCGAAGCGGCCTGTCGCCGTATAACAGAAGATGAGTTATCGACCATTATCGAGCTCCACAGACAGATGCTTGATTATTTTAATCGCCAAGATTTGCAGGCTTACTTCCAAGCCAACCGACAAATCCATGAGCGTATTCTTGCCGCCTCAGGTAACGCTGTACTGTTAGAGATGTATAACAATCTGAGTCAACGGATCAAACGGTTTCGTTTCACTGCAGAGATGAGCCCTGAGTTTTGGCAGAAAGCAGTGAACGACCATGAAGAAATGATTAAAGCCTTGCAGGAACGCGACAGCAAAAGGCTCGGTGATATTCTTCGAGAACATTTGAATCACAAGCTTGAAGCTGAAAATCTTTCGGGTGTGGCTTAAAGCTTGTTGAAATCTCGCAGCGAGCTATTTGCTGCTGCGATGGAAGGCGCTGGGTAGGTAAAAAAAGTCTCTTTCCATTACCGTCCCTCAGCGCCTCAGGCTTCAGTTGCAGTACAACTCAATCCCGACGCCCCCTCGATTGCCGTGTCAGGCTCAGGCCAATGCCTGCTCTAGGACCTTGGCGACATGCAAGGCCGCCTTGCTTGCACCGTCATGAATCTGGTGGCGACAACTGGTCCCGTCTGCAACCACTAGATCCTCCGCTTTAGCCTGACGAATGGCCGGTAATAGCTTCATCTCGGCCATTTGCATGGACACTTCGTAATGCTCGCTTTCGTAGCCGAAGCTCCCTGCCATCCCGCAGCATGACGTTTCGATGGTTTCGACCTTCAGCTCGGGAATCCAGCGCAGCACTTGTTCCACGGGTCGCATGGCGTCGAATGCTTTTTGGTGGCAATGCCCGTGCAACAACGCCCGGGACGCACCCAGCGCCTTCAGCTTCAGGTCCAGACGACCGGCGTCATGCTCGCGAACCAAGAACTCTTCGAACAGCAGAGCGGCGTTGGCCAATGCCTTGGCTTGTTCGCCGTATCCGTAATGCAGAAACTCGTCACGCATGGTTAGCAAGCAGGAAGGCTCCAGACCAACAATGCTGACCCCGCGCTCAACGAATGGCATCAGGAAATCCAGTGTGCGCTTCGCTTCGGCTTTGGCTTTGTCTACCTGACCGGACGCCAGATAGGTTCGTCCGCAGCAAAGTGGTCGCTCGCGGGCTGCCTTGTTGAAATGGACTTTATATCCGGCTGCAACCAGCACCCGATGGGCGGCTTCGGCGTTGGCTGGTTCAAGGTAGTTATTGAACGTATCGACAAACAACAGGACTTCTTTCGTCTGTGTTGCGTTGCCTTGCGCCTCGCCCGCGTTGCTGAGGAAGCTGCGTTGAAAACTCGGCAGCGCCCGTTGCGTAGCCAACCCCAGGCTCTTCTTGACCCAGTCAGCCACTGCCGGCACGCGCTCGACTGCGCTTACCAGTCCTGAGAAGTAACTGGCGTACGGTGCGTATTGCGGCATATCGGCTACAAGGCGTTCACGAAGCGGCATCGGGTGCGTTTTCGACCAGGCCACGCGGGCTTCGATTTTCATTTTGGCCATGTCCACGCCGGTTGGACATTCCCGCTTGCAGCCCTTACAGGAAACACAAAGATCAAGCGCTTCCTTTACGTCTTCACTGGCTAACCCTTCCGGCCCTAATTGACCCGACAAAGCCAAGCGCAAGGTGTTGGCGCGGCCGCGGGTCAGATGCTGTTCATTACGTGTGGCGCGGAAGCTCGGGCACATCGTACCCGCGTCGAATTTACGGCAGTGGCCGTTGTTATTGCACATTTCCACTGCTTTGATCAGGCCTGACGTGGGATCACCACCGCTCCCAGGCTCACTTTGCTCTCCAGTGAGCGGATCACGCAATACATCCCAACCGGACCAATCGAGTGCTGGTTTAACCGGGATCGCCTGATAGTCCTTGGGAAAGCGGAAATAGTTCTGATCGTCCATACGAGGTGTATCGACGATCTTGCCCGGATTGAGCAGATTTTCCGGATCAAATATCTGCTTTATTTCCGTGAACGCGGCGTTGAGCTGCGGGCCGAACTGCCAGGCCACCCACTCGCCTCTGCAAATACCGTCGCCATGTTCGCCAGAAAAGGCGCCCTTGTATTCCCTGACCAAAGCCGATGCTTCTTCGGCAATGGCACGCATCTTCTCTCCGCCGTCACGGCGCATATCCAGTATCGGGCGTACGTGTAAGGTTCCTACGCTGGCGTGGGCATACCAAGTACCCTCAGTACCGTACTTGTGAAATACCTGAGTTAGTTTATCGGTGTATTCGGCGAGTCCATCCAACGGGACTGCACAGTCTTCGATGAAAGACACCGGCTTCCCGTCGCCTTTCATACTCATCATGATGTTCAACCCCGCCTTGCGGACATTCCAAAGTGCTGTCTGCTCAGCACCGTTGACCATGTCCACGACACTTCCCGGCAGGCCGAGATCGCCCATAAGTTCATTCAAACCGGCAAGTTTCTGATGCAACTCCTGCATGTCATCGCCAGCGAACTCGACAAGTAGAATGGCCTTGGGTGCACCGATTAACGCTTTTTCAATAACCGGGCGGAATGCTGGGTTCTCAAGCGACAGGTCGATCATGGTGCGATCGACAAGTTCGACAGCCGTAGGCTCCAGCTTGACGATATGCTGGGTCATGTCCATCGCCTGATAAAAGGTAGGGAAGTTGACCACACCCAGAACTTTCTGCTTCGGCAAAGGCGCCAATTTCAGCTTGATGCGTTGAGTTAGTGCCAAGGTCCCTTCGGACCCTATTAACAGATGTGCCAGATTGATACGGCCGTCACGGTCGTAGGGCAGCGGGTTCTGGCAGTTGAAGATATCCAGGTTATAACCGCCGACACGGCGTAATACCTTGGGGAAGTTCTCGAGGATATTTGCATCTTCGCGGCTGGCAATTTGTTGGAGTTGCTGAGCGATGCGCTGCACTCTGCCGCCGGCCGAAAGGTTCTCGATATAGTCGAAATGGCCTTGTGAGCCGTCCGCCAGTAACGCGTCGATGCTGAGAACGTTATGGACCATGTTGCCGTAGCGGATCGATCGCGACCCACAGGAGTTATTGCCGGCCATTCCTCCAATGGTGCATTGCGCAGCTGTCGATACATCAACCGGAAACCAGAGCCCATGTGGCTTCAGCCAGCGATTGAGATCATCGAGAACGAGGCCGGGCTCGACCACGACGGTCATCCTTTCTTTGTCGAACTCAACGATCTGGTTCAGCCAACGGCTAGTGTCCAGCACGATCGCTTCCCCGACCGTCTGCCCGCACTGGCTGGTTCCGCCTCCCCGCGCGAGTACCGGAATCTTCGCGTCACGCGCGATATCCAAGGCAATCTGTAGGTCCTGCTGGTGGCGCGGGATGACTACGCCAACCGGCATGACTTGGTAGATCGATGCGTCCGTCGAATAGCGCCCCCGGGAGGCCTTATCGAAAAATACATCGCCGGCAATCTCTCGCTGCAAGCGTGCTGCAAGATCAGAGACAAGGCCTACTTGCGCGCTGCGCGCTTTTAATTTTTGTTCAGTAAACGAAGTCATCACAAACTCCCGGTTTCCATCAGGGCGGCAGTGGCGAGCCTTACGCCAAAAAGCACCGTTCGCAGCTAGCGCCGCTCCCACGGCAGGAGCGACTTAAGCCGCGATGCTTATGCTGTGTCAGTTGGCGGTCCGCAGGGGATTAGCGGCAAAGTAATTCAGCGCCGCCAACACTCCACTTCCCTTCAACTCAACACCGGATAACTTCATTCCCGCCTCGCAGCCACCGAGGGCCGCGATCAGAGTCAGGTCATTGCAATCACCCAAGTGACCGATACGGAACATCTTTCCCTTGGCCTTGCCGAGCCCCATGCCTAAGGAGAGATCGAAACGCTCGTAAACCAGCCGGCGAACCGCATCGGCATCTACACCTTCTGGCATTACGACGCCGGTCAGGACCGGTGAGTGGACGGCAGGGTCCAGGCACTGCACTTCCAATCCCCAGGCTTCGACAGCGGTGCGCACTCCCGCCCCCCAGCGCTGATGACGGAGAAACACGTTATCCAGGCCTTCCCCCAGGATCATGTCCAGCGCTTCGTTCAAGCCATAAAGCAGATTGGTATTGGGTGTGTACGGCCAGTAGCCAGTTTTGTTGGCCTCGACGATTTCGTCCCAGGCCCAGAAGCTTTTTGGCAATTGGGAGGTACGGCTGGCTTGAAGCGCCTTATCTGACAGCGCGTTAAAGCTGATGCCTGGCGGCAACATCAGGCCCTTCTGCGACCCTGAAATCGTGACGTCGACACCCCAGGCGTCGTGCTGATAATCGGCACAGGCCAGCCCGGAAATGGTATCGACCATCAACAGCGCCGGGTGCCCCGCCGCATCCATGGCACGTCGTACCGCAGGAATATCGCTGGTAACGCCAGTGGAGGTCTCGTTGTGAACGACGCAAACCGCTTTGATGCTGTGTCCGGTGTCCTCCCTCAGGCGCCGTTCGATCATGTCGGCCTGCACTCCAGCGCGCCAACCCTCATACCCTGGCAACCCGAGAAACTCCGGTTCCACGCCCAAGCGACGCGCCATCTTCTCCCATAGCGTGGCGAAGTGGCCGGTCTCGAACATCAGCACTTTGTCACCGGCTGACAGCGTATTCACCAGCGCCGCTTCCCAAGCGCCTGTGCCTGAAGCGGGATAAATGACAACGGGATGCACCGTTTTGAAAATCTTCTGAATCTTGCCCAGTATCTCCAGCCCCAACGCGCCGAATTCAGGACCACGGTGGTCGATAGTCGGCAGGCTCATGGCACGCAGGATGCGATCCGGTACAGGAGAAGGGCCGGGAATTTGGAGGAAATGGCGGCCAGATGGATGAAAATCGAGCTTCAACATGGGATATCTCCGTAGCCTTTCGCTATTGGTTATTTTTGTATTTTGCGTTTTGAATTCATCGTTAAATAACAAAAATCCACGCTTACCTGATGCAACCCTCCCCCCTTAATCGGCCCACTTCCTCCTCGCTGATACCAATGCCGCGAAGGATCTCGTCTGTATGCTGGGCAAAAAGCGGTGCCGGCCGACGAATCTGCAGAGGCGTGCGGGAGAACTTTGCCGGGAAACCAATCGTTTTCATTTTGCCGATCACCGGATGATCGACCTCCTGAACCATGCCCCGGGCGAGAAAATGTTCGTCTTCCATGGCTTGGGCGAAGTTATTGATCGGGCCTGCCGGGACGCCAGCCACATCACAAAGCTCAAGCCAGTGGTCCATGTTCTGTTGGGTCAGGATGTCTTCGATAACGGCTTCGAGCACTTCAACATTGCGCCCGCGGTCACTATTCGTTGCAAAGCGCGGATCATCGATCAGCTCGGGGCGTGCTATGACATCGAGGCAAAAGCGCTCCCAGGTCCGCTGGTTGGCACAACCGAGCATAAGAAAGCCGTCTTGGGTCTTGAATGCCTGATAAGGCGCGGAGACTCGGTGTCGCCACCCTGTTGGCTCCGGTACCCTCCCCTCCGAGAAATAGGCGGCTGCCTCCCAGCTGAACCACGGCAAGCCGCATTCGGTGATGGCGATATCGATATGTTGCCCTTCTCCGGTGTTCATCTTGTGAATGTATGCCGCGAGAATGGAATAGACCGCAGTGATCCCCGCGCCTATGTCATATACCGCAATACCTGTTTTTACAGGGCGTCGACCCGGCTCGCCAGTCATCGACATGAGGCCGCTCATGCCCTGCGCAACCAGATCGAAACCACCCTTGTTGCTGTATGGGCCGGTCTGCCCATAGCCGGAAATGGAGCAGTAAATGATGCCCGGATTGAGCTTTTTGATGGTCTCGTAATCGATTTGCAGAGACTGAGTCACGCCGGGGCGGTAGTTCTCCACGATTACATCGGCCTCATTGGCCAGTCGGTAAAACACGTCCTTGGCCCGCTGATCCTTCAAGTTCAGCGAAATGCTCTTCTTGTTCCGGTTGATCTGGGAGAAACAGGTGGATTCGTCATTAACGTATGGGCCCATTTGCCGGCTGTCATCGCCGCCGTTGGCCTTCTCAACCTTGATGACTTCTGCGCCCATGTCTCCCAAAACCATGGTGCAGTATGGCCCGGCCATGATCTGGGATACATCGAGTATTTTTATATTGTTCAACGGGAGCATGGAATTCCTCACTGCCGGAAATTGATCGGAAGGCTATCGCCCGGTCCATTCAAAGGATGTCTTGTGAACGAACTTGCCGACCGCTGCCTTGAAATCCTGGCTGCCGTAACAGGCCCGCACCCAGTCGTCACTGGCATCTGCGGCCGCACGTCGATGTGCGAGCACGCGATTGATGACCTCTTTCGATGCTTGAACCGTCAGCGGAGCTCGACTGGCGAATGCCTGCGCTCGGTTGTTGACTTCCTGCCTGATAGCGTCCGCGTCGAAGATTTCGTTGACCAAACCGATCAAGGCTGCTTCGGGTGCCTCGATGAACTTCGCGGCCATGAGCACTTCCTTGGTGCGCGCGACGCCTATCAAGTCCATCAAGCGTGAAACATTGGTCACGGACAGGCAGTTGCCTAGCGTCCTGGCAATCGGAACGCCGAACTTCAATGACGGCGTGCAGTAGCGAAAATCACAGGCCAAGGCAATGGCCGCGCCACCACCGACACAGAACCCTTCGAGCATGGCAATGGTAGGTTTGCGCATGGTTTCCAGGCCGGCGATGGCGCTATCGATACGGCGCTCATATGCAACACCCTGCTCGCCATCGAAACCGGTGAACTGCTTGATATCCGTACCGGCGACAAAGGCATCGCCCCCGCGGCCATGGAATATCACCGCATTCACCGCCGGGTCAGCATCTACTTGTTGGCATATAGCTGCCAGCGATTCGTACATATGCCAGGTCATGGCATTGCGGCTTTCGGGGCGATTGAATCCGACCCAAGCCACGCCTTGATCGATATGGCATTCAACGGTGCCCTGGTTCTGATCACTCATCTCTCTCATTCCTTCGGTTCGTTGCCGCCAGGTATTGGTAGCAGAAGGCTGGAAACATCAGCGCCTATCAACTGCCATACACAAAGTTGACCAGCGACATCGCAACGGCCGGGATGTAAGTGTTCATGATCAGGATTGCGAAGAGCACGCCGAGGAACCAGAGATTGGTTCGGCTGGTTGCCCAAATATCCGACTTGGCTATCGAGCAGGAAGCGATCAGAACGCTGGCTACCGGCGGTGTTTGTTGCCCGATTGCCAAATTAAGCGTGACGATCAAACCGAAGTGAATGGGGTCGATGCCAACCGCAAGAACCAGCGGCAATACAATCGGCACAACCAGAATTATCGCAGCGGCTGAGTGCAGAAAGACCCCAAGTATCAGGAAGATCACGTTCAACAACGCCAGGATTACATACTTGTTGCTGGTCCATTCGCTGATTGAGGTGGCCAACTGCTGTGGAAGCTGCGTCTCGGTCAAATAGAGGCCAACTACGGCCGAGCTTGCAACAAGGAGCATGACCACTGCAGTTTGTATACCTGCATCAAGGCATGCCTTATAGAAAGTTTTGAAGGTGAACTCCCGGTATACGAAAGCACTGATGAAAATGGCAACAACGACCGCCAGTGCGGCACCTTCTGTCGCGGTTACAATGCCACCGAAAATCCCTCCAAGAATAATTACCGGAATCGACAACGCCCAGATGGAGCTTTTGAATGCTTCCCAGAGTTTTCCTGCCCGGAACTTTCCTTCCGATGGAAAGTTGTTCTTTTTAGCCAAGTAGTAGCACATGGCGGCTAAACCCAAGGCCCCGAGAATCCCTGGAAAAATGCCGGCAACAAACATCTTGACCACTGATTCCCCAGACATAACCGCATAAAGAATCATGGGGATCGAAGGTGGCAGGATGATCGCCAGACTGGCGGCAGAGGATGAAAGAGCCGCCGAATACTCCTTGGAGTACCCCTTCTTCTTCATCGCCGGAATCATGATGCTACCAATGGCCGAAACGCCTGCTACCGCAGAGCCGGAAATTTCCGCGAAAAAGATAGAGGCGCCAATGGTCACCATCGACAGTCCACCTTTTATGAACCCCAGCATCGCTGATGCGAGATCAATGAGGCGTCGTGAAATGCTTGAAGCATTCATGATGGCACCGGCCAGGATGAACAACGGAATCGCAATCAGCGGGAAGCTGGTCGCCCCGTCGAACATCACCATGCCTATGTTGGGAAGTGCCGAGACACCATAAGTGGCGAAGGTCGCAGCGGCGCCAATGAGACCGAGCGCTACCGCGATAGGCACATTGATCAGAATGAGCACGACAAGGCCAAGAAACATATAAAGAATCGTCATTTTTTATTCTCCTGAGCGCGCGGTTCTGCGGGCTCGATGGGGTCGTTCGGAACTCAGCTTTTCGCGAGCTCAACCTCTAGCTCTTCCAGTTCATGGTCGACGAACCCAGCGCCTTTGGCGCTCGCAATGACATCGGGCAGGCGTAATAACTCGGCAAGAATGAACATCGCTGCACCAATCGGGATAACTGATTGCGTAAGCTGCAGCGAAACGTTGGTCAGGCTGACCAGCGTTGAGCCTTCGAGAATGGTCACTACCTGCATGCCGGTATATGCGAGCAGTACGAAAAAACCGATCGTGATCGCCTCTGCGATAAGTGCAATCGGCAGCCGTACCTTGGGGGAGAAGTAATTAATGACACTTGGGCAGCCTATGTGGGCGCCCTTTGCCGCAGCCAGTGCGGCTCCGTAATAGGTCAGCCAAGCCAATCCTACGGATGCAACTTCGTCGTACCAGCTAAAGGGCGAACCGACCAGGCGTGAAACAAAGCCAATTGTAACAACCGCTGCCAGCGCGATGATATTGATTACAACGATGACTTCAAGAAGCTTGAAGTAACCTTTTTTAAAAGAGCTCATCAGCTCCTCCTGATATATCGACCCTCAATTGTTCCGTGCATGACTTGCGGGATGAGCAAGTCATGCACAACGGAGATATCACCTATCAGTCGCGGAGCTGCCTTACTTTTTCCAGCATTTCTTTGCCGCCATCAACTTCCTCGGAAAACTTCGCATAAATTGCATCCGAGCCGTCAATAAACGCTTGCTGGTCGACCTCGTTGACCTCCATGCCAGCCTCTTTCATCTTTTCGACAAGGCTGTTATCGAGCTCCTCGCCTTGCTTTAGAGCAAAGTCTTCAACTTCCATCGCTGCATCCGACAGCACTGTTCTCACCTCTTCCGGCAAACGCTTCCAGCTGGCGCCTGCCACCACAAACGCCGGGGTGTAGACATGGTTGGACAAGGAAAGAAAGCGTTGAACCTCATGGAAGCGCTGCGAGTAAATCTGGACGAGCGGGTTTTCCTGGCCATCCATCGCGCCGGTCTGCAATGCAACGAAGGCTTCGGAGAGCGCCATGGGCGCAGGATTAGCGCCGTAGCCCTTGAACATTTCAACGCGCCAGATCCCGTTCGGCGTTCTTAGCTTTAGCCCTTCGAGATCTTTGGGTACTACGATCGGACGGCTGTTATTGGTGATCTGCCGGCTGCCGTTTTCCCACACGGCAATGATATTCAGGTTCCTTTTTTCCGCCGCTGTGTACATGACATCGCGCACTACTTCGTCGCGAACCTTCTTCATGTGTTCCCGATCCTTGATCAGGTACGGCATTTCGAACAGCGAGAACTCGGGGCTGACGCTGCTCATGACCGTGGAGGGCAATGCGAGATCGAGCGTGCCTAACTTGAGCTTGTTTAGCATTTGCGAATCGCTACCGAGCTGACTGGAGCCGTAAGGCACAACCTCATACCCATCCAGTTTTTCGTTAGCGATCCGAGCGAATTCGTTAGCTGTTATCTCGAATAGGGAGCCTGGCCCGCCCACATGGCCGAATTTGATTTGGGTATCAGCAGCCTGTGCTACCGAAACGCCGAGGGCCAGTACTGATGCAAGAAGCGCTTTCTTTGAGCCTTTCATGTGGATCTCCACTAATTGTTATTTTTGTTGGTACCCAACGCCGCAAAGCCCGAATTTCTTTCCCGTTCGGTCAGTTCGTTGCTGTTCTTTTGCAGCTATCGAACGGGAGAGTGACGAGTAGAACTCCCTGCATTTGCCGGGCGCGCAGCTGACTGATCAAAATGAATTCATAATTCACTTTTGGACGTTAGTCTAAGATTCGCAGCCTAGCAAATGGCTTTTCCATTAATTTCATTTTGCTTTTTCAGCGCCTAATCAGGCGCTGCGATGGCTGGCGATCAGCGGTTCTCGCAGTGATATCTGCAGCCAACACAGGTGTTCGCCGCTAAGAAGAAGGGACGTTGAAATGTGGTTCGTCGGGTTCGTCAAAGCACAGCCGGACGAGCGCGAAGACTCGTCTGGGCCGGTGTTTTTTTCCAGGCGAAAAAAAACCTCGAACTTCGTTGGGGGAGGGGGAAGTTCGAGGTTCCAAATCCGGACCGCTAGGGCGAGGTCCAGATGATCTGCCAACACTTAACACAACAAGGAGCATCGAAGGGTTTTGACACCCTCCGAAGCCTATGACTCGCCTTTTGCGTCATGAGTTCAATGAGTCAGAAAAAATATTTCGTCTCGCTTCGTCTGCGCCCCTTCAGTGCGCCTCGTCCCAGTTGTCGCCCACGCCCGCTTCCACCAACAGCGGCACGTCCAGCTCGGCGGCCTGGCTCATCAGCGGGCAGATGGCTGCGCGCACCTGCTCGACCAGATCCTCGCGCACTTCCAGCACCAGTTCGTCGTGCACCTGCAGGATCACCCGTGCATCCAGGCCGCTGTTCTGCAGCCAGTTGTCCACACTAATCATGGCGCGCTTGATGATGTCCGCCGCGGTGCCCTGCATCGGCGCATTGATCGCGGTGCGTTCGGCGCCCTTGCGCATGGCGCCGTTCTTGGAGTTGATTTCCGGCAGGTACAGCCGGCGCCCAAACAGGGTCTCCACGTAGCCCTGCTCGGCGGCCTGGGTACGGGTGCGCTCCATGTAGGCGAGCACGCCGGGGTAGCGCGCGAAGTAGCGATCGATATAGGCCTGCGCTTCGCCGCGCGCGACGTCGATCTGCTTGGCCAGGCCGAAGGCGCTCATGCCGTAGATCAGACCGAAGTTGATTGCCTTGGCGCTGCGGCGCTGGTCGTTGCTCACCTCATCCAGCGATACGCCGAAGACCTCGGCGGCGGTGGCGCGGTGGACATCCAGATCGTTCTGGAAAGCATGCAGCAACCCTTCATCCTGGGCCAGATGGGCCATGATGCGTAGTTCGATCTGCGAGTAGTCGGCGGCCAGCAGCTTGTAGCCGGGTGCCGCGACGAAAGCCTGGCGGATGCGCCGCCCTTCAGCCGTTCTGATCGGAATATTCTGCAGATTCGGGTCCGACGAGGACAACCGGCCGGTCGCCGTTACCGCCTGGTGATAGCTGGTGTGGATACGTCCCGTGCGAGGGTTGATCTGCTGCGGCAGCTTGTCGGTGTAGGTGCCCTTGAGCTTGCTCAGGGAGCGGTGCTGCATGATCACCTTGGGCAGCGGGTAATCCTTATCGGCAAGGTCAGCCAGCACACTTTCGGCGGTCGAGGGCTGGCCTCCAGCGGTCTTCGACAATACCGGACAGCCGAGCTTTTCATAGAGGATGGCGCACAGCTGTTTGGGCGAACCGAGGTTGAACTCCTCGCCAGCGATGTCATAAGCCTCACGCTCTAGAGCGACGAGTTTTTCGCCCAGCTCGACGCTCTGCAGCCCGAGCAGATTGGCGTCGACCAGCGCACCGTTGCGCTCGATACGCGCCAGCACCGGCACCAACGGCATTTCTATCTCGTTCAGTACCTTGAGCAGCGAGGGCGTGGCTTCGAGCCTTTCCATCAGTGTCTGGTGCAGGCGCAGGGTAACGTCGGCATCTTCGGCCGCGTAGGGTCCGGCCTGTTCGATGGCGATCTGGTCGAAGGTCAGCTGCTTGGCGCCCTTGCCGGCGATGTCCTCGAAGCGGATGGTGCCGCGGCCGAGATATTTCAGCGCCAGGCTGTCCATGTCGTGACGGGTCGCGGTGGCGTCCAGCACGTAGGATTCGAGCATGGTGTCGCAGCTCATGCCGCGCATTTCGATACCGTAGTGCATCAGCACGTTCATGTCGTACTTGCCGTGCTGGCAGATCTTGCGTTTGGCCGGGTCTTCCAGCAGCGGTTTGAGGGCAGCGAGCACCGCGTCACGGTCGAGCTGCTGCGGCACCCCCATATAACTGTGACACAGCGGCACGTAGGCGGCCTTGCCGGTCTCGATGGCGAATGAAACGCCCACCAGCTGTGCCTTCTGCGCATCGATGCTGGTGGTCTCGGTATCGAAGGCGAAGCAGTCGGCAGCCTGCAGACGCGCCAGCCAGGCGTCGAATTCGGGCTGCTCGAGAACAGTGTCGTACTCGGCTTCCGCCTGGATCGAGCATTCCTCAGGCGTAACTTCGCAGTTCGCCGCCTTGGCCTCGCGCAGCAGCTCGTCGAGCCACTGTTTGAATTCCAGCTCGCGGTACAGCGCGATCAACGCCTCGCGATGCGGTTCGCCCGGCATTAGATCGGCCACCTGCACATCCAGCGGCACGTCGATCTTGATCGTCGCCAGCTCATAGGACATGAACGCCGCATCGCGGTGTTCTTCGAGCTTGGCGGCCAGCGACTTGGCACCGCGAATCGGCAAATCGCAGACTTTTTCGAGGTTCTCGTAAAGCCCCTTCAGACCGCCGGGAATGCCATTGAGCAAGCCGCAGGCGGTCTTCTCGCCAACGCCGGGCACGCCGGGGATGTTGTCCACCTTGTCGCCCATCAACGCGAGGAAATCGATGATCAGCTCAGGACCGACGCCGAATTTGGTCCTGACGCCCTCGATGTCGTAAACGCTGCCGGTCATGGTGTTGACCAGCGTCACATGCGGGCAGACCAGCTGGGCCATGTCCTTGTCGCCAGTGGAGATGATCACGTCGCGGCCCAGCGCCGCACATTGGCGCGCCAAGGTGCCGATCACGTCGTCGGCCTCGACCCCGTCCACGCACAACAGCGGCATGCCGAGCGCGCGAACGCTGGCATGCAGTGGCTCGACCTGGCCACGCAGGTCATCCGGCATCGGTGGGCGATGGGATTTGTATTCGGCGAACAACGTGTCGCGGAACGTCGGCCCCTTGGCATCGAAGACCACCGCGAAGGGGCTGTCCGGATATTGTCGGCGCAGCGACAGCAGCATGTTCAGCACACCCTTCACCGCGCCGGTGGGTTTGCCGGTCGAGGTGGTCAGCGGCGGCAGGGCATGGAAGGCGCGATAGAGGTAGGACGAACCGTCCACCAGAACCAGGGGCGTTTGACTCATGAGCGGGATCAACCTTTTCGGCGGGTCCGGGGCTAGAATGCAGGGACCACTTGACGACAAAGGGCAAGGTTATCATGCGTACGCTCAAACCTCTGATGCTGGCCGGCCTGCTGGCGCTCGTGCCGCTGACCGGTTTTGCCCAGGAGTCGGTCGAGGGTGAGCCCGATGTGACCATTCGCCAGGAGGGCGACCGGACCGTTGAGGAATACCGGGTCAATGGCTTCCTCTATGCTGTGAAGATCACGCCCAAGAACGGCAAGCCCTACTTCCTGGTGCGCGCCGATGGCGATAGCAACTTCATCCGCGCCGACCGCCCGGACATGCTGATCCCTGCCTGGGAAATCTTCAGCTGGTAACGCCGCGACGACGATAACGGAAGGCCACTCATGTCGGTATTCACCCCGCTGCAATACGAAGAACTGGAAGCCTTTCTGGCGCCCTATCAACTGGGACGTCTGCAAGAGTTCGAGGGCATCGCCGCAGGCAGCGAGAACAGCAATTTCTTCGTCAGCCTGGAACAGGGCCAGTACGTTCTGACCCTGGTTGAGCGCGGGCCGACCCAGGACCTGCCGTTCTTCATCGAGCTGCTCGAGGTACTGCACCGAGCCGGCCTGCCGGTGCCCTACGCGTTACACACCCGCGACGGCGAAGCCCTGCGCAACCTGGCAGGCAAGCCGGCGCTGCTGCAACCGCGCTTGCCGGGCCGGCACGTGGCGGCGCCCAATGCCCACCACTGCACCGAAGTGGGCCGGCTGCTGGCGCGCCTGCATCTGGCGACGCGCGAACACATCCTCGAGCGACGCAGCGACCGCGGCCTGGACTGGATGCAGGAAGAAGGCCCCAGCATTGCCATGGGATTGCCGGAGAACCAGCTACCGCTACTGCGCGAAAGCCTGACGGAAATCGCCGAGCTGAAGCCGAATATCCTCGCCTTGCCCCGCGCCAACCTGCACGCCGATCTGTTCCGCGACAATGTGCTCTTCGAGGGGGGTCACCTGACCGGCGTGATCGACTTCTATAACGCCTGCTCCGGGCCGATGCTCTACGACATCGCCATCACGGTTAACGACTGGTGCAGCCACCCCAACGGCGAGCTCGACGATGAACGCAGCCAGGCATTGCTCGCCGCCTACTCCAGCCTGCGCCGCTTCACCCCGGCCGAGGCTGAGCTATGGCAGCCGATGCTGCGCGTGGCCGGCGTGCGGTTCTGGCTCTCGCGCCTGATCGCCGCGCAGAACTTCGCCGGGCAACCCGTGCTGATCAAGGACCCTGAAGAATTCCGCCGCCTGCTCGCCGCCCGCCGACAATGCCATAGCGCATTGCCGTTTGCGCTCTAATAGCCAGGCCAAGAGGTTGAACACGGCGGAACACCGCGACCGCAAGGAATCGCCGGACCCACACGCATCGAAGATCTGGCCGAACTGAAGCAGTCATGTACCGAAGCCCGGGGTGGATCTCCGAACGTTGGATACTTGGCTGGCACATCAATTCGCAGTGAACCCAGCGCCATAGCGGGTCCTTCTACTATTGACGCCGACCAGCTCCCAAAAACAGCGGCGCACCGCTGAGCCTACTTGCCACGCGCCCTGTTTTTCCCCAAAGTCCGGCTCCGATTGATCGCGCTTCGCCGCTTGCACAATCATTCGCGCACACCATGCCCTACATCGAAAGGAATCGATGATGCTTTCCATCTATCAGCTCAAGCCACGCTTCCAGGATCTGTTGCGCCCATTGGTGCAGCGCCTCCACGCGCTCGGCATTACCGCCAACCAGGTCACCATCGCCGCCCTCGTGCTGTCGCTACTGGTCGCTGGCGTCGTCGCGCTGTGGGTGGAGCTCGCCTGGCTTTTCGCCTTGATCCCCGTCTGGATGCTCCTGCGCATGGCGCTCAATGCCATCGACGGGATGCTGGCCCGCGAATTCGGCCAGCAGTCCCGGTTGGGCGCCTATCTCAACGAGCTCTGCGATGTGGTCGCGGACAGCGCCCTCTACCTTCCTTTCGCCCTGTTGCCAGGCGTTTCGGCGATGGCCGTGGTGCTGGTCGTCCTGCTGGCGCTGTTCAGTGAGTACGCCGGCGTATTGGGTCCGATGGTGGGCGCCTCGCGCCGCTACGACGGCCCCATGGGCAAAAGCGATCGCGCCTTTGCCTTCGGCGTGCTGGCCGCTGGCGTGGCCTGCGGCTGGTTGCCCGCAAGCTGGATCAATGGCGCATTGCTGCTGATAGCCGCCCTTGCGCTGTACACGCTGATCAACCGTGTACGCCAGGGATTGAACGAAACGGCGGCCTGATTTCTCGCAAGTTGCTCATTGCGCTCAGCTCTGCGCCCCGTCAACCGTCAATGCCCCCGAGGAACCATAGATGCTCGGCTACCTGTCCGCTTTCCTTCTCACCTCCGCGGCGCGCCTGCTCACCGGCACGCGCAGTCTCTGGCTAGGCTGCGCGCCAACCCGCACCCAGCGTATCTATTTCGCCAACCACACCAGCCACGGCGACTTCGTGCTGCTCTGGGCCTCCCTGCCGCCCGACCTGCGCAAACGAACCCGACCGGTAGCCGGTGCGGATTACTGGCAGAAGGGACAGATGCGCCGCTTCATCATCAATCGCGTGTTTCACGGCGTGCTGGTCGACCGTGAGCGGCGCGACCCGTTGGTCGATCCGTTGCAGCCGATGCTCGATGCATTGGATGAAGGGCATTCGTTGATCCTGTTTCCGGAGGGCACACGCAATCTCGAAGAGGGGCTGCTGCCGTTCAAGGGCGGGCTCTACCGTCTCGGCCAGGCGCGACCCGAGGTGGAGCTGGTGCCGGTATGGATCGCCAATCTCAACCGCGTGATGCCGAAGGGCCGCTCGCTGCCCTTGCCGCTGCTGTGCACGGTCAGTTTCGGCGCGCCGCTGAGCATCGACGAGAACGAAGACAAGGACGCTTTCCTGACCCGCGCCTGCGAGGCGCTGCTGGAACTGGCGCCGGAGGAAGCCTGACATGGACAACAACACACTCATGCTGTTCGCCGGAATCGGCGCCCTGCTCGCCCTGGCCTCGCTGATCGGCTTCGTACTCAAGCGCCGCAGTGGCGACGCCGAGAACCCGGTAGTCGACAACCTCAACGCGCGCATCAACGCCTGGTGGGTGATGGTCGCGGTGATCGGCATCGCCTTCTGGCTCGGGCACACGGCGGTGGTGATCCTTTTTTATCTGGTTTCCTTCTTCGCCCTGCGCGAGTTCATGACCCTGGCACCGACCCGGCGCAGCGATTATCCGGCATTGGTCGCGGCGTTCTATTTCGTGCTGCCGGTGCAATACCTGCTGGTCGGTATCGGCTGGTACGGCCTGTTCGCGATCTTCATTCCGGTGTACATCTTCCTGCTGTTGCCGATCCTCGCCTCGCTGGGCGGCGACACCACGCGCTATCTTGAGCGTGCCTCGAAGGTGCAATGGGGCCTGATGATCGCGGTGTTCTGCGTGTCGCATGTGCCGGCGCTGCTGACGCTGGAAATCGCCGGTTTCGAAGGCCGCAACCTGTTGCTGATCGCCTGGCTGGTGATGGTGGTGCAACTCTCCGACGTGCTGCAGTACGTCTGCGGCAAGCTCGCCGGCAAGCGCAAGATCGCGCCCAACCTGTCGCCATCGAAAACCGTTGAAGGCTTCGTTGGCGGCATCGCGCTGGCAACGCTGATCGGCGCGGCGCTGTTCTGGATCACGCCTTTCACCTTCTGGCAGGCGGCGCTGATCGCACTGCTGCTGAACCTGCTGGGCTTCTTCGGCGGGCTGGTGATGTCGGCGATCAAGCGCGACCGTGGCGTGAAGGACTGGGGGCACATGATCGAAGGGCACGGCGGCATGCTCGACCGCCTCGACTCGGTATGCTTCGCCGCGCCGATTTTTTTCCACACGGTGCGTTATTGGTGGGCGTGAGCCGCAGCACCCCGCTGCCGTGACGAAACAGACTAAGGCGGCGCAGTCCAACTGCGCCGACACTGTCGAACCGTCCGGTGGCCAGACGCGCCGGATGCATACCAACCAACTCAACCGATGGCTAATCGTGCGGAACCTTTCTCGTGTCCTGGGCGTCAAGTGAACCCCGCCATGCGCGCCGCTGCGGCAGGTGTAAGATGGCCGGTCTCAGCTGGCTGACGTCGTGGCGATCTGAAAGCAGGCATTGCCACTGAAGAAGCTGGCGCGATGCTAGCCTGGACGATTGCACTGTGCGCGACCACACCGCGCTGCGCTTACCAACCTGATGCACCTGACCTGCCTGGCTCGGTGGCATTGTTTTCAGGGAACAGAACGAATGACCTCACGCTATGTAATCAATGCCTCGGTAGCCCCCAAGGGCAGCCTGGAAACACTGTCCCAGCGAGAAGTACAACAGCTCAGCGAAGCCAGTTCGGGCAGCACCTATACGCTATTCCGTCAGTGCGCCCTGGCGATCCTCAACACCGGCGCGCGCATCGACAACGCCAAGACCATCCTGGAGGCCTACGACGACTTTGAGGTCCGCATTCATCAGCAGGACCGCGGCGTCCGCCTGGAGCTGATCAACGCGCCCGCCGATGCCTTCGTCGATGGGCAGATGATCGCCAGCACGCGCGAAATGCTCTTCAGCGCACTACGTGACATCGTCTACACCGAGAGCGAACTGGGCAGCTCGCGCATCGACCTGAGCAGTTCCGCCGGCATCACCGACTACGTCTTCCACCTGCTGCGTAATGCACGCACCCTGCGCTCCGGCATCGAGCCGAACATGGTGGTGTGCTGGGGCGGGCATTCGATCAGCACCGAGGAATACCAGTACAGCAAGCGTGTCGGCCACGAGCTGGGCCTGCGCAACCTGAACATCTGCACCGGTTGCGGCCCAGGCGTGATGAAAGGCCCGATGAAGGGCGCAACCATCGCCCATGCCAAACAGCGCATCGTCAGCGGCCGCTATCTGGGCCTAACCGAGCCGGGCATCATTGCCGCCGAAGCGCCGAACCCGATCGTCAATGAACTAGTGATCCTGCCGGATATCGAGAAGCGTCTGGAGGCCTTCGTCCGTGTCGGCCACGGCATCATCATCTTCCCCGGCGGTGTCGGCACGGCGGAGGAATTCCTTTATCTGCTGGGTATTCTGCTGCATCCGGACAACCGCGACGTGCCCTTCCCGGTCATCCTCACCGGTCCGGAAAGCGCCGCGCCCTACCTGCAGCAGCTACGCGATTTCGTCGGCGCGACACTCGGCGAAGAAGCCCAGCGCCACTATCAGATCGTCATCGACGACCCGGCCGAGGTGGCCCGGCAGATGGTCGAGGGGCTGAAAGCCGTCAAGCAGTTCCGTCGCGAACGCAACGACGCCTTCCACTTCAACTGGCTGCTGAAGATCGACGAAGGTTTCCAGCATCCGTTCGACCCGACCCACGAGAACATGGCCAGCCTGCGCCTGACCCGCGACGTACCGCCCCATGAATTGGCGGCGAACCTGCGCCGGGCGTTCTCCGGCATCGTTGCCGGTAATGTGAAGGACAAGGGTATCCGCCGCATCGAAAAGTTCGGCCGTTACGAGATCCACGGCGACGCGGCGATCATGAAACCGTTGGACGAGTTGCTGCAGGCGTTCGTCCTGCAGCATCGGATGAAGCTACCCGGCGGACGCCCTTACGAGCCGTGCTATCGGGTGGTGAGCTGAAGGCGCAGCCCCGCCCCAAGGCCCGAGCCAGGGGCGAAGTGTTTTCTAACGTATAAGCGCGCTTTTGTGGGAGAGGTCCGCCTCCGCGGCGGGCCTTCCATTTCCGGCGGTGGCATTGGCGAGCTTGTCGCAACCACCGCAGGGATGACAGCGGGTTCGTATGCCCGCTACTAGCTGAACGTACGCCCGCTCATCCGCACTTCGAATTCCCGCAATTCAAACACGTAGCGCAGCCATCCATCTGCACCACCGCCTGGGTGTTGCACTTGTTGCAAAGTTGCGCGCCAGCCGGGAAGCCTTCGCCCGGCTCGACCGCCACCGCGCCCTGGCTGGCTTCGTAGGCGGCGCGTTTCTCAGCCAGGTATTTGAGCTGGGTTTCGTCCAGCGCGTGACCTTCGAGCATGCCGATGGCTATCAAATGGCGCTCCAGCACGCCGCCGATTTCGGCGACGATGGACGGCATGTAAACGCCGCCCTTCTTCAGGTAGCCGCCACGCGGGTCGAATACTGCTTTCAGCTCCTCGACCAAAAAGGTGCAGTCGCCGCCCTTGCGGAACACCGCGGACATGATCCGGGTGAGCGCGACGATCCACTGGAAATGATCCATGTTCTTCGAATTGATGAAGATCTCGAACGGCCGGCGCTGCTCGTGGGGCGTACCGGCGTTGAGCACGACATCATTAACGGTGACGTAGAGCGCGTGCTCGAACAGCGGCGACTTGATCTTGTAGGTCATGCCGACCAGCGTTTCTGGGCGTTGCAGACTTTCGTCCATCTCCACCACCTTCGCCTTGCTGGCGTTGCTGTCGGGCGTTACGGCGGGGCGTTCGAGGGTCTCATCGACAACCTTGAAGCCCTTGATGCGCTGAGTAATCTTGACGGTCATTACAGGTTCTCCATCCGGGCGGCGCGCGCCGCCCGGCTACTGGTCGGGGCTCAATACTTGCCGTAATAGCCTTCTTTGAGGGCATCGAACAGGTTGGCGGCGGAATTGACCTCGCCGTCGTATTCGACCTCTTCATTTCCTTTCAACTCGACCACGCTGCCGTCTTCGAGAACGAAGCGATAAAGGGTCTTTTCCAGGTCGGCTTCCTTGACCAGCACGCCCTGAAACGCCGCCGGGTTGAAGCGGAAGGTGGTGCAACCCTTGAGGCCTTGGCGCCAGGCGTAGCGGTAGATGTCCTTGAAGGCCTCGAACGGATAGTCGGTGGGCACGTTGGCAGTCTTGGAAATCGACGAGTCGACCCACTTCTGCGCGGCCGCCTGAATGTCGACATGCTGAGTCGGGGTGATGTCGTCGGCGGTGATGAAGTAGTCGGGCAGCTTCTCGCCCGGCACGTCGGAACCCGGCTTGGCTCGCTCGTTGATCAAAGTGCGATAGGCCAGCAACTCATAGCTGAACACCTCGATCTTTTTCTTCGCCTTGCGTCCGGCGCGGATCAGGTTGCGCGAGTAATGATGGGCGAAGCTCGGCTCAATGCCGTTGGAGGCGTTGTTGGCCAGGCTCAGGCTGATGGTGCCGGTGGGCGCGATGGAGCTGTGATGAGTGAAGCGCGCGCCCTGCTCGGCCAGCGCCTCGATCAGCTCGGGCGCATATTCGGCGATCTTCTGCATGTAACGCGAATACTTGGCGTGCAGCACGCGACCCGGCACCTGGTCGCCGGCCTTGTAACCGTGCTTCTTCATTTCCGGGCGCTTGCGCAGCATCTCGGCGGTGACTTCAAAGGTCTCGGCAAGCAGGGGCGCCGGCCCCTTCTCCTTCGACAGTTCGAGCGCCTCTTCCCAGCCGACCAGCGCCATTTCGCGCGCGACTTCTTCGGTAAATACGCAGGCTTCCGGGCTGCCGTAACGCAGTTTGAGCAGCGTCAGGGTCGAGCCGAGGCCGAGGAAGCCCATACCGTGACGGCGCTTCTGCTCGATCTCGTGACGCTGCTGCGGCAACGGCAGGCCATTGATTTCCACGACATTGTCGAGCATGCGGGTGAACAGACGCACCACTTCGCGGTATTTGTCCCAGTCGAAACGGGCATCGGCACCGAATGGATCAATCACGAAGTTGGTCAGGTTGATCGAACCCAGCAGGCAGGACCCATAGGGCGGCAATGGTTGCTCGCCACAGGGATTGGTCGCGCGGATCGCCTCGCACCACCAGTTGTTGTTCAACTGGTTGACGCGGTCGATGAGGATGAAGCCCGGCTCGGCGTAGTCGTAGGTGGAGACCATGATCATGTCCCACAGGTGCCGCGCCTTGACCCGGCCGTAGATCTTGCAGGCGACTAGGCCATCGTCGCGGACGATGTAGCCCTCGTGGCTCGGCCACTCGCGCCAGACGATCTGCTCGGGGTCGTCCAGATCCAGCTCGGCCTTTTCCTTGAGGTGCAGCGGGAAGATCAGCGGCCACTCGGCGTCGTTTTCCACCGCCTGCATGAATTCATCGGTGATCAGCAGGCTGAGGTTGAACTGGCGCAGGCGGCCGTCTTCGCGCTTGGCACGGATGAATTCGCGCACGTCCGGATGGCCGACGTCGAAAGTGCCCATCTGCGCGCCGCGACGACCACCGGCGGAGCTGACGGTGAAACACATCTTGTCGAAGATATCCATGAACGACAGCGGCCCGCTGGTATGCGCGCCAGCCCCGGAAACGAAGGAGCCGCGCGGGCGCAGGGTGCTGAATTCATAACCGATGCCGCAGCCGGCCTTGAGCGTCAGCCCGGCCTCGTGGACCTTGCCGAGGATCTGGTCCATCGAATCGTCGATGGTGCCAGAAACAGTGCAGTTGATAGTCGAGGTGGCCGGCTTGTAGTCCTGCGCGCCGGCGTTGGAAATGATCCGCCCCGCCGGGATGGCGCCGTTGCGCAGTGCCCACAGGAAGCGCTCGTACCAGTGCTCGCGCTTATCTTGCGACTCGACGTCCGCCAAGGCACGGGCGACCCGCTGCCAGGTGGCGTCGACGCTGTCGTCGACGGGCGTACCGTCCTTGTCGGTCAGGCGGTACTTCTGCGCCCAGATATCCTCGGAAGCCGCCTGCAGGGCGATTCCGGCGGCGGTTTTACTGTCTGCCGTAATCGGCCCGTCGGTCTTCGCCATGCTGCGCATCCTCATGCAAATGGGAAAAGACGCAAGCTTAAGCCAGCACGGCAGGACTTGGGATGACATTCATCAAGTTGCCGATGCCCGAGGGCTATTCCTGACCGGTGGCGCTTGGGATTACGCTAACCCGGTTAGAGCAAATTGTCTTGGCTGCCAATTACTTACAGACTTTCCAAACAGACGGCGAGCGACATCCCGAGATCTTCGATCAGACGCTCGTAGCCGCCAGCGGTGGCTTCGATGCCCTGACCCATGGCGTCCAGCTCGGCGACCTGTACCGGTAATTCACGGATCAAGCTGTCGGCCAGACGTGGACGGATCGGCGGCTCATAAAATACGCAGCTGGGGCCGGCTTGCTCCAGGCGCTGACGCATCTCGGCGACGTGACGCGCCCCCGGCTGGGCCTCGCCAGCGGCGAACACACCGGTATGCGCGAGGCCATAGGCTGCTTCGAAATAGTCGTAGGCTTCATGAAAGACGAAGAAGGGCTTTTTACCGGTATCGCTTAGCCGCTTCGTCAGGCGCTGATCGAGCGCGTCCAAACGCTGTCGGAACCCCTCGAGATTCGCCTGATAATGCGCTGCGTTGGCTGGATCGACGGCCGCCAGCTTGTCGGCCATGTTCGCGGCTATGACCAAGGCATTGGCCGGCAACAGCCAGAGGTGAGCATCGAGACTGCCGGGGCGGTGCGCATGATCATGGTGGCCGCCAGCCGCGTGAGCTTCATGTGCATCGTGATCATGATTGTCGGCTTCGTGCGCATGCTCGTCATGACCATGGTGGGACTCGGCATGCTCATCACCGAAATGACGCAACGTCAGCCCCGGCAGCGACTGCGCAGCAACGCTCGGCCCTTCGCGGCCTTTCAGCACCGGTTCCAGGAAAGCTTCCATATCCGGACCAATCCAATAAAACAGATCGGCACTGCGAATCTGCCGTACGTCGGATGGCCGCAGCGCGTAATGATGAGCAGAGGCGCCCGCCGGAAGCAGCACCTGCGGTTCGCCCACGCCGTCCTGGATAGCCGCAGCGATCAGCTGCAGAGGCTTGATGCTGGTGACAAGAGCCACCTCGGCGCGGGCCGGCGCACTGCCGAGAAAGATGAGAGTTACAAGTAAAGGCAACGAAAAAAGGCGAAACACGGGCAACACTCGGCTAGTTCGAATGGGTAACATAATAACGTCTCTCCAAAGCCTCGTCTTCGCCTATGTCTAATATCCCGCTGGCCTGCACTCCCCATGACCATGATCACTGCGTCAGTAGCGCGCTGGCCGAAGCCGATGCGCTTTGCGCGCGCGCAGGTGTGCGTCTGACGGCGCTACGCAAGCGTGTGCTGGAATTGGTCTGGCAAAGCCACAAGCCACTCGGCGCCTACGACATTCTCGGCGCGCTGACCGAGCAGGACGGCCGTCGCGCCGCACCGCCAACCGTCTACCGAGCATTGGACTTTCTGCTGGAAAACGGCCTGGTGCATCGCATCGCATCGCTCAACGCCTTCATCGGCTGTAACCACCCCGAGCATCCACATCAGGGGCAATTCCTGATTTGCCGCAACTGCCATACCGCGATCGAGCTCGAGCAATCGATAGTCAGCGAGGCCATTAACCAGGCTGCGCACAGCGTGAATTTCCGAGTCGAAGGCCAGACCGTTGAAGTAGTCGGTCTTTGCGCGACCTGCCGGAGTGCGGCATGAGCGAGGCGTTGATCCGCCTGGATGACATCCATGTCCGCTTCGCCAAGCAGCCGGTGCTCGAAGGCGCGCAGCTGCAAGTGCAGCGTGGCGAAATCGTCACGCTGATCGGCCCCAACGGCGCTGGCAAGACCACGCTGGTGCGCGCGGTATTGGGGTTGCTGAAACCGGACAGCGGCACCGTCTGGCGCAAGCCGAAGCTACGCGTCGGCTATATGCCGCAGAAGCTTCACGTCGACGCAACCCTGCCGCTGTCGGTGCTGCGATTTCTGCGTCTGGTCCCGGGCGTGGATCGCGCCGCGGCCCTCAGCGCACTGAGCGAAGTGGGCGCCGAGCACGTGATCGACAGCCCGCTGCAATCGGTTTCGGGCGGCGAAATGCAGCGGGTGCTACTGGCCCGCGCGCTGCTGCGCGAACCGGAACTGCTGGTGCTCGACGAGCCGGTGCAGGGCGTCGATGTCGCCGGGCAGGCGGAGCTCTATCGGCTCATCGGCCAGCTACGCGAGCGTTACGGCTGCGGCGTACTGATGGTCTCGCATGACCTGCATCTGGTGATGAGCGCCACCGACCAGGTGGTCTGCCTGAACCGTCACGTGTGCTGCTCCGGGCATCCGGAACAGGTCAGTGCCGACCCGGCCTTCATCGAGCTGTTCGGTCAGGACGCGCGTAGTTTGGCGATCTATCACCACCAGCACGATCACAGCCACGACCTGCATGGCAGCGTGATCACCGGTAAACCCCACGTCCACGGCCCGAACTGCAAGCACTGACATGCCTGACTTTTTACTGAACGCTCTGCTCGCCGGCCTGGCCCTGGCACTGGTCGCCGGCCCGCTCGGCTCTTTCGTGGTCTGGCGGCGCATGGCCTATTTCGGCGATACGCTGTCCCATTCAGCGCTGCTCGGCGTCGCGCTGGGACTGATGCTGGAGGTCAACCTGACCCTCGCGGTCGTCGTCTGCTGCGTGCTGCTGGCGGTGTTGCTGGTGACTCTGCAGCAGCGCCAGCCACTGGCATCCGACACCCTGCTCGGCATTCTCGCGCACAGCACCTTGTCGCTCGGGCTGGTCTCGCTGAGTTTCATGCAGGATGTGCGTATCGACCTGATGGGTTACCTGTTCGGCGACCTCCTGGCCGTCGGCCCGACCGACCTGGCCTGGATTGCCGGCGGCAGTGCACTGGTGCTGCTGGTGCTGATCCCGCTATGGCGTCCGCTGTTGGCAGTGACGGTGCATGAGGAATTGGCGAAGGTCGAAGGCCTGCCCGTCGCGGCCATCCGCTTGGCACTGATGCTGCTGATCGCCATGGTGATCGCCGTGGCGATGAAGATCGTCGGCGTGCTGTTGATCACCTCGCTGCTGATCATTCCGGCCGCCGCGGCCCAGCGACACGCCCGAACGCCCGAGCAGATGGCCTTGGGCGCGAGCTTGTTGGGCATCGTCGCGGTGTGTCTGGGGCTGGCGCTGTCCTGGTACGAAGACACGCCGGCCGGGCCGTCCATCGTGGTCAGCGCCGCCGCGCTGTTCCTGCTGAGCTTCGCCTGGCGCAAGCGCAATTGAACGGCCATGACTGATCTGAAATACCTGCGCGGCTATCCTGAGCCGCTGCTTGAGCAGGTCCGCCAGCTGATCGCTGAACAGCGTCTGGGCAACTATCTGCAGCGCCGCTATCCGGGCCGCCATGAGCACCAAAGCGACAAGGCGTTGTACGGCTACGTGCAGCGCCTGAAGCAGGATCACCTGAAAAGCGCGCCGCCGATCGACAAGGTGCTCTACGACAACCGCCTCGACCTCACCCACCGCGCCCTCGGCCTGCACACCGCGGTATCACGCGTGCAAGGCGGCAAGCTGAAGGCGAAGAAAGAAATCCGCGTCGCCGCGCTGTTTCGGGACGCGGCGCCGGAGTTCTTGCAGATGATCGTCGTCCATGAACTGGCACACCTGCGCGAAAGCGAGCATAACCGCGCCTTCTACAAGCTCTGCGATCACATGCTGCCGGGCTATGGCCAGATCGAGTTCGACCTGCGGCTGTACCTACACTGGCGCGAGCTGCAGAGCATAGGTTGCTGAGTTAAAGCACGCCTTTATGGATATCGTCTCCTTTCAGCTCCGCAATGGCGGTTGTTCGCAAGCAGGCTCGCTCCTACGGTGAGCAGCGCCTAATGTAGGAGCGAGCTTGCTCGCGAACACTTAGTCAAACCCCGATAAGCTGCCGGAGGACCACAGCTCTTAGCCCTTAGCGCCTCCATGCGCACAAAGCTTGCGACCTACATCAGGCCGGCACTGCCTTGGCCGCCGCCTCGCGTGCCCAGACGCGGTGCTGGCCGAGGGCCTGGACGAAGGCGCCGAATACCGCGTCCACGTCATCGCCTTCCAGCAGACCGGCGTCGGGCATGAGATTCAGCGACGCCAGCAACGGCCGCGCCGCGCCTATCACCACCACCGGCTTCAGGTGCTTGTAGGCTTCGAGCAGATAGTGCTTGGCCTCGCCGGACTGAGCCATGGCCGCCGCCGCGTCGGCGCCGCCGGGCACGAACACGGCGTCGAACATCACAGACGGCATACCATCCATAGCCGCGTCGATCACCAGCGCCTTGCCCTCGGCGGTTTTCACCGGCGCAGGCGTCGGGCCGATCAGTTTGGCGAAGGCACCCTCTTCGGCGAGTTTGGCCTTGAACGCATCGATGGCTGCGCCGTCCACGCCGTTGGCCACGAGGATCGCCACCTTGCGCGACTTGATGTTGCCCGGCGCATGGTTCATCAGGCTCAGCGCTGACGAACTCGGCGTCGCCGGTTCCTTCTTCGCTACGCTGGGTGCGCTCGGTGCCGGCAGACCGAGGTTGTCCGCCACGCGGCGGGCCAGTTCCAGGTCGATATTGGCAAGGATCTCGTTGACCTGCCGCTCGCGAATGAACGCCCGCTCCACCTTGCCCAGCTCGAAGGTGTAGGCGCCGATGATGTGCTCCTTCTCCGGCTCGCTCATGCTGTTCCAGAACAGCGTGGCCTGTGAGAAATGGTCACCGAACGACGCGCTGCGGTTGCGAATCTTGTGCCCTTCGACGCGCTCCGGATAACTCTCGAAGCCGCCGCCCTGCGCCGCTGGCGGAGTTTCCTTGGGCCAGCCGCCATCGATGGAGTTGGGCTCGTAGTTGGCGCGGCCTTTGTGGATGGCTTGGCGATGGAACGCATCGCGCTGGTTGTTGTGCAGCGAGCACAGCGGCCGGTTGATCGGGATCTCGTGGAAGTTCGGGCCGCCCAGGCGCAGCAGCTGAGTGTCGGTGTAGGAGAACAGCCGGCCCTGCAGCAGCGGGTCGTTGGTGAAATCGATGCCCGGCACGATGTGACCGATGTGGAAGGCCGCCTGCTCGGTCTCGGCGAAGAAGTTGTCCGGGTTGCGATTGAGCGTCATCTTGCCGAGCTTCTGCACCGGCACCAGCTCCTCGGGGATGATTTTGGTCGGGTCGAGTAGGTCGAAGTCGAAGCTGTGCTCGTCGGCTTCCTCGACCACCTGCACGCCCAGCTCCCATTCGAAGGGATCGCCGCTCTCGATGGCCTCCCACATGTCGCGGCGGTTGAAGTCCGGGTCTTTGCCGGCGATCTTCAGCGTCTCGTCCCAGACCAGCGAGAAGGCGCCGGCCACCGGCTTCCAGTGGAACTTGACGAAGCGGGAGACCCCCTCTGCATTGATCAGGCGGAAGGTGTGCACGCCAAAACCTTCCATTGCCCGGAAGCTGCGCGGCAAAGCACGATCGGACATGGTCCAGAGCACCATGTGCGCCGATTCGGGGGTCAGCGAGACGAAGTCCCAGAAGGTGTCGTGGGCCGATTGCGCCTGCGGAATCTCGTTGTGCGGTTCGGGTTTGACCGCATGCACGAAGTCCGGAAATTTGATCGCGTCCTGAATGAAGAACACCGGCATATTGTTACCGACCAAATCGAAGTTGCCCTCGTCGGTGTAGAACTTGGTGGCGAAACCACGCACATCGCGCACCGTGTCCGCGGAGCCGCGCGAACCCTGCACCGTGGAGAAACGCGCAAATACCGGGGTTTCCTTGCCTTCGGAGGCGAGGAACGAGGCCTTGGTCAGCCAACTGTGGTCGCCGTAGCTGACGAACACGCCATGGGCCGCCGAGCCGCGCGCGTGGACAATGCGCTCGGGAATGCGCTCGTGGTCGAAGTGGGTGAGCTTCTCGCGCATGATGAAATCTTCGAGCAGCGAGGGGCCACGGTCGCCAGCCCGAAGGGTGTTCTGGTTGTCAGCGATCTTCACGCCCTGATTAGTGGTCAGGGCCTGTCCGGTGGCGTCGGAGCGGACGTTTTCCAGCTGGTCGAGCTTGGCGTTGCGGTTGGCGCGGTCCGGCGTGTCGGTGCCGGCTATTTCGTTACGTGGGGCATTGATGTCGGTCATGGAGGGGCCTCGCAATGGGTTGCGCAAGCCGTGGCGGACCGTCTGCTTGACCCGGCTTTTCCACGGCGCTCGGTAAACTGACAGCCACGACGTGTACAAGGTCGGTCTTGCGCCAATTTGCTTTTCTCATGACGGTGATAGGGGACCTCAATGATCGGCGCCGACAGCCCATGCGCCCAGCGGCTGAGCCTGTGCGTCGGATGCGGTAGAATGCCGATCTTTTGCCGGCAGATGCTGCCGGTATCGCCCCATCTACAGGTTCGCCCGTGATCGAATTCCACGACGTCCACAAGACTTATCGCGTCGCCAGCCGCGACGTGATGGCGCTGCAGCCGACGAGCTTCCGTATCGAAGCCGGCGAAGTGTTCGGCCTGATCGGCCACTCCGGCGCCGGCAAAAGTACCCTGCTGCGCCTGATCAACCGACTGGAAGAACCTTCCGGCGGGCGCATTCTGGTAAACGGCGAAGACGTCACCGCACTGGAGGCCGACGGCCTGCGCCGCTTCCGCCAGCGTGTCGGGATGATCTTCCAGCACTTCAACCTGCTGATGTCCAAGACTGTGGCCGATAACGTCGCCATGCCGCTGCGCCTGGCCGGCACCTACTCGAAAGCCGATATCGAACGCCGCGTCGCTGCCCTCCTGGAGCGGGTCGGCCTGAAGGACCACGCACGTAAATACCCCGCGCAGCTGTCCGGCGGACAGAAGCAGCGCGTCGGCATCGCCCGCGCGCTAGCCACCGAGCCCGACATCCTGCTCTGCGACGAGGCCACCAGCGCTCTCGACCCGCAGACCACCGCCCAAGTGCTACAACTGTTGGCCGAGATCAACCGCGAGCTGAACCTCACCATCGTGCTGATCACCCACGAGATGGACGTGATCCGCCGCGTCTGCGATCGCGTGGCGGTGATGGATGGCGGGCTGATTGTCGAGCAGGGCCCGGTGACCGATGTTTTCCTGCATCCACAGCATGCGACTACTCAGCGTTTCGTGCTGGAAGACGAGGCGGTGGATGAGGGTGAGCAGCGCGATGACTTCGCCCACGTGCCGGGCCGCATCCTGCGCCTGACTTTTCAGGGCGAGTCGACCTACCAGCCACTGCTAGGCACCGTGGCGCGCGAGACGGGGGTCGATTTCAGCATCCTCTCGGGGCGGATCGATCGCATCAAGGACACCCCCTACGGCCAGCTGACCCTGGCGCTCACTGGCGGCGACATGCAAGCCGCCCTGTCCCGCTTCGATAGCGCCGATGTTCACGTGGAGGTGCTGCGCTGATGGATGCTCTGTTCACCAATGTGGATTGGTACGAAATCTGGCTGGCGACGCTGGACACCCTGCTGATGCTCGGCGGTTCGCTGCTGTTCACCATCCTGCTCGGCCTGCCGCTGGGCGTGCTGCTGTTTCTCAGCGGGCCGCGCCAATTGTTCGAGAACGGCCCGCTGTATGCGCTGCTGTCGTTCGTGGTCAACGTGCTGCGTTCGCTGCCGTTCATCATCCTGCTGATCGTGATGATTCCCTTCACCGTGCTGCTGACCGGCACCTCGCTGGGCGTGGCCGGCGCCATCCCGCCGTTGGTGGTGGGCGCCGCGCCGTTCTTCGCGCGGCTGGTGGAAACCGCGCTGCGCGAAGTCGACCGCGGCATCATCGAGGCGACCCAGGCCATGGGCGCGACGACGCGGCAGATCATCTTCAGCGCATTGCTGCCGGAGGCGAGGCCGGGCATCATCGCGGCTATCACCGTCACCGCCATCACCCTGGTGTCCTACACCGCGATGGCCGGTGTGGTAGGGGCCGGCGGTCTCGGCGACCTGGCGATCCGCTTCGGCTACCAGCGTTTCCAGACCGATGTGATGGTCGTCACCGTGGTCCTGCTGCTGGTACTGGTGCAGGTACTGCAGAACGTCGGCGACAAGCTGGTCACCCATTTTTCACGCAAATGAACCGCAACCAGGGCGAGCGAACCATCGCAACCCGATCATCTTCTGAAGGAACCAAACGATGAAAAAACTGCTTGCCGCCTTTGCCGCCGTCACGGCCTTCTCTGCCCAGGCTGCTGACGAATTGAACGTCGCTGCAACCGCCGTTCCGCACGCGGAAATCCTCGAATTCATCAAACCCCAGCTGGCCGAACAGGGCGTCGATCTGAAGGTGAAGGTCTTCACCGACTATGTGCAGCCGAACATTCAGGTTGCCGAAAAGCGCCTGGACGCCAACTTCTTCCAGCATCAGCCGTACCTAGATGAATTCAACAAGGGCAAGGGCACCGAGCTGGTCAGCGTCGCTGGGGTGCATATCGAGCCCTTCGGCGCCTATTCGAGCGAGCTGAAATCGCTGGACGATCTGCCGAAAGGCGCCAATGTGGTCATCCCCAACGATGCCACCAATGGCGGCCGTGCGCTGCTGCTGCTGGCCAAAGCCGGCGTGATCACCCTTGAAGAAGGCGCCGGCATCACCGCCACGCCGAAGGACATCGCCGGGAACCCGAAAAACATCAAGGTCCGTGAGCTGGAAGCCGCAACGCTGCCGCGCGTGCTGACCCAAGTCGATCTGGCGCTAATCAACACCAACTACGCGCTGGAAGCCAAACTCAACCCCACCGAAGATGCCCTGATCATCGAAGGCAGCGATTCGCCCTACGTGAACATCCTCGTCGCCCGGCCGGACAACAAGGACAGCGCCGCCATGCAGAAGCTGGCTGCCGCGCTGCATAGCGAAGAGGTCCGCAAGTTCATCGAAGAGAAGTACCAGGGCGCGGTCGTTCCCGCCTTCTGATCCTTTGCGAGCTGACAACGAACCCCGCCGCGTGCGGGGTTCGTCGTTAATTGCTGTAGGGCCTAACTTATTCGGCCACGAATTGGCAATGGCCGAACAAGTTCGGCCCTACGGAAAGGTTTCGTTTTTAGAGCGGGCCGGCTGGCCCAAAGCGCGATGCTTACTCCAGCGCCAGTACCATCGGCAATTGCTCTGCAAGCTTCTGGGTACGCATCGGCGCGCGGATGAAGCCACGCAGGCGGCCATCAGGGCCGATCAGCGCGAGATTGCCGCCGTGGTCGACGGTGTAATTCTCTTTCGAGGTATCGCCCGGAATGAAGGGCACGCCGGCGGCGTTGGCAAGCGTCTGGATGTTATCCAGCGGCCCGGTAAGGCCGATGAATCCGGCATCGAAATAATCCAGATAGGTTTTCAGCTGCTCCGGCGTATCGCGCTCGGGATCGACGCTCACCAGGATCGGCTGCATCTGTTGGCGCGTCTCCTCCGGCAGCATGCCGCGCAGCTGGCGCAGTTCGGCCAGCGTCGCCGGGCAGATATCCGGGCAAAAGGTGTAGCCAAAGAACAGCAGGTTCCACTGCCCTTCCAGTTGCTGCAGCGACACCGATTCGCCGTCCTGGTTGGTCAGCGTCAGCTCCGGCATGTCGCGCCCTTGGGGCAAGAGCACGATGCCGGCATCCAGCAGCTCGGCGGTATCGAGCTGGCGCTCGGTATTGAGCACCTTGGAAACCGTCAGGCCAATGACCAGCGCGACCAGCGCGACGAGAACGAATACGGTTTTTTGGATGCGGGTCATGAGGTTCCTTGTCGAGCGGCTCAGATATTGAGCAGCAGATAATGATCAACCAACAGTGCGATGAACAGCGCGAACAGGTACCAGATACTGAATTTGAAGGTCTTGATCGCCGCATGGGGCCGGCTGTCGCGATAGAGCACGATGGTCCAGAACAGGAATCGCGCGCCCAGCAGCGCGGCTGCCGCGAGGTACAGCGGGCCGCTCATGTGAATGGCGAAGGGCATGAAGCTCACCGCCAGCAGCACCGCCGTGTAGAGCAGGATGTGCACTTTGGTGTAGTGCTCGCCGTGGGTGACCGGCAGCATGGGCACATTGACCTTGGCGTATTCGGCCTTGCGGTGGATCGCCAGCGCCCAGAAGTGGGGCGGCGTCCAAGCGAAGATGATCAGCACCAGCAGCAGCGGCTCGGCAGTGATCTGGCCGGTCACCGCGACCCAGCCGAGCAGCGGCGGCGCAGCGCCGGCGAGCCCGCCGATGACGATGTTCTGCGGTGTGGCACGCTTGAGAAAGCCGGTGTAGATGACTGCATAACCGACCAGCGAAGCCAGCGTAAGCCAGGCCGCCAGCGCGTTGGTGAAGGTCAGCAGCAGGCCCATTCCCGCCACACTCAGCAGTAACGCGAAGAACAGCGCGGCAGCCGGTGATACCCGGCCCTCGGCCAGTGGCCGCTTGTGAGTGCGCGCCATCACTGAATCGATACGCCGATCAACCACATGATTGACCGCCGCCGCGCCCCCGGCACAGAGCGCAATCCCGAGGTTGCCGAACACCAACACGGTCCAGGGCACGCCTGCCCGCGTCGCCAGGAACATGCCCACCAGGGAGGTGATGAGCATCAGCAGCACCACCTTCGGCTTGGTCAGCTCCAGGTAATCGCGCCAGCTGGCCTGGGCGCCGCGTTCGCTGAGTAGAGTCGCCATGGGGTTCTCCTTGTGGTCAAGCGCGAGGCAGGTCGAGCCCGCCCACGGTGTTCGGACGTTCCTGAGGTGCAGGCTCGCGCGCCGCGACGGCGCCCTGACTCAGGAGACGAAGGTTGATCAGTACGGTAACCAGCAGCAACAGCGCTCCGCCGCCGTTATGGGCGACGGCGACGGCCAGGGGTAGATTGAACAGAACATTGCTGATGCCCAGCCCGACCTGCAGAGCCAGCGCGGCCAGCAGCAACCCGGCCAGACGCGGCAACCCGTTGCGCCAGAGCTGCCAGCTCAGGGCCAACAGGATGAGCGTCACTGTCAGCGCACCCAGGCGGTGAGTGACGTGGATGGCCGTACGCGCCTCGCCGAAGAGCATGCCACCCAAGTAATTCGGACCGATGTCGTGGTGGGTCAGATTGAAGGCATTGATGAAATCCATCTTCGGCCACCACTCGCCATGGCAGGTGGGGAAATCCGTGCAGGCCACCGCGGCGTAGTTGCTGCTGACCCAGCCGCCCAGCGCCACCTGAGCGATCACCGCCAGCATGCCGATCACCGCTAACGCTCTGACTCGACCCGCCACGTTCGGGATCGCCGGTTGTCGACCGGACAAGCGCAGGCTCAGCAGGAACAGCAGGCTCAAGGTGGCGAAGCCGCCCAATAGATGCGCCGTGACCACTTGCGGCCAGAGTTGCAGAGTGACGGTCCACATGCCGAACGCCGCCTGGGCGATCACGACCGCCAGCAGCAGCAACGGCAACTTGACCGGTTGACCGGGCTCGGCGCGGCGGCGCACAGCCTGCACGGCGAGCGCGAGAATCACCAATCCCAACGCACCGGCGAAGTAGCGATGGACCATCTCGTTCCAACCCTTGTGCACCTCCAGCGGTGCTTCGGGGAAGCGCAGCGCGGCCAGGCTCTGTTTGTCTTCACTCATGGGCACGGTGAGAAACCCGTAGCAGCCGGGCCAGTCCGGGCAGCCAAGGCCAGCGTGGGTCAGTCGTGTGTAGGCACCGAGCAACACCACCACCACAGCCAGCAGCGTGGCGAATACGGCAAGGCGATAACCGGGGCGTGATCTTGGCTGCATAAGGTCCTCGTTATCGAAAAGCTTGTTGGCAGGTGCCGTGCCCAATTTCAACGTAGGGCTTGGCTTGTTCCCCTCACCCCAGCCCTCTCCCTGAGGGAGAGGGGGTTGGCTCAGTGCTTCTCCCAGCTTCAGGCTTTCAGCTTCCGGCTGCTTTTCAACCTATCTGCGAAATTTTCAGCAGGTATTTCAGGTCATCGAGAATCGCTTTGCCGTCTGCTTTCGCGTCGTAGCGCAGCACCAGATTCCCGTGTGGGTCGACGATCCAGAGTTGCGGGCCGGTGGGCACGTCGGGATTGGCGCCGTACACGGTTGCGTCCAGCGAGTAGCGTTGCAGTTGCGGATATTCGCGTTGCAGGCGCTGGTCATAATCGTTGGCCAGGGGCTGCGCGCTGGCCAGTGCATGGCCGGCGCGACCGGCTTCGCGGGCCAGACCGATATTGATCTGACGCGCCAGGTAGACCAGCTGCTGGCAGTCTTCGGCGCAGCCTTGCGGTGCCGTGACCAGCAGCTCCCAGCGCGGCTCGGCGGCGACCGGCGTGCTGATCCCGAGCGCATCGCGACCCTGTCCGGTCGCGACCAGAGCGCCGTCATAGGTTCGGGTTTGCGGCACCCAGAAGCCGAAGTGGTACATCGCGCTGGCCAGCAGCATGGGGCCGATCACCACGGCCAGGATCAGCAGCAGTTGCAGCCGCCCACGGCGCCGCTGCGGCGGCGCAGAGTTGAAGGTCGGATTCATCGTGGTCACTGCTTGCTCCCCCGTGCCTGGTGCACGCCGAAGTAGATGAACAACGCCAGCAACGCTGCCGCCAGCGCAAACCATTGCACCGCGTAACCCACATGCTGCTGCGGCTTCATGAAGGTCACCGGCCAGTCGGCGCGATATGCCGTGGGCCCCGGCTCCAGTCGCAGCTCGTAGCTGACGCCCTCGCGATCGAGCAGCTGCCAGATCTCGTTGACATCGACGTGATTGATCAGCCGCGGCCAGCCTTCAGCCATGCGTTTGCTAAGGATGAACGGCTCGCCCGAAGGGGCGTAGACCCAGGCCGCCAACTTCAACGGGCGATCCGGTGTGTCGAATTTCGGTGGGATGCGGCGATCCGGCCACGGCAGCCAACCCCGGTTGACCAGCACCCATCGGCCGCTGGCCTGATCCTGAAACGGCTGCAGCAGCTCGACGCCGACCTGGCCGTCGCGGGTGCGGCTGTCCAGCAGAAAGCTGTGCTCGACATCGAAACTGCCCTGTAGATGGATGCGGCTGTAGATGGGGTCTTCGAGATTCTCTATCTGCTCCGGCGACACTGGCGCAGCCCCTTGGCGGGCCTCCTGACGCGCCAGCATGTCGCGCTTCTGCTCGCCGCGCTCCAGCTGCCAGAAACCCAGCCAGACCAGCAGCGGCAACAGGCACAGCACCACCAGCGTTGGCAGCAAACCCGGCTTGAAGCCGCTCATGCCGCGCCCCGCGACGTATTTATCCGGCTGGCTATACTCCACCCCCAACTTCCCCCAGTTCACCTATCACGGCGGACCCGCTCATGCTCAAGGCGGTGATTATTCTGTTATTAGTCGCCACGCTGGTCAGTCTGTTCAGTGGACTGTTCTTTCTGGTCAAGGACGAAGGCCGCACCTCCCGTCTGGTGACCGCTCTGTTCGTTCGCGTCTCGCTCAGCGCGTTAACTGTCGCCCTGATCGCCTGGGGCTTTTACTCCGGTCAGTTGCCGCCGGGGTTCGGTTGATGGGTTGCACCCATCCGGGACGTTTTCAAAGCACATAAACGAAGACGAACAGGCCGAGCCATACCACGTCCACGAAGTGCCAGTACCAGGCCGCCGCCTCGAAACCGAAATGTTGTTCAGGCGTGAAGTGGCCGCGAAAACTGCGCACCAGCATCACCGTCAGGATGATCGCCCCCATGGTGACGTGGGCACCGTGAAAGCCGGTAAGCATGAAGAAGGTCGCGCCGTAAATGCCCGAGCCTAGCGTCAAGCCGAGTTCGGTATAGGCGTGCACGTACTCCTCGATCTGCAAGATGAGGAAGGCCACGCCGAGCAGCACGGTCAGCCCTAGCCCAAGCTTGAGGTGTTTGCGATTGCCCTTGCGCAGTGCGTGGTGCGCCCAGGTCAGCGTAAAGCTGGAGGTGACCAGGAGAATGGTGTTGATCAGCGGTAGTCCCCAGGCGCTGATGGTGCCTTCCGGCGCCGGGTACAGTTGGGGATCGGGATTGTTCAGCAGCGGCCAGGTGTATTCGAAGTTGGGCCAGAGCATGTTGCTGACGCCCTTGTCGCCATCGCCACCGAGCCAGGGTCCGACCCAGTAGCGGATGTAGAACAGCGTGCCGAAGAATGCAGCGAAGAACATCACCTCGGAGAAGATGAACCAGGTCATGCCCCAGCGGAAAGATCGATCCATCTGTCCGCTATAAAGGCCGGCACGACCTTCGCGAACCACCGAGCCGAACCAGCCGAACATCATGTAAACGATCAGCAGCGCACCGATGAAAAAGATCAGCGGACCGTTGGAGTCGGCGCGCTCGGCCTTGAGGTCGTTGAACCAGCTGCCGAGGCCGTAGACGGTGACCAGCAGCGCAACCGTGGCAACGATGGGCCACTTGCTCTGGGCGGGGACGTAGTAGTTCTCGTGCGTGGTGGTCTGTTTGTTCATTGCAGACTCTCCTTGGCCGCCACCACAGGCGCCTGATGGATGGCGGCGACGGGGGGTTGGCGAGACGTGATGTCGAACAGGGTGTAGGCGAGCGTCAGGTGACGCACGTCTGCGGGCAGATCACGATCAACGATGAAGCGCACCGGCATCTCGATGCGCTCACCGGGCTGCAACACTTGCTGGGTAAAGCAGAAGCACTCGGTCTTGTGAAAGTACGCAGCTGCCTTGGAGGGCGACACGCTGGGCACGGCCTGGGCCGTCATCGGCTTGTCCGTGGGGTTGTAGGCGACGAAGCGCATTTCCTGGCTGGCACCGGGATTCACGCTGAGCTGATCGGCCTGGGGACCGAATTCCCATTCCATGCCTGCGGCATTGGTAGCCAGGAATTGCACGCGAATTTCCCGCGCCTCGTCCGCCGTCTGCGTTCCTTCGTAGGCGCCGGCCGTCTTGCCGTTGATGCCGAAGGCCTGGCACATGACGTCGTAGATCGGCACCAGTGCGAAGCCGAAGGCGAACATCGCCACCACGACGAACAGCAGACGGCGCACCAGGCGGGCGGTGGGCAGGGAATCGCTCATTGCATTCTCCTCGCGCAGGGCCGTTCATCGCGCAGCGCAGGGGCCTGCTCAGCCCTTTCGCAGCCGCCCTGGTGGGCTGAAGCCCACCCTACAAAAAGCTCGACACTATGCGGATGTAGGGTGAGCCGGGCGGCGCTCCGCTTCAGCCCACCATGGGAAACCCATAGGGTGGGCTTCAGCCCACCAAAACAACCATCAGCCACTACCCGAGCAGCCGCAGAGCACGCCATCGAAGCCACCCGACTTCCAGCAGCCAAGCCTCCAGCGGCTTTCACCCTAATCATGCTTGGGCCCCGTGCGGTGCTCATGCAGCTCTTCCATGCTCGGCGGCACGCTGAAGGTGTGGTAAGGCGCCGGCGACGGCACGCTCCATTCCAGCCCTTCGGCACCGTCCCAAGGCTTGGCAGCGGCGACCGGGCCACCACGAATGCACTTGATGACGATGAACAGGAACAGCAGCTGTGTGGCGCCGAACATGAAGGCGCCCACCGACGAGATCATGTTGAAGTTGGCGAACATCATGTTGTAGTCCGGGATGCGCCGCGGCATGCCGGCCAGCCCGACGAAGTGCATCGGGAAGAACGCCAGGTTCATGCCGACGAAACTCATCCAGAAGTGCAGCTTGGCCAGCGTCTCGTCGTACATGTGCCCGGTCCACTTGGGCAGCCAGTAGTAGGCCGAAGCGAAGATGCCGAAGATAGCTCCCGGCACCAGCACGTAGTGGAAATGCGCCACTACGAAGTAGGTGTCGTGGTACTGGAAGTCAGCCGGCGCGATGGCCAGCATCAATCCAGAGAAACCACCGATGCTGAAGAGAATGACGAAGGCCACGGCGAACAGCATCGGCGCCTCGAAGGTCAGCGAGCCGCGCCACATGGTCGACACCCAGTTGAACACCTTCACCCCGGTCGGCACGGCGATCAGCATGGTCGCGTACATGAAGAACAGCTCGCCGGTCAACGGAATGCCGACGGTGAACATGTGGTGCGCCCAGACGACGAACGAGAGGAAGGCGATCGCGCCGGTGGCGTAGACCATCGAGGTGTAGCCGAACAGCGGCTTGCGCGAGAACGCCGGGATGATGGAACTGACCGCGCCGAACGCCGGCAGGATCATGATGTACACCTCGGGATGGCCAAAGAACCAGAACACGTGCTGAAACAGCACGGGATCGCCGCCGCCCGCCGCGCTGAAGAAGCTGGTGCCGAAGTGGATGTCCATCAGCATCATGGTCACCACGCCGGCCAGTACCGGCATCACCGCGATCAGCAGGAAGGCGGTAATCAGCCAGGTCCAGACGAACAGCGGCATCTTCATCAGCGTCATGCCCGGCGCGCGCAGGTTGAGCACGGTGGCGACCACGTTGATCGCGCCCATGATCGAGCTGATGCCCATCAAGTGGATGGCGAAGATAAAGAAGGTCACCGATTCGGGCGCATAGGTGGTCGACAGCGGTGCATAGAAGGTCCAGCCGAAGTTCGGCCCTCCGCCCTCCATGAACAGCGTCGACACCAGCAATCCGAATGCCGCTGGCAGCAGCCAGAAGCTGAAGTTGTTCATCCGCGGCAGCGCCATGTCCGGCGCGCCGATCATCAGCGGAATCATCCAGTTGGCCAGGCCGACGAAGGCCGGCATCACTGCGCCGAACACCATGATCAGGCCGTGCATGGTGGTCATCTGGTTGAAGAATTCCGGCTGCACGATCTGCAGGCCCGGCTGGAACAGCTCGGCGCGGATGACCATGGCCATCGAGCCGCCGAGCAGGAAGGCGCAGAAGCTGAACCACAGGTACATCGAACCGATGTCCTTGTGGTTGGTGGTCAGCAGCCAGCGCGAGAGACCCTTGGCCGGGCCGTGGTGGTGGTCATGTCCGGCATGACCATGATCGTCGATCACTGCACTCATCACCGAATCCTCTTACTGGGTGGCTTCTTCGGCCTGTTTGAAGTCGAGCACGTCTTTCGGCGTGACCATTTCGCCGGTCTCGTTGCCCCAGGCGTTGCGCTCGTAGGTGATGACCGCCGCCAGGTCGACTTCCGACAGCTGCTTGCCGAAGGCCGCCATGGCGGTGCCCGGCTTGCCATTGACGACGATGTTGATATGCGCCTCGACGTCGCCGGTGGCGATGGCCGAGCCCTTGAGGGCCGGGAACATCGGCGGTATGCCTTCGCCACCGGCCTGGTGACAGGATGCGCAGGCGGTCTGGTAGACCTGCTCGCCACGAGCGGTCAGTTCCTCCAGCGTCCATTCCTTGCTGGTCAGCTCGGCGAGCTTGGCCGCTTCGGCCTTCTTCTCACCCAGCCAGGCGGCGTAGTCCTCGGCAGTCTTAACCTCGACCACGACCGGCATGAAGCCGTGATCCTTGCCGCACAGCTCGGTGCACTGGCCACGATAGATGCCGGGCTCCTCGACGCGCGTCCAGGATTCGTTGATGAAGCCGGGGATGGCGTCTTTCTTGACCGCCAGCGCCGGTACCCACCAGGAATGGATAACGTCCGCGGCGGTGATCAGGAAGCGCACCTTGGCGCCCACCGGAATTACCAGAGGTTCGTCGACCTCCAGCAGATAGTGTTCGCCCTTGGGCGCCTGATTGTTGATCTGGTCGCGCGGTGTCGTGAGGTTGCTGAAGAACTCGACGTCTTCGCCCAGATACTTGTAATGCCACTTCCACTGGTAGCCGGTGATCTGGATATCCACGTCCGACTCGGATGCGTCATAGATGTGGATGAGAGTGCGCGTCGCCGGCACGGCCATGGCGATCAGGATCAACAAGGGAATGACGGTCCAGAGAACCTCGACCTTGGTATTTTCGTGGAAGTGCGCCGATTCCAGTCGTTTGGAACGCCGATGAGCGAACATCGACCAGAACATCACCGCGAACACCAGCACGCCGATGATTACGCAGATCCAGAAGATGGTCATGTGCAAATCGAATACGGAACGACTGACGTCCGTTACGCCAGGTCGCATATTCACGTCCCAGGCCGCCTGGGCCTGACCGAATAGCGACCACAGCCCAATCCCCATCCAGACTCGTGGATGTCGCGACATTGCGGGTTCCCCTTATGGTTCTTGTTATCCCGCCGACTGGCCTGTTGTCCGGACGCAAAGGGAGCCACGCTCACTTCGACGGCCTGACTACGCCTTGATCCGGTGCCCCCCAATTCCTGGTCACCAGACTTCGCTTTGCACGCGCAGTCGGATTCAATCGGTACGCTTACGATCGGAGTATAGACAGCGTTCTCCGACTAGCAATTTCATCAGGTGCTCGGGTTAGCTTCCGCTTCGCGCGGCTGATCGTTCTTCTTCACGCCGCGGATATTCATCAGCGCCAGACACACCTGCAGCGTGATCAGCGCCCAGGCCTGGGCATGCCAACCCCAGATCACCCAAAGCAGGTTGCTCAGCAGAAAACACCGGAAGCCCACCGTGCGCCGGCTAGGTTTCAGCGAGCCGATCAACCACGCCGCCAAAACGGTGATGACCATAGCCGGCCATTGCAGCAGATCGATCCAGTCCACATCACCTCCACCTACGAAAGCGAGCGCCGTGCCGGCCGGCTCGCAGGAATATAGGGTTTGGTGCGCTCGCCGCTGGGGTTGGTTCCGTGCCAGCAGACGGTTTAGGCCTGCCGGCAACCGAGAAGCATCGCGCCGAGCAGTTCACACGAGTAAGCCTCCCGTGGCGATTTTGTAGAGGCCGCGCCCCGCGGCGAATGCAGGCTGCCGAGGCGCTTCCATAGACAGCTCAGAGCAGGCTCAATTGCTGCCCCGGCGGCGCGAAGCGGCTGCAATCGAGACCGAAATTCTGATCGCGACGGTTGTAGCCCAGGCGCTTGCAGGCCAGCTGGAACCGTTGAGCGAGTAGCTGAGCGAACTGCCCTTCTCCGCGCATGCGGCTGCCGAAGCGGCTGTCGTAGTCCTTACCGCCGCGCGACTGGCGTACCAGGCTCATCACATGCGCCGCGCGCTGCGGGAAATGCTCGGTCAACCAGGCCTCGAATAGCTCCGCCACCTCGTGGGGCAGGCGCAGCAGGACATAACCCGCCGACGCCGCACCGGCCTCGCGCGCGGCCTCGAGCATGCGCTCCAGCTCCATGTCGTTGATCATCGGAATCATCGGCGCGCACATCACGCTGACCGGAACACCCGCCTCGTGCAGAGTCCGCAAAACGCGCAGGCGCGCCGTGGGCGAGGCCGCGCGAGGCTCCATGATGCGCTTGAGTTCGTCATCCAGGGTGGTCAGGCTGACCGAGACGCTGACCAGCCGTTGCTCGGCCAAAGGCACCAGCAGATCCAGATCGCGCAGCACCAGCGAACCCTTGGTAATGATGTGCACCGGATGCTTGAAGCGCAGCAGTATTTCCAATGCCTGACGCGTCAGCCGCTGCTCGCGCTCCAGCGGCTGATAGGCGTCGGTATTGACTCCCAGCGCGATGGGTTGCGGCACGTAGCCGGGCTTGCTCAGCTCCTGCTCCAGGCGCTCGGCAAGGTTGGTCTTGGCGATCAGCCGGGTCTCGAAATCGATGCCCGGCGACAGGTCCCAATAGGCATGGCTGGGCCTTGCGAAGCAGTAAATACAGCCATGCTCACAGCCCCGATACGGATTGACCGAACGATCGAAGCCGACGTCCGGTGACTGGTTGCGAGTGATGACGGACTTTGCCGTCTCGCTGCGCACTTCGGTCGCGCGGGTCGGCGGTACTTCCTGCTCCCAGCCGTCGTCATAGGCTTCGCTAAGGGTCGGCGCGAAACGGTTGTGCGGATTTATGGCGGTACCGCGACCGCGTGTTGTGGCGACGATGGTGGACATGGGCAGCCCTCATAACTGTTCATGCATACAGTATATGAGAACGATCAACATGCATTCTCCTTCCGATGAGCGCAGGGCCGGACGATTCATGACCGTCGGTCGGAATTGCGAGTGATTCACAGCCGCGCAAAATAGATCGTCTACAACGGTAGTACTCGGCTAAGAGGCCGTTGCGGAGAGAGAGCGGCAATGGATTCCAAGAGACCTTTGCATGCCCGGGAAAACAACTTTGATTTCCTGCGCTTTTTTGCAGCGTCGTTGGTGCTGCTCGTTCACAGTTATCCGCTGTCCGGGCGCCGGCCTGACGAGCCCATCGAGCTGCTGACCGGCTATGAGAACGGCGGGGAGTTCGCCGTCGCGATCTTCTTCGTCATCAGCGGCTACCTGATCACGTCGTCCTGGATCAATAGCAGCAGTGCGAAAAGCTTCCTGATCAAGCGCGCGTTGCGGGTCTTTCCAGCCTTGATACTGGCCGTTTTGTTATCGGCGTTCGTTATCGGCCCGCTGGTGACCGAGCGCAGCATGACCAGCTATTTCTCGTCCCCCATCACCTGGACATACCTGCAGAACATCTTGCTCGTCACACGCTTCGAGCTGCCGAGCGTGTTCAGCCATAACATCTATCCGAACGTGGTGAACGGATCGCTGTGGACGCTTCCGCTCGAGGTACTGATGTACCTGGGCGTGCTGGTCATGGGTCTGGTTGGTTTGTTGAAGCCTCGGCTGATCTTTCTGCCCATCGCCGGCCTCGCCCTGGGCTACTTCTGGTTACTGGAGCGGCTCGGGATCGAGTCCTTCTTCATCACCAACGTCTTCAAGCTGGGCCTGCTGTATTACACCGGCGCTGCCATCTTTCTCTACCGCGACGCACTGCCCTGGCGCGGCTGGATTGCCGCCCTGTTCGTCGCGGCACTGGTGTTGACGTTTCATACCGCCGCCGGGCCATATGTTTATGTGATCGCGCTGCCTTATCTGGTGATCTACCTCGCCTATGCGCCGATTCCGTTGCTTTCCCGGTTCGGCAAGTACGGCGATTTCTCCTATGGCATGTACATCTACGCCTTCCCTTTCCAGCAGCTCACCGTCTATCTGCTTGGCCACGAAATCGGTGTGTTCTGGCTGACGGTCATAAGCCTGGCGCCCACCTTGTTGCTGGCGATCCTGTCCTGGCACCTGATCGAGGCGCCGGCGATGAAATTCAAGCAACGCCTAGCCCGGGCGCCAGAGCCTCGCCTGGTGCCGCCCAAGACTTTGGTTGAATAAGAAGGCGGCGGCATTGGATCGCCGCCGGATTTGGTTAAGCCCACGACACCACCGGCTTGGCTGTGTGCCGCTCGACTCGATGAGTCAACTCACTACGGTGCGGCGAGCCTGTACGCGGGAATAAACCGCAACGGCACGATCACTCAATTCGATGGCGCCACTCTCGGCCAATTCACGAGCGCGCCAGTAGAGAAACAGGTCGGTCGGGAAAAAACCATCGCAGTGGCCCATGACCTGCGCCATAGCCCGTGCCAAGGGCATCCAGTCGGTGTGGCAGGCCGCAACCAACTCACCATCGATCGCCTTGTAGCCCTCGCCGGCAAAGCGTCCGGCGGTCCAGCGACGTATCGCTGCGCTCTCCTGAACGACCGCGCGCCATTGGCTGGCGAGTTCGGCGATCCGGTCCGGCTCGACGGTGCGTGGTTGATAGAGTGCCGCGAGAGCGTCCGGCGCGTGCATGGATACCGCCATTCGCGTGCCGACGCGACTGTCGCCGGTGCCACATACGACTTCCTGAAACGGCAGCGCCGAACCTTCAAGCACCGCTGCCACGCGAGCCAGCATCAGCTGCTCGGAGGCGCTGTCGCCATGCCAGACCGACACCGGCCGTGACTGGCTGGCCAGCCCCGCCAGAAACTCGGCATCATCAGCGAGGCCCACCGCAAAATCCGGACGCGGCGTCAGGGCAACGGGCCAGACGCCTTCCCAGAACGCCACACGCTCCGCGCAAGGTAGAGAATCGATATCGGCGAGCGGCCCGACGGCAAGATCGTCGCGCAGGACCCGCACCGTCTCGCCGTTGCCTTGGCCCAAGAGCTGCCGGACGCTGTCAGCTGCAAGGTCGCCACAGGTAAGATGCCACATGCCAAACCTCTAGATGATCAGTCGGGGTTTTTCTTCAGCTTTGGATTCGGGAAGAACTGCACCGCCTGAACCTGCGGGTCGGCCGGTTTTGGCTTGGCCTGGTTGACCCGCGTGCCCAGCTCCGAGGGCACCGACTGCCCTTGGGCGTTGAGGGTATCGGCGTAGCCGCATTCGACGCATTCGCGATGCGGTACGCCATCGACGTCCCACATTTTGATGCTATCCGTCGCGCTGCATGCCGGGCACACCGCGCCGGCGATGAAGCGTTTGGTCGTCACTTTCGGCTCGTCAGTCATGCCACTTGCTCCGTCAGGCCGAGGTGGCGCAGCAGGGCGTCGGTGGATGGCTCGCGACCGCGGAAATCGACGAACAGCACCATCGGCTCCTGCGAACCACCGCGCGCCAGGATGGCATCGCGGAAGGCACGGCCGGTCTCGGGGTTGAATACGCCTTCTTCCTCAAAGCGCGAGAAGGCGTCGGACGACAGCACTTCGGCCCACTTGTAGCTGTAGTAACCAGCGGCGTAACCACCGGAGAATATGTGCGCGAAGCTGTTGGGGAAGCGGTTGCTGGCCGGCGGGCGCATCACCGAGACCTCATCGCGGATGCCTTCCAGAACCTCTAACACGCTGCGGCCATCGCCGTGGGTGGCGTGCAGCTCGAAGTCGAACAGCGAGAACTCCAGCTGGCGCACCATCATCAGCCCGGACTGGAAGTTCTTCGCTGCCAGCATCTGCTGCAACTTGTCCTGCGGCAGGCGTTCGCCGGTCTGGTAATGACCGGAGATCAGCGCCAGACCTCCCGGCTCCCAGCACCAGTTTTCCATGAACTGACTGGGTAGCTCGACCGCATCCCAAGCCACGCCGTTGATGCCAGAGGCGCCAGCGTGTTCGACCTGGGTCAGCAGATGATGCAATCCATGGCCGAATTCGTGGAACAGGGTGGTGACTTCATCGTGGGTCAGCAGCGCCGGGCGCTCGCCGACCGGCGGTGTGAAGTTGCAGACCAGGTTGGCCACCGGCGTCTGCAGCGTGCCCAGGCAGGTGCGGCGCTTGTCGCGGGCGCCGTCCATCCAGGCGCCGCCGCGCTTGTTGGCGCGGGCGTAAAGGTCGAAGAAGAAGCGACCGACGTGCTCGCCATTCTCGCGGATTTCGAACAGGCGCACATCCGGGTGCCAGCTGTCGAAATCTTCCAGCTCGTGAATCTCGATGCCGTACAGACGCTGGACAATGGCGAACAGCCCGGACAGCACCTTGTCGATCGGGAAGTATTCGCGCAGCTCTTCCTGGTTCAGGCTGTAGCGCTGCTGGCGCAGCTTCTCGCCGAAGTAGCCGACATCCCAACTCTGGAGATCCGAAACGCCATTCTCAGCAGCGAAGGCGCGCAGTTCCTGCAGGTCGCGCTCGGCGAACGGCTTGCTGCGCTTGGCCAGGTCGCGCAGGAAGCCCAGCACCTGATCGGTGCTCTCGGCCATTTTGGTGGCCAGCGACAGCTCGGCGTAGTTGCCGAAGCCCAGCAGTTTCGCCAGTTCCTGACGCAGATCGAGGAGCTGTTCCATCACCGGACCGTTGTCGAGCTGACCGGCGTTTGGACCTTGATCGGAAGCACGGGTGGAATAGGCGACATAGACCTCTTCACGCAGCGCGCGGCTGTCGGCGTAGGTCATCACCGCGTAGTAGCTGGGGAATTCCAGGCTGATCAGCCAACCATCGAGCTCCTTGGCCTTGGCGGCTTCAGCCATCTGCGCCCTGGCCGAATCGGTAATGCCGGCCAGCAGGCTCTCGTCGGTGATGTGCTTGGTCCAGGCCTGGGTGGCATCGAGCAACTGGTTGGAAAAGGTGCTGCCCAGCTCGGCCAGCTTCATCTGGATGGCGCCGAAGCGCTGCTGCTCGGCGGGCGGCAGGTCGATGCCGGACAGGCGGAAATCGCGCAGAGCGTGCTCGATGATGGTTTTTTGTGCGACCTCGAAGCCTTCAGCCTCGGCGCTCAGCGACAGTGTCTGGTAGGCGGCGAATAGATCGGCATTCTGGCCGAGTTCCGTGGCGTATGCAGACAGCTTGGGCAGACAAGCCTCGTAGGCCGCGCGCAATTCGGGGTTGTTGCGTACCGAATTCAGATGGCTGACCGGGCCCCAGGCGCGGCTGAGGCGCTCGTTCATTTCATCCAGGCCGACTACCAGCGTGGACCAGTCGAGGCTCTCTGCCGGACGGCTGAGCAGTTCCTGCAAGGCGACGCGGTTGTCGCCGAGGATGCTATCCACGGCAGGCTCGACGTGCTCGGGGCGAATCTCGGAATAGGGCGGCAGGTCGAAATCGCGAAGCAGCGGATTGGTAGCGGTCACGGCATTGGCCCTTTCAGATGGATACCCGCGGCATGTTAAAGACAAATGCCTGACTGCGCAGCTGGGGATCGGAGCGATAGCGCTTCCCTATCCCTTATGGCGCAGCGGTCTCAGGTACCTGCTCGGCTCCTCCCGCTGCGCATAGCGCTGGGCCAGCACCGCGCAGACCATCAGCTGAATCTGATGGAAGATCATCAGCGGCAGGATGATCATCCCCACCGCGCTGGTGGCGAACAGCACCTGCGCCATGGGTACACCGGTGGCCATGCTCTTCTTCGAGGCAGCGAAGAGAATGGTGATGCGGTCTTCCAGATTGAAGCCCAGCCGCTTGCCGAGAAAATGCGTGGCCCAGAGCACGATGGCCAGCAGCACGCAGCAGACCAGCGTCAGCGCAACCAGGCGTGACAACGGCACCAGTTGCCAAAGGCCCTCGACTACCGCGTCGCTGAAAGCTGTGTATACCACCAGCAGGATCGAGCTCTGGTCGACGACCTTCAACCAGTTCTTGTTGCGCGTCACCCAAGCGCCGATCCAGCGCCGCGCGATCTGCCCGGCGACGAAGGGCACCAGCAGCTGCAGCACGATCTTGCCGATGGAGTCGAGTGTCGATCCGGCTTCGCCTTCAACACCCAGCAGCAACATCACCAGGATCGGCGTGAGGAAGATGCCGAGCAGGCTGGAGGCCGCCGCGCTGCAGATCGCCGCCGGGATGTTGCCGCGCGCCAGCGAAGTGAAGGCGATGGCCGACTGCACGGTGGCGGGCAGGGCGCACAAGTAGAGTATGCCCAGATACAGCTCGGTACCGACCAGCGGCGTCAGCAGCGGCTTGAGCGCCAGGCCCAACAGCGGAAACATCACGAAGGTGCAGGCGAACACCAGCAGGTGCAGGCGCCAGTGGCCGGCACCGGCCAGGATGGCTTCGCGCGACAGCTTGGCGCCATGCATGAAGAACAGCAGGGCGATGGCCAGCGTCGTGGCCCAGCCGAAGATCACCGCGCCTTGGCCTTCGCAGGGCAGGAAGGTGGCGATGGCGATGACCGCCAGCAGGGCGAGGGTGAAGTTATCGAACAGCAGGCGCAGATGGGCCATGACGTAATTCCTTGTAGCTTGCAGGCAACAGGCCGCGACCTTATCGTGACCGGAATTTTCCGACTAACGCCAGGCAGGCACTAAATGTCGCCAATCGGACAAGAGGCTGCGCTGATCACCCGCCTCGGTGAGCTCAGGCAATTGCCACGGCCGGTCTATGGCCAGCTCGATTCGCCACCCAACCTCAAACTCGGCTATCGCCACAGCCACCCCTGGGTGCAGCTTTCCCATGCGGTGGAAGGGGTGCTCGAGGTGCGTACCGACCGAGGCCGCTTCATCGCGCCGCCGCTACGTGCGGTATGGGTGCCCGCCGGTATCACTCATCAGGTGTTCTGCGCGGCGGATACCTGCATCCGCAGCCTGTACATCGACCGCAGCGTGGCCGGCGACGCCCCGGAGCGCTGCCGCGTGTTGCAGATCAGCCCGCTGCTGCGCGAGCTGATCCAGCACTTCAGCACGCTGCCCGAAGCCTATGCTGAGGATGGCCCGGAAGGCCGTCTGGTGCAGGTGTTGCTGGATCAGCTCGGTTGCGCGCCGGAGATCGAACTGGTGCTGCCGCTGCCGGCCGAACCGCGTCTGCGCCAGCTGTGCAAACGACTGCAGAACCACCCCGACTCGCGTGAAACCCTGGCCGACTGGAGCCAAGCGCTGGGCGTCTCGGAACGCACCCTGAGCCGGCTATTCCTGCGCGAAACCGGGTTAAGTTTTCGCGCCTGGCGACAACGTTTGCGACTGCTCAGCGCGCTGCCGGCGCTGGAGCGTGGCGAGCGGGTGACCGATGTGGCGCTGGGCTGCGGCTACGAATCACTATCGGCCTTCATCGCCGCGTTTCGCGAGCAGTTCGGCGCCACGCCCGGCGAGTTCTTCCGCGATGCCAGGCGGCAGAATCCGTCCGGGCTTCAAGTCCCTTCTTGAAACCCGGTCCGCCAGGCCCGAAGCTTGAGCGCATTCGCACAGGAGCCAACCATGTCCATCCGCACCTATCAGAACCACACACCCAAGCTCGGCGAGCGCGTCTTCATCGACCCCAGCGCCGTGCTGATCGGCGACATCGAGATCGGCGCGGACAGCTCGGTATGGCCGCTGACGGTGATCCGCGGCGACATGCACCGCATCCGCATCGGCGCGCGCAGTAGCATCCAGGACGGCAGCGTGCTGCATATCACCCATGCTGGCCCGTTCAACCCGGACGGCTTCTCGCTGATCATCGGCGATGAGGTCACCGTCGGCCACAAGGTCACCCTGCACGGCTGCACCCTGGGCAGCCGCATCCTGGTGGGTATGGGTTCGATCGTCATGGACGGCGCCATAGTCGAAGACGAAGTCATCATCGGCGCCGGCAGCCTGGTGCCGCCGGGCAAGACGCTGGAAAGCGGCTTTCTCTACGTCGGCAGTCCAGTGAAACAGGCCCGCCCGCTGACCGAGAAGGAGCGCAACTTCTTCAGCTATACCGCTGGCAACTACGTGAAGCTGAAGAATCTGCATATGGCGGAGGGGGTTTGAAAGCAGCTGGAAGCAGGACGCTTTAAGCGGAAAGCATCAGCAGCCCGCTTGCTAGAATTTCTGGTCAACGAAAACACCACTGACGAGCCGCCCATGCACCACTCCACCATCCTCTTCGACCTCGACGGCACTCTCACCGACCCGCGCGAGGGCATTACCCGTTCGATTCAGCATGCGCTGGCCAAGCTCGGCATCGACGAGCCGGACCTGACCAAACTCGAACCCTTTATCGGCCCGCCGCTGCTGCAGGCGTTCATGCAGTTCTACGGCTTCGACGAGGCGCGCGCGTGGGAAGCGGTGGGGCATTACCGTGAGCGCTTTAAGGTCACCGGCCTCTACGAAAACCTTCTGTTCGATGGCGTGCTGGAAATGCTGGAGCACCTGCGCGGCCAAGGCCGTACGCTCTATGTCGCCACCTCCAAGCCCTCGGTGTTCGCGCGCGAGATCGCCCGGCATTTCGCCTTCGACCATCACTTCAAGGTGATCTATGGCAGCGAGCTGGACGGAACCCGCACCAATAAGGTCGAGCTGATCGCGCACTTGATCGCCGAGGAAAGGCTGGAAGCCGCACAGACTCTGATGATCGGCGACCGTAAGCACGACCTGATCGGCGCGCGTGAAAACGGTTTGCAGGCCGCCGCCGTGGGTTACGGCTTCGGCAGCCATGCCGAGCTGATGGCCGAGTCGCCCGCCTACTACTACGCCACGCTACCGGCGCTGCGCGCGGCGTTCAGCTAAGAGCCTGCTCACGATCTCGTGAGCTAGAGACCTGCAAGGCAAAAACAGGCGAGGAAGCGGACTGGGCTCGCACTCGAGTTTACTGGTGTAATCCGAGCCTGTTTTTAACGCAGCAGGGCCGACGCGCAGCAGATCGTGAACCGGCTCTAAGAGGCTTGGTCGCGCTCGGGGCCGAAGGTCACCGGGGGCGAGCCATCGGCGTTGATCTGCTCGACACGCAGCGGTCGGCCTTCGCCGTCGAGGCTGATGCGCCCGATACCGGCACCGTTCCACAAACGCTCACCGGATCGGCTGCGGCTCGGCAGCCAGGGTTGGACCCGCACGCGGCGGCGCTTGGTGAACCAATTCAGCGGCGAGCGCGGCGAATAGAGCCAGCGGTTGAGCCGGTCGAACAGGTCCAGCAGGCGACGGGGAAACTCGTTCTTCACCCCGCTGCTAGTGATCTGCCACAGCCGCGGCCCCTCGACACGGCCGCGGATATGCACCTCATAGGCGAAGGAATAATGCACGTCGCCGGACAGGATCACGTAGTTACCCGGCGTACGCGTATGACGAAAGATGTTAAGCATGGTCTGCGCGGCGCCGCGATGGGCCATCCAGTTTTCCGCATCGACCAGCAGCGACTGTCCCGCCCAGCTGAACACCCGCTGCACGGTCTCGATCAGCTTGACGCCGAACATCGGCGTCGGCGAGACGATGACCACCGAGCGCTGATCGAGCAGGTGCTGCTGGAGATCGGTGAGCGCTTCCCAGTCCATCAGACCCGACGGCCGACTCAGATGGAGTTCGCTACGCCAGCGCCGGGTGCGAGTGTCGAGCACCACCACCACCGGTTCGCTGGGTAGAACGTAGCCCCAATCGCCGCGTTGCAGCACCTCATCCACCATCTCATCCTGCAGCGCGCAATCGAGCCGCCCATCTTCACCGCTTGCCAATAACGCCTCGATGGCCTGCAGCGGCGCAGCGTAATCCTCGGGAACATTGCCCCAGGCTTGGCACAGCAGGTAGCCGAGCAGCGCATTGCCGAGGATGCGTCGCGAAAAGGGATGGCCGTAGGCGGTCTGTTCCCAGCGGGCGCTGAGGTTCCAGTCGTCGGTGACGTCGTGATCATCGAAGATCATCAACGACGGCAGATGCGCCAATGCGCGCGCGACCGTTGGCAAGCCCGCCTGGAAAGCCTCCATGCAGCTCGCCTCGCGAGACCAGCGTTCGGCCAGTTTCTCGTCCAGCGGCGGTGCCTGTACTTCGATCAGGCGCCAAGGTACGGGCGACCAGACCAGCAGGTACATCGCCAGCACCTCGGCCAGCGTCACCAGGTGGTTATGCGCGTTGGCGGTGGTAAAGACCGGCTTCTCGACTCCGCCAAAGAAGCGCTCACGTAACGCCTCGTTGGACTTGAACGCCGGCAGCAACTGCTCGCGTCGGTAATAGGTGGCCGGATGCGACATCAGCTCATCGCTGTCGGCTACGGTCGCGCCTTCCAGGCATTCGCCATAAAGCCCGAGCCGACGGATCAGCGCATGAATGGCGACCAGGGTCGGCCCGGCGACGTCGTCGATGTAGACCTGATCGCCGGTCATCAGTAGCGCGGCGGGCCAGCGTTCGGGTGTCTGGCGCGCCTGGGCAATCAGCTCGTCAACCCTCACCAGCCCGTCCGCCGAAGCGTGATGCGGCTTGCGGCAGGAACCGTGCAGCAAGTCATCGTAACGCGAGCGGATGACGAAGGTTGGTCGGTCGGCGCCGTCGTGAAGCAGATGCGGCGCCCATTCGGCAATCGTCTGTTCGACCCCATCGCGTAGGATCACCAGGTCGTATTCGACCAGCCGATCGACCGGTAACGGCGCATCCAGGCGCAGGTCGATCAGATGCAACCAGGCCGAAGTGCCGATACGTAGCCGACGGCAGGCCTCGCCGACCAGCGCCAGCGAGCGCGCCGGCTCGCCGTCGGGGTGCAGCGTCAGGCGCAACGAAAGCGGCTCGCTGGCAACCAGCCAGAGCACCAGGCGGTCGGCCTGCAACCTGCGCAACAGCGGCCCAGCGAGCACAGGCGGCAGGGATGAGAGGGTGTCGGATGTCGAGTTGGACATGCAGCGGCTCGATGGGCGGCGATGAAAGTCAGAGTGTAACGAATACGGCCGGTTCGCCCCGTCCTGCAGAGTCACTCATCTGTCTGCCCAATCCCGCTCGCCCGCGGCACTGCACCAGCGAATCGCCTCAGGCCCGACGTTTCGCTCGTTGTTCGATAAGGTGCTGCAGGCGATAGAGGTACGCGAAGCCCTGTTCCCAACGGCGATGCCCGGACGCTACGTTGACATGCCCGGCCCCGCTGAGAATCGCCACTTCACTGCCCCAGGCATTGCCCATCGCCCAGGCGCGTTCGGGGCTGGCTGCCACATCGTTGTCCGACCCCACCAGCAGGCTGGGAAAAGGCAGCGCCGCAACCGGCAGCGGGGCGAAATTGCGCAACGGCTCAGGGCAGCCAGGGCGTTCGACGTCTGCCGGCGCGACCAGTAGCGCACCACGCACCCGCCGTAGCGATTCGGACGAAGCCTGCAACGCCCAGTGCGCCACGGTCACGCAGCCCAGGCTGTGGGCGATCAGCACCACCGATCCCGATACAGACGCGACGCTACGATCGAGTTCACTGACCCACGCCTGGCGTTGCGGCAGCAGCCAGTCGTCCTGCTCTACGCGTCTTGAATTGGGCAACGTGCGTTGCCAATGGCTTTGCCAGTGTTCATCTGGCGAACCCTGCCAACCCGGCACGACGACGTAGTGAATGGTTTCGCTGGCCATGAGAGCACCGCTCCAAGAGTCTGCAATAGCGCAACAGACTAACCAACGCCAAGCAAAACCATAAAGAATAAGAAATTCTTTTGTTATTCCCGGATGTGCTTATTCGTAGATCGTAGAGACTTCATCTTTGTTATTTCTAAAATGCATATAAATGTTCTCAAATAATATTTTAGAGAATATCCAAGAGCCCCTTATGATCCGCCAGACCCGATTCGAGCTGTAGCGCCACCTGTGGTCACACCCGCAGAGGACAAAACAATGACAACCACGCTTCGTACACCAAAGGCCCAGGACGACGCAGTCATCCTGCATGAGATCCGCAGCGCGTTGCATGACCTTAAGTTCGGCTCGGTGGAGATCACCCTGCACAACGGCCAGGTCGTGCAGATCGAGCGCAAGGAAAAAATCCGCCTGCAGCCATCCAGCAAACAGGCCTGAACCCAACCCCACCCCGACCGGACCACCGGAGGGCGTGACATGAGCACACGACAGGTATTCCCGACCATGTACACGCCAAGCCAGCACCCGCTCCCGACGTATCGCTGTCGTTGCCGAATGCGCAGCTGACATACCCGCTTCATTACCGATACCCGTTACGTCAACGCATCCACTGGGATGCGCCAAGGAGCCTTCATGTCCATCGGAAAATCCATTCAGGCCGTTCTGGCCAGCACCCTCATCGCCGGTCAGGCGCTTGCCGCCGATTCTCTACTCAACGTGTCCTACGACCCGACCCGCGAGCTGTACGTCGATTTCAACGCCGCTTTCAACACGCATTGGCAGGCGCAAGGCCATGAGCCTCTGCGCGTCCAGCAGTCCCATGGCGGCTCGGGCAAACAGGCCCGCGCGGTGATCGACGGCCTGCGTGCCGATGTGGTGACACTGGCGCTGGCCGGCGATATCGACGAGCTGCACCGGATCGGCAAGCTCATCCCAGCCGACTGGCAGTCCCGCCTGCCGGACGCCAGCACGCCCTATACCTCGACCATCGTGTTCCTGGTGCGCAAGGGCAACCCGAAAGGCATCCAGGACTGGGACGACCTGATCAAGCCCGGCGTCGAAGTGATCACCCCCAACCCGAAAACCTCCGGCGGCGCGCGCTGGAACTTCCTCGCCGCCTGGGCCTGGGCCCAGCAGGAATACGGCAGCGAGGAGAAGGCGCAGACGTATGTCGAGCAGCTCTACAAGCAGGTGCCGGTGCTCGATACCGGGGCGCGCGGCTCGACCATCACCTTCGTCAACAACGGGATCGGCGATGTGCTGCTGGCCTGGGAGAACGAAGCCTTCCTCGCGCTCAAGGAACAAGGCGGCGACCAGCTCGAGATCGTCGCGCCGTCGCTGTCGATCCTCGCCGAGCCGCCTGTGGCAATCGTCGACAAGAACGTCGAGCGCAAGGGCACCCGTGAAGTCGCCGAGGCCTACCTGAACTACCTCTACAGCGACGAGGGCCAGCGCATCGCCGCCAAGCACTTCTACCGCCCACGCAACCAGGCGGTCGCTGCCGAGTTCGCCGAGCAGTTCCCCGCGCTGAAGCTGGTGACCATCGATGACGACTTCGGCGGTTGGAAGAGCGCGCAGCCGAAATTCTTCAACGATGGCGGCATCTTCGACCAGATCTACCAGACCGAATGAAGCTACTGCGTTTGCTCATACTTCGTTGAAGACCGGCTCGGGCCTGCTCATTTACCGCCCGTAAACTCCCCGACCCTCGCCGGTCTTCGCCTTGTCTGAGCTGCGCTCGTGACGCTTCAGCCGAAACATTGTTCGAATAGACAAGGCCGATCCATGTCCCGTCAAACCTCCCCCGTCATACCCGGCTTCGGGCTGACGCTGGGTTACACCCTTGTGTACCTCAGCCTGCTGGTGCTGATACCCCTGGGTGCCATGTTCGTCCATGCGGCGCAGCTTAGCTGGACTGAGTTCTGGACGATCATCACCGCGCCCCGCGTGCTGGCTGCGCTGAAGCTGAGCTTCAGCACCGCCTTTATCGCCGCGCTGATCAATGGCGTGATCGGCTCGCTGCTGGCCTGGGTGCTGGTGCGTTATCGCTTCCCCGGACGCAAGATCATCGAGGCGATGATCGATCTGCCCTTCGCACTGCCCACCGCCGTGGCCGGCATCGCCCTAACCGCGCTTTATGCACCGAACGGGTTGATTGGCCGGCTGGCCGCCGAGCTGGGTTTCAAGATTGCCTACACGCCCATCGGCATTACGTTGGCACTGACCTTCGTCACCCTGCCCTTCGTGGTCCGTACCCTCCAGCCGGTACTCGCCGACATTCCGCGTGAGGTCGAGGAAGCCGCCGCATGCCTCGGCGCCAAGCCGCTGCAGATCGCCCGCCATGTGCTGCTGCCGGCTCTACTGCCGGCCTGGCTGACGGGGTTTTCCCTGGCCTTTGCCCGTGGCGTCGGCGAATACGGCTCGGTGATTTTCATCGCCGGGAACATGCCGATGAAGACCGAGATCCTGCCGCTGCTGATCATGGTCAAGCTCGACCAGTACGACTACCACGGCGCCACGGCCATCGGCGTGCTGATGCTGCTGGTGTCCTTCGTTCTGCTACTGGCGATCAATCTGCTGCAACGGAGGATTGCCCATGGCTGAGATGACCACCACAACCTTGTCCGCCCCTCTGGCCGCCAAAACACGCCAGGGCAACCCGCTGGCGCGGCGCCTGCTGATCGTCACCGCCTGGCTGACCTTCGCGCTGTTTTTGCTATTGCCACTGCTGGTGGTGCTAAGCGAATCCCTGAAGCTCGGCCTGGGCACCTTCTTTGGCGCGATTTTCGAAGCCGACGCCCTCGCCGCGCTGAAACTCACCCTGCTCGCGGTCGGTATTTCAGTGCCGCTCAATCTGCTGTTCGGCGTGGCCGCGGCCTGGTGCGTGAGCAAGTACGAATTCACCGGCAAGAGCCTGCTGGTCACGCTGATCGACCTGCCTTTCTCGGTCTCGCCGGTGATTGCCGGTCTGATCTACGTGCTGCTGTTCGGCGCCCAGGGCTTCTTCGGCGAATGGCTGGCCGACCGCGACATCCAGATCATTTTCGCCCTGCCTGGCATCGTACTGGCCACGGTATTCGTCACCGTGCCCTTCGTCGCCCGCGAGCTGATACCGCTGATGCAGGAACAGGGCACGCAGGAGGAAGAAGCGGCGCGCCTGCTCGGCGCCAACGGCTGGCAGATGTTCCGGTACGTGACCCTGCCCAACATCCGCTGGGGCCTGATCTACGGCGTGGTGCTCTGCACCGCGCGGGCGATGGGCGAGTTCGGTGCGGTGTCGGTGGTGTCCGGGCACATCCGCGGCTACACCAACACCCTGCCGCTGCATGTCGAGATTCTCTACAACGAATACAACCACGTCGCCGCCTTCAGCGTGGCCAGCCTGTTGTTGCTGCTGGCGCTGCTGATCCTGCTGCTCAAGCAGTGGAGCGAGTCCCGCCTTCAACGCCTCAAAGCCAACGCCGGCGAGGAATAGCCATGTCCATCGAAGTAACCAATGTCAGCAAGCAATTCCACCAGTTCAAGGCCCTGAACGAGATCGACCTGCACATCACCAGCGGCGAACTGGTCGCCCTGCTCGGCCCGTCCGGCTGCGGCAAGACCACTCTGCTGCGGATCATCGCCGGGCTGGAAACCCCCGACAGTGGCCGCATCGTCTTTCACGGCGAGGACGTTTCCGGGCGTGACGTGCGCGATCGCAACGTCGGCTTCGTATTTCAGCATTACGCGCTGTTCCGCCACATGACGGTGTTCGACAACGTCGCCTTCGGCCTGCGCATGAAGCCGCGCCGCGAGCGCCCCAGCGAAAGCCGGATCAAGCAGAAGGTCCACGAACTGCTCGACCTGGTGCAGCTCGACTGGCTCGCCGATCGCTACCCGGACCAGCTCTCCGGTGGCCAACGCCAACGCATCGCCCTGGCCCGTGCGCTGGCGGTGGAGCCCAAGGTGCTGCTACTCGACGAGCCGTTCGGCGCGCTCGACGCCAAGGTGCGCAAGGAGCTGCGCCGCTGGCTGGCACGCCTGCACGAGGAGGTGCACTTGACCAGCGTATTCGTCACCCACGATCAGGAAGAGGCGATGGAAGTGGCCGACCGCATCGTGGTGATGAATAAAGGCGTGGTCGAGCAGATCGGTTCGCCAGCCGAGGTGTATCGGCAACCGGCCAGCGATTTCGTCTATCACTTTCTAGGCGATGCCAATCAGCTGCAGATCGGCGAGCGGCAGGTACTCTTCCGCCCGCACGAGATTCATTTGTCTCGGGACAGGGTCAACGACCACCAACCCGCGGAAGTCCGCGACATCCGGCCGCTAGGCGCCGTCACTCGCGTCACGCTCAGGGTCGTGGGGCAACCGCAGCCCATCGAAGCGGAAGTCGCCCATGATCACGCTAGCCTGACCGACCTCGCCCGAGGCGCAACGCTGTTCTTCAAGCCAGCTATCGCGGTGGCGCCGCCGCGCTGATTCCGTGCATAAAAGAATCCGCCCATAAAAAAGACGCGCCCAAGAGGCGCGCCAAGTTTCAAGCGCACGCGCTGTCTATTTGATCTGGCCTATCAGGTCACGACGGATCAACGTCTTGATCTTCACCAGATGGTCATCCTCTTGGTCCTTCGCCTTTTTAAAGCCTTTGGCGATGTTCGGATGGCCGCCTGCTTCGGCTAGCTCGATGAGCAGCTCCCAGGCGGCGTTGTCCTCCAGCTCGATGGTGAGCAGTGCGCCCATACCCTGCGCAATATTGGTGCGCGGATCGGTCAGCACCTGCATGACGCCCATGGACTTCACCGCCGCGACATCGGCGCAAGGCGTCTGCGCCGTCGGGTCAGCGCCCAGCGTCTCGATCGCCTCGGCGACCATGTTCATGTGCTCGAACTCTTCGTCACGAATGTGCTGCAACACCTGGATCAAGTCGGATTCCGCTGTGCCTAGAGCCTTCGCCTTGGCGATCATCGCGTCGTACAGACGTACCCCGCTGCGCTCGAACGCCAGCCGTTCGCCAAGCTTGTCGACCAGCAATTCCGGGCTCTTGCCCAGCGCCATGTCGAAGGTCGACTTGAGCATGCCCTTGGCCGAACCGGGCACCGGAACCGAACCGATGCGGTCAGCCTCTTCGGCGCGCTTGACGCGTTCGAGCATGATGCCTTTGGAGTCACCCGGAACGTCGGGTTTGATCTGCTCAACCGCTTCGAGCAGGCTCTTGGTGTCCTTCGGGGACATCTGCACCCCGGTGAAATTGGTACCTAATTTCGCAGCAGTTGCCATGTTCGTTCTCCTCAAGAAGCCTTACGTCCGCGCATGAGTTCACCACCCGGCGCCCATTGGTAACCGGCCGACACGATGTTCGACGCGATACCTTCTGAGTTGACCTGGGCGCGGTAATCGAGGGAGTTCTGCGGCTCTTCGCTCTTGTCCACATACTGGGTGCCGCTGGTGCGCAGGTTGACCTCAGCAGCGAGAACCTGGCGGACGAACTCGCGCTGGCTCTTGAACTCGATCATTTTCGGCAACGGGCCTCCGAGGATTTCCGCCGGATCGCGGCGCTCGATGTTCTTGAAGTGCTCGCAGGCGATGTTGAGGTGGCCCAGCTCGTAGTCGAGGAAGCGCTCCCAGATCGCCTTGATCCGCGGGTTGGTTTCCTGCTCGGCACAGCTGGCGTAGGCATAGACTTCCATCGCCTCGTGCACCAGCCACTTCTCCATGAACGACTCCTGAGGGTCGGCCAGCGAGCCGTACTGGGTCACATGCTGTTCTTCCACCGAGGCGATCTCGGCATAGAGCTGGCGCGCCAGTGGATCGGCGAATAGTGGCCCGACGTTCATGTAGTAATCATGAGTCTGGAATTCCGCCGCAGTGATCATCGCGCAATGGATCTTGGTGATCAGTGCCGCCTCTTCCTTGGCGTAGCTGTCGCGCAGGTCGTTGGTCGGATGGCGATGGTGCTCCGAGGTTTGCCGGCCAGGTACGATGTCCGTATAGCCCTGCAGGATATTGTTCGCATCCTTGCCTTCGAGGCGGTCGAGCATCGCCGCGTAGCGGTAGAGATGGTCGAAGTCCTCCAGCAGGCCAAAGCGATAGGTCTGAGCCTGATAGGGATCGGGTTCGGTCTGGGCTACGGCAGCAGTCACCTCGATGGCGACCTGCTCGTAGGCGACGGTTGTTTCCAGCGGTGAGTGGTCGGCGGAAATCAACCAGTTGATCATCGTCGCCTGGTGCTGTTCGACGCGCCGAATTTCAGCCAGCGGGCCGCGCAATTGGCCAGTAATACGCGCGATACCATGCTTGAGACGCAGCGCATCGACCTCGATTCCGTTCATCAGAATGATGCGCACCCGAGTAAAGGCATCGTCGTCGAGCTTGCTGATCGGCTTACCCGCCATTTCCTTCCAGGTGAATTTCTGCTTTTCGAGCGGCGTGCCCTTGTTATCAAGAATGCCGGATAGGTTGTCCATGAAGCCTCCGTTTTTACGGCTTGTATTTGATAGACGTACGAGCTGAATCACGGGCAGCTGGTGCCGACGTCCTAAAAAATGGACGGAGGAAAGCGGAAAACAATTCCGCAGGATCGGACGCGAAATGCGTGAAGACGACGAGTGGCGGTCGTTAAACGCTTCGAACGAGTGCGAAACCAACAACGACAAACCCGCCCCGACACGTGCTCGGACGAGCCTTTGAGTCAAGCGGCGCTGCGCTTTAGCGAAGCGCCTTCAGACGCTGCGCCCGCTCGTCGGCGGGCAGTCGACCCAGCGCTTCGACCCGCGCATAAAAGCGCACCCAATCACCGTCGACCTGCTCGAACAGCGCGGCAAATGCCGGCACCCAGCCGTCGTACAGACCGAACGGCAGCAGGCTGGCGTTGTTCAGCGGCTGGGCCATCCAACGGTCGAAACGGCGATCACCCTTCCAGGCGCCGTCGCGCAACTGGCGGTAGGCCTGGCGCAGGTGCGTGAACTCGGCCTGCTTCGCGGCTCGCATGGCCGATTCGTCCAGATTGCTGGCATACAGCGTCGCCAACCGCGCCCGGGTTTCGAGCATCAGCTCGGTGAATTCGGCGGAGCGTCTTTGAGCCGCGTCGCTGAACGGCGGCAAACCGCGACTGGCACGCCACTGGCGCAACCCCTCGCGTTCGACGAACGATGCAAAGGATTCGTTGAACGCGGTGTCGCCAGCCACGTAGAGCCGCTGGTGCGCCAGTTCGTGAAAGATCAGCCCGGCCAGACGCTCATCGTCCCAGCGCAGCATGGAACTGAGCAGCGGGTCGTCGAACCAGCCCAGCGTCGAGTAGGCCTGCACGCCGCTCACCAGCGTGTCGTAGCCCTTTGCCTTGAGCAGTGCCGCCGCGCCCCGTGCCCGCCCCGGCTGGTAGTAGCCGCGGTAGGCGACGCAACCGGCGATCGGAAAACAGTGAGTCAGCGGCGCGACGGAAAACTCCTCGGTGGCGAACAGATTCCACACCACGTAGGGCCGCTTGATGTCCGTATAGCGCCGGTAACTATCGTTGTCCGGCAAGGCCAGCGCGCTGCTGGCGAAGGCTCTGGCCTGCAGCACCAGGCTTAGTCGCTGACGCAGCTGTGGGTCGCGCTGGGGGTCGTCGATGATGGCGGCGATGGGCTCGCGCTGGCGCAGCAGATCCAGCTGACCGACCGCCAGCTGGCCGTAATAGGTGCTGCAGCCATTCAGACCAACGGCCAGCAGCAGCGGAACCCAGCGCCTGCTTCGGCTGTCGACAAGGGCGGTTTTCAGCTTCGAAATGAACAAACGCCTGCTCACATTTGAAGACCTACTCGGTCGGTGCGCTGAGCCTACAACGACATCGAAGCCCGCCCAACTATCGAAGGCAGCCAAGCCTTCGCAGCCAGACCGCGCCATCAGCGGTGGAGACTCGTCATGCGAATCCTGATCCTTGCTCTCGCGCTGTCCACACTTGGCGGTTGCGCCCTATGGATGCCCCAGCCGGACCCGAACCAGGCCTGGATCGAGCTGGCCCCGCGTGACGAAACCGAACTCAAGGCCGTTGCGGTGGACTCGAGGCCGCTGGACGATCACCGCTACTTTCAGGTGACGCCCGGCAGTCATCAGTTGGGCATGCGCTACCTCTTCGAGGTGGGGCCGGCCGATGTCGGCGGCGACAGCGAAGCACTGGAGCGTGATTGTCGCCTGACCCTGGAATACGACGGTTTCGATGCCGGCGCCCGCTATCGCCTGGTCGCCGGTGGCTACGGCTTCCGCCCCTGGGCGCGGCTGTACGACCAGCATGATCAGCTGCTGGCCAAGGCCACGGAACGCGGTTGCGGCGGTGTCGCCATCCGCTGAGCTCGCTCTGCCGGCCGTTGAAAGCTCTGCCGCTCAGGCCGTGAGAACGTAGCGAGTGAAGGTCAGGCAACGACTAGGCGTCCCCACCAAAACAGGCGAAACAGCGGACTGGGCTCGCACGTGGGTTTACGAGCTGTAGATGAGCATTTGATCGGACTCTCGCACGAGCCTGTTTTTTAACGCAGCATGGCCGAGCGCAGTAGTTGTCACACAGCCTGATCTGGCTCAGGCTCGACAGGGACCGCCACAGCAATGGGCTGACGGCGGACCGCTGGAGAATCGCCATGCGTCTGCCACTTGTCCTGTTCGTGCTTGCCGGCCTTTCCGGCTGCGCCAGCCCTCTGCCGCCACCCGATCCGAACATGGCCTGGGTCGACCTGCGCGCACAACCGAGCGACATCTTCATGTCCGACCAGCTGGACGACAAACGCACGCCCGACGGCCGCTATTTCCAGGTCAGCCCCGGCGCACATGAACTCGAAGCGCGTTATGAATTCGAAATCAGTAGCGGCGGGATGGGCATTTTCGGCGAAACCCAATACCTGCGCTGTACCATGGTCATCCGCTATGACGATTTCCAGGCCGGGCGGCGCTACCTGTTTCAGGCACGCTCGCTGGGCTTCACGCCGCAGGGCTGGCTACGCGACGAACAGCACAACGTACTGGCCCGCGCCGAAGCGGAGCACTGTTACTGAGCCCGCCCCGCCAGCAGAGAGAAGAGATATGTCCCGTATCGAACACACCCGTTTTTCCACCCTCGACCTGGCGCCGATCCGCGATGACGGCGACGCCGGTCTCGCCTTGCGCAATTCACTAGCGCTGGCCCAGCACGTCGAAAAGCTCGGCTTCGAGCGCTTCTGGGTGGCCGAACATCACAACATGGACGGTATCGCCAGCGCTGCCACATCCGTATTGATCGGCTATCTGGCGGCCGGCACCTCGCGGATTCGCCTGGGCGCCGGCGGGGTGATGCTGCCCAACCACGCGCCGCTGGTGATCGCCGAGCAGTTCGGCACGCTGGAAGCGCTTTACCCGGGGCGAATCGATCTCGGTCTGGGCCGTGCGCCCGGTGCCGACCAGTTCACCGCCCACGCCCTGCGCCGCGACCGCATGGGCAGCGCCGACGACTTTCCCGCCGATGTCGAGGAGCTGGAGCTACTGCTCGGCCCGCGTCAACGCAACCAGCGCGTGATCGCCATGCCCGGCGTTGGCAGCAAAGTGCCGATTTGGCTGCTCGGCTCCAGCCTGTTCAGTGCGCAACTGGCCGCCGCCAAAGGCCTGCCCTACGCCTTCGCCTCGCACTTCGCGCCGCGTTACGCCCATGAAGCGATTCGCCTGTACCGCGAGAATTTCCAGCCGTCCGAGGTGCTCGAAAAACCCTACGTGATGCTTGGCGTGCCGCTGATGGCCGCCGACACCGACGAGCAGGCCGAGTACCTGGCGACCACCGCCTACCAACGCATCCTGGCGCTGATCCGTGGCCAGAGCTTGGTACTGGTGCCGCCGGTGCAGAGCATGCAGGGCAAATGGCTGCCACACGAGCAGGACGCGGTGGGCAATTTCCTCGGCATGGCGCTGATCGGCGGCCCGGAAAAGATCCGCGCGCGGCTGGAGATTCTGCTGGAGCAGACCGGGGCCGACGAGCTGATCTTCACCTGCGATTTCTACGAAACCGCCGACCGTCACCGCGCGTTCGAGATCCTTGCCGGGTTGCGGTGAGGACTGAAGTGAGCCTGGTGGGCTGAAGCGGAGCGCCGCCCGGCCCACCCTACCGGCCGGCAGTGTTCCGCTCCTATGTAGGGTGGGCTTCAGCCCACCACCCAGCAGCCAACAACAACGCCGATCAGCTATCGGCGAGGCGGAAGCCGACTTTCATGGTGACCTGGAAATGGCCGATCTGGCCGTTCTCGACATGGCCGCGAATTTCGCCGACCTCGAACCATTCGACGTTGCGTAGCGTCTTGCTGGCTTCGGCGATGCCGTTCTGAATCGCTTCATCGACACTGGTGCGCGACGAACCGACGATTTCGATCTTCTTGTAGGTGTGATGATCCGACATAGATTTCCCCTTCTGATCTGAGGAGCCTCCGCTCGGTGGTGACGCATCCTGTCTGATTGAGGCCCGCACAGTGGCGCGGAAGTTCAGCGCAACGCTTCAATCACGTCGGTACGGAGGGCAGCTAGTAGGGAGGGCTTCAGCCCACCAGCGGCGCCGGCCTCGTTTGTGGGCTAAAGCCCACCCTACGGAGCCGCCTGGGCAATTGACACGATCACGAACTAGGGTGCGCTCCGCGCACCGACGATGTATCGGGCCGCCTGCGGATCCGGGGCGCGCGGCCCACCCTATTTCAGCCGGAGGTAGCGGTAGTGCTGCGGCTTGAACACCTGATTGAAATACCGCCCCAGCGAATCCGCTTCGAGCAGCGCCTGCACCACCTCGGCTGGTACCTGCTCGTAGCGATAGACCGAGCCGTTGTGAAACTCCACTTCCAGTGCCTGTTCGTCAGGGTCGTAGCCCAGCGAGCGCAGGCTGCGCGAACTCACCGCGACGCGCTTCATATAGCTGGATCAGGTTGCTGCTTGAAGCCTTCGGCCTGCATCCGCCACAGCGCGTCGAACTCGCCGCCCCGGCTGCGCAATTCATGTGGCGGGCCGTCCTCGACGATGCGTCCTTCACGCAGCACGATGATCCGGTCGAAGCTCGACAGCGTGGACAGGCGATGCGCCACTGCCACCACGGTACGGTTGTGCACCAGGTTGTTCAGCGCCGCCTGGATCTCGGCCTCGGACTGGGTATCGAGCGCCGAGGTGGCCTCATCGAGGATCAGGATCGGTGAATCCTTGAGGAAGGCGCGGGCGATGCCCAAGCGCTGACGCTGACCGCCGGAGAGCATCACGCCGCGCTCGCCGACCAGCGTGTCGTAACCCTGCGGCAGCTCGCGGATGAAGGCGTCGCAGAAGGCGTTGCGCGCGGCGGCGATCACTTCCTCGTCGGTAGCGCCTGGGCGGCCGTAGCGGATGTTTTCGCGAATGCTGCGGTTGAACAATGCGGTTTCCTGCGGCACTACGGCGATCTTCTCGCGCAGGCTGTCCTGGCTGACGCTACGAATGTCCTGACCGTCGATGAGGACGCGCCCGTCATTCACGTCATCAAGGCGCTGGATGAGGTTGATCAACGTCGACTTGCCAGCCCCCGAGGAGCCCACCACGCCGACCTTTTGCCCGGCCGGAATGTGCAGGTCCAGCTGCTCGAACACCGCGCCGCGATCGGGATAGCTGAAGCTGATGTTTTCGAAGGTGATATCGCCTTCGGCCAGCAACAGCTGAGCGTCGCTGTCTTCCAGGCCGTGCGGCTGGACGATGATGCGCAGGGTGTCGTCGATGGCGCCGATCTGCTGAGTGGCGTCCACCAGCGCCAGCGCCAGATCGCGCGAGCCATGCAGGATGCGGAAGGTTAGTGCGCTGACCAGCACCACATCACCCGCGGTTACTTCCCCGCCGATCCACAGCTTGATGGCCCAGATCAACATGCCGCCGGCCATCACCGACAAGCAGATGTCGTGCATGACCCGCGCTTTTTCCAAGTACATCCAACTGCGCCGCTGGGCGCGGGCTTCATAGCCGATCTCATGAGCCAGGCGTTCGGCCTCACGATCGCGCGCGGAAAACGCCTTGATGGTCCAGACGTTGGAGACCGCATCGACCAATTCACCGCCGACCCGTGCCGACTGTGCAGCGAACCGCTGATGCTTGGAGCGGCCACGAATGCCGAACCCGGTGATCAGCGCGGCGACGATGGCGACGAAGAGGATCAGCGCTACCGCCATGCGCACGTCGACCGTCAGCAGCACTACCACGGCGCCGATGAAATCGACGATCGGCGGGACGATTTTCCACGCCAATCCGCCATAAATCGCGCCGGCCGCCTGGCCGACCGCAGAAATTCGATTGCCCAGCGAGCCGGCGAAATGCTCAGTGAAATAGCGCATCGGGTGGCCGGTCAGGTGCTTGAACAGATCGACGCGGATGTCCACCACGCTGGCCACCACCGTGCGGCAGCCGAGCCAGCCGCCGAGGCGCCAGAACACGTTTTCGATGACGATCAGGCTGATGAACAGCCCCAACGGAAACCAGACGTTGGCAGCGCCTCGATCCGAACTGCCTTGGGCCATGGCGTCCACCAGCAATTTCATGCCGTACTGCACCGCCACCGCACAACTGGCGGCGCCGATGATCAGCGCCAGCAAGCCGCTGAAATGCCACGGTCGACCACAGATGTAATGCCAGAGAAAGGCCACCGGCCGGCTTGGAAGCGGCGCCTCCTGGAGTTTCGCTTTGGGCGGCTGGGCCGGTACGTTCATGGCAATGCTTCGGCGAGTGGCAGCGTGGCGTTGAACTGGCTAAATCTCAACTGTTGCAGGCGCAGCTCATCGGCCAGCCCTTCGTGCACGCAGCGGTTGCCGTTTTCATCGGGAAAGCCCAACAGCCCGACTGGACAATGGCGGTCGTCGGTCCAGCCTGGGTAGTCGAGCACCGGATAGAGACAGATGCCTTCTACCGGCACACCGCGCTGCATGGCCAGCCCCGCCTGCTCGCTGACGTAGCGCAGCCAGTCGCCGCGCAAGTCGCCCTCGGCACCGGTTTCGGCGATCAGCAAGGGCCGTTTGTAACGCTGCCATATTTCGCTGAGGATGCCTTTGAAGGGCCGATAGTCAGGACTGTCGCGCTCGATGGTGCGGCCATCGCCGTGATACCACTGGTTGTTGGAGTAGTAATTGACGCCCAGCACGTCGAGGTATTCCGGCGCACCGCCGAGGCCCGGCCAGATTTCACCGCATAGCATGTCCCAAGCTTCGAACTGCGATTGGCGAAAACGCTCGGCCTCACGCTGCGGCCCGGGGCGGTCGTTGGCCGCCGCTACGTGAATGGCCGGGTCGACCTGGACGAAACGTGCCCGTGGTTCGACGTCGCGGATCGCCTGCATCGCGGCGATGGTGGCGCGCACCAGCTGATGTTTGAGCTCGAAGCCGCGACCGCGCGCCATCGGATTGAAATAGGCTTCGTCGCCGCCAGCCCAGGCCCAGAAGGAGATTTCATTGAGCGGCGCGTAGAAGGGCACCGTGTCGGTTTCGTCCTTGATCAGCTGCGCCGCCGCCGCCGCGTAACGGGCGAAACGCTCAACGAACTGCGGCCGCCAGATATCGATGTCGTCCGGCCAGCCGTAGTGGCACAGATCCCAGATCACCTGGGTGCCATGACGCTGCGCGGCCTGCAGCATCGGCAGGAAGCTCGACCAGTCGTATTGACCAGGCGCGCGTTCGATCAGGTGCCAGCGCAGCCCGTCCCGCACGCTACGCAAACCGTGGCGCTGGAGTACGCCATAGTCATGCGCAGCCCAGCGGTCATGGCCGGTGGCGGCCAGCAGATCGAGACGCCGCCCATCGCTACGGCGGTGGTTCGAGCATTCGAAGCCGCCCATGAAAAAACTCTTGAACAACGTGGGCTGATGCATCGTACGCCTCGCCTCAGGGTGCTTGTTCAGCCAGCGACTGGCTGTGTTCAACGCTCTCGCCGGGTTCTGGGCCGCGCTCGGCCTCCTCGATGCGCTTGTACAGCGCCAGCGCCTGGCCCACGACCTGATCCATGTTGTAGTACTTGTAGGTGCCGAGGCGACCGACGAAGGTGACGCCTGGGGTTTCGTCGGCGAGCTTCTGGTAGCGCTTGTACAGCTCGGCATTTTCCGGCCGTGGAATCGGGTAGTAGGGATCGCCTTCAGCCGAGGGGTATTCGTAGGTGATGCTGGTCTTCGGATGAACCTGACCGGTGAGGTGCTTGTACTCGCTGATGCGCGTGTAGGGCACATCCTCGCTCGGGTAGTTGACCGTGCCGACCGCCTGGAATTGCTCCTGATCGAGCTGCTTGTGCTCGAACTTCAGCGAACGGTACGGCAGCTTGCCGAAGCGGTAGTCGAAGTATTCGTCAATCGGCCCGCAGAAGATCAGGTGGTCGTGCTGCACCTCGTCGCGGATCTCGCGGTAATCAGTGTTGATCATCACCTTGATGTTCGGGTGCGCGAGCATCTTCTCGAACATCTTGGTGTAGCCGTGCTTGGGCATCTGCTGGAAGGTGTCGGTGAAGTAGCGATCGTCGGTGTTGGTGCGTGTGGGGATGCGCGAGGTCACCGATTTGTCCAGCTGCGACGGGTCCAGCCCCCACTGCTTGCGCGTATAGCCGCGGAAGAATTTCTGATATAGCTCACGTCCGATGCCGTTGATCACCACGTCTTCACTGGTCTGGATGTCCGCCACCGGCTCGGCACGGCTAGCGAGAAAGTCAGCCGCCTCCTCTTCGGTGGTCATGTTCAGGCCGTAGAGCTTGTTCAGCGTGGTCATGTTGATCGGGATCGGCACTTCCTGGCCGTCCACCTGCGCCAGCACGCGATGCTCGTACGGCCGCCACTCGGTGAACCGCGAGAGGTAGTCGACGATGCGCTGGGCGTTGGTGTGGAAGATGTGCGGCCCGTAGCGGTGGATCAGCACGCCGGCTTCATCGTAATGGTCATAGGCGTTGCCGCCGATATGCGGTCGCCGGTCGACCACCAGCACGCGCTTGTTCAGCCCGGCAGCCAGCCGCTCGGCCAGTACACTGCCGGCGAATCCGGCGCCGACGATGAGGTAGTCGAAACCGCGCCGACGGCTGGAAGAATGATCGCTGGCGCCACCGCCTGCGTGTTCGGGATTGCTGTCTCGCAGGCTCAGATCGCGCATTGCATCTTCTCCTTCATCAGGGCCGAGGTGTGATCCCAGGACATGTCGCCGAGGATCTCATCAGCGGTTTTCAACAGGCGGTCACGGTCCTGGCTGTCGACGAGCGCTTGCTCCACCGCGGCGATGAACGCATCGGGGCTGTCGGCGATATGGACGATCTCGGTATCACCGTAGGTGCGCACCACGTCCCTGATCGGTGTGGACACCACCGGGCAACCGCCGGCCAGGTATTCGGGGGTCTTGGTCGGGCTAATGAAGCGTGTCGATTCATTCATGGCGAACGGCATGATCGCCACCTCCCAGCCGGACAGATACCGGGGCAATTCGTCGTAGGTTTTGCCGCCCAGGTAGTGAATGTTGTCGCGCTGCGGCAGCTCCGCCGGGTCGATCTTGACCACCGGCCCGATGAGCACGAACTGCCAGTCGGGACGCTTCTCGGCGACTTCGGCCACCAGTTGGATATCGAAGCGCTCGTCGATCACCCCGTAGAAGCCCAGCCGCGGGTGCGGGATTTCCGCCTGATCGTCGGGATCGGCCTGGGTCCGGCGGGCCTCGGCGAAGTGCGCCACATCGACGCTGCTGGGAAAGGCGTGAGCGTTGTCATGCAGTTCGCGCTTGGCCTCCCAGATGCTGTAACCGCCGGTGAACACCACGTCGGCACGCTGCAGCAATTCCCGCTCACGCTCCACCAGCTCGGGCGGCGCGCCGCGAAACGCGGAGAGTTCGTCCATGCAGTCATAGACGGTGAGCTTGGGCTTCAAGTGGCCGGCGTAACCGAGCGCCATCGGCGTGTAGTACCAGAGCATCAGGTCATTGACGCCGAGCTTGGCCAGGTAACCATCGAGCAGGTCGCGCTGGACGCGCAGGGCCGTCTCGCCGCCGCAACCCTGGGGAAGACGGGGAATCAGTACCTGCACACCGTTCTCTTCCGGGCGGACTTCCAGCCAGGGCTGGGCGTCTTCGGTGGGGATGGGCTCTTCGAAAAAGAGCACGTTGAAGTCCCGCGCGAACCGCGACATTAGGTGCTGCGGACGCTGATAGACGAAGCTCCAGCGAAGATGCGAGAGACACAGCAGAGTCGGAACCTGCTCATCGAAAACGACTTCGGGCGGCGTCTCCTGCTTCTCGGGGGATTTTCCAATCTCGTATTGATAAGGGCCGGCCCAGCTCATGAACACCTCTCGGATCGCGAAATCTTCAGAGTCCGTTCTGCTGCATCGCATTGGCCCGCGCTGCCTGCGCAAACACATAAATGTCGGGGCTCGCTGCCTATGACGCTCGTGGCGTACCAAGCGCAGCCCGCGGGTTATGGACGACGCCGGGCAAGTCAAGGTTCCCTTTGCCGGGTTGCGGTGCATGAGAGCGCTCGGCGATGCAATGTCGAAGGCTTCTGTCCAAGGTTCGCCTGAAGCCTCTACAACGCCTCTTTCGCGCATTCGCTCTGGCGCTGACGCTTCAGTCGAACCTGCGCCACTCACGGGACGGCATCATTCGCAGGGTGCGTTCCACGCACCATGCGGAGTTCGGGCCGGGCATGACGTTGCGCTTGAGCCTGTTGCCTGGTTTCAGCAGCGCTTGGTGCGCGGAGCGCACCCTACCGGACTGGCGCCCAGAAGAACCTGGGCAATCTTCGGGGCGGCATCATTCGTAGGGTGCGTTCCACGCACCAACCGGCGTTCGGGCCGGGCACGACGTTGCGCTTGAGCACGCTTTCTGGGTTCAGCCGTTCTTGGTGCGCGGAGCGCACTCCACGGGTCGCGGCGCCTTGTTCATCCGCGCTCTTTTCAGCCGCGCGTTATCCGGCAAAGCGGTCGGTCATCGGCTGGCGGTCGTCTCGTTGGAACTTGGCCGCAACTCTCCCGTCCTTATCACAGGACGCATGATTTACCCCGGCACCGGCGCAGCGTGCTCTTGCAGTAGCACCGCCCGGTTCGCCGAACCCAACCCTGGAGATCCATGCAGCGACCGCGCTCATACGGCCAGCCGCAGTCTCCGTGCGCGTCGAAAGAATTCTCACGCGAGGTGGAAACATGATTCTGGTAACGGGAGGAGCTGGCTACATCGGGTCCCATGCAGTGCTGGAGCTGCTCCTGGCGGGCCATGAGGTGCTGGTGCTGGACAATCTATGCAATAGCTCCAAGGTGGCGCTGGACCGGGTCGAGGCGTTGTCCGGTCGCAAGGTGCAATTCGTCAAAGGCGACGTGCGCAACCGGTCGCTGCTCAACGCGCTGTTCGCCTCCTATCCTGTGACCGCCGTGCTGCATTTCGCCGGCCTCAAGGCGGTGGGCGAAAGCGTGCGCGAACCCCTGCGCTATTACGAGACCAACGTCAGCGGCAGCATCGCGTTGTGCCAGGCGATGGCCGAAGCTGGCATCTTCAGGCTGGTATTCAGTTCGTCGGCGACCGTCTACGGCGACTCGCCGCGGATGCCGATCACCGAGAAATGCCCGACCGGCATACCGACCAACCCCTATGGCCAGTCCAAGCTGATGGCCGAAAACGTGCTCAAGGGGCTGGCCGAGTCCGACCCACGCTGGTCGATCGCCCTGTTGCGCTACTTCAATCCCATCGGCGCGCACGAATCCGGCCTGATCGGCGAAGACCCCAACGGCATTCCCAACAATCTGCTGCCCTACATGCTTCAGGTGGCGGTCGGTCGGCGCAAGCAGCTGAGCATCTACGGCGCCGACTACCCGACCCCGGACGGCACCGGCGTGCGCGACTATATCCACGTCGTCGACCTCGCCAAGGGTCATCTCAAGGCACTGGAGCGGCTGGATCTGGTTCGCGGCGTATCGGTCTGGAATCTCGGTACCGGCCGTGGCTACTCGGTGCGCCAGATGGTCACCGCATTCGAGGAAGTCATTGGTCGCCCATTGCCCCATGTCTTCAAGGCACGCCGCCCTGGCGATATTGCCCAATGCTGGTCCGCCCCAAGCAAAGCCCGCGAAGACCTTGGCTGGCAGGCGGAAAAGGATCTGCTGACGATGCTCACAGATGCCTGGCGCTGGCAGAGCCGTAATCCGCAGGGTTATGCGACGGAAGTCCCAGCCGAAAAGGTCGCAGCGACCGCCGAAACCGCATTGGCGAGTTAGACCCGTAGGGTGGGCTTCAGCCCACCAGTACACGACGACCCTACGACGGTGGGCCAAAGCCCACCCTACCTGCTACCCCGGCCAGCGGGTTCGACCAAATTTCGCTGGGCTGAAGCGGAACGCCGCCCAGCCACCCGACGGCATTACAGTGCGTATTCAGCTTTGTAGGGAGGGCTTCAGCCCACCGCAGCCTGCTACCTAGTCCTGCCAAGGCTACTTTCCACTGATTCGGTGCCGGCCTGCTCGTTGCGCAGCCATTCGGCCAACCGCTCCGCCCGCCGATTCACCCGCCGCGCCGGCACCCACAGCGCCAGCTTGGCGCGGGTCTCCACGAACCCCCAAGGCGCCAGCAAGCGCCCCTGGCGTACGTCGTCGGCAACCAATTGTTGCGGAGCGATGGCCACACCCAAGCCGGCCAGCGCCGCTTCCAATAGAAAGTAGAGGTGTTCGAAGCCCTGTCCCATCTTCAGACGGGCCGGGTCGATACCGTTGCCCTGCGCCCAGGCCGGCCACGCCTGCGGCCGGGATGTGGGGTATAGCACTGCTTCGTCGAGTAGTACCGAGACCGGCGCCTGACGCAGCTTGGCGCAATTCGGATGATGCGGACTGAGCACCGGGCCGATGCATTCGGCAGCCAGCTCGAACACCTGCATGTCCGCCGGCCACGGCGGCTCGGCGTACCACAGAGTGGCATCCAGACCAGGCTTGCGCGGGTCCAGCTCACCTTCACTGGCGGATAACTGCAGATGCAGATCCGGCAGCTCACGGTTAAGCCGATCGAGTCGGGGAATGAACCAGCGCGCCAGCAGGCTGCCGGGACAGCCGAGCACGAAAGGTGCATCGACCGTTTGCTGGCGCAATTCGGCGCAGGTGCTGCGCAGCCGCTCGAACGCCTCGCCCGCCGAGTCGCGCAGCCGCAGCCCTGCATCGGTGAGTTTTACGCCGCGGCCTTCCTTGCTGAACAGCGCGACGCCCAGGTCATCTTCGAGCAGCCGAATCTGTCGGCTGACGGCACCGTGGGTCACACTGAGCTCCGCTGCCGCTTGGCTTACGCTCTGCAGGCGAGCAGCAGCTTCGAAGGCACGCAGCGCGTTAAGAGGAGGAAGGTCTTGGCTCATCGGTGAGATTTCCTGACAGGTTGCGGCGATCTTATCGCTTTTTATCCGCGTCAGACTCGGTTAATTTCCAGCCCATCGCGCAATTGCTGGAATCGATTGCCGCCACCCATTCCCGCAGGAGATGACCATGACCTCATTCCGCAGCGGCCCTGATGCCAAGGGCCTGTTCGGCCACTTCGGCGGTCAGTACGTCGCCGAAACTCTGATGCCGCTCATTCATGAGTTGGCCGCCGAATATGAAAAAGCCAAGCAGGATCCAGAGTTCGCCAAAGAGCTGGCCTACTTCCAGCGCGACTACGTCGGCCGCCCTTCCCCGCTGTATTTCGCCGAGCGCCTGACCGAGGCCTGTGGCGGCGCGAAGATCTACTTGAAGCGTGAGGAGCTCAATCACACCGGCGCGCACAAGATCAACAACTGCATCGGCCAGATCCTGCTGGCCCGGCGCATGGGCAAGCAGCGCATCATCGCCGAGACCGGCGCCGGCATGCACGGCGTGGCCACTGCCACCGTGGCCGCGCGCTTCGGCATGCAGTGCGTGATCTACATGGGCACCACCGACATCGAGCGCCAGCAGGCCAACGTCTTCCGCATGAAGCTGCTCGGCGCCGAAGTGATCCCGGTCACCGCCGGCACCGGCACGCTGAAAGATGCCATGAACGAAGCCCTGCGCGACTGGGTGACCAACGTCCACAACACCTTCTACCTGATCGGCACCGTCGCCGGCCCGCACCCCTACCCGGCCATGGTCCGCGACTTCCAGGCGGTGATCGGCAAGGAAACCCGCGATCAACTGCAAGCTCAGGAAGGTCGCCTGCCCGACTCGCTGGTTGCCTGTATCGGCGGCGGCTCCAACGCCATGGGCCTGTTCCACCCATTCCTCGATGACCAGAGCGTAGAGATCATCGGCGTGGAAGCGGCCGGCCATGGCATTGAATCCGGCAAGCATGCCGCCAGCCTCAACGGCGGTGTGCCCGGCGTACTGCACGGCAACCGCACCTTTCTCTTGCAGGACGACGACGGCCAGATCATCGACGCCCACTCGATTTCTGCCGGCCTCGACTACCCCGGCATCGGCCCCGAGCACGCCTGGCTGCATGACATCGGCCGCGTCGAGTACACCTCGATCACCGATCAGGAGGCGCTGGATGCCTTCCACAAGTGCTGCCGTCTGGAAGGCATTATCCCCGCGCTGGAGTCCTCCCACGCGCTGGCCGAAGTCTTCAAGCGTGCGCCGAACCTGCCCAAGGATCATCTGATGGTGGTCAACCTGTCCGGTCGTGGTGACAAGGACATGCAGACCGTCATGCACCACTTTGCTGAACAGGAAGAACACATATGAGTCGCTTGCAGACGCGCTTCGCCCAGCTGCAGCAGGAAAACCGCGCCGCGCTGGTGACCTTCATCACCGCCGGCGACCCGGACTACGCCACCTCGCTGGCCATCCTCAAGGGCCTGCCGGAGGCCGGTGCCGAAGTGATCGAACTGGGCATGCCCTTCACCGATCCGATGGCCGATGGTCCGGCGATCCAGCTGGCCAATATCCGCGCCCTGGCTGCCAAGCAGGACCTGGCGAAAACCTTGCAGATGGTCCGCGAGTTCCGCAAAGGCAATCAGGAGACACCGCTGGTGCTGATGGGCTACTTCAACCCCATCCACAAGATGGGCGTCGAGCGCTTCATCGCCGAGGCAGTGGAAGCCGGTGTGGATGGACTGATCGTCGTCGACCTGCCGCCGGAACATAACGAAGACCTCTGCGACCCGGCCCAGGCCGCCGGCATCGACTTCATCCGCCTGACCACCCCGACCACCGACGACGCACGTCTGCCGGTGGTATTGAACAACAGCTCGGGCTTCGTCTACTACGTCTCGGTGGCCGGTGTGACCGGTGCCGGTTCCGCGACGCTGGAACATGTCGAAGAGGCCGTTGCGCGCCTCAAGCGCCACACCGATCTGCCCGTCGCCATCGGCTTCGGTATTCGCACGCCGGAACAGGCCGCAGCGATTGCTCGCCTGGCTGATGGCGTAGTCGTCGGCTCCGCGCTGATCGACCAGATCGCCAAGGCCGAAAGCGGCCAGCAAGCGGTCGAGGGTGTGTTGGGATTGTGTCGGGAGCTGAGTGAAGGCGTTCGAAAAGCACGCGCCTGAGCAGCTCTTGTAGGCACATTGGTGGGCTAAAGCCCACCCTACATTCCGGAACTGTCCGCGAGCTGAGAACCGTAGGGTGGGCTTCAGCCCACCTTGTCCGATAAGGTTCTGTCCGCATAATCCATGAAGGCAAGGAGGCCTCCATGTCCAACTACCGCCGCAGCCAGGTGCCAGGCGGCACGTGGTTTTTCACCGTGACCCTGGCAGACCGCCAGTCGCGACTATTGGTCGACGAAATCGAATTGCTTCGCCACGCCTATGGCCTGACCCAGCGAACCCGCCCTTTCCAAACCGTCGCTGTTTGCGTCCTGCCCGATCACCTGCACGCCATCTGGACGCTTCCTGAGGGCGACGCCGACTATGCCGGCCGCTGGAGCCTGCTTAAAAGCACCTTCTCGCGACAGTTCCCGGCAATACCGCAGAGCCACAGCCAGATGCGCAAACGAGAGAAAGGCATCTGGCAACGCCGGTATTGGGAACACCAGATCCGGGACGCGTCGGACCTGCAGCGACACGTCGATTACATCCACTACAACCCGGTCAAGCACGGTCTGGTAGAGCGCGTCGCCGATTGGCCCTATTCGAGCTTCAATCGGTACGTGGCAGAAGGGCTATTGCCAAGCGATTGGGCAGGCAGCGCCGGGGCGGACGGCCTATTCGGTGAATAGGCCGGCAAGGAACCTGGTGGGCTGAAGCCCACCCTACACATGGCATGGCACTACTCCCACGTAGGGTGGGCTTTAGCCCACCGTGAACGTCGCGGAGTTATGAACAACGCCAACCGTCGACCGTCGACCGTCGACCGTCGATGACCAATATCGACCAGCTCAATTTCGACCACGCTGGCTGAACGCGTAGGATGCTACGCACATCCCCGGTCAAACCCCTTCGAGGAGATCGCCATGCCTGATACCACCTACGTACCGCCAAAAGTCTGGACGCACGACGCACCCTCGGGCGGCACCTTCGCCAGCATCAATGCGCCGACCGCCGGCGCGCGGGAGGAACGGGCGCTGCCGGTCGGCAAGCATCCGCTGCAACTCTACTCGCTTGCCACGCCCAACGGCGTGAAGGTCACCATCATGCTCGAAGAACTGCTCGCGCTCGGCCACACCGGCGCCGAGTACGACGCCTGGCTAATCAAGATTGGTGACGGCGACCAGTTCGGCAGCGGCTTCGTCGAGATCAATCCAAACTCCAAGATTCCGGCACTGGCCGACCACAGCGTCGGGGGCGAACCGCTGCGTGTGTTCGAGTCCGGTTCGATCCTCGTCTATCTCGCGGAAAAATTCGGCGCTTTCCTGCCGACCGAACCAGTAGCGCGTACCGAAACCATGAACTGGCTGTTCTGGCAGATGGGTTCGGCGCCCTTCCTCGGTGGCGGTTTCGGGCATTTCTATGCCTACGCGCCGGAAAAGTACGAATACCCGATCAACCGCTACGCGATGGAGGTCAAGCGCCAACTCGACGTGCTGGATCGCCAACTGGCCGAAAACCGCTACATCGCGGGCGACGAATACACCATCGCCGACATGGCCATCTGGCCCTGGTACGGCGTACTGGTGCGCGGCGAGCTGTATAAGGCGGCCGAATTCCTTTCGGTGCAGGATTACAAGCACGTGCAGCGCTGGGCCGCCGAAGTGGCCGAACGCCCTGCCGTAATCCGCGGCCGTAAGGTCAATCGCACCTGGGGCGAAGAGTCGGAACAGGCGCCCGAGCGGCACAGCGCGTCAGATCTGGACTGAGCCGTCGGAGAACTCGGATCCCACATCCTAGGGGTGGACAACGGCGAAGCCTTTTCCACCCTCTCCCACGCAACGTCATAGCATCGGCCGATGCGACACCCAGCCCACAATACCGCCGCCACCCGTTTAACCCCGGCGTCGCCGATAGCCAGCGCTTAGAACAACCCTCGCAGACCCGGCCCCGCACTAACCAACCACCCGAAACCTCCGCGGCGCTTGTGCGATACCGGCCAGCCTCCCAACGGCCGATGCTTCATTTCTGAACCATGCATCCTGAACTATGCATTTCTGAACTATGGCCCTGCTGCCAGACCCAATGTTCACGGACGTTGCTCTTGATAGCTGCCGAAGCGGCCAACGTTCTGGCTGCTCGCACCTGAGCCTGTCGTCAGGCCCTTATAAGCGCAGCGCTCCGCATACCCAGTTGTTCAACACAACGCGAGGTGAATCATGAAACACACATTGGTAGCAGCGTTCGCAACGCCAACCGACGCCAGCCGCACCTACGGCGACCTGATGTCGAGGGGCATTGCTCGGGAGCAGATCCATACCGTAGGCGCCGAGAGCGCGGAAATCCATGGCTACGACACGCCCTATTCCACTGCAGGCAGCACCGTGGACCGCACGCATCACGAATCCAAGGTCGCGCATTTCTTCAAGTCGCTGTTCGGCCATGAGCCGCATGAAGACCATCGCCGCCACGCCACGGCGTATCCGGAGGCGGTGCGCCGAGGCGCCACGGTGCTCGCTGTAGATATATACGACGATGATCAACTCGTCAGGGCGCGTGATGCGCTGGAGTACAACGGCGCCATTAGCATCGATGACAACGGTGCCGGCTCCGCCTCAACGCCGGGCTATGCCGGGCCGACCAGCCCCTACGCCGGCGCGACGGGCGGCGACAGCCATCTCGACAAGCATTTCGTTGGGACCGCCCATACCACCGGCGATGCGGGTCGTTCAGGAAGCACGCATCTCGATGCGGGCGCCCTGGGCGGCAGCGCAGCAGGCACAGGCCACACTGTCGATGCTCACACAAGCTCCGGCGATACTGGCCGCTACGATGTAGGCACCGCCGCCAAACGCGCCGGGACAGGCTATCCGGAAACCACCGCCACCTCCTCCCCGACCGGTGGCGGCCTGGCCGGTGACAGTGTTGCCGCCCGCGACGCGACGCAGGGCATGGATCCCACCCAGGCGGGAACATGCAGCGACCGGATATGCGTGATCAAGCGGCAAAGCTGAGTGCTGGCTTTTGATTAACCAAGGGCCGCGCGATGCGGTCCTTTTTTGTCGATCTAGGGCTGTAGCCGCTCGAAACGTTGTGTGGCTGTCTCACATCATTGTCAAAACGATGCAGCCGAAGTTTTCAATGGGTACAGCTCACCGTCCAGGCTCGGAATAGGTTGAGCCTGATACACCGCTCAGCTGGCAAACCAACCCGTAGGAGCACAACGGCAAGCCTTCAGCCCTGGCCCGAGGGTCACCGCTCGCCCAATGCCCGCCGTAACCCAGCGCTCCCGATCGACAACGCCACACAATCTTCAGCCAGCCCCAGCGCGGCATTCATCAGCGAATTGCTCTGGTAAGGCTTGCGCAGGTTGAGCCCGATCTCTGACGCGACCAGCGCTGCCGTCGCGCCGATCAGCGCCGGTAGCCAAATCGGCTCCCGCCGAGCGCCGGCCAACGCCGCCGCGGTCACGCCGCCCGATAACGCACGAAACATCATCGAAGGCAGAATCGTCCGATCCGGCGCGAAAGGCATCTTATCGCCGAGCAATTCGGCAGCGGCCATGGGCATCAGAAATTGCTGGGCGCGGTGTGAGGCAAGCGTCCGCGCCGGCTCGTCTGCTTCATCGATGTCGTCATGAGCTGCCAGCGCTCGGCTGGCCATCGTCGGCGCCAGTGTGCTGCGCATGCCTGTCACCAAGCCGAGTGCCAAAGCACCCCAAAACAGATTGCTGGATATCGTCATCGTCAAATCTCCCAATGGTTGCTAATACCGACCGGACGCCCGCTGTGAGCGTTCGGCGCCAGGCACGGCCAGCGACGGATGACATGCCCCGCTATGACAAAGGCCAGCCCTCTCCTTCGCAAGGCCATGGCCTCGCGCAACCGACTGCCGCTCCGGTTGCCGATAAGCCGCACGTCGCCTCTCGCGAAAACGCCAACAAGCAGTCATCAACCTGCCACCTGCGCTTCCTAATTTCGGTCGCACCCCACCGCACCGAGGAACTCGCAATGCGTACGCGCATACTGGATTGGCTGTTCGCGGCAAGCCTGGTCGGCCTCGCCGGCCCGACTCTGGCTCAACCTCAAATACAGCCCGAGCACGGCTCCATCGAGCAGGATTACCGTGAAGATCGCTCGGAAGGCCTCAAGGCCCGGCAGCAGGCCAGCGAGCGACGCAGCTGGCGTGCACCGGACTGGCGGGTTGAGCCGGTGGTGTCCATCAACCTGCTCAGCATCAACGACTTCCACGGCCAGCTGTCGCCGCGCAGCGTGGCCGGGCGGACGGCAGGCGGTGCAGCCGTCCTGGCCGCCTACCTCAAGGCAGCCAGCAACGAGAACACCCTAATCGTGCACGACGGCGATCAGGTCGGTGCTTCCCCGCCCAACTCCGCCTTGCTGCGTGATGAGCCGTCGATCAGCTTCTTCAACCTGCTGGCCAACCCTCATTGCCGCCCCTTCAGCCGCCAGATGAACATGCCGCGCAGCGTGCAGCCCTTCGCTCAGCAGCGCTGCAATCTGCTCGGCACCCTCGGTAATCACGAATTCGATAACGGAAAAGCGGAACTACTGCGCCAGCTCACCGGCGGCAACCATCGCAACGGGCCGTTCCTTGAAGCCTCCTGGGAAGGCGCGCGCTTTCCCATGGTGTCGAGCAACGTGATCGATGAAAGCGCCGGCGCATCCCTGCTGCCGCCCTACTCCGTCTACTTCAGCGATGGCGTGCGCATCGGCGTGATTGGCGCCGTGTTGAAGGAAACCCCGTCGATCGTCTCGCCGAGCGGCGTGGCCGGCCTGCGCTTCATCGACGAGGCGGATGCCATCAACCAGTCCGTGGCCGAGTTGCGCCGGCATGGCGTGCGAGCCATCGTCGTCGCGCTGCACCAGGGCGGCCAGCAGACCAGCTACGACGGCCCGACCAACCCCGATGCCGACACGGTCACCGGCCCGGTGGTCGACATCATCGAGCGCCTGGATGACGAAGTGGACGTGGTCATCTCTGGGCATTCCCACGGCTTCACCAACGCCCTGGTGCCCAACGCCAGCGGCAAACCGATCCTCGTGACCCAGGCGTTCTCGGCCGGCACCGCCTACGCCGATATCGAACTGGTGGTCAGCCGCCGCAGCCGCGACATTGTCGAGAAGTCCGCCGCTGTAATCACCACCTGGGCCGACCAAGGCGCCGGCCTGTCGCCGGACCCCGAGGTCGCCGCGCTGGTGGCAGAGGCCGATGCCCGCGTCGAACCGCTGGTGGCTCGCCTGGTAGGCGTGGCTCAAGGCGACATAACCCGCACCGAAACGCCCGCGGGCGAATCGGCGCTGGGCAACCTGATCGCCGATGCCCAGCGCGTCGCCACCGATGCCCAGATCAGCTTCATGAACCCGGGCGGCATCCGCGCTGACCTGGCGGGAGGTGAAGTTTCCTGGGGCGATCTGTTCGCCATCCAGCCCTTTGCCAACGATCTGGTCTCCATGGACCTGACCGGCGCGCAGATCAAGACGCTGCTGGAACAGCAATGGATCGGCCAGAGCTACGCGCGCATCCTCAAACCATCCGGCATCCAGTACAGCTGGGCCGCCAGCCGCCCCGAAGGCAGCCGCGTGATCGAAATGCGCGACGCTACCGGCACGCCCATCAACCCCGCCGCGACCTACCGCGTCACGGTCAACTCCTTCCTAGCCGGCGGCGGCGACAACTTCACCGTGCTCACCGAAGGCACCAACCGCGTCGTCGGCCCGGTGGATCTGGATGCGCTGGTGGATTACATCGAAGGATTGCCGCAGCCGTTTGGTGGGCGTGTTGCGGGGAGGATTGAGCGAGTGGATTGATGGCGAAGAAGATGGGACGAGGCCATCCTTCTCCATGCATCAGGCACGCCGCGCAAGGGTGGGCTTCAGCCCACCGCCTACCAAAGGAGCCAGACCGGCAGGTCAAGGTCACATCGAACGGCGACCTTCATCTAGCAAACCGGGGCGCTTCTTTGGTGGGCTGAAGCCCACCCTACGGGCGTTCCGACGCGGGGTTAACGATTGCCGAGCAGACCGGAACCCTGTACCGAACCGAAAGCAAAGCTCATGAACTCCTGGACGCTCATTTCGCGCCCATTGAAGGTCACCTGGTCGTCGGCGTAGTGCAGGGAGCTGACCAGACGGTCGCCTTCCAGGCGGGACCAGCCCGCGTTGAGCGCCATGCCGCTGAACAGATCAGTAGTGGCGTCGGTTTCCTGCTTCAGCGCAACAGGGTCGACCTGACCACCCTGCTGCTGGCGCTGCGCGATCAGGCTGACCACATCACGCACCAGACCCTTGTCGATGCCGGCTTCAGCTTTGAGCGAGGCGAGCATGCTGGTGATCATCGCGTCGGGCGTAAAGGCGTCTTCGCTCGGGCCGCGCAGGTCGAGCACGACGGACAGGCGGGCGGTGCCATGAGCGGTCTCGAAGCCGAATTCATCAAGCGCCAACGTGGGCTTGTGCTGGAGCAGCTGCACGGCCTGAGCCTGCAATTTCTGCTGCTGGGCATCGGTCATATTGGCGATCGCGTCCTGCTGGTCGGAGCCGCTTTCTAACAGTTCCTTGTAGCTGTCGAGCAGGGCTTTGAGGCTGCCTTCATCGAGATTGCGCAGGCTGAAGGCAAGCGCGAGGTTGCTGAAGGTCTGACCTTGCGCTTCCACCTGGCCGACGCGGTAGGCGAGCGTCTGGTCGAGGCCACCGCTACCCTGGCTCAGCGCTTCCTCGACGGACGCGTTCTGAATAACAACGGCGGGTTCGTCGCCAGTCTGAATTTCCATACGCTTGAGGGTGACGGCGGACGGCCCCAGGGCCAAACCGTTGGCGTCCTCCTGCTTGTCGGCGCTAAGGCTGAAGCCGCGCAGGCTCATGCGCACCGGCTTGCCGGTGACGCTGTGTTGCAGGTTGATGTCGACTTCTGGCAGTTCGCCGTCCATACGCACGGCGGTGGCGTCCTTCGCCGCTTCAAAGTTGATCGTGCCGGACGAGACGCGAACCGTGCCCTCTTCATCTTGAACGTTGAATGCGGCCGAGCGCAGATCGCCGTATTGGCGGCCGTAGCCAATGGTGACGTCGCCCACCAGCGGAATTTCACCGGAAGCGGCATCGAACAGCTTCTCGGTCAGAGGCGTCCGCTCGAGCTCGAAGTGACTCTGGGCGGCGACCGGCATCAACTGGCCGCGGGCCAGGCGGGAGACGGGGAATGGGCCGTGCTCGAGGCGGTCCTGCAGCAGCACCGAGTACTGCCGGGTGCCGCCTTCGTCATCAGGGATCTCGACGTCGATCTGGTAGCGGGCGGCGCTGGACAGCAGGCCGCGGTCGAAGCTGAGCAGCTTCAGGCTGACGTCAGCTCCGCCGCCGGCACTCATCTCGTGCAGCTTGACGTTGGCCTGGTCGACGGCATCGCGGGCGGTCGATTCGACCTGCGTGCTGGTATAGAAGGTGGCAGCCCCGAAGAGGGCCAAGGGTACGGCAACGGCGAGCGCGAGCTTTTTCATGGAAGCATCCTGTGCGGCGGCTGGGCAGACGTCCTGTCAGCCGATGGTTGATGAGCGGCGGCACTCTATCAGCGAGCCTGCGCCTGCTCCAGCGCGCCATGCAACGGGATGGGAAGGAGTGAGAACGTGACGACAAACCATGGCGCCTTCACCACTGATAAAGCCCATAGGCGAGCACACCAAGACCGAACCCCATTTGCGCCAGCAACAGCGCCCGAATGGCAAAGGTGTAGCTGATGATCCAGCTTTGCCCCAGCGCATCGTGAGCAAACAGCCGGTGGCTTGCGGGAAACTCGGTCTCCATCTCTTTGAGCGCCGTGATGGTCAGTTGCAACAGCTGGCGGCTCCGCGCATCAACCAGCCAGAACACCATCGCCAGCAAGACGGTGAAGGCGCCCAACAACACCAGCAGCCCCGGCGAGAAGCCACGCTCCAACGCGGCCAACACCCCGCCATCGGCAAAGATCGCCAGCACCACGAAGAAGTTGAACCCGCGCAGGCGCTGCTCGGCATTGAGCTTGAAATGCGCCCAAACAAACTCTCGACTATCCACGCGCTTCCCCTTCACCGAGATGAGCCGTCATCGATCATTCATATGAGAGCCTCGCTGGTGACGATAAATCCCATCGACGGCGGTTTGATAGCGCAGCAAGGGCCGCCGGCCGCCGGACGAAATCATGCGCTCACCAATACCGTGATATGCCCGGCCCACCCTACGTGCTGGAAAAGCCTGAACGCCACTCACATGAGAATGTGGTCAGTGCGATAAATCCCATCGAAGCCATTCAGATAGCGGAGCGAAGCCAGCCGCCTGTCCTGGAATAGATGAGTGTCAAAAGCCCGCCCGAGCAGCTGGAGCTTGCAGCTGCGGCGCCGAGTCATACGGCTCGTAGGGTGGGCTTCAGCCCACCGTGACAGGGTGACTTCCATCGGTGGACTAGCCCGGCCAACCTACAATCGTCAGTTCATCGCCCCAGCAGAACGCGAAGATGGGCAACGGCCTGCTGCGCGGCTGGTCCAATCCCCAACTATCCAGTCAATCCACACCAACAAACCCACCCGTCTGGTGCTGCCACAGGCGCGCATAGAGGCCGCCGCGCTCGATCAGTTCAGCGTGGGTGCCGGTCTCGATCACCTGGCCGTTATCGATCACTACCAGACGATCCATACGGGCGATGGTCGACAGTCGGTGAGCGATGGCGATAACCGTCTTGCCATCCATGAGGGTATCCAGGCTCTCCTGAATCGCCGACTCGACTTCCGAATCCAGCGCCGAGGTGGCTTCATCGAGCACCAGAATTGGCGCGTCCTTGAGTAGCACTCGGGCGATGGCGATGCGCTGGCGCTGGCCACCGGACAGTTTGACCCCCCGCTCCCCAACCATCGCCTCGAAGCCAAGGCCGCCCTGGCCGTCGTCCAGCGTGGCGATGAATTCGTCCGCGCGGGCTTTGCGCGCCGCCGCCCAGAGCTGTTCATCGCTGGCGTCGGGCTTGCCGTAGCGCAGGTTGTCGCGGATCGAGCGGTGCAGCAGCGAAGTGTCCTGCGTGACCATGCCAATGTTGGCGCGCAGGCTTTCCTGATTAATGTCGGCGATGTCCTGGCTGTCGATCAGGATGCGCCCGCTTTCCAGGTCGTAAAGGCGCAGCAGCAGGTTGACTAGGGTCGACTTGCCGGCGCCTGACGGTCCAACCACGCCGATTTTCTCGCCGGGGCGTATGTCGATGCTGAGGCCGCTGATCACGCCGCCCTTCTTGCCGTAATGGAAATGCACGTCATCGAAGCGCACACCGCCCTGCTCCACCTGCAGCGGCTTGGCGTCTTCACGATCGAGCACCCGGCGCGGCTGGACGATGGTCTGCATGCCGTCCTGCACGGTGCCGACGTTCTCGAAGATGCCGTTGACCACCCACATGATCCATTCGGCCATGTTGTTGATGCGGATCACCAGGCCCAACGCCAGGGCGATCGCACCGGTGCTGATCAGCGCCTCGCTCCACAGCCACAACGCCAGCGCGCCGGTGCCGACGATCAACAGGCCGTTGATGCAGGTGATGAGGAAGTCCAGGCTGGTGATGGTGCGCGACTGCAGGCGGAATTTGTCGAGCAACTCCTGCATGGCATCACGGGCGTAGCTTTCTTCCTCGCGAGAATGAGCGAACAGCTTGAGCGTGGCGACGTTGCTGTAGCCGTCGACCACCCGACCCATGACCTTGGAGCGCGCAGCCGACGCGGCTGCCGAGCGCGCCTTGATGCGCGGCACGAAGTACCAGAGGGCGGCGCTGTAACCGATGATCCACAGCGACAACGGCACGATCAGGCGCAGATCGGCGGCGGCAAACAGGTACAGCGCGCTGCCTGCATACACCACCACATGCCATAGCGCATCGATCACCTGCATGGCTGAATCGCGTAGCGACGGGCCGGTCTGCATCACGCGCTGGGCGATGCGCCCGGCAAAATCGTTCTGGAAGAAGTTCAGGCTCTGCTTGAGCACATAACGGTGGTTCTGCCAGCGGACCAGATTGGTCAGCCCCGGGTTGATCGCCTGATGGGTGAGCAAGTTATGCAGGCCGAACACCAAGGGCCGAATGATCAGCGCCACCAGCGCCATCCACAGCAACTCGTTGCGGTGTTCGGCGAAGAAGGTCCTCGCGTCGCTTGTCGCCTGGGCCATATCGATCAACTGGCCGAGAAAGCTGAACAGCGCCACCTCGATCAACGCCGCAAAGAAGCCGATCACCAGCACGGCGATCATCAACGGCCAGACCTGCTTCAGGTAGTGCGCGTAGAAACGCAGCATGCCGGCGGGCGGCGCTACGTCAGGGCTAGGCTTGAAGACATCGATCAGGTTTTCGAAACGGCGGAACAACATGGGGCAGAGTCTGCTTTGGAGAGTGGGTGGGATTGGCGCTTGGCTTCGTTGGACGCTACCAACTCAGCGGCGTTTCCGCATCACACGCTGAGCCTGCTCCCGCCTGTCGATTAGGCTGCGTTTAGCGCCGCGTCTTTATTAAACGCCCGCCCTCGCCTGTCGTCATTCACACAAACCCTTACGAATGATGAAGAAAATAAGTCTGTCCCCGTTTCCCCAAAGTGGGCTTCGGCTTGGAGGAACTGTTAGACCCCGGACGCTCCACGGATGAGCGCCAATGAGATATCCGACGCAACCGACCTGACCAAGTCAAATGTCATGTCGATACCCTTTGCTGCAAATGTCTTCTTGGTCTTGTTCCAAACGGTGTCAGACCGGATGGAATCAAGAAACTCATGCCCCGGCCAAGTGAGCCGTCTTGCAAAGAAGTGTGTAGGCCCGCGACCAAGTGTTCGAGACATCTGCCCCTCAACAATCCCGGCCTCTATCAGCAGTTCTACGTGATACGAATACTCATACCTGCCATCCTCGGGAAAGTCCGAAAGATCGAGCATGGAATCGGTATCCGGAAGGTCCTCAAGTCGCGTGAGGATTTCGCGGATTGTGTCCCAGTTGCGCTTCATATCTACTCCGGGGCTAACGTTTGGTTAAGGGACCGGTTTTAGCCGGCCCCGAGTGAGCGAAGCGAACGACTTGAACCATTTGTTAGGCTCGGGCTGCACCGACGGGCTAACGCTTAGTGACTTTGCTAGTTAAATATTCCTCTTCCATTTCAGGAAGTTTCTGGATTACGTCTGATAGTAGATCAGCAATTGCATATGCTTTTTTGTGAAACTCGGCTAGTTCGGTCACTGTAAAAGAAACAAAGCTTTTTCTATGCTTGTTTCCCTCGGGAATGCCACCAGAGGAATTTATGCCAAAAATCTCTTGGTCATTGCTCCGTGACCAGCAGAAATGAGCGAATTTATTTCTGGTTGATCTAAGTGGTGTGATCTGATTGTTTATTGCTTGGATTTGTTTGATCTGCGCTTCATTTACCAGCTTATAACCATACCGATATCTATGTATTTCGCACGCTTCTCTGATGGCCTCTTGACGCCTTGCTCCGGACATATGATCAGTGTAGGTGCGTGCCAAGAAAACCGGGGTAACCAATAGACGAGAAAGCAATTCTCCAAGTAGAAATTCAATATTCGACCACTCAACTGTGAGCTTGCCGATAGCTCGGAGGTGCTCGTCGGTGAGCTCTGCATACTGCGATGAGTGGTTTAATGGCATCCTATCTCCTGGGCCTAACGATTAAGCTAAGGGGCGGGCTTGAGCCCGTCCCAGCGAACAAAGTGAGCGATTGAGCGCATTGTTAAAGCTTTGTTTGGCCTTGGCTAAAGCTTGGCATGCTCACGGCATAAGCCTTGAATGGCTTCAAATACGGAGCATCGGTGAGAATTGTATGAGCCCTCAAGATGCCTCCGTAAACCATCCGGAAATGCAAAGCCTTTACCTCCATATATAGTTTGTGCGCTACCTCCGCAAAGAGGGCAGTAGGCGCGGTCTGTAAAGCTGGCGTACTCATCCATTTCTTTGGCCGGCTTAGATTGTGCTAAGAGAAGAATTTTTTCAATTGCACCTCTTTCCCATTGCCGTACATCATCATGAGCCTTACATGAGACGTAGCCTTTCACGGCCTCTTGCACTGCTTCAGGCATTAACTCAAGGATCGTAGTTCTGGCCATATAAAGGTCGCTCCGCAATTTGCGGCACTCATCTTCTAACGAGGCTGATCGAGATTTCATGATTTCCCCATAAAGCTCTAACTACAATTAGACACCAGTTGATGTATAAGTAGCCGGACGGGCGTGGTGTATAACATTCTCTCTGTCACCGAGCTTACGGCTCTATTGCTAGAGATGCAGAGGCATCGGCGACCGCCAAGAACTTTATATGCCATGTTGTTCGTCTGTTTGAGTCCAGCAGTTCTGCGGTTCTGCGGTTTTATCGGGTCGCGATAAGACGGAACATTGCTCCAGCAACGGTAATCGTCGTCCAGCAGCTTTTCCAGTCGCTCGGCGAAGCGGCGCTCACTGAGGGTATCGAACTGGCACTGCGACCGAACGGGGAAAAAGCGGACCATCTGTACCTGTCCTTGGTGCGGGCGTAGTGCCCGTTGTACAGGCCGCTGGACTTAAGCCGGGGCGGGAAGTGTAATTAGATGCGCAATTCTGATGCATTCGGTCACGTTACCGGCGGTACCGAACCGGGTAAAGCATCCGATAGGCTTAATCACCACTTTATGGGGTTACCGGATTACGGCTTCGCTTAGCGAATGGCGAGGGCGGGGAACGCTGGGAAGGCGGGGCGCAAACCTTAACCTGCCTGAACCCCCAACATTTCCCGTACCTTGGCGGCGAGGGCATCGATGGCGAAGGGCTTGGTAATCACCGCCATGTCTTGGCCAAGAAAGTCGCTGGCGGTGGCGCTTTCGGCGTAGCCGGTGGCGAACAGCACTTTCAGGCCGGGGCGGTGTTGGCGGGCGATTTCTGCCAGCTGGCGGCCGTTCATGCCGGGCAGGCCGACATCGCTTACCAGCAGGTCAATGCGCTGGGCGCTTTCGATGATGGGCAGGGCTTCTGAGGCGTCGCCGGCTTCGAGGGTTTGGTAGCCCAGGTCATCGAGCACTTCGATTACGAGAGAGCGGACGACGGGTTCGTCCTCGACGACCAGGATGGTTTCGCCCATGCCTTGGGTGGCTAACACCGGCTCTGCCGGCGCGGGTGCTGTCTCGCCCTTGTAGATGGGAAGGTACAGGTAGACGCTCGTTCCGCTACCGGGCTTGGATTTGATGTGGACATAGCCTTTGGCTTGCTTGATGTAGCCGTACACCATGGACAGCCCGAGCCCGGTGCCCTGACCGATAGGTTTGGTGGTGTAGAAGGGCTCGAATGCCCGGTGTTTGACTTCCGGCGTCATGCCCGTACCGGTGTCGGTTACGGTCAAGAGGATGTAGTCGCCCTCGGCCAAGACTCGCTTTTGCGGATCAGGCTTTTTACCCATGTGAAAGCTGCTTGTCGTGAGGGTGATCTTGCCCCCGTGAGGCATGGCGTCCCGCGCGTTGATGACCAGGTTGAGCAGGGCGCTTTCAAGCTGGTTGATATCCATGCAAGCGGGCCGCAAATCGGGGGCCAGCGCCGTGACGACGGTGATGTTTTCGCCCGTGGTGCGATGCAGCAGGTCTTCGAGCGAGGCCACCATCTGGTTGACGTCAATCGGCTTGAGATCCAGTGCCTGCCGACGGGAAAAGGCCAGAAGCCGTTGCGTCAAAGCCGCAGCACGCTGGGCGGAGCTGGCCGCTGCGTTGATGTAGCGGTCGAGATCCAGCGGCTCGCCGCGGCGGTGGCGTCGCTGCATGAGGTCGAGGCTGCCGACGATGCCGGTGAGCAAGTTGTTGAAGTCATGAGCGATGCCGCCGGTAAGCTGCCCGACGGCCTCCATCTTCTGTGCCTGGTGCAGCGCCTCTTCGGTTCTGCCGCGCTCGGCCACTTCGGCGGCTACTCGCGCTTCCAAGTTCTCGTTGAGCCGCCGCAAACGGTGCTCGCTTATGCGCAGGGCCTCTTCGGCATGCCGGCGTGCACTGATATCAGTACAGGCCCCGGCCACATGCGTGGGATCGCCCACCGCATTGCGGAACACCTTGGCTTTGCACGCCAGCCATTGCTCGGGGCCTGAGCGCGCCAAACGATACTCCTCCGAGAAGTCCTGACGGTCGGCGTAATGCTCCATTGCCTGGCCTATCCGCTGCCGGTCGTCGGGGTGAACGTGCTGCAGAAAGGCCTCGACGGTATCGAGTTTCTGGCCCAGCGGGAGATTGAAAATCTGCTCCATGGCGCTATCGAAGTGAAGGATGCCGTCCGGCAGGTACCAATTGAAGGTGCCGGTCCCAGAGGCCAGCAGCGCGGCGCGAAAGCGCTCGTCGAGATAGTCCATCCGCTGCCTGGACTCTTCTCGGCTGAGGAGCCGTTCAGTCACGTCCTCGGTCTTGTGGACGATGCAGTACATTTTTCCCTTTTTGTCGAAGACCGGAAGGTTGATCGGGCTCCAGTAACGCACCTCGTAGCCTTGGCCTTCGGCCGCGGGGCTGGGAATGTCGTATTTGATGATCGCCATGCGGTCGGGCATCCCGGTTTCCAGGACGCGATCCAGCGAGGCGCGTAATGCACAGCTGCCGAACTCATCCGCCTCATCCGGATTCTTGCCGAACACGTCGAATATCGAACGGCCGACGCAATCTTCGCGGCGCTTGTTGATGGTACGCAGATGAGCGTCGCTGACCGCCAGGATGGTGAATTCCGGGTTGGCGGACAGGACCAAATGAAGCACGGGCAGGGCTTCGAATATCGCCTTGAAATCCAGTTCTTGCTTCATCAGCTTCAGCATCGACCCCGCTGAGGGCACCCTCTACTGAGACAGACGCTGTATTCGGAGGTGCGGTGCGATAAGCCGCACCTCCGCGTGGAACGGCCCGGTTTACGGGCCGAAACGGGCTGGAAGCGGCTGATTGAAGCGGCCGCGCCGACTGTCGGCTGCGGTACGCAACCGCAGCCGGACGACGGCCGGCACAGGCGAAGCTAACGGACGGACCGTCACGAACCGGGACGCAGAGGTTATGGCTCGACCTTCAGCATGATCTTGCCGATGTGCTTGCTGCTTTCCATCAGCCGATGCGCTTCGGCGGCTTCTTCGAGGGGGAAGGTGGCGTGGATGACAGGGTGGCATAGGCCCTGGTCCAGCAGCGGCCAGACCTTCTCGTGCAAAGCCTTGGCGATATCCGCCTTCTCAGCGCGGCTGCGTGGGCGCAGAGTCGAGCCGGTGAAGGTAAGGCGCTTGCGCATGATCGCCGAGGTGTCCAGTTCCATACGGCTACCCTTGAGAAAAGCGATCTGCACCAACCGGCCTTCCACAGCGAGCGATTTCAAGTTACGCGGTGTGTAGTCGCCGCCCACCATGTCGAGAATCACGTCGACACCCTTGCCATCGGTGGCTTGCGCCACGGCTTCGACAAAGTCTTCCTCGTGGTAGTTGATGACCCGATCCGCTCCGGCGCGCTGGCAAGCCTCGGCCTTTTCGCTGTTGCCGACGGTGGTGAATACGGTGGCACCGAATTGCTTGGCTAGCTGGATCGCAGTCAGGCCGATGCCGCTGGAGCCGCCATGTACCAGAAAGGTTTCGCCGGGCTGCAGACGGCCACGCTCGAACACATTGCTCCACACGGTGAAGTAGGTTTCCGGCAGCGCCGCCGCCTCAATCAGGGAAAGCCCGGCGGGCACGGGCAAGCAGTGTTCGGCCGGCGCTACGCAATATTCGGCGTAGCCACCGCCCGGCGTCAGCGCGCAGACTTTATCGCCCAGTTTCCAGCCGCTCACCTCGGCGCCGAGGGAGACGATTTCACCGGAGATTTCCAGACCGAGCAGGGGCGAGGCGTCCGGCGGAGGCGGGTAGCTGCCGGAGCGCTGAAATACGTCCGGTCGATTGATGCCGGCGTAGGCCACCCGAATCAGCACATCGTGCGGACCCGGCTCGGGGATCGATCCTTCGACCAACCGAAGGCAATCCGCATCGCCGCCCGGACGATGATCTACATGACGCATGGTTTGCACAGACATCAGTTCGTGTTCCTCCAAAAGCAAAGCAGCCGCGCTTTACGGGCGGCTCGTCGTAACACGGTAGTGCGTGCCGACCGCAGCGCCAACCCCTCGCGAGGCGAGGTATGGGGTTTGTGTTCGCTGAGGCAGCCATCGGCCCGAGCGGGTCGACGGCTGCCTTTACCGGCCGATGCTGGCGTTCGACGCGGAAAACCTCACTCCTTCGACGGCTTTGGCATCGGAATCGCGACGCTGCTTTCTACGCTGCCAGCCGTGGCATCACCTTCTTTGTAAAAGGGCTCCATCTCATCGCGCGCCTGCTTCCAGTGCTCGCCTTCCTGGCCTTCAGGTCGGCCTTTGGCTTCCCAGATTTCGTATGCCCTGTCACGAATACGTTGTTCGTCGTCGTTCATGTTGGTCACCTCTTTTTATACGGATTAAGCCGGAACGTCGTTCGCTAGCAGCGCTTGGCTGCGTAGGACGTGACCCAGCTTTTCAGCAGAGGCAGGTAGAGTGGGGATGGTTCCGGTATTCCTTTCGCAGCCGACGAATCGACTGTTCGGTTGCGGGCTATTCGGCTTAGCGCGGTTGCGGTTGGCGAAAGCAAAGGGTGCGAGACCCTCTTCCGCCTCGATGGGTATATTCCACCCTTGGCACTCGGATGGCCTCACCGATGAACAGAATCAGCACTGACCGCGACTGGCTTGCGCGAGCGACCCCGTCGACGAAGATGGAGCGCATCGAAGCCTACTTTCGTGGGCACGGCTATACGCCCCATCGGCACGATACCTACGCCATCGGACGCACGCTTTCGGGTGTACAGAGCTTCCACTACCGGCAATCGAAACGGCATAGCCTGCCGGGCGGCACGATAGTGCTGCACCCAGACGAGATCCATGATGGCGAGGCGGGCACCCAGGCCGGCTTCCATTACCGAATGCTCTACATCGAACCGTCCTTGATTCAAGAAGTGCTGGGCGGCGAGCCGTTGCCTTTCATACTAGGCGGGCTGTCGCAGGATGCTCGGCTGTTTTCGGTAACCAGTCGTTTGCTGTACAGCATGGAAAGCGCACTCGATCCGCTGGAGGAAGATGATGCGATTTACGATCTGGCGCAGGCGCTGAGGTTCGCCGCTGGCAAGCGTTGTGGCCGTAAGGCGGTCGATTACGCAGCGGCGGAACGGGCACGCACGTTCATTCATGACGCCCTTGGCCAAGCCATTACGCTGGATGATCTGGTACTGGCGAGCGGTCGCGACCGCTGGAGCCTGTCGCGAGATTTCCGCGCGCTGTACGGCACCAGCCCGTATCGCTACATCACCCAACGGCGCCTGGCAGAGGTGCGCAACCGGCTGGTGGCGGGCCGGTCGCTAACCGATGCGGCGCTGGAGAGCGGTTTTTTCGATCAAAGCCACATGACCCGTTTGTACACGCAAACCTACGGCATATCGCCTGCACGCTGGCTGAAAATGCTCAGGAGCCGGTAGCCGTTACAGGCGGGACTTGCACGATCATGCAAGACGGACGTCGGGCGCGACGCTAGCGTGGTGGCATTCACCGCAACCGAGAGCGAGCCAAGCCATGGATTCCCAAGAGACGACGCGCACTAGCTATACCGCCATCAACTTCGTCTAGAAATATGCGCTGTTCCATGAACAGTGGGCGCCGAAGGTCGTGGCCGAGATGAACGACTACCAGTTCAAGATCGTCCGGCTCGAGGGCGAGTTCGTCTGGCATACCCATGCCGATACCGATGAAACCTTCATCGTGCTGGAGGGCGAATTGGTCATTCATTTTCGTGACGGCGAAGTAACCGTGGGTGCCGGCGAGATGTATGTGGTGAAGAAAGGGATCGAGCACAAACCCAGCGCGGCGCGGGAGACGAAGCTACTGCTGATTGAGCCCAGGGGCGTTTTGAATACCGGCGATGAAACCAACGAGCGGACCGCTGTGAATGATGTTTGGATTTGATTGAAGCGACCAGCAAAGCGAAGAGAACGGATAGATAAATCCGTCCCCTTTCCCGTTGGTTCTCGGTAGAGACGCAACGCGTCCTCGGCGGCGCCATCAGCTGGCGAAAACGTTAACAAGTCGGTTTCCTTGAGATGGCGGGGTCGATGAACTCCGCCAGGCTTGTTAGGGTCTTGACCCGCCACCCGCAGATTACGAAGGGAACTCGTATGGCCAAACCCGCTGCTCGCTTATCTGACACCCACTCCTGCCCTATCCCCGGCCACGGTTCCAACCCGATAGCCGTTGGTTCGCCGGACGTCTTTTTCAACAACCTACCTGCTGCCCGAGTCGGTGACGCCAGTAGCTGTGGCGGCGCGATATCAGCAGGCGAAGCCACGATTTTGGTCAACGGCAAACCGGTTGCATTCCTCGGCAGCCCCACCACGCACGGAGGCAGTATCGTGACGGGCTCCGGCAACATTCTGGTCGGCTCGTCAGTGAGCACGGCGCCCTTCACCGCGCCAGCGCCGATGCCTAACCAGTTGGACGAGCATTTCGTGCTCAGCGATAGCGATACCGGTCTGCCTTTGGCCAACCGCCCTTACAAGCTGAAGACGGCCTCCGGCAAAGTTATCGAAGGCGTTACCGACGAGCACGGCAAGACCAAACGTGCAGCGGGCTACGCGGCCGAGGCCGTGTCCGTCGAGTTCACGCCACAAACCGAAATCTACATTGGCTGAGGGCGCAGCATGTCGAGCACGGAGCCAGTCGTCGCACAATCGAACCTGAGCCCGGCGAGTAAGCCTATGGCGACAAGGGGCTCGGCTGCTATCGCCTGGTTTTCCCGAACCTGGCGAGCGCGGTGGAGCGCTTCGGCTACTTCAACTCACGCGCGATCACCTTTTCCAAGTATGGCAGCGAAGGCCTCAACGACCTGCGCGGAGCGTTGGCGGACTTCAACCTACGGGTGGCGGCCGAGGGTGACGTAGAGGTACATGCAGATCGCATCCTGTTTCGCCCGAGAACCTTGCTGTTCTATGCCGAGGACAACTACGACTTCAACGACGATGGCTCGGTGTTCAGCCAGCCGCTGGGCTTCTGGAACTTCGATGGCATCGCTCCCAGCCTGCTGGCGGCCACGGCGCATAATGCCGGCGTCGATGCGGTCTCCAGAGGCATCATGCAACAGTCGTTGTTCGGCATGAGTGCGCAGAACCAAAGGCGCTACATAGACGAACAGAGCAAACGCTACATGCTTGTGCTGAACAGTCATTTCGCCGACTACCGGGCCAGATACAAACGAGGCGGAGACTTCCGCGTATTTTCCGATCTGCTACGCGAACCCCTACCACCCGGCACGCCCGCCATCACCCTGCCGAAACACTGACATGAACAAAGCCATTCTCGCTGTATGCAGCCTTCTCGCCGCGCTCGCCCTGCTCTTTGGCTGGAGCCTGAGCGATGCGCTGAGCGCGCCGCCGTCGGTTTCGCAAGTCAGCCCACACGGTGGCCATTTGATCGAAAGCGTACCGGTAGAGGGCCTGCTCGTCCCTGGCGGTGGCCTATCGTATCTGCGCATCGTCGACCGTGCGGACCGGTCGAAGGTGTTTCGCAGCCCGCTCTATACCACTCGCTCAGTGGATATGCGGACGAGCGAAGACAGCCAAAGCCTGGGCGTGACCTGGATCGCCTTCGACAAGCGCACCCAAGGCTTCACCCTGAGCATCCCTCAATGGCGCCCGGACTGGCGCAACATCTTCTTCAGCAATACGCCCTATGAGGTCGTGCCGAACGGCTGAGCCACAAAGAGAGCGGATGGATTGCCTCCAGGTTCGCCCAGTACGAAACCGTGATTCCCACACCATCGCGGGCGGACTCAACGCCGAGAAAGCCCGGCTGCATCGCCGCCAGTTCCAGCATCCGGCCGGCCATCGCGCCGTAACCCCGATCGCCCTCGGCCCGAAGCGATGTGAAGACGACGGCGTAGTACGGCGGTTCAGGCGTCTGGGCAATCTGGGTCATGCCGCCTCGGGGAGTGGCGTTCGTTTAGCATGGTTTCGTTAACCCTTTGGAATCGTTTCCGGACGAACATAGGGCAGCATGTGCGCCACGTAGTCCGCCTTGCCGAGATTGATGCCTTCCTTGCGCAAGATCGAATAGGCGGTCATGACGTGAAAATAGAACTGACCCAGCGTCCAGTCACGGGCATATTGGTCTGCGGTCAGATCCAAGACCATCCCGTTCGGGAGTTCATGGGCGATGGGCTCATTCCCCTCTACATCGAGCGCATCGGCGGCGAGGCCATCGAGCAACGCGACCGTCTCATCGATACGGGCATAGGCCTCAGCGAGCGATCCGGGGCTTTTGACAGCCTGACGCCCCTCGTTCAATAGCTCGTTGATAGCAGGCGGGAACGCCTCGCCCCGCAACCGACACATGGCCTCTCGCGCCTGGACACAGGCAAAGCGAACCTGAGTGGACAGCGGATACATGTCGGGCGCCAACCGCGCGGATAACAGCGCCTGCGCCTCTGCTTCCGGTAGCTGGGCCTGCGCTTTCCTCAGCCACCCGGCGAGTGTCTTGAGCATCTGCGTGTAAGTTGGGACAAGGAGTGACGTTAGCTGCATGGGTTCTTACCTTGGGATTGAAGACTGATTTATGCCGAACAAAGTGACGGGGTGTAGCTAGGCAAGCGTCGGGCAGGCGGATCGCTCTGCCCTCTTACCTTCATTCTCCCAAGAGCTGGTGTCCGGCTTCTTTCAAAGCGTCTACCGCTTTATCCAGATTCTCCGACTTGACCAATATGAAGTCCGTATCGAACGTGCTTATCGCGAAAATGCCAACGCCAGCAGCCGCGAGCGGGTCAAGGAAGGACGCCAGAATCCCTGTTTGGTCAAAGGCAAACGGCCCTTGTACTTTGATCGCACGCCAAGGCCCATCCACTCGGGTTGAACCGGTTGCGACACCCTCAGCGCAGACAATCGAGAGCTCATCGCCCGTCCGGGTGATCGAAAAGAAATCTGGTGATGCCAACACAGCACTCGGCAGGTCAGTATTTGGCTCTAACCGTGCAATCACAAAACGTTGGGGGAGCACAGAAAACGATGGGTTCATGTCATGAGACCTCGTGATTAAGCGAACGGGGTGCCTGAAGTAAGAGTGATAGGTAGCGTTGAATGAACGCCCGTTCCTCCAGCGGAGGGGCGATTAATAGATCTGTCCCCTTTTTCCGCGGTCTGCTTTTTGGGGACTCACCGCCAGCCAGAAAGATCAAGCAACCGAGGCGGGAGTAGTAGCCTTGAAATCTGACAGGATGAATATCGTTTCGCTGCTTAGAAACGCTTCTACCTCGGGTAACGTGGCCAGTCTTTCATGGATCAGCTTTACCGCTGTAGTGCTGCCGGTGACCTTCACGTCCAATACATAGGCCTGCTGATCGAATTTCAGGCGGGCTGAGTGCTTGGTTAACGTCCCGTCCGTTTTCACCAGCGCAGTTGCGGAAAGCTCATGGTCGACCAGCGCCAACGTGGTTTGGCTATCAAGCCGTTCCTTTCTACCCCTCAGCTCCTGGGCTGTCAGCCAGCCGCCTATCCATACAGCTACTATGACAACCCACACCCATCCATACGGCGGCGGTCGTCTATCAGAAAAGCCATGACGGCTACCCATCCATTCGACGATGACGCTAACAACGTCTTCCACTGCAACTCCTTCAACGCGTACATTTCGGGATGGGCTTACGTATTAATTTTCAGTGTTCTGTGAACTCGAAAATAAATCTGTCCCTTTTCCGATCTCGCTCACTCAGGAATCACAATACTGAAAGTACGGAGATCGAGATACGGCTTGTTTCCATAAATAAAATTTACGCCCTTCTCGCTTGGTATCAAAGGCGGTGCCAATACTAGAAGAACCAGTAATAAATAACCTATAAGAAAAGGCATAGACCGGGTGACGCTTATGGATTTCCTAGCTTCTTTTTCTATGAATATCTCGTAGTCACTTTTGACCTTGATTTTCTCAAGCCTGCGTAAGAGGCTCATCTTGTCCTTTTTCTTCATCTGATGCATCACCATCAGAAATATCATGCTAACAAAAGCCCAGAATTGTGGCTGAGGTGTTCCTAGTGAGGCAATAGCAAATGTAAAAGCGAAAAATCCGATATGGTCATTTAGGTATTTTTCCCATTCCCTGACCTCTCGTTGAATCTGGCGATAATCTTCTATAGGGTTTGGTGTCCTTTCTGTGATCATCTACTATTTCCTATCTCTGACAGAATCGATTGACGGAGGCAACTGTCTTATTAAATATCTATCATTTGTTTGCCACACAAAAGGGACAGATAGATTTTCCAGGCTGCAATATATAACGAATAAATAAATCTGTCGCCTTTTCAGTTTATATTAACCTTACTTGAATAGGAACAGCGGCATGACACAGAACATGTTTATGCAAGACGTACAATCTGTGATTGATGAAGCTCCAATCTTGTATAAATTCTTCAGATTTAACGAAAACGTCTTGTATGCATTGATCGATAGTTATCTATGGTTTTCAGTTGCCGATAAATTTAACGACCCGTTTGAAGGGGTGAGTTTTCCGACCTTAGAAAACCAGTTTCTTGACATTTCCAAGCACATCGATTGCCTTACCGAAGAAGAGTACCAATCGCTGAAAGCTGAGTATTGCAAATCACCTAATTCTATACGATCTATCTACCTCGATAAGTTTTTAAAAGCGTACTCAGCTGATATGGAACAATTCAGGAATTTAGGGTTCTGTTGCTTTCTATCAGGGCTAGAGAAAAATGAGCTAACGGTCGACCAAGAAATGATGATGTGGAGCCACTACTCAGACGGTCTCAGAGGATTCCGCTTTATATACGACACGTCAAAACTCATAAAGTCTATCCCTAGCGCAGATATATACCCAATTGTCTATAAAGATACGCCTCCAACGGTATCTTTAGCTTCCTATATGTACGAAACTCGTGCTGGCCCTTCATCTCCTAGATATAGCCATTCTTTTGGGCAGAACGTATTTACAACCAAACACAGATCGTGGTCTTACGAACGAGAGATACGGCTCCGAAGATCCGAATATGGCGCTTGTCCATACGATAAAAATTCCATACTCGGGGTCGATTTCGGATCGAAAATGACTTTGCCACAAATTAGGATAATTCAAGCTTTGCTTGCGCATCTGCCACGAAAACCTGAATACCGGATAGCACATATTTCTGATAGTAGCTATCGCATCATGTATTCAGCATTCGCAGAGGACTAGCATTCGTTGGGCGGGTGCAACCCCGCCTTATAAGGCTGTCACAGTTTGCTGGGGCGAGTATTTCTACTTTCAACCGCGCTACCGTACACGCTTCGAGTTGGTCAGATAATCACTGCCAGACAAAGGGCCCTTGTATATATCCTCCAGCAAGAAGTGCAATACTTCCTTTAGCTCCTTTTTATGACTGGGCAGTTTAATTTTTCCATTATTTATCACAACAGGTAAGTTAGGGAAGCTTGCGGCAGCAGTTGAAATGTCATTAACTGAATAACTATCAAGGATTCCCGAGTTCTTTATAGTGTGAGCCATTTTTCTAACTTGCGAATCTGCCTGAGATATAAAATTAGACAAATCCGCAATCTCTATAGACCCATGTTGCGCCATTTCTGTGAGATCATCATCTGTAGCTTCTCTATAAAAATCCGCCAAATCAAAGACCATACGAGCATTATGAAAGCTCTTAAACTTCGTTTTATTGTCTTCTATTATGGCCACCAACTTTGTATCGATGGTGAATATATCATCCGTTGATTTTACAAATATGTTGCCAGTTTGCATTTTTATGATAGGTAACTGGCTTAACGAAAGCGCCTGACGTGCAGAGAATTTCTGCAATAAAACCTTAGTCGTTCCGCCTGTGGTTATTCCTGTAAATAGCGCCTTTATAGGCTCATTTAAAAAGTTTGATATAACCAAACTAGGAAACGAAGTCGCATTAGCGTTGATTGCATCAATCATCATTTTAGATTCAGCGATATCGTCAAGGGTCAGGACTTCATTGCTATCAGGTTTCCAATCGCCATTGAAAGCAACTTCTACATCGACACCTCGCTCAAATAGAATACGCTGAGATTCAAAAATTTGAACGAGCTCTGTTTGGAGTGGTTGATTAACCCCAATTCGCTTGATTTGACAGCTTCCGCTATCATCCTTAATAAATGCGAAAAAATTTTGCTGTGCTGTCATTTTAATTCTCTACGTCGATGACTATGTATTCTGTTAACTGGGCTACTATTAACGGCTGGCTAGCATGCCTTAGTTCTTTCTTTGTAATAAGAACGTAAGTGACACCCTCCGGGGTTCCAACTTTGTAAAAATGCCACTTCATAACACCTAAAAGCGGATTGAAATGATAGCTGTAACCAGTGCTAGTAATGATTGCAAAGATCACCAATGTAGGCACCCACACCATCCAATTTAGCGAACTGAAGCTCGCAGTAAATAAAGGCAATAAGTACAGTAATAAAAAACCCATGTTTTCGCGATCAGCAGCCTCAACGGTTGCTACTGAAAAGTTAAATCGCTCCATATTCTTTTTTGCATATCTAAGCATCCAAACACACACCAAAACTAGCAATAGCGATGCCGCAATTGCCAATCCCGAGAATACTTTGTCTCCATCAAACCAAGCTACCCATGCATATGTAAACCCTACAGGCGCAATAGCCGTGCTGGTAAGTAGTATTTTTGCAACCGCGCTCAACACATTTTGTACCTATTGAATTGATTCCGCACTTTGCGGCATTAGCAGAGCACCGCAACGTTATCGGTGCCCTCCAGAATTCTTATGTTCCACCGCATTCCTGAGGCCATCTGCGCGCGACGGGAGGGCGAACATGCGATGAAGTTTTTTCGAGTCACGCACAACCCTCCCTCATCACCCCAAGCCCCTCCCTCACCCCACCAATCGCATCCTGCACCCGCCTCGTAAAATCCGAATGCACCTGATACGTCATCACCAATCGGTCAATCGCTCGCGTCATCGCCACATACAACAACCGCGCTTCATCCGCTTCGGCTTCGCCCTTCTTCGGCATTTCGCCTAAGCCCGGTATCAGCACCAGCCCGAACTCCAGCCCCTTGCTGGAATGCATGCTGACGATCTTGACGCTGTCTTCGCTGCCGTAGAGTTCGCCGCGGCCTTTGGAGCTGGTGCCGGATGCGTAGGCGATGCCCGCTTGGGCCAAGGCGCGTTCGGCGGCTTCGGCCTGGGCGTTGTTGCGGTAGATGATCGCCATGTCGTTGAGTACGCGGCCGTTGGCCTGTTCGTCGCGGATGCGGGTGACGAGGCAGTCCCATTCCTGCCAATGGCCTTGGCAGAGGATGAGTTCGGGGAAGGCGCCGCGGCGGCCGGCGCTTTCGGGGACGATGATGGGGACGCCGTCTTCGCCGGCGTCGCGGCCGGCGAGCAGTTCGGTGGCGAAGGCGCGGGCGACGGAGAGCACTTCCAGCGTGTTGCGGTAGTTGAGCTTGAGGATGGTGGTGCGGCCTTGCGCCTGGATGCCGACGCTGGCGAAGCTGAAGTCCAGCCCGGTCTTCTTGCCTCTGCCGCGGTAGATGGATTGGGCGTCGTCGTAGAGCACCAGCAGGGCGTTGGTGGCTGGGTCGACCATTTGCACGATGAGCTTGAACCACTCGGGTGCGAAGTCATGGCCTTCATCGATCAGCACGGCGGAGTACTGCGCGCGTGGGATCTGGCCACGGTCGACGCCTTCGATGGTCTTCTCTACCTGTTCGGCTGCGTACTTCGCCGCAGACGAGCTCCATTTGGGTTTATCGACGTTGTAGGTCGTCAGCATTTCCGAACACCAGCCATGGAAGTGCAGGACGGTGACTTTCTCACCCAACCCTTTCTCCACAAGAACCTGACGCAAGCGCCCGGCCAGAGAGCGATTGAAGCAGAGCACCAGTATCGGCTTGGGCGAAACCTTGGCCAGCTGCTCGCAGCGGTAGCCGAGGATCATGGTCTTGCCGCTGCCGGCGGCGCCGTGGATGACGCGGTGGCCTTCGCCGAGGGAGCGGGCGAGCTGTTCCTGCTGCAGGTCCATGACCTTGATGAGGCTGGGGATGGGCGCGTCGCCATCGGCAAACAGGCCAAACTGCCCCGGCAGGCTGCTGACGCGCACCTCGGGGTAGAGGTGATAGCGCACGCGGTCGATCTGCGGCAGCGTCAGGGTGCAGGGGAACACGTGTGGGAACATGTTCCACAGGCGTTGCTGGAAGGCTTCAGGGTCAGCGGTTTCGGTCATCTCGTCCTGGAAGATGACGCGCTGCGGGTCGAGCACGTCGTGGAGGTCGGTCTGTTCGAACTGTCGGCGAGTGATATTGGTCAGCACCACGCCCCAGCCCCACGGCATGATCAATTCGCCCGGCCGGGGTGAGCTTTTGCTCTGGCGTAGCAGCGGATCTTTCTTTAGCGCTAGGTCGACTTCCAGAACGAATGAGCGCGCCTGCAGCATGGGGTTCGGCTGGGTCTTCAAGCCGCTTGAGGTATGCAGGGTGACCTTGCCGTGGGTCATGCTCTGGATAGTGGCGAGCTTCCAGTCCTTGACCTCCAGCACGAGGATGCCGCGGCGTGGGTGCAGCACGACGAAGTCGGGATAGCGCGCCTTGGGCCCAACCGGGACGTTGCTCCAGCAGAGGTAGTCGTCTTCCAGCAACTTTTCCAGCCGCTCGGCAAAGCGACGCTCGCCAGCGGTATCGAACTGGCACTGAGACCGAACGGGGAAAAAGCGGGCCATCTGAACCTTCCTTGGGAGCGGACCGGTGCAGATCGTAGCGTCGCAGCGGAACCGTGAACGAGTGCGCAGTTGCTGCGCGTGATGGCACATTAACCACTGCTTACGTACGGGTAAAGCAGACGATGGATTAATCCCGACTTTTCACGCCGGCTCCTGACGCGCGGTCATTCGCGCCATTTGCACTTTCCGCCCGCCAACCCTGTCCACTCCTGCATGACTCACTTGCGGAGGTAATCGTGGAAGGCATGTTTTTCAGTAGCGCAACGACGCTGATACGCACGCTGGTAGTCGGCGTGCTGGCCTATATCAGCCTGGTGCTGTTGTTGCGCCTGTCGGGGCGGCGGACGTTGTCAAAGATGAATGCGTTCGATCTGGTGGTAACGGTGGCGCTGGGGTCGACCTTTGCGACGATTCTGCTCAATCGCAATGTGTCGCTGGCCGAGGGGGTGCTGGCCTTCGCGCTGTTGATCGGGCTGCAGTACGCGGTTACCTGGTCGAGCGTGCGGGTGGCGTGGGTGCGGCGTACGGTGACGGGTGAGCCGGCGCTGCTGTTCTATCGAGGGCGCTTTCTCGGCGACGCCTTGCGCGCGGCGCGGGTGACCCAGGACGAGGTGCGTGCCGCCGCGCGCAGTCAGGGGCTGGCCGCGCTGGATGGCATCGAGGCGGTGGTACTGGAGACCGATGGCAGTTTTAGCGTGATTACCGATGGCGCGGGCGAAAGCCGTTCCACGCTGGACGGGGTGAATGTGCCTGGGCCGAATGAAAAGGGCGTTTAAGATCGTGGCAGGGTTCCGCGGCGGCTGATCGACAGGCCTATGCCCAGGCGACCGCGCCGGTCCGGTTGCCGCAACGGGTCTGGCATTGCGACCAAATGGGGGAGAAGCGGGTCATCTTTACCTTCCATGGTGACGGGCCGGACACCCCGTCGTGGTAGCCGCTTTTGGCTTAAGCCGAGCGGCTTGTTTGTGATCCGCGTGCGCAATACAGGCGCGTGCGCGCCACGTTACCAATGCGTTTGACGGACAAAGCGTCGCTCCCGATTAATCATTACTTATTTTAGGGTTATCAGACGTATGGCTAGGCAGGATGCGAGTCCGCTTGGTGCAGGCTCGCATGGAAGTAGAGCCTACTTTTGCTCGTCTGAAGACTTGGGCATAGGAATCGCGACACTGCTTTCTACGCTGCCGGCCGTGGCATCGCCCTCCTTGTAGAAGGGCTCCATCTCGTCTCTTGCTTGCGCCCAGTGTTCGCCTTCCTGTCCTTCGGGCCGGCCTTTGGCCTCCCAGATTTCGTATGCCTTTTCACGAATGCGTTGTTCGTCGCTCATCTCGCTCACCTCGCTGTGTGAATCAAGCCGGTGTCGGCCACAACGTTGCCTTGGACGCCGACGACCCACCTGTTCAGCAGAGAGGGGTAACGTGAAGATGGTTCCGGTATTCCTTGCGCAGCCGACGAACCGACTGTTCGGTGATGTCCATGGCGAATGTTGTGCGGCTTCGCTTGATTACTGGCGCGGGCCGGTTGCAGTGGCAGGCGTCTGCTCTCGTTCGATTTCGATCTGCAGGGCATAGGCGGGGCGTTCGACGCTGCGATGGTCGCGGGTGTAGCGCCGGGCGAACTCGCCGACGCCCCATTGCAGATATTGCTCGACGTGCTTGAGCTCATGAGCCCAGAGCGCGACGTTATCGAGGGCGTCGGCCTCGTTGCGAAAGACGATGATGTCGATCAGCGTCACAGCGGTGACGTCGGGGTTCTGCAGCAAGGTATTGGCGGCGTTGAGCACAGCGTCATCGCCCACCCTGTATCGCGCCGTTTCCAACACCGCCAGATCGAAGCGCGACTCGAGCTGCGAGCGGATGTGCAGCGGAATAGGCTGGCTTTTCTGTAGCGCCAGCTGGTCGCGTGATTGGCGTATCCAACTCTCCAGCCCGGCGGCGGCCAGCCATTGCACCTGTTCGTAGAGCGCTTCGGTATCGCGCGGCGAGCCGGGTAGGCAAACGCAAACGCCCAGACAGATGGGCTGCTCGCCCGGCCGGCAAGCGGTCTGGGCGGGCGCCGCAGTAGCGCACAGGCAGGCAGCGCCGAGCAAAACTTGACGGAACAGGCGCACGGTAGGAAAGGGCACTCGAATGGCTCACGAACTGGAGGTGCGAACGGCACCGAGTGGTGCCGTTCGGCGCGTACTATAGCCGCGCGGGGCAGCGCGGCGAAGGGCCAACCTAGTCGGTCATTTCACTAAAGCACCGACGAAGCCGCACTCACCACGCGCAACGCCAGCCCTTCGTAGGGATCGAGGTTGAGGGTCACTTCACAGTTGTCGGTCAGGTCGCCCTCGACCCGCTCATGGATGATGTCCACCACCGGACCGGGCGCGATGCCGGGCAGGCAGAGGGTTTCGCTGATCGGCTCGGCGCTGAAATTCAGTGCGGTGATCTGTACGCCCTTGCCAGCCGGCAGTTCATGCACCATGACCAGCAGCCCTGGTGTCTGGACATCGGGAATCATGATCTGCTTGCTCGCGGCGATGTCATAGGCGCGACGGACGCTGAGGATGTGCTTGAGCTGACAGGCGAAGGAGCCCGGGCGCTGCAACTGTTCGACCAGGCTGCCGTAGAGCGAGCGCGCCTTGGGCAGGCCTTCAGTGGAAGTTTCGGCCTCGGGTGCGAGGTCGGCCAGGTCGTAGGCGCCGCGATGCAGCCAGCGGGTATCGCCGTCGCCCATCAGGTGTGCAACCTGCTCGGCTTCCAGCGGCAGGGCGCCGACCAAGTCCCAGCCGGAGAGGGCGAACACGCCCGGCTGCATGGCGTTGAACATCACCAACAGGATATGCAGGCGCTGGATCTGTTCGATCTCGGCCGCGCCGATGGTATTCAGGTCGCGAATGCCCAGCGCGGCGGTGATTACGCTCACGGTTGTACAGGACACGCCATTGGTGACGAACTTGAGGTTGTAGGGCGCATGTTCGCCGGTCAAGCGTTCGTACATTTCCTCGCGGATGTGCTCGCGCAGGATGCCGCCCGGCAAGGTCTGGCCGTGGTAGTGGTAATGGTCGTAGGCGTGCAACGTCCAGAAATGCACCAGCTCCAGGGTCAGCTCGTCGTGGTTCTGCATCGCGTGGATCAGCGAGGCCGGGTCGATGCCGAAGGCGTGGACCTCGCGCAGCATCAGCCGCAGGAACTCAGTGTCGCCGGTCAGCAACGCGTGGTGATAGGCGGGGCGGGTGATGAAGTCATAGGACAGGTCGGCGCCGCCGTGGGACATGCTGGCGATATCGTCGATGGTCAGGTTCAGCTCCTGGAAGCTGAAGCCGCCGGCCTTGCGGATGGTGCTCGCGATCAGCTGGTTCCCGGTGACCGACAATGGGTGGCTCTCCGACCAGGCGGTACCTTCGGCGCGGCGCTCGACGCCGAGAAAGCCGTTGGCATCCAGACGCAGCACGCGCGCGCCGGACACGTCGATGGCATGCAGGGCATCGCCGATGATCAGCTGCTGGGCGGCAAAGGTCGGGTCCAGCCAATTCAGCGACGGCTGGCCTTCCTTGAAGTAGTGCAGGTACACCCAGCGGCGGCGCTTGCCGTCTACGCCGGTGACGATGCCGGTGGCGCTCCAGTCGGTGTCCTTGATCCCCGGTTCAAAGAAGATCACCCGCTGCAATTGGCCGACGATGTAGTGCTTGTCCTTGAGCTGATCGACCACCGGCGGTGCGAGATTGACCGAGTCGCGCCCTTTGGGCACCTCAGGCAGCAAAGGCCAGTCTTCCTCGTTGATCTCAACCATGTGGTACAGGCCCGGATAGTCACCGTAGGCCATCTCGGCCAGGCGGAAATCAGCGCCCTTGCCGGTGTGCGCCGGGACGATGTCGTCGATAACGATGGCATTGTGCGCGGCGGCCATGCGGCTGAGCTGCAGCATTTCCGCCTCGGTGCCGAGGTTGGGGTCGATATCGAAGCTGATGCGGTCGAAGTTGCCGTCGATGGTCGGGGTGAAGTCACGCCCGCGCAGACCGCCGGAGCGTTTCATCGGACCGTTGTGAATGCCCTGCACGCCGAGTTCGGACAGGGCGCTCCAGAGGCGATCGTCACCCAGCGCCTGCAACACCGAACCGCCTTCAGGCGTGATGATGGCGGCGGGGTAGGCGGTGAACCATACCGAGGAAATGGCGCTGGCATCGCGTGGCCGCGCCTGCGCGTAGGGGCGCTGCCAGAGCCGGGCCTGCCCGGCATAGAGACGGGCCCGCTCGCGGGCTGTACGAAGCATGGATTGGCTTTCCAGCCATTCGATGTAGCTGCTGTCTGGTGTGCTCATAGCGACGTTCGTTTCCCGGTGCGCTGAGGGACGATGTAGTCGTTTGAGTCGGACGCACCGGCATCGTTGCATTGCGCGATGTATCGATGCGCTAAAGGGCGGACACGCGGCGTATAGGTTCGTCGTAGAAGCGAGCTTGCTCGCGAAACACCGCGCCGTGCCGCCCGGCTTGCAAGGCAATTCGCTTCTACGAGCGCCTTCTGATGCGGCGCTTCAACGCGCGCCGGCTACCGCCGCCGCCGCATCGCCAGGTTGCCCGGCCAGTTGGCGCGCGGCCTGCTTCTGCTGCTTGTAAGCCAGCGCAGCGGGCGCCACCGGTGTGACCTTGCCGGTCTCAAGCCATTTCTTCAGACGACTGGCATCGGCCATGTGGGTGTACTTGCCGAACGCATCGAGCACGACGAAGGCCACTTCGCGTTGATCCATGACGGTGCGCATTACCAAGCAGTGTCCAGCGGCGTTGGTGAAGCCGGTCTTGGTCAGCTGAATGCTCCAGTCGGGTTTGCGCACCAGCGCGTTGGTGTTGCGAAAACCGAGGGTGTAGTTGGGCTTGTGGAAAGCGACGGTCTTTTCGCCCGTGGTGCTGAATTGTTCGATCAGCGGATAGCCCTGGCTGGCCTTGAGCAGCTTGACCAGATCATTGGCGCTGGAGACGTTCTGCTCGGACAGGCCGGTGGGTTCGACATAGCGCGTATGGGTCATGCCCAGCGCCAGCGCCTTGGCGTTCATGGCCTGGATGAACGCGGCGTAACCGCCCGGATAGTGATGCGCCAGGCTCGCGGCAGCGCGATTCTCCGAGGACATCAGGGTTAACAGCAGCATCTCGCGGCGGCTGATCTCGCTGCCGATACGCACCCGCGAGAACACGCCCTGCATTTCCTGCGCATCGCGGATGGTGACGGGCAGTCGCTGATCGAGAGGCAGCTTGGCATCGAGCACGACCATTGCCGTCATCAGCTTGGTCACCGAAGCGATGGGCACCACCCAGTCGGGATTGCTCGAATAGAGCACTTCGTTGCTGTTGAGATCGATCAGCAGGGCGCTGCTGGAGGCCAGCTCCTGTTGCACGGTCGATTGTGGGGCAGCGCTGACCGCTGGAGACACGACGACGCTGCCGCAAGCAAGCAGCAGGCCGAGGATGGATTGACGAAATTTCAAAATGGACACCGATGAATTGGCATTGACGAAAGACGCGCCGAGGCCGACAGACGCGGCGCGCATTTTATAGATAAACCCGAACCGCGCCTTATATTTCTGCACGTTCAGCACCGTTACCACCAGGTTGCGGGCATACCGCTGCGCTTGCGAAACCGCGCATGTGGCGATGCTCAACGCAGCGCTGCTGAGTGTAGAAGAACATTGCGAGCCTCGCTTGGAGTCGGGTGGGCGCTTCCCTCGCTATCGGCAGCGTGGCGCAGCCAACCAATCAGCCCGACGGACGGGAACCCGCGCGGATGCTGCTGGTCCGCTACCTACCAGGACGTCGCCGGGAGGGTGCACCTTCGCCCGGCCATGGGGTCCAAACAGCACATTCAAACGGGGAGGACCGATTATGTCCCGCTTCAGCAAGCCCACCACACGCGACGAAATCGAACGTGAAATCCACAACCTCATGACCGCCCTCGACGAGCTCAAGCACGATGCGACCCGTGGTTCACGGCATCGCTTCGATTCCCTGCGTTCGCGTGCCGAGTCGCTGTGGCACGACGCAGATCTGGACGCGCACTATCGTGATCTGTCCAAGCGAGGCCGCGAAGCCAGCCGCCTGGCCAAGGATTGCGTACGCGAACATCCGCTCAGCACCCTGGCGCTGGCCGCCGGTGCAGTGGCGCTGATCGGTTATCTGGCCACACGTCGCTAGTCGTTAGAGGCATCCGCTCATGCTCAACGCCGAGACGCCGCGCCTCAAGTTCGCCCTGTACGGGGCGCATTCCAGCCTGGGCAACGCCTTGTTGTGCGAGCTGCTGAGCCGACAGCATGAAGCCGTGGCGCTGGTCAACGACCTCAACTCGATGACCGCTCGTCCCGGACTGCGGACCAAGCCCGGCGACCTGTTCGATGCTGCCAGCGTGGCGCGCAGTGTCGCCGGCATGCATGGGGTGATTTGCTTGTTCGACAGCCCCTCGGTTCCCACCGCTCCAGGCGCCGCCGTCGTGGGGCAGCCGCAGGATCTGTATCAGGCGGTGGAGACGTTGCTGTCAGGGCTACGTGAGGTGGGCGTCGAACGCCTGCTGCTGGTGGCCGACTTTACCGCCCATGCCGATGAGCCAGAAGTCACGGCCGCCTTGCAAATACTCGCCGCCGAGCATTCGCTGAAATGGACCCTGGTGGATGCCGACAGCGCGGGTGAGGATTTGTCGATCGAAGACTTCACCAATCTCGAAGGGATGGACGCCGAAGACCGTCGCGTGCGGCTACGACGCATCGCTGCAGGCATGGTCGACGAGCTGGAAAACCCGCAGCATGTGCGTCAGGAAATCCGCTTTCGTATCTAACCGGCCAGTTGGCGACGCAGCTCAGCCAGCACCGGCGCCGACTCCGGGCGCACACCACGCCATAGCTCGAAGGCCGCCGCAGCCTGTTCGACCAGCATGCCCAACCCATCGCGAGTGACCGCGCCGCGTGCTGCGGCCCATTCACAAAAGGGTGTGGGTTTGGCGCCGTACATCATGTCGTAGCAGAAGGTTTCACCAGGCCCGATCAGCTCATCGGCCAGCGGCGGCAGTTCGCCACCGAGACTGGCCGAGGTGCCATTGATGATCGCATCGAAGCGGCCTTCCAACTGCTCGAAGGCGCTCGCGCTAATCGGCCCCAACTCGGCGAACTCCGTGACCAGCCGCTCGGCCTTCGCCAGGGTGCGATTGGCGATCACCAGTGCGCCGGGACGCTGAGCCAGCAGCGATTCGAGCACGCCACGCACCGCGCCGCCAGCGCCCAGCAGCAGGATGCGTTTGTTTTGCAGAGCGATGCCAGCGTTATCCAGCAGATCGCGCACCAGACCGATGCCGTCGGTGTTGTCGCCCAGCAGCCGGCCATCGTCGAGTTTCAGCAACGTATTCACCGCACCAGCGCGACGTGCGCGTTCGGTCAGTTGATCGGCCTGTCGATAAGCGTCTTCTTTGAAGGGTACGGTGACGTTGGCGCCCCGGCCATCGGTGAAGAACTGACGGGCATAGCCAGCGAAATTGTCCAACGGCGCCAGCAGGGGCTCGTAGCTGAGCGACTGGCCCGTCTGCTCGGCGAACAGGCGATGAATCTGCGGCGACTTGCTGTGGCCGATGGGGTTGCCGAATACGCCATAGCGGTCCATGAATAAGCTCCAAACTGCGAGTGACAAGCTCAAGAAAATCAGGCGTCGGCGAGCCAGTCGCGGTCCTGTAGAAAGTATTCGGTCAACCGCGCTTCCGGCGTGCCGGGCTCGGGGTGCTTGTCGTAGCCCCAGGCGACCTGCGGCGGCAGCGACATAAGGATCGATTCGGTGCGCCCGCCCGATTGCAGGCCGAACAGCGTACCGCGGTCATAGACCAGGTTGTATTCCACGTAGCGGCCGCGCCGCAGCAACTGGAATTCGCGCTCGCGCTCACTAAAGGGCGTGGCCTTGCGCTTGCGCACGATGGGCAGGTAGGCGTCCAGGTAGGCATCGCCGACGGCGCGCATGAAGGCAAAGCTGGTGTCGAAATCCCACTGGTTGAGGTCGTCGAAGAACAGCCCGCCGACACCGCGCGGTTCGTTGCGATGTTTGATGTGGAAGTAGCGGTCGCACCACTCCTTGTAGCGCGGATAGACATCGGCGCCAAAGGGCGCGCAGGCATCACGGGCGACCCGGTGCCAGTGCATGCAGTCTTCCTCGAAGCCGTAGTAGGGCGTCAGATCGAAGCCACCGCCGAACCACCAAACAGGTTCTTCGCCGTCCTTCTCGGCGATGAAGAAGCGCACGTTGGCGTGGGAGGTCGGTACGTAGGGGTTGTTCGGGTGAATCACCAGCGACACGCCCAGTGCCTCGAAGCCACGCCCGGCCAACTCGGGGCGATGCGCGCTGGCCGAAGGCGGCAGACCGCTGCCGTGCACGTGGGAGAAATTCACCCCACCTTTTTCGACCAGTGCGCCGCTCTCGATCACTCGCGTCCGTCCACCGCCGCCGGCCGGGCGGGTCCAGGCGTCCTCGACGAAGCGCGCGCCGCCGTCTTCGGCTTCCAGCGCGGTGCAGATACGATCCTGCAGATCGAGCAGGTAGGCTTTGACGGCTTCGGTTCGGTCGTTCACGAGATCACCTTGGCAAGAGGAGGGCAGTGCGATGAGGCGAGCAAGCATACCATCCGCCCGGTTGACGAAAGCCCGCCGGAGGGGTTGGATAGCCTCCTTTATGCCCGCCAGGAGACTTTCATGTCGCAGCGTATCCAGTTCAGCCAGCACGGTGGTCCCGAGGTTCTCGAACAGGTCAAGGTCGAGGTTCCCGTCCCCGCCGCCGGTGAGGTTCGCGTGCGCAACCACGCTATCGGCCTGAATTTCATCGACACCTATTTCCGCAGCGGCCTGTACGCGCCGCCGAGCCTGCCCTCGGGGCTGGGAACCGAAGGTGCAGGGGTGATCGAGGCGGTGGGCGAGGGCGTCGATCAATGGCAGGTTGGTGATCGCGTCGCCTACGCCTCCGGTCCTTTGGGTGCCTACGGCGAGCATCACGTTCTGCCGGCGCGGCATCTGGTGAACTTACCGGAAGCAATCAGCTTCGAGCAGGCGGCCGCGGTAATGCTCAAGGGCCTGACCACGCAATATCTGCTGCGTCAGGTGCATCCGCTGCAGGCAGGCGAAACCATTCTGTTCCACGCGGCGGCCGGTGGCGTCGGCTCGATTGCCTGTCAGTGGGCGAACGCATTGGGCGCACGGCTGATCGGCGTGGTCGGTTCGGCGGAAAAGGCCGAACGCGCCAAGGCGCTAGGCGCCTGGGCCACCATCGACCGCACCCGCGAGGACGTGGTGCAGCGAGTCATGGAGCTGACCGATGGCCAGAAATGTCCGGTGGTCTACGACTCGGTGGGCAAGAGCAGCTGGGAAGTTTCGCTCGATTGCGTCGCGCCGCGCGGGCTGCTGGTCAGCTTCGGCAATGCCTCGGGCGCGGTGACTGGCGTCAACCTCGGCGTGCTGGCGCAGAAGGGCTCGCTGTTCGTTACCCGACCGATCCTGGCCGGCTACGCGGACACGGCGCCACGGTTGCAGGCAATGGCGGCCGAGCTGTTCGAAATGATCGCCAGCGGCAAGATCAAGGTGGAGATCGGCCAGCGCTTTGCGCTCAGTGAAGCGGCCGAAGCGCAGCGGCTGCTGGCCGAGGGACCCACCACGGGGTCGACGATTCTGTTGCCGTAGCCGTAGTCTGCAGGGCCGAATTCATTCGGCTGCGGATGGAAGGCCGAACAAGTTCGGCCCTACGGCTCTGCCGAATCCTCTAACCTAACTCGCCCGTATGACTTCTCCGCTACGTACATCCCGGATGGTGCTGGGATTGCGTCGCCCGCCCAGGCGGCCACCGAGCACTGCGTCGAGCTGGCGCGGAAAATACTGCTCGACGCGCAAGCGTGTACGGGCCGATGGGCGGCCTGCGGGATTTGCCGAGGTGGACACCAGCGGACCCGTCAGCTCGCAAAGCCGCGCGACCAGTGGATGATCGCTAACGCGCAAGGCCACGCTGTCATGTTTGCCGGTAATCCACTCGGGTAGGCGCTGCTGGTGCGGGATCAGCCAGGTATTGGGTCCCGGCCAACTGCCCGCCAGGCGATCCAGCCAGCGCTCGGGCAGGTCTTCCAATAGAAAATTGAACTGCTCGATGCGGTCAGCCACCAGAATCAAACCCTTCTCCACCGGACGATCCTTCAGCGCCAGCAACCGGTGCACCGCATCGCTATTCCAGGGATCGCAACCCAGCCCCCAAACGGCTTCGGTCGGATAGGCGATGACACCGCCGTTTCTGACCGCCCGAGCCGCCTGCTGCACACGCCAGTTACCGACCATCACCACCTCCGCTGCTTGATCCGCGCAGTGTACCCAAGCGCATGTGGCGAAACAGCTGCACTCAGCCGACTCGCGCGATCCAGAAACCGTTTTCGCAGGCGACCAGCCCTTCGATTTCTAGCTCGGTCAGTTCCGCCAGAACCTGTGCCAACGGTTGCACGACCGCACCGGCCAGGGTCTCGCTGGTCATCGGCGCGGCGTGTAGCTGATCGAGCAGGGGATGAGCCGGTCGATCGGGTTGCGACCGGCTGTTAGGGACCGTCTGCTGCCAGCCCCGGAGTGCCTGAAGGATGTCGTCGACGCTTTCCACCAACGCCGCGCCCTGGCGGATCAGCTGATGGCAGCCGCGGGCGCCTGGATGGTGAATCGAGCCGGGGATGGCATAGACCTCGCGCCCCTGCTCGGCCGCGAGCCGGGCGGTTATCAGCGAGCCGCTGGAGGGGCTGGCCTCGACCACCAAGACACCCAGGGACAGTCCACTGATGATTCGATTGCGACGCGGAAAATTGGAGGCATGGGGGGCACAGTCCAGAGGCAATTCGGAAATCAGTGCGCCGCCCGCTTCGACGATGCGCGCGGCTAGACCGATGTGGCGGCGCGGATAGAGATGCTGCAGGCCGGTACCCAGCACCGCCACGGTCTTGCCGCCGACATCCAGCGCGCCCTGGTGCGCCGCGCCATCGATGCCGAGCGCCATGCCGCTGGTGATCACGAACCCGCCGTTCGCCAGGCTTCGGGCAAACGCCGTGGCATTATCCAGCCCGGGACGCGAAGCGCGGCGGCTGCCGACCATCGCCAGTTGCGGGCGCTCCAGCAGACCTGGGTCGCCGTCGACGAACAACAGCGGCGGTGCGTCCGGCAGTTCTGCCAGCAGCGCAGGGTAGGCGGGATCGTCCCACATCAGCAGCTGATGGCCTGGCTGCTCAAGCCAATTCAGGGCCGCAGCGGCTCGCTCGCGTATCGCCGGGCTGCGCCTGGGTTCGGCACAGCTGGCCGGCAAGCCCAGGGCACGCCAGGCGGTTGCCGGTGCACTGAGCGCGGAAGAGGCGTCGGGAAAAGCGCTGAGCAGTTTTTGCAGGCGCCGTGGGCCGAGCTCCGGGAGCAGATGCAGGCGTAGGCGGGCTTCGAGTTCGGCAGGGGAAATCGCAGGCACGTAAACATTCCTTGTCTTGGCGCACCGCATCCATACGGTGTCGATCAGCAGAAAAAAGCCCCGCATCGGCGGGGCTCGGGAATCTCAGGGATTACGGACCTTATCCATCACCGACAGCGAGCGGGTCGCTTGCAGCACCAGACCGTAGCTGAGCTTGTCGTAAGTGCGGAAGACCATCAGCAGGCCCGAGCGCTCATCCGGAATCTTGACGTTTTCGCCGGTGACCCGGTCGCGTACGGTTTCGCCGGTCTTGTATACCGCCAGTACGTTGCCGATGCTCAGCCCGTCACGCGCGCCCTTGTTCAGGGTGACCACATCGAACTGACCGATCTGCGTCACGCCGCGCGGCACGTCGAGAATCACGCCGTTGACTTCTTCTTCCGGCTCGCTCGGCATGAAGGTCGAGTTCACTGCGCGCTCTTCGCTGGGGAACATGCGGTCGCCGATGCGTGCCTCCTGGGTGACACGCGTGAGCATCATGGTCGCGATGTCACCTTCCATGTCGATACGTTCGGCGGTGCCGACGTCGTCGGCATTGATGCCAAGGAACTCACCGGTGTCAGGATCCGCATAGGTCTTGCCCTGACGGAAGATGCCGTAGATGGCGATATCGTCCTGGAACTCGCCACGCCCGTAGACGCGGTCGCCGGAACCGCTGATGACGCGTTCGGCGTTGCCGGCGACGATATAGGGCGCGGCTTCGAATTCGGCAGCGCTATCGACGATGCGGTTGCTCAACAGAAAACTGTTGATGGCTTCCAGCGGGATGGTGCTGATGGCTTCAGCCATGGGTGTCGTGCGTACGGTGGGGGAGAGCTTGATGGTCCCACGCGATGCGCCGCGGTTGAGCATGATGCGGGGCTGGCCGTCGATGTAAACCAGGCTCAGGCTGTCGCCGGGATAGATCAGATGCGGATTTTCCACCTGGGGATTGGCATGCCAGAGTTCCGGCCATTTCCAGGGTTCGCTGAGGAAGCGACCGGAAATATCCCAGAGGGTGTCGCCTTTCACTACGGTGTACTGCTCCGGATGATTATCCTTGAGCTGCACAGCGGCCTGCGCCATGCCGCCAACCGCCACCAGCAGCAGGGCGAGTAGTGATTTCCTCATGTGGTGAATCCCTTTATGATGTGCCTTCACGTAAAGCGCCCTAGCGCCGCAGAAACCCTTGTGGAAAGCGGCGTTAAGCCGTTTACAAGCTGCCCGGCATCTTAGCAGCGGCTTTTCACTTTATTCCATAAGTGCATCACAAACGCATATGGCAATCCTGAACATCCTTGAGTTTCCCGATCCACGCCTGCGCACCATCGCCAAACCGGTGGACGTGGTCGACGACGGCATTCGTCAGCTAATCGACGACATGTTCGAGACCATGTACGACGCGCCGGGCATTGGCCTGGCAGCGACGCAGGTCAACGTGCACAAGCGCGTGGTGGTCATGGACCTGTCCGAGGACAAGTCCGAGCCGCGGGTTTTCATCAACCCTGAGTTCGAGTTTCTCACCGACGAGATGGAGCAATACCAGGAAGGTTGCCTGTCCGTGCCGGGTTTCTACGAGAACGTCGACCGCCCGCAGAAGGTCAAGGTCAAGGCGCTGGACCGCGACGGCCAACCCTACGAACTGATCGCTGAAGGCCTGCTCGCAGTGTGCATCCAGCACGAGTGCGATCACCTCAACGGCAAGTTGTTCGTCGACTATCTATCCAATCTCAAGCGCGACCGGATCAAGAAGAAGCTGGAAAAGATCCACCGTCAGCAGGCTTGATTCCCGACACCAAAGGCTTGCAGCAGCAAGCCTTTTTTATTGACGAGTGTTTTAGATGCGCATCGTTTTTGCCGGAACGCCGGAATTCGCCGCCCAGCACCTGCAGGCTCTGCTCGACGCCAATAGGCAAGTGGTGGCGGTTTACACCCAGCCGGATCGGCCTGCAGGTCGCGGGCAGAAGCTGATGCCCAGCCCGGTCAAGCAGCTCGCGCTGCAGCACGGCATTGCCGTATATCAGCCGCAAACTCTGCGCGACCCGGCAGCTCAGGCGGAACTGGCGGGATTGCAGGCCGATCTGATGGTGGTGGTCGCCTACGGCTTGATCCTGCCGCAGGCGGTGCTGGATATGCCGCGCCTGGGTTGTATCAACAGCCATGCTTCGTTGCTGCCACGCTGGCGCGGTGCGGCGCCGATTCAGCGCGCCGTCGAGGCCGGCGATGCCGAATCCGGGGTCACGGTGATGCAGATGGAAGCCGGTCTGGATACCGGACCGATGCTGCTCAAGGTCAGCACACCGATCACAGCTGACGACACCGGCGGCAGCCTTCATGACCGCCTTGCCGAGCTCGGCTCGCGAGCAGTGGTCGAAGCGGTCACGGCGCTGGAAGCCGGTTCGCTGAAAGGCGAAGTGCAGGACGACCGCCTGGCGACTTATGCGCACAAGCTGAACAAGGATGAAGCGCGCCTCGACTGGAGCCGCCCGGCCGACGAGCTGGAACGTCTGATCCGCGCCTTCCATCCCTGGCCGATCTGTCACAGCAGCCTGGACGAAGCCGCCGTGAAGATTCACGCCGCACGTCTGGGGGACGGGCAGGGCGAGCCGGGTCAGATCATCGGTGCCGGCAAGGACGGTCTGCAGATCGCGTGCGGTGCAGACTCGTTGTTGATTACGCGCCTGCAACTACCAGGCGGCAAGCCGCTTGGTTTCAGCGATCTGTACAACAGCCGGCGTGAGCAATTCGCGCCGGGCAAGGTGTTCGAATAATGTCGATGAACCCGCGCCTCGCCGCGGCCCGTGCGCTCGGTGTGGTACTGGCCGGCAAAGCCTCGCTGAACAGCAGCCTGCCCGATGTGTTGAGCAAGGTCGACGCCCGCGACCGCGGCCTGACCCAGGAGCTGGCGTTCGGCGCTGCACGGTGGCAACCGCGTCTGGCCGGCCTTGCCGAACGCCTGCTGCAGAAGCCATTCAAGGCCGCCGATCGAGACGTCGAAGCGCTATTGCTGATCGGCCTGTATCAGCTGTTCTACACCCGCATACCGCCGCACGCCGCCATCGGCGAAACCGTCGGCTGCGCGGATAAGTTGAAAAAGCCATGGGCCAAGGGCCTGCTCAACGCCGTGCTGCGCAATGCCCAACGCGAAGGTGAAGCGCTGTTCGCCGAACTGGAGCGTGATCCGGTGATCCGTTTCGCCCATCCGCGCTGGCTGCAGAAATCGCTGAAGGCATACTGGCCGGAACACTGGGAGGCGATCTGCACCGCGAACAACATTCATCCGCCGATGATGCTGCGGGTCAACCGCCGTCAGACCGGGCGCGATGACTATCTCGCCGAGCTGCAGACGGCCGGTATCGAAGCCTTCCCCTGCAGCCACAGCGAGGACGGTATCCGCCTGGCCGAGGCCTGCGACGTCAATCTGTTGCCGGGCTTTGCCGAAGGGCGCGTCAGCGTGCAGGACGAAGCGGCGCAGCTGGCAGCCGGCCTGCTCGATCTGGCGCCCGACCAGCGCGTGCTGGACGCCTGCTGCGCGCCGGGTGGCAAGACCTGCCATATTCTCGAACGCGAGCCCAAGCTGGCGGAAGTCGTCGCGCTGGACCTGGAGCCCAAGCGGCTGCAGCGGGTGCAGGAAAATCTCGACCGCCTGCAACTGCAGGCACAGCTGGTTGCCGCCGATGCGCGTGCGACGGATCAATGGTGGGATGGCCGACCCTTTCAACGGATTCTGCTCGACGCGCCCTGTTCGGCGACCGGCGTGATTCGCCGTCATCCAGACATCAAGCTGGCCCGCCAGGCCGATGACATCGCGCCGCTGGCCGCGCTGCAGGGTGAAATGCTCGATGCGCTCTGGCCAACGTTGGCGGTCGGCGGCGTGCTGCTGTATGCCACCTGCTCGGTATTGCCGACCGAGAATCGCGAGGTGATCGAGGCGTTCCTGGCACGCATGCCTGGCGCGCGCCAGCTGGATCTGCCGAAAGGTTTCGGTGTCGAGCAGTCTCATGGCCGTCAGCTGCTGCCGCAGGAGAACGGCCATGACGGCTTCTATTACGCCAAACTGATGAAGATCGCGGCCCAACCCACGGCCAGCGTGTCTCAATGAGACAGGCCGGGGACATCGGTGGGCTGAAGCCCACCCTACGGCTTTGTGCCGGGCGGCGCTCCGCTTCAACCCACCGACAGGCAATCGACAAGTTTGGCCAATAATGGGCGTTGAAAGCTGCCCTTCAGGAGCGATTTCGTGAAAATCATCATTCTCGGTGCGGGGCAAGTGGGCGGTACGCTGGCCGAAAACCTCGCCAGTGAAGCCAACGATATCACCGTGGTCGACACCGATCCTGATCGCCTGCGCGATCTCGGTGATCGCCTGGACATTCGCACCGTGGTCGGCCGAGGTTCGTTTCCGACCGTGCTGCGGCAGGCCGGTGCGGACGACGCCGACATGCTGGTGGCGGTGACCAACAGCGATGAAACCAACATGGTTGCCTGTCAGGTTGCCTACACGCTGTTCCATACGCCGACGAAGATCGCCCGAGTACGTGAGTCCGTATACCTCACCCGCTCCAATCTGTTCAGCAACGAGGCGATACCGGTCGACGTGCTGATCAGCCCCGAGCAGGTGGTCACCAACTACATCAAGCGCCTGATCGAGCATCCCGGTTCGCTGCAGGTGATCGACTTTGCCGGTGGCAAAGCCCAGCTGGTCGCGGTGCGCGCCTACTATGGCGGGCCGCTGGTGGGCCAAGAGCTGCGCCAGATTCGCAAGCACATGCCCAACGTCGACACACGGGTAGCGGCGATCTTCCGTCGCAACCAGGCGATCCTGCCGACGGGCGATACGGTCATCGAGGCCGACGACGAGGTCTTCTTCATTGCAGCGCGTGCTCATATCCGCGCGGTGATGAGCGAAATGCGCCGACTCGACGATTCCTACCGCCGCATCGTCATCGCTGGCGGTGGACACATCGGCGAGCGCCTCGCCGAGGCAATCGAAAGCCGTTATCAGGTGAAAATCATCGAGATGAATCCGGCGCGCTGCCGCTACCTCTCGGACACCCTCGACAGCACCATCATCCTCCAGGGCAGCGCCTCGGACCGCGATCTACTGGTGGAGGAGAACATAAACGACGCCGATGTGTTCCTGGCGCTAACCAACGACGACGAGGCCAACATCATGTCGTCGCTACTGGCCAAGCGCCTGGGCGCGCGCAAGGTGATGTGCATCATCAACAACCCGGCTTACGTGGATCTGGTGCAGGGTGGCGAGATCGACATCGCCATCAGCCCCCAGCTGGCCACCATCGGCACGCTGCTGACGCACGTACGCCGCGGCGATATCGTCAGTGCCCACTCGCTGCGCCGGGGCGCGGCGGAGGCGATCGAAGTGATAGCCCATGGCGACTCGCGTTCGAGCAAGGTCGTCGGTCGCGCCATCGGCAAGATTACATTGCCGCCGGGCTCCACCATCGGAGCGGTGATTCGCGCCGAGCAGGTGCTGATCGCCCATGACGACACCGTCATCGAGTCGGGCGACCACGTGATTCTGTTCCTCGCCGACAAGAAGCACATTCGCGACGTGGAGCGGCTGTTCCAGGCGGGCCTCACCTTTTTCTGATCTGGCAGATTGCTGCCACCTTTTCACCGACGCCGGGCGAGCCTGGCGCCGCAGAAGCGACTGGATTCAAGCCAGACGGTATCTCTTTGCTTTTTTGACGCTGATTCGTGACGAATCGGCTCAAATAGCCTCTACATTTCCGTTAACTGCTCAGCTTTTGTATCCTCCAGTCAGGGATACGAAGCCAGTAAGCCCCATGACGGCGCTTCGTTAACCTGCGGTTATGGCAATAACAACAACCGAGGCAACCGCATTCAACACAGGTTTGACCACGTTCGCCCCTGGCGGCGGCCTCCTAAAGCTAATGATCCGCCTTGCGGATTTCAAAGGAACACAGGAGAGACACCCCATGAGGAATTTCAGCATCTCACCCATTGCCCGGCTACTGGTCGGTTGTACTGCGCTAGCGAGTGTGACCATCAGCAGCCTGGTCCAGGCCGATACCCTGGATGACATCAAGGACAGCAGTAGCGTCCGCATTGGCTACGCCAACGAAACCCCCTTCGCCTACACCGCCACCGACGGAAGCGTCACCGGCGAGTCCCCCGAGATCGTCGAAAAGATTTTCCAGCAGATGGGCATCGAGACCATCAACCCCGTCCTCACCGAATGGGGCTCGCTGATTCCCGGCCTGCGCGCCAGCCGCTTCGACCTCATCGCCGCCGGCATGTACATCACGCCGGAGCGCTGCAAGCAGGTGCTGTTCACCGATCCGCACTACCAGTTGCCCGATACCCTGCTGGTGAAAACCGGCAACCCGAAGAATCTGCGCAGCTACGCCGATATCGCCAACGACCCCGAGGCCAAGCTGGCCATCATGTCCGGCACGGTCAACCTCGCCTACGCACGCGAAGCTGGTATCAAGGATTCTCAGATCGTCCAGGTGCCCGACACCACTTCGCAACTGCAGGCCGTACGCACCGGCCGCGCCGACGCCGCCATCGGCACCCAACTGACCATGAAGGGTCTGGCCGAGAAGGCTGGCGATCAGGTCGAAGCCACCACTGACTTCAAGGACGACCCGGCCCACACCGGCTACGGTGCCCTGGCATTCCGCCCCCAAGACAAGGCGCTGCGGGATGCGGTCAATGCCGAGCTGAAGAAGTGGCTGGGCAGTGACGAGCACCTGAAAACCGTCGAGCCGTTCGGCTTCGATCGGTCGAACATCACCGACAAGACTGCCGAAGAGCTCTGTAGCGCTTGAATGGATTCGGCGCGGCCGCTAATGCCGCGCCGGACTTCCCTCGGTGAACAGTCCTTCGCTAGTGCTTCTGCCTCTGGTCGGTCGCCGCGCGTCATCGCGGTGCGCCGATTCACGCATGCCTGCTTCCCGCCGCCGGACGCAAGACGCCACGCGGCGGCCGGACCGCAGCCCGCTCACGCAGCCAGCCTTACCGGGTGCCATGCGATCCCAGCTCCAACATCCCCGGAGCCAACCGGAAATCCAAGATGAATGAATTACTTCCCCTTCTGCTGCAAGGCGCCTGGGTGACCGTACAGGTCACCTTCTGGGGCGCCTTGCTGGCCATTGCCGCAGCGCTGACTGGCGCACTGGGCCGGCTCTCGCCAATCGCACCGCTACGATGGCTGGCGATCACCTACATTGAGGTGTTTCGCGGCAGCTCGTTGCTGGTTCAGCTGTTCTGGCTTTATTTTGTGTTGCCGATGCCGCCGTTCAATCTGTCCATGAGCGCCTTCAGCGTCGCGGTCGTCGGCCTCGGTCTGAACATTGGCGCCTATGGCGCGGAAGTGCTGCGCGGCGCCATACGTTCGGTGCACGAAGGGCAGTACGAGGCATGCCAGGCGCTGAACATGACTGCCTGGCAGCGCTTGCGCCGAGTGATCCTGCCGCAGGCCTTGCTGGCGGCGATCCCGCCGGGCACCAACTTGTTGATCGAGCTGCTGAAGAACACCTCGCTGGTTTCGTTGATCACCCTGTCGGATCTGGCATTTCGTGCGCGCCAGCTGGATCAGGCCACGCTGATGACGCTGGAAATCTTCGGCCTGGCACTGGTCATGTATTTCGTTCTTGCGCAGATCATCAACTTCTCCATGCGCATGCTCGAACGGCGCCTGGCGCGCGGACGCGTGCGGGGAGGGCTGTCATGAATTTCTTCGATTGGGCATTCGCCCTGGAGATTCTTCCCAGGCTGCTCGATGCCTCGCTGAAGACCATCGGCATCACCCTGGCCGGCTTTTCCATTGCTATCGTCCTGGGCCTGTTTCTCGCCGTGGGCCGACGCAGCCGGCAGCGCTGGCTGTCATGGCCGATAACCGGGCTGATCGAATTCATCCGCAGCACGCCGCTGCTGATTCAGGTGTATTTCCTGTTCTTCGTGTTGCCCAACTACGGTCTCAATCTCTCGGCGCTACAGGCCGGCATCATCGGCATCGCGCTGCACTACGCCTGCTACACCGCCGAGGTCTACCGTGCCGGGCTCGATGCTGTGCCGCGTGCGCAATGGGAAGCGGTGACGGCATTGAACATGAAGCCGCTCAATGCCTACCGCACGATCATCCTGCCGCAGGCCCTGCGGCCCATTCTGCCGGCGCTGGGCAATTACCTGATCTCGATGCTCAAGGACACGCCGGTGCTGTCCGCAATTACCGTGGTGGAAATCATGCAACGGGCCAAGAACATCGGCTCGGAGCATTTCCGCTATCTGGAACCGATCACCATGGTCGGTCTGTTTTTCCTCATTCTCAGTCTCGGCCTCGCCTGGTTCGTGCGCCGTCTGGAAAACCGTATGGAGCTCGCCCGATGAACGCAGTGATGCCAACTACCGAAAACTCGAACCCGATCGCTGCGGCCAACGAGCCGGAAATCATGGTGCAGTTTCGCGACGTGTCCAAGCGTTACGGTGACCTGACCGTGCTCAACCATCTCGATCTGGATGTGCGCAACGGCGAAAAGGTCGCCATCATCGGCCCCAGCGGGTCCGGCAAATCCACGCTGCTACGCGCCCTGATGACGCTGGAGGACATCGACGAGGGCGTGATCATGGTCGATGACGAGCCGCTGACGCATATGCCCGGCACCAACGGCGAACTGGTCCGAGCCAACGCCCGGCACTTGCGCCGAGTGCGTGGCAAGGTCGGCATGGTGTTCCAGAGCTTCAATCTGTTTCCGCACATGAGCACCCGGCAGAACGTGATGGAAGCGCCGGTGCAGGTGCTGGGCCTGTCAAAAAAGGAAGCGCGCGAACGCGCCGAGGAATTGCTGGCCATGGTTGGGCTGGAAGACAAGCTCGAGCATTACCCGTCGCAGCTGTCCGGCGGCCAGCAACAGCGCGTGGCCATTGCCCGAGCGCTGGCGATGCGGCCCAAGGTGATGCTGTTCGATGAGGTGACTTCGGCGCTGGACCCCGAGCTGTGCGGCGAAGTGCTCAACGTCATCCGCCGACTGGGCGACGCGCATAGCCTGACCATGCTGATGGTCACTCACCAGATGGGCTTCGCCCGGGAGTTCGCCGACCGCGTATGCTTCTTCAACGAAGGCCGGATCCACGAGCAGGGCACGCCGGAAGAGCTGTTCGGCAATCCGCAGAAAACGCGCACTCAGGAGTTTCTCAGCGCGGTCACTCAGGCAAGCTAGACGCCGTGGCAGGGCCGGTTCGATCTGCGATGATCGCCGGCCCTGTCGCGTGTGATCTCACAAGGGGAGCGCAGATGCTCGAATCACTGGAAAAGATGCTGGCCAAAGGCATGGACAATCCCATGCTGCGCTTCGGCCTCGGCAAGGGTTATCTGGATGCCGGCGACCCGGCGCAGGCTGCGACGCACCTACAGCGCTGCGTCGAACAGGATCCCAACTATTCCGCGGCCTGGAAACTATTGGGCAAAGCGTTGCAGGCCAGCGGTGACCGCGACGGCGCGCGTCGGGCCTGGGAGCAGGGCGTGGTCGCGTCGCAAGCACACGGCGACAAACAGGCGGAAAAGGAGATGGGCGTGTTTCTGCGCAAGCTGAACAAGCAGGCCGACAGCTAGCGTCCTGAATCGGCAGCAAGCTGTGCAGTTCCGGCGACGCCTTTAGCTCCGCCAATCCAATCGGCAGGTTCGGCTTCAGCTGTCCTGCACGAAGCGCAAGCCGACGCCTTCGGCATCGACACGCATCACTTCCATCTGCAGCACAGGCGCCGGAATCGGCAGATCCTGTACCTGTCCGCTGACGATCATGCCGGGCCGAAGCTCGGTCAGCTGAGGGTGTTTGACGTATACGCCGCCATCGGACAGATCGCGCGTGTGGGCGAGCACCTCGCCAAAGGACTCATGGGTGATGCGTATCCGGCACTTCATAGGCGCGCGTGGATGCTGTCGCTGGTTGGCCATCTGACGTTCCTGTTGTCTTCGTTAGCTTTCAGTACCAGCGACGCTCGCCGGTAGGGCGCTTCTTGAAGCGCTTCATGGTCCACATGTACTGGCTCGGCCAGGTGCGCACATAGCGCCCGATGACGTCGCTCATGGCCGCGACCGCGACTTCGACATTCTCGTCGTACATAGCCGGCGGTGCCGCTTCGATGATCACCTTGTAGCCCGAACCGTCCTCCAGACGCAACGCATGGAGGAACACGCCGATGGCCTTGCCTCCGGTGAGCATGCCGGGTACGAATTTGCTGGTCAGCGCCTGCGTCCCGAGGAAGGGGACGAACACGCCGGAACCTTCGCTGGGCTCCGGATCCGCAGGAATACCCACAGCGCCGCCGCGGCGCACTTCCTTGATCACGCTGATGATGCCTTCGCGGGTCGAAGGCGCGACCTTGTTGCCCAGCTGCACACGCTGGCGTTGCAGGAGATCATCGACGGCCTTGAGCTTCGGTGGGCGGTAAAAAATGATCGGCTTGCACTGCGCGCAGTAGAAGTGATTGAGCACTTCCCAGTTGCCCAGATGGCTGGTGATGCCGACGACGCCCTTGCCGGACGCCAAGGCCTGTTCCAGTACTTCGAGCCCTTCGACCTGCCTGACCAGCTGCAACGTCTTGTCCGCCGGCCAGATCCAGGCGCAGGCGCTTTCGGTAAAGGCTTTGCCGATCTGCTGCAGGCTTCGTCCCAACAGCGCTTCCTGTTCGGCGGCAGACAGTTCAGGGAAACATTTGGCCAGATTGATCCGGGCGACCTCGCGGGAACGGTTGGGCAACTTCCACATCAACCAGCCGATGGCTCCGCCCACTCCTTGCACCGCGCGCCAGGGCAGCAGGGCGAACAGGCGCAGGAAACCGACCACCAGCGCACCTTTGAACTTGTCCAAGGATCTCTCCCGAAAAATCAAAGCCGCTAGTGTAACTGCTTCCAGTGTTCGGCTACTCGTACTAGGCGCTGACCGAGGTGTAGGCGAGTATCGGGTAGCGCTCGCAATCGCTGGTGTGGTCCATAACCATGCCGCAGGCCTGCATATAGGCGTAGCAGATGGTCGGGCCGACGAAACTGAAGCCGGCCTTCTTCAGCGCGCGGCTCATGGCCTCGGCTTCAGGAGTTACCGCCGGAACCTCGCTGCGCGACCGGAAATGGTTGACCTTAGGTTGGCCGCCGACGAACGACCATAGCCAGCCAACCGGATCTTCCAGTTCCAGCCAGCGCTGGGCATTGCGCCTTGCAGCTTCGAGCTTGCGTCGGTTGCGGATGATGCCCGCGTCGAGCATACGTTCGTCGATTTCGGCGTCGCTCATCTGCGCCAGCCGCTGCGGATCGAAACCGAACAGCACCTGGCGATACCGCTCACGTTTGCGCAAGACGGTAATCCACGACAGCCCGGCCTGAAAGGCTTCGAGGATCAGGAATTCGAACAGAACCTGGGGATCACGGTTCGGCACACCCCATTCGCTGTCGTGATAGTCGATGTACAGCGGGTCATCGGTGCACCAGGCGCAACGCGGCATTTTTTCCACTCCTCGAAAGCGGCATGAGCAGAGTGCGGATGTCACCGCAGGCATCCAACCCAAAGGCAAGCGCCACCACGGGTTTGAGCCGTTATCGGGTATACTCCGGGGCTTTCTGTCGAAGCCAGCACAGGTGAAATTTTGACCCAGCCTACGCCTGCCGTGCGCACCTTCCAAGACCTGATCCTCGCCCTGCAAAGTTACTGGGCGGAGCAGGGTTGCGTCGTCCTGCAACCCTATGACATGGAAATGGGCGCCGGTACTTTCCACACCGCCACTTTCCTGCGCGCAGTCGGTCCCGAGACCTGGAATGCGGCCTACGTCCAGCCTTCACGCCGCCCGGCCGACGGCCGTTATGGCGAGAACCCCAACCGCCTGCAGCACTACTACCAGTTTCAGGTAGTGCTGAAGCCCAACCCGGACAACATTCAGGACCTGTACCTAGAGTCGCTGCGCCGCATAGGCGTGGATACCTCGGTGCATGACGTGCGCTTCGTCGAGGACAACTGGGAGTCGCCGACACTGGGCGCTTGGGGGCTAGGTTGGGAAGTCTGGCTGAACGGCATGGAAGTCACCCAGTTCACCTACTTCCAGCAGGTCGGTGGCATCGAATGCTACCCGGTGACCGGCGAGATCACCTACGGCTTGGAGCGCCTGGCCATGTACCTGCAGGGCGTCGATTCGGTCTACGACCTGATCTGGACCGACGGCCCGTTCGGCACCGTCACCTATGGCGATGTGTTCCATCAGAACGAGGTGGAGCAATCGACCTACAACTTCGAGCACGCCAATGTCGACAAGCTGTTCGAGCTGTTCGATTTCTACGAGTCGGAAGCCAACCGGCTGATCGAGCTGGAACTGCCATTGCCGACCTACGAAATGGTGCTCAAAGCCTCGCATACCTTCAACCTGCTGGATGCCCGTCGCGCCATCTCAGTGACGGCGCGTCAGCAGTACATCCTTCGTGTCCGTGCGCTGGCTCGTGCGGTGGCGCAGAGCTACCTGCAGGCCCGCGCCAAACTCGGCTTCCCCATGGCGGCCCCCGACCTGCGAGATGAAGTACTGGCCAAGCTGGAGGCAGCAGAATGAGCGCACTGGATTTCTTGGTCGAACTTGGCACCGAAGAGCTGCCGCCCAAGGCGTTGGGCAAGTTGTCTGATGCCTTCCGCACTGGTATCGAGAAAGGCTTGAAAGAAGCCGGCCTCAAGCATGGTCGGGTACAGGCGTTCGCCGCGCCGCGACGTCTTGCGGTGCTGATCGAGCAGCTCGATACCGAGCAGCCCGATCGCAGCATCAACCTCGATGGTCCGCCCCTGCAGGCCGCCTTCGACGCCGAGGGCGAGCCGACCCAGGCTGCGCTGGGCTTTGCCCGCAAGTGTGGCGTCGATCTGTCAGAGATCGACCGCAGCGGCCCGAAACTCCGTTACAGCCGCTCGATCCCCGGCCAGCCGACCGCCGAGCTGTTACCTGGCATCGTCGAAACCTCGCTGAACGAGCTGCCGATTCCCAAGCGCATGCGCTGGGCCGCGCGCAAGGAAGAATTTGTTCGTCCTACTCAGTGGCTGGTGATGCTGCTGGGTGATCAGGTCATCGATTGCACCATTCTCGCGCAGCGCGCTGGACGCGAATCGCGCGGCCACCGTTTCCACAATCCGGCGCCGGTGCGTATCGCCAAGCCGACCAGCTACCTCGAAGACCTGCGCGCAGCCCATGTGATCGCCGACTTCGCCGCGCGCCGCGAGCTGATCGCCAAGCGCGTCGAGCAGCTGGCAAGCGAGCAGAGCGGCACCGCCATCGTGCCGCCGGCCCTGCTCGATGAGGTCGCCGCACTGGTCGAATGGCCGGTTCCGCTGGTGTGTTCCTTCGAGGAACGCTTCTTGGAAGTCCCTCAGGAAGCACTGATCACTACCATGCAGGACAATCAGAAGTACTTCTGCCTGCTGGATACCAACGGCAAGCTGCTGCCGCGTTTCATCACCGTGGCCAACATCGAATCGAAAGACCCGGCGCAGATCGTCGCCGGTAACGAGAAGGTGGTGCGCCCGCGCCTGACCGACGCCGAATTCTTCTTCAAGCAGGACAAGAAGCAGAAGCTGGAAAGTTTCAACGAACGGCTGAAGAACGTGATCTTCCAGGCGCAGCTGGGCACCGTTTACGACAAGGCCGTGCGGGTATCGCAGCTCGCCGCTTTCATCGCCGAGCGCACCGACGGCAATCCGCAATGGGCCGCCCGTGCCGGCCTGTTGAGCAATTGCGATCTGGCTACCGAAATGGTCGGCGAGTTCCCGGAAATGCAGGGCATTGCCGGTTACTACTACGCGCTCAACGATGGCGAGCCGCAGGACGTGGCGCTGGCGTTGAACGAACAGTACATGCCGCGAGGTGCCGGCGCCGAGCTGCCAAGTACCCGTACGGGTGCGATTCTGGCGGTGGCGGACAAGCTGGACACGCTGGTCGGAATCTTCGGCATTGGCATGCTGCCCACCGGCAGCAAGGACCCCTACGCGCTGCGTCGTGCGGCGCTGGGCATCCTGCGCATCCTCATCGAGAAGCAACTGGATCTCGATCTGGTGGAGGCGATGAATTTCGCCATTGGTCAGTTCGGCAGCCAGGTGAAAGCGGCCGGCTTGGCCGATCAGGTACTGGAGTTCATCTTCGATCGCCTGCGTGCTCGTTATGAAGATGAGGGAATCGAAGTCGCTTCCTATCTGTCGGTACGTGCCGTGCAGCCGGGCTCTGCGCTGGATTTCGATCAGCGTGTACAGGCGGTGCAGGCGTTCCGCACGTTACCGGAAGCAGAAGCGCTGGCAGCGGCCAACAAGCGTGTCTCGAACCTACTGAGCAAGTTCGAAGCGAAGCTGCCGGAAACCGTCGAGCCCCGCTGGTTCGACAATGCCACCGAGTTCTCGCTGTATTCGGCGCTGCAACAGGCCGAACAGGCCGTGCAACCGCTCGCTGCGGCACGCCAGTATCGCGAGGCGCTCGAGCGCCTGGCGCATCTGCGCGGCCCGGTGGATGCCTTCTTCGAGGCGGTACTGGTCAATGCCGAAGACGCTTCGGTACGCGCCAACCGCTATGCCTTGCTCGCCCGGTTGAGAGGACTGTTCCTTGGCGTCGCCGATATTTCCGCACTTGGCTAAGCCGGTGAAACTGATAGTGCTCGACCGCGACGGCGTCATCAACGAGGACTCCGATGCCTATGTGAAGACCCTGGATGAATGGATTCCGATTCCAGGCTCTCTCCAGGCCATCGCCAGCCTGTGCAAGGCGGGCTGGACGGTGGCGGTTGCCACCAACCAGTCCGGTCTGGCGCGAGGCATGTTCGATGCCTCGATGCTCGACGATATGCACTTCAAGATGCAGCAGCTGGTGATGGAGCAGGGCGGACGCATCGACCTGATCATGCATTGCCCGCATGGTCCGGACGATGGCTGTGACTGCCGTAAGCCCCTGCCGGGGCTGTTCCAAAAAATTGCCGAGCATTTCCATTTGTCCGATCTCAAAGGTGTACCGGTGGTCGGTGACAGCCATCGTGATCTGCATGCAGGCATGCTCTTGGGCGGTGCGCCTTACCTGGTCAGGACTGGCAAGGGCATGCGTACTCTGAAAGGCGCACTGCCGCCTGGAACTCAGGTATTCGATGATCTCGCGGCGGTTGCCGAACATCTGCTGAGGGCATCGTGATGAACCTTCTGTTTGCTGCTCGGATTGCGCTGTTCTATTTCCTTCTGGCCTTCACCGCTTTTGCCTGGTGCCTGGTCTGCCTGGTCTGCGCGCCGTTCATGGCATTCCGCATGCGCTATCGCTTCGTGGTACAGAACTGGTGCCGCTGCGCCGTATGGCTGGGTAAGACGCTGGTCGGCCTGCGCTACGAGGTGCACGGTGCGGAGAACGTCCCGTCGCGCCCCTGCGTGATTCTGGCCAAGCACCAGAGCACCTGGGAAACCTTTTTCCTGTCGGCATACTTCGAGCCCCTGACCCAGGTGCTCAAGCGTGAGTTGCTGCGTGTGCCGTTCTTTGGCTGGGCGATCATGCTGCTCAAACCCATCGCTATCGATCGCGACAATCCCAAGGCGGCATTGCGTCAGGTGGCCAAGCAAGGTCATGAGCGTCTGGAGCAAGGCGCCTGGGTGCTGATTTTCCCGGAAGGCACGCGCGTACCGGTTGGCGAGCAGGGTAAGTTCTCCCGCAGCGGGGCGGCGCTTGCCGTCAACGCTGGGCTGCCGGTCCTGCCGATCGCACATAACGCCGGCATGTTCTGGCCCAAGACTGGTTGGGGCAAGATTCCCGGTACCATTCAGGTGGTCATTGGCCCAGCCATGCATGCCGAAAGCGAAGGCCCTCGCGCTGTCGCTGAACTCAATCAGCGCGCTGAAGACTGGATCAATGCGCAGGTCAGACGACTCGAAGGCGGTGCCTGAAAGGCGGAATGGAGCAGGGCAGAGTCCAATGAAAAGGGGGAGCAGACCGAAATCTGCTCCCCCTTTTTCGTGCCCGTCAGGCTCAGTCTTCGACGGAGCTGCGGATCAGGTGGTCGAACGCACTCAGCGAAGCCTTGGCGCCTTCGCCGACGGCGATGACGATCTGCTTGTACGGCACCGTGGTGACGTCGCCCGCCGCGAAAATGCCCGGCAGCGAGGTCTCACCCCGCGCATCGACGATGATCTCGCCGCGCGAAGTCAGTTCGACGGTGCCCTTCAGCCAATCGGAGTTCGGCAGCAGGCCGATCTGCACGAAGATGCCTTCCAGTTCCAGGTTGTGGAACTCGCTGGAGTTGCGGTCCTTGTAGGTCAGTCCGGTGACCTTCTGGCCGTCGCCGATGACCTCACTGGTCAGCGCGCTGGTGATCACGGTGACGTTGGGCAGGCTGTGCAGCTTCTTCTGCAGCACGGCGTCGGCACGCAATTGGCTGTCGAACTCGATCAGCGTGACGTGAGCGACGATGCCGGCCAGGTCGATGGCCGCTTCGACACCAGAGTTGCCGCCGCCGATCACCGCTACGCGCTTGCCCTTGAACAGCGGGCCGTCGCAGTGCGGGCAGTAGGCGACGCCACGGCCACGGTATTGCTGCTCGCCCGGCACGTTCATTTCACGCCAGCGGGCACCGGTGGCGAGGATCAGCGTCTTGGCCCTGAGCGAGCCGCCGTTTTCCAGCTTGATTTCGTGCAGGCCGCCTTCGCCGCTAGCCGGTATCAGAGCCGCAGCGCGCTGCAGGTTCATGATGTCGACGTCGTATTCGCGTACGTGGTTTTCCAGCGCACGGGCCAGCTTCGGGCCTTCGGTCTCGTTGACCGAGATGAAGTTTTCGATGGCCATGGTGTCCAGTACCTGACCGCCGAAACGCTCGGCCGCCACGCCGGTACGGATACCTTTGCGCGCGGCGTAAATGGCCGCGGCCGCTCCGGCCGGACCACCGCCGACGACGAGCACGTCGAAGGCGTCCTTGGCGCTGAGCTTCTCGGCATCACGCGCCGAGGCGCCGGTGTCGAGCTTGGCGAGGATTTCTTCTTCGCCCATGCGGCCTTGTCCGAACAGTTCACCGTTGAGGTAGATGCTCGGTACGGACATGATCTGCCGGGCTTCGACTTCGTCTTGGAACAGCGCGCCGTCGATGGCGACGTGGCGGATGTTCGGGTTGAGCACGGCCATCAGGTTCAGCGCCTGGACCACGTCGGGGCAGTTCTGGCAGGACAGCGAGAAGTAGGTCTCGAAGCTGTAGTCGCCTTCGATGTTCTTGATCTGCTCGATGACTTCCGGTGCGGTCTTCGACGGATGGCCGCCGACCTGCAGCAGGGCGAGCACCAGAGAGGTGAACTCGTGGCCCATCGGGATGCCGGCGAAACGCAGGCTGATGTTGCCACCGATGCGGTTGAGTGCGAACGACGGACGACGAGCATCATCACCATCGGTGCGCAGGGTGATCTGGTCGCTCAGGCTGGCGATGTCTTGCAGCAGGGCGAGCATTTCCTGGGATTTCTCACCGTCATCGAGGGACGCGACGATCTCGAACGGCTGAATGACCTTTTCCAGATAGGCTTTCAACTGGGTTTTGAGATTGGTATCCAGCATATGATTACCTCTTAGTAGTTTCGAAAGTCGATGATTCAAAAGCTTCAATGAGAGAGAGCTTATAGAGCGCAAGGGAATTTCGAAAATTGATTAAAACAAGCAGGACGATGGGTTAAGGCTATCGAATGAGCGAAAATTTTTATGTTCCACGTGAAACAAAAAACCCGGCAAAGCCGGGTTTTGTAGTACGAGACGAGACGGAGCGGTGTCGGTGGGCAACAAACCTGTCATCCATGACTATTGAAAATCAATGACTTACAAGAGGAATGAGCATACTTATTGACATGCTTGCGCAGCATAAAGTGGCATTTTTCGCCGGGATGACCGTAATAAATGTCATTTTCCGCATAGCTTGCTGATCAAACCCACAAGCCGGGGGAAGGCTGCCTTTCAACAAGGATTGGCAACCTGTCAATGCTGCCCAGACTAGGGGAGAAGTCAGGCTGATGGAAGCCCAAATTCATCTCTGGTCGTTGGTAAACCCCCCTTACCAGTGTACCCAGACTGCCCTCTGGTGGAGGGCTACGAACGGTTGATCTGGTTGAAGAGCTCCCGCGCGGCCTCCCTGGCTCTCGCATCATCTAAAGCGCTTAGCGATTCAAGCTGAACGCCCTCGTCCCCATCGACGTATAGGGGGCCACCTTGGTCATCATCGTATTCCTGGCCTGAATACAGACCGCCATCGTGGTATGCCCGCAGCGTACTTTCGCGCAAGTCAGTTCCCAGACGCTCAGCAAGGTACACCCAGACCCAGCTCTGGAATAAGTTGCCCCGGTCATCTTCATCGATCAGATCACGCATCGCATCGACGTCACCATGCAGAGCTGCCTGATGATTCCAATGACTTGCGGAATCAACATCGCCGGTTCCCTCAGCCAACCAGGCCAAAGAGCTCATCGCCTTCACATGGCCTAAACCTGCGGCCTCCTTGTACCAATGCTCAGCTTGCCCATGGTCGCCTCGATGCTCAGCACCTTGTGCCTTCTCAAGGGCAATATCTAACCTGGCATCAGCCCATCCCAAACGTGCAGCCTCATTCAGATGAAGTGCTTCTCGCTCGGCATTAAGCAGTTGAGTCTTATAGGCAATCGCCCATTCGAGCTGTACCCCATCAAGATCACGGCCTTGCTCCATCAGCGAGTACCAATAGGACGAGCCCTCCTCCTCTCTGAGGTCGTCACCTCTATATATAAGTGCCAAAGCGTAGTGAGCTGCCGCGCTACCTCTCGACGCGGCGCCGTTCAGGCCACCAACCAAAAGTGCGATTTTTGCGGGGTCGAGTGATGGTGACGGATTGCCTGCTGACTCAGAGTCCAAGGCTTCATCCTCGCCCTCATCAACCTCATACCATTCTTCTGAAGATGCCCAATGATTCTGTTGCAGGGCATCTATAACGGACTCAACAGAGGTAACCCCCAGACGCTGATCAGCAATCATGCTTAGCAAGGCCACACCAGCCGAGTCAGCAACCGCTTCATAACCCAACTCGGCTAATCGACGGTGAAGTGTTGCTAAGGAGGAAGCTACAAGCTCTTGCGGGCGCTCCATTACGGCCATGATATGCGCCGCATCCAACGAAGCGCGGGTATTGAACCCGAAGCTCGCTGCAAATAGCTCATAGACATGCGAGTGGCGAAATGATCGCTGAGTAGCAGACTCAAGCTGTTGCTTGGTGGCGTAGACGAGTTCTTTGATAGCCATGAAACCAAACCTCATCGCCTGACGTACGGAGCGAACGGCACACGTTTAAGCCCCGAACATCCAGGCTTGGAAGGGTTTCTCAGCTAGAGAGATATGAATCGAAGGAATGCGAAGCCTTTTTTAACTCGTGTGCAAGTTGGGCGGGCGCCTGCGACAGATTCTAGCTAGCAATCTGTCGCAAAGTCGAGCATGTCGCCACTGTCAGATTGTCCTGAAGAGTCCACGCACAAGCCACAAGCGAATATCGTCCAGATTTATAAGAAATTATGGCTCAGCAATAATTGAGTATTTTTTGAGCTATCGCCGTCATCCGGAGTGCAGGAATTTCATTGCTGAGCAGCATGCTGGCCTACCAACACCCCAGTAAGCCCATTAGCAAAAAATAGTTCGTTGGATAGCCCGCCAAGCAGCGAACAGAGACCTTTACTCAGGAGGCTATCAAGCTTCCGGACAGCGAGAGATCAGGGGCGGCAAGGGACTTCCCTTACGCCCTAGTTGAAATCACCTGGTAAGAGCAATCGCAGCCTGCCACTGAATGGCCCGGGTTTCTGAAGGCCGGCCCACCTCAGACGTTAATTCCCATTTAGGACTGAACAGCCCGACGCAAAAAAACCCGCCGAAGCGGGTTCGTAGGAGCATGGTGGATCAGGTGAGATCTACCACCGGAGCACTCGGGCCATATCCCTTAACCGCCGCGATACCACCATCACGTGCTTGAGCAGAGGTATACATTTCACTCTTGCCAATGACCTGCCCATTACCTGCATGCAGAGTGAAGTAGTACTGGACGTTTAAGGATGTCAGCCTTTTGTAATTGGCATCGTGTGGGGAGTTGATCCTCGCCGACTGGATACCATTCTGGCAGTTCGCCTTAGTTGTATAGCCTTCGCTAGCAAGGATCTTCTCTCCATTAGGCGCCTTCAAACGGAAGTAGTACTGACGATCCGCTCCCAGGAAAATCTCGTATTTCGCGCTCATAAGCTGCTCCTATTTCTCTTTCCGCACGCCTTTGAACGGCGTCTCGTCCGATGTTTTCACGTCCATGAACTGGAGTACCGTAGTGATTCGCCCGTCGTCATCGAAGCTATTGAACGCCTGCATACCCGTGCGAAGAGAGCAGAGTGCCTTGGTTTTGAGAGTTCTGGCGTCTCGAACCAGCTTCATAAATAGTCCCCGTTAACTGGCTGTTCTAGCTGCCAATCCATCATCAAATCGCAGCTATGGCTGCGCTACGTTTTTATAGCCAACATCAATGAAGGTACGGGTGTACGTCAATCTGGAAAATGGTCACACTTCCCATCAGAGTGGCTGCTGATGCCCAGCTGGCGCCCTCACTGCAACGGAATATGTGCCCTCTACCGGGCCAACATGACTAGGACTGTTCCAAGCCCCAACGGGCACATCACATGAATAAGTTAAATAGCTCTCGGCAAGCACCTCACTCGCCGATCGATAGCTATTAACCACGTTAAGGCCACCAATGAGCCCCGCCACGATTCAAGACCAAAGCCAAATCAAGTGGATTTCTGACTTCATCTGGAACATCGCTGACGACCGACTACGCGACGTCTACGTGCGCGGCAAGTACCGCGATGTGATCCTGCCCTTCACAGTGCTGCGACGGCTCGATGCCGTGCTAGAAACTACCAAGAATGCTGTGCTGGAGCGCAAGAAGCTCCTTGATGCCCACAATGTGGCAGAGCAGGACGGCGCACTACGTGATGCAGCCAAGCAGGCGTTTTACAACGTCTCTGAATTCACCCTGGCCAAGCTGAAGGCCAGCGCGGCAGGGCAGCGCCTGCGCGACGACTTCACCGATTATCTTGACGGCTTCTCGCCTAATGTTCAGGAGATTCTTGCAAAGTTCAACTTCCGCAATCAGATCCAGAAGCTCGTCGACTCTCACGTGCTCGGCTACCTGATCGAGGATTTCCTCGACCCCGAGATCAACCTCTCGCCACTACCTGTCAAAGATACTGATGGCAGCATAAAGCTCCCGGCGCTGGACAATCACGGCATGGGTACTGTGTTCGAAGAGCTGATTCGTCGCTTCAACGAAGACAACAACCTAGAAGCCGGTGAACACTACACGCCACGCGACGTTGTAAAGCTCATGGCTAAGTTATTGTTCCTGCCAGTCGCAGACTTTATCGAATCCAGCACCTACTCCCTTTACGACGGCAGCTGCGGCACGGGCGGCATGCTGACCGTTGCTGAGGAAGCATTGCACGAGCTAGCAGAGGAACACGGTAAGGAGGTGTCCATCCACCTGTTCGGCCAGGAGATCAGTGACGAAACCTACGCTATCTGCAAGGCTGACTTGCTCTTGAAGGGCGAAGGAGCCGAGGCCGAGAACATCGTAGGCGGTGCAGACAAATCGACCCTGTCCTCCGACCATTTCCGTTCGCGCGAATTCGATTTCATGATCTCCAACCCGCCCTATGGCAAGAGTTGGAAGACCGATCTGGAGCGCATGGGTGGCAAGAAGGAATTCAACGACCCGCGCTTTATCGTCAGCCACGCGGGCGAGTCTGAGTTCAAGCTCATCACCCGTTCCAGCGACGGGCAGCTCATGTTCCTGGTAAACAAGCTGCAAAAGATGAAGCACAACACGCCGCTGGGCAGTCGCATCGCGCTGGTGCATAACGGCTCGGCGCTGTTTACCGGTGACGCAGGCCAAGGTGAGAGCAACATCCGCCGCTGGGTGCTGGAGAACGACTGGCTAGAATCGATCATCGCCCTGCCACTCAACATCTTCTACAACACCGGCATCGCCACCTACATCTGGGTGCTAGCTAACAAGAAGTCCGAAGAGCGCCGTGGCAAGGTGCAGTTGATCGACGCATCGCAATGGTTTCAGCCGCTGCGCCGCAACCTCGGCAAGAAGAACTGCGAATTGAGTGATTCCGACATTGCCTGCATCCTCGACCTATACCTTGGCGAGGCACAGCAAACCGTCCAGTCCAAATGGTTCGATACCCAGGACTTTGGCTATTGGAAGATCACCGTCGAGCGCCCGCTGCGCCTGAAAAGCCAGCTTTCCGACGAGCGCATCCAGCCCCTTCGTTTTGCCTCCGGCGACGAGGTACTGCGCGCCGAGATCTACGCCACCCACGGCGAGGCGCTCTATACCGAGTTCACCAACCGCAAATCCGCCATCGAGGCATGGCTGAAAGGCGAGGACGAGAACGAAGACGACGACAGCGAAGACAGCGAAGACAGCGACAGCGGCGATGACAGTGAGGCTCCCGCCGCCCGCAAAGCCGTGCCTGCCAAACGCCGCAAGAAGCTGCTCGACGCAGCGACGTGGCAGCGCGACAAGGCGCTGATGGAAGTGGCACAACGCGCGCAAAAGGCACTGGGTAGCGCCGTGTTCGACGATCACAATGAGTTTCGCACCCGCTTCGATGCTGCGCTCAAGACACAGGGCGACAAACTTGGTGCACCGGAGAAAAAGGCCATCTACAAGGCAGTAAGCTGGCGAGATGAAACAGCTCCGCCCGTTATTGCCAAACGCACAAAACTCAAAGCCTCTGACCCCTTTGTGGGGGATAACGATGGTCGTTATCTGTTGGAGGATCACAACCACCGCGAAGTTGTGGAATATGAATCAGACACCGATCTGCGCGACACCGAGCAGGTTCCGTTGAAAGAGCCAGGCGGTATCGATGCCTTCTTTGCCCGCGAAGTGCTACCGCATGCACCAGATGCTTGGATTGCCAGGGACAAAACCCAGATCGGCTACGAGATTTCGTTTGCCCGCTATTTCTATAAGCCCGCGCCACTGCGCACGCTGGCAGAAATCCGTGCCGACATCCTCGCGCTGGAGCAGCAAAGCGAAGGCTTACTGCACAAGATCGTGGGGCGCGCTTAATGACGCTGGCAAACGCGTACCCGGCCTATCGCGCATCCGGATTGCCTTGGGTTCCTCGGCTGCCGGAGGGTTGGCAGGTGCTGCGCAATGGCCGCCTTTTCGGCCATCGCGTCGAAACAGGATTTCCCGACCTACCCATTCTGGAAGTATCGCTTCGCACAGGTGTGCGTGTGCGAGACATGGAAAACCTGAAGCGCAAGCAGGTGATGAGCCAGAAGGAGAAGTACAAACGCGCAGCCAGGGGCGACATTGCCTACAACATGATGCGGATGTGGCAAGGCGCGGTAGGCCCCGCTCCAGTCGATGGGCTGGTAAGCCCGGCCTATGTCGTGGTGAAGCCCTACGCTGAGGCAAACAGCAGCTACTACAGCTATCTCTTCCGCACAGCTGCTTACATGCAGGAGATCAACAAGTACTCGCGCGGGATAGTGGCCGACCGCAACAGGCTGTATTGGGAATCCTTCAAGCAGATGCCCTCCCTCGTACCCCCGCGCACCGAACAAGACCAGATCGTCGCCTACTTACGCGTGCAGGACGCGCACATCGCACGACTGATCAAGGCCAAGCGAGATCTGATCAAGCTGCTCACCGAGCAGAAGTTCTGCATCATTGATGACGCCGTCACACGCGGCATCGATACTTCAGTCGCCCTCAGACCATCGGGTGTCGAACGGATAGGGGACGTACCTGCGCACTGGGAGGTGCTTCAGCTGCGACGAGTATCCCGTTGTCTCGACGGTGCTCGCATTCCGCTAAATGCCACCGAAAGAGGGCTTCGTCAGGGCACGTATCCGTATTGGGGGGCAAACAAGGTAATCGACCATTTAGATGGGTGGTTATTTGATGAGCCCCTTGTCCTTCTCGGGGAGGATGGTGCGCCCTTTTTCGACAAGACCAAGGAAGTGGCTTTCCCTGTCTCCGGCAAAATCTGGGTCAACAACCACGCGCACGTTCTCCGTCCGAGCAGTTGTATTACGCCAAGGTACCTAGCACACACACTTAACTGCGTGGATTACACGGGATTTATCGACGGATCAACGCGCGACAAGCTGACACAGCAGTCAATGAAGAGCATCCGAATTCCACTCCCGCAAGTGAGTGAGCAAATTGAGATTTGCAAGCACATTGAATCTGCTTGTGCGCCACTTAACGTCGCCATTGAAAGGACTGAGCGGGAAATTGTCCTCATCCGCGAATACCGCGACCGCCTGATTGCCGATGTGGTCACCGGCCAAGTGGACGTGCGTAGTTGGCAGCCCGGCCCGGACGACGTGGTGGACGACGAGGTGCTGGCAGCGCTGGGTGATGACCAAGAGGATGTGACCGAAGAGGAGGATGGCGATGGCGAAGACTGACACCAGCGAGCGCTGGTTCGAGGCGCGCGTGGTGCGTGGCCTGACCGGCGTGCCGCAGCCCGAGTACAGCCATGAGTTGGCTCCTACAGACTTCGCCGCCACCCACAACGGCTACGAGCAGGGCAAACCCACCGACTACAACCGTGACGTAGCGCTGGACGTGACGCAGTTGCTCGCCTTCTTGCAAGCCACACAGCCCAAGGCGGTGGAGACGCTGGAACTGGCTGCGGAGGGCATCAAGCGCACCCAGTTCCTACACCGCCTGCAAGGGGAGATCACTAAGCGTGGAGTAGTTGATGTCCTGCGCAAGGGCGTGAGCCACGGGCCGGTACACGTCGATCTCTACAAGCTGCTGCCCACGCCGGGCAATGCCGCCGCAGCGGATGCCTTCGGCAAGAACATCTTCAGCGTCACTCGGCAGGTGCGCTACAGCAACGATTCCGGCAACGAACTGGACTTGGTGATCTTCATCAACGGCCTGCCGGTGCTGACCTTCGAGTTGAAAAACTCGCTGACCAAGCAGACCCTGGCCGACGCCATCATCCAGTACCAAACCACCCGCAGCCCACAGGAGCTGCTGTTTCAGTTGGGGCGTTGCGTGGGGCACATCGCAGTCGATGACGCGGAGGTCGCGTTCTGCACCGAGCTGAAGGGCAAAGCCTCGTGGTTCCTGCCGTTCAACCAGGGCTGGAACAGCGGCGCAGGCAACCCGCCCAACCCGGATGGTATGAAGACCGATTACCTATGGAATCAGGTGCTGACCCGCGAGTCGCTGGCCAACATCATCGAGAGTTACGCGCAGGTGGTGGAGGAGGAAGAAGCAGACGTCAGCGGTAAGAAACGCAAGAAGCGCAAGCAGATCTTCCCGCGCTTCCATCAGTTGCGCACGGTGCGTGCCCTGCTGCGCCGCGCCCATACGGATGGGGTCGGCAAGCGCTATCTGATCCAGCATTCGGCAGGCAGCGGCAAGAGCAACACCATCGCCTGGCTGGCGCACCAGTTGGTGGAGTTGCGCCGCAAAGACGACCCGATGAAGGCGCAGTTTGACTCCATCATCGTTATCACCGACCGGCGCGCGCTGGACACGCAGATCGCCCGCACCATTAAGGGTTACGACCACGTGGCGGCGATCTTCGGCCACTCCGACAACGCACAGGAACTGCGCGAGTACCTGCGCCGGGGCAAGAAGATCATCGTCACCACGGTGCAGAAATTCCCGTTCATCCTCGATGAGCTGGGCGACCTCTCCGGCAAGCGCTTCGCGCTGTTGATCGACGAGGCGCATTCCAGCCAGGGAGGTAAAACCACGGCGCGGATGCACGAAGCCCTTGGCGGCAAGGTCGCCGAGGAGGAGTTCGAGGAGGACAGCACGCAGGATGCGGTCAACTCGGAGATAGAGAAGCGCATCGCATCGCGGAAGTTGCTGGCCAACTCCAGCTACTTCGCGTTCACTGCCACGCCCAAGAACAAGACGCTGGAGTTATTCGGCGAGAAAACTCTCGTTGGTGACAAGGTGGAATTCCGCTCGCCCGAAGAACTGACCTACACAACCAAGCAGGCCATCCAGGAGAAGTTCATCCTGGACGTGGTGGAGAACTACACCAGCTACGATAGCTTCTACCAAGTCGCCAAGACCGTCGAAGGCGATCCCGAATTCGACAAGGCGAAGGCGCTTAAGAAGATTCGTCATTACGTCGAATCGCACGACAAGGCCATCCGCTGCAAGGCCGAGATCATGGTCGATCACTTCATTGATCAGGTAGCGGGCAAGCACAAAATTGGCGGCAAGGCGCGGGCCATGATTGTGTGCAACGGCATCGCACGTGCCATCGACTATTACCGCGAGGTGTCCGACTACCTCACCCAGATCAAGAGCCCCTACAAGGCCATCGTGGCGTACTCAGGTGACTTCGAGATCGGCGGCGAGAAGAAGACCGAGGCTGACCTCAACGGTTTCCCGAGCAAGGACATCCCGGTCAATCTCAAACAAGACCCGTATCGCTTCCTGATTGTCGCAAACAAGTTCGTCACTGGCTTTGATGAGCCCCTACTGCATACGATGTACGTGGACAAGCGATTGGCCGGCGTGCTGGCAGTGCAGACCCTGTCGCGCCTCAACAGAGCCCATCCGCAAAAGCATGACACCTTCGTGCTCGACTTCGCGGACAACGCTGAGGCAGTAAAGGCGGCATTCCAGGATTACTACCGTGCCACGATTCAGACGGGGGAAACCGATGCCAACAAGCTGCACGACCTGAAAGCCGAGCTCGACGGGCAGCAGGTGTATAGCTGGCAACAGGTTGAGGACTTGGTCGCGCTTTACCTTGGCGGCGCAGATCGCGACAAACTCGATCCAATTCTTGACGCTTGCGTGGAGGAGTACCAGGAGAACCTAGACGAAGACGGGCAGGTGAAATTCAAGGGTAAAGCCAAGGCTTTTGTGCGTAGTTACGGCTTCCTTGCCGCAATCCTGAGCTACGGCCATCCGTCGTGGGAGAAGCTGTCGATCTTCCTAAACTTTCTCATTCCGAAGTTGCCCGCCCCCAAGGAGGAGGATCTCTCCAAAGGCGTACTGGAATCGGTCGACATGGACAGCTATCGCGTAGAAGCCCAAGCGGCTCTCAAGATGGCGATGGACGATACCGATGCATCGTTTGATCCTGTTCCACCGAGCGGTGGTGGCGGCAACGGTGAGCCCGAAATCGACAGGCTGTCGAACATCATCAAGACCTTCAACGATTTGTTCGGCAACATCGAGTGGAAGGACGAGGACAAAATCCGCAAGGTCATCGCCGAAGAGATTCCCGCGCGCGTGGCCAAGGACAAGGCCTACAGGAACGCACAGGCGAACTCCGACAAGCAAAACGCCAGGTTGGAACACGATAAAGCGCTCAACCGCGTGGTTCTGGAGCTGCTGTCCGACCACACAGAGCTGTTCAAGCAGTTCAGTGACAATCAAAACTTCAAACGCTGGCTGACTGACATGGTGTTCGATGCTACCTATCAACCCAGAGATGCTGTAGAAGCACGCCGTGGTGGGATGACAAGGGAACGCTCCCGTAAAGTCATACAGGAGAAGTTCGGTTTTGCAGGTATCTGGTCGCGAGGGGTTGACGCTCTTTTTGATCATTTAGAGCGAGGCCGAAACAAATTAGGACTTTCTGATTTGGTTGAAATAGAAGAATTAAGTGGTCTGTCCGTCAGCAACATCTTGTTCCCTATATTGAACGTACTGTCCACTAACGACGTGGGTATTCTGCGTCGCGAGTTCCTTAATGATGCCCGTCTGCCGATGGATTTCGACGCGGTAAGTCATCTTGCTAAAGCCCACCAGGAAGAAAGTGATTGGGCAGAGCGTCTGTCAATCCGATGGACACTCCAGGAGGATTTTAAGGGAAATATGCATGAGTGATACCCTACAAACACTGTTCAGTTGGTTTCCAATTATGCGGATGCTGTTCCAATCTGAATCTGAGCAGGAGTTTGACGATTTTCTGGATCGTCACATTGAGGAGTGCGTACAGCGCATGGAAGCAGAAGCACATCACTTGTCGGAAGACTGTGAAGAGAAATTGTCTGCTTTTTTGGCTGCCGCTTTGAGCATGCCGGGGCTTTCTGTAGAGCGAGAGAGTTATAGCAATGGTCACGTCGACCTGACGATTAGATCAGAGAGTATTAAGCGTCCACAGCGACGCCTGGCTGAAGCAAAGATATATGCAGGGCCCGCATACCATGCACAAGCTATAGAGCAACTGGTTTCCCGCTACTCCACTGGGCGACAAAGCCGTGGGTATGTTCTCGAATACGTCCAGAAGCCAGGTATCTCCGACATCGTTGCTAAACTGCGCGCCAAAGCTAATCTCGACTTTCCCGTGCATCAGCAAGGTGCGACAGGCGATCACCAGATGAAATGGGCCTATATCAGCGACCATCGACATACAAGCCAAGAGCTAATTCGAGTTGTTCACATTAATGTGAATCTTCACCGATGATTTAGAGCCAGGGTGGAAACGAATGTGGCTGGAAGGCCGCTTTTTTCTGGGCCCTGATTGGCCTTCCTAGAGGTGCCAGAAAAGATCACTGCATCGCTGGAGTTTGGGGCGTGGGGCGCTGACTCCGTACTAGCATCCATCGAGGTGAGGCAGGCTATAGGATGAAGATGCCTACTGATTGGAGCGATCCCAAAAGCACTTCGCTTTCTTCATCTCCAAAAGATTCACATAGCTCAACCTATCTAAAGAAAACCCCAGAAGGCATGGCCTTCTGGGGTTTTCTTTTTCTTCTAGCCACTAACTTTGGCCGATACGCTTAACTCTGGCCGAAAAGACAAATAACTTTGCCCACCTACAGCAGGGTGGCAGCATGCGGTTCGTTTTAAAGAACCCGCAAGCGTGTCGCATCGCACTGCCCATCAGTAATGAATGCTGATGGGCGATGCCCTTTTGATTGACATAATTGCAGAGCCCCAGCCGTCCCGTCGAATCTCCCAGAATTCGTCCACGCCAAAACGAGATTTTCCGCCTCTTCCTTGTAGCTTCAGTACACAGCACACTATGCGGGGCTGTGTGGCTATGCCTAAAAGCCTGATCTAAAAAGAAAAACCCCGGCGCTAGGCCGGGGTAGTGACAGAAAGTGTCATGACAATAACTTGCACAAACATGACAATTTATCTGCCCGTCGACAAGCGGATCAAAAATCCAAGTTGGAAACCGCCAACGCATTCGATTCGATGAAGTCTCGACGCGGCTCCACTGCATCCCCCATCAAGGTATTGAAGATCTGATCAGCCGCTATGGCATCTTCGATCGTGACCTTGAGCATCCGCCGAACCGCTGGATCCATGGTGGTCTCCCACAGCTGATCCGGATTCATCTCTCCCAGCCCCTTGTATCGCTGGACGCTGTGCCGACGTGTGCCTTCGGTCATCAGCCATCCCAGCGCTTCCTTGAAGGTGCTGACCTGCTTTCTACGTTCACCGCGCTTAACGTAGGCACCCTCTTCTAGGAGGCTGTTGAGCTTGTCGCCCAGTGCAGTGACCGTCTTGTAATCGTTACTACCGAAGAAGTCCCGGTTGAACGTGATATAACTGGCCAGCCCATGGGAAACGATCTCCACTTCCGGCAGCCACAGGTTGCGCTCTTTATCTTCTCGCAGGCTCGCCTTGTAGGTCAGTCCAGACTGCTCGACGCCTTTCAATAACGAGGCATACGATTCCATCCAGGCTTGCATCGCAGCCTGGTCGCCCAGTTGTTCGATCGATACGCGGGGCAAATAAATGAAGTGCTCAGTCAATTCCTGAGGATAGAGTCGGGACAACCGTTGCAACGTCTTCATCACAGTGCGGTAGTCGTTCACTAGGCGTTCAAGCGCCTCACCCGAAAGGCCGGGTGCATCTTCATTGACGTGCAGGCTTGCATCTTCGAGCGCCGATTGGGTGAGGTACTCATCCATCGCCTCGTCGTCTTTGATGTACTGCTCCTGCTTGCCGCGTTTGACTTTGTAAAGCGGCGGTTGAGCGATGTACACATAGCCACGCTCGATCAGCTCGGGCAGCTGACGGAAGAAGAAGGTGAGCAGCAGCGTACGAATGTGCGAACCGTCAACGTCGGCATCGGTCATGATGATGATGTTGTGATAGCGCAGCTTGTCGATGTTGTACTCTTCGCGACCGATACCGCACCCAAGGGCAGTGATCAGCGTGCCGACTTCCTGCGATGAAATCATCTTGTCGAATCGGGCTTTCTCAACGTTCAGGATCTTGCCTTTGAGTGGCAGAATGGCCTGGGTCCGGCGGTTGCGTCCTTGCTTGGCTGAACCGCCTGCGGAGTCACCTTCCACTATGTATAGTTCGGAAAGGGCAGGGTCCTTTTCCTGGCAGTCGGCGAGTTTGCCGGGTAGGCCGGCAATATCGAGAGCTCCCTTGCGCCGGGTCATTTCGCGGGCTTTTCGCGCCGCCTCACGAGCTCGTGCAGCATCGATCATCTTGCCAACGACCGCTTTCGCTTCATTGGGGTGCTCAAGCAGGAAATCCGCAAAATGCTTGCCCATCTCCTGCTCTACGGCTGTTTTGACTTCGGACGAGACAAGCTTGTCCTTAGTCTGCGAGCTGAACTTTGGATCCGGAACCTTCACCGAAATGATTGCAGTCAAACCTTCACGGGCGTCGTCACCGGTGGTCGCCACCTTGTGCTTTTTCGCCAGACCTTCCTGCTCGATGTAATTGTTAAGGTTGCGCGTCAATGCCGATCTGAAACCGGCCAGATGCGTACCGCCATCGCGCTGAGGAATGTTGTTAGTGAAGCAGAGCAGATTCTCGTTGAAGCTGTCGTTCCACTGCAGCGCTACCTCGACACCAACCCCATCGTCACGCTGGACGTTGAAGTGAAACACCTCGTTGACCGGCGTCTTGTTGGTGTTGAGGTAGGCGACGAATGCACTCAAACCGCCCTCGTACTTGAACAGCTCTTCCTTGGCGTTGCGCTCGTCGCGCAGCACGATACCCACACCGGAGTTGAGGAACGAGAGCTCGCGTAACCGCTTTGCCAGGATATCCCAGCTGAAGTGGATGTTCTGAAAGGTTTCCGATGATGGTTTGAAATGGATCTGGGTGCCTGAATCCTCGGTTTCACCAACGGCTGCCAGCGGTGCCTGTGGCACACCATGGCAGTAAATCTGTTCCCAGACTTTGCCTTCCCGACGGATTGTCAGCACAAGCTCTTCGGACAGGGCGTTCACCACCGACACACCGACACCGTGGAGGCCACCGGAAACCTTGTAAGAGTTGTCATCGAACTTACCGCCGGCGTGGAGCACGGTCATGATGACTTCGGCTGCCGACACGCCTTCTTCGTGAATATCCACCGGAATACCACGGCCGTTGTCGCGAACGGTAATGGACTCGTCGACATGGATGGTGATCGATATGTCGCTGCAGTGTCCGGCTAGCGCCTCGTCGATCGAGTTATCGACTACTTCGAAGACCATATGATGCAGGCCGGTGCCATCGTCCGTGTCGCCAATGTACATGCCGGGACGTTTGCGTACGGCATCGAGGCCCTTGAGAACCTTGATGCTGGACGAATCGTACGTGTGATTTTCGCTCATGCCTTCACTCCCGAGGGGCCGTAGACTGGGTTATCGCACCATGTTCCACGTGAAACAATGAGACTGGGGTATCGTCACGCCAGCCTTCTCGCAATACATTCGAATCGACGCAGGTGATGAATACCTGGCAATTCAGTTGTTCAAGCAGCCGGCATAGTGCCAGCCGATGTTGGCCATCCAGCTCGGACGGCAGGTCATCAACCAGATAAATACACTGGCCTCGCTTGGCCTCGCTCACCAAGTGCCCCTGGGCAATCCGTAGGGCACAAACAACCAGCTTCTGCTGGCCTCGCGAGAGAATCTCCGCCGCGTTGTGACCTGCTATCCGCAAGCGGAGATCGGCTCGCTGCGGCCCCGCTTGGGTGTGCCCCATCATCCGGTCGCGATCGATCGACGCCGCTAGCACCTCGGCCAAAGAACGTTCTTTGTCCCAACCGCGGTAATAACTCAATTGAAAGCCTTCGAGCTCAAGAAGAGACACCAGCGTTTGCTCGAATACTGGCTTCAACGCCTGGATATAAGCTCGCCTGTACGCGTCTAATTCGTCGCTCGCCACGCTCAGTTCTTGGCTCCAGGCGGCCTGCGAAGCGGCGTCCAGTGTACCATGCCGCAGCCAGGAGTTTCGTTGCCGCAGCGCCTGCTGGAGACGCTGCCAGGCCCTGAGAAAACGTGGTTCCACGTGGAACACGCCCCAATCAAGAAACTGTCGGCGGAGCTTGGGGGCGCCTTCCAGAAGCCGGAAACTGTCTGGATTGATCAGCTGCAGCGGCAGGGTTTCGGCAAGCTCAGCCGCACTACGCGCGCTCTGGCCGTTGATGCGAATTCGAAATTCACCAGAGCGTTCTCTGGCGATACCCAGCGCATTGGACTGGCCCTCACCCAGCTCAACCTGGCCAAACACCGTACAACTGACGTGCTCGTGGCTAATCACCGGGTTCAGCCGCGTGCTGCGAAACGAACGGGCCATTCCAAGCAAATGAATGGCCTCAAGAAAGCTGGTCTTCCCGCTGCCGTTGTCGCCGTGAAGGATGTTGATCCGAGGGGAGGGGATGAGCGTCACCGGCTGCAGGTTGCGAACGCCGGTGACAGATATACGGCTGAGGGACATTCAGAATCGAGCGTTACAGACGCATTGGCATTACGACATAGGCTGAATCGTCGTTGTCGTATTCCTGAACCAGCGCACTGCTGTTGGCATCAGAAAGAATCAGACGAACCTGATCAGTGGTCATGACGCCCAGCACGTCGAGCAGATAGCTGACGTTGAAACCGATCTCCAACGATCCGCCGGTGTAGTCGACCGCAACTTCTTCTTCCGCCTCTTCCTGTTCCGGGTTGTTAGCCTGGATCTTCAACAGCCCACTTTCGAGCTGCAGGCGGATACCTCGATATTTCTCGTTGGAGAGAATGGCCGTGCGGCTGAATGCCTCGCGCAACGTCTGGCGCTCGCCGACGACCAGCTTGTCACCGCCACGGGGCAGCACGCGCTCATAGTCGGGAAACTTCCCATCCACCAATTTGGAAGTGAAGGTGAACTCATTGGTCGTTGCACGGATGTGGTGCTGACCAAGCACGATGCTGACGTCGCCGTCCTGATCGGACAGCAAACGCGCTAGTTCGAGAATCCCTTTGCGCGGCACGATGACTTGGTGACGATCCGGTTGCTCAATACCGGCCTGCATGGAACACATCGCTAACCGATGCCCATCGGTCGCGACCGCACGCAGCATTCCGCTGGAAACCTCGATCAGCATACCGTTCAGGTAGTAGCGCACGTCCTGCTGTGCCATGGCAAAGCTGCTGCGCTCGATCAGGCGACGCATCTTGCCCTGGTTAACGCTGAAACTAAGCGAGCCTGGCCCTTCCTCTACGGTAGGGAAATCGTTGGCCGGCAGGGTCGACAGGGAAAAACGGCTACGCCCCGACTTGATCACGACTTTCTGATCATCCAGACGTATATCGATCAGCGCATCGGGCTGCAGGCTCTTGCAGATATCCATCAGCTTGCGCGCCGGTACCGTTATCTCACCGGGCTCTGCAGCATCCTCTAACACCACGCGGCCGACCAGTTCGACTTCGAGATCGGTACCGGTCAGGGATAACTGATGATCCTGAACCACCAGCAACACGTTGGACAAAACGGGCAAGGTCTGGCGTCGCTCGACGACGCCGGCCACCAACTGCAGAGGTTTCAACAGGGCTTCGCGCTGAATAGTGAAATGCATGGTCTGGTCCCTTGCCTATTAATTGGCCGCAGTTCAGGTTGTCAAAGTACGCAGCAGATTTTTGTAATCTTCGCGAATATCAGCATCCAATTCACGAAGTTCAGCAATTTTACGACAGGCATGAAGCACGGTCGTGTGATCGCGCCCACCAAACGCATCGCCGATTTCCGGCAGGCTGTGGTTGGTGAGCTCTTTGGACAAAGCCATCGCGACCTGACGCGGTCTCGCCACTGAGCGAGAACGTCGCTTCGACAGCAGATCGGAGATTTTTATCTTGTAGTACTCAGCGACAGTGCGCTGAATATTATCCACACTGACCAGCTTGTCCTGTAGAGCAAGCAAGTCCTTCAAGGACTCTCGAATGAGCTCGATGGTGATATCGCGGCCCATGAAATGAGCGTGAGCGATGACGCGCTTCAGTGCGCCTTCCAGCTCACGCACATTCGAGCGGATCCGCTGCGCAATGAAGAACGCAGCATCATGTGGCAGATCCACATTGGCCTGGTCAGCCTTCTTCATCAGGATCGCCACCCGCGTCTCGAGCTCCGGCGGCTCGACAGCAACCGTCAGGCCCCAGCCGAAACGGGACTTGAGTCTTTCTTCAAGTCCGTCGATTTCCTTCGGATAGCGGTCACTGGTGAGAATCACCTGTTGCCCACCCTCCAGTAACGCATTGAAGGTATGAAAGAACTCTTCCTGGGAGCGCTCTTTCTTGGCGAAGAACTGAATGTCGTCGATCAGCAGCGCGTCCACCGAGCGATAGAAGCGTTTGAATTCATTGATGGCATTGAGCTGCAGCGCCTTGACCATGTCGGCGACGAAACGCTCCGAATGAAGATAGACAACCTTGGCGTTGGGATTTTTCTTCAACAGGTGGTTGCCCACCGCATGCATCAAGTGAGTTTTACCGAGGCCCACCCCACCATAGAGAAACAGCGGGTTGTAGCCATGCTTGGGATTGTCGGCAACTTGCCATGCAGCAGCGCGGGCCAGCTGGTTGGACTTACCCTCGACGAAATTTTCGAAGGTAAAGGTCCGGTTGAGATAACTGGTGTGCTTGAGTCCACCTTCGACCTGGACGTTACGCTCCGCACGCGCAGGTGCAGCTACTGGTGGCGGAGCAGATAGAGGTGCAACAGTAGCGGGTTCCGAAGGTGCCGCTTGCGAGGGAACGGCAGAAACGGTGGCCTGCAGCTGAGCGCGGGCCATCGATGCAGAAGGGAGCGCGGCGGCAGCTGTACGTTTGCTCCCTATCAATAGAGACAACGAAGGTGCCGGACCGGTAGCGCGTTCCGATAGCAACTCAAGCAAACGGGAAAGATACTTTTCGTTGACCCAATCAAGAACGAATCGATTAGGTGCGTATACGCGCAGTTCGTCCCCCTCGGCCTCGACTTGAAGCGGACGGATCCACGTGTTGAATTGCTGGGCCGGCAGCTCATCTCTCAAGAGGTCAACGCACTGCTGCCAAAGTTCCACCGACACGGAATCTCCTAGACGCTGTCGAGCTTCAAACGGCAACCATTGTAGCCATGGCCAGCCCTGTTATCCACAGTCAGCATCTCTATTGAGGCGAAGTCAGGCATAAAAATAGCCGGTAACATTCTCAGTACAGGGCCTAAGAGCTGTTGATAACCCTCCGTTAGGGTTCCGGATAAGCCTGTGCAAAGCTCGGTGAAGAAATGGACTGTTGATAACATGCAAAAATATCCACAGGAAATTAAATACGTTCCCACCGGGAACGCACCGTTTACGAAGAGAGTTTAGGAACGCCTGATACGGCGGCTGTGCTGGGCTGTAGAGGGTTATCCACAGAAACCGTATGCACCATTTATAGGCTCTGTAGTAAAAAAAGCTTTAATTTCTTTTTATCTATATTTATTTGTCTTCGACGGCGCTGGTTGGAAATTGACCTCGCAGCGCGGCTTCTCTACAATCGCCGGTCTCTTAAAAGGGGGCCATTCCGGCCCGCAACGGATCACCAGGTAAACGCATCATGAAACGCACTTTCCAACCCAGCACCCTCAAGCGCGCTCGCACACACGGTTTCCGTGCTCGTATGGCCACCAAGAACGGCCGTGCCGTCCTGTCGCGCCGTCGCGCCAAAGGTCGTAAGCGCCTGGCAGTCTGAACACGTCGGAACAGGTAGTGAGTCGAGACTTCGCTCGGGAAAAGCGATTGCTGACCCCGCGTCAGTTCAAAACAGTCTTCGACTCCCCTTCCGGCAAGTTACCGGGCAGGAACGTCCTGCTCCTGGTGCGCGAAAACGAACTGCCACACCCCCGAATCGGGCTGGTGATCGGCAAGAAGAGCGTCAAGCTCGCGGTTGAACGCAATCGCATCAAGCGGCAACTGCGTGAGACCTTTCGTCTCCACCAGATGGAACTGACGGGGTGGGACATCGTGGTTATCGCTCGCAAGGGATTGGCTGATCTGGATAATCCCGAACTGGCACGGCAATTCGCCAAACTCTGGAGGCGGTTGTCCCGCACACCCTCCCAGACCGCCGGCAGTCCGGAACAGAGCAAGTCCGCTCATGCGTAAACTGGCCTTGATTCCGATTCGGATCTACCGGTACGCCATCAGCCCCATGATGGCGAGCCATTGTCGTTTCTACCCAAGTTGCTCCTGCTACGCACAAGAGGCCATCGAGAATCATGGCCTGCTGCGCGGTGGCTGGCTGAGCCTGTGCAGGCTTGGCCGTTGCCATCCATGGAATCCGGGCGGCTATGATCCCGTGCCTTCCAACAACACCTCCAATTCATCTTCGATGACCGAGTAACCATGGATATCAAACGCTCGATCCTGCTTGTCGCATTGGCAGTCGTTGCCTACCTGATGGTTCTTCAGTGGAATCAGGACTATGGTCAGGCTGCTCTGCCTGCTGAGACAAATCAGGAACAATCTTCGGCCACTCAGCTACCCGAGACGCCAACCACCGTTACTGCTGAAGGTTCGCAGGGTGACATTCCTGCTGTGGCTGGCGAGCAGTCGGCCAGCGCGCTTCCTGAGACTCAGGCCAGTTCTCAGCTCATCCGTGTGCGTACCGATGTCCTCGATGTCGCGATCGATCCACGTGGCGGTGACATCGTCGACCTGCGCTTGCCAGAGTTTCCTCGCCGCCAGGATCGACCGGACGTTCCTTTCCAGCTTTTCGAGCGTAGCGCCGAGCGGACGTACGAAGCTCAGAGCGGGCTGATTGGCGATGGTCCAGACAAAGCCAGCGGCCGCCCGCTGTATAGCAGCGAGCAACAGAACTATCAGCTCGCCGAAGGGCAGGATCAGCTCGTCGTCGACCTGAAGTACAGCGAAGATGGCGTCAACTACACCAAGCGTTTCACCTTCGATCGTGGCGATTACGATCTGGGCGTGCGTTACCTGATCGACAACCAGAGCCAGAAGGCCTGGACTGGTTACATGTTTGGTCAGCTCAAGCGCGACGACAGTGGCGATCCCTCTTCGAGCACGGCAACCGGCACGGCAACCTATCTAGGCGCGGCACTGTGGACCAAGGACGAGCCCTATACCAAAGTGTCTATGGGCGACATGGACGACCAGAACCTGAAGAGAACCGTCGACGGCGGCTGGATCGCCTGGTTGCAGCACTATTTCGTGACCGCCTGGATTCCTGCGCCCGATCAGACCAACCAGGTACAGACGCGCAAGGATAGCCAAGGCAACTACATCATCGGTTTCACCGGTCCCGCAATTGCGGTGGCTCCCGGTAGCCAGGGTGAAGCAGCCGCGACTCTCTATGCCGGTCCCAAGAGTCAGGACAAGCTCGAGGAACTTTCCCCCGGCCTGCGTTTGACCGTCGACTACGGCATCCTCTGGTTCATCGCCCAACCGATCTTCTGGCTGCTGGAAAACATTCACGCGCTGCTGGGTAACTGGGGCTGGTCGATTATCGTACTGACCATCGTCATCAAGCTCGCGTTCTTCCCGCTGTCGGCCGCCAGCTATAGGTCGATGGCGCGCATGCGTGCGGTGTCGCCGAAGATGCAGGCACTCAAGGAACAGTTCGGCGATGACCGCCAGAAGATGTCCCAGGCGATGATGGAGCTGTACAAAAAAGAGAAGATCAATCCGCTGGGCGGCTGTCTGCCGATCCTGGTGCAGATGCCGGTTTTCCTTGCGCTCTATTGGGTTCTGCTGGAAAGCGTCGAGATGCGCCAGGCGCCCTGGATGTTCTGGATCACCGACCTGTCGATCAAGGATCCTTTCTTCATCCTGCCGATCATCATGGGCGTGACCATGTTCATCCAGCAGCAGCTGAACCCCACACCGCCGGATCCGATGCAAGCCAAGGTGATGAAACTGTTGCCTGTCATCTTCACCTTCTTCTTCCTGTGGTTCCCGGCAGGTCTGGTGCTGTACTGGGTCGTCAACAACGTCTTGTCGATCGCGCAGCAGTGGTACATTACCCGCAAGATAGAGAGACAGGCCGCAGCCTGATCTACTGAACCAACAGAACGCCCCTTGATTGGGGCGTTTTGCTTTGGATCCGCTGGAGAGACGCATGAATCACGAACGTGAAACCATTGCCGCAGTCGCCACCGCACCGGGAAGAGGGGGAATCGGAGTCGTGCGTGTTTCCGGGCCACGGGCGAAAGCGGTGGCCATCACCCTCAGTGGCCGGGAACCGACTGCCCGCCATGCGCATTACGGTCCGTTCCATGCCGACGACGGGGAGGTCATCGATGAAGGTCTGATGCTGTTTTTTCCAGGTCCTAATTCCTTTACCGGCGAAGACGTACTGGAGCTGCAGGGGCACGGTGGCCCGGTGGTGATGGACATGCTATTGCGCCGCTGCGTGGAGTTGGGCGCGCGTCTGGCTCGCCCCGGCGAGTTCAGCGAGCGGGCTTTCCTCAACGACAAGCTGGACCTGGCGCAAGCCGAGGCGATCGCCGATCTGATCGAAGCAAGCTCCGCCCAGGCCGCCCGCAACGCTGTGCGCTCGTTGCAGGGCGAGTTTTCCCGGCGGGTGCATCAACTGACGGAAAAACTCATCCAGCTGCGGATATACGTGGAGGCGGCGATCGATTTCCCGGAAGAGGAAATCGATTTCCTGGCCGACGGCCGGGTGCTGGCCTTGCTACAAGGTGTCAGAGAGGAGCTGAGCAAGGTCATCCGTGAAGCCGGTCAGGGCGCGCTGCTGCGTGAGGGTATGAACGTCGTGATCGCCGGTCGTCCCAATGCTGGAAAGTCCAGCCTGCTCAATGCACTGGCCGGTCGGGAAGCGGCGATCGTCACCGATATCGCAGGCACCACGCGCGACGTGCTTCGCGAGCACATTCATATCGACGGTATGCCGTTGCACATCATCGATACCGCCGGCTTGCGAGATACCGATGATCAAGTGGAGCGCATCGGAGTGGAACGCGCCATCAAGGCCATCGAAGACGCCGACCGGATACTCCTGGTGATGGATGCCAGCGCAGCATCCGGCGACGCTGGCGAGTCAGGTTGGCCTGAGGTTCTCACCATCAGGCCGGACCGCACCAAAACCACCCTCATCCGCAACAAGGCTGACCTGACCGGCGAAGGCGCCACGCTTGCGATCGATCCTGACGGCTACACCACCCTGAGCCTCTCGGCGAGATCAGGTGACGGCCTTGAAATGCTGCGTGATCATCTAAAGGACTGCATGGGCTATGACCAGACCGCCGAGAGTGGTTTCAGTGCCCGTCGCAGACACCTGGATTCGCTGCGACAGGCTGCGGAGCATCTGAAGCATGGCCATGCCCAGCTCACGCTCGCTGGAGCGGGGGAGCTGCTGGCCGAAGACCTGCGGCAAGCCCAGCAGGCGCTTGGCGAGATCACTGGAGCCTTCAGCTCGGACGATCTGCTGGGCCGCATATTTTCTAGCTTCTGTATTGGTAAGTAGCCCTAAGCCTCGCTCGACGGGTCTTAGGCTTCGCCAACTCTCGTGCGCTTGAACGCCGCCGTCCTTGGCTCTGGCTGCCTGCGGGAACCCCATCATTAATAATCGCCAATGCTCTTCAACCCTACCCACCGATTCCATTGGCTCCCCAAAGCCGCGCCAAGCTCGCCAAAACCCTATGGCTAAGCTCTGTGGAAAAGTATGCCTAAGATCGGTCCATAACCAGTTGAAGAACAAGCATTCAGATAGCCCTGTGCATAACTTGTCCTTTCATACACAGCCTATGAACTGTTAGCGCACGGGTAGAGCCCAGCATCAACACAACCTTTTAAAGCGCTAGAATCCTTTAATCACGGGGCTTCGGTTAATCTATCCACAGAAATTTCGTTCTTATTTATAAACATAAAAATAAGCTTTAAATACTTTTCTCTATTTTTCTATGATGCGTCTGTTTGACATTGTCATGCCTGGAGCTGCAGCTGGTCATTTTTTGTTCAAAGGACTTCTTTCGAACCCCCCCAGCCCCTATACTTGCGCGTTTCCCAGAACTCATCTGAACAGGCACGAGGTGCGTGGTGGATTTCCCTTCCCGTTTTGACGTCATCGTTATCGGCGGTGGCCATGCCGGTACCGAAGCTGCTTTGGCAGCCGCTCGAATCGGCGTGAAGACATTGCTGCTCACTCATAACGTCGAGACGCTAGGGCAGATGAGCTGCAATCCGGCCATTGGCGGCATCGGCAAAAGTCATCTGGTCAAGGAAATCGACGCGTTAGGCGGCGCCATGGCGACCGCCACCGACAAGAGCGGGATACAGTTCCGCGTGCTCAACAGCCGCAAGGGTCCGGCGGTTCGCGCTACGCGTGCGCAGGCCGACCGTGTGCTCTACAAGGCTGCGGTGCGGGAGACGCTAGAGAATCAGGCGAACCTGTGGATATTTCAGCAGGCTGCTGACGATTTGATCGTCGAGGCGGATCAAGTCAAAGGTGTGATTACGCAAATGGGCCTGCGTTTCTTCGCCGAGTCGGTTGTTCTGACGACCGGGACCTTTCTTGGCGGACTTATCCACATTGGTTTGCAGAATTACTCCGGTGGGCGCGCTGGCGATCCGCCATCCATCGCTCTGGCTGCACGTCTGCGCGAATTGCCGCTTCGCGTTGGTCGTCTGAAAACCGGAACGCCGCCTCGTATCGACGGCCGCAGCGTCGATTTCTCGGTGATGACCGAACAGCCGGGCGATAGCCCCATTCCGCCGATGTCATTCCTCGGGCATGCGGCGCAGCATCCCGAGCAGGTCAGTTGCTGGATTACTCACACCAACGCCAAAACTCATGAAATCATCGCGGCCAATCTCGACCGCTCGCCGATGTACTCCGGAGTCATCGAGGGCGTCGGGCCGCGCTACTGTCCGTCGATCGAGGACAAGATTCATCGCTTCGCCGACAAGGACAGCCACCAGGTTTTCATCGAGCCCGAAGGCCTGACTACCCATGAGCTCTACCCCAACGGTATTTCCACTTCGCTGCCATTCGATGTTCAGTTGCAGATCGTGCAGAGCATTCGCGGGATGGAGCAGGCGCACATCGTTCGACCTGGCTATGCCATTGAATACGATTACTTCGATCCTCGCGATCTGAAGTACAGCCTGGAAACCAAGGTCATCGGCGGCCTTTTCTTTGCCGGTCAGATCAATGGCACCACGGGTTACGAAGAAGCCGGCGCACAAGGTTTGCTGGCCGGTACCAATGCGGCCTTGCGCGCGCAAGGCAAAGACAGCTGGTGTCCGCGTCGCGACGAAGCCTACCTGGGCGTCCTGGTCGACGATCTGATCACCCTGGGAACCCAGGAGCCGTATCGCATGTTCACATCTCGCGCCGAGTATCGGTTGATACTGCGCGAGGACAACGCCGACCTTAGATTGACGGAAAAAGGCCGGGATTTAGGACTGGTGGATGATGTTCGCTGGGCGGCGTTCGAGCGCAAGCGCGAAAGTATCGTTCAGGAAGAGCAGCGTCTGAAAGGCACCTGGGTGCGTCCTGCCACTCCGCAGGGCGATGCCATCGCCGAGCGTTTCGGCACACCGCTGACCCACGAGTACAGCCTGCTCAATCTGCTTGCGCGGCCGGAGATCGATTACCGCAGCCTGATTCAGCTCACCGGCGCTGGGGTCGAGGATCCGCAGGTCGCCGAGCAAGTCGAGATCAAGACCAAGTACGCCGGATACATTGATCGCCAGCAGGAGGAGATAGTCCGCCTGCGCGCCAGCGAAAGCGTGGTGCTACCGGCGGACCTGGATTACGCGACCATCAGCGGCTTGTCGAAGGAGATCCAGCATAAGCTTTCCCAGGCGCGCCCCGAGACGCTAGGCCAGGCTTCGCGGATACCCGGCGTCACGCCGGCCGCCGTATCGCTCCTGATGATCCATTTGAAAAAACGCAACGCCGGTCAGAAGCTGGAGCAAAGTGCTTGATGGACGCCGAATACGCCCGCTACGCCGAAGAACTCAAGCAGGGTGCGGCCTTGCTGGGTGTCGATCTGAACGAAACCCAGCAAGAGCAGCTGCTCGGCTATTTGCGGCTGCTTAACAAGTGGAACAAGGCCTACAACCTGACCGCCGTGCGCGATCCGGCGGAAATGGTTTCGCGGCATCTGCTCGATAGCCTCAGCGTCGCGCCGCATGTAGAGCAGGGCGGCTCGCGCTGGCTCGATGTGGGTAGCGGCGGCGGTATGCCTGGCATACCGCTGGCCATTCTGTTTCCCGAGCGCAGCTTCACACTGCTCGACTCGAACGGCAAAAAGACCCGCTTTCTGATGCAGGTCAAGCTTGAGCTGAAACTCGCAAATCTCGAAGTTGCCCACAGCCGCGTCGAAGAGTTCAGGCCGGAGCAGCCTTTTGCTGGTATCACGTCCCGGGCTTTCAGCTCGCTGCGTGACTTTGCCGACTGGACGCGCCACCTGGGTGATATCGACACACGTTGGCTAGCCATGAAAGGCGTCCAGCCGGATGATGAGCTACAGGCGATGCCTGATGATTTTCACCTGGAGCGCTGCTTGGTTCTCAAGGTTCCCGGTTGCCAAGGGCAACGCCATCTGTTGATACTGCGCCGCATTTCATGACTCGGACAGACACTGACCATGGCTAAAGTATTTGCCATCGCCAACCAGAAGGGCGGTGTCGCCAAGACCACCACCTGCATCAATCTCGCCGCTTCGCTGGTTGCGACACGCCGTCGCGTCTTGCTTATCGATCTTGATCCACAGGGCAACGCTACCACTGGAAGTGGTGTGGATAAGTTGAGTCTGGACTATTCGATCTATGACGTTCTCATCGGCGAATGCAACTTGATCGATGCGATGCAGTTTTCCGAGCACGGTGGGTATCAGTTATTGCCGGCCAACCGTGATCTGACGGCCGCGGAAGTCGCCTTGCTCAACCTGCCGGCCAAGGAAAACCGCCTGCGCGAGGCGCTTGCGCCGGTACGCGAGAACTACGATTACATCCTCATCGATTGTCCGCCTTCCTTGTCGATGCTGACCATCAACGCCCTGACAGCGGCGGACGGCGTGATCATTCCGATGCAGTGCGAATATTACGCCCTCGAAGGTCTGACCGACCTGGTCAATTCCATTCAGCGCATCGGTCAGGCGTTGAATCCTTCGCTGAAAATCGAGGGCCTGTTGCGCACCATGTACGATCCGCGTAGCAGCCTGACCAACGATGTCACCGAACAGCTCAAGGCGCATTTCGGAGAGAAGCTCTACGACACCGTCATCCCGCGCAATGTGAGACTGGCCGAAGCGCCCAGTCATGGCATGCCGGCTTTGGTCTATGACAAGCAATCCAAGGGCGCCTTGGCCTATCTGGCACTGGCGGGCGAACTGTCGCGTCGTCAGCGTCGAGCCGCCCGCAGCGTAACCGCATAAGGAATTTTCATGGCGACCAAAAAACGAGGCCTAGGACGCGGACTGGATGCCCTGCTCGGCGGCGCCAATGTGACAACGGCGCAGCAACAGACCGCTCAGGTCGACGAGCGCGAGCTGCAACAGTTGCCTCTCGACGTCATTCAACGGGGCAAGTATCAGCCGCGTCGCGATATTGACCCGGTGACCCTCGATGAATTGGCGAATTCGATACGTAGCCAAGGCTTGATGCAGCCGATCGTCGTTCGCTCGATCGGTTCGGGCCGCTACGAGATCATTGCAGGCGAGCGGCGCTGGCGTGCCAGCCAACAGGCGGGGCTCGAGAAAATTCCGGCATTGGTACGCGAAGTCTCGGACGAAGCGGCCATTGCCATGGCTCTGATCGAAAACATCCAGCGCGAAGATCTCAATCCGATCGAAGAAGCTGTGGCATTGCAACGGCTGCAACAGGAATTTCAGTTAACCCAGCAGCAAGTCGCTGACGCGGTGGGCAAGTCTCGGGTGACCATCAGTAACCTGTTGCGTCTGATCTCCTTGCCTGAAGAAATCAAGACGCTTCTGTCTCATGGCGATCTAGAAATGGGGCATGCGCGGGCATTGCTGGGGTTACCCGTTGAACAGCAGGTCGAAGGCGCGCGTCATGTTGTCGCACGCGGGCTGACGGTACGCCAGACCGAGGCGCTAGTCCGGCAATGGCTCAATGGCAGCAAGGGCACGAAAGCCGAGCCGAAGAGCGATCCTGACATTGTTCGCCTAGAACAGCGACTAGCCGAGCGCTTAGGTTCTCCGGTGCAAATCAAGCATGGCGAAAAGGGCAAGGGACAGCTGGTGATCCGCTACAATTCGCTGGATGAGTTGCAAGGTGTGCTGGCGCACATTCGTTGATACAAAATATATGTAGTGCCGATCGGAAATAACTACCGGAAGGTTGAACGCCGTTGGGGCTGCTCCTATACTCGCGGCGCTTTTTTGACTGCTGTCATTTCAGATGGCGTAGGTATTTGGCGGTGGGTTGTAGGTGAATATACGTAACAGAACACCTCTCCATCGGATGCCTGTAGTACGTGTGCTGGTGGTACAGGCGCTCGTTGCGTCGGTCACCGGCATTTTTTGTGGTGTTTTTTTTGGTATGGTCGCGGGCTATTCAGGCCTGCTGGGCGGTTTGATAGCTCTATTGGGCAATACATATTTTGCGTTCAAGGCGTTTCGTTATTTCGGCGCGCGTTCGGCAAAGGCCATCGTTCAGTCATTGTGGGCTGGCGAGATGGGTAAACAGATTCTGGCAGCAGCGCTATTCGCGCTGGTGTTTGTGGGAGTGAAACCGCTGGAACCGGTAGCGTTGTTTGCCGGGTATCTGATGGTTCTTGGCGCTGGAGCGAGCGCCCTCCTGCTGATGAAAAATAATCCGAAGCATTGAACACTGAGGCGTTTATGGCGAGTACCCCGGCGGAATACATCCAGCATCACCTACAGAATCTGACTTACGGAAAATTGCCGGAAGGTTACGTTCGCGCAGACGGCTCGGTGGTCGACCAGGCTACCTGGACCATCGCCCAAACGGGCACTGAAGCCCGCGACATGGGCTTCATGGCCGTCCATCTCGATACGCTCGGGTGGTCGTTGTTCATGGGCCTGATCTTCGTCCTGATTTTCCGCATGGCCGCCAAGGGCGCAACCGCTGGCATTCCGGGGCGCCTGCAGAACTTCGTGGAGATGTGCGTCGAGTTCGTCGAAGGCGTGGTGAAGGATACTTTCCACGGTCGCAACGCGCTTATTGCGCCACTGGCTTTGACCATTTTCGTCTGGGTGTTCCTGATGAATAGCCTGAAGTGGATTCCGGTGGATTACATCCCGGGTCTGGCCACGCTGCTTGGCCTGCCCTACTTCAAGATCGTCCCGACTGCCGACCCGAACGGCACCTTCGGCCTGTCGTTGGGTGTATTCATCCTGATTCTGTTCTACAGCTTCAAGGTCAAGGGCGTCGGTGGTTTCACCAAGGAGCTGGCCTTCACCCCGTTCAACCACTGGTCTTTGGTTCCGTTCAACCTGTTTCTCGAAATCCTCGGTCTGCTGACCAAGCCGCTGAGCCTGGCTCTGCGTCTGTTCGGCAACATGTATGCCGGTGAGGTGGTATTCATCCTCATTGCGCTGCTGCCGTTCTACGTGCAGTGGACCCTGAATGTACCCTGGGCGATTTTCCACATCCTGGTAATCCCGCTGCAGGCGTTCATCTTCATGGTTCTGACCGTGGTGTACCTGAGCTCTGCACATGAAGATCATGGGCATGCCGAGCTCACGCCATAACAGCTGAATCGTTCGAAACGTTTTTGCTTTACCCGAAAAACCTTAACCCCCTTAGCTTCAGGAGCTTTACATGGAACTCGTCTACATCGCCGCCTCTATCATGATCGGTCTGGGTGCCCTGGGCACTGGCATCGGCTTCGCCCTGCTGGGTGGCAAGCTGCTGGAATCCACTGCTCGTCAACCCGAGCTGGCTCCTCAGCTGCAAACCAAGACCTTCCTGATGGCCGGTCTGCTCGACGCCGTACCGATGATCGGTGTTGGTATCGCGATGTACCTCATCTTCGTTGTCGCTGGCTAATACATTCCGGTTCCTGATGGGGTTCGCTCGCCGAGCCCCGTTGCCGTGGAATTGACAACCGCGTCGAACGAGATAGCACGAGGTATATCGCTGTGAACATTAACTTGACGCTGTTCGGTCAAACGTTCGCTTTCGCTATTTTCGTCTGGTTCTGCATGAAGTTCGTATGGCCGCCTATCACCAAGGCCATGCAGGAACGCCAGAAGAAAATTGCCGAAGGGCTGGACGCCGCAGGCCGTGCGCAGCAAGACCTAAAATTGGCTCAGGAAAAGGTTTCCAACACCCTCCGCGAGACCAAGGGGCAAGCTGCCCAGATTCTTGAGCAGGCCAACAAGCAGGCCAATGCCATCGTTGAGGAAGCCAAGCAACAGGCGCGCACCGAAGGTGAGCGACTGGTAGCCGGCGCCCGCGCCGAAATCGAGCAGGAAGTGAATCGTGCCAAGGAGCAACTGCGCAATCAGGTAGCGGTATTGGCCGTGATGGGTGCGGAGAAGATCCTGGAGTCCCAGGTGGACGCCAAGGCGCACAACGATCTGGTCGAAAAACTGGCCTCCCAACTCTAAGCGAGGCAAGCGATGATCAATACCCAGACGCTTGCTCGGCCATACGCAAAGGCCGCGTTCGAGTTCGCCAGCGCGGCTGGCCGGATCGAGGCGTGGTCGGGCATGTTGAGCCTGGCTGCGGTCGCCGTTGAAGTTCCCGACGTTGCCGAACTGCTGAAGAATCCTCGTCTGACCAGTGAAAACAAGGTCAAGACGCTGGTTCAGCTGCTCGGTAGCGACGTCGATGAAGCCTTCCGTAACTTCGTCTCCACGCTTGGCGACAATGATCGCCTGGACGTGTTGCCGACCATCCGGGAGCTGTTCGAGGAACTCAAGGCTGAGGCCGAAAAGACACTCGACGTTGAAGTGCAGACAGCTTTCGAGCTGACCCCTGCGCAACTCCAAACCTTGGCTGCCGCCTTGTCGAAGCGGCTAGATCGTACCGTCAACCCCCAGCAGGTCGTGAACCCTGCGCTGATCGGCGGCGTTGTCATCCGCGCCGGCGATGTGGTTGTCGATGGTTCGGTCCGCGGCAAACTGAGCCAGTTGGCCGAATCGTTGAAATCCTGATTTGAGGGTCGTGGCATGCAGCAACTGAATCCTTCCGAGATTAGTGAAATCATAAAGCAGCGCATCGGTAGTTCCGACGTGTCTGCCCAAGCGCGTAACGAAGGCACCGTCGTCAGCGTTTCTGACGGTATCGTGCGCATTTACGGCCTTGCCGACGTGATGTATGGGGAAATGATCGAGTTCCCTGGCGGCGTCTTCGGTATGGCCCTGAACCTGGAGCAGGACTCCGTCGGCGCCGTGGTATTGGGTGCCTACCAGAGCCTGACCGAAGGCATGAGCGCCAAGTGCACCGGTCGCGTACTGGAAGTTCCGGTAGGTCCGGAGCTGCTGGGTCGCGTAGTCGATGCACTGGGCAACCCGGTTGACGGCAAGGGCCCGGTCAACGCGCAGGCAACTGACGCGGTTGAAAAGGTCGCCCCTGGCGTGATCTGGCGTAAGTCGGTCGACCAGCCGGTACAGACCGGTTACAAGTCGGTCGATGCAATGATCCCGGTTGGTCGCGGTCAGCGCGAGCTGATCATTGGTGACCGTCAGATCGGCAAAACCGCTCTGGCTATCGACGCGATCATCAACCAGCGCAACAGCGGCATCAAGTGCGTCTACGTCGCGATTGGTCAGAAGCAGTCGACCATCGCCAACGTGGTACGCAAGCTCGAGCAGCACGGCGCGCTGGCCAACACCATTATCGTTGCCGCTTCGGCTTCCGAGTCGGCTGCACTGCAGTTCCTGGCTCCGTACGCCGGTTGCACCATGGGCGAGTATTTCCGCGATCGCGGTGAAGACGCGCTGATCGTGTATGACGATCTGTCCAAGCAGGCTGTGGCCTACCGCCAGATTTCCCTGCTGCTGCGTCGTCCACCAGGACGTGAAGCCTACCCGGGCGACGTGTTCTATCTCCACAGCCGTCTGCTGGAGCGTGCATCGCGCGTTTCCGAAGAGTACGTCGAGAAGTTCACCAACGGCGCCGTGACAGGCAAGACCGGTTCCCTGACCGCTCTGCCGATCATCGAAACTCAGGCCGGTGACGTATCCGCGTTCGTTCCAACCAACGTGATTTCGATCACCGACGGTCAGATCTTCCTCGAGTCGTCGATGTTCAACGCAGGTATCCGCCCGGCCGTCAACGCCGGTATCTCGGTATCCCGCGTCGGTGGCGCCGCTCAGACCAAGATCATCAAGAAGCTGTCCGGTGGTATCCGTACCGCCCTGGCTCAGTACCGTGAGCTGGCCGCATTCGCCCAGTTCGCTTCTGACCTGGACGAAGCGACCCGCAAGCAGCTCGAGCATGGTCAGCGTGTCACCGAGCTGATGAAGCAGAAGCAGTACGCGCCGATGTCCATTGCTGACATGGCGGTGTCCCTGTATGCAGCCGAGCGTGGCTATCTGCAGGATATCGAAGTAGCCAAGGTCGGTGCCTTCGAGCAGGCGTTGATTGCCTATTTCCACCATGAGCACGTCGCTCTGCTGGACAAGATCAACGTGAAGGGCGACTTCAACGACGAAATCGACGCGGGCATCAAGGCCGGTATCGAGTCGTTCAAGGCCACCCAATCCTGGTAAGCCGCAGCGGGAGCCGCGAGGCTCCCGCTTGCTAACCCGATAGGTGTCAAATGGCAGGCGCAAAAGAGATTCGCAGCAAGATTGCGAGCATCAAAAGCACGCAGAAGATCACCAGCGCCATGGAAAAGGTGGCGGTCAGCAAGATGCGCAAGGCACAGATGCGCATGGCTGCCAGCCGTCCCTATGCGGAGCGGATCCAGCAGGTAATCGGTCATTTGGCCAATACCAACCCGGAATACCGTCATCCGTTCATGGTTGAGCGTCCGGTCAAGCGTGTCGGTTATATCGTCGTCTCTTCCGATCGTGGCCTGTGCGGTGGCTTGAACACCAACCTGTTCAAGGCGCTGATCAAGAACATGAAGGAATGGCACGACAGTAAAGTCGAAGCCGACCTGTGCGTGATCGGTAACAAGGGCGCAAGCTTCTTCCGCAGCTTTGGCGGCAACGTGGTCGCGGCAGTCAGCGGGCTTGGCGAAGAGCCGTCGATCAACGATCTGATCGGCAGCGTCAAGGTCATGCTGGATGCTTTCGATCAGGGCCGTCTGGACCGTCTCTACCTGGTGTCGAACAAGTTCATCAACACCATGACGCAAAAGCCGACCGTAGCACAGCTGCTACCGTTGGCCGCGAGTGACGATCAGACCGCGCCGAAAGGCAAATGGGATTACCTGTACGAACCCGACGCCCGCCTGTTGCTGGATGCGTTGCTGGTTCGCTATATCGAGTCCCAGGTCTACCAGGCCGTGGTCGAGAATGGTGCTGCCGAACAGGCCGCCCGGATGATCGCCATGAAGAACGCAACCGATAACGCCGGTGATTTGATCAGCGATCTGCAACTGGTCTACAACAAGGCCCGTCAGGCTGCGATCACGCAGGAAATTTCGGAAATCGTCGGCGGCGCTGCCGCGGTTTAAGAACGGTTCAAATATTCAGAGGAACCAAACATGAGTAGCGGACGTATCGTTCAAATCATCGGCGCCGTTATCGACGTGGAATTCCCGCGCGATGTGGTACCGAGTATCTATGACGCGCTGAAAGTGACTGGCGCTGAAACCACCCTGGAAGTCCAGCAGCAGCTGGGCGACGGCATTGTCCGTACGATCGCCATGGGTTCGACCGAAGGCCTCAAGCGTGGTCTGGACGTCAGCAACACCGGCGCTGCCATCTCCGTACCGGTGGGTACTGCCACCCTGGGCCGGATCATGGACGTACTGGGTAACCCCATCGACGAAGCCGGTCCCATCGGTGAAGAAGAGCGCTGGGGTATCCACCGCGCGGCGCCGAGCTATTCCGAGCAGGCTGGCGGTAACGAGCTGCTGGAAACCGGCATCAAGGTTATCGACCTGGTTTGCCCATTCGCTAAGGGCGGTAAAGTCGGTCTGTTCGGCGGTGCCGGTGTTGGCAAGACCGTAAACATGATGGAGCTGATCCGTAACATCGCCATGGAGCACAGCGGTTATTCCGTGTTCGCCGGTGTCGGTGAGCGTACTCGTGAAGGTAACGACTTCTATCACGAGATGAAGGACTCCAACGTTCTGGACAAGGTTGCGCTGGTCTACGGCCAGATGAACGAGCCCCCAGGAAACCGTCTGCGCGTAGCACTGACTGGCCTGACCATGGCCGAGAAGTTCCGTGACGAAGGCAAGGACGTTCTGCTGTTCGTCGACAACATCTACCGCTACACCCTGGCCGGTACCGAAGTATCTGCACTGCTGGGCCGTATGCCGTCCGCGGTGGGTTACCAGCCGACTCTGGCCGAGGAAATGGGCGTTCTGCAGGAGCGCATCACCTCCACCAAGAGTGGTTCGATCACCTCCGTTCAGGCTGTTTACGTTCCTGCGGACGACTTGACCGACCCGTCGCCTGCGACCACCTTCGCCCACCTCGACGCCACCGTGGTTCTGTCGCGTGACATCGCTTCCCTGGGTATCTACCCGGCGGTCGATCCGCTCGATTCCACCTCGCGTCAGCTGGACGCCAACGTGATCGGCCAGGAGCACTACGACACCGCTCGCGGCGTTCAGTACGTGCTGCAGCGCTACAAGGAACTGAAGGACATCATCGCGATCCTGGGCATGGACGAACTGTCCGAAGCCGACAAGCAGCTGGTATCCCGTGCTCGTAAGATCCAGCGCTTCCTGTCCCAGCCGTTCTTCGTGGCCGAGGTCTTCACCGGTTCGCCTGGCAAGTACGTCTCGCTGAAAGAAACCATCCGTGGCTTCGCCGGCATCCTGAACGGTGATTACGATCATCTGCCGGAGCAGGCGTTCTACATGGTTGGCGGCATCGACGAAGCCATCGAGAAGGCCAAGAAACTGTAACTGGCGCGCCCGCTCGCGGGCGCCAATAAGCTAGACCGGCGGCACCCGTCGCGGGTCGAGCTGATTACCGAGGCATAAGTATGGCTATGACAGTCCACTGTGACATCGTCAGTGCGGAAGAAGAGCTGTTCTCGGGGCTGGTAGAGATGGTCGTCGCTCATGGTCACTTGGGTGATCTGGGCATTCTGCCGGGCCACGCTCCACTGTTGACCGATCTCAAGCCCGGTCCGGTGCGAGTGATCAAGCAGGGTGGCACCGAAGAGATCTTCTACATTTCCGGCGGCTTCATCGAAGTTCAGCCGAACATGGTGAAGGTGCTGGCTGATACCGCTACGCGCGCCAAGGATCTGGACGAAGCGGCGGCGCAGGCTGCCGTGACGGCCGCCGAGAAGGCCCTGCACGAGAAGGGTGCTGAGTTCGATTACGGCTCGGCTGCTGCTCGTCTGGCTGAAGCTGCCGCGCAGCTGCGGACCATCGAGGCGATGCGCAAGAAGTACGGTCGCGGTTGATCCGCTGACTGCTTCATCGTGCGCGAGTAAAAGGGTAGCCTTGGCTACCCTTTTTCTTTTTCGTTTTTCGTAAAAACTTCTTTTGCGTCGGCCCCAGGGTCACGATTCAGGATCTGCCATGTCACTCGATATCGTCATTCTCGCTGCCGGTCAGGGCACGCGCATGCGCTCCGCTCTACCCAAGGTACTTCACCCGGTTGCCGGTCAGTCCATGCTGGGTCATGTGATCGAGACCGCCCGAGGGCTCGAGCCCAAAGCCATCCACGTGGTGATCGGTCACGGCGCCGAGCAGGTGCGTGCGCGCCTGGCCGCGGACGATCTGAATTTCGTGGTCCAGGCCGAGCAGTTGGGAACAGGACACGCGGTTGCCCAGGCACTTCCGGCGCTCACGGCAGAGCGGGTGCTGATCCTTTATGGTGACGTGCCGCTGATCGAGGCGGCGACGCTCGAACGACTCCTGCACAAGGTCGGCCCGCAGCAGCTTGCGTTGCTGACGGTGAAGCTGACCGACCCGACCGGTTATGGCCGGATCGTGCGCGACGGTCAGGGCGTGGTCCAGGCGATTGTCGAACACAAGGACGCGTCGCCCGAACAAAAGCTGATAGCCGAAGGCAACACCGGCATTCTGGCGGTTCCGGGTGAGCGACTGGGCGACTGGCTGGGACGGCTCTCCAACAGCAATGCACAAGACGAATACTATCTGACCGATGTGATCGCCATGGCCGTCGCCGATGGGCTGACGGTCGCTACCGAGCAGCCGCAGGATGCGATGGAAGTACAGGGCGCCAACGATCGCATTCAATTGGCTGAGCTCGAGCGGCACTATCAGCAGCGTGCGGCGCGCCGTCTGATGGCTCAGGGAGTCACGCTACGCGACCCGGCACGCTTCGATCTGCGTGGCGAAGTGAGTGTCGGCCGCGATGTCTTGATCGACGTGAACGTAATCCTCGAAGGCCGAGTGGTGATTGAGGATGGCGTGGAGATCGGACCCAATTGCGTTATCCGCGACAGCACGCTGCGCCGCTGTGCGGTGGTCAAAGCTAACAGCCATCTGGAAGGTGCCGAGCTGGGCGAGGGCGCCGACTGCGGGCCATTCGCGCGCCTGCGTCCCGGAGCGGTGCTGGGGGCCAAAGCGCACGTCGGCAATTTCGTCGAAGTAAAGAATTCGCGCATGGGCGAAGGCGCCAAGGCTGGCCACCTGGCCTATCTCGGTGACGCCGAAATCGGCGCACGGACCAACATCGGCGCCGGCACCATCACTTGCAATTACGACGGTGCCAACAAATACCGCACGGTGCTGGGCGAGGACGTGTTCATCGGCTCCAACAGCTCGCTGGTTGCCCCGGTCAACCTCGGTGATGGCGCTACCACGGGCGCCGGTTCCGTGATCACGGCCGATGTGCCGGCAGGTACTCTGGCACTCGGGCGGGCTCGGCAGGCGTTGGTCAAGGGCTGGCAACGCCCGCAGAAAACGCGCAAATAACACTGATGATGCGCAGCTAGGGCTCGCTGCGCTTCGGTGTTCTTACAGGCGGTACTCAAGGGATGGGATGTCTGGTCGATCCTTAAGGGCATAACGTCACGAGGAAGCGATGATGCCCGCCCTTACCCGCCTGTCCATCCAGTGGAAGCTCACTCTGCTGGCTGGCCTATGTCTGTTGCTCATCGTCGGCCTGTTGGTCGGCGCTTCGCTCTATCAATCGCGTCAGGCCACCGTTCTGGTCAGCGCATCTAGCGGTGCCATGCTAGAGGAGTCCGCACGCAACAATCTGCAAGCGCGTGGCTTGGCGCAGGCTCTGCGCATCGAGCGACAGTTCAACGATGCCTATCAGTACGGCCAGGGTATCGTCCGTCAGGTGCTGTCCCTGCGCGAGCAGGCCATCGAGCGTATGGCCAACGCCTTCGAGCTTCGTGAGGATTTGCACCATCAGATCAAGACGGCGCTGGAAGCCAATCCCGACCTGATCGGCCTTTACGTGGTGTTCGAGGCCGACGCGCTGGACGACAGGGATGGCATGTTCATAGACAACGCCGAAATGGGCGGCAACGACACCGGACGATTTTCGCTGTACTGGTCGCAGCGCAAGCCTGGCCAACTCAGTGCTGAGACCATGAGCGAAGAGGAACTCGCCGATACCTCATCCAGCATCACGGGCGCACCCTACAACGCCTGGTACAGTTGCCCGCGCGACAGCGCCCGGGTCTGTGTACTCGAGCCTTATTTCGACGAGGTGGAAGGGAAACCGCTGCTGATGACCAGCGTCGCCTTCCCCCTGATAGAAGACGGCAAGGTCATCGGCGTCGTCGGTGTTGATATCAGCTTGGCTTCGCTGCAGCAGCTCAGTCAGGAGGCGCAACAGGTTCTTTATCAGGGCGAAGGTCATCTGAGCGTGATCAGTCCTGCCGGATTTCTGGCCGGCCATAGTCGCGACGCCGGTCTGCTCGGCAAACCGTTGAGCGCCGCGTTCGGTGCCGAGAGCGAGGCGATCGGCCGCGTGGTCGATGCCGGCAAGCCGGTGCTGCTCGGCGATGGCGACATGCTGCGGGTGTTGCAACCCGTACAGCCAGTGCCGGAACTCGAACCCTGGGCGATTCTGCTGGAGGTGCCACGTCAGGTGCTGCTTGCTCCGGCAGCGCGTCTGGAGCAGACGCTGCAGGCTCAGAGCCAGGAGAACAGCATGATCGCCCTAGCTATCGGTCTCGGTGCGGTGTTATTGGGCCTGGCGCTGATGTGGCTGACCGCGCGGGGCGTGACCCGTCCTATCGAAGGCGTGGCGGCGATGCTCAAGGACATCGCCAGTGGCGAGGGCGATCTCACCCGACGACTGGAATACACCCGAGAGGATGAATTGGGCGAGCTGGCCGGATGGTTCAATCGTTTTCTCGACAAGCTGCAGCCAACCATCGCCGATGTGCAGCGCTCGGTTCAGGACGCGCGCAGCAGCGCCGACCAGTCTGCAGCGATCGCCATGCAGACCAGCGCCGGCATGCAGCAACAGTTCCGCGAAGTCGAGCAGGTAGCGACCGCATCGCATGAAATGAGCGCCACGGCGCAGGATGTCGCGCGCAACGCTGCGCAGGCAGCGGAGGCCGCACGGGCAGCCGATCAGGCAACGCACGAAGGGCTGGGTGTCATCGATCACACCACGCGTAGCATCGACGGCCTCGCCGGTGAACTGAACCATGCCATGGGACAGGTCGAAACACTGGCCGCTAGCAGCGAACAGATCGGCTCGGTGCTCGAAGTGATTCGCTCGATCGCCGAGCAGACCAACTTGCTGGCGCTCAATGCCGCTATCGAGGCGGCGCGGGCAGGCGAGGCCGGGCGTGGTTTCGCCGTGGTGGCCGATGAAGTTCGCAACCTCGCTCGACGCACCCAGGAATCCATCGAAGAAATCCGTCAGGTCATCGAACGTCTGCAGAGCGGAACTCGCGACGTGGTCACAGCGATGCAAGGCAGCCATGCTCAGGCGCAGGGCAGCGTCGATCAGGTAGGCAATGCCGTCGCTGCGCTGCGCAAGATCGGCGACGCGGTGGCGGTGATTTCCGACATGAACCTGCAGATTGCCAGCGCAGCCGAGCAGCAAAGTGCGGTAGCCGAAGAAATAAACCGCAACGTGGCTGGTATCCGCGACGTTACCGAATCGCTGTCTGGCCAGGCGGACGAATCGGCCCGCGTCAGCCAGGCGCTGAATCAGCTGGCCAATCATCAGCAAAGTCTGATGAGTTACTTCCGGGTTTGATGACTGGGAGTTGACGGCGCTGCTAGTTTAGGTTTTGATTCGCGCGTTTTTCTTTCGAATCGAAACTTAAGCATGTCGAAGCGCAACACTCCTCAACGACGCCACGCCATCCTTGCCATGCTCAACGAGCAGGGCGAGGTGAGCGTCGATGAGCTGTCCAGACGTTTCGAGACCTCCGAAGTGACTATCCGCAAGGACCTTGCGGCGCTGGAAAAGAACGGCCTGCTGTTGCGCCGCTACGGTGGCGCGGTGCCCTTGCCGCAGGAACTCATCGGCAGTTCACAGCCGGTTTCGCCGTGGAAGCAAGCCATCGCCCGAGGCGCCGTCGGCTGTATCCGCGAACACGCGCGCATCATTATCGATAGCGGCACCACCACCGCCGCGATGATTCCTGAACTGGGCAACAAGCATGGCCTGCTGGTGATGACCAACTCGCTGAGCGTGGTCAATGCCCTGCGTGAACTGGAACACGAACCGACCCTTCTGATGACGGGTGGCACCTGGGACCCGCATTCCGAGTCCTTTCAGGGGCAGGTGGCGGAACAGGTGCTGCGTTCCTACGATTTCGATCAGCTGTTCATCGGTGCCGACGGCATCGATCTGCAGCGCGGCACCACGACTTTTAACGAATTACTTGGCCTCTCGCGTGTCATGGCTGAAGTGGCGCGCGAAGTCATCGTGCTGGCCGAATCCGACAAGATCGGACGGCGCATCCCCAATCTGGAGTTGCCCTGGGGCGACATCCACACCCTCATAACGGACGACCGCCTCACTGCCGAGGCGCGTTCAAGTATTCAGGCTCGCGGCATCAAGCTGATCTGCGCAGCCATCGGAACCCATCAGGAGACCTGACCATGTGTGGCATCGTTGGCGCCGTCGCTGAACGCAACATCACTGCAATTTTGCTCGAAGGCCTCAAGCGTCTCGAGTACCGAGGCTATGACAGCGCCGGTGTGGCCGTGCTGGATGCAAGCGGCCAACTGCATCGCCTGCGCCGTTCCGGCAAGGTCGCCGAGCTGGAGCAGGCGCAACAGCACGAACAGCTCAGCGGTCGTCTGGGTATTGCTCACACGCGCTGGGCCACTCATGGCGCACCATGCGAGCGCAACGCGCATCCGCACTTTTCCGGCGAAGACCTGGCGGTGGTGCACAACGGCATCATCGAAAACCACGAAGCCCTGCGTCAGCAATTGAAAGCCCGGGGTTACGTCTTCGTTTCCGACACCGATACCGAAGTCATTGTGCATCTGCTGCACCACAAGCTCGATGAATACGGTGATCTCACCGTGGCGCTCAAGGCGGCGGTCAAGGAGTTGCATGGCGCCTATGGTTTGGCCGTAGTCAGTGCCAAACAACCTGATCGGCTGCTCGCCGCCCGTAGCGGCAGTCCGCTGGTGATCGGACTAGGCCTGGGGGAAAACTTCCTTGCCTCTGACCAGCTGGCCCTGCGTCAGGTCACCGATCGTTTCATGTATCTGGAAGAAGGCGATATCGCTGAGATCCGCCGCGACAGCGTGCAGATATGGGATGTCGCCGGCCAAGCGGTGGAACGCGAAAGCGTGCAATACCATGAAGGCGCGGAAGCGGCGGACAAGGGCGAATATCGCCACTTCATGCTCAAGGAAATCCACGAGCAGCCCAAGGTCGTGCAGCGCACGCTCGAAGGCCGCCTGGGCGACCACCAAGTGCTGGTGCAGGCGTTCGGTCCGCAGGCGGCCGAGCTGTTCGCCAAGGTGCGCAACGTGCAGATCGTTGCCTGCGGCACCAGCTACCACGCCGGTATGGTCGCGCGTTACTGGCTCGAGGAGCTGGCCGGCATTCCCTGCCAGGTCGAGGTTGCCAGCGAGTTCCGTTACCGCAAGGTGGTGGTGCAGCCTGACACGCTGTTCGTCACCATCTCCCAGTCCGGCGAAACCGCCGATTCGCTCGCGGCGCTGCGAAACGCCAAGGCGCGCACGGACGAGGAGGGGCGTTACCTCGCCAGTCTGGCGATCTGCAACGTGGGCATCAGCTCGCTGGTGCGCGAATCCGATCTGACCCTGCTGACCCAGGCCGGTCCGGAAATTGGCGTGGCTTCGACCAAGGCTTTCACGACCCAGCTGGTTGGCCTGTTGCTACTGACCCTGTCGCTGGGGCAGGTGCGTGGCACGCTTGCGCCGGCGCTTGAAGCCGAGCTGATCGACGAGCTGCGCCGCCTGCCGACGCGTCTGGGCGAAGCGCTGGCGATGGATACCACGGTGGAGAAGATATCCGAGCATTTCGCCGAAAAGCACCACACGCTGTTCCTCGGTCGTGGCGCGCAGTATCCGGTGGCGATGGAGGGCGCGCTCAAACTCAAGGAGATTTCCTATATCCACGCCGAGGCTTACCCGGCGGGCGAGCTCAAACATGGGCCATTGGCACTGGTCGACGCCGACATGCCGGTGGTGACCGTGGCACCGAACAACGAGCTGCTGGAAAAGCTCAAATCGAACCTGCAGGAAGTGCGCGCGCGCGGTGGCGAGCTGATCGTCTTCGCCGACCGTGAAGCCGGCATCGAGAATGGCGAGGGCACCTTCATCGTCAGCATGCCGCATATCCATGACGTGCTGGCGCCGATCCTCTATACGTTGCCATTGCAGCTGCTGTCGTACTACGTCGCGGTGCTGCGCGGCACCGACGTCGACCAGCCGCGCAATCTGGCTAAATCCGTGACCGTGGAATAAGCGGGCGTCACCTCAGCGAAAAAAAAAACGGTGGCGGCGAAGAATTATCACCTGAGGCCAAGGACATAAGTCACTTGGGCTTGACCGATGGATTTGGCCGGAAGCCAAGGGAGCTGGCCAAATCTTCGCTGACGAAGCCCGGGAGCGTCTATCTACGGCTGCTGCCTCTGTCCAGTCACGAAACATGTCGACTCCGGACAGGGGAGTGCTTCGCCATGAGTGCAACCACCCAATCGATGAACACACGCAGCTTGGCACTGAGGTGCCGGTTCGGTGGGAAGGCGATATACAGTGGCATGGAGTCGAGTCGCCAGTGCTCGAACAGCGGTACCAGTTCACCGCGCGCGACGTGCTCGGCTGACATGTAATGCGGCAGCCAGAGCACGCCGAGGCCGGCCAAGCCAGCGGCGAGGTACGCGTTGCCGTCATCGACCGATAACGCATAGCGGCCGAGCAAGCTGATGCTCTCACCCTCGCAGCGCATGGCGTACGGAGCGGCCTTGCCGGCACGTGCCCAGACGAACCCTACAATGCGGTGATGCGAGTCTTCCAGCTCCCGCGGATGCTGCGGCGTGCCAGCGCGTTCCAGGTAGCCCGGCGCGGCGTACACGCCGAGTTGCAGTTCGCCGACGCGCCGGGCCACCAGCGATTGGTCGGTGAGTTCGCCGCCGCGCACGACGCAATCCACGTTCTCGCCGATCAGGTCCACCGTGCGATCACTTACGCCCAGGTCCAGCTGAATGTCGGGGTATCGCGCATAGAACGCTGGCAGTGCGGGTATCAGAATCAGCCGGGCGAAGGGACTGGGCACATCCACCCGCAGCCTGCCGCGCGGCGATGCCGAGGCGCCGGACAGGCTTGTCTCGGCGTCGTCCAGATCGGCCAGCAGGCGCAGCACATGCTCGTAATAGACGGCACCGTCTGCGGTGACCCCAACCTTGCGTGTGGTGCGGTTGAGCAGCCGCACGCGCAACCTTGCCTCCAGCTGCTGCACCAGTTGCGTAACGCTGGTTCTGCTCGTGCCGAGGGTCTCGGCAGCCTTGGTGAAACTACCGGTTTCCACTACGCGGGCGAACGCCTGCATCGCATCGAAGCGGTCCATCTTGGCTCCACCGTTCCAGGAATTGTTTGGATTCTACAAACAATGATGACCGGACTTGCCTGTTTATCCCACGCGACGGCGCGCCTAGATTCATGTCTCCCTGAATGACGGGGCGGTTTGACCCCAATTGGAGAATTCCATGACACAGCGCGACGTTGTTTTTCCACCCGCACGCCAGGCGCTCTACGAGCGAAACCGCTACTCGCCGGCAATCCGCTCTAACGGACTGCTGTTCGTTTCCGGGCAAGTCGGCAGTCGCGAGGACGGTTCGCCCGAGCCTGAGTTGGAAGCCCAGGTCAGGCTCGCGTTCGAGAATTTGAATGCCATCCTCAAGGCAGCGGGCTGCACGTTCGATGACGTGATTGACGTGACCTTGTTCATCGTTGATCCCGAAGCGCAATTCGACACGATCTGGAACGTCGTGCCGGACTATTGGGGCAGCGCGCCCCACCCGACCCTGACAGCCGTCGGCGTGACCTGGCTCTACGGCTTTCAATTCGAAATCAAGGTCATCGCCAGACTGCCGGAAGCCGCGGGTAGCTGATGTCTATTTCGCGTAAGTCGTGTGCGACGGTGCTTGCGGCGCCGCATCCTCGAAACGATCGACCTGGCGCAGGCTCCTGAAGCCGAGCAGCCAACCGCCCGTTACTGTCAGGGTGCAGGCGCAGCCCAGCAGCGCCGCCGGCACCGCGCCGAACCAGGCGGCGCTGGTTCCAGCGCGGAATTCGCCGAGCTCGTTGGATGAGCCGATGAACAGCATGTTCACTGCGTTGACCCGACCGCGCATGGCGTCCGGTGTGGAGAACTGGATCAGCGAGGAGCGGATGTACATGCTCACCATGTCCGCACCGCCGGCCACCATCAGCGCGGCGAAGGACAGCCAGAACAGGCTCGACAGCGCAAATACCAAATTGGCCAGGCCGAACAGCGCTACCGCCGCGAACATCACCAGCCCGACATGTCGATTGAACGGCCGCACGCTGAGATACAGTCCCACCGTCACCTCACCGACGGCCATGGCGCTGCGCAGCAGACCGAGGCCGGTTGGACCGACTTCCAGCACTTCCTGGGCATAGATCGGCAACAGCGCCACCACGCCACCCAGCAGCACGGCAAACAGATCGAGAGAAATGGTACCGAGAATGATTGGCCGCGAGCGGATGAAGCCGATGCCGGCGGTGAAGCGTGCCCATGCGGTGGTTTCAAGCGCCTGGCGCTGTTCGGCATAGCGCACCGGGACGAAGCCCAGCAGCAGCGTGCCGGCGAGAAAACCGATCAGGCACAGGCCATAAGTCAGGCCGCCGCCCCCGAGCGCATAGAGACCACCGCCGAGCACTGGGCCTGCGATGGTAGCGCTGCGCATGATCATGCTGTTGGCGGCGATGGCCGCGGCCAGACGCTCGCGCGGAACGATCTGCGGCAGCAGGCTGGACAACGCCGGCCCAGTGAAGGCACGCGCGCAGCCGTAGAACACCAGCACGCCGTAGTAATAACTCACCGCCGCATCGGTCAGCGACAACCACAGCAGCGCGGCGGCGCACAGCGCTTCCACCAGCCAGCTCAGTGCCAGGATCAGCTTGCGGTCGAAGCGGTCGATCAGATCCCCCGCCGGTAGCAACAGAAGCAGCATCGGGACGAACTGGGCCAGGCCGACATAGGCCAGCGACAGTGGATCGCGCGTGAGGTCGTAGACCTGCCAGGCCACGACTACAGCCTGAATCTGCATGGCGAAAACCGCCAGCAAACGTGCAGCGAGAAAGGGGACGAAACCGGGAAGGCGGTAAACGGAAATGGACGTCGCGGTCACGGCAGGGTCCTGTCGCAGAGTCGTTCGTGAAGCGGCTCCGGGGGCAGGCCGCAGCGTCAAGGCAGCCGGGCAATCTACTGGAAAGCACGGCAGCCGCGCAAACGGCGTCCAGATGCAGCGATCCAGACACGTGCCTAACCGCTATGACCGGCCAGGAGCCGTTGCGGGCTGGCCGACTGCATCCGAAATGGGCGGATCGAAACAGCGCGGGGCTGGCTCGCGTGCGTTCGGGCTTGTATAAACTCGCCTTCAAGCGCGTATTTCACGAATGGGGGGCGCATGGAAGAGGTAATCGAACAGCTGCGAGAACTCAACGAGCCGGTACCGGTGCCGTTGGAACTGCCAGACGATGACCGTCTGGTCGAGGTCGAAGAAGAGCTGCTGATCAACTTGCCGTTCGGCCTGCGCGAATTTCTGCTGACGGTCAGCGATGTCGTTTATGGCCGGCTCGAGCCGGTGACCGCCGATCCACAATCGCATACCTACCTGCCGGAAGTGGCGGCGAACGCCTGGGATGCGGGCGTGGCGCGGGATTTATTGCCGATCTGTCAGGACGGGCCTGACTACTACGTGGTCGATCTGGAAGGCGAAGTCATGCTGTTCGATGGTGACGCGCATGAACTCACCGATGAAAGCTGGGAAACCGTGTGGCACTGGGTGCGCGACGTTTGGTTGGAAAGTTGAGCCGCTTGGTTCTACAGGAGATGCCAAGGTCATGGTGACGCTCGGCAACCTGTGCGTTTTCCTCCTGCTGATGACAGCAGCCGCCTGGCTCTGGCATTCCCATGGCATACGCGAGCGCGCGCTGGCATCGGTGCGCCGTCATTGCGAAAAGATGGATGTCGATCTGCTCGATGGCAATGTCGCGTTTCGCCGCCTTGGATTTGTGCGCGACGCGCGCGGGCAACGCCGCTTTGCGCGCGTCTACGGCTTCGAATTCACCGTGACGGGCGAGCAGCGCCATCAGGGCAGTATCGTCATGTTCGGTCCGCGACCGGGGCCGATCGAGATGGAAGCGCATCCCTTCAAGACCCTGCCGGATTCGGGGCGGATCATCCAGATGGACGATTGGCGTCGCGGTGACTGATTTTGTCGGTTAAAGGCGGCAGGCGGCCATTGCTGCTTTCAGTAGCGCTTCGTCTCCGGGTGCATTGAAAATCAATTCGAGCCGCGAATCCTTTCGCCATTCGCTGGGCTTGAATATCAGCGCCTCGCCCGCCAAGGCATTGGCCGAACGCCAGCCCTCGGGGCTATGAAGCACAAGCTTCGCCCGGCGCCAATCCAGGCTACCGAGCCACCGTTCGATGCGCTGCAGATCGAAACGCTGACTTGAATGCCAACGCCAACCGATGCTCCAGCCGTCTGCGCTTGCTTGGCTTTGGCAGACCGGCTGTTGCGGATTTAGCCAGACACTGCCGGCTGGTTGCACGGAGGCGGGCAGGGGTGATGGAGTCTCGGCTTGTGCGTCGGCTCGCTGGTCGATACCCGGTAGCGCCGTGATCGGCAATTCGCCCTGGGTCGTCCAGCGCAATGGCAATGAGGGCAGCCTCGCCATGATGCGCTGGCGATCTGCCTGATCCAGCGCCTCGCTTTTATTCAGCACCAATAGGCCACTGCGCTGAAGCGCTTGCTGCACGCTGGGTGGCAAGGGCTCGTCACGCGCAAGGGAGGCGGCATCGAGCACCGTCAGGCAGGGCTGCAGCGCCAGGACACCCTGCCATGGCGGCGCGCCGAGTTGCGTGAGCAGTTCAGCAGGATGGCCCAGCCCGGAAGGTTCGATAAGCAGCCGATCCGGTTTGGCCTTGCGTAACAAGCGGCTCAGACCGACCTGGAAGGGCACGCCGTTGACGCAGCACAGGCAGCCGCCGGCGACTTCCGCGAGACTGATGCCCGCTTCGTTGGTGCTCAGCAGTGCTGCGTCGAGGCCGATCTGGCCGAACTCGTTAATCAACACCGCCCAGCGCTCGTTTGCCGGCTTCTGCGATAGCAGCGAACGGATCAAGCTGGTTTTGCCGGCGCCGAGCGGGCCGCTGATTACATGAGTCGGTATTTGAGTCAGCATGGCGCCATGGTGCGCATTTGGCGGATGGATTGGAAGCGGCCGTGCAGCCTGCATGCTAGAGTCGCCGCGGTCAGATGAGGGGGTAATCGATGCGTTTATTGTGTTGTCTGCTGCTATCGCTGAGTGTCGCCGGCCAGGCCTGGGCCGATGGCTGCGTCATTCACAGCCAGGACGAGCGCATCGAGGTGAAGGTCTGCCAGCAGAACCGCAACATTCCGGCTGAATTGTTCCGCTCGGGATTCTGCCAGCCCGAACTCAAGGGGCAGAAGGTCGAGGTCAGCTTTGTGGAGCAGTGTCCCGGCGGCGCCTTCGGAGTCTGCCGCAACGCCCAGGTGTCCAACATGCCCTATCGACAGGACATTCACTATTACGGCATCGCCAGCGATGCGCGCTTCCTTCAGCCGGCCTGCGAGCAGACCAGTGACGGCGAGTGGGTGATTCCATGAGTGCTCATGGGCGTTCCACGTGAAACGTCGCTTTCCTCCTGTAACAGGGTTCGTCTCGAGCCTGGCCACGCCGAACCACATACTGCCGTAGCTTGCGAAGTTGAGAAGCGTTAGCATTACGATCTCGACGGCAAAGGGCAGCAGCCATGGCAACCCAGGGGATGGTCCGGCAACAGTTGGTACATCGACTCTATGTCGATCATCAGGGCTGGCTGAATGGTTGGTTACGCCGTCAGCTCGGCTGCAGCCAGAAGGCAGCGGACCTGGCGCAAGATACTTTCGTGCGTGTCTTGACCAAAGATCACGGCCTCGAAGCGATTCGTGAACCGCGCGCCTTCCTGCATACCGTCGCCAGAGGCCTATTGATCAATCACTGGCGCCGCAAGCAAATCGAGCAGGCCTATCTGGACGCGCTCGCCTTGCAGCCCGAGGCATTCGCGCCGTCACCCGAGTCCCACGCGTTGGTCGTCGAAACCCTTTTGCAGGTCGATGCGATGCTGGCGCGGCTTCCAGAGAAAGTTCGCCGTGCCTTCCTTCTTTCCCAGCTGCAGGGCATGACGTACGGGGCGATAGCCGCCGAGCTTGGCGTATCCGAACGCATGATCAAGAAATACATGGCGCAGGCCATGCTGCACTGCCTGACTCTGCTCGACGACGCGCCATGAGCCTCGATTATCAGGTACTGCAAGCCGCAGCCCAGTGGTTCGCGGTACTGCAATCCGGTGCGATCAGCGAGTCTGATCGCCAGGCCTGGCGCGCTTGGGTCGCCTTACCCGAGCACGCCAAGGCCTGGCAGCGGGTGGAACAGATCAGCGGACGGTTGGAGCCGTTGACGGGCGACCCGTTCGGCTCCGCAGCGACGGTTCTGCTGCAGCGTCGCGAGCCGACTCGGCGGCACGCACTCAAGACCCTTTCGATTCTATGCGGCGGCGCCCTGCTGACGTTCGCCGGCGGTGCGCTGCCATGGCGTAGCTGGGCGGCGGACCATCGTACGGCGGTGGGGGAGGTGCGCGACTGGCGTCTGGATGATGGCTCACGGCTGTGGCTGAACACCGATAGCGCGTTGGCTGTCGCGTTCACCGATCAGGCTCGGCAGCTGTCGCTGCATCGTGGCGAGGCGTTGCTGCAAGCGTCTGACGAACGACGCCCGCTGCTGTTGCGCACGTCCGAAGGCGATCTTCAGCCACGCGGCGCTGCGAGGTTTTCGGTACTGCAGCGCGATGGCAGTACTCAGCTCAGTGTGTTCGAGGGCACCATCGATATCCGGCCCGCCGGGCGCGATGGCGTTCATACCGTCCTGCAAGGCCAGCAAGTGGCGTTCGATACTCTGCAAATCAGGCTTGGTCGGCCGGTTCAGCCGGGCCGTCAGGCATGGAGTAGCGGCGTCCTGTTGGCCGATGATCTGCGTCTGGACGAGTTCGTGACCGAGCTGGCGCGCTATCGCCAGGGCTATCTCGGTTGTGATCCACGCATCGCCGGCCTGCGCGTGGTCGGCGCCTATCCGCTGGCTGATACGGAGCGGATTCTGGAGGCTCTGGCCAGTACATTGCCGTTGCGCATCAACCGGCGTTTGCCTTGGTGGGTCAGCCTCGAGCCGTCGACCGCCTGAAACGCAAATGTAAAAATTTCTCATCCGCAGTTCCCTTTTGCAGGGCGTCGTTGGGCATAACCGCATCGATCCCTATTTTTGCTCTCGCAAAAGGATGACCCATGCGCTCCATCGCTCCGCTTCGTCGTTCCAGCCTCTCCCGCGCCGTTCGCGCTGCCCTGTTCTGCCTGCCGCTGACAACGCTCGTCGCCTCGCCGACGGCGCTGGCACAGGCGGCCAGTCAGCAGGAGTTGCGCGGTTACGATATCCCAGCCGGTCCGCTGTCCAGCACGCTGAGCCGCTTTGCCGGCGAGGCTGGCGTGATGCTGTCGGTAGATGGTCGTCTCACCGAGGGGCGCGATTCGGCTGGCCTGCAGGGGCAGTATGGCGTCGCGGAGGGCTTCGATGTCTTGCTGCAGGGCAGCGGCCTGCAGGCGGTGCGCGATGAGCGCGGCACTTACTCGCTGGCGTCGTCGCCGACTCGCGATCAGACGAGCGCCGTCGAGCTGAAGCCCATGGTGGTCGAAGGCTTCGCCCTGGGTAACGCGCTGGGCGAGATGGAAGGCTACAACGCCACCCACAGCAGCGTGGCGACCAAGACCAGCATGCCGCTGCTGGAAACGTCGCAGACGGTCTCGGTGGTCACGCGTCAGCAGATGGACGATCAGGGCTCGCTGACCGTGGCCCAGGCGTTGCGTTATACCCCCGGTGTAATGAGCACGCCTTATGGCGCCACCAGCCGCTACGATTATGTGGCCATGCGCGGGTTCAACGATGGCTCGGTGGACAACCTGTATCTGGACGGCCTCAAGATCATGGGTGACAGCGGCACCTACAGCACCATGCAGATCGATCCTTACTTTCTCGAGCGCATCGACGTGCTGAAGGGCCCATCATCGGTTCTGTATGGCCGCAGCCTGCCTGGCGGCCTGGTCGCAATGACTTCCAAGCAGCCGACGGAAGAGGTTTATCGGCAGGTCCAGGCGACGCTTGGCAGTAACGATCAGAAAGGCATCGGCGTCGATTTAGGCGGGCCGCTGGACGAAGAAGGAACGCTCTCCTATCGGCTGGTCGGCCTGGCGGACAAAGGTGATACCCAGTACGACCATGTGAAGTCGGAGCGCTATGCCATCGCTCCATCGCTGCGCATCGCCTTTTCCGAAGACACCGCGCTGACCCTGCAGGCCTATCTGCAGCACGACCCGGAAAGTGGTTATCACGGCGGCCTGCCTGCTGAAGGCACTCTATATCGTCGTAATGGACGCTATCTCTCCGACGATTTCTTCGAGGGTGAGCCCGGGCACGAGAAGTTCGAGCGCACTCAGCAAATGCTCGGCTATCAGTTCGAGCATCGTTTCGACGATGTCTGGTCGATGCGTCAGAACTTCCGCTATCTGGATTCGAAAGTCGAGTCCGAACAGGTCTACAGCCTGGGCTGGGTGGGCGATTCGTCAGAACTGCTGCGTGGCTATACGGGCGCGGAGGAGCACCTGCACTCGTGGATCATCGACAACATGCTGCAGGCCGAATTCGACACGGGCGCCGCCCGGCATACCTTGATCACCGGTGTCGATTATCAGCGTGGAAAGGCCAAAGTGGACTATTACGGCGGCACCGTCGGCAATCTCGATGCGTTCGATCCGGTCTATGGCACGCCTGTTGTGGTTGGCGGCCCGTTCGGCCAGACCCGCCGGCTGGAGCAGACGGGTCTGTACATGCAGGACCTGATCGAGCTGGACCGTTGGCGTGTTTCCCTGGGCTTGCGCCAGGACTGGGTAGAAACCGAAGTGGTGTCAGACGGGGCGAGTGCGCCCTCGGGAAAGGACTCGGACCAGCTGACGACCCGCGCTGGCGTGCTTTATCTGTTCGATAACGGCGTGGCGCCTTATATCAGCTACTCGGAGTCGTTCAACCCAAACTCAACCAGTGACGCCAATGGTGACCCGCTTGACGCGACCGAAGGCACTCAATGGGAACTGGGCATCAAGTACCAGCCGGTGGGTACCGACGATCTGTATACCGCTTCGCTGTTTCACATCGAGCAGGAAAACCTCGCTTCCAAGCTCCCCAACGAAGATTTCTACAGGCCTATCGGGGCCGTACGCTCGCAGGGCCTGGAACTCGAAGCGCGCCTACAACTTACGGAAAGCCTGCGTCTGCTGGGCAGCTACACTTTCACCGACATCGAATATTCCAAATCCGTGTTCAGCGCTGTGGACGCGACTCTGGATAACAAAGGCAATACCCCAACACAGTCGGTACGCCACATGGCGTCCATCTGGGCGGACTACCGTTTCGTCGGCGATAGCCTGGAAGGGCTGAGCACCGGCGCTGGCATTCGTTATGTCGGCAAAGGCTGGGCTGATGCCGAAAATACGCAGCGCATACCGTCCTACACATTATTCGATGCCTCCGTCGGCTATGACCTCGCCAGGGTCGGGCTGGATGGCATGGATGTTCGGCTAAATGCCAACAACCTCACCGACAAAAGATACGTAGCGGGCTGTGGCAGCAGCCTGAACTATTGCTATCTGGGTGAGGAGCGCAACGTCACGGCGACGGTCAGCTACGAATTCTGATTTACAGGTACACACTCGCCGCCAGCCTTTCAGGCGGCGGCTTTTGCGTTCTCCAAGTGGTTATAACTGATGCGTTACATCTTCGTTCTACTGCACCGCTATATTGGCCTGGCCACGGCACTGTTCCTGTTTCTTGCGGGCATCACCGGCGCGGTGCTGGCCTTTCACCACGAGCTGGACGAGTGGCTGAACCCCGAGTTCTACCACACCACCAGCGAAGGCCCGGTGCTGGCGCCGGGGTCGCTGGTCGAGCGCGTTCAGCAGGCCAACCCGCGGATGCAGGTCTGGTACATGGAATTCCCCGACGAGCCGGGGCATGCCGCCTTGATGGCGCTGGTGCCGCGCAATGATCCGGCTACCGGCAAGCCCTATGACGAAGAACCGGTGGTGCAGTACCTCGATGCGGTGACCGGAGAGCAGGTGGGCACACGTTACTGGGGCGAATGCTGCTTCTCGCGGGAGAACTTCGTGCCCTTCATGCTGGAGTTCCACTACAACCTGTCGCTGCCGGGCAACTGGGGGCTGTGGCTGATGGGCATCGTGGCGATCGCCTGGACGCTCGATTGCTTCGTCTCGCTGCTGCTGACCTTCCCGCGTGGGCGGCCGTTCTTCAGCAAGTGGTGGACGTCATGGAAGATCAAACGTCAGCGCATGAATCATGACGTGCACCGTGCCGGCGGGTTGTGGCTGTGGCTGCTGCTCACGCCAGTGGCGGTGAGCAGCGTGGCCATGAACCTACCCGAGCAGGTGTTCAAGCCGGTGGTGTCGCTGTTCTCATCCGTCGAGCCGAGCGTCTACGAGGCGCGTGGCAGACTGCCAAATGATGAGCTGGGCACCACCGCCTATGATTTCCATCAGGCCTATGACTACGCGATGCAGCATGCGGCCGAGCTGGGCCTGAGCGAACCCATCGGCGAGCTGTACTACAGCTTCGAATACAACTTCTACGGCGCGGGCTTCGGCGATCACGACAGCAACCAGGGCAACGCCTGGCTGTTCTTCCATGGCACTGATGGGACGCAGTTGCTGGGGCAGGAAATACCGGGGCAGGGCACGTTGGGTGAGCAGTTCCACATGTTGCAGCCGGCGATTCATGGCGGGCGCATCCTCGGAATGCCGGGGCGGATTCTGATTGCGGTGCTGGGCGTGGCGATTGCGGTGCTGTCAGTGACTGGTGTGGTGATCTGGTGGCGCAAGCTGCGCGCGAGGAGGGCGGCGACGCTCAGGCGCGAGGCAGAACTGGCGGTTTGATGGATCGCCCACACTGCTCGTGGGGTCGGTTGTCGAGCGGACCTGCCGTCAGGCTGATGTCTGATCGAGCCACGCTCCCGCGTGGGCACGCCTGGTGGCTTGCGTCTCGATCACAGCACCGGTTGGAGGCTCCCACGCAGGAGCGTGGGAACCACCAGGGTCACGGTGCAGTGAGTCGCCTCTCACCGGCGCACCGAGGTTGGGCGCGGGTTATGTTTTGCCGGTGTGCGGAGCGGACCCTACAGCGGAATCTCGAGCGGACTTGCGGTACTCAAGAGGAACTGCTCACCGGCACGCTGCAACTCCAGAGCTCCAGCGCGGGCTGCTCCGACGTGGGCGGGCCGAGCCATTCGCTTAGCGCGTGGCAACGCTGGTCGAAACACAGCTGGTAATCGCCGGCTTCAGGGGTTCGCCCCACACGCAGCGGTTGCAGAGGCGGCAGCTGGCGCTGGTAGTGCCAGCTGCCGTCGCGCAACTGGGCGTCATCCGGAACTTCCATGCCGGCGCCGGTGCCCTTGATCCGCGCTTCGCCGAGCAGCAGCCCGTCCGGCGTCACGCGGTAGTCTTCTTCCCAGCGGATCTTCTCAATCGTGTGATTCCACGCCAGGGTGAAGGCGGGTGTGGGCACCTGCGCCCACACCACGCCCGCCAACCCCAGGCAGAGCCCGATCACGCCACCGCCGGCTCGGCACGACGAGCGCGCCATATGTGCTGGGCGACTAGGGCGATGCCCAGTACGAAGCCGATTTCATCGCTGATCGGCAGCGCCAGGATCAGCGCGACGCCAGCGGCGAAGGCCCACAGGCGTTCCCAGATCGGCATGCGCAGGCTCAGGTGGCCGGTAACCGCCATGCCCCACAGGCACACCGCAAAGACCGTCTTGACCACCATGTAGATCGTGGTCAGCCAGCTGTCGCCCTGCATCATCAGCGCCGGGTCGTAGACGGCCATGAACGGCACCACGAAGCCGGCGGCGGCGATGCGGATCGCCCAGAGACTGATCTTGAAGCCGTTCTCCCGCGCGATCGGCGCCGCGGCGAAGCAGGCCAGCGCCACCGGTGGCGTCAGGTCGGCCATCAGCCCGAAGTAGAAGACGAACATGTGCGAGACGATCAGCGGCACGCCCAGCTGCTCCAGCGCCGGCGCGGCGATGGCGCTGGTGATGATGTAGTTGGGAATGGTCGGGATGCCCATACCCAGCACCAGACAGGTGATCATGGTCAGCACCAGCGAGAGGAACAGGTTGTTCTCACCGATGGCCAGAATGTAGCCAGCGAAGGTACTGGCGATGCCGGTCAGCGAGACGATGCCGATGATCACCCCCACCAGCACACAGGCGATACCCACCGGGATCGCATGGCGCGCGCCTTCCACCAGCGCGAACAGACAGGTGCGCAGGGTGTCGCGGCCACCTTTGATGAACCAGCAGACCACCACCAGCGCCGCGATGACACCAAAGATCACCCCGATGCCGAGTTGGAAGAAGCCGGCGCAGAGCACGCCCAGTGCGATCCAGAAGGCGCCGCGCAGCCAGAAGCTGCTGGCCTTGAGGATGATCGCCGAGCCGAGGATGACGATGGCCGTCAGTGCCAGACCGACAGTGCCGGAGAACATCGGGGTACGCCCCGAAAACAGCAGGTAGACCAGCACCGCGAGCGGGATCAGCAGATACCAGCGTTCCTTGACCGAGCCCCAGGCGCTCGGGCACTGATCCTTCGGCAAACCCTTGAGGCCCTTGCTGCGCGCTTCCAGGTGCACGATCCAGAACACTGCGAAGAAATACAGCATCGCCGGAATCAGCGCCGCCTTGGCCACCTCGACGTACGGCACGTTGATGGTCTCGGCCATGATGAAAGCCACGGCACCCATTACCGGCGGCATGATCTGCCCACCCATGCTGGCCGTGGCTTCCACCGCGCCGGCAAAGGCCGGTCGGTAGCCGAAGCGTTTCATCAGCGGAATGGTGAACTGCCCGGTGGTGACCACGTTGGCCACGCCGGAGCCGGTGATGGTGCCCATCAGCGCCGATGACACTACCGATACCTTGGCCGGGCCGCCGGTCTTGTGGCCGAACATGCCCATGGCGAAATCGGTGAACAGCTTGATCATCCCGGCCTGCTCGAGAAAGGAGCCGAACAGGATGAAGAGGAAGATATAGGTCGCCGAGACATACGTTGGCGTGCCGTAGAAGCCCTCGGTACCGAACGACAGCTGGTTGATGATCTGATCGAAACCATAGCCACGGTGGGCGAAGTCGCCCGGCAGGTACTCGCCGAACAGACCGTAGGCCAGGAAGATCGCGCAGATGGTCGGCAGCGCAATACCCATCACCCGGCGGCCTGCTTCGAACACCAACACGGTGAGGATGATGCCGATGTACATGTCGGTAGTGGTCAGGTCACCCGAGCGTTGAACCAGGTCGCCCTCGAAATACCACTGATAGAAAGCCGTCGCCATGCCGGCCAGGCCGAGCAGCCAGGCCAGCGGCTGCCAGGGGCGGCCATTGCCTTTTGCCGGGTAGCAGAGAAACACCATCAGCAGCAGGAAACCGACGTGGCCCGCGCGCAACACCTGGCTGGACACCGGATGGAAGGCGGCGGTGATGATCTGATAGGTGGAAAACAGCAGCGCGACGTAGAACAACGTCTTCGGCCATTCGCTGGGACTGCTGTGCAGCCCTTGGGTCTCGCTCATGGGATGGCTCTCTCGAAAAGATTGAAGCGTCGCGCCAGTGCGGAGCATGGGCGTTCTTCGTGATGGCCCGGGATGCGGACCATCAGGCTATGCGGTCTTGAAGGCAAACCGGGCGGGTACCAGACCCGCCCGGTCCGGCTGTCACTTGAGGACGCCGGCTTCCTTGTAGTAGCGCTCGGCGCCCGGATGCAGCGGGATCGGCAGCCCTTCGGTCGCGGTTTCCAGCTTGATGTCCTTGGCCGCGGAGTGGGCGCTGGACAGGTGATCAAGGTTCTCGAAGATCAGCTTGGTCATCTGGTAGGCGACGTCGTCGGAGACCTTCTCGTGGCTGACCAGGATATTGGTGATGGCGGCAGTGGGGATGTCCGCGTCCTGACCGTCATAGGTGCCGGCCGGAATCATCTTCGACTGGTAGGCGGCGCTGCCAATCTTGGCAACCACGTCCTCGGGAACCGCGACGAAGGTGATCGGGACCATGGCAGCCAGATCGCGAATCGCCGCCATGCCTAGGCCGGATGATTGCAGGGTGGCATCCAGCTGACGGTTCTTGATCAGCTCGACCGACTCGGCGTAGGGCATGAATTCCACACGGCCCATGTCCTCGTAGGTCAGACCGGCGGCCTTGAAGATGGCACGGGCGTTGAGCTCGGTACCGGATTTCGGCGCGCCGACGGAGATGCGCTTGCCCTTCAGGTCTTCCAGGGTCTGGATCCCGGACTCCTTGCTGGCCACGATGTGGATGTAGTTCGGGTAGGTAGCGGCGATGGCGCGCAGACGCTTGAGCGGTGCCTTGAAGCCGGCATCCTCGACGCCGTTCCAGGCATCGTCCACGGAATCACCGAGGGCGAAAGCCAGCTCGCCGCGGCCGGCCTGCAACAGGTTGAGGTTCTCTACCGATGCTTTGGTGGCCTGAACGGAGGTCTTAGCGCCGTCGATCTTGTTGTACTGCTGGGACAGGGCTACGCCGATCGGGTAGTAAACGCCGCTGGTGCCGCCGGTGAGGATGTTGATGAAGGTCGGCGCAGCGACGGCTGCGGTGCTGGCAGTGAAGGCTGCAGCGGCAGCAAGCAGGCCAAAGCGTTTGGTCAGTCTCATGATGTAACTCCGTTTCGTTGTTATTGGTTTTCGCAACCCTTGACGATAGACGATCGGCCGCAGCTTCAAAGGCTGCAAGGACAAGAAGGGCGGTTACGGCGGCGGGTAAGCTTTACTAGGAAAAGCGGGCGCGCTGTGCGGCTTTCTTGTCTTGGTAAATCGCATCGGGCTAGACAGGAGCAAGCACGAGCCGTGCCATACCTCTTCAGGGCTCTGCCACGTTGAGTTAACGCATCTATTTGGCAGGCATTGGCAATAAACCGCTCACCGCTCCCAGGCAGTAGGCGGAAACTTGCCGATGCCAGGGCGAGCCACGGTTTCTTTACGGATAAATCTCGAACCTAGCGTCATCGCCGTCGTCGCATCATGAAGAACTGCTGAAACGAGGCGCCAATGGCACGCGAAATTAGCGCAAAGGATCTGGGTATCGAAATCGAGAAAGGCGAAGGCGAGTTGTTCAAATGGTTCATCGCCAGCTTCCTGTTCGGCAAGCGCATTCAGCAGGACATCGCCGCCGAGGCCTACCGGGTGATCGTCGACAAACACAAGCGCGACACGCCGAGAAAACTCTGCAACTGCAGCCGGCAGCAATTGATAAGCATGCTCGGCGAAGGGCGCTATGTGCGTTACGACGAATCGACCGCCGAACGCCTGCTCAAGCTGTGTGAAAAGCTCAACAGCGAGTACGGCGGCAAGCTTGGCAACATCCGTGAGCAGAGCGAAAGCCGTACGGCACTGGAAAAACGCCTGGCCGAGTTCGAGGGTATCGGGCCGAAGACGGTGGAAATCTTTATGCGCGAGGCGGCGAAGGTCTGGTACTGAGCGATCTTCTTGCACCGCATCCTGCAAAAGCGCCTTGCCAGGCACACCCAGCATCTTGACCGGCCGAGCTTGCGCCGCGCGCCGATCCGGCTAAAGTGGGCGCCAGCCTCCTATCGAATTCCAACCATGCGCGCCGTGCTTTTTGCGTTCAGCCTGTTCTTACCGCTACTGGCTTCTGCCGGCCCTGCGCCTTATTACCAGTGGCAGAGCAAGGTCGACGGTACCGTCATCTGTCGTCAGACGCCGCCGGGCCATGGCTGGGAATTACTCAACGGTCGGCCATTTCGTGATCTCAACTGCACCCAACCGGCCAGCCGCGTTGAGCGTCCTGACGCTGTGCCGGGCTTTCGCCCCCAGCCGGGGCGGTGATAGGCACTAAGCGCATTCAGCTGTATCCGTTGTAAAAGCGCTCCTACGCACCAACTATTCCTTCGAAGCCCCCCATAACCATGGTCGATCTATCCGCCTACTTCGGCCTGTTCATCGCGGCCTTCGCTGCCGCCACGCTTGTACCCGCGCAGTCGGAAGCCGTGCTGGTTGGGTTGCTGCTGGGTAGCGATCTCTCACCAGCGATACTGTTGACAGTGGCTACGTTCGGCAACGTGCTGGGATCGGTAGCCAATTGGCTGCTCGGTCGCTACATCGAGCGGCTGCGCCACAGGCGCTGGTTTCCGGTTAGCCAACGTCAGCTGGAAAAGGCTCAGCGCAGCTATCACCGTTACGGACGATGGTCGCTGCTGCTGAGTTGGGTGCCGATCATTGGCGATCCACTGACCGTCGTCGCTGGAACATTGCGCGAACCGCTCTGGAGTTTTTTGCTGCTGGTAACTCTGGCCAAGGGCGGGCGCTACCTGTTACTCGCTGGGATCACGCTCGGCTGGCTGTAACGCCCGGTTCTGCGGCATCGTTAACTTAAGCGTAACGAAGCGCCTCTGCGCTTGATTGATGACCTTCCGGTCACCTCCCTACTGTGCGCTCCACAAAGCGGAAACCTGTGGAGTCAGCATGACAACAACAATATCCCCACCGCCGCAGTGGTCGCGTCGTCGCGCTGAAAAAGCCCGGCGTCTCGACCAGGTGCGCAGCCTCGCCGATGGTGTGGTCCTGCCCAGCGACAAAATCGTCGCGGCGCTCGAAGCGCTGATCGCACCGGGCGACCGGGTGGTGCTGGAGGGCAACAACCAGAAGCAAGCGGACTTCCTCTCGCGCTCGCTGGCGCAGGTCGATCCCAGCAAACTGCATGACCTGCACATGATCATGCCCAGCGTCAGCCGCGCCGAGCACCTGGACCTGTTCGAGCGGCAGATCGCGCGCAAGCTCGACTTCTCCTTCGCCGGCCCGCAGAGCCTGCGCATCAGCCAGCTGCTCGAAGATGGCCTGCTGGAAGTCGGCGCCATCCACACCTACATCGAGCTCTATTCGCGCCTGCTGGTAGACCTGATCCCCAACGTCGCGCTGGTGGCCGGCTTCCAGGCCGATCGCCACGGCAACATCTACACCGGCCCGAGCACCGAGGACACCCCGGCGTTGGTCGAGCCCACGGCCTTCTCCGACGGCATCGTCATCTTCCAGGTCAACGAGATCGTCGATGAGCTGCCGCGCGTGGACATCCCGGCGAGCTGGGTGGATTTCGTGGTGGTCGCCGACAAGCCGTTCTATATCGAGCCGCTGTTCACCCGCGACCCGCGCCATATCAAGCCGGTGCACGTGCTGATGGCGATGATGGCGATCCGCGGCATCTACGAGAAACACAACGTCCAGTCGCTCAACCACGGCATCGGCTTCAACACCGCCGCCATTGAGCTGATCCTGCCGACCTACGGCGAATCGCTGGGGCTGAAAGGCAAGATCTGCCGCAACTGGACGCTCAACCCGCACCCCACGCTGATCCCGGCGATCGAGACCGGTTGGGTCGAGAGCGTGCACTGCTTCGGCACCGAGCTGGGCATGGAGAATTACATCGCCCAGCGCCCGGACGTGTTCTTCACCGGCCGCGACGGCTCCATGCGTTCGAACCGCATGATGTGCCAGCTGGCCGGGCAGTACGCCGTGGACCTGTTTATCGGCGCCACGCTGCAAGTCGATGGCGACGGCCATTCCTCTACTGTCACCCGCGATCGCCTGGCCGGCTTTGGCGGCGCGCCGAACATGGGCCACGACCCGCGTGGCCGTCGCCATCCGACGCCCGCCTGGCTGGACATGGCCACCCCCGGCGGCGAAGCCCCAGTGACCATGCTCGAGCGCGGCAAGAAGCTCGTCGTGCAGATGGTCGAAACGTTCCAGGAAGGCGGCAAACCCACCTTCGTCGAGCAGCTCGATGCGGTGGAAGTGGCGAAGAAGAGCGGCATGCCGCTGGCGCCGATCATGATCTACGGCGACGACGTCACCCATTTGCTCACCGAGGAAGGCATCGCCTACCTATACAAGGCGCGCTCGCTGGAAGAGCGCCAGGCGATGATCGCCGCAGTGGCGGGCGTCACCAGCATCGGTCTGCGGCACAACCCGAAAGACACCGAGCGCATGCGCCGTGAAGGGCTGATCGCGCTGCCGGAAGACCTCGGCATTCGCCGTAACGACGCAACGCGCGAGCTGCTGGCGGCAAAGAGCATTGCCGAACTGGTCGACTGGTCCGGCGGCCTCTACAACCCGCCTGCCAAGTTCAGGAGCTGGTGATGAGTGCACTCATTGCAAGACAGGCGCAGCCGACACCGGCCGAGCGCCTGGCGGACCTGGCGGTGCAGGCGCTGATCGACGAGGCCGATCTGTCGCCTAAGCCGGGGCTGGTCGACCGTCGCGGTAGCGGCGCCCACAGCGACTTGCACCTGGGGCTGATGCACGCTTCGGCGCAATCGCTGTGGCCAGCGTTTGCCGCCATGGCCGATGCCGCACGAGCCGAGGGCCGGGTTAGCCAGCCGCTGCGCGAAGCACTTGGTCAACTGGGACGTGAAGGCGAAGCGGAAATGCTCCGCGTGACCGGCGGCGTAAACACCCATCGCGGCGCGATCTGGGCGCTGGGGCTGCTTAGCGCCGCCGCCATGCTGGAAAGCGGCGCGTCCGCCGAGTGTGTCGCCACGACCGCCGCCGCCCTTGCCCGGCTCGAAGACCCCGTCGCGCCGCATAACACGGAGAGTCATGGGGCGCGGGTCTGCCGTCGCTACGGCGTACTCGGCGCGCGGGAACAGGCGCAACACGGCTTTCCCGCCGTGATCGAGCACGGCTTGCCGCAGCTCCTCGCCAGTCGTCGCGATGGGGCCGGCGAGCAGAACGCCCAGCTTGATGCACTGCTGGCGATCATGAGCGACCTCACCGACACCTGCGTGCTGCATCGCGCCGGGCCGAAAGGGCTGACTCGCATGCAGGCCGGTGCGCGCGCCGTGCTCGCTGCCGGCGGTGCCGCCAGCCTCGCCGGGCGCCGTCAGCTGCGCGAACTGGACCGCGACATGCTCGCGCTCAACGCCTCGCCGGGCGGCGCCGCCGACCTCTTGGCCGCCACTCTTTTCCTCGACCGCCTGGCGCCTGCCGCGCTGGCGCCGACTGGGAGCAACTGAACATGGAAACCCTGTCTTTCGAATTCGCTGCCGGGCAACCCGCCCGCGGCAAGGCCTTGGTCGGCGTGGTCGGCTCGGGCGATCTGGAAGTGCTGCTCGAACCCGGCCAGACCGGCAAGCTGGCGATCCAGGTGGTCACCTCGGTCAACGGCGCCGAGCAGCGCTGGCAGCAACTGTTCGAGCGGATGTTCCGCGAGCAGAACCTGCCGGCACTGAACATTGATATTCACGATTTTGGGGCCACACCCGGCGTAGTCCGTCTGCGTCTGGAGCAGGGGTTGGAGGAGGTCGGCCATGACTGATTCGTCTGCTGACAATGTGACCCGTTTACTCAAGTCGCGCAGCTTCGTCGAGCTCGGCGCCCGCCAGCGTGCCCGTGCACTGCTGGATGAAGGCAGCTTTCGCGAACTGCTCGACCCGTTCGACCGCGTCACTTCGCCCTGGCTGCCGAAGCAGGGCATCGTCACCCAGGCTGATGACGGCGTGGTGGTCGCCAAGGGCACCATCGACGGTCAACCGGCGGTGATCGCCGCCATTGAAGGCGCGTTCCAGGGCGGCAGCATGGGCGAAGTCGGCGGCGCGAAAATCGCCGGCGCTCTTGAGTTGGCTGTCGAAGACAACCGCAAAGGCATCCCCACCCGCGCCGTACTGCTGCTGGAAACAGGCGGGGTGCGCCTGCAGGAAGCCAATTTGGGCCTGGCGGCGATCGCCGAGATTCAGGCCGCCATCGTCGAGCTGCGCGAACACCAGCCAGTGATCGGCGTGGTGGCCGGCTCGGTCGGCTGCTTCGGTGGCATGTCCATCGCTGCCGGTTTGTGCAGCTATCTCGTGGTGACCCGTGAAGCGCGGGTCGGCCTCAACGGTCCGCAGGTGATCGAGCAGGAAGCCGGGCTCGACGAATACGACTCGCGCGACCGCCCCTTCATCTGGAGCCTGACCGGCGGCGAGCAGCGGTTCGCCTCGGGTCTGGTTGACGCCTATGTCCCGGACGACACCGACGCCATCCGCGCGCAGATCCATACGCTGTTCGCCCAAGGCAAACCGGCCCAGCCGCGTAGCCGTCGTCATGCATGGTTCCTCCAGCGTCTGGCCGACGCCGACACCCGCACGCAGCTCGACGCTGCCGCCGTGCGTGCCCTCTACGAAGGAGATGCCCAATGAGCCGTGGACTGAACTGGTTGCAAGCCCTGGCCGGTGGCCAGGCCCAGGCGGGCTACCCGGCCTCGGTGAAGGTAGTCGATGGCGAGCTGGCCGGCCGCGCAGCGCGCTACATCGCCGTGATGCCGGATGCCGAAAACCCCTTCCCACGTGCCCGCAACGGCGAGGTCGGCCTGCTCGAAGGTTGGGCGCTGGGTCAGGCGGTCGACGAGGTCATCGAAGCCGATCGCGACAAAGCCGACAAGCGCGTGCTGGTTGCGGTGGTCGACGTGCCGAGCCAGGCCTACGGCCGCCGCGAAGAAGCCTTGGGCATTCATCAGGCGCTGGCCGGCGCGGTGGACGGCTATGCCCGTGCGCGCCTGGCCGGACATCCGGTGGTCTCGCTGCTGGTCGGCAAGGCCATGTCCGGTGCCTTTCTAGCCCATGGCTACCAGGCCCAGCGGATCATCGCCCTGCGCGATCCCGGTGTGATGGTGCACGCCATGGGCAAGGCCGCTGCTGCGCGCATCACCCTGCGCAGCGTCGAGGAACTGGAAGCCCTCGCCGAATCGGTGCCGCCGATGGCCTACGACATCGATAACTACGCGACCCTCGGTCTGCTCTGGGAAACCCTCTCGGTGGCGAACATTGAGCAGCCGGGCGGTGACGATTTGCAGAAGGTTCGAGAGTGCCTGTTGAAGGCCGTCGCGGACATCGGCAGCAGCACCGACCTGCGTGGCCGCCTCGGCGCGCCGAATCGCGAGGCTTCGTCACGGGTGCGCGAGCTGCTGCGCGCGCAGTGGTAACGCCAAGGTAAGGGCGGGCGCGACCCGCCTGCTCCCACCCTCGATAACAACAATCACGAGGAGGCTAGAGATGCACAGCACACCACGCCCCCACGACCTGCTCTGGGGCATGCGACCCGAGCAGCTGCCTGCCGACGCCCCGGCTTGGGCACTGGCCGTGCTGGCTGCTGGCCAGCCGGTTGTGGTGCGCCGTGCCCGCGTAGCGCCGGGGCTGGTGGCGGTTGGTCTGCGTGGGGCCACGCGGGCGCAGCGTCTAGCGACCGTGATGCCGTTCGAGGCGATCCGTCATTGCCTGGCGCCCGAACAGCTGGTCGAGCGCCGCGCGCGCGAAGAGCTTCCGGTATTCCGCGCCCTGGCAAGCCTGCGACCCTTGCTCGACGGCCTGGGCCACGTCTGGGGCGTCACCGGCTCGGCAGGCTTCCAGCTCGCCACCGGCTTGCACGTTGCTCACCCGGACAGCGATCTCGATCTGCTGCTGCGGGCCGAACGGCCGTTGCCACGCAGCGAGGCGCGTTCGCTGCTGCAGCTGCTGGCGGGCCATGATTGCCGCATCGATCTACAACTGGAAACGCCGCTCGGTGGCGTGGCACTGCGTGAGTGGGCCGGCAGCGCCGCACGAGTGCTGGCCAAGACCGAGCATGGACCGCGCCTGGTTGACGATCCCTGGGCAGAGGAGGTCGCCGCATGAGCAACCTTTTCGCCTTTCCCGGCCAGGGCGCGCAGAAGCCCGGCATGCTCCATCGCCTGCCTTCCGCGCCGGAAGTTGCCGCTACCCTCGCAGAGGCCAGCGCAGTGCTCGGCGAAGATGCGCTGATGCTGGATTCGGCCGAAGCGCTGCGTTCGACCCGCGCTGTTCAGCTCTGCCTGCTGATCGCCGGCGTCGCCGGTGCGCGTCTGCTGATGCGCGACGGTCAGCGACCCGATTACGTTGCCGGACTGTCCATCGGGGCCTATGCCGCGGCGGTTGTCGCCGAGTCGCTCGACTACACCGACGCCCTGCGCCTGGTGGCACTGCGCGGTGAGCTGATGCAGGAAGCCTACCCCGAAGGCTACGGCATGACAGCGATCCTCGGCCTCCAGCTCTGCACGGTAGAGAGCCTGCTGGCAGAAGCTACGGAGCCCGCCTACCTGGCGAACATCAACGCCGACAACCAGATCGTCATCGCCGGCAGCGACGCCGCCATGGAGGCGGTTGCCGCTCAGGCCAAGGCTCTCGGCGCCTCATGCGCGCGTCGCCTGGCGATGAGCGTGCCCTCGCACTGCGCCCTGCTGGACGCGCCGGCGCAGCACCTGGCCGAAGCGTTTGCCAAGGTCAACCTGCGCGCTCCGCGGTTGCGTTATCTCAGCGGTTCGTCGGCGCGCCCGGTGTTCGATGCCGAGCGCCTGCGCGATGACCTCGCCTTCAACATGTGCCGCGTCGTCGATTGGCACGGCACCCTGCGTACTGCCTACGAGCGCGGTGTGCGGCTGCATATCGAACTGCCGCCCGGCTCCGTGCTCACCGGGCTGGCGCGACGGGTTTTCGAACAGGGTACGCTGATCGCTTTCGACGGCGCTCGGTTGGACACACTGGACGCCTTGCTGCGTCAGGAGGGCAGCCAGAGCCGATAGATCGCGTGCTTCATGAGGGTGAGGGAGCCTTGCTCGCCTACTGATCGACGGATAACAACAACTACCTCGACAACACGCGCCAGGCCTTCGGCAGGCTGAGCGCAATCCAAAAGGACAATAACAATGATTATTTTCGGTGTGGCCTTCCTGGCCTTGTGTACCCTGACCGGTATCTTCATCGGCGAGCTGCTCGGCAAAGTGATCGGCGTGCCGGCCAACGTCGGCGGCGTTGGTATCGCCATGGTTCTGCTGATCCTGATCGGCAGCTATCTGAAAAAACGCGGCCTGTTCAATCCGGAATCGGAGCAGGGCATCAAGTTCTGGAGCGCCGTCTACATCCCGATCGTGGTCGCCATGGCCGCGCAACAGAACGTCTACGGCGCGCTCTCCGGCGGCCCAATGGCCATTCTCGCCGGTGTTGCCGCGGTGGCGGTGGCCTTTGCGCTGGTGCCGGTGCTGGACCGGATCGGCAGAAAAAAGCCTGAAGCCGAGCCGGTCGCCTCAGTCAAGCCCGCCACCAGTAGCGTCCGGGGGTAACGGCCATGTACGAATCCCTCATGAAAGTGATCTCCGGCTACGGCATGATCAGCGGCTTCGCCATCATCGGCGCCACCATGTGGCTGTCCTACTGGCTCTCGGACAAGCTCACCAAGGGCCGCCTGCATGGCTCGGCAGTGGCCATTCTCATCGGCCTGTTGTTGTCCTACATCGGCGGCGTGGTTACCGGCGGGCAGAAGGGGCTGGTGGATATCGCAATGTTCTCCGGCATCGGCCTTCTGGGCGGCGCGATGCTGCGTGACTTCGCCATCGTCGCCACGGGGTTCGGCGTCAGCGTCGAGGAGCTCAAGCGCGCTGGTTTTGTTGGCGTACTGGCGTTGTTCATCGGAGTATTCTCTTCGTTCGTGGCGGGGGTCGGAGTGGCCGTGGCCTTCGGCTACACCGATGCAGTCAGCCTGACTACCATCGGCACTGGCGCGGTGACCTACATCGTCGGTCCGGTCACCGGTGCGGCGATCGGCGCCAGCTCTGAAGTGATGGCCCTTTCCATCGCGGCAGGCCTGGTCAAGGCCATCCTGGTGATGGTGGCGACGCCTTTCATCGCGCCGCTGATCGGCCTGAACAACCCTCGCTCGGCAGTGATATTTGGCGGCCTGATCGGTACCTCTAGCGGCGTTGCTGGCGGCCTTGCGGCAACCGACCCGAAACTGGTGCCTTATGGCTGTCTAACCGCAGCGTTCTATACCGCGCTGGGCTGCCTGCTCGGGCCTTCGCTACTGTTCTTCGTCATGCGAGGCCTGCTCGGCTGAACCGGGAAGCCGCCGCGTGGTTCAGCTGGGGTTCTTCAAACTGTACATGCGGCATTCGGCGAGGAGCGCGAGCAGGTTCGGGTCGCGCTCCTTGGCCTTCAGAAACACCACGCCGATGTGCTGCTGTAGGTGATAGCGCGCCTGCAACGGCACCAGCTTGACCCGGGATTCATAGACCATCCCCACCCGGCCCGGCAGCAGCGCATAACCCACTCCCGAATTGACCATGCTCAGCAAGGTGAAAATGTCGTTCACCTGCATCGCCACCTTCGGCTCGAACCCTGCCTGCTGGAACACCCGGTTGCCGTCCTGATGGGTAGCGAAGCCCTGGGTGAGGGTGATGAATGTCGCGTCGCGCAAGTCGCTCAGATCCACCTCCGGTTGCTGAGCGAAGGGTGAATCGGCCGGTGCGGCGAGAAAGATGTCATCAGCGAACAATGGCAACTGCGCACAGTCCGGATCGTTGCTAACGCTCTCGTTCAGCGATACCAGAATGGCATCCAGCTCCATGTTCTTCAGCTTGTAGAACAGATCAATATTGGAGCCTAGGATCAGGTCGATGTTGAGTTCGCTGCGGCGCAGTTTCAGGCCCATGATCAGATGCGGCACGGTTTTCACCGTCAGCGAGTAGAGCGCGCCAAGCTTGAAACGCTCAGCCGAGAAGCCTGCGGCCTCCCGTGTCTGGCGCACCGTCTCCAGCACGTCCTGCACCAGCTTCTGGGCCTTTTCTTCGAGTACGTAGGCGCTTTCCAGCGGAATCAGGTTGCGCCCTTCATGCTTGAACAGCGGACAGCGTAAGGCGCTTTCCAGCGAGTGGATGGCGCGATGCACGCTGACATTGCTGGTATTGAGCTCAGCCGCCGCCTTGCTCAGGTTTCCGCTGCGCATGAATGCCAGAAACACTTCCAGCTTCTTCAGCGTGAGTTCTTCGTCGATCTGCATGGCGGGTGCTCAGGCAATGGCAGTCGATTATGCCTAACGCAGCCCAACTTCGGGCTTGCAGCAGGAGTCGGTTGCCTCCTGCTGTGCTGATCGCAACGTACGAGCTGCCAAGTCGTAGACGATGATCTGAAGTGCACATCGCATGGAACTACAAACTCAGTCATGCAACTTGCAAGGCTTTTGGAAATTATCATGCATATAACTTATTGATTTTTAAGATAAAAATGAATATTCAAATAGTGGCATGCTTGATGCTGTAGTCGCCTATTGCCACTTCAGGCATCCCACCATAACTCGAACGACTGGCTGTGCGGACGCTCAGCTTAGGAACTAAAAATGGATGACAGGCTGAACGTTAAGACTCAGATATGGGCCGATGGGTACTCATTCATGGAAGTCACCGAGACGCTGCTAACAGCGTTGGGAATTCGCACCGAAAACAGCCCGGAATCGGAGCTAGGCCGGCCTGAACCTACCCTCGGGGTCGAGGATCTCGAGGCGTCGTTGCAGTTCTACCGCGACGGCCTCGGCTTCGCGAGCGAAGGCATCATCGGTGAGGCCTTCGAGCACGGTGCGGTAGTGTTCATCCATCTGCAACCCGGCCTGCGCCTGGCGCTCTGGCCGCGTAGCAGCATCGCTCATGACTCGGGGCTGGAGCTCGGTCCGGCCAGTTCGACAGAGATGACGTTGGGCCACAACGTGGCGTCGAAAGCCGACGTCGATGCCGTCATGGCGATAGCCGAGACGGCCGGAGCCGTCATCGTCAAGCCGCAGCACGAGACGTTCTGGGGCGGTTATTCAGGCTATTTCAAGGACCCGGACGGGCACCTCTGGGAAATCGTATGGAACCCGCAACTCCTGGACTGAAGCATTACCGGTGAACGCCAGCCCTGGTTGCCTCAGAGTAGATGCCTGGATATGTGCCTGGATATCTCAACGACCGAAGCCTTGCCGGTGAATTCGAACCTAACCTTGCCCAACGATGAAAAGTAGATTTCCAGCTCCGAATCCAGATCGAAGGTTCCGGACGTTTCCACCGAATAGGCGACGATGTTCTTGTAGGGCAGGGAGGTAAAGTCCTTTTTGCTACCGGTGAGGCCTTGCACGTTTACCGCGATGATTCGCTTGGTCGTGAACACCACGCCGTCGCGCATCGATTTGTACGCGTCGACCACTTGCTCGCCGTCCAGCAGAAGGGAGCTGACCCGCTCCGCATACTCGTCGTTCTGCTTCAGCTTGAAAAAGCCTTTGTTATTGAAGTCGATCATCCGCATTCCCCGGTTCTATTTTCTGGCTACACGCTGAGCAAGATAACCGCCATACCGTCCCGCCGCTGTTTAGTTTTACCCTGTGCGGCGTCACTTGCTACATGAGGCCTTCGCCCTGGCGAGTGGCGTGTGCAGAAGTGTCCGCCAAAATTGCAATAGCAGGACGCGAAACGAAAAAGGCCCCAGATTTTCATCTAGGGCCTTCTTTAATATGGCGCACCAGGCGGGATTCGAACCCACGACCCCTGCCTTCGGAGGGCAGTACTCTATCCAGCTGAGCTACTGGTGCGTTGCGGGGCGCAATCATACGCATGTCGCCCGCAGCCGTCCATGGCGGCTCGGCGGCTGGCGCCATGGTTGGGACGAGGCTGCCATGGCGTGCTGGGTCATCAGGCTGATCTATCAGGCGTTAGTTTTTTTGAACATGGTGTTGCTGCGCACAGCTACACACCACTAGGATTCGTTCGAGATATCAAACGGCGTGCGTCTCGGCAGGAACCATGAGGTTGCCTTTCGCTCTGACAGAGGTCAGGCGGTGCCCGCTGCGGATCGCCCCTTTCGGCCAACGGCCTTGGTCCATTTCCCGGCAGCATCTGCCGGCTCGAAGGAGACTGCCATGCAACTCAAAGATACCGCTCTGTTCCGTCAGCAGGCTTATATAGATGGCAGCTGGCAGGACGCCGACAGCGGCGAGACGATCAAGGTAAACAACCCGGCCAGCGGCGAAATCCTCGGTACGGTGCCGAAGATGGGGGCCGCCGAAACACGCCGTGCCATCGAAGCGGCCGAGCGCGCGCTGCCGGCCTGGCGTGATCTGACCGCCAAGGAGCGCTCGCAGAAGCTGCGGCGCTGGTTCGAGCTGATGATGGAGAATCAGGACGATCTAGGCCGGCTGATGACGCTGGAGCAGGGCAAGCCGCTGGCCGAGTCCAAGGGCGAGATCGCCTATGCCGCATCCTTTATCGAGTGGTTCGCCGAAGAGGCCAAGCGCATCTATGGCGACACCATTCCTGGGCATCAAAAAGACAAGCGCATCATCGTCATCAAGCAGCCGATTGGCGTCACAGCTGCCATCACGCCGTGGAATTTCCCGGCGGCGATGATCACCCGCAAGGCCGGCCCGGCTCTCGCGGCGGGTTGCACCATGGTGGTCAAGCCCGCCAGCCAGACGCCGTTCTCTGCGTTGGCGTTGGCCGAGTTGGCTGAGCGTGCCGGCATTCCCAAAGGCGTATTCAGTGTCATCACCGGTTCGGCCGGCGATATCGGCGACGAGCTGACCGCCAACCCGACCGTGCGCAAGATTACCTTTACTGGCTCCACTGAAGTCGGCGCCAAGCTGATGGCTCAGTGCGCACCGGGCATCAAGAAGGTCTCGCTGGAACTGGGCGGCAACGCACCGTTCCTGGTGTTCGACGATGCTGATCTCGATGAGGCGGTGAAGGGCGCAATGCAGTCCAAATACCGTAACGCCGGGCAGACCTGCGTCTGCGTCAACCGCATCTATGTGCAGAACGGTGTGTACGACGAGTTCGCCAAGAAATTCCAGGCCGCGGTGGAGAAACTGAAAGTCGGCAATGGGCTAGAAGAGGGCACCGACATCGGCCCGCTGATTGACGACCGCGCGGCGGCTAAGGTCAGGGAGCACATAGAGGATGCCGTCGCCAATGGCGCCAAGGTGCTCACCGGCGGCAAGGCGCATCAGATGGGCGGTAGCTATTTCGAACCGACATTAATGGTCAATGTGCCGCACGGCGCCAAGGTGGCCAAAGAGGAAACCTTCGGGCCGCTGGCGCCGCTGTTCCGCTTCGAGGATGAGGCTGAGGGCATCGCCCTGGCCAACGACACCGAGTTCGGCTTGGCCGCGTACTTTTACGCCCGTGACCTGGGCCGCGTGTTCCGCGTGGCTGAGGCCATCGAGTCGGGGATGATCGGCATCAACACCGGAATGATCTCCACCGAGGTGGCGCCGTTCGGCGGCGTGAAGTCGTCCGGATTGGGGCGCGAAGGCTCGAAGTACGGCATCGAGGATTATCTGGAGATCAAGTACCTCTGCCTGGGGCTGTAAAACTAGCGGTATCACGAGGAGCCAGTTCCCGTTCGGGACTGGCTCCTTTTTGTTTATGGCGGCTTATCCCGCTGGTCAATATCTTGAGCTGGCGGCACCCAGTGGCGGTTTTGTCTGCTGTCATCAGCAGGTCGCGTTGACGCGTGAGTCTCGCTGGCGCATCGATTAGGTGCGAAAACAGGCGAAAAGACGACGTCCGGTGCGCTAGGCAGTTATGGCGGTTGCCAGCTGAAGCGATTGTCACCAGTCTCTCGACATGCAGAAATGAGTCTATTATTCTGCTGTGCGAAACAAGATTCCGTGAAATAACAAATCCAATTCATCATTTCACAAGCGGAGGCCTGCCATGACGGATGTCGTACGGCTCGAACTTCAGGGCGAGATTGCTCTGATCACGGTCAACAACCCCCCGGTCAACGCGCTCAGCCATGTCGTGCGCCAAGGGCTGCTGCAGGCGTTTCAAAGCGCCGAAGCGGACGCGCAGGTTCGCGCCGTCGTGCTGGTCTGCGAAGGCAACACCTTTATCGCCGGCGCCGATATCAAGGAATTCGGCAAGCCGCCGCAGGCGCCGAGCCTGCCGGAGGTGATCGAGGTTATCGAAAGCAGCAGCAAGCCCAGCGTTGCGGTTATTCATGGCACCGCCCTGGGTGGCGGGTTGGAAGTCGCATTGGGCTGTCATTACCGCATCGCACGCCGCGACGCCAAGGTTGGGTTGCCGGAAGTGAAGCTGGGGCTGCTGCCCGGCGCTGGCGGTACGCAGCGACTGCCGCGTCTGGCCGGGGTCGCCAAGGCGCTGGACATGATCGTCAGCGGCACGCCGATTGGCGCCGCTGAGGCGGTGGAGCACCACATCGTCGATGAGGTATTCGAAGGCGACCTGAGAGGCGCCGGTCTGGCCTATGCTCGTCGCATGGTCGAAGAAGGCCGCGCCCCGCGCCGCAGCGGTGAACAGACGCGCGGTCTGGAAAACGCCGACAACGAGGCGCTGATCCGCGCCAAGCACGCCGAAGTGGCCAAGCGCATGCCGGGGCTGTTCTCGCCGCTGCGTTGCATCGCGGCAGTCGAGGCTGCGACGAAGCTGCCGCTGGCCGAAGGCCTCAAGCGCGAGCGTGAGTTATTTGCCGAATGCCTGAACTCGCCGCAACGCGGCGCGCTGATCCATTCTTTCTTTTCCGAGCGTCAGGCAAGCAAGATCAACGATCTGCCATCCGATGTGAAACCGCGGTCGATCAATACCGCCGCGGTGATCGGCGGCGGCACCATGGGTGTCGGTATTGCCCTGTGCTTCGCCAACGCCGGTGTGCCGGTGAAGCTGCTGGAGATCAATGAAGAAGCGCTGCAGCGCGGCCTGCAGCGGGCTCGTGATACCTACGCGGCCAGCGTCAAGCGCGGCAGCCTGACCGAGGACGCGATGGAAAAGCGCCTGAAGCTGGTCGAAGGCGTCACCGAGTACGCGGCGCTTGCAGATGTCGACGTGGTGGTCGAAGCCGTGTTCGAGGAAATGGGCGTCAAGCAGCAGGTCTTCGAACAGCTGGACGCGGTGTGCAAGCCCGGTGCGATCCTTGCGTCCAATACCTCATCGCTGGACCTGAACGCCATCGCTGCCTTCACCAAGCGGCCGGAAGACGTGGTCGGTCTGCACTTCTTCAGCCCGGCCAACGTCATGCGCTTGCTGGAAGTGGTGCGCGGCGAGAAGACCAGCCACGAGGTGCTCGCCACTGCCATGGCCATCGGCAAGAAGCTGAAGAAAGTCTCGGTGGTGGTCGGCGTCTGCGATGGCTTCGTCGGCAATCGCATGGTCTTTCAGTACGGCCGTGAGGCGGAGTTCCTGCTGGAAGAGGGCGCCACGCCGCAGCAGGTCGATGGTGCGCTGCGTAACTTCGGCATGGCCATGGGACCGTTCGCCATGCGCGACCTGTCCGGTCTCGACATCGGTCAGGCGATCCGCAAGCGCCAGCGCGCGACGCTGCCGGCGCATCTGGATTTCCCGACAGTGTCCGACAAGCTCTGCGCTGCCGGCATGCTCGGGCAGAAGACCGGCGCCGGCTACTACCGCTATGAACCGGGCAACCGCACGCCGCTGGAGAATCCCGAGTTGGCGCCTATGCTCGAAGCAGCCTCGCGGGAAAAGGGCATCAAGCGCAAGACGCTGGACGAGCAATACATCATCGAGCGGACCATTTATGCGCTGGTCAACGAGGGCGCGAAGATTCTCAAGGAGGGCGTCGCCCAGCGTTCCAGCGACATCGACATCATTTACCTGAACGGATACGGATTCCCAGCCTTCCGTGGTGGCCCGATGTACTACGCCGACAGTGTCGGCCTGGACAAGGTACTGGCGCGGGTCAAGGAGCTGCACGCACGTTGCGGCGACTGGTGGAAGCCAGCGCCGCTGCTGGAAAAACTGGCCGCTGAAGGCCGTACCTTCACCGAATGGCAGGCCGGGCAATGAGCGTCGCCCGCCTGCACTCTGCCGATCGGACATCGAGGATCCATCCATGAACGTCAACTACACGGCCGAAGAGCTCGCCTTTCGCGATGAAGTGCGCGCCTTCCTGACAAACGAGCTGCCCGCGGACATCGCCGCCAAGGTCAAGCTCGGCAAGCACATGTCCAAAGAAGACCACCAGCGCTGGCAGCAGATTCTGGTCAAGCGCGGCTGGTACGCGCCGGGCTGGCCGGTGGAGCTGGGCGGGACCACCTGGGGCCCGGTCGAGAAGCACATTTTCGACGAGGAATGCGCCGCCTTCGGTGCCCCACGTAGCGTGCCTTTCGGCGTCAACATGGTCGCCCCGGTGATCATCAAGTTCGGCACCCAGCAGCAGAAGGATCACTACCTGCCGCGCATCCTCGATGGCACCGACTGGTGGTGTCAGGGCTATTCCGAGCCGGGTGCCGGTTCCGATCTGGCGAGCCTGAAGACCCGCGCCGTGCGTGACGGTGACCACTATGTCGTCAACGGCCAGAAGACCTGGACCACCCTCGGCCAGCACGCCGATTGGATCTTTTGCCTGGTGCGTACCGATCCGGAAGCCCAACAGCAGCGCGGCATCAGCTTCCTGTTGATCGACATGAGCACGCCGGGCATCAGCGTGCGGCCAATCATCACCCTGGACGGCGATCACGAAGTTAACGAAGTCTTCTTCGACAACGTCCGCGTGCCGGTGGAAAACCTCGTCGGCGAGGAAAACCAGGGTTGGACCTGCGCCAAGTACCTTTTGACCCACGAGCGCACGGGCCTGGCCGGCATCGGCGCGTCGAAGGCGGCGCTGGCGCATCTCAAGCGCATCGCCATGAAGGAAGTCTGCGACGGCAAACCAATGCTCGAAGACCCGCTGTTCCGCGCACAGGTCGCCGAGGTCGAGATGCAGCTGATGGCGATCGAAATGAGCACCCTGCGCATCCTCGCGGCGGCGAAGGAGGGCGGCGTGCCTGGCGCGGAGTCCTCGATCCTCAAGGTCAAGGGCACCGAAATCCGCCAGGCCATCACCAGCCTGTTGCGCAAGGTGATCGGCCCCTACGCGCTGCCGTTCCTCGACGAGGAGCTGCAGCTCGATTACGAGGGCGAGCTGTTGCACGCCGACTACAGCGCTTCGCTGGCCGGTGATTACTTCAACATGCGCAAGCTGTCGATCTTCGGCGGCTCCAACGAAATCCAGAAGAACATCGTCTCGAAGATGATTCTCGAGCTGTAAGGGGGCACCGCAATGGACTTCAAACTGACTGAAGAGCAGCAAATGCTGCAAGACACCGCGGCGCGCCTGGTGCGCGACGCCTATCCGTTCGAGCAGCGCGAGAAATTCAGCGAGTCGGAACTGGGCTTTTCCGCCGAGTTCTGGTCGCAGCTGGGTGAGCTGGGCTTGACTGCCGTGCCGTTTGCCGAAGAGATCGGCGGCTTTGGTGGCAGCGGCGTGGAAACCATGCTGGTGATGACCGAACTGGGCCGCGGCCTGACGCTGGAGCCCTACTTGCAATCGGTGATCTTCGGCGGCGGGCTGCTCAACCAATTGGGCAGCGACGCGCAGAAAGCCGATCTGCTGCCGCAGGTCGCGGCCGGCTCGCTGCAACTGGCGGTGGCACTCGATGAGCCGCAGAGCCACTACAACCTCAACGACGTGCAGACCAAGGCCGAGGCGGTAGACGGCGGTTACCGCCTAAGCGGCCGCAAGGCGGTGGTGATCGGCGGACACAGCGCCGGGCAGATCATCGTCTCTGCGCGAACCGCAGGCGACAGCCGTGATGAGGCGGGCATCAGCCTCTTCTTGATCGACCCGAACGCTCAGGGCGTCAGCCGTCGAGTCTACCCGACCATTGATGGGCGCAAGGGCTGCGAGCTGTTTCTCGACAACGCGCAGGTCGGTGCTGACGCCGTGCTGGGTGAGATCGGCAACGCGCTCCCGGCGCTGCGCTACCAACAGGGCCGCGCCATCGCCGCACAGTGCGCCGACGCGCTGGGCAGCATGGACGAAGCCTGCAAGCTGACCCTGGACTACCTGAAGACGCGCAAGCAGTTCGGCGTACCGATCGGCAAATTCCAGGTGCTGCAGCACCGCATGGTCGACATGCAGACCGAGTTGGAACAGGCCACCAGCATGGCGATTCTTGCCGCAACCTTCGCTGATGGTGAAGACAATGACGACCGACGTCGCATCATCGCCGCCGCCAAATACATCTGCGCCCGCGCCGCACGCAAGGTCGCCGAAGAAGCGATCCAGCTGCACGGCGGCATCGGCATGACCTGGGAATACAACCTCGCCCATTACGCCAAGCGCCTAGTGATGATCTCCCACCAGTTCGGTGACGATGACCATCATCTGAAGGCGTACGCGAAGTTGATGCAGGTGGCGTAGGCCGCTAGTTGCAGTACACGCGACCGGGCCATTGGCCCGGTTTTGCTTTCCAGCAACTTGTATGACATTGAGTGGCGCCACCAATGGCTTACGGGCGGTGGGCTAAAGCCCACCCTACGATGTGGTTCTGCGCCCGAGCATGTAGGGCGGGTGCAACCCGCCGCCCGCCGGGCATGCCGGCGAGTTGCATCGGCGATATGACGCGGGCCGGCACAAGTTCAGACGCGAGCGGGGCTTTCGTAGGGTGGGCTTTAGCCCACCAATGGCTCGCTGGCGATGGGCTAAAGCCCACCCTACGGTATGGTTCTGCGCCTGAATGTAGGGCGGATGTAAATCGCCGCCTGGATCAGGTGTGGCTCGTACTCTGCGGCTTCCACTCCTGCAGCCGGTCCAGGCTGCCGCGGTAGTGCTTGAGGCCTAGGCCTAGCAGGATCATGGCGCCGACCAGGGCGATGCCGGTGACGATCAGCAGCGAGTAGCGCAGGGCGTTGTCGTCGCCGAAGACGAAGTCGGTACCCAGCGCCACCGCGGTCGGGCCGATGCCGAGGCCGACCATGGTGATGACGAACAAGTACACCGCCGAGGCTTGGCCGCGCATGGAGTTGGGCATGATTTCCTGGATCGCTGCCGGGCCGACGCCAAAGGGCATCGCAATGGTGAAGACGTGCAGGGCGATCAGGGCCAGCGCCAGTTCGCCGCTGCCGGCGAGGTAGGCGAAGTTAAGCGGCAGGGTTAGCGCGGCGGAGATGATGCCCACCCGTAGCGGCGCGTCGCGGTAACCGCGGCGGTGCAGCAGATCGGACAGCCGCCCGCCGGCGATGATGCCCAGCGAGCCGGCCACCGCCACCACGGAGCCGTAAAGCACGCCGACGTCGCTGGCCGACCAGCCGTAGGTGCGAATGAAGAAGGTCGGTATCCACGCCGAACTGCCATAGGCCGCGAAGGCCAGGCAGGCGAAGCCGAAGTTGTGGCAGAGCACGGTGCGACGGTTCTGTTTGATGTAGCCGGCCACTTCGCTCAGCGGCACCTCGACCCCGGCGCCGACACCTTTGCGCGACGGTTCGCGGATCAGCAACAGTACGGCGGTGAACAGCACTCCGGCCGCACCGAGCACGAGGAAGATCAACTGCCACGGGCGGACCATGCCGATGATCGGCAGCAGCACATCGCCCTGCGCCGAGGCGAACTTGACCACCAATCCGCCGAGCAGAAAGGCCAGCCCCGAGCCGATGTAGATGCCCATCGAGTAGACGCTCATCGCCGTGCCGCGCAGCTTGGGCGGGAAGCTGTCTGCGATCAACGAGTAAGCCGAGGGTGACAACGCGGCCTCGCCGACGCCCACGCCGATGCGGAACACCAGAAATTGCCAGAACGTCCGGGCGGTGCCGCACAGCGCGGTCATCAGGCTCCAGATCAGCACGCCAACGGCGATGATGCCGCGCCGGCTCTTGCGATCGGCCAGGCGCCCGATGGGCACACCGCAGATGGTGTAGAACACCGCGAAGGAGAAGCCCATCAGCAGGCTCATATGGGTGTCGGTGATGTCGAGATCGCGACGGATCGGCTCGACCAGCAGGTTAAGGATCTGCCGGTCGACGAAGGACAGGACGTAGGCGAGCATCAGGATCGCGACCGTTACCCAGGCGCGGGTGCTCGAGGGGTAGCCATTATTGTTGTTGTCCATGGCAGGCTCCGAATTGATGGATGGCTGTAATCAGCGCACCTCAAATGTCGTCGGAGTTCAGCCGTCCGGCAAGTTCAATAAGCCCTATATATGTTTCGAAATATGGTCGTGTCGTTCCGCAGTGCAAAACATACGGTTTGCTGCGTTAGGCCACCGTCCGGCTTTCCTCAGGTGCTAGCTCTGGCAACAACCAGCGTAACCACAGGGTTGGTGCGAAGGATTTGCGGGAAAAGCCGAAATGGCCGATGCGATCCACGCCGATCTCGCTTGGAGCGATCCGTCGCAGGCTTTTCGGTGCGGAGGTATAGAAGCTGTGCAACGACTCGGTGTTGCGTGCCGACATCATTTCGTCGTCGGTGAACGACAGCGAAGTCAGCGGTGTTCGTACGGCGTCGAAGGCGTGGCGCACGGGATCGCCCTCGACGCCGACCAGATATTCAGGATGTAGGCACCAGCGGCGCCACTGACGGATCACCCCGGCGGGCAGGTCGCCGACCGCGCCAATGCGGCCACCGGGAAAATACCCGGCCAGCGCGGTGAGCACCGGCGCCAGGCCATGCCAGAGTAACCAGGCCTTGCGACGAATCTGTGGGCTATTCTCCCGCCAGTAACCGCTACCGGCGGCGATGGTGACGATGCGGGTGAGCCGCTCATGGCCCTTCACCAGGGGCAGGATTTGCGCGCCGACGCTATGGCCGATCCAGTACAGCGGCAGATCGCCGGCCGCTTCGGCGACTTCTGCCAGTACCGCGCTGGCGTCATGGCGGGCCCAGTCGAGAACGTCCACGTCGAGCTGGCGCAGTGGAACCCGGCGGGACAGGCCCATGCCGAGGTAGTCGAAGGTGACCGCCAGAAAGCCTTGCTCGGCGAGCCAGCCGGCGAAATCGGCGTAAAAGCGCTGCTCGACGGCCATTGCCGGAGCGACCAGCACGGCGCCGCGTGGCGTGCCGGCTGGGCGGTACCAGTAGCTGGAAATCAGATGGCCGTTGCCGTTGTCGATGGTGCGCGCCTCAGTCTGTATCGTCGCCATGTTTATTCTCCGGTCTTTTTGTATGGCCTGGATCGGTGCAGTATACGAACGGCAGAAAGTAATTCTAGAAAAATATTCTAGCTGGAGTCCGGATGGCCCGTAGTAGCCGCAAACAGGAAATCCTTCAGGCCGCGCTGGCCTGCTTTACCGACCATGGCGTTGAAGCCACCACCATCGAGATGATCCGCGATCGCTCCGGCGCCAGCATCGGCAGCCTCTATCATCATTTCGGCAATCGCGAGCGGATCATCGCCGCGCTTTATCTTGAAGGCATCGGTGAGTACGCCGCGCTGTTGGAAGCAGGGCTGATCGAAACGCTGGATGCCGAAGCCTGCATCAAGCTGTTCGTCACCTGCTATATCGACTGGGTGGTGGCGAATCCGAACTGGGCGCGTTTCGTCCTGCACAACCGTGGGCGGGTCGAGGCGGGCGAGATGGGCGAGCGGTTGCGCGAGGTCAACCAGGCTCATGGCGAGCGGGTCGGTGCGATCCTGCGCCGCCACCGTGAAAGCGGCGCCTTTCGCCGAATGCCGGGCGACTGCTTTCTAGCGGTGGTGATCGGGCCCTGTCACGACATGGCGCGCAATTGGCTGGCCGGGCGTTCGCGCACCGCCCTGGCCGATTGTCGCGAGCTGCTCGCCGAGATTGCCTGGGCGAGCGTCAAGGCCTAGCGCGTCGGTGCGGGTCAGACGCCTAGGCTTTCGATATCGCGAGCCAGCATTTCCAGCTGGTGCGCCAGCGAACCCCTGAGGGTTTCTTCGCTGAGTTGGAATGACGGGGCACCGCAAGTCAGCGCCATGACGCTGCCGTCGGCCAGATGCAGTGGCACGCCAGCGGCTTTAACGTTGCGGTCCCAGTCGCCCAGAGACAGGCAGAACCCATGCTGGCGGTATTCCTCGAAGGACACTTCCAGCGACTGCTTCATCGTTGGCCAGTCTTCCCCATACTTGGTTTCCAGCGCCGCCATCAGGTGCTCACGCTCCTTTTCTGGCGTGGCGGCGAGAAAGGCCCGGCCCGCCGCGGTGGTGGCCAGCGGCAGGCGCACGCCGGCGTCCATGCGCAGCGTCGAAACCTCGGCAGGACGGCAGTTTTCGATGTAGATCATCGACAGCCGGTCGCGGCAGGTCAGGCCTACGGAAGTGTTGGTGCGACGGGAGAACTCGTCCATGTACGGCTTGGCCAGCTGACGCACACGCAGATTGGACACATAGGCATAGCCCAGGGCCAGCACGCCGGAATCGAGCTGATACTTCTCCAGTTGCTGCGAGTAGCTGAGGTAGCCGAGCTTGGTCAGGGTGTAGGTCATGCGCGACACCGTGGGCTTGGGTAGTCCGGTGATGCGTGCGATGTCCTGGTTGCCCATCACCACCGAGCCGTGGGTGAAGGCGCGCAGTACGTCCAGCCCGCGAGACAGGGCCTCGACGAATTTGCGGTCCTTGGGATTCTCGATGTCTTCAGCGTCGCTCATGGTGATGTCGGTCTGTCTGTTGGTGGCAGCGGGCGCGAACGATAGCAGATCGCCCAGATGGCTGGCAGTGCGCTCAGTCCGCCTTGCTGTAGATGGCGTTGTTTCATAGTAGTCGAATAAAACGAGATTGTGTTCTGCACAGTAAAACAATGGTTCGCTGTTTTGCTTGCTTAAAGTTATTGTCATGAGGCTTTGTGCGAGAAGGCGCGTAGCGTGCTGTAACTCCATCTACTAAGCGGGTACCGAATAACAGGCGACGAACGGTGCATCGCTGCAAGTCGTGAGATGCCAGCCCGCGAGCGCTTGAAGGCTGTGTGAGCCGGTACGGAAAAATCACTCCGCGCTTGTTGCTCGGGGGGCTTTCTGATATAAAGCAGCGCTCTTTTCTAGGGGCCCGGTTTCTTCGCTTGCCGCGTAGCCGGTAAGACCCCAATGAAACGTGGCGCTGAGCGCCAAAAGACAAGTGAATTCAAGCGGCCAACCCATGCCGGGTTGGGCATGTGGTTTTAGAGGGCTGAGGCATGTCGAGAGTCTGTCAAGTTACCGGTAAGGGTCCGGTAACCGGGAACAACATTTCCCACGCGAACAACAAAACCCGTCGTCGTTTTCTGCCGAACCTGCAGCATCATCGCTTCTGGGTCGAGTCCGAGAACCGCTTCGTACGTCTGCGCCTGACTGCCAAAGGCATGCGCGTTATCGACAAGCGCGGCATCGACGCCGTTCTGGCTGAACTCCGCGCTCGCGGCGAAAAGGTTTAAGGAGAACTATCATGCGTGACCTGATCCGTTTGGTGTCCAGCGCCGGTACCGGCCACTTCTACACCACCGACAAGAACAAGCGCACCACCCCCGACAAGCTCGAAATCAAGAAATTCGATCCTGTCGTGCGCAAGCACGTGATGTACAAGGAAGCCAAGATCAAGTAATTGATCGGCCCTTGAAGGAAAAACCCGCCACTCGGCGGGTTTTTTCGTTTTGGCGTGTTGCTTTGTTCAGGCTGCCAGGAAGCCAAAAAGCTTCGCCCCGAGGGCGGGCCTCCCACAAAGGCACAAGCACTCACCGTATCGTTTTGTGAGAGGTGCGCCCTCGCGGCGAACGGGCGCAAATGTGCCGGCGAAGCAGCGCTTTTGCACTGAGGCCGACCCGCCTACAAACCCAGCATGACGTGTCGGGCCATTTGTTTCGGCGTCTGTCAGGCAGCCTTGCGGATCGCATCGGCAAGGCGTTCGATCATCGCGTCGATGTGTTCGCGCTCGACGATCAGCGCCGGTGACAGAGCGATGGTGTCGCCACTGGCGCGGGCCAGCAGACCATCCTCGAAGCACTGACGGAACACCTCGTAGCCGCGCTTGCCAACGCCATCGGCATGGGTGGCGAACTGAATACCGCCAACCAGCCCCGCAGTACGGATGTCGGTCACGTTCGGCAGCTCCTGCAGGCTGAACAGCGCATCCTGCCAGTAGCGCTCCATCTCAATGGCTTTCTGGAACAGATTTTCCCGCTGATAAATCTCCAGAGTCGCCAGGGCCGCGGCGCAGGCCACCGGGTGGCCCGAATAGGTGTAGCCGTGGAAGAACTCGATGACGCTTTCCGGGCCCTGCATGAAAGCATCGTGAATCTGTTCGGAAACCAGCACCGCGCCCATTGGAATCGCACCATTGGTCAGGCCCTTGGCGCAGGTAATGATGTCCGGCGTGACGCCCCAGCGCTGGGCGGCGAAGGCCTCGCCGATGCGGCCGAAACCGGTAATCACCTCGTCGAAAATCAGCAGGATGCCGTGCCTGGCGGTGATCTCGCGCAAGCGCTGCAGATAGCCCACCGGCGGCAATATCACGCCCGCCGAGCCAGACATCGGTTCGACGATCACGGCGGCAATGTTTTCCGCGCCATGCAGCGTGACCAGCCGCTCCAGCTCATCGGCTTTCTCGGCGCCATGTTGCGGCAGACCACGGCTGAATGCGTTGCGCTGCAGATCCAGCGTATGCGGCAGATGATCGACGCCCGGTAGTAGCGAATTGCCGAACGCCTTGCGGTTGTTGCCCATGCCGCCGACCGAGATGCCGCCAAAACCGACGCCGTGATAGGCCAACTCACGACCGATCAACCGGGTGCGGCTGCCCTGGCCGATAGCCCGTTGATAGGCCAGGGCGACTTTCAGTGCGGTGTCGGCCGACTCGGACCCAGAGTTGGTAAAGAACACCCGGTTCAGGCCCGTCGGGCTGATTTGTGTCAGCCGTTCGGCCAACTCGAAGGGCAGCGGATGACCCATCTGAAAGGTCGGCGCGAAATCCATCTGGGCGATCTGCCGGCTCACCGCCTCGGTGATTTCCCGGCGCCCATGACCGGCATTGCAGCACCAAAGCCCAGCCGTTCCATCGATCACCTGCCGACCGTCGCTGTCGGTGTAGTACATGCCTTCGGCGCGCTCCAGCAGGCGCGGGCTGCCCTTGAACTGGCGATTGGCGGTGAAAGGCATCCAGAAATGTTCGGCAGAGGTGGTGGGGTGCAGATCGTTAGCCATGACTAGCTCCGGAAGGGCAGGTTTGACGACTATGCTGTAACGCGACGTCATTGCAGACGCACAGCGGCATCGGCGAGTCTATGTTTAATAAATCGAACAAAACAAGGCAAAAGCCGCGCCTGCGTAAAAAATATTGATAGGGCTGGCGCCGCTGGTTTAGGGTGCCTTTCTGATTATTCGACTGTTACCGAGGACGCCCCATGACCACCCTGACACTCGCCGATTGGCAACAGCGTGCCCGCGACCTGCGCATCGAAGGCCGGGCCTTCATTCAGGGCGAATACACCGCATCCAGTGCTGCCGCCAGTTTTGATTGCATCAGCCCGGTCGATGGTCGCGTGCTGGCGCAAGTGGCGAGCTGCGACGAAGCCGATGCCGACCGCGCCGTGCTCAGCGCGCGGATGGCCTTCGAATCGGGTGTCTGGTCGCGCCTGGCACCGGCCAAGCGCAAGGCGGTGATGATCCGCTTCGCCGACCTGCTCGAAGCCAACGCCGAAGAGCTGGCGTTGCTGGAAACCCTGGATATGGGCAAGCCGATCAGCGATGCGCTGGGCGTGGATATTCCGGGCGCGGCGCGCGCGCTGCGCTGGAGCGGCGAGGCGATCGACAAGATTTACGATGAGGTGGCGGCGACTCCGCACGACCAGCTAGGGCTGGTCACCCGCGAGCCGGTCGGTGTGGTGGCGGCCATCGTGCCGTGGAACTTCCCGTTGATGATGGCCTGCTGGAAGCTCGGCCCGGCGCTGGCCACCGGCAATTCGGTGGTGCTCAAGCCCTCCGAGAAATCGCCGCTCAGTGCGATCCGCATGGCGCAATTGGCGATCGAGGCGGGCATTCCGGCCGGCGTGCTCAACGTGCTGCCGGGCTACGGCCACACCGTGGGCAAGGCGCTGGCGCTGCACATGGATGTCGATACGCTGGTATTCACCGGTTCTACGCGAGTTGCCAAGCAATTGATGATCTACGCGGGCGAATCGAACATGAAGCGCGTCTGGCTGGAGGCCGGCGGCAAGAGCCCGAACATCGTGTTCGCCGACGCGCCGGACCTGGCGGCGGCGGCGCGTTCGGCAGCGAGCGCCATCGCCTTCAACCAGGGCGAGGTATGCACCGCAGGCTCGCGGCTGCTGGTGGAAAGTTCGGTGAAGGAGCGCTTCCTGCCGATGGTGGTCGAGGCGCTCAAGGGTTGGAAGCCGGGCAACCCGCTGGATCCGGCGACCAATGTCGGCGCGCTGGTCGATACCCAGCAGCTCGATACCGTGCTCGGCTATATCGAAGCCGGCCGCAACGATGGCGCCCAGGTGCTAATCGGCGGTCAGCGGACCCTGGAAGACACCGGTGGGCTGTATGTCGAGCCGACCATCTTCGATGGCGTGAGCAACGCGATGAAGATCGCTCAGGAGGAAATCTTCGGCCCGGTGCTGTCGGTGATCACCTTCGATACGGCGGCCGAAGCCGTCGCCATTGCCAACGACACCCCGTATGGCCTCGCCGCGGCGGTGTGGACGGCGGATCTGTCCAAGGCGCATTTGACGGCTAAGGCACTACGGGCTGGCAGCGTCTGGGTCAACCAGTACGACGGCGGCGACATGACCGCGCCGTTCGGTGGCTTCAAGCAGTCCGGAAATGGCCGCGACAAGTCGCTGCATGCCTTCGATAAGTACACCGAGCTGAAGGCGACGTGGATAAAACTTTAATGGAGCAGCTGGTAGCTTGAAGCGGGAAGCCAGATGCCTCAGCAGGATGGATGTCGCTTCCTCCACATCCATTCTGCTGCCGCGGACCGGTGAACCGTTACCGCACATGGAGCTGAGCAGTAGCCTTCAGGCTATGTAGGCAAACCTTGGACGTTGTTCAGCCCCGCGCCAGTCTATTCGCTTCCAGCTGACTACTGCCCCCAGCGCCCGCTGCGGCGCATTGCGCCCCACTGATGTTTGCGTCGTGAAAACCACTGCCACAGCCCGCGGCAACGCCAGAGTGTGTTCAACTGGCGATAACCGAAGTTTTCCAGCACGGCCATGATGAACAGCCGCAGCATATCGCGGCGACGTTCGTAGACGCGGAACGACATGGTTTCCAGCAGCAGGCCATTGACTGACAGCAGAATGCCCATGCCGATGGCTACCAGCAGGAAAGCAGCCAACGCCGGGTAGGACACCACCCCGAGTACGAACCCGCTGATCATGAAACCGTAGCCGACCACCTCGATCAGCGGTCCCAGCCATTCGAACAGTGCCATGAACGGCCAGGCCAGCCATCCCGGTGCACCCCCGCGCCGGCTGAAAGCGAGGCGCGCGTGACGGCCAAGACTCTCTGCCAACCCGCGCTGCCAGCGGCTGCGCTGGCGGCCAAGGGTGCCGATATCTTCTGGGCACTCAGTCCAGCAGATCGGGTCGGGCAGATAGCGGATGCGGTAGGGAATGCGCCGCTCGCGATGGTAACGATGCAGCCGCACCACCAGCTCCATGTCCTCGCCGACCGTGTCGGTGCGATAGCCGCCAACCGCCATGACCCGCTCGCGGTCGAACAGGCCGAAGGCTCCTGAGATGATCAGTACCGCGTTCATCGGCGACCAGCCGAGGCGACCAAAGAGGAAGGCACGCAGGTATTCGACGATCTGAAAGCGCGCCAGCCAGTTGCTTGGCAGTCCAGCGCGGATCAGGAAGCCGCCGCGTACCTGCGAGCCGTTGGCAATGCGCACGGTGCCGCCCGCGGCGATGGTGCGCTCGTCTTCGAGAAAGGGCTGAACCACCCGCAGCAGGCTGTCGCGCTGGAGAATCGAGTCGGCATCTACGCCACAGAACAACCCGTACCGCGCGGCATTGATGCCCGCATTCAGCGCGTCGGCCTTGCCGCCGTTGGCTTTGTCGATTACCCGTAAATTGGCGTAGCGCCGCGAGCGATAGATGGCCTGCACCGGCTGATGGGTCACGGCCTGGCGAAGCGGCTCGGGATGCGGCACCAGTTCGAACTCGTCGATCAGCACGGCCAGGGTGTTGTCCTTCGAACCATCGTTGATGACCACGACTTCGAATTCTGGGTACTGCAGCTGCAGCATCGACCGCACCGAGGTACGGATCGTCGCTTCCTCGTTGAATGCTGGCATCAGTATCGAGACCGGCGGCTCGACGCCGAGATAAGGCGCGATCTCCCCGGTTTCGGCGCGCTGACGGATGTAGCTCATCAGGCTGACCATCGATAGCAGGTTAAGCAGCAGGTACATGCCGTTGAGCAGCAGGAAATAGAGGATGAAGCCCAATTGCAACCACCACAGCCAGTCGATGCTCATCGGCGCACCTCGGCGATAGCACGGCGCAGTGCGTCCTGTCCGTAGCGATCTTCCACCTGCGCGAGCAGCGCTTGGAGCCGTTCGGGCGTGTTGCGTGGCAGCGTTACCAGACAGTCCGCTGCGGTTTGACGGACCCACCAGCTGTGATCGCCAAGCAGGGGCAGGAACAGCTCGCTGTCGTCATCGCGCGCCTGCTTGTGCAGCGCTTGCAGTGCCCCCAGCCGAACATCGGCGTGGCTGTGCCTGAGCGCGCGTAGCAGCAGGGGACGGTCACGCGGATCGCCCAGTTCGCAAAGGCAGCGCAACGCGATCTGCAGCTGCTCCGGCGCGGAGTCCTCTTCGAGTCGTGCCCGTGCCCAGGGCGCCGCATGGCGGGGATCGCCATGGACCAGCAGCGGGATCAGCCGCTCGCGGCGCGGATCTTCGGAGCCCGACAGCGTGATCAGCAGCGGCGTGGTGACGGCCTGTTCGCCGGCTTGCTGGCAAAGGTTGGCCAGACGTGGCAGCGCCCAGTCGGGACGTGCCGCGGCGGCGGGCAGGATCAGATGCATCGCGCGGGCGGCGTCCATGGCGATCAGCGTCTGCGCCGCGGCCAGCGAGACGATCATGTTGCGACTCATGAGTAATGGCTGCACCGCCTCCCAGTGGGCCGGGTCGGCCAGATGGCGCAGGCAGGTCAGGCCGATCAGTTTGCGCTGCACGCGCCCGCGTAGCAGCGCCAGCGCCCTACGGTCCATGTTCAGCGCGACCAGCGCACGATTCATCCGCTCCCGCGCCGCGCCGCGCCGCGCAATTGAAGCTGGGTGCGATTCCATTGCAGCAAAAACCACAGCTGGCGACCGCGTGGCAGCACAGGTAAAGGCTCGGGCAGCGTATCGCCGAGGCTGCAAAGGGCGAAGAAAGGGCGCCATTGGTCGTTGAACTGCTGCCGTCGCGCTGAGCGCCGGCGGGCCACCTCGCCCAGCAGCAGGACCTGCAGCATCACCAGCAAGGTGAGCCCGGCCAAGCCTAGCGCACAGTAAAGCGCCAATTGCAGCATGGCATCTTCCGGCCAGACCGCCCGCCACGCCTGGCGCGGCGATTCGCAGAGCCAGGTCGGGCAGTTCGCCGCCAACTCAAAAAGCATGCCGCAGGCCGAGTTGCAGCCAGCGGCGCGTGTAGTAGTCGCCCTGACGGTGGTGGCCGAGCTCCCAGGACAGCGCCCAGTGGCGGTCCAGCCAATGGCGGCCTTGCAGGCTGATGGCACGCACATCGCTGGTAATCAGCTGCTGCTCCTCGACAGCTTCTTCCTCGCCGACCGTCAGGCGAAGGCCGGCATAGCTGAGCCCAGCGTAGTAGTAATCCAATGCCAGATCGTGACCGATCGGCGTTCCTGCGTTGGCCACGTCGGTGACGTTCAGCGTGTAACCGGCGCGCCAGGAGTTCCAGTAACGCTCGGCGCTCAGGGCCAGACGATCGACTCGGGTCGTTTCGTACTCGGTACGCCGAACGCTGGCGGCACCGAGAAAGCCGGCTGGTAGGCGCCGTTGCAGACGGGCATCGGCGTGCCACTCAGGCAGGAAGTAAGGCGATGGCTGATAGCCAATCTCCGATTGCAGCGTCCAGTTTTCGTCCAGCGGGATTACTGCGCCGGCTTCGGCGCCTTGGTCCCATTCGCCGAAACGTTGCTCGCGCAGTAGCGCGCCGTACCAGCCGAGGCCTTCCGGTTGCGTCGAGGCGTAATCCAGACGCTGGCTGCGCCAGTTGTCGAAGCCGCTGTCTAGCCAGTCCTGGCGGGCCGACAATTCGAGTTCGTGGCGTCGCTGGGTCGGCGCAGTAGCAGCTGGCGCGGTGGCGGTAACCGGTGAGGTCAACGCGGCACGTGCCTGCTGCATCACCTGTTGGACCTCGACGTAATCCGGCGCTGTCTCCGCTGCCCGCTCCAGCGAGATCAATGCCCTCTGCGGCCGTCCGGCCCAAAGCAGCGCCTGGCCCTGACCGAGCAGGTAGTCGGCATTGTCTGGGTCGCGTTGCAGCAGCCTTTCATACAGCGGCAGTGCCTGCTCGGGCGCGCCCTGCCAGGCGAGCACGCGTGCCAGCAGAAATTGCGCTTCGCTGTCGTCGGGCTGGTGTGCCAGATGAGCTTGTAGGGTCGCCTCGGCAGCATCGAACTGCTGCGCCTCGACCTGGCGCTGGGCAGTGGAGAGATCGGCGATCGCCAGCGATGGCAGCAGGGAAACGGTTACCAAAAGAGCCAGTCGTTTCATCGCGGCCTCCTTAACAGGCGGCGGATACGCGCCAGCAGCTCCTCCGGCTGGAAGGGCTTGGTCACGTAATCATCGGCGCCCAGCTCCAGCGCCCGAACGATGTCCACTTCGCGGGCCTTGGCGGTAAGCATCAGCACTGGCACGCGGTCCCAGCCAGGTTGCGCCCGCAGCCGTTCGATCAGTTCGAGACCGTCGTGGTAGGGCAGCATGATATCCATCAGGGTCAGGTCGGGTGGCGCCGAGGCAGTGATCTTTTCGATGGCCTGGCGACCATCTGCGGCATGTTCGACGGTGAATCCGTGCCGCTCGAGCATGAAACGGATGAGGAAGGCGATATCCTCCTCGTCCTCCACCATCAGAATGCGCTGGGTGCCGGAATCACTCATGCGTTGACCTCGTCAGAATCGGAAGTATGGCCAGGTGGCCAGTGTTGGAGCATGTGCTGGATCAGGTTGGCCAACTCGTGGCCGTCGTGGCGCGATTTGATCAGCTGGCGCATGGCCAGGCGACTGTCATGCACAGGCGAGTCCAGCGCGGAAAAGATGATGACCGGCGGGGGTGGGACGGTTTTGGCCAGCTGATCGAAGAGCTCGCTGCCGTTACCGTCGGGCAACATCAGGTCGATGATCGCCAGGTCGTAGCGTTGCGCGGCGATTCGCTCGCGGGCTTCGGCCAGGGTGGCCGCGCCCTGCAGATCAATGTCCAGCGGCGCGATCTGCCGTGCCAGCAATATGCGCAGATCCTCGTCGTCCTCGACGTGCAGAATCCGCGGGCGAGCGTCGCTGGTATCCAGGCAGGCGCGAACCACCTCCATCACCCGCGATGGGTCGATCGGCTTGTGCAGCCAGTCGATCACGCCCACTGCGCCGCCGCGCAGCGCGCCGTCGTCATTGTCGCGCCGCTGGGGTTGCAGGCTGACGATGAGCACCGGCAGGTGGCGATAGGCGCTCTGGCTGCGCAAGTTGTGCAGAAAGGCAATGCTGTTCTCATCGCTCAGCGCGGGGCTCAAGGTCAGCGCCTGGATGCTGTAAACGGCCAGCAGGTCGCGAGCCTGGACTGCTGTCTCGGCGATCAGGGTCGAGTAGCCATGGTGTTGCAGCGCATTGGCCAGCTGTTCGGCAGCGGGCGCATCGGGTTCGAGTACCAGAATGCGAGTCGCGGAACGCTGCGCACTGGTGGCTGATATTGGCTGGAGTGGCGCAGGCGGGCTCGCGGGCTGTTGCGGCGGCAACGGTAATCGCAGCCAGAACCGCGTGCCCTGGCCCTCTTGCGAGTCGAAGCCGATCTGTCCCTGCATCTGCTGTACCAGCGAACGGGTGATCGCCAGCCCCAGCCCGGTGCCGCCGCGCTGGCGCGTATCGGACGAATCGGCCTGGGCGAAACGTTCGAATATGCGTGAGCGGAAGCTTTCCGGGATGCCCTGTCCCTGATCCTGGATACCGATCTCCAGGTCACTGCCGTCGCGATGCAGATCGACGCTGACCACGCCGCCGTGAGGCGAATGTTTGATCGCGTTGGACAGCAGATTGGCCATCACCTGGGCGAATCTGTCCGGGTCGACGGTCGCCTCGATCGGCCCGGTGTCGTCCGGGGCCACGAGCGCCAGGCCGACGCCATAGTCATCGCCGTATGGCTTGAGATCCAGCAGGGTCTGTTCTAACAGCGCGCGTACATCGCAGCGGCTGTAGTGGAACGACAGATGCCCAGCTTCGAGCTTTTCGATGTCGAGAATGTCGTTGATCAGGCGTACCAGACGCTCGCTGTTCTTGTGCGCGATATCCAGCAAAGGCCGCGCGCCCTCACCGATCTCACCGGCCACGCCGCCGACCAGCATGCCCAGCGCGCCGCGAATGGCGGTCAGCGGCGTGCGCAATTCATGGCTGACGGTAGAGATGAACTCGCCCTTCATCTGTTCCACGCGTCTGCGCAGCGAAATATCGACCGCAACGGTAACGATATGGCAGGCGCCATTGGTCATCGTCATGGGCCGCTTGACCACTTGCAGCCAGCGCTCGTGGCCGTGCACATCGGTGATGTTCACTTCGGTGATACGCAACTCGCCGCCGCCGCTCAACAGTTCGGTTTCGCCTTGCAATAGCGGCAACAACAGCTGTGCGCCGGTAATCTCGTCGGCTCGATGCTGCTCGATGGCTTCGGGTGAATAATCGAGCAGAGCGGAAAACGCGCGGTTGCAGAGCACGAAGCGGCCAGTCTCGTCGCGTACGAAAATCAGGTTTTCATTGGTATCGGCGACCCGTCGCATGTAGGTCTTTTGATCTTCGAGGGTATCCCGGCTGCGCTGCAGTTCGGTGATGTCGCGGGCGATGGCCAAGTGGTCGCCGAGCCCGGTAGGCGCCAGCCGTACCTCGAATATCCGTTGCCGTTCGAGCTCGCACCAGGTTGTATAGCGCAGCTTCGGAGCGTCGTCCGCCTGCGGCAGCAACCCTGCCAGCAATGGCTCGATTGCCCCAGGCGATGGGCCGCGCCTGTCGTTCGGCTGGGACAGGGCAGATACCCGATGCGCGTCATCAACGGCGTAGAGGTTGTCCGGAATCGCTTGCAACAGCGCGCCCAGGCGCGCCTCGCCGGCTTGCGCCTTGACCGTCAGCGCCTGGCGCAGCCGTAGATTGCGCCGGACCGACCACATGGCGGCGAGAAACAGGATGACCACCAGCAAACTGCCGATCAGCGCGAATTGCCGGTTGTGCTCGACGGTCTCGGCCACGGCGCGGTTGCCCGCGGCGAGGTGACGGCGCTCGTGTTGTTCCACCGCGGTGAGCAATACTCGGAGCTGATCCATGACCTCTTTGCCCCCGGCTTGCGCGAGGTAGGCGGCTGCGGTTTGCAAGCCGGTATCACGGCGCGTCTGGATATTGTCGGCGGCGATCAGCAGGCGCTCGGCTATTTTTTCGTCGAGCCGGTCGAACCATGGCGGGGCGGGGTATGTGGAATCGCGGGTGAGCATCTGTAGCCTGCGGCGATGCTGCTCCAGCTGCATCAGGCCGCGCTCGTAGGGCTCGAGGTAGGTGCGCTCGCCGGTTAGAACGAAGCCGCGAACGCCGGTCTCGATATCCTGCAGCGACGACAGTATCGCCTGGGTAGCCGTGATGACTTCCAGGCTGTGGTTGACCGACTGGTTGGCTTCCAGCAGTGCTTCCTGACTGCGCTTGCCTTGCCAGCCGAGCGCGACGAGCAGAACGAAAGCGACCAGGAAAGCGAGTGAATGCCAGCTTGTCGCGGGCTTTGCAGGCAAAGCGGAGCTCCTTTCGCCGGTAACGGTTGTCGGTGTCGCGGCGAGTGGGTTCGCAGCATTCGGCGTGAAGATACCCAACCGCCAGCTTCAGGCAGTTTTAGTTAGAGTCGATCGCCATGCAGCGGTTCGCGTGCCCCGGCGCAGCGATCACTTCGGCTGGGCGATTTCGATCCGGTTGCGGCCCTTGTGCTTGGCAGCATAGAGCGCTTGGTCGGCGTGCTCCAACAAGGTGCTGGGGCTGGCATGGCCATCGGTGGCGCTGATGCCGGCGCTGAGGGTGACGTTGAATGTCTGCTCGCCCGCGTGGAAGCGCAGCTCCGCGAAGCGCTGGCGGATCTCGTCGAAAATCTGCCGTGCCTGCTCAGCGGTACAGTTGGGCAGTACCGCTACGAACTCCTCGCCGCCGTAGCGGCCCAGGCTGTCGATGCGGCGCAACCGTTGGTGCATCAGATTGGCCAGCGAGCGGATCACGTTGTCACCGGCGGCATGGCCGTACTGGTCGTTGACCTGCTTGAAGTGGTCGAGGTCGAGCATCACCACGCTGGCCGGATTGCCGCTGCGCAGCGAGCGCTCCACTTCCAGGGCGACATGCTCCTTGATGTCGGCGTGCTTGAGCAGTCCGGTCAGGCTGTCGCGTGAAAGCGCCGTGCTCAGCGATCGGGCGCGCTGGGCATGGGAGAACACGGCGGCGATCAGCGCGTTGTCGCTGATGGGTTTGGTGATGAAATCGTCGCCGGCCTTGAGCAAGGCCGCCATTTGCCGATTGACGTCGGTTTCGGCCGACAGATAGATGATGGTCACCCGTAGCCAATCGTCGTTCAGGCGGATGATCTGCGCCAGCTCCGGGCCGGAGAGCTCTGGCATGTTGACGTCGAGCAAGAGGATTTCAGGGTTGAACGTGCGCATGACCTCGAACAGCTCGCCAGGATCGGTCAGGGTCTGCACCAGCATTTGCGAGTTACGCAGTACGAGGCTGTAACGAGCGGCCAGATCGACGTCGTCGTCGATGATAAGCACGCGATAGGGCTCGTTCAGCTGTAGATTGAGGCAATTTTCGAGGCGATTCTCCAGCCGTGTGACATCCACTGGGCGCGTGAAGTAGCCCTTTGCGCCCGCCCGTACGGCGGCCAACTGACTGGCGAAATCCTCGCGATGATCGATCACCAGTAGCGGCAGCGGCGACTCCAGGGTCTGCTGCAGTGCGCTCACCTGCTCGAGTTCGCCATCGTGCCGGCTGATGATGAGGGCGTTCGGCAGCTGTCCGTTCATGGCCGTTCGCAACAAGGCGATTTCCTGAAACAGCAGCACCTCGTAGCCAAAGTTGCCGAGGGTTTGGCACATCTCCTGGCCCGCCGCGGGATCGCTTTCAAGCAGGTAGATGCGATGAGCGGCAGGCGGTTCGTGCGCTTCGGGCTGATCGAACGGGGTGCTGGCCGAGTCGCTGAGCGGTGCATCGGTGGCCAGCTGGCGAACTGCCTGGGCGAACTCGACAAGCAGCTGCGGATCGGGGTTGGCGGCTTGCAGCCAGCCGTCCGCGCTCTGCTCCAGCAACCGTGACCGCTGCCCCAGCGCGGTGAAACCGAAGGTGCCCGCGGTGCCGGCAAGGCGATGCAAGCGTTCATGGAGGTCGAGCATCCGCTGCCGGCGTTGCTCCGGCTCGTCAGCCTGCGACAGCTGCTCGACGAGGTGCTCGAGTTCCGCCAGCTCGTCGCTCAGGCGTTCGGCGAATTTCTCATTCAGCGCCTGCAATTGGCTTTGCAGCGCTTCGCGGGCGCTGTCACTCATGTTCGGCATTCCATACGTCTTTTAATTGTGCGGACAGTTGCAGGGGATCGAAGGGCTTTCTCAGCAGCTTGCGCACGCCGAGTTGGCGCAGCTCGGCAGGGCTGGCGGGCTCTTCCTGCTGCCCGGTCAGCAACACGACCGGTGTGTGCTGCAGATCGAGCAATGACGAGAGCTGGCGCAGCAGCTCCAGGCCGCCCATCTGCGGCAGCATCACATCGAGCAGAATCATGTCTGGCGCGAACCGCTGGGCGCGCGCCAGCGCCTCCTGCCCGGACGCGCAGCTGAGCACCTCGAAGCCGCCGAGCTTCTCCAGGGCGATGCGGGTCACCACCTGAATGGATGGCACATCCTCGACGTGAAGAATCCGCTGCAATGGCCTCACAGCCGAGTCTCCTGCGGCGGATAGCAAGGCAACTCGAACCAGAAGCAGGCGCCTGCGCCGGGTATCGAGTCGAAACCGATCTGTCCGTGCATATGCTCGATCAGCTCCTTGCTGATGGCCAGGCCAAGGCCGGTGCCGCCTTGCTGGCGCGTGTCCGACGAATCCGCCTGAGCGAACTTGCTGAATATGCGCTCGCGGAAGGTATCGGCGATCCCCGGCCCCTTGTCGCGCACGCTGACACGCACCTTGGCGTCATCGACCGTTTCGGCCCATAGCTCGATGGTTTCGCCGGGCGGAGAATACTTGGCGGCGTTGGACAGCAGGTTGCTCAATACCTGCTCCAGACGCATCGTGTCGACCTCGATCGACACGGCCGGGCAGCTCCCCAACTCGATACTGACAGTGTAGCTCTCGGCGTAGCCCTGGTTGCTGCGCAGCGCCTGCTCCAGCAACGGCTGCAAGGGTTGCCGCTGCATTTCGAAACGCATCTTGCCGGCATAGAGCTTGTCGATATCCAGCAGGTCGTCGATCAGCGCACTCAGGCGCTTGCTGTTCTGGTGAGCGATGTCCAACAGCTCCTGCAGATGCGCGGGCACCTCGCCGACGATCTCGCCACAGATCAGCCCCAGCGAGGCGGTAATGGAGGTCAGCGGCGTGCGCAGCTCGTGGCTGACGGTCGAGACGAAGTCGCGCTGCAGAATCTCGACCTGCTTGCGCTCGGTGATGTCGTGCAGCACCACTACCGCGCCATTCTGCTGGCCGTCGGATGCGAACATCGGATCGGCATTGGCCAGCACGTGCCGGGCCGTGCCGTGCACTACGATCGTCATCTCCTGGTTGCGGATGCGTTCGCCACGCAGCGCACGCAGCAGCGGGACCTGGTCATAGGGCATCGGCGTCACGCCGTCCGCCTGAAAGAGGCGGTAATACTCCGGCCACTGTTCCGGTGAGAGCTGCGCTGCGTCCAGGCCATGCCAGAGCCGCGCGGTATTGTTGAACAGCGTCAGGTTGCCTTCGGCATCGCAGGCCACCACGGCTTCGGACAGCGCTTCGAGCAGGCGTCGGTTCATTTCCTGCTGTTTGTCCAGTTCGGTCTGCTCGGCCTTGCGTTCGGTGATATCGGTCACCAGACCGTGCCAGAGCACAGAACCATCCGCCTGGCGCATCGGCGTGGCGCGCGCCTCGACCCAGATGACACCTTTGCGCGGGTGGTCGATGCGGTGCTCGAAATGCCAGGGCGTCAGGGTAGCGGCGGCATGTCGTATGCTCGCCAGCACGCGCGCGCGATCATCCAGATGAACCCGGGAATAGATCGGCGCGATGCTCGGTGCCATTTCGGCGGCACTCAATCCGTAGATGTCCTCGAGCCCTTCGCTGAGATAGGGAAACGAGCTGCTGCCGTCGGGGCGCCAGCAGAACTGGAACAGCAGGCCCGGTACCTGCGCGGCGATCTGCTGCAGACGTAGCTGCAGGTTCTCCTGATGGGCCAGGTCATAGGCGCTGACGATATAACCGTGCAGCTGTTCGTGTTCGTCATGGATCGCCGAGACGTTCAGCAGCACCGGCACGCTGTTGCCGTTTCGGTGCAACAGACGCCACTCACGCATTTCACGCCGCCCTTCGATCAGCGGCGCGATGAGCACGGCAAATCCCGGCTCGACGGTCTCACCCAGCTCGTTGCTAAGAATGGCGGCGCGTCGGACCAGGGCATCCAGCGGGAACAGTGCCGTGGTCAGTGAACGGTCGATCAGCATCCGCTCGGAATACCCGAACAGGCGCTCGGCGGTCGGGTTGACGCCCGAAATTCGGCCGTCAGCGGTGGTCAGCACCATCGCACTGGCGGCGCTGTTGAGCAGGGCCTGGTGCAGCGCTGCCTGCTCGGCGTAGCGGTGTCCCTGCAGACGCTCTTCGAACAAGCGCATGATCTGCCGACTCAGGCGCATCAATGCGTCGCGCTGGCCTTCGCTCAGGCGGCGCGGTTGCCGGTCGATCACGCACAGGGTGCCGAGGTTGTAGCCATCCGGCGTGGTCAGCGGCGCGCCGGCATAGAAGCGGATGTGCGGCTCGCCGGTCACCAGCGGGTTGTGGCGAAAGCGCTGGTCCCGTTGTGCGTCATGGACTTCGAAAAGGCCGTCACCCTCGATGGTGTGGGTGCAGAAGGAAATGCCGCGAGGGGTTTCGCTGACGTCCAGACCGAGGCGGCTCTTGAACCACTGACGATGGTCGTCGACCAGCGAGATCAGCGCGATCGGTGTGTCGCAAATATACGAGGCCAGTTGGGTGAAATCGTCGAAGGCGGATTCATCTGGCGTGTCGAGAATCTCGTAACGCAACAGCGCGGCGAGTCGAGACAGCTCGCGCGGTGGCGAGGGTGCCGGCATCGCTTTCGGTGGCTCCATCTGGCTGACCTGTCTCACTTGTTTGAGGGCTGGACGCCGTCGACTCATGCGCGACCGGAATCCCAGATTGCGCGAATCTGGCTGGCCAAGCGCATCGGATCGAAGGGTTTGATAATCACGTCGCGCGCGCCGAGCTTGCGCAAATGTTCTATTTCCCCCGGCTGGACCTTGGCGGTCATGAAGGCGACCGGTACCTGAGTCAGGTCGATCCGCTCGCTGAGCCGGGTCAGGGTTTCGGCGCCGCCCATACCGGGCATCATCACATCGAGCAGAATGAAGTGGGGATCGAACTCTTCGACCTCCTCCAGCGCCTGCAGGCCGGACGAGCAAGACCGTACCTGATAGCCGCCGATGGCTTCCAGTGCGACTTTCGTCACCGCCTGTATGGAAGGATCGTCCTCGACGTGGAGTATCCGTTTCAGCTCGGTCATGCGGTGCCTCCGTCGGCCAGTGCGCCTTGCGAACGATCAGGCGAGCAGTGTGCCAGCTTGCCCGCCGACTGACGCGGCACAATGAAAAAATAGCCTGTCATCACCAGCATCTGCTGACGTTTCGTCACGGTCGCGAACGAAACGTCAGCAGACTAATCCTGAACAGGCAGTTCGAACCAGAAGCAGGCACCCTGGCCCAGTTCGGAATCGAAACCGATGCGTCCGTGCATGTGCTCGATCAGCTCCTTGCTGATCGCCAGGCCAAGGCCGGTACCGCCTTTCTGGCGGGTGTCGGAGGAATCGGCTTGGGAAAACTTCTGGAAAATCCGCTGCCGAAACGTCTGCGGAATACCTGGGCCAACGTCACGGACGCTCACGCGGACCTGATCGCCCCGACGGCTGCTACTCAAGACTACGACTTCGCCAGTCGGCGAGAATTTCGCTGCGTTGGAGAGCAAGTTCGCCAGCACCTGCTGCAGGCGATGCTCATCCACCGACACCCGCACATCCACCTGCTCGCCCAATTCCAGACGCACCCGGTGTTGTTCAGCGTAGCCCTGATTCGAGCGAAGCGAATCTTCGAGCAACGGCGCCAGAGGCTGGGTCTGCAGCTGGAAATTCATCTGGCCGGCGATCAACTTCTCCATGTCCAGCAAGTCATCGATCAGCAGGCCGAGGCGTTGGCTGTTCTGTTGCGCGATGCCGAGCAACTGCCCGATCGCTGGCGGGACCTCGCCGACGGCACCGCCGTTAATCAGCCCCAGGGCGCCGGAAATCGACGTCAGTGGCGTGCGCAGCTCGTGGCTGACGATGGAGACGAACTCGCTCTTCATCTGCTCGATACGCTTGCGCTCGGTGATATCGCGCACCAGGCCGATGAACTTGCGTTCGCCTCGATGGCTGATTTCCGAGACACGCAATTCGATGGTGAACCGCTCGCCATTGCGGCGTACCCCCTGCAATTCGCGGTTCTGCTCCAGGCTGCGGCCTTCGCCGCGGCGCTCGTAGTCCTCGAGATAGCCATCGTGAGCGGCGCGGTGCGGCTCGGGCATCAGCATCGACAGGTTGCGCCCGAGCACTTGCTCTTCGCTATAGCCGAAGGTGCGTTCGGCGGCGTGGTTGAAGGTTTCGATCAGGCCGCGCTGGTTGATGATGATGATCGCGTCGACGACATTGGCGATCAGCAGACGCACGTAGCGTTCACGCTCGTTGGCCTCGCGCTCGGCAAGGGCACGGGCACTGACATCCGAGATAAAGCCGTCGTACCACAGCAGGCGCCCGTCGGCGTCGCGCAGCGCGCGGCTGTTTTCCTGCACCCAGAGCGTTTCGCCGCGCGCATTGATCAGCCGGTAGGTGCGTTCGAAATGATCCGCTTCGCTGCCCTGCAGGCCGGCACGATCTTCGGGGTGGATCAGGCTGCTGAACCGGCGTGTGCCGGGGGCAAGGAAATCGCTGGCCGGGTAACCCGTCAGCCGCTCTATACCGTCGCTGAGATAACGAATCGTACGATTAGCGTCGCCGTCACGCCGGTAGACCACACCCGGCAGATTGCTGACCATGCTGCGGAAGCGGCTCTCGCTTTCACTGAGCGCGATCGCGGTATTCATGACGGGCGTGATATCGGCGATGAAGCCATGCCAGAGCACCGAACCGTCACGCAGGCGCTCGGCGGTCGCCCTGACTTCGACCCAGATCAGCCCTTTTTCGCGGTGGTTGATCCGGTAGCGCGTGGAGCCGCCGCCCAGGTTGGCCGCCGAGCGTTCTATCGCGGCGCGCAATGCGGGACGATCAGGGTCATACACCACGGCGAAGGCATGGCGCGCGTCTTCGATCAGCTGCTCGGGTTCTATTCCGTAGAGCTCGCGCGACCCCTCGCTGGCATAGAGCATGCTGTAGGCGCCTTCCGGCGAGCGCTTCAGTTGGTAGACCATGCCGGGCAGCAGGCTGGCAATTTTCTGGCCGCGCTCGAGCAGGCGCTTGCGGTTGCGCTCTTGCTGCGTCGAGCGAATCCGATGGATGCGCTGAACGATGCCGCGGCGGTGGAGCATGAAGGCCAGTATCAACAGCAGCACTTCGGTCGTCAGCCAGGCCAGTCCCCATTTGATCAGAATGCGGCGTTCGGCCTGCTGCTGCTCCCGCAGCGCCAGGGTGATGTCTCGCCAGACCAGCGCAACGGCGAAAGGCAGACGCCCTGGATTGTGTTCCGCCCGGACGTCGTGCAGCGGCACCTGATTGAGCACGAAACTGCGACCGCCGGACTCCAGCAGGCGCAGCGCTTGTCCGGACCCTGGCACCGGCAGCGAACGCTGTTGCGCCCACTGCAGGATCTGCGGCGCCGAATGGGTGTCGAGCAGCCAGCCGGGAAGGCCTTGCAGCTGAATCCCGACTGGAGGCGTCCAGAACACATTCTTGAGCTCGTCACGGTTCACCAGCAGGCCCAGGCCGGCGTTCAGCTGGTGACCCAGTTCGGTCAGGTTAGGAAGGATGCCGAATCCCACCTCCAAGGCACCGATCACTTCGCTTTCAGGGCTGCTGCTGGCGCGGATCGGCACGATGGCCCGGTTGCCCGCGCTACGCCGCCCGATATCCAACCCGGAAACGATCCGGTGGTGGGTCAACGCCTGGTAGAGCATAGGGCGGCGGTCGGCGACCGCATCACCGAACGCGTCGGGATCCTGCATGCGCAGCAGCGCCATGCCTGTTTTGCCCAGATACAGTTGTAGCTGGAGCGCGCCGTGGGTTTGCATGGCCGTCCAGGTCGGGGTGAGCGAGCTGAGCAGCTGCTCGCGGATCCGGGCCAGTCGAGGGCCGTCCCACTGAGCCCCGGCCTTCACGGCACGGTCAGCCTGGCGAACCAGCCGAAGCGTCTCCGGACTGGCGCTCAAGGCACTGGCGATCAACCGGGCCTGCTCTTCCAGTCCCTGCTGAGCGCTGCGCAACGCCAGCGCCTGGAGTTCGCCCTGCTGAGCCGTCTGCAGCGTCCAGACGGCATCGCGCGCCTGATGATCATTGATGGCAAGGCCACCGAACAGCAACGCGAGAAGCAGGCTGCCGAGGCCGAATATCCAACGCGGGTCGGTGGGGTGGGGGATGGTTTTCATGACGATTCTGAGCACCGTACTGCGTGGGCGTGCTGCGACGCGCTACCTGTCCTGCACTGCAAGCAGTGCCAGGTAGGGTGGCGAAACAATAGTGGCCTTATGCTACATCTGTTGCCTGGTAGATGGGATCGTCCGGAGTATCGGCCGCGTGGGCTTTTTCTGTCAGATGCCGAAACGAAAAATAAACGTCGGACGACAGGCGGACGCTTATCCAGTTAGGCAGAGTAGATAATGCAAACAGATTCGCAGCTGCGGATCTGAACTTTTACACCGCGAGGCTTCAACACTATGTGGTACACCGGTTTTCTCGACCTCTCGGCTTGGCAGGTGGTTGCGGCCGCGTTGCTTCTGACTCACGTGACTATCGTTGCCGTCACGGTCTACCTGCACCGTTATTCGGCACACCGCTCGCTCGAGCTGAACGCAGGCCTCAAGCACTTTTTCCGTTTCTGGCTGTGGCTGACCACGGCGATGAATACTCGCGAGTGGACCGCCATTCACCGCAAGCACCACGCCAAATGCGAAACCCCCGACGATCCCCACAGCCCGGTACAGAAGGGCCTGGGCACGGTGCTGCGGCGCGGTGCCGAGCTGTATATGGAAGAGGCGAAGAACGAGGAAACCCTGCGCATCTACGGCAAGAATTGCCCGGACGACTGGATCGAGCGCAACCTTTATTCACGCTTCCCCAACCTGGGCATCGTGCTGATGCTCGCCGTCGATCTGGCGCTGTTCGGTGTTATCGGTCTGACCGTCTGGGCGGTGCAGATGATCTGGATTCCGCTCTGGGCCGCCGGGGTGGTCAACGGGCTAGGGCATGCCGTGGGCTATCGCAACTTTGAATGCCGCGACGCGGCGACCAACCTCGTGCCCTGGGGCATCCTCATCGGGGGCGAGGAACTGCATAACAATCACCATACCTACCCGAACTCGGCCAAGCTGTCGGTGCGCAGGTGGGAGTTCGACATGGGCTGGGCCTGGATCAAGCTATTCAGCCTGTTCGGGTTGGCGAAGGTCAACCGCACCGCGCCCATCGCACACCGCGTCACGCCCAAGCATCAGCTGGACATGGACAGCGCCATGGCGATTCTCAACAACCGTTTCCAGATCATGGCGCAGTATCGAAAGCTGGTGATCAAACCGCTGGTGCGCCTTGAACTGCAACGCGCCGATGCATCGGTGCGCCATCAGTTCCGCCGTGCCAAGCGGCTGCTATCCCGCGAACCGAGCCTGCTGCAGCATGAGCAACAGGCGCGCATCGAGGTGATCCTCGAGCAGAGCCAGTCGCTGCGGGTGATCTACGAACAGCGCCTGGCGCTGCAACAGATCTGGACCCGCACCAGCGCCAATGGTCACGAAATGCTCGCTGCGATCAAGCAGTGGGTGCAGGACGCCGAAGCCAGCGGCATCCAGTCGCTGCGTGAGTTCGCCGAGCATCTGCGAACCTATTCGCTCAGGCCTGCGGTCGCCCACGGATGACCATTGATCGGCGCAATTAGCGGTAATTGCGCCAACTGGAACTTTGCTCTACCGGCGTTCTCTCAACAGCATTCTGGTGCTTTAGCGACAGCTGCTCAGCGGGCCCCCGCCGGTACCTGGCGCTCGTTTGGGAACGCAGGTATGACTCTGGTGAAGCAGCGAAGTGAAAAAGGGGTTGGCATCCTTCCCCCGACCGAAGGGCAGACGCTTTTGGCGTTGATGCATGCCCGGGCCGAAGTCGAGCGCTTGAGCGAGCGCGAACAGCTATTCAGTACGTTGATGAGCGCAGTCAATGCGGTGCTCTGGGCGTACGACTCGCAGGCCCAGCGGATGGTCTATGTCAGCCCGGCCTACGAGCAGATCTTCGGGCGCTCGGCTGCGCTGTTGCTGGCAGACTTCGGCGAGTGGCGCAACAGCGTCTACCCGGACGATCTGGAATATGCACAGCAGAGCCTGACCGACGTGCTCGAAAAGGGCGCCATCGAAGAGCGCGAGTACCGCATCATTCGTGGTGACGGTCAGTTGCGCTGGCTGAGCGACAAATGCTTCATCGCGCGTAACGTCGACAGCGCGCATGGGCCTATCATCGTTGGGATCGCCGAAGACATCACCGATAAGAAGCAGCTCGAAGGCGAACTGCAGCGCCTGGCCACCGTCGACGTCCTGACCCAGAGCAGCAACCGCCGCTACTTCTTCGAGTGCGCCAAGCGTGAGTTCGACCTGGCCCGGCAATACGCCACCCCGCTGGCGTTTCAGCTGTTGGACATCGACGACTTCAAGCGGATCAACGATACCCATGGCCATCAGATGGGCGATCAGGTGCTGCAGCGCGTCGCCGAGTGCGGCACGTCCGTGCTGCGGCGCGGTGATCTATTCGGTCGCATTGGCGGCGAAGAGTTCGCCTTACTGCTGCCGGGCTGCAAGCCGGACCTCGCCGAGCAGATCGCCGAGCGTCTGCAGCGGGAGGTGCAGCGGCTGGTGTTCACTACCACCGACGGCCAGCGCTTCGGAGTCACCATCAGCCTCGGCGTGACCTGCCTCAGAGCCGGCGATCCAGATCTCGGTGCGCTGTTCGCTCGTGCCGATGCGGCCATGTACACCGCCAAACGTCTGGGCAAGAACCAGGTGATCATGGCCTGAGTCGATGGCGCGGTCGCCGCCATCGGACCGGTCACCTATCAGCCATCAACGGGTGAATTGCTGCGCCAGTTCCTCCATCTGCTGTTTGAATTCGTCACACTTGGCCTGCCGTTCGGATGCCGGGATGCTGCCCCATTTCGCTTTGCCCTGTTTGACACCGGCATCGAAGTCCCTGTCGAAGCTGGCGGCATCCATGCCGTTGCGCGCCAGGTGATCTTTCTGCTGCTGTTTATGCTCGACCAGTTGTTCGTCCGTATAGCCGCCACAGACCTCTGCCGTGACCTGCATCGTGCCGCCCAGTTTCGCCAGCTGTGCGTTCATGTTCGCCATCATTGGATTAGTCGGCTGCTGAGCCAGGCTCGGAAGACTGATCAGCATGGCGGCGCTGATGAGGGACAGGTATCGCAACTCGGTTGGTAAGGACATGCTCGTTCCTGATTGTTGTTTTGCTGCTCGAAAATCTGCGGTTCGGCCAGGGTTGACCTCGGGGGCGTTGGGTTGCCCATCACATCATTTGTCCGGCTGAGCGGCACTCCGTGTTCATTGGACTTCGTGCAGAGCGATCGCGGCCCGTATGGTCTGGTCGTTGGTGATGCCCAACATGACTTGCGCCACATGCCAAGAAGACCTCAACTCTAGACCAGATCGTTTGGCTTTCAAGCTAGCGATGGCAGACGGCGAAAAGCGCGTCAGGGCGCTTTGCGGTAGACGTCATCGAAGCGAACGTTGAGGCCGCCGCAGCGGCTGTTGTCGGTCACTACGAGGTTCGCTGCGACGTACTGCAGGGTGACGCGGCAGGCATATTCTTCCGCACCCTCGGCGATTCTCAGCAGATCACCGGAGGGTTGTGCTTGACCTTCGAAGGCGCCGACGTGGACAACCGGCTCGCCATAACTATTCACGCCGCCCTGCCAGATCGCCTCGCCTACGAGCGCAAGCGACCCGCTGGCCGAGGCTCGAGAAATGACAATGCTGTTGCCGCCGGCGGTGGGCAGCCAGCGGCCGATCCAGTCCTGCGCTGCGGGAGGCGTCGAAGCAGTGTCGATTTCAAGATTACGTGCTGGCAGCCAGCCTACGCGTTTTTCGCCGAAGTACCATACGCAGGCCCAGCCATCGGAATGTTTGCCGACCAAGAGTTTGTCGCCGTCCACGAGATAGGCCTTGCGTATGCAGGATTCATCTGCGGGGCAGCCAAGGGCGTCATCCCTGAAATGCACTCGTGAGTCAGTACCGGCAACCACCTCTGCAGGTTGTACCTGACCGGCGAACGCCGGAAAGAAGCCATTGCGGCAGGAATAGGCTTCGATAGCCTGCACAGTTGGCGCTAGCAGCAGGCACAGCAGAAAGGCTTTGTATTGCACGGCCTGCAAGCTCCTTCAGGCGCTGCCCGTGTCGGCGGCACGGACAGCTCGGGTGCGTTACACCGGCGTTTGGCTCGATGCCGCCGGTTGCTGCTGGGTAATGCAGTGGATGTTGCCGCCGCCGAGCAGGATCTCGCGGCCCGGCACCATCACCACCTGATGATTGGGGAAGATCCGGCTGAGGATGGCTTCTGCTTCGGCGTCCATCGGGTCGTCGAAAGACGGGGCGATGATGCCGCCATTGACGATCAGGAAGTTGACGTAGCTGCCAGCCAGGCGAATCGACGGATCGCGCGGCTGACTGCCGATCAGCGGCACCACACCGGCGCATTCCTGCTCGGTGGCATGCAGCGGGCCAGGGATCGGCATCTTGTGCACCACGAGCTTGCGGTCCCAGGCATCATGAGCCTGCTCCAGCACGCGCATGGCTGCCTGGCAGCGCTCGTAGTTGGGGTCGTCGCGATCATCGGTCCAGGCCAGCAGTACTTCACCTGGGCGAACGAAGCAGCAGAAATTGTCCACGTGACCGTCGGTTTCGTCGTTGTACAACCCGTGCGGCAGCCAGATGACCTTGTCGATCGCCAGGTAATCGGCCAGGACCGCTTCGATTTGCTCACGGGACAGGTGCGGGTTGCGATTGCGGTTGAGCAGGCACTCCTCGGTGGTGATCAGGGTACCTTCGCCGTCGACGTGAATCGAACCGCCTTCCAGTACGAAACCCTCGGTGCGGTAGCGGTCGCAGCGCTCGATTTCGAGAATCTTACGCGCCACTTCGTCGTCGCGCTGCCAGTTGTCGTACAGCCCGCCCTCGAGGCCGCCCCAGGCGTTGAACGTCCAGTCGACGCCACGCAGTCCGCCCTTGCCGTTGACCAAAAAGGTCGGCCCCGTATCGCGGACCCAGGCGTCATCGCTGCTGATTTCCACCAGCCGAATGCGCGGGTCATCGAGTTGCTCTCGTGCGGCCATGTATTGCTCGGCGGTGGCGCAGACGGTGACCGGCTCGAAGCGTGCTATGGCCTTTGCCACAGCGGTGAAAGCCGCCTGCGCCGGCGTGCCCTGGTCGCGCCAGTTATCCGGACGCTGCGGCCAGACCATCCAGGTCTGGTTGTGCGGCGCCCATTCGGCGGGCATATGGAAGTCGTCGGCGCGAGGCGTGGTGGTCAGGGTTGTCATCGATCTTTTCCGTAGAGAGCGCGGCCTGTAGGAGCGGGCCTGCTTGCGAATGCGGCCTTGCAGGCGCGTTCGCGAGCAAACTCGTTCCTACGATGGGTCAATTGTTCGGTCAGGACTCCAGCGAGCCGTCCAGGGTCTTGATCGGGCTGTATAGGTTTGGCCGACGGTCGCGGAATACGCCCCAGGCGCTGCGGATGTGCTCCAGCTGGTCCAGGTCGAACTCGTGCACCAGCACGCCTTCGGTGGTCTTGTCCATTTCCTCGACCTTGGCACCGAACTGGTCGGCAATGAACGAGGAGCCGTAGAAGGTGATGTCGTAGCCGTCCTGCTCTTCGGTGCCGACGCGGTTGCTGGCGATCAGCGGCATCAGGTTGGCGCCGGCGTGGCCCTGCTGGACGCGCTGCCAATGGTCGCGCGAGGTGATGTTCGGGTCATGCGGCTCGCTGCCGATGGCGGTGGGGTAGAACAGCAGCTCGGCGCCCATCAGTGCCATGCTGCGCGCGGTTTCGGGGAACCACTGATCCCAGCAAATGGCCACGCCGATCTTGGCGTAGCGGGTGTTCCAGACCTTGAAACCAGTGTCGCCGGGGTTGAAGTAGTACTTCTCGTGATAGCCAGGACCGTCGGGGATGTGGCTCTTGCGGTAGACGCCCAGCACCTTGCCATCGGCGTCGATGATGGCGATGGAGTTGAAGCGTGCGCGGCCGGCGACTTCGAAAAAGCTGATCGGCAGCACCACCTGCAGCTCGGCGGCGATCTTCTGGAAATGCTGGATCGCCGGGTTTTCTTCCACGCTGGTAGCCAGCTGCAGATATTCGGGATTGGGTTTCTGGCAGAAGTAAGGGGTTTCGAACAGCTCCTGGATCAGGATCACCTGCGCGCCCTTGGCGGCGGCTTCACGAACCAGCTTCTCGGCGTTGGTGATGTTCGCCTGGCGATCCCAGGAACAGGCCATTTGGGTGGCGGCAACGGTAACGGTACGGGACATGGCGGCCTCGCGGAATTGGGGCGTTTAGAAATGGAGTGGATTTTAGGCGTGAAGTTTGGAAAAGACGATAAAGGCGCTGGAGGCAGAACGAAAACCGTGGCGCTAACGCTTCAGTGAGGCTGTAGGTGGGCCGGACCGCCGTAGGGTGGGCTTCAGCCCACCGCCGACACCTCGGTGGGGCCGACTTGGTGGGCTGAAGCGGAGCGCCGCCCGGCCCACCCTACGATTACTTCTCTGCCCGCCAGCGCTTTGATCGGCTTCCAGCTTTTAGACCGTATGCAGGTACCAGTTGTATTCGAGATCGGAGATCGAATGCTCGAATTCGGCCAGTTCGCTTTCTTTGCAGGCCACGAAGATGTCGATGTACTCCGGGCTGATGTAGCGGGCCATGATTTCGTTGTCATCCAGCTCGCGCAGGGCGTCGCGCAGGTTGGAGGGCAGGCTCGGTTCGACCTGCTCGTAGGAGTTGCCTTCGATCGGCTGGTCGGGTGCGATCTTGTTGGTCAGGCCGTGATGAACGCCGGCGAGAACGCTGGCCAACAGTAGGTAAGGGTTGGCATCCGCCCCGGCGACGCGATGCTCGATGCGTACTGAATCCGCGCTGTCGGTCGGCACGCGTAGCGCTACGGTGCGGTTGTCCAGGCCCCAGCACGGCGCATTCGGTACGTAGAACTGAGCGCCAAAGCGGCGGTAGGAGTTGACGTTGGGGCAGAGGAAGGCCATCGACGCCGCCATGGTCTGCTGGATACCGCCGATGGCATGACGCAGGGTTTCGCTCTCCAGCGGATTGTCGGTGGCGAAGATATTGTTGCCATTCTTGTCGAGCAACGAGATGTGCACGTGCAGTCCGTTCCCAGCCTGGCCCGGGTAGGGCTTAGCCATGAAGGTGGTGTCCATCTCATGGTCATAGGCGATGTTCTTGATCAGCCGCTTGAGCAGCACGGCGTAATCGCAGGCCTTGATCGGGTCGGCGACGTGATGGAGGTTGACTTCGAACTGCGCCGGAGCGCTTTCCTTAACGATAGCGTCGGCAGGAATGCCCTGTTCCTTCGCACCCTCGAGAATGTCCTGCAGGCAGTCGACGTATTCGTCCAGATCGTCGATCAGGTAGACCTGGGTCGACTGCGGGCGCTTGCCGGAAATCGGCGAGCGCGGCGGCTGCGGACGGCCATTCACGTTCTCCTGATCGATCAGATAGAACTCCAGCTCGAAGGCCGCACAAATGGTCAGGCCCAGCTCGTCGAACTTGCTGACGACCTGGCGCAGCACTTCGCGTGGGTCGGCGAAAAAAGGCGAGCCGTCGCGCTCGTGCATGGTCATCAGCAGCTGCGCGGTGGGGCGCTTCTGCCAGGGCTCGTTGCTCAGGGTGTTGGGAATGGGGAAGCAGGTCCGGTCCGAGTCGCCGATGTCCATCCCGAGCCCGGTGCTTTCCACGGTGATGCCATTGATGTCGAGCGCGAATAGCGAGGCGGGGAGGTTGATGCCTTTTTCATACACCTTATGCAGGCTGGCGCGTTCGATGCGCTTGCCTCGCACGACACCGTTCATGTCTGCGATTAGCAGGTCGACGTACTGGACCTCCGGGTGTTCTTTCAGAAACGCGTTCGCTTCATTGAGCTGAACGGCACGCGGCGGCGGAAGCATGATGAAAACACCTTAATTGTTAAAAATTTCAATCATCAAACAACATGTCTTGGAGTCAATCGGAAAGCCAAGTCGCTGTCAATAGCGCCTCAAAACGCCCCATGAATGCCCTTTAAGGGCGATTTTGGGGCACTGCCGGAAAAATTTTCACGGCGCTGCGTTTGCTTTCGGAAGGACGCCGGGTCGGCTATTGTCTATAAAAATGAACAAGACTACTCTCCGATGAGCACCCTTCTGAAAGACGAGTATCACATGCCTCGCGTGCCATTGATCGGCGTTTCCGCCTGTACCAGGCAGATCGGCCACCACAGCTTCCATATTGCCGGTGACAAATACCTGCGTGCCGCAGCGGTCGCCGGCTTGCCTCTGGTCATCCCGGCGCTGGGTGACCTCATCGATCCGACAGCTCTACTCGATAGCGTAGACGGCCTGCTCTTCACCGGCTCGCCATCGAATGTCGAGCCTCATCATTATGGCGGGTCGGCCAGTGCCGAAGGCACGCCACACGATCCTCCCCGTGACCAGCTGACCCTGCCCCTGATCCGCGCTGCGGTAGATGCCGGCATTCCGGTGTTCGGCGTCTGTCGCGGTTTTCAGGAAATGAACGTGGCGTTCGGCGGCAGTCTGCATCAGAAGGTGCACGAGGCCGGCCCCTATGCCGATCATCGCGAGCGCGCCGAAGACCCGATCGACATCCAGTACGGGCTCAGTCATCCACTGCACGTGCAACCCGGTGGCTTGCTGGAGCGTCTCGGGTTGCCGCTGCATCTGGAAGTCAATTCGGTGCACGGCCAGGGTGTCGAGCGCCTTGGCGAGGGGCTGCGCATCGAGGCATTGGCGCCGGATGGGCTGATCGAGGCGTTTTCCGTCGAGGCGGCGCAGACCTTCGCGCTCGGTGTCCAATGGCATCCTGAATGGAAGGTGCATGAGCACCCTTATTACCTGGCGTTGTTCCAGGGCTTTGCCCGCGCTTGCCAGGAACGCGCGGGACGGCGCTGAGCGCAGGCCGGTCCGGCGCTCGTTTCATCAACTCTGAGGTCATCATGACTAGCACGCTCGACCAGCTCACCGGCTGGCTCAAAGAACGCAAGATTACAGAAGTGGAATGCCTGATCAGCGACCTGACCGGCATCGCCCGCGGCAAGATTTCACCGACCAACAAGTTCCTCGACGAGCGCGGCATGCGCCTGCCCGAAAGCGTGCTGTTGCAGACCGTCACTGGCGACTACGTCGAAGACGACATTTACTACGAGCTGCTCGATCCGGCGGACATCGACATGTTCTGCCGCCCCGATCCCGACGCGGTGTTCCTGGTGCCCTGGGCTATCGAGCCGACCGCGCAGGTGATCCATGATACGTACGACAAGATGGGCAACCCCATCGAGATCTCGCCGCGCAACATTCTCAAGCGCGTGCTAAAGATGTACGCCGATCGTGGCTGGCAGCCCATCGTTGCGCCGGAGATGGAGTTCTACCTGACCAAGCGTTGCGAAGACCCGGACCTTCCGTTCCAGCCACCCATCGGCCGTTCTGGGCGTCAGGAGACCGGCCGCCAATCGTTCTCCATCGACGCGGCCAACGAATTCGATCCGCTGTTCGAAGATATGTACGACTGGTGCGAGGCCCAGGGGCTGGACCTGGACACGCTGATCCACGAGGAAGGCACCGCGCAGATGGAAATCAACTTCCGTCACGGCGAGGCGCTGCACCTGGCCGACCAGATACTGGTGTTCAAGCGCACCATGCGCGAGGCGGCGCTCAAGCACAACGTCGCTGCCACCTTCATGGCCAAGCCGATGACCGGCGAGCCGGGCAGCGCCATGCACCTGCATCAGAGTGTGGTGGACATCGAAACCGGGCGTAACGTGTTTTCCAACGCCGATGGCTCCATGAGCCAGCTGTTCCTGCACCACGTCGGCGGCCTACAGAAATACATTCCCGAGCTGCTGCCGATGTTCGCGCCCAACGTCAATTCGTTCCGCCGGTTCCTGCCCGATACCTCGGCGCCGGTGAACGTCGAATGGGGCGAGGAAAACCGCACAGTAGGCCTGCGTGTGCCGGATTCCGACCCGCAGAACCGCCGCGTCGAGAATCGTCTGCCGGGAGCCGATGCCAATCCGTATCTGGCCATTGCCGCCAGCCTGTTGTGCGGCTACATCGGCATGGTCGAAGGGCTGAACCCGAGTCCGCCAGTCAAGGGCCGCGGCTACGAGCGCCGCAACCTGCGCCTGCCGCTGACCCTGGAAGCCGCGCTGGAACGCATGGAGAACTGCCGCGAGCTGGTTAAATACCTGAGCCCGAAATTCATCACCGGCTACGTCGCGGTCAAGCGCGCCGAGCAGGAGAACTATCACCGGGTGATCAGCTCGTGGGAGCGGGAATTTTTGATGTTGTCGGTTTAAAGAAGCTGGAAGCCACGCCATAGCAGCACCCTCTCCCCTTGTGGGAAGAGGGTGGGGGTGAGGGGTGTTTTGCAACGGCAAGCACCATAAAACCATTTGAAACGAGGTGCCCGATGAGCGATTCGCAAACCCTGCAGTGGCAAGCCCTGAGCCGCGACCACCATCTGCCGCCGTTCACCGACTTCAAGGCGCTCAACGCCAAGGGCACGCGCATCATTACCCGTGGCGAGGGGGTTTATCTCTGGGATAGCGAAGGCCACAAGATCCTCGATGCCATGGCCGGGCTCTGGTGCGTCAACCTGGGTTATGGCCGTGAGGAACTGGTCGAGGCCGCGACCCGGCAGATGCGCGAGCTGCCGTACTACAACCTGTTCTTCCAGACCGCTCACCCGCCGGCCTTAGCCTTGGCCAAGGCGATCGCCGAGATCGCTCCCGAGGGCATGAATCACGTGTTCTTCACCGGCTCGGGCTCCGAGGCCAACGACACCGTGCTGCGCATGGTGCGCCATTACTGGGCGATCAAGGGGCAGCCGCAGAAGAAGGTCGTGATCGGGCGCTGGAACGGCTATCACGGCTCGACCATCGCTGGCGCCAGCCTCGGTGGCATGAAGGCCATGCACGAGCAGAGCGACGGTCCGATCCCAGGTATCGAACACATCGACCAGCCGTACTGGTTCGGTGAGGGCGGTGATCTCGATCCGGAAGAGTTCGGTGTGCGTGTCGCGCAGCAGCTTGAGGACAAAATCCGTGAAGTGGGCGAAGACAAGGTCGCCGCCTTCATCGCCGAGCCGATCCAGGGCGCTGGCGGTGTGATCATCCCGCCGGACAGCTACTGGCCGAAGATCCGCGAAATCCTCGACCGCTACGACGTCCTGCTCATCGCCGATGAAGTCATTTGCGGCTTCGGCCGCACTGGCGAATGGTTCGGCAGCGATCATTACGGCAATGCGCCGGACCTGATGCCCATCGCCAAGGGCCTAACCTCCGGTTACCTGCCCATGGGCGGCGTAGTCGTGCGCGACGAAGTGGTGCACACGCTCAACGAGGGCGGCGAGTTCTACCACGGCTTCACCTACTCGGGGCACCCGGTGGCCGCCGCCGTGGCGCTGGAAAACATCCGCATCATGCGCGAAGAGAAAATCGTCGAACGGGTCCAGGCGAAGACGGCACCCTATTTGCAGTCTCGCTGGCGTGAGCTGGTCGAGCACCCGCTGGTCGGCGAGGCGCGTGGCGTCGGCATGCTCGGTGCGCTGGAGCTGGTGAAGAACAAGAAAACCCGCGAGCGTTTCGCCGATCCGGGCGTGGGCATGCTCTGTCGCGAGCATTGCTTCCGCAACGGTCTGGTGATGCGCGCGGTAGGCGACACCATGATCATTTCGCCGCCGCTGGTGATAAACGAAGAGCAGATCGACGAGCTGATCGGCAAAGTTCGGCAGTGCCTGGACGCAACCGCCAAAGACGCGTTGGGCTGACTCTTGGGCGCGCGGGCGACGGTCTTGTCTGAGCGCTGTGAACTAACGTTCGGGCTGTTGAAAAACAGCCCTCGACCTTGCCAGACTGCGCGCGTGCTCAGGCCTGACTTACCGAGGGGTGTGTCGATGCCGGCACAGCCATTAGCTGTCCAGGTGCAATGAGGGTGGCCTCAGCGTGACCTGTCCTTAGCCGATACATGACAACAACAGGAGCTGCACGGATGAAACCCTTTGCCAAGACCCTACTCGCGATGACGCTGGCTGGTGCCGTCGCTGGCGCTGCGCAGGCCGAAGACAAGGTACTGCACGTTTTCAACTGGTCCGACTACATCGCCGAAGACACGCTGGAGAACTTCACCAAGGAAACCGGCATCAAGGTCGTTTACGACGTTTTCGACAGCAACGAGGTGCTGGAAGCCAAGCTGCTGGCTGGCAGCTCCGGCTATGACGTAGTGGTGCCTTCCAACCCCTTCCTGGCCAAGCAGATCAAGGCTGGCGTGTTCCAGAAGCTCGACAAGTCCAAGCTGCCGAACTGGGACAACCTCGACAAGGACCTGCTCAAGGCCCTGCAGCCTAGCGATCCGGGCAACCTCTATTCGGTCCCGTACATGTGGGGCACCATCGGCATCGGCTATAACGCCGAGAAGGTCAAGGCCGTGCTTGGCGAAGACGCCCCGGTGGATTCCTGGGATCTGGTCTTCAAGCCCGAGAACATGGAAAAGCTGAAAGCCTGCGGCGTCTCCTTCCTCGATTCGCCGACCGAAATCCTCCCGGCGGCGCTGCACTATCTCGGCCACGCGCCGGACAGCAGCAAGGCTGATGAGTTGAAAAAGGCCGAGGAACTGTTCATGCAGATCCGCCCGAACGTGGCCTATTTCCATTCCTCCAAATACATTTCCGATCTCGCCAACGGCAACGTCTGCGTCGCCATCGGCTATTCCGGTGACATCTACCAGGCCAAGGCGCGTGCCGAGGAAGCTGGCAACAAGGTCAAGGTCAGCTACAACATTCCCAAGGAAGGCGCGGGTACCTTCTTCGACATGCTGGCCATTCCGGCCGATGCGAAGAATGTCGAAAGCGCGCATGTATTCCTCAACTACCTGATGAAGCCGGAGGTGATGGCGTCGATCACCGACTACGTCCAGTTCCCCAACGGCAACGCAGCGGCGACTCCATTGGTGGATGAGGCGATCCGTACCGATCCGGGCATCTATCCGAGCCAGGCGGTGCTGCAGAAGCTCTACACCTTCCCCGACCTGGACCCGAAGACCCAGCGGACCATGACCCGCAGCTGGACCAAGATCAAATCCGGCCGTTGATGGGTCGTTGATGTTGGGGTGCTCAGGCTGGATCGCGCGAGCGGCCTGGGTGCTGTGCCGGTGCTTTATTGGGGGATGTCATGCACACAACCGCAGTTTTCTGCCCGGCACGCCTCATGCGTTGTTCTTATCCTGAGGCAGTCACGCACGCCAGTTGCGTTCTGCCAGTTGATTTTTAGAGGTTTTTCCAATAAACAGCCCGCCTTTCGCCCGCTGTGGCAGGCGCGGTCTGTAACAAGAGGACAATCCCATGCACTCGACACTGAAGTCGCTCATCATCGCCGCTGCCGTTGGCGGCGCCGCCTCTGCGCAGGCCGCCACCGTCCACATCTACAACTGGTCGGATTACATCGGTGAGACGACGCTGGAAGCGTTCGAGAAGGAGACCGGCATCAAGCCCGTCTACGATGTCTTCGATTCCAACGAAACCCTCGAGGGCAAACTACTCGCCGGCCGCACCGGCTATGACGTGGTAGTGCCTTCCAACCATTTCCTAGGCAAGCAGATTCGCGCCGGCGCGTTCCGCGAACTGGACAAGAGCAAACTGCCGAACTGGGAAAACCTCGACCCGGGCCTGCTCAAGCAATTGCAGAAGAACGATCCCGGCAACGTCTACGCGGCGCCTTATCTCTGGGGCACCAATGGCATTGGCTACAACGTCGAGAAGGTCACCGCCGCGCTGGGGATCGAGAAGGTGGATTCATGGGCCGTATTGTTCGAGCCGGAAAACGCCAAGAAACTGGCCGGTTGTGGCATTGCCTTCCTCGATTCGGCCGACGAGATGATTCCGGCGATGCTCAACTATCTCGGGCTGGACCCCAACAGCGAGGATCCGGATGACTACGCCAAGGCCGAAGCCAAGCTGCTGGAAGTGCGCCCGTACGTGCGGTATTTCCACTCCTCCAAGTACATTTCCGACCTGGCCAATGGCAATATCTGCATCGCCGCCGGCTTCTCCGGTGATGTCTTCCAGGCCGCGGCCCGCGCCGACGAGGCGGGCAAGGGCGTCGACATCGCCTATTCGATTCCCAAGGAAGGCGGCAACCTCTGGTTCGACATGCTGGCTATTCCTGCCGATGCGCAAAACGTCGACGAAGCCCACGCATTCATCAACTACTTGTTGAAACCGGAGGTCATCGCGCAGGTCAGCGATTATGTGGGTTATGCCAACCCCAACGTGAACGCGGGCGAGTTGATGGATCAGGAAGTGCGCAACGATCCCTCGGTCTATCCGTCTCAAGAAGTGCTGGACCGGCTGTATGTCTCCGCCGAACTGCCACAGAAGATACTGCGTCTGAAAACGCGTAGCTGGACCAAGGTGAAGTCCGGCCAGTAACAGGTCGGTAATGGCCACGGGCGCGGCGGCTCGGTATTGCCGCGCTCACTCGAATCGATACCACCCGGCGCTGTCCGGGCCCTTTTCTTTCAATCGGGAGTTCGCGCATGGCCGTTGCCTCCAGCGCCTACAAAAAGGCCCTCACCGGAGAGAGCCAGAACAAGCAGGTGCTGCTGAAGATCGACCGCGTCACCAAGAAATTCGACGAAACGGTGGCGGTCGATGATGTCTCGTTGAGCATTCACCAGGGCGAAATCTTCGCGCTGCTCGGTGGTTCGGGCTCGGGAAAATCGACCTTGCTGCGCATGCTGGCGGGCTTCGAGCGGCCTACCGAAGGGCGGATCTTCCTCGACGGTCAGGACATCACCGATATGCCGCCCTATGAGCGGCCCATCAATATGATGTTCCAGTCCTACGCGCTGTTTCCGCACATGACGGTGGCGCAGAACATCGCCTTCGGCCTCAAGCAGGATGGTCTGGCCAAGGCCGAGGTCGAGGAGCGCGTCAACGAGATGCTCGCACTGGTGCAGATGACCCAGTATGCCAAGCGCAAGCCGCACCAGCTGTCCGGCGGCCAGCGTCAGCGGGTGGCGCTGGCGCGTTCGCTGGCCAAACGCCCCAAGCTGCTGCTGCTCGACGAGCCCATGGGCGCGCTGGACAAGAAGCTGCGCTCGCGGATGCAGCTGGAACTGGTGCAGATCATCGAGCGCGTCGGTGTGACCTGCGTGATGGTGACCCATGACCAGGAAGAGGCCATGACCATGGCCGAGCGCATCGCCATCATGCATCTGGGCTGGATCGCTCAGGTCGGCAGTCCGATGGATATTTACGAGACACCGGCGAGCCGGCTGGTCTGCGAGTTCATCGGCAACGTCAACCTGTTCGACGGTGAGCTGATCGAAGACGTCGAGGACCATGCCGTCATTGCCTGCCCCGGGCTCGAAAACCCGATTTACGTGGGTCACGGCATCAGCACCCGGGCTCAGGACAAACAGATTACCTACGCGCTGCGCCCCGAAAAAATGCTGATCGGCACCGAGCTACCGGAACTGCAACGGCCCGGCTACAACTGGGCGAAAGGGATCGTGCATGACATTGCCTATCTCGGCGGGCACTCGGTGTACTACATCAAGCTGCCGTCGGGGCATCTGGTTCAGGCGTTCCTCGCCAACTCCGAGCGCCACGTGAAGTGGCCGTCCTGGGAAGAGGATATTTACGTGTACTGGTGGGATGACAGCGGCGTGGTGCTACAGGCATGAGCCGCTCACGCTTGAATACCGGCCGCCGACTGGTCATCGGCGTACCCTTCCTGTGGCTGTTCCTGTTTTTCTTGTTGCCGTTCGCCATTGTGCTGAAGATCAGCTTCTCCGAGGCGGACGTTGCAATTCCGCCTTACACGGAGGTTTTCGCCTACGCCGAGCAGCAGCTGCAGATAGTGATCAACCTCGGCAACTACATCTTCCTCAGTGAAGACAGTCTCTACTGGGCCGCTTACGCCGGCTCGCTGAAAATCGCTTTTTTCAGCACCCTGCTGTGCCTGCTAATCGGCTATCCCATGGCCTATGCCATTGCTCGGGCGCGCAAGGATCTGCAAACCGTGCTGCTGCTGCTGATCATGATGCCGACCTGGACGGCTATCCTGATCCGCGTCTACGCCTGGATGGGCATTCTCAGCAGCAACGGTATCCTCAATGGCCTGCTGATGGGGCTGGGGCTGATCGACGAACCCTTGCGCATCCTCAATACCGATGTCGCCGTCTATATCGGCGTGGTTTATTCCTACCTGCCGTTCATGATCCTGCCGCTCTACGCCAATCTGGTGAAGCATGACCTCAGCCTGCTCGAGGCCGCCTCGGACCTCGGCGCTCGCAACCTCACCAGCTTCTGGAAGATCACCGTGCCGCTGTCGAAGAACGGCATCATTGCCGGCTGCATGCTGGTGTTCATTCCGGTGGTGGGTGAGTTCGTTATTCCCGAACTGCTCGGCGGTCCCGAGACGCTGATGATCGGTAAGGTGCTCTGGCAGGAATTCTTCAACAACCGCGACTGGCCGGTGGCTTCCGCTCTGGCGGTGGTGATGCTGGCGATCCTGCTGGTGCCGATCATTCTGTTCAACAGAAATCAAGCCAAGGAACTGGAGGGCAAGCTATGAAACGCTGGAGCTTTTCCAACCTGATCCTGGTGCTCGGACTGCTGTTCATCTACCTGCCGATGGTCATCCTGGTCATCTATTCGTTCAACGACTCGCGCCTGGTGACGGTGTGGGGCGGCTGGTCGGTGAAGTGGTACGTCGGTCTGCTGGACAACAGCCAGCTGATGGGTGCGGTGATGCGCTCGCTGGAGATCGCGCTGTACACCGCCATCGCCGCGGTGGCGCTCGGCACTATGGCGGCCTTCGTGCTGACGCGCATCCCGGTGTTCCGCGGCCGTACGCTGTTCGGCGGCTTGGTAACGGCGCCGCTGGTGATGCCTGAAGTGATCACCGGCCTGTCGCTATTGCTGCTGTTCGTCGCCATGGCGCAGCTGGTGGGCTGGCCGGCGCAACGGGGCATCGTGACAATCTGGATTGCGCACACCACGTTCTGCTCGGCGTATGTCGCGGTGGTGGTGATGGCGCGTCTGCGTGAGCTCGACCAGTCCATCGAGGAAGCGGCGATGGATCTCGGCGCGCGGCCCTGGAAGGTGTTTTTCCTGATCACCATGCCGATGATCGCGCCATCGCTGGCGGCTGGCGGCATGCTCTCGTTCGCCCTGTCGCTGGACGACCTGGTGCTCGCCAGCTTCGTCTCCGGACCCGGCTCGACCACGCTGCCGATGGAAATCTTCTCCGCCGTGCGTCTGGGCGTGAAGCCGGAAATCAACGCGGTAGCCAGTCTGATCCTGTTGGTGGTGTCGTTCGCGACCTTCATCGCCTGGTACGTCAGCCGTCGTACCGAGAAGCGCCGCGTTCGCTCCATGCGTCAGGCCATGGATGAAACCAGTACACAAAACTGGCGTCCGGCGGCCACCAACACGGTGGCGGCGCCGCCATCGGCGCATAGCTGACGCAGAGGATATCCGGCGCGCTCGGACGATAGCCTGGCGCGCCGGGCTGGTTCAGGTGGGGTGCGCTCAGCGCAATGCCGGCGCCTGACCCATTGCGGCCGTGACCGGCCAGCGAGTATCACCGGGTTCAAAAGCGTCATCGGCTCGTAGCACGGTGTTTCTCGGCATCGAGGCGGGATGCTCGACGGCGATGGGCACCGCCGGAAGCTCGGTCTGATTCGTGCCGCTTACCTCGAATTGCCGGCAAAGGCCGAGCAGATGCGCGGCCAGCCGCTCCAGGCGTTGACTGTCCGCCGACACTCCGGCCGCATCGCCGGTGGATTGCGCGGCAATGCCACGAATCTGCTCGACGAGCCGGCTCAGTTCGTTTGCGCTGGCTAGTTGCTCGCGGGTTGAAACGCCGATGTCCTGCACGGCTTCCATGGATCGATCGATCTCTCGCAACAGCTGGGCAATCTGCTCGGTGTGGCCGACACAGCGCTCGACGCCTTCCTTGCTTTGGGTCATGGCCCGAACCGCGTTGGCCGAACGCTCCCGCAGCTGGCCGGTCATGCTCTGGATTTCTTCCGTGGCCTGCTGGGTGCGATGGGCAAGCTGGCGTACCTCATCGGCGACGACGGCGAAACCACAGCCATGGGCGCCGGCCCGGGCGGCTTCGATGGCGGCGTTGAGCGCCAGTAAATTGGTCTGCGCCGCGACGGCATGGATGACATCGAGCACCCGGCTGATTTGCTGTGTATCCGCCGCCAGAGCGTGTACGGCGTCGCTGCAGAGGCCGATTTCAGTGGCCAGCTCACCGATCCCGGCCTGTGCGGAGCCGACTGCGGTAATGCCGGCCGCAACGTCGCTGTCGGCCTTCCGCGCGCTTTGCGCAGCCCGTTCGGTCTCCTCGGACACCTGCGTTACCGCAGCACTGAGCTGCCCGACGGTATGGCCTATCTGGTCGGTACTGTCCCGCAAGGCTTCGGCGCCCAGGTTCAGGCGGCGGGTGGTTTGCGCCAGATGGCCGCTGGTGTCGTGCAACTCAGTGCCCGCATCGACGACGCGGCTGACCAGCCCGTCAAGTTCGCCGAGAAGCTGATTGAAACGCTGCGCCGAATCATCGGTTGCCTCGCTGCGGTAACTGAGGTCGATCGGGCGACCTTCGCGCAGCAGGTGTGCCGAGGTCTGCTGCAGGTGCTCGCCGATTGCCGCGTCACGAGCGCCATGACGGGCCAGCACCACCAGAATCATGCTTTCGACCACCACATAACCTGCATGCACCAGAACCACCGGCCAGCCGGCATCCGCGTGAACCAGACGTATGGTTTCGCCGCTCTGCTGTAACAGGAAAAAGCCGACGTGATGCAGGGCAATCGCCAAGGCTGCAACCACAATCGGCAGCCAGTCGCGGTAATACACCAGGATCGCCAGCAGAACGAAAATGCCGAAGTGCATTTCGATCATGCCGTGACTCTGCTGGATGTGCAGCGCGGAAAGCACCATGAAACCGGCGCCGATCAGGCAACGATAAGCGCGAGTGCCGCCGATCAGCGTTCGGAGCACGCTCATGGTGAGGGCCGTGCCACCGGCTACGATCAGGGAGAGGGCGAGCGTATCCTTCCAGAAGGACAGGCCAATGGCATAGACCGCCATCGTCCAGAGTACGCCGAGCATGATGCGGTCGGCTTGCAGATGGAATTTGTTGGCCATAGTAGCGGTCCGTGTTGTTATGTCCAATGGCCATCAGTTTTATCCAGTTCCCTGCAAATGTCCACGAATAGACGGCTTATCCTTACTCATTCAGCGGTTATGTCTTTCCCAATCACAGAAGCAGGCCACCGCCAGGGAGTGCGTCGCGCGCACTTCGCGGCCAGCCAGCACGGCCTCGAGAATGGGTTCGACGAAGCTGTTGTCCGAGCTGCATACGGCGCCTTCGCTGTAGGGACCGATGTAGGCAAGCCGGCCTTGGGTGTCCCAGATGGCCACCGCCGGGCTGGCAGGCAGCTGGCCGGCACCCGCGAGATTATCGAGCGGTTTCAGCGCCGCCAGTTGCTGCGGCAGGCGTCCGGTGCTGCCCGGTTTCTGTACCGCATAGAACTCGGCTCCGGCGCCGGCAAAGCGCTTCAGCAGTTCCTCCAGATGCTGCTGGTTACCGACGTTGCACGGACAACCCGGATCCCAGAAATGCACGAAGCGCACCGGGCCGGGGCCCTGCAACTCGGCTGGCAGCTGCAGCGCATCGCCAGAGAACAGCTCGGCGCGCTCGCCTTCGAAGGTGCGCAGATAGCGCGCTTCGAACCACCAGAAGGCCGCCAGCATGGCGCCGCCCCAGAGCAGGGCGATGAGTGCTGCGATCAGATATTTGTGGCGTACGGACATGGCGGCGCTCTTCTGTGGGGGCGCCAGCTTGCCACGTCGCGCCGCAGAGCTGAATATCGCCGTTAATTCGAGCCAGAAAACCCGACATGTCTTCGCGAATCGATCCCGACGCGCTGCGCGCGCAGCTGCGTCCTATCAGCCACGGCGCCGAGTTGACCGCCGATGCCCATTTCTACCAGACCTACTACGGCCTGGATCTGCCTCATCACCGCAACGTCCAGCGCCGCCTTGGCTGCTTTCCGGTTCATGGTTACGAGGTGGCCGTACAGGCCTGGTGCCCCGAGCAGCCGGTGGCGACACTGCTGATCCTGCACGGCTATTACGACCACATGGGACTCTACCGGCATGTGGTGGATTGGGGGCTGCGGATGGGCTTCGCGGTACTGGCCTGCGACCTGCCGGGGCATGGGCTGTCCAGCGGACCGCGCGCCAGCATCAACGAGTTCAACGAATACCAGGCGGTGCTGCAGGGCCTGCTGCATGAAGCCGCCGAGCTGGAGCTGCCGCAGCCCTGGCATTTGCTGGGGCAGAGCACCGGGGCTGCGATCGTGCTGGATTATCTGCTCGGCGAGCCGGAGCACATGGGCCGCGGCATTCTGCTGGCACCGCTGGTGCGACCGCGTGCCTGGGGTTGGTCCCGCTTCAGTTACGAGGTGGTGCGCCGCTTCGTCAAACAGATCCCCCGGCGCTTTAGCGAAAACTCGGGCGATCCGGTATTTCTGAAGTTCATTCAGTCGAGCGATCCGCTGCAGCCGACTATCTTGCCGACCGCCTGGGTCGGCGCGCTGTCGCGCTGGATTCCGCGCATCGAGGGTGCGTCGCCGAGCCCCCATAGCCCGATCATCGTCCAGGGCGAGGCGGACATGACCGTCGATTGGCAGCACAACTTGCCAATTCTGGAAGGTAAATTCACCGCCCCTGAGATTTTGCGTCTACCTGGCGCGCGTCATCATCTGGTCAATGAGCGCGAAGCACTGCGCCGCGAATATTTCGACTTTCTCAGTGAACGGTTGAAGTAGTCGCCTGTGCCTGAACGTCGGCGCTGGTGGTATCAGCCGCCAGGCCGGCACGTAGCGCCTGGAGCGCGGCCTGATAGTAAGCCTGGCCCGCTTGCGACTGAGCGAATTCGACGAATTGCTCGAGCTCGGCGTCCTCGAGGTCGCGATAGATGTACAGCAAGGTATTGTCCAGATCACTCTCGACCTGCTGCTGCAAGCGCTCGCGCTGGCTGTCCAGCAAGCCCTGTGCCTGCCCCCCGCCGAGCAGGCCGGGAATCATCTGGCTGAGGCTGTCGGCTGCGACACCGGCCAACGCCAGGCTGACTTCGGCGCCCGCTTCGGCCGCCGGCAAGGCCTGGGCCAGATGGCGGATCAGCAGCTGCCGATTGCTGCCGGCCTCCATGCGCGGCAGGCCATTCTCATAGCGGGTGAGCTGCTCGCGACGACCCGCCAGGGTTTCCGCCGAAACAACCTTGCGGCCCAGCGGTGACTGGAAAAAATCCAGCGCTGGCTGCGGGTCGGACAGATTCTGCCGTAGCGCCTGCTTGGCACGCTGGTCGATGGCGTCGACGGCGAAACGCCGGTTGCTGTTGGTCACCAGCGCCTGGTAAACCGCCGGCGGCAGACTGTTCTTGTAGCGTTGCTGCGCGGCTGTCAGCGCGTCGGAAAAGTTGGCGCGTTGTTCGGTCCAGCCCGCCGCCTCGTAAAGTTCATCGTAGCTATCGGCCCAAACGTTCAGACTGAAGGCAAGCAATACACAAGCAATAAGGGCGCGCATGGAAGCTCCTTTGTGGCGGCGGTTTATTTTCGGCGTCGCAACCCGGGCTTGTCGAGCAGCGAAAGCGCTGCTGCTAGACTCATCCGCTGTTTCACTCCGGCCTGCCGAAGGCCGTAGGGAAACGCCATCAGCCCATTGGAGTCACGTCCTTGCCGTTCTCTACCATCATCGACGACCTCGCCACGCGCGGCTGGTCGTTGCAGAGTGCTTTCCTTTCCAGTGATGTGACCCGCCAGCTGGCCGATGAGTGCCGCAGACGATACGCCGAAGGTGCGCTGGCACCGGCCGGGGTTGGCCGCGGTGAAGATCAGGCGGTGCGCGAAGGCATTCGCGGCGACCATATCCACTGGCTGGAAGAAGGGCAGGCGGCAGTCTGCGATGCCTACCTGACGCTGATGGACGAGTTGCGACAGACGCTCAACCGCGAGCTGTTTCTCGGCCTGGAAGAGTTCGAGTGCCACTTCGCGCTATATCCGCCTGGCGCCTTCTATCAGACGCATCTGGACCGCTTCCGCGATGACGACAGCCGTTGCGTCAGCGCCGTGCTCTATCTGAATCCGGATTGGCGAGCGGCCGATGGCGGTGAGCTGCGCATGTACCTGGCCGATGGTTCGAGCCTGGATATCCCACCACTGGCCGGCAATCTGGTGGTTTTTCTATCGGGGAGTTTCCCGCATGAAGTGCTGGTCACGCAGGCCGACCGGCTGTCGCTGACCGGCTGGTTCCGTCGTCGCCCGGCGGACGTGTTGGCGCTCTGAAGCGCGCACAAAAAAGCCCGGCACAAGGCCGGGCTGGATGCGTCTGGAGCGGTTACATTCCCAACAAGTTCGGCAGACCGAGCGAGATGGACGGCACGTAGGTGATGAGGATCAAGAAAGCCAGCATCATCGCGAGCCATGGCATGACTGCACGGATTACCTGAGTCACCGGCATGCCGGTCACGGCCGAGGCGACGAACAGGTTCAGCCCCACTGGCGGCGTGATCAGACCGATCTCCATGTTCACCACCATGATGATGCCCAGGTGGATCGGGTCGATGCCCAGCTGCACGGCGATCGGGAACAGGATCGGCGCCAGGATCAGGATGATCGCAGACGGCTCCATGAAGGCACCGGCAACCAGCAGCACGATGTTTACCACCAGCAGGAACATCCAAGGCTGCAGACCTGCCTCGAGCACCATGGCGGTGATCTGTTGCGGGATCTGCTCGGTGGTCAGCACGTGGGCGAACAGCATCGCATTGGCGATGATGAACATCAGCATGATGGTGAGCTTGCCCGACTCCAGCAGCACTTTCGGGCAATCGCGGATAGTGATGTCCTTGTAGACGAACAGCGCGATGAAGGCGGAATACACCGCAGCCACCGCAGCCGCTTCGGTCGGTGTGAACATACCGGAGTAAATGCCGCCGAGGATAATCACCATCAGCAGCAGGCCCCAGAGCGCCTTGCGTGCCGACGACAGCCACTCGCGGAAGGTCGCGCGCGGCATTGCCGGAAGGTTCTTCTTCACCGCGATGATGTAGATCGCGGCCATCAGTGCGACGCCAAGCAGAATGCCCGGGACCACACCAGCCATGAACAGCTTGCCTACCGAGGTTTCGGTCGCGGCGGCGTAGACCACCATGACGATCGACGGCGGGATCAGGATGCCCAGCGTACCGGCGTTACAGACGATGCCAGCGCCGAACGCCTGCGGGTAGCCAGAGCGGACCATGCCGGCGATGGCGATGGAACCCACGGCCGCTACGGTCGCAGGCGACGAACCCGAGAGCGCGGCGAACAGCATGCATGCCATTACCGCACCGATGGCCAGACCACCACGGATGTGACCGACAGTGGCGTTAGCGAAATCGATCAGGCGACGCGCCACGCCACCGGTGGTCATGAAGGCGCCGGCCAGCAGGAAGAACGGAATGGCCAGCAGCGTGTAGTGCTCGGAGGTCTCGAACAGCTTGATCGCCAGTGAGGTAACCGAGTCCGGGCTGAACAGCAGGATGGTCAGCGAGCCGGCCAGGCCGAGAGAAATGGCCACCGGCACGCCGATGAACATCAGCGCGAACAGCGCCACGAAGAGGAACAGGATAGTCATTATTTCGGCTCCTCTTCACCGAGCTTAAGCGCCTCGGCGGCCTCATCGGCGAGTCCCAGCCCGGTTTGTTCGTTACGCAGGATGCGCACGAAGATTTCAACGAAACGGATGAACACCATGGCAAAACCAATGGGCACGATCATGCCGATATGCCACTGCTTGACGCCGATATGGCCAAGGTCTTCGGCGCCGATGTTGGCGACGAACAACGCCTGGATCCATTCGAAACTGGCCACCGTCATCAGGCCGGCGTAACCCAGGCAGAACAGGCAGGCGACGATGCTGATGTAGCGCTGTACCGGGCGCGACGCGAGCTTGACCAGCGCATCGACACCGATATGGCCAGCTGTGCGTACGCCGTAGGCGAGGCCGGTAAAGATCAGCCAGGCGAACAGCGCCTTGGTCAACGCGGTGCTCCACGTCATCGACTGGGCCAGTCCGATGACGAAATCGCCGATGGCGAAGAAGAAGTCTTCAGCCGCTGGAAAGCTGTCCGCGAGGCTGTAGAAAATGGTGTAGAGGTTGTTCAGGACCACATAAACAAAGGTCACCAGCGTCATGGCGGCCAACAGGAAGGCGATGAAGGCCTCCTCGAAGTGGTCCCAGACGCGCCGGAGGGCGTTCATGGATGACATCTCCCGATGGAATGCATTTTGTTTTGACGGGCGTACAGAACGTTCGCCATGAGCCGGTGTGGTGACCGGTTTATAGAGCAATGAAAAACGCTTGTTTTCGTCCAGACCTCAGGCTCGGGATCGCCTTGCCTCGATGACTGCCTGGTCGGGTTCTTTTTTCACTGATCTATCGGTGTTGTAGCTGTCGCAACGGAGAGGGCGAGTTGTGCCCGCCCTCTCTTCAGGCTTACTGAGCGTTGGACGCTTCGGCGGCCTTGATCAGGTCAGCACCGATTTCGTTCTCGAACTTCTTCCAGACCGGCTTCATGGCTTCGCGCCACTTAGCACGCTCTTCCGGAGTCAGCACCAGAATCTCGGTAGTACCGGCAGCCAGAATGTCCTGCTTGGCTTTCTGGTTCAGCGCGTCGGCTTGCTTGTTCACCTCTACGGTCACCTCGGCCAGGATACTTTCCAGCTCGCCGCGAACATCGTCGGGCAGGCCGTTCCAGAACTTGGTGTTGGTGATCAGCATGTAGTCGAGCAGACCGTGGTCGGACTCGGTGATGTGCTTCTGCACTTCATGCATTTTCTGCGAGTAGATGTTCGAGTAGGGGTTCTCGGCACCGTTGACCACGCCAGTCTGCAGACCCTGATAAACCTCGGCGAAGCTCATCTTGCGCGGGTTGGCGCGCAGGGCTTTGAATTGCTCGTCGAGTACGGCGGAAGCCTGAACGCGGAACTTCATACCACGGGCGTCTTTCGGTTCGCGCAGTTCCTTGTTGGCCGACAGCTGCTTCATGCCGTTGTGCCAGTAGCCCAGACCGGTGATGTTCTTGTCTTCCATGGAGCGCAGCAGGCCCTGGCCGGCTTCGCTCTGCTGGAAGCGGTCTACCGCCTGGATGTCGTCGAACAGGAACGGCAGGTCGAATACCTGGACGCCCTTGGAGTAATGCTCGAACTTGGCCAGCGACGGTGCGATCAGCTGCACGTCGCCCAGCAGCAGGGCTTCCATTTCCTTGCCATCACCGAACAGCGAGGAGTTCGGGTAGACCTGAACTTCGACCTTGCCGGGCAGACGCTCCTCTACCAGCTTCTTGAACAGGTTGGCGCCCTGGCCTTTCGGCGTGTTGTCGGCGACCACGTGGGAGAATTTGATCGTGATCGGATCAGCGGCCTGGGCCAGACCTGCGATACCCAGTGACAGAGCGCAGGCAAGCGCCGTGGCAGTCAGCTTGAACATTGTTGTGTTTCCTCTTGTTGTGGATTGAGCCGCCGCGTTGGCGAGGCAACTCGGTGAAGTCAGCAAGACCAGTCTAGGCGTCATTGAAAAAATCGCTGCGCGCTAGGCTCGCTTGCCGGCTCATGGATTAGCGAGAGCAAGTGCTGTGCCAGAAGCACGCACCTGTCTCGCGGTGCGAGAGTTTACTGGTGTAGTGGCGAAATGCTGACGAATATTTCTCAGGCCGACATGTCTATCTCGTAGCTTTTGAGGATTCGGGACGGGTTCGGCGGCGCGGGTTATCTAGCCCAGGCAACTGTTGCAGCGGCGTGGCAACCCAGTCTTGGATACGTCCGTTGTGAACTGGCGCACAGCACGCTGGCGGAAATCCGCCAGCTATTCGCCGTCGTCCGGCGAGGTTCCGCCAGTATCACTGAAGACCAGTCCATGCTTGCGCAGCTTGTCGTGCAGCGTCTTGCGCGGCAGACCGAGGGCCTCGGCGACGCTGCGCAACGAGCCGTGCGGTCGCGCCAGCTCGGCGGCGATCAGCGCGCGTTCGAAGGCATCGACCTGCTCGTTGAGCGCATTGCCCGTCGCGTCAGCCGTGCCGTCGGCAAGCCGGGCTCGATCATCGAGGCCCAGTTCCAACCCCAGGGCGAAGCGCTCGGCGGTGTTTTGCAGCTCGCGGACGTTGCCCGGCCATGGATGTCTGAGCAACTGCGCGCGCTGCTCCGGGCGCAGTTCGCGGATCGGCAGCCCGTGGCGGTTCGCGGCGGTCTCCGCAAAATGCTGGAACAGGAACAGCAGGTCCTCGCTGCGCTCGCGCAACGGCGGGATGCGCAGCGGCGCGACGTTCAGCCGGTAATAGAGGTCGGCGCGGAAACGGCCCTGATCGGACGCCTGGCGAAGGTCTTCCTTGGTCGCGGCGATGACACGGATGTCGAGTGGGATCATCTGATTGCCACCCAGTCGCTCGACGACCCGCTCCTGCAGCATGCGCAGCAGTTTGACCTGCACGTCCAGGCTCATGCTTTCGATTTCGTCGAGGAACAGGGTGCCGCCATTGGCGAATTCGAATTTGCCGATGCGGCGCTTCTGCGCGCCGGTGAAAGCGCCCGCCTCGTGACCGAAGAGTTCGCTTTCGACCACCGACTCGGCCAGTGCGCCGGCGTTGATTGCGACGAAAGGACCACCGCGGCGACTGGACAAGTCGTGTAGCGCGCGTGCCACCACCTCCTTGCCAGCACCGGTTTCGCCAAGGATCAGTACGTCGGCCTGGGTGCCGGCGAGCGCACCGATCTGTTCTCGCAGGCGCTGCATGGCCGGCGATTGACCGAGCAGACGCATCGAAAGCTGCTGCCGGTCGGCCAGTGCCAGACGCAGGCTGCGGTTGTCGAGTACCAGCTGACGCAGGGCCAGGGCGCGACGCACGCTGTCGAGCAGCGCCTCGCTGGGGAAGGGTTTCTCGAGAAAATCGTAGGCACCGGCACGCATCGCCTGCACGGCCAGCTGAACGTCGCCATGGCCGGTGATCAGCAGAACCGGCAGCTCGCTGTCGAGAGCATGTAACTGCTGCTGAAGTTCGAGGCCATCGAGACCGGGCATGCGGATGTCGGTAACCACCACGCCGGGCCAGTTAACCGGCAGCAGGGTCGACAGGCCGCGCGCATCGCCCAGGCTGAGGACCTTGAGCCCGGCGAGGTCGAGCGTTTGGCTCAGCGCCTTGCGCAGATGGGGATCGTCATCGACCAGGACTACCTGAAACTGCGGGTCGATCTGGCTGGTCATGCTAGTCCTCGCTGGGGAAGGCGATGCCAGGATCGGCGGATCGCAGATAGAGACTGAGCTGGGCGCCGCCTTCGGGATGGTTGGCCATCTTCAGCTCGCCGTCCAGGGCGCGCGTCAGGGTATCGCAGATGGCCAAACCGAGCCCCAGGCCCTGGGCGCTTGTCTTGGTGGTGAAAAAGGGTTCTCGGGCGCGCTCCAGCGCCGCGGCGGTAAACCCCGGACCGTTGTCCCGCAGGGTCAGCAGCACGCCATCATCCGTGCGTTCGGCGCGCAGCCAGATGCGCCGCACCGGGGGTCGCTCGTTGAGCGCGTCGAGGGCGTTGGCCAGCAGATTGGACAGAATCTGCCGCAGCCGTGTCTCGCCCGCCTGAACCCAGAGGGTTGCGTCGGGCATGTCGCGGATCAGTTCGACGCCCATCGCCTGGCGACGTTTGGCCAGTAGTGCCAGGGCATCGTCCAGTGCCGGTTGCAGGGCAACCCGTTCCGGCGCATGGCGGTCGCGCCGGGCGAAGGCACGCAGGTGAGCGATGATCGAGGCCATCCGCGCGGTGAGCTCGCTGATCAGCCTGAGATTGTCGCGAGCCTCCTCGTTGCGCTGATGATCGAGCAGCACACCGGCGTTGTCGGCATAGCTGCGGATGGCGCCCAGCGGCTGGTTGAGTTCATGGCTGATGCTGGCCGACATGGTGCCCAGCGCCGACAGTTTGCCGGCCTGCAGCAGCTCGTCCTGAGCACGGACCAGTTCCTGCTGGGCCTGCTCGCGTTCGAGCACTTCCTGCTTGAGCCGGCTGTTGAGCGCTTCCAGATCCCGCGTCCGCTCCTGCACGCGCTGTTCGAGCTGCTGCCGGGCCTTGGCATCCAGGGCGATGCGTTCCAGCAAGTGGCGCCGCCGCTGCATCCACAGGCCGAGCAGCAGTAGCAGCGCGGCGAGGGTTGCGCCACCGATGGCGACCACGGTGCGCACCGGGCGCTCAACCAGGTTGATGGGTGCCAGGATGCGGACCGTCCAGCCGGTTTCCTTCAGCTCGCGGCTCTGGATCAGCCAGCGTTCGATGTCCAGCGTCAGGTTCTGTGGCGTGATCGTGGGGTAGGGCTGGTCGAAGGCGATCTGCTCGCGCTCTTCGGCATCCAGGGCGCGGCTGGCGCGAAACCGCCAGTCAGGCCGAGAGGTAAGGATGACCACGCCGAAATTGTCGGTGACCAGCAATTGCTCGGGCGTATTGCCCCAGAGCGTTTCGGTGTGGTCCAGATCGACCTTGACCACCAGCACACCAATAATTCCCTCGCTGTCGCGCACCGGCGCCCCGAAATAGTAGCCGCGCTTGCCGGAGGTGTTGCCCAGGCCGTAGAAGCGCCCAAGGTGGCCGTCCATGGCCTGGCGGAAATACGGACGGAAGGCGAAGTTGCGGCCGATGAAGCTGTCTTCGGCATTCCAATTCGAGGTCGCCAGGGTCTGGCCGTTGGTGTCCATCAGGTAGATGACGTCGGCGCCGGTCTGCTGGCGCAGCCGGTTCAGCAGACGATTGGCCCGGTCGATCAGGGCCGGGCTCTGGCCGTCGCGCAGCAGGCTGCGCAGGTCCGGCAGGTCGCCCAGAATGCGCGGCAGGACTTCGTAGCGGCGCAGGGTACCGAGCAGGTTGGCGACGTAGAGATCCAGCGTCTGGCGGTTCTGCTCGATCAGCTCGTTGCGGTAGTAGCGCTCGGTCAGCTGCTGCAATGGCCAGAGCAATGGCGCGAGCAGCAGCGCTAGCAACGCCAGGTTGCGCCAGCGTGGGCGGCGAGTAGAAAGGGATGGGGTCATGCGTACGTGCCTGTTGTCCGGGCGACATTATGCACGTTCAGACCTTGCGCGTTAGGGACGTGCCCGTTTGGGACATGCGCGTCAGGGACTCGAACAGCACCGCAGGTGCCGTCGCTTGGTTTCGATCCGGAATCAGACGTTCTGCGCAGCGACGGCGTCTTGTCCGGTCTGCGCGTTGCGCGGGCTGTTCAGGCACTGATGCAAGGCGTCCTCCCAGTCTGGCAATTCGATGTTCCAGTCGCGCTGCAAGCGTGAGCAGTTGAGGCGCGAATTGAGCGGGCGCTGAGCGGCGGTGGGGTAGTCGCTGGACAGGATGGGTTCGAGGCTGGCGCGCAGGCGGCCCTGCTGGCTCAGGTGTTCGGCGATGCTGCAGGCGAAGCCGTACCAGGAAGTCTCGCCGTTGGCGGTCAGGTGATAGAGCCCGCTGGGGCCGCCGCTGCCGTTGCGCCATTTGCGCACCAGCTCGGCGGTGACCGTGGCGAGGGTACCGGCCCAGGTCGGCGCACCGATTTCATCGTCGACGACCGACAGCGAATCGCGCTCCTGCAGCAGGCGCTGCATGGTCAGTAAGAAGTTGTGACCGTGCGGTGAGTAGACCCAGCTGGTGCGCAGAATCAGGTGCTTGCCGCCGACCGCCTGAACCGCCTGTTCACCGGCCAGCTTGCTCTCGCCGTACACGCTCAGAGGGGCCGGCTGATCCTCCTCCCGATACGGCTCGGATTTGCGACCGTCGAAGACGTAATCGGTGGAGTAGTGAATCAGCGGCACGCCAAGAGCGGCCGCTTCCTCGGCTAGTATGCCGGGGCCGACGGCGTTCACCGCGAAGGCCTGATCGCGATCAGCCTGCGCCGAGTCTACGGCGGTATAGGCAGCCGCGTTGATGATCAGGTCGGGACGCAGCAGGCGAACCTGCCGGCGAATCTCCGCCGGTTTGGCCAGGTCCAGTACGTTGTGGCCCAGGGCGAGTACCTTTCCCTCACCGGCGAGCGCCAGTTGCAGCTCCCGAGACAGTTGCCCCCTGCTACCGGTGATGAGAATTTTCATGCGAACAGCTCCGCCTCGCTGAGTACCTTGCCGTCAATATCCTTCTGTGACAGCTGAGGCGGCTCGCTGAATGGCCAGTCGATGCCGATCTGCGGATCGTTCCAGAGCAACGAGCGCTCATGGGCCGGCGCGTAGTAGTCGGTGGTCTTGTAGAGGAATTCGGCGCTCTCGCTGAGCACCACGAAGCCGTGCGCGAAGCCCTCCGGAATCCACAGCTGACGCTGATTCTGTGCGCTCAGGTGGGTACCGACCCAGCGGCCGAAACTGGGCGAACTGCGCCGCAGGTCCACCGCCACGTCGAACACTTCGCCGGCCACGACCCGCACCAGCTTCCCCTGGGGCTGCTGGATTTGATAGTGCAGGCCACGCAGCACGCCGCGCTGGGACTTGGAATGGTTGTCCTGGACGAAGGTGCGCTTGAGTCCCGTCGCGGCTTCGAATGCCGCGGCGTTGAAGCTCTCGTAGAAGAAGCCGCGTTCGTCACCGAAGACCTTGGGCTCGATGATCAGCACGTCGGGAATGTCGGTTTCGATGATCTTCATGCGGTTTCACCCGCCAGCTTGAACAGGTATTGGCCATAGCCGGTCTTGCCCAGCGCATCGGCGCGCTGCAGCAGCTGCTCGCGGTCGATCCACTTGTGCTGGTAGGCAATCTCTTCCAGGCAGGCGACCTTCAGGCCCTGGCGGTGCTCAATGGTCTGCACGTACTGCGAGGCTTCCAGCAGGCTGTCGTGGGTGCCGGTGTCGAGCCAGGCGAAGCCGCGACCGAAGCGCTCGACATTCAGGTCGCCGCGCTTGAGGTAGGCGTTGTTGACGTCGGTGATTTCCAGCTCGCCGCGTGGCGACGGCTTGATCGATTTGGCGATCTCGATCACGTCGTTGTCGTAGAAGTACAGGCCGGTCACCGCGTAGCTCGACTTCGGTTTCGCCGGCTTCTCTTCGATTGACAGGGCTTTGCCGTTCTCGTCGAAATCGATCACGCCGAAGCGCTCGGGGTCCTTGACCCAGTAGCCGAACACCGTGGCGCCTTTCTGCTGCGCCGAGGCGCGCTGTAGCTTCTCGGTGAAGTGCTGACCATGGAAGATGTTGTCGCCGAGGATCAGGCACACCGAGTCGTCGCCGATGAATTCTTCACCGATCAGGAAGGCCTGGGCCAGACCGTCCGGCGAGGGTTGTTCGGCGTAGCTGAAATTGACGCCGAACTGGCTGCCATCGCCCAGCAAATTCTTGTACTGCGGCAGATCCTGCGGCGTGGAAATCAGCAGGATGTCGCGGATCCCGGCCAGCATCAGCACCGAGATCGGGTAGTAGGCCATCGGCTTGTCGTAGATCGGCAGTAGCTGCTTGGATACGCCCAGGGTGATGGGGTGCAGACGGGTGCCGGAGCCTCCGGCGAGGATGATTCCTTTCATGCGTTCTCCAGCGCGCCAAGGCGCTCACGTTGATAGCTGCCGTCCTGAACGCGACGGCACCATTCCAGATTGTTCAGGTACCACTCGACCGTCTTGCGCAGACCTGTCTCGAAGGTTTCACGCGGGACCCAACCCAGCTCGCGCTCAATCTTGCTGGCGTCGATGGCGTAGCGCAGATCGTGGCCGGGACGGTCCTTGACGAAGGTGATCAGGTCCTCATAACGCGCCAAACCTTCCGGCTTCTGCGGCGCCAGTTCTTCGAGCAGGGCGCAGATGCCACGCACCACGTCGATGTTCTTCTGCTCGTTGTGACCGCCGATGTTATAGGTCTCGCCGACCTGGCCTTCGCTGACCACCTTGAACAGCGCGCGGGCGTGATCTTCCACGAACAGCCAGTCACGCACCTGGGCGCCATCGCCGTAGACCGGCAGCGATTTGCCATCCAGCGCGTTGAGGATTACCAGCGGGATCAGCTTCTCGGGGAAATGGTACGGCCCGTAATTGTTCGAGCAATTGGTGATCAGCACCGGCAGGCCGTAGGTGCGCTGCCAGGCGCGGACCAGGTGATCGGACGAGGCCTTGCTGGCCGAATAGGGCGAGCTGGGCGCGTAGGGCGTGGTTTCGGTGAACAGGTCGTCGACGCCGTGCAGGTCGCCGTACACCTCATCGGTTGAAATGTGATGGAAGCGGAAGGCCTGGCGGCGGCCTTCGGGCAGCGTCTGCCAGTAGGCCCGGGCGGCTTCCAGCAGTTGATAGGTACCGACGATGTTGGTCTGGATGAATTCGGCCGGGCCGTCGATGGAGCGATCGACGTGGGATTCGGCGGCCAGATGCATGATGGCGTCTGGCTGGAATTCCAGCAGCGCTTCGGCCACGCGCTCGCGATCGGCGATGTCGGCTTGCAGGAATTGATAACGATCGCTGCCCTGCACCTCTGCCAGCGACTCCAGGTTGCCGGCATAGGTCAGCTTGTCCAGGTTGAGGACGCTGTGCGGGGTGTCGTGGATGAGGTGACGGATCAGTGCAGAGCCGATGAATCCGGCTCCGCCGGTTACGAGAATGCGCATGATGATTGGCTTCCTTGGCGCGCTACAGAGCAACAGGCTCTTGGCATGTCGGCAGGATAGACCCGCTGAAAATACAAAAATTCCCAGCCACGGTCTGGAGATGTGAGGCGGTGGTGTAAGTCTGAGGCCGGCGTCTTCGGCAGGCAACGATGTCGGCACGTTACGCGGCGGAGCGACCAAGATGGCGACTAGGGGTGCGTATATTGCGCTAGGGCTCGCCTGGCTCGTTCAACGCGCGTGGCGATGCAAAGGAAGGTCGGAGACATTAGTGGCAAAGAGCACGCCCGGCTTCGGGCGTGCCGTTCGCCGAGACGGCCCGAAGACGGAGTCTGACGCCGTTCGGGCTCGCTCATAAGAGGAGCGTCTCAGAGAATGAAGCGACCGACCTTGTCGTTCAGCTCGCTGGCATGCCCTTGCAGCAGGTGCGCCTGCCGTTCGCCTTCCACCGAGTTGGTGGCCAGGGTGTCGCCCAGCGACTTGATGGTCACCACGTTGCGGGTGATCTCCTCGGTGACGGCGGACTGCTCCTCGGCTGCGGCGGCGATCTGCATGGACATATCGGAAATCTGCTGCGCCGCCTGGGTGATTTCCTCCAGCGCGGCGGACGCCTGCTGAGCGTCGTTCACGCTGCGTTCGGCCAGCGCGCGGCTGCTGTCCATCTTGTCCACAGCGCTCTGGGTGATGCGCTGGAAGGTGGCGATGGTCGCCTGGATTTCCTGCGTCGAGGCATGCGTGCGCTGCGACAGCACCCGCACCTCGTCGGCCACCACGGCGAATCCACGGCCCTGTTCGCCGGCGCGCGCGGCTTCGATCGCGGCGTTTAGCGCCAGCAGGTTGGTCTGCTCGGCGATGCCCTGAATGCTGGCCAGCACGCCGGAGATCGACTGCGAGTGCTGGCTCAGCTCGGCAATCACACCGGTAGCCTGCGCGACCTCATCGGCCAGGCCAGTGATCGAGCGCTGGGTATTGCGCACCAATTCCAGCCCCTGCTGGCTGTTATACGTCGATTGCTGCGCCGACTGCGCGGTGCGCTCGGCATTGCCGGCGATTTCCTGGGTGGCCGAGGCCATCTCGGTCACCGCTGTGGCAACCAGCGCCAGCTCCTGCTGCAAGCGCCCAAGTTCGGCGACCGACAGGCTGCTGCGCTGCAGCACGTCACCGGACTCGCTACCAATGTCTTCAGCGTGACGGCGAATGTGACCGACCAGCGTATGCAGGCTGCCGACGAACTGGTTGAAATGCCGAGCAAGGCTGCCCAACTCGTCGTTGCTCGCTTCGGGGATGCGCTGGGTCAGATCGCCGTTGCCGTCGGCGATTACCTGCAGGCCCGCGGAGACCACGCCGAGCGGCCGCAGCAGCCAGCTGCACAGCAGGCCGATGGCGGTCAGCGAGATAATCAGTATCACGCCGAAGGCGGCGAGGCCCGTCCACAGCTGGCGATACAGCGGCGCCGCTAGCACGGCGTCGTCCAACACCATGACCAGCACCTGATCGGCATGGCCGATCGGCGCGGCGTACAGACGCTTGCCGTCGCCATCGAGCAGGTGCCGCGTGCCACTGTGGGCAACCAGGCCGGCGAGCGTCGCCTGATCCAGCGCCGGATAGAGGGCCGTGACCTTCTTATCCAGGTAAGCGCTGTCCGGGTGGCCAAGCACGGTGCCCTGCTTGTCGATGAAGAACGCCAGACCCTCGCCGGGGAGTTCGATCTGCTTCAACTGATCGAGAATCTCGCCCATGCCGACGTCGGCACCCAGGACACCGAGCGCCTGCCCGTTGTGCTGCAGGGTACGCCCCAGCGAAAGCACGAACTGGCCGGTCGCCGCCGCCACGCTGGGTGTGGAAATGTAGACCTCGCTCGGCGTCAGCAGCGCTTGCTGATACCACTTCCAGCGGCGCGGATCGTTGTTGTCCGCCGGCAGGCTGACCTGGTCGGCGTTGATCTGGCTGCCGTCGGCACGAGCGAAGAACACGTTCTCGAATCCGCCGGCGACCTTCGCCTGCACCAGCGCACCCTGCAGACCCGACGTTTCGTCGACCGGTACGGACAGCAGCGCCGCTTCCTTGCTCTGCAGCCAGTAGCGCACGCTGGCGCTGAAGGTCTTGCTGGCGATTGCGACTTGCTCGGCGATATGGCTCTCCAGACTCTTGCGGCTCTCGATGAAGTTCAGCGACAACTGGCTGGTGCCGGCGAGCAGCACTGCGGCGCAGGCGGAGAGCACGATTTTCTTTCGCAGTGACAGCGACATGGAACACCTTCAAAAGCTGATACGGCCCCGATTGAAAAGAGGCACTGACCGGCTGTTATCGTCGGGCCGCGCGCGAGCTGTAGCTGGTGCGATGAATGGTAGGGACGGGCGGGTCATGCTCGGGGCACAAACCGCCGTTACAAGCAGGGTAGCGGAGGCGCCTCAGCCTTGCGGCAGCTGCCGTGCGTGGGAAAGGGTCCATTCGAGCACCTCGCGGCTCAGCGTGTCGCTGGCCTGGCCGAACGCCTCGACCACGCTTTCCAGGCTGGGGTCGGCGCTGGGCTGGCGGACTTCGAAGCGTCGACTGGATAGAGTGTGCTGATCGTGCAGGTTCACCAGGCGCGCATCGAGACGGATCACTATCTGCGGCTCGCCGTCGATGTATTCGGTTTGAAAAGCGCGCAGATCGCTGTGCAGGCCAAGATCGGCGTAGAGGTTCACTTCTTCATTGCTCACCGAAGGCATGCGCCCGTCGCGCTGGAAGGCTTCGATCAGGCGATCGCGCAGCAGCATCGGCGCCGCATCGCTCCAGCGAGCACCCCGATAGGCGCTGATCTGGTTGCCTTGCGGCACCACGGCGATCCTTGAGCTGGAAAGGATGCGGCTGGCCTGCGGAGTATTGATGCGCAGCGCGTGCTGCAGCTCCGGCTCGCGGGGCTGTTGAGAAGTCGTCGCGGTTGGCAGCAGGAAGATCCGCAGGATTTCGGACTCAGGCAGGATCGAACACGCCGCGAGCGCCATGATCAGTCCGGACAGGGCGAGGCGGAGCGAGGTTTGGCGAAGGCTCATGGGGTGAACTCCTGCAGTTTGTCGCGGCCGAGCAGGAAGCCACTCGGGTTGTCTTCCAGGCGCTGGGTCACCCGGCGCAACGCACCGAGCGTGCTGCGCAGCTCGTTGATCGCCGGGCCGAGGTCGTTGAAACCCTGCATGCCATTGTTCAACGCACCCTGGTTTTCTTCGAGCAGCGTATCCAGGCGGGAGGTGGTGCGATCCAGCGCGCTCATCGACCGCTCGGCACTGTCCAGCACGCTGCGGCCCTGATCGTCGAGCAGGCCGTTGGCGTTGCGCGCCAGGCTCGACAGTTCGCCCATGACGGTATTGGCTTGCTGGCTCAGTTGATTGAATTGCTGCAGCGTCTGGGCCAGGTCACCGCGCTGTTCGGACAGCACGCTGGTCGCCTGTTCCAGGTGCTCCAGCGTGCGGCTGAGACGGTCGGTATTTTCTTCGGAAAAGATCTTGTTGGCGCTGAGCAGCAGATTGTTGATGTTGCTCATCAGGTCTTCGCCGTTTTCCAGCAGCGCGCTGAGTGGCGACGGGTCGGCGATGATCAGTGGCGGCTCAGCCCGGCTGCCTTCAAGGCGCGGGCTGTCCGGCTTGCCGCCGTGCAACTGGATGATCATGCTGCCGGTGATGTTGGCCAGTGCCAGCCGCGCCTGAGTGTCGGTCTTGATCGGTGTGCCGCCGTAGACGCGAATGCGCGCGCGGACTTTGCGCGGGTCTTCGGGGTCGAGCCACAGGTCGGTGACATCGCCGACCTTGATGCCGCTGTATTCCACCGAGCTACCGCTGGACAGCCCACTGACCGCCTGGCTGAAGCCGATATCGTAATAGCTATATTCGCGGTCCATGCTGGACTTGCCCAGCCACAGCGCGAAGAGCAGCGCGCAGCCGACCGCGACCACGGTGAATAATCCGATCAGAACATGATGGGCACGGGTTTCCATTTAGGGCGTCTCCAACTTTTGCGCGGCATCCTGCGCGGCGCGGCCACGTGGGCCGTGGAAATAATCGCGAATCCAGTCGTCGTCGGTGGCAGCAACCGCTTCCAAGGTATCGACCGCCAGCACCCGCTTCTGCGCCAGCACCGCGACGCGGTCGCAGATGGTGTAGAGCGTATCCAGATCGTGGGTGACCAGAAACACGCTGAAACCCAGCGCATCGCGCAGGGTCAGGATCAACTGGTCGAAGGCCGCTGCGCCGATGGGATCGAGGCCGGCGGTGGGCTCGTCGAGAAACAGTACTTCCGGATCGAGCGCCAGGGCGCGGGCCAGTGCGGCGCGCTTGACCATGCCGCCGGACAGCTCGTCGGGATACTTGCAGGCGGCGTCGGGCGGCAGCCCGGCCAGCGCCAGCTTCTGCCGCGCCAGATGCTCGGCATCGGCGCGCTTGAGCCCGGCGTGTTCGATCAGCGGCAGCGCGACGTTTTCCTGCAGGTTAAGCGAGGTGAACAGGGCGCCGCGCTGAAACAGCACGCCGAAGCGCCGCTCGATCTCCGAGCGGCGCTCCGTCGAGAGCTTCAGCAGGTTCTCGCCGAACACCTTGACGCTGCCGGCGTTGGGCTGGCGCAGGCCGACGATGCTGCGCAGCAGCACCGACTTGCCGGTGCCGGAGCCGCCGACCACACCGAGAATTTCGCCGCGACGGATATCCAGGTCGAGATTGACGTGCACCGCCTGGCTGCCGAAGCGGTTGACCAGGCCCCGGACCTGGATGACGGGTTCTTCCGATCTCACCAGCCCATCTCCATGAAGAACAGCGCGGCGATGGCGTCGAGCAGGATCACCATGAAGATCGACTGCACCACGCTGGAGGTGGTGTGTTCGCCCACCGACTGCGCGCTACCGCTGGCCTTGAAGCCTTCCAGGCAGCCGATCACCGCGATCAGGAAGGCGAATACAGGTGCCTTGCCCAGGCCGACCAGAAAGTGGTTGATGGAAATGTCTCGCTGCAGAATGGTGAAGAACATCGCCGGCGAGATATCCAGCGCCAGCGAACAGACCACCAGCCCGCCGACGATGCCGCTGAGCATGCCGATGAAGGTCAGAATCGGCAGGGTGATCAGCATTGCAAGGACCCGCGGCAGCACTAGCAGCTCGACGGGACTTAGGCCGATGGCGCGGATGGCGTCGATTTCCTCGTTTGCCTTCATCGCGCCGATCTGCGCGGCGAAGGCGCTGGCGGTGCGCCCGGCGAGCAGGATCGCGGCGAGCAGCACGCCGAATTCGCGCAGGAAGGAAAAGGCCACCAGATTGACCGTGTAGATGGTCGCGCCGAAATCGGCCAATACCGTGGCGCCGAGGAAAGCCACCACCGCGCCGACCAGAAAGGTCAGCAGGGCGACGATGGGAATGGCGTCCAGCCCGGTCTGCTCGATATGCGCGACCAGCGAGGTGATGCGCCAGCGCCGCGGGTTGAGGATGACGGTGAACAGCGTCTGCAGCGTCAGGCCGACGAAACCGAGCAGGGTGCGTTGCTGGTTCCAGACGCCGGCTACGCTGCGCCCGATATGCGCCAGCACGTCGGCCAGCCCGTTAGTCTCTGGTTCCTGTTTGGCTTGCGGTTGATCCAGCGCGGCGGCGACGGTCTGCAACAGCGCCTGGCGTTCCGGCGGCAGTCGCGGCGCCCATTCCGGCAGGCTGGCGATGCGTGTCGGGCCGAGCAATTCGACCAACAGCCCGGCGCCGGCGGTGTCTAGCTCGCCGATGGCGTCGAGCTCGATGCAATCGGCGTCACTGCCCTGACGGCGTGCCTGTTCGACTTCACGCCGCAGCGCCGCGTAATGCTGCAGCGTCCAATCGCCTCCGATCACCAGCGTGTCGCTGTTCGGGTGACGCTGCAAACTGCCGGGCGTAGACGTCGGTTGAGTCAATATTCTTATCCGTATGCGATGGCGTCGGAGCGAGTGCCCGGGCGCCGCGGCTTTTGACGATCCTAACAGTTGGGACTCTGCCAGCGCGGTTCGGTTTAATTTGGCGGCACAGCCGAATGAATGGGCGGTGCACACGACCGCCGAGCAATTTGTTGCAGGCGGACGCGAACTATCGACCGCAATCAGCCTCCATAGCGTGCGAGCCGGATTGCCATACCCGGTACGCATCGCGTCACGTGACTTATGCGTTGGTCGTGACGCCTTCCTTCTGCCCGTTCGGGTCCTGCTCACCTTTACCCCGACCACTGCGAGAGTTTTCGTTTGTCTATCAATTGCTTGCGTGCGTTGCCATTCATCGTGGTCCTGGGCGTCATCTTGTTCAGCGGGCTGCGGCCCGAGCCGGTGCCACAGGTGTTCAACCAACAGGACAAGCTGCACCATATGCTGGGCTTCGCGGCACTGACCTTCACCCTGCGCCTGGCCTTCCCGCAATGGCGGGTGGTCTGGACCATTCTGGCCAGCCTTGGCGCGGCCTTGCTTATCGAGGTCGGTCAGAGCTTTCTACCCAATCGCCAGGCATCGCCGGGCGACATGCTGGCCAATGCGGCGGGCGTGCTGCTGGGCTGGGGTTGCTCGCATCTGGCGTATCTCTGGTATCTGCGGCGTATCGGCGTCACCACCGACCCCGAAGCGCCCGAGGCAGCGGAGCGTGTCGAGACTGCCGCGCGGCCCTGAGCCAACTTTTCCGTTTGGTCGTGGGTCACACGCAATAGACTTTCGACGAGCCGGACCATGTGGCCCCAGCCGACCAACGACAACCCGCCTATGCGGCCCTGGCGACGCGGCTTCGCTCTGTTGCCCGTGGCGCTGTTGATCGCCTGTGACGGTCAGCAGTCGACCCTGAACCCCGCCGGCACCGGTGCCGAACGCATCGCCGAACTCTTCTGGTGGATGTGCGGCGGCGGCCTGCTGATCTGGGCGCTAGTGATGGGCATCGCCTACTACGCCACCCGGGCGCACCCCGAGGCACATGGCATTCGCAGCGCGCGCTGGCTGATCCTGGGTGGCGGGATCGTGTTTCCCGTCGTGGTGCTCACTGTGCTGCTGATCTACGGGCTGATGCTGATGCAGCCGCTACGCTCGACCGCCGATGTCGACCTGCAGGTGGACGTCTCGGGCGAGCAGTGGTGGTGGCGGGTGCACTACCAAACCGAGGCCGGCGACAAGGTGGAACTGGCCAACGAAATTCGTCTGCCGGTCGGCCAGCGGGTGGCCTTCAGCCTGACCAGCCCGGACGTGATTCACTCGTTCTGGATTCCCTCGCTCGGCGGCAAGGTCGACATGATTCCCGGCCGCACCACCCAATTGGTGCTCGAACCGACGCGCACCGGCACCTTTCGCGGTGCTTGCGCTGAATACTGCGGCACCGCTCACGCGCTGATGAGTTTCCCCGTCGTGGTGATGGAGCCGGCGGCGTTTGACGCTTGGCTCGCCGGGCAGGCCGAGCCCGCGCAGGCACCGCAAACCGCTTTGCAGCGCCAAGGTCAGCAGGCCTTTCTCGCCAACGGCTGCGGCGCCTGTCACCGCGTGCGTGGCACCGAGGCCGACGGCGCGCTCGGCCCCGATCTGACCCACGTCGGCAGTCGCCTAAGCCTCGGTGCCGGGACCTTGCCGGCAGATGTCGACGCCTTCCAGCGCTGGATCGGCCACACCGGCAAGATCAAGCCGGACGTGCGCATGCCCGCCTTCGGCATGCTGCCTGAAGAGCAGCTGAACGCCATGGCGCATTACCTGAGCGGATTGAAATGAGCGAGCCGATGGACGCGCACGACCAAGCCCGTGCCAAGGCGCAGGCCGAACGCCTGGCCGCCGCCTGGAAGACGCCCACCGGCTGGCGCTACTGGTCAGCGGTAAACAACACCGAGGTCGGACTCTGGTACACCGGCGTGTCCTTTCTGTTCTTCCTCTTTGCCGGCGTGCTGGCGATGCTGATTCGCGCCCAGCTGGCAGTGCCGGACAACGATCTACTGTCCGCCGAAACCTACAACCAGGTCTTCACCCTGCACGGCTCGGTAATGATGTTCCTGTTCGGCGTGCCGATCTTCGAGGCGTTTTCGATCCTCATCCTGCCGCAGATGCTCGGCGCGCGGGACCTGCCGTTTCCGCGACTGTCGGCTTACGGTTTCTGGTGTTTCATCATTGGCGGCGTGTTCGTCTGCGGCTCGATCTTCTTTGGCGTCGCGCCCCAGGGCGGCTGGTTCATGTATCCGCCGCTGACCACCAGCTATCAGGAAGGACTCGGCGCGGATATCTGGCTACTCGGGTTGTCATTCATCGAGGTGGCGTCGATCGCGGCGGCCGTAGAACTGATCGTCGGCGTGCTGAAGACGCGCCCGCCCGGCATGCGCATCAACCTGATCCCGCTGTATTGCTGGTACATCCTGGTGGTGGCGGGAATGATCCTGTTCGCCTTCCCGCCGCTAATCGCTGGTGACCTACTGTTCGAACTGGAGCGCGCCTTCGACTGGCCATTCTTCGACCACACCCGCGGCGGCGATCCGCTGCTGTGGCAGCACCTGTTCTGGATCTTCGGCCATCCGGAGGTCTACATCATCTTCCTGCCCGCCGTGGCGCTGGTGGCGACCATCGTACCCACCGCCTCGCAGCGGCCCATCGTTGGCTACAGCTTTATCGTGCTGGCAGCGGTGGGCACCGGCTTCATCAGCTTCGGGCTGTGGGTGCACCACATGTTCACCACCGGCATGCCGGGCATCTCGCTGGCTTTTTTCTCGGCAGCGTCCGAGGCGGTGGCGATCCCGACCGGCGTGCAGATCTTCTGCTTTCTCGCCACGGCGCTGGCCGGGCGCTTCGTCAAATCGGTGCCCATGCTGTTCGTCGCCGGCGCGTTGGCGATCTTCGTGCTCGGCGGCCTGACCGGCGTAATGGTGGCGCTGGCGCCGTTCGACTTCCAGGCACACGACACCTACTTCATCGTCGCGCACCTGCACTATGTGCTGATCGGCGGGATGCTGTTCCCGGTGATTGCCGGGCTGTACTACTTCTTCCCGCTGGCTATGAGCAAAACGCTCTCGGACAAGCTTGGGCGGATCGCCTTTTGGCTGATGTTCATCGGCTTCAACATCGGCTTCCTGCCGATGCACTTCACCGGCCTGCTGGGCATGCCGCGACGGGTCTACACCTACGCCCCAGACATGGGCTTCGACGTGCTCAACATGGTCTCCACGGTTGGCGCCTTCATCCTCGCCGCTGGCGTCGCGGTGCTGGTCTGGGACGTGCTGCGGCCCAAGGGTAAGCAGCCCTACAGCCAGCGCAACCCGTGGAATGCCGGCACCCTCGAATGGCTGGCGGAAATGCCGGGCAAGTCCTGGGGCGTGCGCTCGATTCCGATTATCAAGGGCCGTTATCCGCTGTGGGACCAGCCGAACCTGATGCGCGACGTCGATGCCGGGCGCTTCTATCTGCCCGATGCTGAGGAAGGCAAGCGCGAGACGCTGATCAGCAGCATCATCGACGCCGAGCCGATCCAGTGCCTGCGGGTGCCGGGCCCGACCTTCCTCGCCTTCTGGGCGGCGGTGTTCACCGGCGGGCTGTTCATCTTCGCGACCTACAGCTGGTATGTCGCGGCGCTGACCAGCGGCTTCCTTGCGCTGGTGACCATCCTTGTCTGGTTGTGGACCGGCACCGCGGTGATTCCAGAAAAACCGCGCAAGGACATCGGCCTCGGCGTGTCGGTGCCGCTCTACGCCTCGGGCGCCAGGTCGGTGGGCTGGTGGGCCATGTTCATCACCATGATTGGCGACATGAGCGCCTTCGCCAGCCTGGTATTCGGCTACTTTTTCTTCTGGACGGTGCACGAAAATTTCCCGCCGGCGGACGCGGCCGGTCCCGGCGTGGTCTGGCCGATGGTCGCGCTGGGGCTGGTGCTCGCATCCTGGGGCCTGACCCTGCTGGCGCGCCGCTGCAACGGGCGCGATCAGGCGGCGGGGTTCTATCTGGCGCTGGGGCTGGCCGCCTTGCTGACTCTCGCCGGTGCTGGCGCGCTGTTCGCCGGGCCGCATTTCAGTGGGCTCGATCCGACCACAAACGTCTATCCGGCGACCGTCTGGGTGCTGGTGCTCTGGAGCCTGTTGCACCTTGGCGTCGGCCTGATCATGCAGCTCTACGGTCTGGCACGCCGCGCTGCTGGACGGATGACCGCCGAACACGACATCGATATCCACAATGTCGCGCTGTACTGGCATTTCATGGCCATCACCGTTGGCGTGACCGTTGCGGTCATCGCCGGATTTCCGGAGGTTGCATGAACGAGCAAGCCGAAGCCCGACCGGAAGAAACATCCGAAGCGCCGCTCGACGAGCGCAGCACGCTCTGGCTGCTGACCTTCGGGCCGACCATCTGGGCCGTGCACTTTTTACTGTGTTATGTCGTCGCCGCAGTCTGGTGCGCCAAGGTCGCGGGGCGTACCGGGCCGTTGGGTGACCTGCGCCTGATTATCGGTGGGCTGACGCTTTTGGCCCTCATCGGCATTGGCCTGACCGGCTGGCGCGGTTGGCGCATGCACACCTTCGGTCACGCCACGGCGCCCCATGATTTCGATACGCCCGCCGACCGCCATCGCTTCCTTGGCTTTTCGACGCTGCTGCTCAGTGGCCTGAGTTTCGTTGCGACGATATTCGTGGCCCTGAGCGCGGTCTTCATCAGGAGCTGCGAATGATTTGGCGCCCGTTGGCCTTGATGCTCGGCCTGGCCACGCTGGCGGCGGTCTGGCTCGGTCCGCTGCCGGCGATGGCGGATCGGATGTTCGTCGGACACATGCTCATGCACGTAATGGTGGTGGCCGTCGCGGCGCCGTTGCTGGCGATCGGACTTGCCGGGGGCCGACTGGATATTTCCAGCCGCCTACCCGCGCTGTTCTCGCCGATTCTGGCCTCGGTGATCGAGCTGTTCGTAGTCTGGGCCTGGCACATGCCGGCGCTGCACCACGCGGCACGCACATCGCAGGCCGCGCAGGTGCTGGAGCAAGGCAGCTATCTATTCGTCGGATTGCTGGTGTGGCTCGCGGCCTTCGGCGGCGCCCGGCATCACCGCGCGCTGGCCGGCATCGCCGGGTTGTTGCTGACCTCGATGCACATGACGTTGCTCGGCGTGTTGTTGACGATGTCCAGCCGACCGCTGTTCGAGCACAGCGGGCTGTCGAGTTTGACGCCGCTCGAAGACCAGCAAATCGGCGGCGTGATCATGCTGGTCTTCGGCGGCACCTCCTATTTGATCGGCGGGCTGTATCTGCTCTTCGGGCTGCTACAGGACAAGCGCGATGCCGTTTCGGTCAGCTAGGCAAATCATGCAGCGAGCTTCAGCGCCCTTGCGGCGCTGGCTGTGCTGGCTAACGGGTGGGTCCTGGAAACGCGTGTTGGCTGCGGTGGCGCTGATGGCGGCGCTCGCGGGTGTGGGCGGTTTCGTGCTGGTTTCGCTGGGGCTGGTGTCGATCAGCGCCAGTTCCGGCCACTGGAAAGCGACCGGCTGGTTGCTGCACTATGCCATGCGTCGCGCGGTAAGCACCCAGTCGATAGGCATCAAGGTGCCACCGCTGGACGATCGGGCGCTGGTGCTAAAGGGCGCCGGGCATTACGAAACCGGTTGCGCTATTTGCCATGGCGCACCGGGGCGCGAGCGTTTACCGATCGTGCGCGGGATGACGCCCGAACCGCCATTGCTGGCGCCACGAATCAAACAATGGGAGCCGCAGGAGCTGTTTTGGATCGTCAAACACGGCATCAAGTACACCGCCATGCCGGCCTGGCCGACCGCCAACCGGGATGATGAAATCTGGGCGATGGTGGCGTTTCTCCAAGCATTGCCAGAGATGTCCGAGCAGCGCTATCGCGAGCTCGCGCTGGGTGATGATTGGGGATCAGCGAATAGCGATCGCCTCGGGCCTGCGGAGGGGATGCTTGAGACGGTATTGGCCAACTGCAGCCGCTGCCACGGCGCGGATGGTGGCGGACGCGGAAAAGGCGCCGTCCCGCGACTGGCCGGACAGAGCGAAGCCTATCTGCTCGGCACGCTGCAGGCTTACGCCCGTGGCACGCGCCACAGCGGCATCATGCAGCCGGTCGCGGCCGGGCTCGAACCGCCGGTGCTGAAGGCGCTTGCCAAGCACTATGCCGCGCTGCCGATGGTTGCCCTCGCAGACGACTCCACCGCGGCGCCTAAAACCCTTGCACACGGAAAGGTGTTGGCCGAACGCGGTACGCCGGAGCGCGGCGTACCGTCCTGCGTTCATTGCCATGGACCGAAACGTTCGCCGCGCAATCCGATGTATCCAGACATCGCCGGGCAGCACGCCCGCTATCTGAAGCAGCAGCTGGACCTATTCACCGCCGGCACCCGCGGCGGTAGCGAATACGTGCACATCATGCACAGTGCCGCGCAGCGCCTCACGCCTGAGCAGATACAGGCACTGGCGGATTACTATGCGTCGCTGCCGCCGACGGACATGGCGACATTGACTGCCGAGCCGGCCGCCACACTACAACCGCAGAGGTAATCGATGTTCGATAAGGTCGTGGAAATCGTTTCGGCGTTCGGTTACGTGGGCGTGTTCGCGCTCATGTTGCTGGAGAATATCTTCCCGCCGATTCCGTCCGAACTGATCATGCCTCTGGCGGGCTTCGTGGCGGCGCGCGGCGAACTGAACTTCGCCGGTGTGATCGTTGCCGGCACTGCCGGCTCGGTGGTGGGCGCGCTGCCCTGGTATTACGCCGGCGCCAAGCTAGGCCAGGAACGCGTGAAGCGCCTCGCCAAGCGTTGGGGGCACTGGCTTACGCTGTCGCCTGAGGACGTCGACGCGGCGAGCCGCTGGTTTGATCGACATGGCAAAAGCGCGGTGTTCTTCGGCCGTCTAGTGCCGGCGGTGCGCACCCTCATTTCGGTGCCGGCCGGGATCGTCGGCATGCCGATGGCGCTGTTTCTGCTCTATTCAACGCTGGGTTCATTGATCTGGACCGCGCTGTTGGCACTGGCCGGCTTCGTGCTCGAATCGCAGTACGAGAAGGTCGCCGACTACATCGACCCGGTCTCCACCGGCGTGGTGGTGGCGTTCGTCCTGTTTTACCTGTACCGACTGATCCGCCAGCGCTCTGCCCGGCGTGGCTGAGCGGGACGAGCGGAAGCGAATGCCACCCGGCCCAACCAAAAGCCTCAACCCGTAGGGTGGGCTTCAGCCCACCGCTTTTCGCACAAACAGGTTCCAATTCCGCCAAGGCTTTTGCGGCTGGCTTCGTTACTGGTGGGCTAAAGCCCACCCTACAAGGGTGAAGCGGAGTGCCGCCTCAGCCCACCGCCTATTCAGCTGCAGTTCGACGCTTCGTCAGGCCTGCCGCGCTCAGGCGGCGCCAGCGGTTTCGCGGTCGGCCCGGCGACTGCGCTGGCACTGATCGATAACCGTGAAAACCTCCTGCCACATCTGCTCGGACTGCTGCTTGAGCTGATCGGTGCGGGCCTGAATCAGCGCTTTTATCCGCTCGGCATCGTCGGTCACCAGCTCGATCTTGCGTTCGATTTCCGCCTCGTCGGTCGTTACTTCGACCAGGCCTTCGGGGAAGCCATAGTCCTCGAATAGCATCTGGTACTTGTGGCTCCAGCCCGTCGCTAGCGCTGGCACGCCCTGGGACAGAGCGCTGACCAAGCCATGAAAGCGGCTACCGAGGGTGCCGCTGCAGGCACCGAGGATGCCCTTGATTTCCAGCGCACCGCTTTCCTGAACGATCGGGATGCCGCCGACGGCCGCTGACAGCTGTTCGGCCAGCCGCTGGTCATCCTTGCCTTCGTGGACCAGCACGAAGGGCTTGGCGTTCTTTTTCAACAGATAGCGGGTGCAGGTGATCAAAAACGGCAGGTACGCCTCGCGCGTCTTCTGATCGGTCTTGTCGAGCATCCGGCAGTTGGGAACGATGCAGAAACGGTTCTGCTCGACATCGAAGTCTTGGGGCAGCACGCCGCTCACTAGATTGGTGAAGTCCGGCGATTGCTTGATCTTGGCCTGCTCGCCGACCAGTCGGGTCAGATGTTCGTAGGAGACGCGTTCGCGTGGGAAGATCAGGTCGACGTTTTCCACCACGGACTTCATCGCCGCCTGGTTCTTCTCCGATTCGAACGGACCCAACGCCTGCGGCAGCAGGACCACGCGGGTGCCGTTCTTCTTCCAGCGCCGGGTCGACTGCGCCAGTTCCGCGCAAGGGCTTTCGCCCCATTGATCGCTGTAGGCAAAGCCGGCGGCATCGATGACCACGTCGACTTCCTTGTCCAGCACCACGCCGTACATCTCGCGCAGCGGACGCGGCGCGAAGTTGGCCAGCGTGCCCCACTGGATGCCGTAGCGCCACAGCCACGCCTTGGGATAGAAGCCCAGCTGGACCAGCTTGCGGAACGGCTGCTCGGCCTTCTTCGGCGTGGGCGCCATGACGAAGGTAGCGTCTGGGTACCGGGTCTTCAGCTTATGCAGCGTCGCGTGCAACATCAGCTCTGCGCCTTTATTGACGAAGCCTGCCTTTCGGATCTCGATAATCATCGCTTACCTCAGTTGTATACGATCAAATCTTGCTCGGTCTTCTTGTCCGAATAGGGGATCCCTCCAGTTGGATCGGCATAGCCCACCGCCAGCAGCATCACCGTGCGCTCGTGGTAGGCCAGGCCCAGTTTTTTCGCCAGTTGGCGTTCCTTTTCTTCCACATCCGGCCAGTTGATCGAGCAACTGGACAGACCCAGGCTTTCCAGCGCCAGCATCAGCTGCATTGCCGCCAGCGAGCCGTCGATATAGATGACGTGGCGGTCGCGCGCTTCCGGATAGCAGCCCAGATCGCCCACCACTGCGATCACGCAGGGCAGGTTGTCGTGAAAGCCCGCGGTGCCGCCGGCGCACTGGGCGACTTCCGCGGCCTTGGTCCGGTCGTTGCTGACGTAGAAGCGAAATGGCTGACGGTTGCAGGCCGAAGGCGCGAGCGCCGCGGCTCTGACCGCTTGCTCGATCAGCTCATTGGCGACCGGCTTGTCCTGATACCAACGCACCGAGCGGCGGCGGCGGAACAGCACCATCAGTTCGTCATAACTGACCGGGCACGCCGGCAGCTGGCTATGCGGGTAGGGCACGCAACGGCTGGATTGATCGGGGCGTTGCGCGTTGGCAAAGGCCTGTTTAGCCGAGTCGATGCGCGGCGTGCTGCCGACTGCGGAGAAGTAATCGCCCAGCACGTCGTTGGCCCAGCGCTGCTGGCCGTTGACCATCCCCGCCTGAGTCGCATCTGCGAAGCAGCGTACCGTCGGGCCGATGTAGTCCTCGGCGAAGGTGGAGCGGCGGGGGCGCATGATCAGACCCTTCTCCAGGCGATGCACGTTGCGCCGCAGAAAGGCATCGTTCTCGCCTTTGCTGCGCATCAGCCGGGCGAACCGTAGGCGACCCAGCAGCACCGCTCGGTGCTCGCGATCGAACTCGCGGCTGATCAGGCAGTAATAAACAGAGGACAGGAAGCCATTGGCGGAAAACAGCCGGACCAGCGTCAGGCGGGCATTGTCCCGGGTGGCCTTGAGCGCGGCCTTGATCGGGTCGGGCAGGGCCTTGGCAAGTGATTTCAAGCTCATCGACTGGCTCCTACGGCACTGAATGCATAACGGAATGGACTGAACATGGATTTGGTCATCATGTAGAACACCGGCCGGGTCTTCTTGTGCACCAGCAGCGCGGCGTAGGAGGCGACGGCATAGGAAATCAGCGTCGCCATGGCAGCACCTTCACCACCGTAATGGGGAATCAGCACCAGATTCAGGCCGATATTGGCCAGCGCTCCAAGGCTCTGGGTGATCAGCGAAAACATCAGCGCGCCCTCGATCAGGATCCAGCGGCTGAACGCCGCGCGCATGAAAATGAACACGCCGCCCCAGATATGGATGGTGAGAATCGATGCGGAGTTTTGGTATTCGGCGCCGAACAGCAGTGCGATCAGCGGCCCGGCGATGAGCGACACCAGCACCGCAACGGCGATGGCAAGAATGAACAGCACATCCAACAATTGCTGGAAACGCAGGTTGAAACGCGCCGCATCGGCCGCATGCAGCTTGATCAACTTGGGAAAGAAGGAAGCAACGATGGCCGTCGGCAGGAAATACCAGGCTTCGGAGAGCTGCGCGGCGACCGCATAAACGCCGACCTCTTCGGCGCCGACCATCCACTTGAGCATCACCTGATCGATCTTCATGTAGATCACCGCGAAGATCGAGCCGAGGTAAATGATCCAGCCCTGGCTGAGCAGCTCCTTCGCCTTGGCGAAACTGGCTTTCCAGCTCATCAGCGAGACGGTCGTCGTGCCCTTATAGAGCATCGCCAGAATCACCGCCGCAAGCACGAACTGCGCGGTATGGGCAAACGCGAAGGCCACCACGCCGGCACCGCCAAGGGCCAGCAACAGCTTGAGACCGGCCGACAGCAAAATCGCAGTGGATTTGGCGATCGCCGGGTACTTGGCCTGCACCTGCGACTGGAACCAGTACTCGACCACATCGAAGGTCTGAAAGAAGATCGCCGTCGAGACGATCAACAGCATCCAGAATTCGGTGCCGCCGATTTCTTCAAACAGCAGCGAGTAGATGAGGATCAGCGTGAAGCCAATGGTCATCCCCGCCAGCTTCAGCACGAAGGTTGTGCCGAGTGTTTCCGGTATTTTATCCGGCTGCTGGACCACCTCGCGCACCACCAGCCCGGCGAGGCCCATGTGCCCGGCGGAGGCGAAGATGGCCGTCATCGAAATCGCGTAGGAGAGGATGCCGAACTGCTCCGGTCCTAGATACCGCGCCAGCAGTATCGCCGTGAGAAAACCTACGCCGATGTGTAAAAGCCGCTCCGCCATCATCCAGGAGGCGTTGAAGAGGTAAAGCTTGAGCTTGTTGAAAAGGGTATGGATCGCTGTCATCGAATGGCCTAACTCCTCAAGGCTGCTGGCTCCGTGGTGGCAGTCATATGCCCGGTTTGTTGCGCTGGAGTGCGGCGACGCTCAGCTGACCGCAGTAACCCCCTCATGTTCCGATGATCCGCGGAACGGAAATGTATCGAGACCGTTACCAATGTTCGGCGCTGTTGCTGCCTGGCCAATGGCTATGCCGACCGAACCCTGTATTCGCGGCATGTGCGGGCTAAAGCGCCTGGCGGGGCGTGCGGGCTTGGAAAAACAGGAATCCGCCGACCTGCGGAGCGCGCCCCGATCAGCGGTATCGTCACGAAGATGGGCTTTGGCCGATCGTGCCGCTTAATCCTGGTGGCCTTTTCATTTCAAAAGTTGAACTTTTGCCATCACACCCGCTCTTAACCCTGCGCCGCTTGTTAGCCGCTCCATAACCCGTTTCGACGCGTCATGGATCGCCTAGCACGGCGCACGGCCCGCCACGTTCGGGCCGTCGGCAAAGCTGCCGCGAAGGATCTCGCAAGCGCCTGGATGGGCGTAGGGAATTGCCGCTCGGAGCGGCTCAAAGGAACAGGACTCAGCGCCAAACAGAAAAGCCCCGCATCTCACGATGCGGGGCTTTTTTGTATGTGTTGCCCCCAGTAGCTTCAGCCAGCAAACCTAGTAACACTGCCGCTATGCGTTCCGGCGAGCTTCGTACCTGCTTCCTCTTTCAATCCCATCCTCATGCCCGTCTTCGAAAGCCAGAACCGGCATACAGGGGCAGGCGCACCTGGTCACACTAGGGCCAACCCGGCGTAACCTGGACTAGCGCGATCTAAGCCTTACGCCGAAAAGACCGCCACGCGCGCGGTCACACCGTCTTCAGAAGCCTACTGTCGATGAGTGAATGCGAGTGGCTCGCCGGATTGTATGAACATGACGACGGTTTTCGGACCCGAGTCGTCATGCAGCGTCACGGTTTTGCCGTGGCGAATACAAAGATTTTGGTTACCCGCTTGTGCTGTGCATATCCCAATTGAGGGCGGCGCTCTATCCCGTTTAGTGCCGATAGCCAACCGCTGGAATCAGGCTTTACGTCTTTCCGTACGTTACCCCCAGGATCTGGCCGATTCCTTGCTGGATGCCACGCTGCTGGGCAGCCGCGGCCTACGCCTCTGCCTGCTGCGTTACGGCCAGGACGATTACAACTGCCTGCACCAGGACGTCTATGCGGAACACTTCTTTTCTCTGCAGGCCATGGTTCTGCTGTCTCGGCCGGGCGTTGATTTCACCGGTGGTGAGTTCGTATTGACCGAGCAACGTCCCAGGATGCAGTCGCGCGTAGAAGTCGTCCCCCTCGAACAAGGAGACGCTGTGGTGTTTGCCGTTCAACATCGCCCGGTTCCCGGGAAACGGGGCTTTTATCGGGTCAGCATGCGTCACGGGGTCAGTCGGGTCCGCTCTGGAAACCGCTACGCGACAGGGATCATCTTTCACGATGCGCCGTGACAATCGCTACACGGCGGCGCGGGGATGCCGGGCCTGACAGGCCGGGCAATTGCGATGCACAAGCACGCCCTGGTTGGCGAGGGCCTACAAAAAAGCCAGGCGCTGCCTGGCTTCTTCATACGCGAACAGGGCGCATGAACTGCGCATCAAGCGGTTAGCGAGCCAGCGCTGCAGCACTTGCCCGGGCGCTGTGCAGCTTCTTGTAGCTTTCAATCAAGCGCAGGTGCCTGTCGAGGCCTTCCAGTTTCATGCTGGTCGGCGTCAAGCCGAAGAAGCGAACGTTGCCGTTCACCGAGCCGATTGCAGCGTCCATCCGCTCGTTACCAAACATTCTGCGGAAGTTGACTTCGTAATCGGCCAGTTCAAGTTCGTCGTCCAGTTGTATTTCAAGTACTACATTCACGGCCTGATAGAACAAATCGCGTTCGACGGTGTTGTCGTTGAACTGCAGGAAGGTTTCCACAAGCTCTTTCGCTTCATCATTTTGCTGCAGGGCAAGATAGATCAGCAGCTTCAGCTCAAGGATCGTTAGCTGGCCCCAAGCTGTGTTGTCGTCAAACTCAATACCGATCAAGGTGGTGATATCGGCGTAGTCATCCAGTTCGCTTTCGACCAATCGCTCGACCAGTGCACGCAATTCGTCATTGCCCAGGCGATGTAGATTCAGGATGTCTTCGCGAAAGAACAACGCCTTGTTGGTGTTATCCCAGATCAAATCGTCGACCGGGTAAATCTCTGAGTAATCCGGCACCAGAATTCGGCACGCAGTAGCGCCAAGCTGGTCATATACCGCCATGTACACTTCCTTGCCCATGGTTTCGAGAATGCCGAACAAGGTGGCGGCTTCCTCGGTGTTGGCGTTTTCTTTTTCACTGGAGCCGCCCTGGCTCGAAAAGTCCCACTCAACGAACTCGAAATCTGCCTTGGCACTGAAGAAGCGCCACGAAACGACTCCGCTGGAATCGATGAAGTGCTCAACGAAGTTGTTCGGTTCCGTTAACGCGTAGCCTTCGAAAGTCGGCTGGGGCAGATCGTTCAGCCCTTCAAAACTGCGGCCTTGCAGCAACTCCGTCAGGCTGCGCTCGAGTGCTACTTCCAAACTGGGGTGCGCGCCGAACGAGGCAAACACACCGCCGGTGCGCGGGTTCATCAAGGTGACGCACATCACCGGAAATTCCCCGCCCAGCGACGCATCTTTCACCAGTACAGGAAAGCCCTGTTCTTCCAAGCCCTGGATACCCGCCAAGATGCCGGGATATTTCGCCAGCACCTCTTGAGGCACATCGGGTAGGGCAAGTTCGCCTTCAAGGATTTGGCGCTTCACCGCGCGCTCGAAGATTTCCGACAGGCATTGCACCTGTGCTTCGGCCAGCGTGTTGCCGGCGCTCATGCCGTTGCTGAGGTACAGGTTCTCAATGAGGTTGGACGGGAAATACACCACCTCGCCATCTGACTGACGTACGAAGGGCAGCGAGCAGATGCCACGCGCTTCGTTGCCGGAGTTGGTATCGATCAGATGCGACCCACGCAGTTCGCCATCGGGGTTGTAGAAGTTGAGGCAGTACTCGTCGAGGACCTCTGCGGGCAGCGCATCGTTGCGGCCAGGCTTGAACCAGCGTTCATCGGGGTAATGTACGAAGGGCGCGTCGGCGATCTCTTCGCCCCAGAACTGATCGTTGTAGAAGAAGTTGCAATTGAGCCGCTCGATGAATTCGCCCAATGCCGAGGCCAGGGCCGCTTCTTTCGTAGCACCCTTGCCATTGGTGAAGCACATCGGCGACTGCGCGTCACGGATATGCAGCGACCACACGTTGGGGACGATATTGCGCCAGGAGGCAATTTCAATCTTCATGCCGAGGCCCGCCAGAATGGCCGACATGTTGGCGATGGTCTGTTCTAGCGGGAGGTCCTTGCCAGCGATATAGGTGCTGGCATTGGAGTCCGTATCGAGCATCAGCAGTGCCTGAGCATCGGCATCGAGGTTTTCGACTTCTTCGATGACGAACTCAGGCCCGGTTTGCACCACCTTTTTAACGGTGCAGCGGTCTATGGAGCGCAGGATGCCCTGGCGGTCCTTGTCGGAGATATCCGCCGGCAGCTCGACTTGAATCTTGAAAATCTGGTTATAGCGATTTTCTGGGTCAACAATATTGTTTTGTGAAAGGCGGATGTTGTCTGTGGGGATATCGCGCGTCTGGCAGTACAACTTCACAAAGTAGGCTGCGCACAGTGCTGACGAGGCTAGAAAGTAATCGAACGGTCCCGGTGCCGAGCCATCGCCTTTGTAGCGGATCGGTTGATCAGCCACCACCGTGAAGTCATCGAACTTGGCTTCAAGTCGAAGGTTGTCGAGAAAATTAACCTTGATTTCCATGCGGGACTCCCTCAGGGGTTCTGCCAACAAATCTCGACGATGCGGAGGCTCGTCTGGAGTCTGGAGCGGACCTGTGGTTTCGGCTGCGGTAGCGAAGAGGCGCGGGGGATGATTTCCGCTTAGCCGTTTATCGACGCCGTTTTGCGTACGACAGAAAAAACAAAGGCCTGCATTGCTGCAAGCCTTTGTTTTGTATGGTGCCGGCACCAAGAGTCGAACTCGGGACCTACTGATTACAAGTCAGTTGCTCTACCAGCTGAGCTATACCGGCTAAAAGATGGGCGCCATTATAGCGATTGCTTAGCGCGAGTAAACAGTTTATTGGCGCTTGTTTGCATCTCCTATTTCAAGTGGTTGCGCTTGGTACGTCGAGCTCTGCAAGCAGCATCAGATTGCGCGGCGTGATTTCGGAAGGGCAGAAGGTGCCGAGCCGTACCTCATAGCCGTTTTCAGAGAGCAATAGAGCGCGGTCGAGCAACAGCCAGAGCTCCAGCGGTCGGCGGAACAGGCCACGCAGCAGTTCCAGGTTGCGAACTTCAGCAAGGCGCTGCCAGCCGCGGCGTTCGAGCGCGCTCCAGTCCAGGGTGGGTGGTTCGGGGAGTGCTTTCAGGGCTGCCAGGTCCCGGCAGTAGAGGTCGAAGCCTTTCTTCAACCAGCTGGTCGGCAGTGACGGTGTTGGCAGGTAGCTGTCCTCGCCGCGCAGCTCACGTTGGAGCAGGTCGAAGCCCAGGCGCCAGGCCATGGAATGGTCGCGCTGACGGCGTTCGCGGGCGCCGGCGGTCACCGTTTCGCTGAGTGGGAGGCCGAGATCGTCGCGCGACAAGGCGAGCGCCGACCGTGCGGCTAGTTGTGACAGCGGCTGATAGTGGTCGGTCTGGATGCGGTTGTAACAGCAGGGTGCGATTGCCAGCTGACGGCAATGCTGCGTGATGCTCAGGGCGATCAAGCGCACGTGGAGATCGCCGCACGCATGCAGCGCCACAGGGGTTACAGTCGGGCTGAGCCATGCAGCGGCTTCCTCGCTCATCACGTCTTGTTGGAGATGTTTCGCGTCGATACCCAGTCGTTGGCTGAGCAGGTTACCCGCTGCGACCAGAGCTGGGTCCCATTCCAGACAGGTCAACATGTTGCCAGTACTGGTAAGCCGCCGCCCGAGGTGGCCTTTGCCTGCGCACCAGTCGAGCCAGTGTCGAGGCGCTTCGGCGAACGCCAATGCTGAGCCGAACGCTTGGATCTGCAGCCATTTTCGCCCGGGTACGTCAACCGATTGTCGTGAGTCGATTGGGTGATGTGGTGAATGAGGCAGTTCGTCCACGTGGCTCAGCGCAACGGCTTGCGCGGCCAGTTGCGGAAACGGGGCGGGCGCCGGCAGGTCGGCGGGGTGGTTATGCGCCGCTTCGGCTGCTTCCAGCGAACGGCCACGTAGCCAGCGCGCTAGCTCGGGATGATCTGTTTCCCACGCGAGGTGGTGCTGAGTGAACGGCCGCGGTTGCCACAAAGGCTGATGCCGCAGTAAGAACGCGTCGAGCTGCTCGAAGCGTTCGGCAAGTTGCGGGTAGCTGGCGGAATGGGGGGGCATGGGCGATTGGCGATGGCGGCTTTGCGCCTATGATCGCGCCTAAACCCTCTGCCGAAAAGCGAGACGCCCGTCGAAACGGGCGTCTGCGTGCTGCTATTTGCCGTAAATCTGCTCGGGCAGCCAGGTGACCAATCCGGGGAACTGATAGGCGATCACCAGTAGCAGAAGCTGGATCAGGATGAAGGGCACCACGCCTTTGTAGATGGTACTGGTGGGCACGGATTTCGGTGTCACGCCACGTAGGTAGAACAGGGCGAAGCCGAACGGCGGCGTGAGGAACGAGGTCTGCAGGTTCAGGGCGATCATCACGCCGAGCCACACTGGATCCAGACCCATGGCCAGCAGCACCGGGCCGACGATGGGCACTACCACGAAGGTGATCTCGATGAAGTCCAAGATGAAGCCCAGCAGGAATATCACCACCATGACCAGGAAGAATGCGCCGAGCACGCCGCCTGGCAGCTGTGCGAACACATCTTCGATCAGTGCTTCGCCGCCGAAGCCGCGGAACACCAGCGAGAACAGCGAAGCGCCGATCAGGATCAGAAACACCATCGCGGTGATTTCGGTGGTGCCGTAGGCGACATCGCGAAGCTGGCCGAAATTCAATTTGCCCTTGTAGAAGGCCAGAATCATCGCGCCCAGCGCGCCGAGAGCCGCGGCCTCGGTGGGCGTTGCGTAGCCCGCGAGGATCGAGCCGAGCACCGCGCTGATCAGCAGCAGCGGAGGCACCAACGCATTGATCAGCTTGCCCCACTCGATCGGGCCGAGTTCTTCCTGCGGCAGGGCCGGCAGCTTCTTCGGCTGCAGCACGGCAACGGCGATGATGTAGAGGATATACAGGCCGACCAGCAGCAGGCCGGGAAGCAACGCGCCAATGAACAGATCGCCGACCGAGACGGTCTTCGGCGAGAAAATGCCCATCTTTAGCTGCGCCTGCTGATAGGCGCTGGACATCACGTCACCCAGCAGTACCAGCACGATAGACGGTGGAATGATCTGACCCAGGGTTCCGGTGGCGGCGAGTGTGCCAGTGGAGATGGCCGGGTCGTAGCCGCGGCGCAACATGGTCGGCAGCGCCAGCAGGCCCATGGTCACAACCGTAGCGCCGACGATGCCGGTGCTGGCGGCAAGCAGCGCGCCCACCACGCAGACGGAGATTGCCAAGCCGCCACGCAGAGTGCCGAACAGCCGCGACATGGACTCGAGCAGGTCTTCGGCCACTCGGCTTTTTTCCAGCATCACGCCCATGAACACGAAGAGTGGCACGGCAAGCATGGTCTGGTTGTTCATGATGCCGAACAGGCGGTTCGGCAAAGCGCTCAGGTAGCCGGCATCGAAAGTGCCGGTGAGGATGCCAATGCCGGCAAATAGAAGCGAGACGCCACCCAGGGTGAAGGCCACTGGGTAGCCGGCCATCAATGCCACGCAAATGCTGACGAACAGCAGTATCGCCATCAACTCAGCCATGCTTCACCTCCGGCTCCGGCAGGCGTCCGGCAACGATGTAGGCAGCCTTGATGATTTCCGATATGCCTTGCAGGGCCAGGCTGACAACCAGAACCAGGATGATGCTCTTCTGTAGGAAAACGAGTTTCAGGCCGCCCGTTTCGCTGGAAGCTTCCAGCGTCGCCCAGGAATTGCCGACGTAATCCCAGCTGGCCCAGCCGAGAAACAGGCAGACGGGCAGAAGAAATAGAAGGGTGCCAAGTACTTCGACCAAGGCCTGGTAGCGGGGGCTGAATCGCTGATAGAAGATATCTACGCGAACATGGCCGTTGCGTTGCAGGACCCAGGCGGCGGCGCCCATGAAGACCAGCGCGTGGGCATAGAGAACGGCTTCTTGCAAGGCGGTTGCGCCAATACCGAAGCCATAGCGCAGCACCACTACCAAGGCTGTGCCGAGGACCAGAAACAGGGTCAGCCAGGCGCAGGCCTGACCGAAGCGGGCGTTCGCAGCGTCGATAAAGTGCGCGACACCGAGCAAGGGAGGGGCATGTTTCGACATGGCAGATCCTTTATTGTTATGGCCCAGACGGCCGGCGATTCTAGGCGTCGCCGCGACAAGGCCGCAACCAGCAGTACTACGTACGTAGTCGCTATACGTAGTCGCGGCGCTTGAGCGAAAGATAGCCATATGATAGCTAGAACCACCTGAGTACGGCATTCCGATATTCAGCATTACAACAACAAGGAGTTACCCATGAAACGTCGTCAAATTCTGGCCGCCGCGGGCGTTGGCCTGGCTGCTACAGCGCTGGCCGGCTGCAATAAAGAAGCCGAGACCGCTGCCCCATCCGAAGGCAGTGCAAGCGAAGGCACTGCAAGCACCGAGAAATTCAACTGGAAGATGGTCACCTCCTGGCCGAAGAACTTCCCGGGCGTGGGCGTCGGTGCTGAGAACTTCGCCAAGCTGGTCAATGAAATGAGCAGTGGGCGCCTGACGGTCAAGGTTTATGCCGCTGGTGAGCTGGTGCCCGCGCTGGAAGTATTCGATGCCGTCTCTCGCGGTACCGCCGAAATGGGACATGGCGCCCCCTACTACTGGAAAGGCAAGGTCCCGGCGGCGCAGTTCTTCTGCGCACTGCCGTTCGGGCCGAACGCCCAGGAAATGAACGCCTGGCTGCATTACGGCGGCGGCATGAAACTTTGGGAAGAGGTTTACAAGCCGTACGGCGTTCTGCCGATGGCTTGCGGCGCGACCGGCGTGCAGACTGCTGGCTGGTTCAACAAGGAAATCAATTCGGTCCAGGATTTCGAGGGCCTGAAGATGCGTACCCCGGGCCTAGGCGGCGAAGTGCTGACCAAGATGGGCGGCACCGTGGTCAACATGCCTGCCGGGGAGATTTTCACCGCGCTGCAGACCGGCGCCATCGACGCCACCGAGTGGATCGGCCCGTACAACGACCTGGCCCTGGGCCTGCACAAGGCATCGAAGTACTACTACACGCCGGGCTGGCAGGAGCCGAACGTGACCTTCGAGCTGGACGTCAACCTCAAGGCCTGGGAAACCCTGCCGGACGACCTCAAAGCCATCGTTCGGGCTGCGGCCCGTGCGGTCAACGGCGACATGCTCGACGACTACAACGCGAAGAACATGGAAGCGCTCGAACAACTGCGCGAGCAGGGCGTCGAAGTTCGCCGTCTGCCGGATGACGTACTGGCGCGTCTGAAGGAAGTGGCCGCCGAAGTGGTCGATGCCTCCGCCGCTGCCGACCCGGTTGCCGCCAAGGTCTGGGAACAGCAAAGCGCCTATCTCAAGCGCCTGTACGAATATGCCGAGCTGAACGAGAAGGACATCTACAACATTCGTGGCTGATGGCCGCAAGCCGTCCGAAACGAGAACGCCGCCCGATGGGCGGCGTTCTCGTTTCAACCTGCCGAATCAGCTTTCCAGTGTCGCGCTCAGGCTGATCTGCGCGTTGAGAACCTTGGATACCGGGCAGCCTTCCTTCGCCTGATTGGCGATCTGCTGAAACTGGCTTTCATTGGCGCCGGGGACTTTGGCTTTCAGCGTCAGGGCGATGGCCGTGATCGAGAAGCCTTCGCCATCCTTGTCCAGCGTGACTTCGGCGGTGGTATCGATGCGCTCGGCGGTGAGGCCGGCCTGGCCAAGCATCATCGACAACGCCATCGAGAAACAGCCGGCATGAGCCGCGCCGATCAGCTCCTCGGGATTGGTGCCGGGTGCGTCTTCGAAACGGGTGTTGAAGCCGTAGGGATTGTCCTTCAGTGCGCCGCTCTGGGTGCTAATGGCGCCTTTGCCGCTTTTCAGGTCACCTTGCCAGACGGCGGATGCAGTTTTTTTCATGGGTTCCTCCGGATGCCTAGAGTTGAACGAATGGCGATGTCGGTCGCGGTGCCGTGTCAGGCAATGCGTCCGGGCGTTCGGCTAGCCTGCTTGCTACTGCTGTTCGGCTGCGAGAATGGCGCTCGCCAGCTGCATATCACTGGCCTGCAGTTCGGGTTGCTCGCTGCGCATCTTCAGCAGCATCGCTTCCAGATAAGGGCCGCGGATGGCGCCATCGCTGGCAACGAAGCTACCGGCGTCTTCACGTGCGGCGGCGACCAGCTTGTCGTCGCGGAAGGTCATGTAGGTAGAGGCAGTGGTCGCGCCCGAAGAGAGAATCTGTCGGACGAAATCGCCGTCGGCCATTGCCGCGCCAAAGGGGACACAGCTCAAGGTGATTGCCGCCAGTATTGATTTGCGCATGATGGGTGCCTCCGCTTGATCCTCCTCTAGAGAGTGCACCGCGCTTGGCAGAGTTCCTTGCAGAGATTCTTGCGGTTCATCCGCTGCGCTCGATCAGTTGGCGGACCTTGGCCCCAAGCATCTCGATACTGAAAGGCTTGGCCAGCATGTCCATGCCGGGAGCGAGAAACTCTCCACGCACCTCGGCGTTCGGGGCATAACCGGTGATAAACAGCACACGCAGATCCGGTCGATACTGGCGCGCAATCTCGGCCAGTTGCCGGCCGTTGATGCCCGGCAGACCGAAATCGCTGACCAACAGGTCGATGCGCTGATCGCTCTGCAAATGGGGCAGCGCGGTATTGCCATCGACCGCTTCGAGCACCCGATAGCCCAGCTCCTGCAGTACCTCGACCACCAGCATGCGTACCGCGGCTTCGTCTTCCACCACCAGTATGGTTTCGTTGGTCTGCGCGCCCTGTACCGCCGCTGGCGCGCCGGTGTGTTCTGCCTGCGGCTCGGCCTGCGTTCGATTGCGCGGGAGGAACAGTGTGATCAGGGTGCCGTGACCGGGCGTACTGTCGATGCGCACATGGCCGCCGGTCTGCTTGACGAAGCCATACACCATGGACAGCCCGAGGCCGGTGCCCTGGCCGATGGGCTTGGTGGTGAAGAACGGATCGAACGCCTTGGCGACCACCTCAGCGGGCATACCGGAGCCATTGTCGGCGACGCTCAGGGTCACGTAGTCACCTGGCTCGGGACTGTCGGGCTGAGTGTCCCTGATCTGTACGCAGCCGGTCTGGATGGTCAGCCGGCCGCCGTCGCTCATGGCATCACGGGCGTTGATCACAAGATTGAGCAGGGCGTTTTCCAGCTGGTGCGCATCGGTATAGGCCAGCCAGGGTTCCGGCTGCAGGTGCGTCTCGAACTCGATGTGTTCGGCCATGGTGCGGCGCAGCATGTCCTCCATCGACAGCACCAGCTGGTTGACGTCCACCGGTTGCGGATCCAGCGATTGGCGACGGGCGAAGGCCAGTAGGCGGTGTGTCAGCGCCGCTGCGCGGTTGGCCGAGCTGGTCGCGGCGTCGACATAGCGACCCAGATCGTTCACCCGACCGCTGGCAATCCGCCGTTGGATCAGGTCGAGCCCGCCCAGCACGCCGGTCAGCATGTTGTTGAAGTCGTGCGCCAGGCCCCCGGTGAGCTGGCCGATGGCCTCCATCTTCTGTGCATGGCGCAGGGTTTCCTCGGCGCGCTCGCGTTCGCCCATCTCCAGGTGCAGCAGATGGTTGATCTCCGCCAGTTCGCGGGTGCGCTCGGCAACGCGCCGTTCGAGATTGTCGTTCAGCTCGCGCAGCGCCTCTTCGGCCGCGACCTGCGCGTTGACGTCGGTGTTGGTGCCGAACCAGTGCGTGACCTGGCCGAAATCATCGCGAATGGGCACGGCGCGCGCGAGGAACCAACGGTACTGGCCATCCTTGCCTCGCAGCGGAAAGGTTTCCTCCCAGGTCGAGCCGATCGCCACGGCGCGTTTCATCGAGGCGCTGACACGAACGTGGTGATCGGGGTGATGTACCGAGCGCCAGCCCAGGGCACGCATGGCTTCCATGGTGGTGCCGGTGTAGTCGTACCAGCGCTTGTTGTACCAGTAGATGCGCCCGGTCGGATCGGCCATCCAGGCGAACTGGCTCATGTTGTCGGCCAGCGTACGGAACTGTTCTTCGCTGGCGCGCAGCGCGCGTTCGGCGCGCATCCGCTCGTCCGTGGTCCAGGCTCGGTCGGCCACTTCGCGTATGAACGAGATGTCTTCCTCGGCCCATTGGCGCGGGTGCTCCTGCAACAGGATCAAGGCGGCACTCAGGCGCCCTTGCTCCTGTAGCGGCACGCAGACCAGACTCTGGATACGCCGCAGCCGCAGGCTCGAAGCCTGCGCGGCGGTACGGGTGTCGTGCAGGGTGTCATTGACGACCACCAGCTCGTCGTTCTGCAGGTCGTAGATGAAGTCGCCATAGTCGGTGAAGCACATGCGCTCGCTGTAGTCGCCCAGCGCACCGTCGCTCCAGTAGCGCTCGACGGTGGCGTAGTGGCCGCCGGGGTCTACGGAAAGAAACGCTGCGCGGGTCACGTTCAGTGTCATGCCCAGTGCGCGCACGGCCGCCGTAATGATGGTGGTGCTGTCGGGCTGTCCGCGCAGCAGATCACCCAGCTCCATGAGCACCGTCTGGCGCTGCTCGGTGCTCTTGCGCTCCTGTATCTGCTCTTCGAGCAGGGCATTCATGCGCAGCAGTTTCAATGCCGCGTTGCGCTCGGCGGTAATTTCCCGGGCGGTACCGAGCAGGCGAATCCTGCCGTCGGCGTCGAGCAGGCGGCGCCCACGATTGGTCAGCCAGCGGAACTGGTCGCTCGCCTCGTCGTAGACCCGGTAATCGAGATTCAGCTCACCACCGCCGATGCCTTCGAGGGCGCTGCGAAAGGCGTCGAGCAGGGCGGTCCGGTCGTCGGCATGGACACGTGCGAGAAATTCGCTCACGCTCAATTCGGGCGCATCGGGAGCGACGCCGGCGAGTGCTTTGAGCTGCGCATCCCAGTGCAGCGTGTTGCGCTGATAGCCATATTCCCAGACGCCGATCGAGGCGATCTCGTTGGCCAGGCTGACCCGCTGTTCGGCCTCGAGCAGGGCGCGGCGTGCCCGTGCACGCTCGGTCGCGGCACGAAGGCGCTCGGCCATCTCGCGTACGAATGAGATGTCCGCCTGACTCCACTGCCGCGCTTGTTTATCAGCCAGCAACATGAACGCGCAATCCGGCGCCTGCGCCAGCAGCGGTGCCAATAGCAGGCTGCTATAGCCGAGACGCTCGTGCAGGGCGCCGCAGTTATCGCGGCAGTCGGCCTCGTCCAGCAAGTCTTCGAAAGGCACAATCATCCCTTGCGCCAGCCGCAGGCGCAGGGTCCGGGCGCAGCCGCCAATCGGATATCGGATCAATCGTCCCGCATCGTTGACCGATGGCCATTGCTGCACGATCACCAAGTGATCGTGCTCATCGAGATGACCATAGGCCAGGCACTCGATACCGATCAGTTGAACCAGGCGTTCGGGCATCACCTCGCTCAGGTCGATGCGGTCACCCGCGTCGTGCAGGCGGTCGCTGAGCTCCAGCAGATAGGTCTGCTGCGCGTCGCCGCGGGCCCGCTCGCTGATGTCGGTAAAGGTGCATATCGCACCCTGCAATAGTTCGTCGCGGTACAGCGGCGCGACCCGATACTCGACCGGCAGGCTTTTGCCGTCCTGGCGGAAGAACAGCTCGTATTCGACATGTGCCGGTTCGCCGGTCTTGGCGGTGCGCTGGATCGGGCAATCTTCCACCGTATACGGCGAGCCGTCCGGGTGGCTGTGGTGAATCACGTGATGCAGCTGGCGACCCAGTACCTGCTCTTTGCTGTCGAAGCCGAGCAGCTTGACGAACGCCTCGTTGCAGAGGGTAACGAGGCCATGGGAATCGATGGAATAGAAGCCTTCACTGGCCGAGTCCAGCAGGCTGCGGGTGAACGCCTCGCTTTCCAGCCGTTCGATCTCGGCGCGGCGGCGTTCATGGATGTCCTGCGCCACCAATACCCAATGCAGCAGGCGACCGTCATGCCCGTAAACCGGCGCGCCGCAGCCTTGGAACCAGCGTGGCTCGCCGGCGGCGTTGAGCAGTGGCACTTCGAAACTGCCGGATTTGCCGCTTTTCAATGCCCCATGCCATTGCTGCATCACCGCGTCCCGGTGGTCCGGTGCGACGGCGGCCAGCCAGCCCATGCCAGCGGACTCGCTTTCCGTCAGCCCGGTGAGTTCGCACCAGTAGCGATTGCAGAAGATCAACGAACCGCTGGCATCGCATTGCCAGATCACTTGGGGGCTGAGATCGACCAGTGCGCGGTAGCGCTCCTCGACCTCGCGAATCGATGCTTTTTCATGCAGCCGTTCGGTCAGGTCGCGCAGAATCTTGACGAAGCCCTGCAGCTGCCCCTGCTCGGTCCTGAGCTGCATCAACACGCCGGCCGCCCAGAAGTGACTGCCATCCTTGCGGCGGTGCCAGCGCTCGTCGTTTGCCGAGCCGTCCTGCACGGCCCGTTGCATCTCGCTCTCCGGCACACCGTCGGCAACATCCTCATCGGTGAATATCCGGGCGATAGCGCTGCCGATGATCTCCTGCCGCTGCCAGCCGAGAATCTGCTCGGCGCCTCGGTTCCAGCTGATGATGGTGCCCTGGGAGTCGGTGCTGAGGATCGCGTAATCCAGCGCGCTGTCGATGATCTGCCGGTTGTGCTCCTCGTGCTCGCAGCTGCGGCGCAACTCGAGCAATGCCATGACCTGCCGGGCCAATGCCTGCAGATGGCCGAGCTGGCGCTGCGACAAGGTCTGCGCCTGGTCGCCGATCACGCACAGTGCGCCGAGCAACAGGCCTTCCGGGGTCTTTAGCGGCGCGGCTGCATAGAAGGCGGATGCCTCGACCGGGCTTTCGATCACCTGCGTTTCCGCGCCGCTCATGCTGCAGGCATCAAGCGCCTGGGCAAGCGTTCGGCTGTCATCGTCAAGGTTGAGCGAGGCCTTGATCCAGAGGCGTCCCTGGTCGAGAAATATGAGGGCGGCGCTGTTGCACGTGCACAGCTCGGCCGCGAGCGTCACCAGATCATCGAACGCCGTTTCCGGTGGCGTATCGAGAATGCGGTATTGGGCCAGCGCTGTCGTTCGGTCAGCTTCGACCCGGCTGTCGACTTTATTTTCAACGTTCAAAATTTCTGCTCGGCTATCCATGGCGGCAAGACATCCCCAGCATAAGGCGTCCGAGCACCTGCATGTGGCGAGGCGTTACTGATTGTTTGCAGATATTGTCGCTGCGAAAGAGCCTTTTGTCGCAAGTAGACCTCGGTCTGCGGGCACTCTGCCAGAGCCGCCGGTCCGGTCTGGCGAATGCCTGGTTAGGGAGGTTTGATACGCGCGGCCTCATCAATCTTTCAGCAGCTTCTGGTCAGCCATCCGCAGCGAGGCGATCAGGTCTGGGTCGCGTTGATAGATGTCCGGGCGATAGTGTGGTTGTCCGGTGCTGTCCGCTTCGGCTGTCCAGTACGCCAGCAGCACTGGGGTGGGCTCGGCCAGGCGAAACTCGTGCGTCTTGCCCGTCTCCAGCAACCGGGCGAAGCGTTCGCGTTCGCCATCGACCAACAGCAGGTCGACCAGCTGCATGACCGACTCGACCCTGACGCAGCCGGAGCTGAACGCGCGCTGGGAACGGTCGAACAGGCCCTGGCTCGGCGTGTCGTGCAGATAAATCGCAAATGGATTGTCGAAGCGCACGACCAGACGTCCGAGCGGGTTGTCCGGTCCTGCGGCCTGGCGCAGCAGAATGCGGCCGGGATCGTTCCACTCGACCTGCTCAGGGTCCAGCGGGTTGCCCTCGTAGTCGAAAACTTGCAGATCCTGCTCGGCCAGATAGCCGAGGTCCTCACGGATCTTGGGCAGTTTGTCTTCGCTCAGGATGGTGGGTGGCACGGTCCAGGTCGGATTGAGGGTCAGCCGGGTGACGGTCGATTTGATCTCCGGTGTCTGCCGCGTCGCGCGGCCAACCTGGCTGCGTGTCTCCCATTGCGCGCGCCCGTCACGGAAATAGACGACGCGCCCGCCAGCGATATCGACCAACAGCGAGCGCGCCTCGATGTCGCGGGATAGCCAGCGGAATCGCTCCAGATTGATCTTCAGCTGGTCCAGTCGCTCACTCGGGGTGACGTTCAGCGCGGCCAGGGTGTCGACGCCCAATATGCCGTCGTCCTGCAAGCCGTGGCGGGCCTGGAAGGCTTTCAGCGCCTGCTCGACGGTTCGGTCGTAGCGGTTCTGGACGCTTTCCACCGCGATGGTGTCGGGAAGATAGCCGCCGGCGGCCAGACGTTGGCGCAGCAAGGGAACCCGGGCATCCGACATACCGGGACGCAAAGTCTCTCCGGCAGGGATCGGCAGTTGGCGTTGCGCGGGCTCGGCTCGCAGGCGGGCATGAGCCTTGCGCAGGTTGTGGTACTGCTCGAACGTCGGGCGCGCCTGATCGAAGGCCTGGCCGATGTTCATCAGGCCGGCATCGGCGATGTCCAACAACCGGTCATCCGCCCGCTGCGGGGCCACGGCGTCGGTGCTGCGCCAGACCGGCTCCAGACGATCCTGCGGCAGCCGCCCGTGGGACAGATGCCGCAGTGCCAGCAGGTAGGCGTGCGTCGCGAGAATGTCGCCACACTCGCGATGCAGCGGTTCGGCCGTCGCCGTATACAGGCTTCGGCGAATGGCTGCGGGATGGTAAGCAGCAGGATTCAGACCGTCGTCGACCAGCGCATCGAGTTGCGCTAGCAGCGTGTCGATCTGCTCATAGGATGTCCACAAGGCTTCGAACTGCTGTCGACTATAGAGCTCGGTCAGCTGCCGAGAAGCCGTCTGGTCGATGTCGGCAAGGGGACTGGCGCAGGCGCTGGCGAGATTTTCCAGGGCGCTCTGGATAGGTTTGACTGGATTGCTGGCAGGCTGCGCGAACGCCAATGCGGGTGCGAGGCAGAAGATGCCAACCAGACGAACTGCATGTTTTTTATACAATGCTTCACTCCCGGCAAACCCACCGACTGCTAGACTTTGCCGCTAATCCGGCTGCGGCTTTGGGAAAACCAGACCCATCCGGACCACCACAAAATGCTCTGTCAGACGAAGTGGGAGTTTTTTCGCTCCCGTCTGACCTGTTTCGCTGCCGCCTGCTCGGTGCTGCAGCGCGTATGGACGCTAGCCAAGAGGGAAATGCGGCTTTGGCGTCGGTGAGGTAATTCAATACATGATGGTTTCGTTCCGACGCCTCTGCCTCGTGGCAGGTCTGCTCCTGTCAGCTCCGCTCCTGGCGGCCAGTCCTTCCTACCAGCCGGTTGTGGATGACTTGTCACTGATAGCGCCTACGTTAAACCTCAAAGTGCTCACGCATGCCGTAGCGGCCATGCAATGCGCTGTGAATAACGGCGCCAGCCCCGCGAAGCGGCTGGCGGTGATCGATTTTTCGCTGCCGTCGTCGGAACGCCGGCTCTGGATATTCGACCTGCAGCAGCGGCGGTTGTTGCTTGAAGATTTCGTCGCCCACGGAATGAAGTCTGGCGAAAACCTCGCCACGCGCTTCTCCAACGTGCTTGGCAGCCATCAGTCGAGCATCGGCCTGTTCCGCACCGCCGAGAGCTACAGCGGCAAGCATGGCTATTCACTGCGTATGGATGGGCTCGAACCCGGCGTGAACGACCTGGCCCGCGAACGAGCGATCGTCATCCACCCGGCTGATTACGTGAACCCGGCCTGGATCGCCACTCAAGGCCGCATCGGCCGCAGCCAGGGCTGCCCGGCGGTGCGCCCGGAAGTGGCGCGCATGGTGGTCGATAGCCTCAAGGGCGGGCAGTTCATGTTTTCCTGGTATCCGGATCAGGATTGGCTGCAGACCTCGGCCTATCTCAATTGCGAGCCTTCGCGCGTTGCGGGGATATTGGCGGCGCGGCAGGGGTGACTCAGCGGCAAGGCTCGTAGGGTCGAACTTGTTCGACTTTCGCAAACTCGGCCGAATGAATTCGGCCCTACGGCGACAGCGCGCCGCGAACGAAGCGTCAGCAGTTCGCCTGCGGCTCTATTTCTGCTCACTCTGCGGTGTTACCCGCAACACCTCTTCCAACGTAGTCAGCCCCGCTGCGATCTTCTGCGCGCCGGACAGGCGCAGGCTGTGCATGCCGTCCTTGAACGCCTGGCGACGCAAGGCGATGAGGTCGGTGTCGGCGGTGATCAGCGGCTTGATCGTATCGTTGAGCAGCATGATTTCGTACACGCCTGCGCGGCCGCGATAGCCCGTATCCCGACACTCAATGCAGCCCACGGCTTGCTGTGCATGGCTCGGCAGCGGGGCGTTCCAGGGCTTGGTCAGGGCCTGCCAGTCATCGGCATCCAGTTGAACCGGCGTCTTGCAGTGCGGGCAGAGTGTGCGCACCAAGCGCTGGGCCATCACGCCAAGCAAGGTGGCGCGCAGCAAATAATGCGGCACGCCCAGTTCCAGCAGGCGAGTGATGGCGCTGGGGGCGTCATTGGTGTGCAGCGTCGAGAGCACCAAGTGGCCGGTCAGCGCCGCCTGGATCGCCATTTCTGCCGTTTCCAGATCGCGAATCTCGCCGACCATGATGATGTCAGGGTCCTGGCGCATCAGCGCGCGCACGCCGCTGGCGAAGGACAGTTCGATGTTGTGCTGCACCTGCATCTGGTTGAAGGCGCCCTCGATCATTTCGATCGGGTCCTCGATGGTGCAGACGTTCACCTCCGGCGTGGCCAGCTGCTTGAGCGTAGTGTAGAGCGTGGTGGTCTTGCCCGAGCCGGTGGGGCCGGTGACCAGGATGATGCCGTTGGGCTGGCCGGTCATGCTCTGCCAGCGGCGCAGGTCCTCGGCGGAAAAGCCCAGCTGGTCGAAGCCCTTGAGCAACACTTCGGGATCGAAGATACGCATCACCATCTTCTCGCCGAAGGCGGTGGGCAGGGTCGAGAGGCGCAGTTCCACCTCACCGCCATCCGGCGTCTTGGTCTTGACCCGGCCATCCTGCGGCTTGCGCTTCTCGGCGACGTTCATCCGACCCAGTGACTTCAGCCGGCTGACCACCGCCATGGTTACCTGCGGCGGGAACTGGTAGACGTTGTGCAGCACGCCGTCGATGCGAAAGCGCACCGTGCCCTGCTCGCGCCGCGGCTCGATGTGGATGTCGCTGGCGCGTTGGTCGAAGGCGTACTGGAACAGCCAGTCGACGATGTTGACGATGTGCGAATCGTTGGCGTCGGGCTCCTGATCGCTGGCGCCGAGGTTGAGCAGCTGCTCGAAGTTACCGGTGCCGCTGATCTTCTGGTCCGTGGCGGTGGCGCCGCTGACCGACTTGGCCAGTCGGTAGAACTCTACGGTGAAGCGCTGCAGCTCCACCGGATTGGCCACCACCCGCTTGATCGGCCGCTTGAGCACGTGGGTGAGGTTGGCTTCCCAGCTCTTCACGAAGGGCTGGGCGCTGGCGATGGTCACCGCCGAGCTGTCCACCGCCACGGCGAGGATCTTGTGGCGCTGGGCGAAGGCGTAGGACATCAGTGGCGTGATGGCCGCGACATTGATTTTCAGCGGGTCGATGCGCAGATAGGGCTGCCCGGCTTGTTCGGCGAGCCAGAGGGTCAGGGTTTCCAGATCAAGCTTCTTACCGGGTCGCGCCAGATCGTCGAGTTGCTGCTCGGCGAGAAACTCCAGCGGATGTTGCTGACTGGCCGCCGTGCTGCGGCGCAGCGTCATGCACTGCTCGGCAGTGTCCTGTTGCAAGCGGCCTTGAGCCACCAGATCGCGCAACAGGTCATCGAGGCTGAGAATGCGATCAGGCTTGGCCGCAAAGCTGGACATGTGGACTCCTTAGGACAAGGCGGCCAAGAACGTCGACCGCCAGCGCCAAGAATGCCGCAAATGTCCGACCGGCAACAGAAATCGGTCGAGAACCTGAGAAGTGAATGCCAACTAACGAAGGATTACCGGCGCGGTATCGACCGGCAGGCCCGGCTGGGTGCCGGCACGGGCCGCTCCGTTCAGCGACACGCCGTCGCCAAGCTGCTGCTGCAGCTGGCGCGCCACATCGGAGCCAAGCGAGAGCGACACGTCACGGATTACGCGGCCGCGGTTGGGGGTGAGTCGTCCGTCGGCGGCGCTGACTAGCTTGGTGTCCTGGCCTTCGCCCAATGCCGAGAACGCTGAGATGATTTCCAGAGTGCGGGTATCGATCAGGCTGAACTCGGCGACCAGCGTCAGGCTGAAGACCTTCGAGTAGTTGTCGCTGTGCTGCAAGGCGTTGAAGTCTTGGCGGAAATCCAGGTCGGAAAGGGTCCCAAACAGCACGTAGTCCGCGCCCTTGAAGTCACCGTTGCGAATGCGCCCGATGATGTCGTGCAGGCCTTCGTTGTCCTTGCTGTAGGGCTTGCCCTGGATCAGCTGGAATCGGCCAGACTTGAGGATCTCGCCCTTGATGTCGCCGGTGAACTTCTTCAGCTCGCCGCGCTCGAGGTAGCTGTAAGTCGCCTCGATTTCACGGTAGCTGCTGCTTGCCGAGGCAGAGAAACCGTTCACTTGCGCCTGGTCCGAAGCGCTGATCAGGTGGATGTATTCGCGTACACGCTCTTCGTAGGCGAGGTCGGTCACCGCGACCTTAGGCGCGGCTTGGCTGGCGAAGGCTAGGCCGCAGAGCAGCAGGGAAGCTAGCAGGCGCATCTTAACGCTCCGTTGTCTTGCGAATTTCCTTCTCGTCCATCCACTCAGCCAGACCGCTCTCAACGTCGATGAGCTGGAGGCTGAACTTGTAGAAGACGTCCTTGTAGTCGCTGCTGCGCTTGACGATAGAGCTGATGCTGCCTTCGAGGCGGTACTGCGCGGCGACCATGTTGCCAGTCTTGGCGATGGTGGATTGCTTGTACAGGCCGCTCTGGTTCTGCAGCTTGAGCTGCTCGACCTGGCTGTCCAGATCGACATTGTCGCTGGCGAAGCGGGCCGTGCCGGTCTTCATCAGCTGGGTCTTGATCGAGGTGGTGATCTCGCGGGTATCAATGTACTCGCTGGTCTTGTTCTTCACGTCGTAGACCTGGATCACCGGCCGCCCCTGCAGAATGCCGGATTGCGCCAGCGAACGGGTCATCGACTCAGCGATAGTCTGCAGATCGGACGAGCCGAACTCGTTGGTGATCAGCTCGACGGCCTTGCTGTCGCCATAGCTGATGTTGCCGCCGCCAAGTACTGGCGACGAGGTGGAGGCACAGCCGCTGGCCAGAGCAGCGAAGGTGATAATGGCGAACGTGCGAACGAAAAGCATGGTGAAGCCCTAGCGGAAAAGGTTGACGGAGTTTTCGGGGGTCTGGACTTCCAGTCGGAAGTCGGTAGCCTGCGGCACGGGTGCGATGGCCGGCAGGTAACTGGTCTGCGTTCCGTACAGCGTCAGGCTCTTCCAGCTTTCCTCGGCGGCAACCGGGAAGCCGTCATTGTCGAGCCAGGCGAAGCGGTAGTACATCGGCTTGTTACGGGCGCTGCTGTTCTTGAACTCGACCTTGACGGTGAGAAAGCCGTTCTCCCGGGCGACGCGCATAGCGCCGACTTCGATGTGCTCCATGCTGCCGAGCGAGACGACTTTGCTGGCGGCGCTACCGGGTGCCGGCGGCGGTGGCGTGGCGCAACCGCCGGCCAGCAGGCTCAGACCGAGTACGAGAGGAATCAAGCGGGACATCGGGACCTCCTGGTCACTGGGCCTGGGCGATACGGGTAAGGGGGGCGGGAAGCTCTACGGCGGAGCCTGCGGCGAATACCTGGCCGCCAATCACGCGCAGCGGGATGACCTGATAGGGCTGGTCGATCCGCACCTTGGCGATGGTGCCGTTGGGCAGCGACAGACTGTGTTCGCCACGCCTGATACGGGCTCGCGCCACCAAGGTCTGGTCGGGCAGGGTGCGCCAGGTGCGCTCGTCGGCGCCTTCAGTGATGGCCGACATCAGGCCGACCGCCAGCCCTGCCAGCGGACTTACGTTATCGTTCAGCTGCTTTTGCATCACGCTGCGGCTGATCGCCCGGACGCTGGTGCGCAAGATGATACCCGGCATGTCGTCACGCAGCGCGCGACGCGACATGGCGTCAATGCTGTTGAGCTGCGCAAGGGTCAGCTCTTGGTCGTCGAGCCGCACCGTCTGCGCCGTCGGCTGCGATTCGCTCTTGATTACCGGGAAGGAAAAGGGCGTCACAATAATGCCGGTCGAGGTGGGGATCGGCAGCGGGATGCGCACCGAGTCGCGGGCCGGAGCCAGCCCGTTCTGCACTACTATCAGCACTTCGCTTTCGTCGGTGGTTGGTGCCGGTGCATCCAGGCGGACGAGCGCATCCTCGAGCAATTCTTCGCCCGGCCGCAACTCGATGGCCTTGCGGTAGCCTGGCGCGGCAAGACCTTTTTCTCCAAGCGCTTCGTAGACGAAGCCGGAGAGGTAGTGGCTGAAGGCGCTCTGATAGCTGTTCTTCAGGCTCAGCACTTCCGGCGCGTCGAGCACTTCCACCGGATAGCCCTGCAAATCCTTGAACTGGGCGGTGATGCCTTTTTCCTGGGCTTCCTGCTCACGCTTGAGATACTCGCGATCGCGCAGTTGGCTGATGAAAGCCTCGCGCTCATGAGTCCTTTTGATATCCATGCGCGCCTGCTCGAAGTCGTTGCGCGCCAGGCGGTTGAGTGCCAGCTGCGTGGTGAGCATGACCTTTTCGTAGTCGTAGCCTTCGTAGCGGCGAACCTTGTCGTTGACCAGCAGACTGCCGAATTCGGTGAGGTATTTCTCGGTATCGAGCTTGATCGACTCTTCCCAGGCGGTGATCACCTGATCGGCTTCGCTCCAGGCCGCTTGGCTGCCTTCAAGATCGCCCTTGGCGCGCAGCAGCTCGCCCTTTTCGAAGTAATACAGCAGGTCCTTCTGCTCACGGCTGTTGTGCTTCTCCAGGAGCATTAGTGCGGCGTCGGGGTCGCCCGCGAGAATGTGCTGGTTTACGGCGGTGAGTTCGGTTTCGTAGCTGCGGAATGTTTCGCAGCCGCTCAGAAGTAGGCCCAGCCCCACCGAAAGGGCGGCTTTGGCGAGTCGAGTCATCGGAATGATTCATCCTTGGTAATTGAGAGCTGGCCTCGTTCCGCTGAGCCCGGCGATTCAAAGCTGCGCAGGGATCAACGGAAGCGCAATATCCAACCCGATGATATTAATATGATATTACATAGGTGGCCAACTGATATGTTGGCCTAGCGACTGCTGGATTCACCGTTGAAGATTTTCCGCAGCCGCAGCCGCAGCCGCAGCCGCAGCCGATTAGTGGCGCGATAGCTGTTTCCAGGCCTTGAGCGTCCACACAGTACGCGCCTGTTCGACGCGGGCATCGAGCAGTTCGTCGCTCAGCGGCTGTTGTGCCAATTCGTAGAGCTTGGCCAGTTCGCCATAGAGACGGTCGGTTTCCGGTACTTCCAACGTCGTGCGTGCCAGGCGCAGCCAAACCAGCAGCCGCTCCATGCGCGGGCGTTGTTCGGCGAGGTCTTCAGGCTGCTGCTGATAGCGCAACAGCTGCAATGCCTCGGCTTCTTCACCCAACAGGCGTGGTAACCAATTGCCCAGCCCGGCCGCACCTTGGCGATTGCCACGGTTGTTGCGCTCAGCGGTCCAGCCACGTTGCAGCAGCCATAGCGAGGCCTTCAGCGAGAACAGGCCCCAGCGTGGCTGATCGAGTTCGGCAGCGAATTCGTCCGGCACTGCCTGGCGGATCGATTCGTCGTCCTGCCCGGCTTCGAGGCGTGGACGCCAGTCTTGGATCAGCGCATCGAGCCGTTCGCGCAGCTCGCGGCTACTGGCGCGCGGCGCGGCCTGGCCGAGGCTGCCGAGCAGGGCGCGCAAGTCGACCAGTTGCTGCAGCCATTGGCTGAGCAGTTTCCAATGACCGTTGAAGCGGTACTGCTCGGCCAGGCGCTGGCTATTGCCCAGCAGATGCCAGGCCAGCGCGGCAAAGGCATCGTCCAGCGGCATGAGTGTATCGAGTGTCGGCGCCGGCAGATTCAGCGCATAGCTGTCGGCGTCATGCAGGCGATAGCCACGCTCGGCCTTGCTGATGTCGCAGGGCATCAGCGGCAGGTCGGCCGCCAGTTCGGTGGCCAGCTCCAGCAGCGCTTCGGGCTCGCCCTGGCGCAGTTCCAGTTCCAGCTCGCAGATGTCCTCGCTCTGCTTGCCGACCACGACCTTGCCCAGGTCCAGCGCCGCTTCGATCACGACTTTGGCCTTGCCACGGCCCCAGGCAATTTCGGCCTTCTCGCGGACGAAGTCGGTGGTGAAGATCGGCTTGAGGGTTTTCTTGTCCAGCTCGGCGAGGGCCGACGGCCAGCAGTCGTCGGTGAGTTTCTTCGGGTCCAGCTTGGCTTTGTCGAGGTACCAGTCCCACTCGTTGCGCTCGGACAGACCGGCCACGCTCTGGCCACGGCTCTTGAGCGTCTGGATGAACTGCTCGCCATCGCGCCGCAGACGTAACGCAACTTTCGCCTGAGCAAGTTCGCGCTCGGGCGTGTCGTAATACTGATTGAACAGTTCGTGGCGTTGCCAGCCGCTCTTGTTGCGCTTTTTCAGCAGCGGGTGGTCGCGTAGTGCCACGAGGGTTTCGCGACTGGCGCGCAGTTTGATTTCGGTTTCTTTCTGCATGATGCCCAGGTGATGCCTATGTTTGAGTGTGACTGATATCACGCGGTGGCGGTGTTTCAAGCTCATCCGTATACTTGCCGCCTTCTGAAGCCGGGGTATTCCCTATGCCAATCAATCCATTCGTCAGCCTGTTCGGACGCTCGCCCATCGGCCCGATGCAGCAGCACATGGCCAAGTCCCACGAATGTGCCGCCAACCTGGTACCCCTGTTTCAGGCGATCACGGCAGAAGACTGGGAGCGGGTCGAGCAGATCCAGCAAGAGATGGCGCGCCTGGAAAACGAGGCCGATAAGCTCAAGAAGAGCGTTCGCCAGCATCTGCCCAAGAGCCTGTTTCTGCCGGTACCGCGCTCCGATCTGCTGGAGCTGCTGAGTGTACAGGACAAGATCGCCAACCGCGCCAAGGACATCGCCGGCCTGATGCTGGGCCGCTGCATGACCGTCCCCGTGGCGCTGCAGCCGCTGATGCTGGCCTTCGTCCAGCGCAGCGTCGATGCCAGCTGCCAGGCGCTGAAGGCACTCAAAGAACTGGATTCGCTGCTTGAGACCGGCTTCAGCGGCCGTGAGGCCACGCTGGTCGAGAAGATGGTCGAGGAAGTTGAGGAAATCGAGCGTGAAACCGACCGTATGCAGATCACGGTTCGCCGTGAGCTGTTCAAGCTGGAAAAGGAATTGCCACCAGTAGACGTCATGTTCCTCTACAAAATCATCGAATGGATCGGTGACGTGGCCGACCGTGCCGAGCGCGTCGGTAACCGTCTGGAACAATTGCTGGCGCGTTGAGCGCCAGTTTCCTTTCTGGGTTCAACAGGTAACTTTCTATGTCTCTTATCTCGGATTACGGCTTCGTACTCCTGGTGCTCGCCTGCGCGTTCGGTTTTTTCATGGCCTGGGGCGTTGGCGCCAATGACGTGGCCAACGCCATGGGTACCTCGGTGGGCTCGCGCGCACTGACCATCAAGCAGGCGATTTTGATCGCCATGGTCTTCGAGTTCTGCGGGGCCTACCTGGCCGGTGGCGAGGTGACCGAAACCATCAAGAACGGCATTGTCGACGCCGAGATGATCCCGCCGGAACTGATGGTCTTGGGAATGATGTCGGCACTGCTTGCCGCCGGCACCTGGCTGTTGGTGGCGTCGATGAAGGGCTGGCCGGTTTCCACTACCCACTCGATCGTCGGTGCGGTGATCGGTTTCGCGGCGGTGGGTGTCTCGATGGATGCGGTGCACTGGGAGGGCGTCGGTCCGATCGTTGCCAGCTGGGTCGTCTCGCCTGTGCTGTCCGGCACCATCGCCTTCGGTGTGTTCATGAGTGTGCAGCGCCTGATCATCGACACCGAGAATCCCTTCCAGAACGCCAAGCGTTTCGTGCCGATGTACATGTTCCTCACCGGTTTCATGGTGGCGCTGATGACCCTGTCCAAGGGGCTCAAACACATCGGTCTGGACCTCAGCAGCGGCCAGAGTTTTCTTCTCGCCGTTGGCGTCGGCGTGCTGGTGATGCTGATCGGTATCGCGCTGCTGACACGCATCAAGGTCGACGTCGAAGCGGACAAAACCTTCCACTTTTCCAGCGTGGAAAAGGTCTTCGCCGTTCTGATGATCTTCACCGCCTGCTCCATGGCGTTCGCCCATGGCTCCAACGATGTGGCCAACGCAGTCGGCCCGCTGGCTGCGGTGGTCGGTGTGCTGCAGTCCGATGGCGCGGCTGCGGTCGCTGCCAAGTCGGCCGTGCCGGGCTGGGTGCTGCTGCTGGGCGCGGTAGGTATCGTTATCGGTCTCGCCACCTACGGTTACAAGGTGATCGCCACCATTGGCAAGCAGATCACCGAGCTCACTCCAAGCCGCGGTTTCGCTGCGGAACTGGCGACTGCCACCACAGTGGTTGGCGCGTCGGCGATTGGCTTGCCGGTTTCCACTACGCATACGCTGGTTGGGGCGGTGCTCGGCGTGGGCATCGCGCGCGGTATCGGCGCGCTGAACCTGGGCGTGGTCGGCAAGATATTTATGTCCTGGCTGGTTACCCTGCCGGTCGGTGCTGGCCTGGCGATCGTGTTCTTCCTGATTCTTCGCGCCATTTTCACCTGATCTACCGCGCGACAGGCTGCGACACCTCATACGCCCCGTCGATCTGACGGGGCGTATTCGTTCATGGGTCCCGTCTTGATGCGTTTCATGTTTCACTGGCTGCTCTGTTCCGATCTCGATACGGAGGTAGCCGGTGCCCGTTCCCTCACTCAAGGATCAATTTGCCGCGCTGGTCGCCGCGCCTTCGGTGAGCTGCACACAGGCGCATTGGGACCAGACCAACCGGCCGGTGATCGACCTGCTCGCCGGCTGGCTGGGTGATCTTGGTTTCTCCTGTGAAACGCAGGAAATAGCCCCCGGCAAGTTCAATCTGCTGGCCAGTCATGGCAGCGGTCCCGGCGGACTGGTGCTGGCCGGACACAGCGACACCGTGCCTTTCGATGCCGAGCTATGGACGTCTGATCCGCTGCGCCTGCGCGAAGCCGGCAACCGTTGGTACGGCCTGGGCAGCTGCGATATGAAAGGCTTCTTCGCGCTGATCATCGAAGCGGTGCTGCCGCTGTTGGACCAGCCGTTCAGGCAGCCGCTGCTGATCCTCGCCACTTGCGACGAGGAAAGCTCCATGTCCGGCGCCCGGGCGTTGGTCGATGCCGGCCGGTCGCTGGGGCGTGCCGCGGTGATCGGCGAGCCCACCGGGTTGCGGCCCGTGCGCCTGCACAAGGGCATCATGATGGAAGGCATCGAAATTCACGGGCAGAGCGGGCATTCCTCCAACCCCGCCTACGGCCATAGCGCGCTGGATGCCATGCACGGCGTGATGGGCGAGCTGATGACGCTGCGCCGTGAGTGGCAGGGCGAATACGACAATCCGCTGTTCGACGTGCCGCAGCCGACGCTCAACCTCGGCTGCATTCATGGCGGCGATAACCCCAACCGCATCTGTGGCCATTGCGCACTGGAGTTCGATCTGCGGCCGTTGCCCGGTATGGACCCCGAGCAGCTGCGCGCAGCCATTCGCCAGCGTTTACAGCCGCTGGCCGACCAGCACCAGGTGACGATCGAGCTGGCGCCGCTGTTTCCCAGCGTGCCGCCCTTCGAGCAGCCGGCGGGCGGCGAGCTGGTCAAGCTTGCCGAACGGCTGACCGGCCATGTCGCCGAGGCGGTGGCGTTCGCTACCGAAGCGCCTTATCTTCAGCAGCTTGGCTGCGAGACACTGGTACTAGGCCCCGGCGACATCGCCTGCGCCCACCAGCCGGACGAATACCTGGATCTCGACAGAATCGAACCCACCGTGAGGCTGCTGCGCGCCATGATCGATCACTATTGCCTGCAGCCGGCCAGCCGAGGTTAGGAGCAGATTTCGGATCGAATCTGCTCCCGCGCCCGCTCTCCCGACCCGGCTACCGGACTTTTAAGCTGTCACTTGAAGGCTTCTGCAACATGCACGACTACGTCACCTGGCTTCGCGACTCCTCGCCCTACATCAACTCGCACCGTGAGCGCACCTTCGTGGTCATGCTGCCGGGCGATGGGCTGGAACACTCCAATTTCGGCAACATCGTCCACGACCTGGTGCTGTTGCACAGCCTCGGCGTGCGGCTGGTGCTGGTGTTCGGCTCGCGTCCGCAGATCGAGGCGCGACTGGCCGCACGCGGCATAGGGCCGCGCGTTCATCGCGGCTTACGCGTTACCGATTCCGCTGCGCTGGAGTGTGCAATCGATGCCGTCGGGCACATGCGCATCGCCCTCGAAGCGCGGCTGTCGATGGACATGGCGGCCTCGCCCATGCAGGGCGCGCGGCTGCGCGTGGCGAGCGGTAACTTCGTCACCGCGCGGCCCATCGGCGTGGTCGAGGGGGTCGATTATCAGCACACCGGAGAAGTACGACGCATCGACCGCAAGGGCATCGGCCGGCTGCTGGACGAGCGCACCATAGTGCTGCTTTCGCCGTTGGGTTATTCGCCCACCGGGGAAATCTTCAACCTCGCCTGCGAAGACGTCGCCACCCGCGCGGCCATCGATCTGCAGGCCGACAAACTGGTGCTCTACGGGGCCGAACGCGGTTTGTTGGACGAGGATGGCCAACTGGTTCGCGAGCTGCGCCCGCCGCAGATTCCCGCTCATGTCGAGCGGCTGAGCAGCGATTACCAAGCCGAGCTGCTGGACGCCGCTGCGCAGGCCTGCCGTGGCGGCGTCCGGCGCAGCCACCTAGTCAGCTATGTCGATGACGGCGCGCTGCTCAACGAGCTGTTCACTCGCGACGGCGGCGGCACCCTGGTGGCGCAGGAGCAGTTCGAGCAATTGCGCGAAGCGACCATCGAGGACGTGGGCGGCCTGATCGACCTGATCACCCCGCTGGAAGAGCAGGGCATCCTGGTACGCCGTTCACGCGAGGTGCTGGAGCGAGAAGTGGAACAGTTCAGCATCGTCGAGCGCGACGGGCTGATCATCGCCTGTGCCGCGCTCTATCCCATCCCCGATTCGGACTGGGGCGAACTGGCCTGCCTGGCGGTCAACCCCGAGTATCGCCATGGCGGTCGCGGCGATGAATTGCTCGAACGTATCGAAGCGCGGGCGCGCAAGCTGGGTCTGAAAACTCTGTTCGTACTCACTACTCGCACCGCCCACTGGTTCCGCGAACGCGGTTTTGAACCCAGTGGCGTCGAACGCCTGCCAGCGGCGCGGGCGTCGCTGTACAACTTCCAGCGGCAGTCGAAGGTGTTCGAGAAGAAGCTGTAAAAAACGATAAAGGCGCTTGAGTCTGGAAGACTGGACGAAAAGGCAGCAGTGTTGATGGCGGGGCTTGTAGGCAGTTTGTAGGGTGGGCCGGGCGGCGCTCCGCTTCAGCCCACCAGAACGGGACCGGCGGTAACGCCAGGCGAGTGGTTGATACGGGGCGTGAAAGCGGTGGGCTAAAGCCCACCCTACGAGTCTGCCGCTCAGATGCCGATGGACAACAGGCTTGCCTGATAGGCCGCGACGAACTGGTCGAAATCCGATTCCTGTTGGGCTTCCAGCTCGGCCTGTCCATTGTGAGATTGCTGCGCGGCGGTTTCGAATCCGGCCTGCTCGGCAGCGCTCAGGGGTTGGCTGCGGAAATGCTCGGCATGCCGCCGGCTCTGGCGCAGGGCGAATTGGCTAAAGCTCTCGCCGCTGCGTTTCAACTCGTCGAGTACCCGCGCCGATGGCGTGAGGCTGCTGTCAGCGACCTTCGCCTGTTGCGCGGCGAGCGCCCGCGCATGTTGGTCGCCGCCCTGGGCCTGGTCCAGCAGCGCGGCGACCTGACCGATTTCACCCAGCAGTTCCTGCGCCCAGGCTTGCAGGCTGACCTGCTCGCCGCCGCGACGCAGTTCGAGGCCCGGCTTGCGTCCTTCGGTGACTACCTTGAGGAAGTTGCCGCTGCTGGCGCCGCACTCGCCCGCGACCAAGCAGGGGCTGTCTTCCAGCGTGCAGAACAGCAGGAAGGCGTCGAGGAAGCGCGCTTCCTCGAGATCGATGCCCAGGGGCAGGAAGGGGTTGATGTCCAGGCAACGCACTTCGATGTACTGGATGCCGCGGGCGCGCAGCGCCTGCAGCGGCCGCTCGCCGCTTTCGGTGACGCGCTTGGGGCGGATGTTGGAGTAGTACTCGTTTTCGATCTGCAGCACGTTGGTGTTGAGCTGCAGCCAGTTGCCCTGGGCGTCCTTGGTGCCCATCTCGGCGTAGGCCGGGTAGGGGGTCGAGACCGCCCTATGCAGGCTGTCGGTGTAGCTCGGCAGGTCGTCGTAGCAGGGCGTCAGTCCGGCCTGGGCGTTGCTCTGGTAGCCCAGGTCGCTCATCCGCAGGCTGGTGGCCCAGGGCAAGTAGAGGGTGTTTTCGTCGAGCTGTTCGAGCTGGTGCGGGCGGCCGCGCATAAAGCTCGCATCCAGCGCTGGGGAGGCGCCGAACAGGTACATCAGCAGCCAGCTGTAGCGGCGGAAGTTGCGGATCAGCGCGATATAGCGCGAGGACTGGTAATCCTGGCGACTGCGGGTGTCGCCATCCTCGGCCTGCAGCAGCGACCACAGCCCCTCGGGCAGCGAAAAGTTGTAATGGATGCCGGCGATGCACTGCATGGTCTTGCCGTAGCGCAGCGCCAGCCCCTGGCGGTAGACGTGCTTGAGCCGGCCGACATTGGAGCTGCCGTATTCGGCGATGGGAATCAGTGCCTCTTCCGGCAGATGCCCCGGCATCGAAGGGCTCCAGAGCCACTCGCCGGCCAGCTTGCCGTAGGTGTAGCGATGGATGGCGTCCAGCTCGGCCAGGGTCTGTTGCGGATCGGTTGCGGTGCCGGTGATGAACTCCAGCAGCGCCTCGGAATAATCGGTGGTGATCTTCGGATGCGTCAGCGCCGAACCCAGCGCGCGCGGGTGTGGCGTCAGGGCCAGCTCGCCGTGGCTGTCGATGCGCAGGCATTCGCGCTCGATCCCATGCAGGCATTGCGATAGCAGCGGAAGGTGGGAGGGCTCGGCCAGCAATGCCAGGCGGTGGGAGAGGAGGTCGCTCAAGTTCTGGTTCCTTCACGCATCAGTCGGCCCAATATGGGGCTGCGAGGGGCAAGCTTCAAGCCACAGCTGCAAGAGAAAGCAGGCGCGCCCTTGCAGCCTGAAGCTTGCCGCTTCTTACAAACAGGCGAAGGTCGATTGTGCCTTGGCGATCAGTTTGCCGCCTTGATGAACCTCGGCTTCGAGAACCTGGGTACGACGCCCGGCATGCACCACCCAGGCGCGGCAGGTCAGTTCGCCTTCGGTCACCGGGCGGATGTAGTTGAGCTTGCATTCCAGCGTCACGCTGTTCGGCACCCCGTCGTTGAGGCTGTGGCTGGCCTGACCCATGGCGGTGTCGATCAGCGAGAACAGCGCACCGCCATGCAGCTTGCCGTGGAGGTTGCGCAAGCCGTCGTGCATGCTCAGCCCGAGTACGGCCTCGCCATTTTCAGCCTTGTGAATCTCCAGGCCGAGCAGGCGGCCGAAGGCGCTGGAACTGCCCACCGCCTCGACTTGAATGCTCATATTATTTCCTCAGCTGCTTGGCATTGGCGAACAGCGACGCCATGGCCGCGTTAGCCGGCGCCGGCTTGTCCTGCTTGGTGTGGCGCTCGGTGCGCGGCGCGTTGCCGCGAGGCTTGCCGCCTCCACGTAGCCCCTCGGTTTTCTCGCCGGGGGTGTCGCTCATGCGCATGGACAGGCCGACGCGGTTGCGCGGAATGTCCACCTCCATGACCTTGACCTTGACGATGTCACCGGCTTTGACCACTTCGTAGGGGTCTTTGACGAATTTCTCCGACAGCGCGCTGATGTGCACCAAGCCATCCTGATGCACGCCGATGTCGACGAAGGCACCGAAGTTGGTCACGTTGGTCACCACGCCTTCGAGCACCATGCCGGGCGTCAGGTCGCTGAGCTTCTCGACGCCTTCCTGGAATTCGGCGGTCTTGAACTCGGGACGCGGGTCGCGGCCAGGCTTTTCGAGTTCCTGGAGGATGTCGCCGATGGTCACCAGGCCGAAGGTCTCATCGGTGAATTTCGCCGGGTCGAGCTTCTTGAGGAAGGTCGAGTCGCCGACGAGCGAGCGGATATCGCGGCCGGTATCGGCGGCGATGCGTTTGACCAGCGGATAGGTCTCCGGGTGAACTGCGGAGGCGTCCAGCGGATTATCGCCATTCATCACGCGGAGGAAGCCGGCGGCCTGTTCGAAGGTCTTGTCGCCCAGGCGCGGCACCTTCTTCAGCTCGCTGCGGGATTTGAACGCGCCGTTGGCGTCGCGATAGGCGACGATGTTCTGCGCCAGGGTGCCGTTGAGGCCGGAAATGCGTGCCAGCAGGGCGGCGGAGGCGGTGTTCACATCCACGCCGACAGCGTTCACGCAGTCCTCGACCACCGCATCCAGCGAGCGCGCCAGTTTCAGCTGTGAAACGTCGTGCTGGTACTGGCCAACGCCGATGGCCTTGGGCTCGATCTTCACCAGTTCGGCCAGCGGGTCCTGCAGACGACGGGCGATGGACACCGCCCCACGGATCGAAACGTCCAGATCGGGAAATTCCTTCGCTGCCAGCTCCGAGGCCGAATACACCGAGGCACCGGCTTCGCTGACCATGATCTTGGTGAGCTTCAGGCCTGGCACCTGCTTGATCAGCTCGCCGGCCAGCTTGTCGGTTTCGCGGCTGGCGGTGCCGTTGCCGATGGCGATCAGATCGACGCCGTGCTTGGCGCACAGCTTGGCCAGGATCGCAAGGGTGCCGTCCCAATCGTTGCGCGGTGCGTGCGGGTAGACGGTGGCGGTATCCAGCAGCTTGCCGGTGGCATCGACCACCGCGACCTTGCAGCCGGTGCGCAGGCCCGGATCGAGGCCCAGGGTCGCACGCGGGCCGGCGGGCGCGGCGAGCAGCAGGTCGTGCATGTTGCGGGCGAAGACGCCGATGGCGTCGTCCTCGGCCTTGTCGCGCAGCTCGCCGAGCAGGTCGGTTTCCAGGCTGGTGTAGAGCTTGACCTTCCAGGTCCAGCGCACCACCTCGGCCAGCCACTTGTCGGCGGCGCGGCCTTGGTTGGTGATACCGAAGCGCTCACCGATCATGCCTTCGCCCGGATGCATGGAGCCGGGGGCTTCGTCGCCGACCTTGAGCGTAATGCTGAGGATGCCTTCGTTGCGGCCGCGGAAGATCGCCAGGGCACGGTGCGACGGGGTGTTCTTCAGCACTTCGTCATGCTCGAAGTAGTCGCTGAACTTGGCGCCTTCGCTCTCCTTGCCGGGTACGACGCGGGCGCTGAGGGTGGCGTTGTGCTTGAGAAAATCACGGAGTTTCGCCAGCAGATCGGCGTCCTCGGCGAAGCGCTCCATGAGGATGTACTTGGCGCCTTCGAGTACGGCCTTGGTGTCGGCGAAGCCTTTTTCGGCATCGATGAAACGCTCGGCTTCGCTCTCCGGGGACAGGCTCGGGTCGGCGAACAGTGCGTCGGCCAGTTCGCCGAGGCCAGCTTCCAAGGCGATCTGGCCCTTGGTGCGACGCTTCTGCTTGTAGGGCAGGTAGAGGTCTTCGAGGCGGGTCTTGGTGTCGGCCAGGTTGATCTCGCGGGCCAGCTCGGGCGTCAGCTTGCCCTGTTCCTCGATGCTGGCGAGGATCGAGGCGCGTCGCTCGTCCAGCTCACGCATGTAGCGCAGGCGCTCTTCCAGATTGCGCAGCTGGGTGTCGTCGAGGCTGCCGGTGACTTCCTTGCGGTAACGGGCGATGAAGGGCACGGTGGAACCTTCGTCGAGCAGCGCCACGGCGGCGGCTACCTGTTGCGGGCGCACGCCCAGCTCGTTGGCGATGCGGGAATTGATGCTGTCCATGAACCTACCTGGGTCAGTCAAACCATGCAGGCCGTGCCTGCGCGAAAGGGCGGGATTATAAAGGCAGCGGGGAGCTTGAGGCTGGAAGCTGGAAGAAAAAGCATCGGGCGTTGTCCCTGGTAGTGGCGCATGGAGCGGGTTGCATCGCCCTGCGATTTTGGCCACTTCCAACTGCTTCTCTCGCAAAATCTGCTAACAATGGCTGTCAATTGCCTTGTCATCCGTAGGCGCATAATGCGCCGTCGATAAATTCAGGAGTTTCCATGAGCAGCACTGCGTCAGCCAGCGAAGGTGAAAAAATCCTGATCGTCGATGACGATGCCCGTCTGCGGCGTCTGCTCGAGCGGTTTCTCGACGAGCAGGGCTATCGCGTCCGTACCGTTGAAAGCGCCGAGCAGATGGACCGTCTGCTCAGCCGCGAACTGTTCCATCTGGTGGTTCTGGACCTGATGATGCCCGGCGAGGATGGCCTGTCGGCGTGCCATCGCCTGCGTGAAAGCGGCAATGGAATTCCGATCATCATGCTCACGGCCAAGGGTGACGAAGCCAGTCGCATCCAGGGTCTGGAGCAGGGTGCCGACGATTATCTGGCCAAACCCTTCAACCCGCGCGAACTGCTGGCACGGATTCGCGCCGTGCTGCGGCGCCAAGCACCCCAGGTGCCGGGTGCGCCGGGCAGCGAAGACGAGACGGTGACCTTCGGCGACTACGAGCTGTTTCTCGGCACACGCGAGCTGAAGAAGGGCGACCAGATACACATGCTCACCACCGGCGAGTTTGCCGTGCTCAAGGCGTTGGTCCAGCACGCCCGCGAGCCGTTGACCCGCGACAAGTTGATGAACCTCGCCCGTGGCCGCGAATGGGACGCCCTGGAGCGCTCCATCGACGTGCAGATCTCACGCCTGCGTCGCCTCATTGAGCCCGACCCGTCCAAGCCGCGCTATATCCAGACGGTCTGGGGCGTGGGTTACGTGTTCGTACCTGATGGCAACAAGGGCTGAAAAGCGCTAGAAGTGCCTAGCGCTGGAGGCTGGAGGCTGGAGAAGGGTCGCTTTATTCGTCCGGCCTACAGTGTCGTAGGGTGGGCTTCAGCCCACCACGCCCGGTCGATTTGGTGGTGAGCCCATAGCGCTGTGCATTTTCGTACCGCTTTCCAGCCTCCAGCGCTCTTATTCGGCTATTGATTTTATGAAGACTCCACTCTGGTTCCCGCAAAGCTTCTTCGCTCGCACCCTGTGGATGGTGCTGATCGTCGTGCTGTTCTCCAAGGTACTGATGCTGGTGTACCTGATGATGAACGACGACATGCTCGTCGATCGTCAGTACAGCCACGGCGCGGCCTTGACGCTGCGCGCCTATTGGGTCGCCGACGAGGCCAATCGCGAGCGCATCGGCGAGGCCGCAGGGGTGCACCGGGTGGCGGAGGCGGACGTGCCGCCGAGTGAATACCATTGGCCCTACACCGAAATCTTCCAGCAGCAGATGCGCGCCGAGCTGGGCCCCGAAACCGAGGTGCGGGTGCGCATCCAGCCGGAAACGGCGCTCTGGGTGCGCGCTCCGAGTCTGGGGCCGGATTGGCTGCAGGTGCCGCTCTATGCCTATCCATTGCGCGGGCAGCGGATCTGGAGCGTGCTGGGCTGGTTCCTCGGCATCGGGCTGCTTTCCACCGCCGCCGCGTGGGTTTTCGTCGGTCAGCTCAACCTGCCGCTCAAGCGCCTGGTCTACGCCGCCCGGCAGATCGGCAAGGGGCGCAGCGTGCGTTTGCCGATCAGCGACACGCCGAGCGAGATGACCGAGGTCTATCGCGCCTTTAATCAGATGGCGGAGGACGTCGAGCAGGCCGGGCGCGAGCGCGAGCTGATGCTCGCCGGGGTTTCACACGACCTGCGTACACCGCTGACTCGCCTACGTCTGTCGCTGGAGCTCATGTCCAGCGAGGCCGAGCTGACCGAGGACATGGTCCGCGACGTCGAAGACATGAACGCGATCCTCGATCAGTTCCTCGCTTTTGTCCGCGACGGCAGCGACGAACCGGTGGAAAGTATCGATCTGGGCGAGCTGGTGCGTGAAGTGGTGGCGCCCTACAACCAGTACGGCGAAACCGTGCGGCTGTGCGTCGAACCGATGCCACAGCTGACCCTGCGACGCGTGTCGATCAAACGTCTGTTGGTCAATCTCATCGAGAATGCCTTGCGCTACGGCGGCCACGGCGTCGAAGTTGCCGCCCATGTTTCTGGAGATGGCAGCGCGCCTTACGTGGTGCTCAGCGTGCTAGATCGAGGCGCTGGCATCGATCCGAAAGAGCTCGGCGAAATCTTCAATCCCTTCATCCGCGGCGACCGCGCGCGCGGCGGTCAGGGAGCCGGGCTGGGGTTGGCGATCGTCAAACGCATCGCTTCGCAGCACGGCGGTGTGGTCGAGTTGCGTAATCGCGAAGGCGGCGGGCTGGAAGCACGGGTCAGCCTGCCGTTGGGGTTGCTGCTGCCGAGGGATGCGATAAAGCACTGAGGCAGCTGCAAGCCTTAAGCGGCAAGAAAGAGCAGGGAATGCCCTGCCGTCGCGCTTTTACTTGCAGTTGCCTTTTAGCCCTTGCCCTTCGTCCTCGTCAGGTGCGGGCCGGCGTTCTTTTCCAGGTACTGGATGATCAGCCCGGCGACATCCTTGCCGGTGGTTTCCTCGATGCCGGCCAGGCCCGGCGAGGAGTTCACCTCCATCACCAGCGGACCATGATTGGAGCGCAGGATGTCGACGCCGGCGACGCTCAGACCCATGACCTTGGCCGCGCGGATGGCGGTCATGCGTTCCTCGGGAGTGATCTTGATCAGGCTGGCGGTACCGCCGCGGTGCAGGTTGGAGCGGAATTCGCCGGGTTTGGCCTGGCGCTTCATGGCAGCGATCACCTTGTCGCCGACGACGAAGCAGCGGATGTCGGCGCCGCCGGCTTCCTTGATGTATTCCTGCACCATGATGTCCTGCTTGAGGCTCATGAAAGCTTCGATCACCGATTCGGCGGCCTTTTCGGTCTCGCACAGCACCACGCCGATACCCTGGGTGCCTTCCAGGACCTTGATCACCAATGGCGCGCCGCCGACCATCTGAATCAGGTCGGCGATGTCGTCTGGGGAGTGGGCGAAACCGGTGACGGGCAGGCCGATCCCACGTCTGGCCAGCAATTGCAGCGAACGTAGCTTGTCGCGTGAACGGGCGATGGCCACCGACTCGTTGAGGGGGAACACGCCCTGCATCTCGAACTGGCGCAGCACCGCGCAGCCATAGAAGGTAACGGAGGCACCGATACGCGGAATTACCGCGTCGAAGCCTTCCAACGGGCGCCCGCGATAATGGATCTGCGGCTTGTGGCTGGCGATGTTCATGTACGCGCGCAGGGTGTCGATCACCACCACTTCATGGCCACGTTGCTGGCCGGCTTCTACCAGGCGGCGGGTCGAATACAAGCGTGGATTGCGCGACAGCACGGCGATTTTCATTGGGCACCGGAAGTAGTGAGAGTCTGGGGTTTTTCCTGCACATAGGTGCGCGCAGGATCGACCAGCCATTTGCCGTCCATCAGGGCTTTTGACCCCAACAGCAGGCGATAGCGCATGGTCTTGCGACAAGTCAGGGTGAATTCCACCGGCCACAGGTGATCGCCCAGCGCCAGCAACGTGCGCACCACGTAACGGGTTTGGGTATGGCCGTTGGAGCTCTTGATCAGCTTGCGGGTCACCAACGGCGCTTCGCAACGATGCCGGCGTTGCACCAACGTGCCCAGATGGGCAGTGAAGCGCACCCAGCGAGTGCCGTCACGTTCGAATTCGCTGATGTCCGTGGCGTGCAGTGCCGAGGTGCTCGCGCCTGTGTCGATCTTCGCGCGCAGGCCGACCACGCCGAGCTCGGGCAGGGCGATCCATTCGCGCAAACCGATGACTATCTGAGGGTCGGGATTGTTCAAGAAAGCGTATCCACTGGATTTCCGCGCATTCTAGTCGGGGTGCATGACAACCGCATCCACCTGTACGACTCTATGACAACACGACGATTGACCGAGTTGAGCGATGAGCGAAAAAGACGACGGTAAAGTCCGCCTGGATAAATGGTTATGGGCCGCGCGTTTCTACAAGACGCGCGCCTTGGCGAAGGCCGCCATCGAAGGCGGCAAGGTGCATTGCCGCGGCGAGCGCTGCAAGCCGAGCAAGGAGCCGAAAGTGGGCGAGGAACTGGTGATCCGCGCAGGCTTCGATGAACGCACCGTGGTGATCCGTGCACTTTCCGCTGTGCGTCGGGGCGCGCCGGAAGCACAGCTGCTCTATGAGGAAACGGCCGACAGTCTGGCCAAACGCGAAAATGCCGCGGCCATGCGCAAGGCAGGTGCCTTGGGTGTGGAAACCGATGGCAAGCCGAGCAAGAAACAGCGCCGTGCCTTGCAGCGCTTCCGCTCGGATGCCGAATGACTCGCCGGTTGGACGGTCGCCACTTTCGCCCTAGAATGCGGCCCTTCTCGCAGGGGCCATGCAGATTCCGAGATTCGATGAGTCGCGGTATCCCAGCCAACGGCCCCGGCCTTCAACCTGCTCTGGTCATGCCCATGCTCGATTCCGATTACACCCAGCGTTTCCTTTTCGATAACACCGACGTGCGGGGCGAGTGGGTCGGGCTCGAGCGCAGCTATGCCGAGGTGCTGGCCAAACACGCCTACCCGGAGCCGGTCGCCCAGCTGCTCGGCGAGCTGCTCGCGGCAGCCGCACTGCTGGTCGGTACGCTGAAATTTGACGGGCTGATGGTATTGCAGGCCCGTTCGGCCGGCGCGGTTCCGCTGCTGATGGTCGAATGCTCCAGCGATCGCGAGGTGCGCGGCATTGCCCGTTATCACGAAGAACAGCTGACGCCCGGTGCGACCCTGTCCGAGCTGATGCCCGAAGGCGTGCTGGCGATGACCATCGATCCGGCCAATGGGCAGCGTTATCAGGGGATCGTCGCCTTGGATGGTGTGACCTTGGCGGAAAGCCTGTCGAGCTATTTCGCGTCGTCCGAGCAGTTGCCGACGCGCTTCTGGCTTGCCGCCGATGGCCGCCGTGCATGCGGCATGTTGCTGCAACAGCTGCCGGTCGATCGGATCCGTAACGGTGAAGAACGCGAAGCCAGCTGGCAGCATTTGCGCACCCTGGCCGATACGCTGTCCGCCGAAGAGTTGCTCGGTCTCGACACCCAGACCGTGCTGCACCGGCTCTACCATGAAGAGCAGGTCCGCCTGTTCGAGCCCCGGCCGATTACCTTCCGCTGCAGCTGCTCGCGCGAGCGCTCGGCCAACGCGGTGATCAGCCTCGGCCAGCACGATGCCGAGCAGCTGCTCAGCGAGCAGGGCGGTGCGATCACCATCGATTGCCAGTTCTGCAATCACAGCTATCGCTTCGACGCAGCCGACATCGCCCAGCTGTTCGCAGGTGCGGGAACCGAGGGCCCTTCCGGCACGCGGCATTAAAAGGCGTGGGGCGTAGAACCTTTTGGCCATTACGCCCTCATACCCAGCGCAGCGTCATTTCTGTCATAATCGCGCGCACTTTTTTTCGATGTAGTTCGCTGTCTGGTGGGCTACAACAGCATGGAGGATTCGGCCCAGGGCCGACGGGAAACTCATGACGCAAGCTATTAACGCCGTGTACGTTGATATCAGCACCGCTCGATTGATCGAAGAAGCCGTCAAGCGTGGTGAAGGTGAATTGGCCGCCAATGGCGCGCTCGTTGTCAAAACTGGTCACCGCACCGGTCGTTCGCCAGCCGACCGCTATATCGTCGAAGAGCCGAGCACCAAGGATTCCATCGCCTGGGGCCCGATCAATCGTCCCTTCCCTGCCGACAAGTTCGATGCCCTGTGGGATCGCGTCGAGACCTTCAACAAGGCTCAGGAGCATTTCGTTTCCCACGTCCACGTAGGTTCCTCCGAAGCTCACTACCTGCCGGTCAAGATGACCACCGCGACGGCCTGGCAGAACCTCTTCGGTCGTCAACTGTTCATCAACCCGGCTCAGTACAACCCAGCAGGGAAGGACGAGTGGCAGGTTCTCAACGTTGCCAATTTCGAGTGCTCTCCTGAGCGCGACGGCACCAACTCCGACGGCTGCGTGATCATCAATTTTGCCGCGAAAAAGGTGCTGATTGCCGGCATGCGCTACGCCGGTGAGATGAAGAAGGCGATGTTCTCCGTGCAGAACTATCTGCTGCCGGAAGCCGATGTTCTGCCGATGCATTGCGCCGCCAACATCGGCGAAGAGGGTGACGTCACCCTGTTCTTCGGTCTGTCCGGTACCGGCAAGACCACCCTGTCCGCCGACGAATCGCGTTACCTGATCGGTGACGACGAGCACGGCTGGGGCACCGGCGTGGTGTTCAACATCGAAGGCGGCTGCTACGCCAAGTGCATCGACCTGTCCGAGAAGAACGAGCCGGTGATCTGGAAAGCCATCCAGTTCGGTACCGTGCTGGAAAACGTGGTGCTCGATGACGAGCGCGTCGCCGATTACACCGACGACAGCCTGACCCAGAACAGCCGCGCCGCCTACCCGCTGGAATACGTCGAGAAGCGTTCCGAGAAGAACCTCGGCGGCGAGCCGAACGCGGTGATCTTCCTGACCTGCGACCTGACCGGCGTGCTGCCGCCCGTGTCGATCCTGAACAACGAACAGGCCGCCTACCACTTCCTCTCCGGCTACACCGCACTGGTCGGTTCCACCGAGATGGGTTCGGGCAGCGGCATCAAGTCCACATTCTCCACCTGCTTCGGCGCGCCGTTCTTCCCGCGTCCGGCCGGCGTTTACGCCGAGCTGCTGATCAAGCGCATCCAAGCGTTCGGTTCCAAGGTCTACCTGGTCAACACCGGCTGGACCGGTGGCGGCTACGGCGTTGGCAAACGCTTCAATATTCCGACCACCCGTGCGGTGATCGCAGCGATCCAGAGCGGCGCGTTGATCGGTACGGAAACCGAGCACCTGCCGATCATCAACCTGGACGTGCCGACGGCCGTTCCGGGTGTCGAAACCCAACTGCTCAACCCACGCAACACCTGGGCTGACCAGAATGCCTACGACGAAGCGGCCAAAGAACTGGCGAACAAGTTCATCGACAACTTCAAGAAGTTCGAGGTCTCAGACGCCATCAAGGCCGCCGGCCCGCAGCTCTAAGCTGTAAGCCGTCGCGTCAGAACTAGCCGCCTTCGGGCGGCTTTTTCGTGGCTGGTCACCAGAAGATTTGTGTGAGGCTTTTTGTAGGGTGGGCCGGGCGGCGCTCCGCTTCAGCCCACCCTACGGCAGCATGTACTGAGCATGCGTCTAAAGGCCAACTGCATCGGATCGTAGGGTGGGCTTCAGCCCACCAATGGCGCAAGCGATCACCGTATGGTGTATTCAGCGCTATGCATCTCAAGCCACCTGCAGCGACTTTGCAGGGCTGACATATCGGTCCCGCTGATAAATACCATCAACCAAGGCGGATGGATTCGATGGTTTCCGGGGCATAGCATTAGCGGCCACGTTTACAGCCTAATGGAGCCATGCCATGCATATCGAAGAAGCCATCCAGACTCGTCGCGCCGTCAAGGTCTACGACAGCAACTTTCAATTGAGCCGCGAAGAAAAGGACGAATTGCTGCGACTGGCACTGCTCGCGCCATCGGCCTTTAACCTGCAGCATGTGCGTTTCGTCGAGGTCAGCGACCCGGCGCAGCGCGCGCAGATTCGTGAGGTGGGCTGGAACCAGGCGCAGATGACCGACGCCTCGATGCTGGTAGTGGTTTGCGCGCAGGTGGACAGTTGGGAAAAGAATGTCCGCCGCGTCTGGGAAGGTACACCGCCCGAGGTGCAGGACTACATGGCTGGCGCCATCGACAACTACTACCGCGACAAGCCGCAGGTACAGCGTGACGAAGCCATGCGCAGCTGCGGCCTGATGGCGCAGACGCTGATGCTCGCCGCGCGCGGCAAGGGCCTGGATTCCTGCCCTATGGACGGCTTCGACTTCGATGCAGTGGGCAAGTTGATCAACCTGCCGGATAACCACGTCATCGCCATGATGGTCGCGGTGGGCAAGCGTGTCGTGGAGCCCAAACCGCGTGTCGGCAAGCTGCCGTTCGACGAAGTGATCATTCGCGATCGGTTCTGACCGATCGTTTGCGTGCCGCATCCCTGGTGAACATGGAGCGTGGCTTCGATCAGTAATGGTCTTTCGGCCCGCTCCATGGGACGAGCTCTCGTAGGGTGGGGCGGGCGTCGCTCCGCTTCAGCCCACCGAATGGCAAAGTGCGCTACCTGTGGGCTGAAGCGGAACCCGCCGACCTATCTCCGGACGGCATCTTGCCTGCCGCAGGTAGGGAGATGGTGACGCCTCGCTCATCCACCCTGGTGCCGCTCGATAGATCGCAGAAGCGTTGATCCTACGAACGGCAGGCGTGTCGATGTCGCGATTAACGAGCGACAGGCTCAGTTCTGGTTCTTGCAGCTTTCGGCCAGGGTCCGATAGGAGAGCTTGCGGATCTCACCAGACGAATCCCGGTAAGTCATCACCGCATCGGTGACTTCGCAGTAGGGCGTCGGCTCGACTTTGATCGACAGGACCGAGGCGATATCGATCTTGGTGCCGTAGGTATAGGCCTCGGCTTCGGCGCCGTTGGCATGGGCGAGCGAGGCGGCGGATAGCAAAAGGGCAGTGGCAAATGCAAAGGTAGTGCGCATGGCAGGGCATCCTGTTTCTGGTTCGTGGATTCCTCCTGTTGGCAAGCCGCATCACCCGATCCGGCTTCGCTTGTGATTTTTCTCAGGAGCCCGGCGATGATGAGTTAGTAAGCTCACTAACGATAATTGCGGATTCCGATGAACGTGATTGAGCGAAATGCGTGGCCGCCTCGCTAGTTACTGGTTCAGGGCATCGATGAGCTACTTTCGCGTTCTTGCCGACCGCTGACCGCGCCTCGTGGACCGCTTTGCTTTACCGTCTCCCTCCTTTTGCTACTCTCCGGCTCCCAGTCAAAGGAGTGACTAAGATGATCGAACAAACTCTCGCCCAGACCTTCGGCTACGACGGCTTTCGCCCCGGCCAGGAACAAACCATCCGCGCTGTGGTGGCGGGCCGTTCGGCGGCGGCGATCTTTCCCACCGGTTCCGGCAAGTCGCTGTGCTACCAGCTGTCGGCGTTGCATTTGCCGCATCTGACGCTCGTGGTCTCGCCGCTGCTGGCGCTGATGCAGGATCAGCTGGCCTTTCTGCATCGGCACGGCATCGCCGCAGCCAGCATCGATTCGGCACAGGGTCGCGAGCAAATCAGCGACACCATGAGCCGCGCCAAATCCAGCGAACTGAAGATCCTGATGATCTCGGTGGAGCGCCTGAAGAACGAGCGCTTTCGCCATTTCATCAGCCAGGTGCCGATCTCGGTGTTGGTGGTGGACGAGGCGCATTGCATCTCCGAGTGGGGCCACAACTTCCGACCGGACTACCTCAAGCTCCCCGACTACCAGCGTCAGTTCAATATCCCTCAGGTGCTGCTGCTGACCGCGACGGCGACGCCGCCAGTGATCGCCGACATGCAGGCGAAATTCGCTATTGCCGCCGAGGATGTGGTGACCACCGGCTTCTACCGCGCCAACCTCAACCTGCTGGTCGAGCCGGTCGCGGGCGCCAACAAGCAGCGCCGGCTAGTGGAATGGCTGGCCGGAAAAGCCGCGCAGCCAACAATCGTCTACGTGACCCAGCAGAAGACTGCCGAGCAGGTTGCCGAACATTTGACGCAGCGTGGTTTCCCGGCCAGCGCCTATCACGCCGGGATGGCTCACGAACTGCGCGAGACCATCCAGCGGCGTTTCATGGCCGGCGAATTGAACTGCATCGTCGCCACCATCGCCTTCGGTATGGGCATCGACAAGTCCGACATCCGCAACGTGGTGCACTACGACCTGCCGAAATCGGTGGAGAACTACAGCCAGGAAATCGGTCGGGCCGGGCGCGACGGGCAACCGTCCAACTGTCTGGTATTGGCCAACCGCGACAGCCTCAACGTGCTACAGAATTTCGTTTACGGCGACACGCCGGAACGCGAGGGCATCCGCCATGTGCTCGATGAGCTGGCGAGCGTCGGTCCGGATGGCCAATGGGAGCTGATGCTCAATCGGCTTTCTGAACAGAGCAACATCCGCCAGCTGCCGTTGAAAACCCTGCTGGTACAGCTTGAGCTCAAAGGCATCATCGCGCCACGTTTCGCTTATTTCGCCGAGTATCGCTACAAATATTTGCTGGAACCCGAGGCATTGGTCGCCCGTTTCGAGGGTGAGCGTCGGCAGTTCGTCGAAGCCATCGTGCAAACCTCGGCGCGAGCGCGAACCTGGTGCACGCTGGACTTCGATGCGCTCTACCAACAGCACGGCGCCGACCGGGCGCGAGTGGTCAAGGCGCTGGATTACTTTCAGGAAAAGGGCTGGATCGAGCTAGAGAGCAAGCAGATGACCGAGGTCTATGCGCTGCTCGATCCGCACTTCGATGCCGCCGCGCTGAGTGCCGAGCTGCACGCCTACTTCAAACAGCACGAAACCAGTGAAATCACCCGTATCGACAGGATGCTCGCACTATTCGAGTCGCGCGAGTGCCTCAGCTGGCGGCTGGCCGATTATTTCGGTGATCGTCAGGCGCCGCAGCGTTGTGGCCATTGTTCGGTCTGCCAGGGCCGCACCGCGCAGCTGCCCGAGCCGCCCTCATTGCCGCCGGTGGCGCAGATCGACCTTGCTGCCCGCTGCGCCGATTTCAGCCAGCGCTATCGGCAGTTGAAAAACAGCGAGCCCAGTGCCGAGTGCCTGACGCGTTTTCTCTGCGGCATCAGCGTACCGCTTTTCACCAAGTTGAAAGCGCGTGGCATCCCGGGATTCGCCTCGCTGGAGGCTTACCCTTACGCAGATGTGCGCGAGCAGGTGGTGCGTTCGTAACTTACGCATAGAGAGCCGGACTCGAATGTGCTCAGGTGATCAATCACCGCGTGGAGCGAGACTCGGCATCCAGCTCCACAGCAGCTTGCCCAGGCCCGTATCGTCGGGCAGCAGCAAGAGACTGAGCGCAAACACCAGTAGCAGGCCCAGCCCATAAGCAAGATTGATCAGCCGATGATGTCGATGCCGCTGCGCCTTGATCTGCTGGGTCGGTTTCTCTGGCCTATCAGGCAGGGCGGCCGATGGTTGGCCAGGCGGTATGGGCGGGTGGCGGGGCATGGGCGTCTCGATTGTTGCGAGCCGGTGCGTGCAACGGCGGGCGCGGCGCAAGGAACAATAGCCATCAGGCGCGGCGAAGTAGAACCGAAATAAAGGCATATTGCCAGCATAGCGGTGCCTTATACCAGTTCAGCGGTGCTCGGTCAGCGGGCACCGGCGCGGCGTCGCGCCCCGTTGAAACAAACTGAAAAGCTCCCGTGCGTCGGCCCGATGATGCGCCCGCTGGTGTCGACCATACTCAAGCGTCGAAGCCGCTACCGACACGGAGAACCCACCGATGCAGACGCGCCGCCAGCTCCTCCACCGCTCCGCCGTGCTGACGGCTATCGCCGCACTGGGGCCGTTGCTGCCGTTCGTGGCACATGCCGCCGAACCACTACGGATGCGCCCGATTCCATCCACCGGCGAGAAGCTACCGGTGATCGGGCTCGGCACCTCGCGCACCCATGACGTGGGTCTCGATGATTCGCAGATGGACGCGCTGCTGGAGGTGTTGCGGATTTTCGTCGACGGCGGCGCTCGGCTGATCGATACCGCGCCGAGCTATGGCAACGCCGATCGTGTGGTTGGTGAGCTGGTGCAGCGGCAGAGCGCGCGTGAGCGCGTGTTTCTCGCCAGCAAGGTCTCCGCCACTGGCCGCGAGCGCGGGTTGGCGCAGATCGAGGCCAGTTTCGAGGCGCTGCAGAGCGACAGCATCGACCTGCTCCAAGTGCACAACCTGCAGGACACAAGCACCCAGCTCGGTCTGCTGCGCGAGCTGAAGGAGCAGGGCCGCATCCGTTATATCGGCGTGACGCACTATGTGGAGTGGGCCCACGACCGCCTGCTGGACGTGCTCAAGCAGGAAAAGGTCGATTTCGTCCAGTTCAACTACTCGGTCGGCGAGCGCAATGCCGAGAAGCGGCTGCTGCCGTACTGCGCCGACAACGGCATCGCCACGCTGATCAACCGGCCCTTTACTCGCGGCAACCTGCTCGGGCGCGTCAAGGACCGGCCGCTGCCAGACTGGGCGGCTGAACTCGATGCGACGTCCTGGGCGCAGCTTGCGCTTAAGTTCATCCTCGCCGAGCCGGCAGTGACCACGGTGATTCCGGCGACCTCGACCCCGCGCTATATGGCCGACAATCTGCTGGCCGGGCAGGGCCGCCTTCCGGATGCCAGCCAGCGGCAGATGATCGTCGATGCCTTTGGTTGATCCTGGCTGATGTCCATGGGCTCGAACCGGTTGCGCCTGGCCGGGCTGATCAACGCCCGGCCCGCTGAATTGCGCGCGGCGCTGGCCGGCTTCGGGCTGTTCTTCTGCCTGTTCAGCGGCTACTTCATGCTGCGACCGATCCGCGAGTCCATGGGCATCCAGGGCGGCGTGGAGAATCTGCAGTGGCTTTTCACCGCGACCTTCTGCGCCATGCTGGTGGCGGTGCCGCTGTTCGCCTGGCTCAACTCGCGGGTGGCGCGCGTCCATTACATCGACTGGGTGTACGGCTTCTTCTGCGTGAATCTGCTGGCGTTCGCCGGGCTGTTCTTCGTCGTGGACGAGAGCATCTGGCTGGCGCGAGTGTTCTACGTGTGGATCTCTGTCTACAACCTGTTCGTGGTGTCGGTGGCCTGGAGCCTGATGGCCGATGTGTTCGATGCGCCCCAGGCTCGCCGCCTGTTCGCCTTCATCGCCGCCGGTGCCAGCGTCGGCGGCCTGTTCGGCCCGGCCGCCAGTGCGCTGCTGGTGGGCGTGCTCGGGCAGTTCGGGCTGATGCTGCTGGCGGCGCTGCTGCTGGCGTTGGCAGTGGTGCTCAAGCATTACCTGATGGCGTGGCGCGAAGTGGCAGGCGCCGGGCGCCCCGGTGCTGAACAGGCGGAGAACCCGCGCCGTCCGGTGGCGGGCAACCCGTTCAGCGGGCTGACGCGGGTGCTGGGTTCGAGCTATCTGCTGGGAGTTGCCGCCTTCGTGCTGTTGCTGACCACGGCCAGCACCTTCCTGTATTTCGAGCAGGCGCGGCTGGTGGCCGAGCTGTTTCCTGATCGCGCCGAGCAGGTGCGAGTCTTCGGCGCCATCGACTTCGTGGTGCAGGCCGGCGCCTTGCTGTCGCAGCTGTTCATCACCGGGCGCGTTGCCCAGCGCCTTGGTGTGCGGGTGCTGCTGGCGGTGGTGCCGGCGCTGGTCTGCCTGGGTTTCATCGGGCTGGCGCTGGCGCCGGCCTTCGCCGTGCTGGCGGCGGTGATGATCGTGCGGCGCATCGGTGAGTACGCCTTCGTCCGTCCGGGCCGCGAAATGCTCTTTGCGCCGCTGGATGCGGAGAGCAAGTACAAGGCGAAGAACTTCATCGATACCGTGGTTTACCGCGGCGGTGACGCCTTGAGCGGCTGGGCCAAAACGCTGATGGATATGCTTGGCCAGGGCACGCTGCTGATTGCGCTGGTGGGCGCCGGCTGCGCAGCGGTCTGGGGCGTGCTGGGCTGGTACTTGGGCGGCCAGGCGGATCGGAAGGCGAGCGGGCGGGAGGCGGAATAAACGCACCTCTGCGCAAGCGAGTGGTGGCAAAATGCCTGTCTACTTTCAGACACGGAGGTCGCCATGCGCGCCGCATCGCTTTTTACGCTCATCGCTACCGTTGCCATCAGCGGCTGCAGCATCAAACAGAACGTTACTCCTGCGACCCTGTCCGCCGAACTGGCACCGGAGATCTGCATGATCCCGGCGTTGAACTTGCGTGCTGGCTTCACCAGTGCCTACCAGACCTCGTTGATGGAAAAAGGCTTCAGGACCCGCCTGATGGCGCCCGGCAGCAGCCCTGGCCGTTGTGCGCTTGCTACTACCTTCATTGGTCGTTGGGGCTGGGATCTGGCGTTGTACATGAAATATGCCGATATCCGCGTCTACGAGAATGGCCGTCAGGTCGGCCAGGCGGAATATGACGCACGCTGGGGCGGTGGGCGGCTGGACAAGTTCATCAGCGCCGAGGAGAAGATTGCCGAGCTGACCCATCAGCTGTTTCCCAACGGGTCGGTCGGTCTGGGCCGTGCTCCCGCTCCGGTGGTGGCTGGTGATAGGGCGCCGCTGAGCAGGGAGGCCTACCGGCAACAGCAATTGCAACGCTTGATGAATGAGGGCTTGTCCTACGACGAATACCAGCATCGCTATCGGCAGTTGATGGACGAGTAAGGTTGCTTGGCGATCAGTTTGTGGCAACAGCCCCTCACCCTAGCCCTCTCCCCGAAGGGAGAGGGGACTGGATGGTGCGGGGTTTACGCTTTGGGGAGTGCTCTTAAGACCAATCCTCAGCCTTCTGTTTCCCCACATCCGCCAGCTAGTAAGGCGGCAACGTAGTCAACATTCCGGGCCAACCGCCTCCCTCGTCTCTCTGGGTGAGGCTGGGGTTAAGTCAATCCACGCAAAAATCTCCAGCCCATCCGCCATCCTGTTGCACCACCTATCTACCCCATCATCACGCCCGGTCCGCCCCTTCAGAACGAATCCACCAGACGAAGCCGCTGAACCTCGGCGGTGTGGGCCCCTCGAACCTAACAGGTACGTCATCAAGAGGAGTTCTCTATGCAGGTCCAGGTGAGAAGCAACCATATCGAAGGCAGTGCCGAGCTCCACGAATGGGTCGGTGCCGCAGTACAGGAGCGGCTCGAGCGTTTCGAGGATTTTCTGATGCGAGTGGAAATCCACGTCGGCGACGAGAACGCGCAGAAGGCGGGGGCCGCCGACAAACGTTGCCAGATCGAGGTACGGCCCAAGGGCCACCAGCCGCTGTCCGTCACCCACAAGGCCGAGTCGCTGCAGCTGGCAGTTGACGGAGCCGCCGAGAAAATGCACAACGCCATCGGTCATCTGATGGGCAAGCTTGATTCGAAGGTGGTCGCCAGCGGCCATCTCGATGATCCGCTGTTGGATGAAGAACCGCAGCAGGTCACCGATGCCTTGTTACAGGAAGAATTCCTCGCCAAGCAGGAGGAACGAGGCAAGGATTAGTACGTCCGAAGCCCTTCACGGCCGCTCCGTTTCCGGGCGGCCTTTACTAGCGGGACGCGCCACTGGAACCCTTAGCGATGCGAAATCGATGGCAGCGGTTGATCGAGCCGCTGAAAGAACAGCTGCGCCTGTTGCTGACCATCAACCCCAGCGACCGGCGTTGGCAGATGCCCTTCGCCGCGGCGCTGGCCACCGGCCTGCCGCTGTTCGTCGGTGCCTGGTTCGACCGTCTCGATTACGGCCTGGTGTCATCACTGGGCGGACTGGTCTTTCTCTATCTGCCCGCCACGCCGCTGTCGCATCGCATGGTCACGTTGATGGCCTGCGCCTTCGGCATGATCGCCTGCTACACCCTGGGCCTGATGAGCCATTTCTTTCCCTGGACCATGGTGCCGGTGCTGGTATTCATCTCGGTGCTGGTGACCATGGTTTGCCGCTTCTACCGGATCGGCATGCCGAGCAGTCTGTTCATCATCATGGCCGCCGCCATCGGCATGTACACCCCGCTGGAGGTGCTGCAGGTGCCGCTGATGGTCGGCTTGATCAGCATGGGCACGCTGCTGGCAGCGTTGATCGCCTTCTTCTACAGCCTGTACGTGTTGCGGTTGCAGGCGCCTAAACCGGTGGAGCCGCTGCCGCCGGCAAGCTTCGATTACGTGGTATTCGACTCGGTGCTGATCGGCGTTTTTGTCGGCATCTCGCTGGCGCTCGCCCAGGCTCTGCAACTGGAAAAGGCCTACTGGGTGCCGGTCAGTTGCCTGGCGGTGATTCAGGGCGTCTCGCTGCGCGCGGTGTGGAACAAGCAGTTGCAGCGCATCCTCGGCACCGGGATCGGCCTGCTGGTCGCCTGGGGCATGCTGTTGTTGCCGCTGGACAAGTGGACCATCCCGCTGATGATGATGGTGCTGTGTTTCGTGGTGGAGACTGCGGTGGTCCGGCATTACGCCTTCGCGGCGATCTTCATCACGCCAATGACCATCCTGCTGGCCGAGGCGGCGACGCTGGGCCACGGCTCGGCCTCTACGCTGATCGAAGCACGCTTCTACGACACCGTATTGGGTTGCCTGGTCGGGCTGGTGGGTGCCGTCTGCCTGCATAGCCCACGCTTTCGCCAGATGTTTGGCGATCCGATGCGCCGTCTGATTCCGGCGCGTTTCGAACGGCGGTCGAACGCGACTAGCGAGGAATGATCGAAATCTTCCCGTCCTTTTCCAGGATCGCGAATTTGATCTGATCGATCCGTTCGAGGCCCTGCGAATGCCGGGCCGCTTCGAGAATGTCGTTTTCGTCGATCCGCGCCTTGCGCACCCGGCGTTCGAGCAGCTGACCATACTCGACGATGATCATCGGCTCCCCATCGATCAACTTGGCGAACCATTGCGACTTGTTCTTCAGCAGTGACAGGGCGATGTCGAAGGTCACCAGCGAAACGATCACCAGCGTTGCATTGGCGATCGAAAAATCGTCGCCCAACAAGGCCTGCTGCGTGGCCTCGCCGATGATTAGCAACAGCACGAAATCGAAGGTGGTCAGTTCCGAAAGCGTGCGCCGTCCGGCCAACCGAAACACCACCAGCACCACCAGATAAATCGCTGCGGCGCGAAGCACGGAGTCCATGGCATGTTCCTATGGGTAGATGAACTGTGTCAGCGTTACGGATTGTCCGTTCAGCTGGGCCACGCTTCGCGCCAGGCCTATCCCGTCGGGGCGTAGCGAGAGATAGACGATTGCCCAGCCTTGCGCATCGGGCTGAAGTTGCACTCGCATGCCGTTGCCGAAACTCTCCGCAGTGATCGGTTGCGGATGAATGCCCTCGATGGTGAAGCGCTCCAGGAGCGCACCGTCAACGCTCAGCCAGACTTGGCCGTCGGAGCCTGCTCTGGCTTCGATCTGCAATTGGCTGGCCGCTCCGTTGCGCTCGAAACGCTCGTACGTGATCAGCAGGTCGCCGTTGGCCGTTCGAGCTTCGGTCTGGCTCAACGGCCCGGCGCCGAACACGCCGAGCAGAGTGATCGCGACGAGGCCGCACAGGGCTATCCAGCCAAACCGCTCCAGCGTCCACAGCCGCGTCTGCAGGCGCATGTCTTCCTTGATGGGGTAGTCCCGATTGTGAAACTCATCTTGCTCAGACAATTCGGAAGACATAGGTGTATGCCTTGGATGGCGGGCGCTGAACGGTAGAGCCGGGCCCCACGGCGAAGTTCATCAGGCACGTTGCGAGCACGGCACCGCATTCGCCGAATAGGCGACATCTTGCGATGACGAGGTATTAATCGGGACTGGCTAGATCACGCGTAATACCCAGCTATAGCGAAAGGCTTACAAGCTGTCGCGCTTATTTCCGCTTCAGCCGACGCCCTGGTGGGCTTAATCTACGCACACCTCTGAAGCGCAGGACGCGCTCAGGATCAAGGATGATCGACCACGCTAGGAAGGCACTTCAAAGGATTTGAAATGGTCAGGAAAAACCCGCTTCGGCGGGTTTTTCGTTTGTCTGGCAGAAAATTTCGTAGCGTTATCCAACAGCAAAAAGCGTCGTGGCTGAATTCGCCATTTCCCCGTAGACGGAATCGCCCAGGCGCTTCCGTCATTTACCGCGAACCCGAATCAGCGATAAACATCACTGACGCGCCACCGCCACGATCTGCTCGATCAACCATTGCAACGCTGCATCCCGCTCCCGCTGGGCGACGCTGACGATGTCCAGCTGAAAGATGCCGAGATCGAACGGTAGGGCGAACAGTTGCAGCGGCAGCAGCTTGACGAAATGCCGTGCGAGCTGGGTCGGTAGCACTGCAGCCAGGTCGCTGCTGGCGACGATATGCGCGGCCTGCAGGTAGTTCGGCGTGGTGTACACCACTTCGCGGCTCAAACCCTGTTCTTCCAGCCACTGTTCGACCATGCCGCGCGTCTGCCCGCCATGCACCCAGAGATGGCGCAGGCGCAGGAAACTGTCCAGATCCAGCCCTTCACCCACTAGCGGATGATCCTTGCGCAGCGCGACCTGCAATGTCTCGCTGGCCCAGCGGCGGCGGTGAAAACGCGTCGGCACTTCGAGAAAACGGCCCAGCGCCAGATCCAATTCGCCGTTATCCAGCGCCTCGGCCGGCAGCGTCGGGCTCAGGTGCTCGATCGCCAGCTGAATTCCCGGCGCCACCCTGGCCAGATGAGCCATCAGTGGCGGCATGCAGATCAGCTCTACGTAGTCGGTGACGGCGATGGCGAAGCGTTGCTGGCTGGTCGCAGGGTCGAAGAAATCGCCGGCATTGAGTGTGTGCTCGATCTGCTGCAGCGCATCGCGGATCGGCGCTTCCAGGCTCAGCGCGCGTGGCGTGGGTTGCATGGCGCGTCCGACGCGTACCAGCAGCGGGTCGTCCAGCAGCTCGCGCAGACGATTGAGGGCATTGCTGACCGCCGGCTGGCTGAGCGACAGCCGCTGGGCGGCGCGGGAGACGTTGCGTTCGCGTAGCAGGGCGTCCAGCACGCGAAGCAGGTTGAGATCGAAGTTGTAGATATTCATCTGATGAATCTGAATCATCACAAGACTAAATTTCAAAAATAGTACCTTCTTCATCTAAGGTAGGTCTTCTGATTTTTCTGCTTGCGACGAGGACTGCTGCAATGAGCCAAACCCGCTTCGATATCCAAACCGCCGCGGTAATCGGTGCTGGCACCATGGGCCGTGGCATCGTCATGAGCCTGGCCAATGCCTGCGTGCAGGTGCTGTGGCTAGACAACAATCCCGAGATGCTCGAGCAGGCGCTAAGCGTGGTGGCCGACACCTACGCGCACAACGTGCGCCAGGGGCGTATCGACGAAGCTCAGGCCGCTGCCCGCCGTGCCTGCATCAGTAAGGCGGCCGACTATCAGGCACTGGCCGAGGTGGATCTGGTGATCGAGGCGGTCTACGAGAACCTCGAACTCAAGCAGAACATTTTCCGCGAGCTGGACGGCATCGTTAAGCCGAGCGGCATCCTCGCCAGCAACACCTCGGCGCTGGATATCGATGCCATCGCCGCCGTCACCGGGCGCCCCGAGCAAATCGTGGGCCTGCACTTTTTCAGCCCGGCGCACATCATGAAGTTGCTGGAAATCGTTCGCGGTGCCAAAACCAGCCAGGCGGTGCTGGAGGCTTCCACCGAGCTCGGTAAGCGCATGGGCAAGATCAGCGTGATCGCCGGCAACTGCCCGGGCTTCATCGGTAATCGCATGCTTAAGACCTATGTGCGCGAGGCGCGGGCGATGCTGCTCGAAGGCGCCTACCCGCACCAGGTGGACGGTGCGCTGCAGGGCTTCGGTTTTGCCATGGGTCCGTTCCGCATGTACGACGTGGTGGGCATTGACCTGGAATGGCGTGCACGCGAGCTGTCCGGCAAGGGCCAGGATGAGCCCGAGGTGCAGGTCGACAACCGCCTCTGCGAGCTGGGCCGCTTCGGCCAGAAGTCGCGGATGGGCTACTACCGCTACGCCGAAGGCAGCCGTCAGGCCGAGCATGATCCCGAAGTGGATGCGCTGGTGCAGCGCGAAGCCGAGCGTCTTGGCTATCAGCGGCGCGAGATTGGCGAGGCGGAAATCCTCGAGCGCTGCCTGCTGGCACTGGTCAACGAGGGAGCGAAGATCCTTCAGGAAGGCATGGCCGAATCCAGCACCGATATCGACACGGTTTACCTCAATGGCTACGGCTTCCCGGCGGCAGTCGGCGGGCCTATGACCTGGGCCGACCGCGAGGGCCTGCCAGCCATTCGTGATCGCCTCAACGCCCTGGCCGAGCGTCACGGCTCGCATTGGCAGCCGGCCGAACTGATCGATAGCCTGGCCACCCTCGGCGGCCGTTTCGTCGACTACAAGAAGGAGGCCTGAGCATGGAGTACAAGGCACCCCTGCGTGACATGCGCTTCGTACTGCATGAGCTATTCGACGCCACTGGCCATTGCGAACTGCTCGGCAACGGGCTGGATCGCGAACTGATCGACGGCGTGCTGGAAGAGGCGGCGCGCTACACCGGCGGCGAGATCGCCCCGCTCAATCGCAACAGCGATGAAGAAGGCGTGACCCTGGAAAACGGTGAAGTCAGGACGCCGCAAGGCTTTGTCGAGGCCTATCAGCAATACGTCGACAACGGCTGGGCGAGCATGACCGGGCCCACCGAGTATGGTGGCCAGGGCTTTCCGCAGCTGGTCGCCAGCAACTTCCACGAGATGTTGATGGGCGCTTCGCTGTCGTTTCGCATTTACTCGGGGCTGACCGAAGGCGCGGTGCTGGCGCTGTACAAGCACGGCAGCGAGGAGCTGAAGAACGCCTATCTGGAGAAATTGGTCAGCGGCCGCTGGAGCGGCACCATGTGCCTGACCGAGCCCCAGGCCGGGACCGACCTGGCGTTGCTGCGCACCCGCGCCGAGCCCCAGGCGGACGGCAGCTACAAGGTCAGCGGTAGCAAGATATTCATCTCCGGCGGCGAGCACGACATGAGCGAGAACATCGTGCACCTGGTGCTGGCGCGCCTGCCGGATGCGCCGGCCGGCGTGAAGGGCATCAGCCTGCTGCTGGTGCCCAAGTTCATCGCCAAGGCCGACGGTACGCCGGGCGAGCGCAACGCGCTGTCTTGCGGCGCAATCGAGCACAAGATGGGCATCAAGGGCGCAGCCACCTGCGTGATGAACTTCGACGGTGCCACCGGCTGGATCGTCGGTGAGCCGAATCAGGGGCTGGCATGCATGTTCACCATGATGAACGACGCGCGTTTCCAGGTCGGGCTGCAGGGCCTGGGCATTGCTGAGCAGGCGTATCAGGGCTCGCTGGCCTACGCCCGCGAACGTTTGCAGTCGCGTGGGCTGACTGGCGCGCAGTACCCGGACAAACCGGCCGATCCGATCATCGTTCACCCGGACGTGCGGCGCATGCTGCTGACGCAGAAGACCCTGGTCGAGGGCAGCCGCATGCTGGCGGCCTACTGTGCGCGGCAGCTGGATATGGAGCACGGCCATCCCGAGCCGAGCTACCGCAAGGCGGCCAGCAAGCGCGCGGCGCTGCTGATTCCCATCGTCAAGGCGTTCTTCACCGACATGGGCCAGGAAGTGGCCAGCCTCGGCGTGCAGATCTACGGCGGCCACGGCTATATCCGCGAATGGGGTATGGAGCAGCTGATGCGCGACAGCCGCATTACTCAGCTGTACGAAGGCACCAACGGTATCCAGGCGCTGGATTACATTCGCCGCAAGTTGCTGGGTGATGGCGGTGCGGAGCTGTCAGCATTGCAGGCCGAATTCAGCGAGATGTGCGATGGCCAGATTGATCGGCCGGCGTTGCACGAACTGGCGAGCAAGATTCAGGCGCGTATCGGCGAGTGGCGCGAGCTGACCGCCGAAGTGATTGCCGCGACCCAGCGTGATCCGCAGGAGATCGGCGCGGTCTCGGTGGATTTCCTCCAGTATTCGGCCTATGTATTGCTGGCCGGGCTCTGGTTGCAGGCGGCGGCGCGGGCGAAGGATGCGCTGGAGCAAGGCAGAGGTGAAGAGGCGTTCTATCAGGCCAAGCTGATTAGTGCGGATTTCTATACGCGGCGTGTATTGCCGCGTGCCAGTGCGCACCGTGAAGCGATCCAGGGCGGCGCGGATTGTTTGATGGCGTTGTCGGAGAGCGATTTCGCGTTTTGAGCGGGGCCTGTTGGCGATCGAGCGGGCGCCGCTGCCCCTCACCCCAGCCCTCTCCCCAGAGTGGAGAGGGGGCGGGACGGAGTGGGGTTGAGCTCGGGTTGGTAATCAGTGGCGCAGATGCGTTGAGTAGGTCGCCTGGATAGTTACCAACCATGATCAAGCGGGTTCCGAGTGCCTTCTCCCATAGTAAATGTTGATAGGGCGGAGTGGGGTTGAGCTTCGGCGCTCGGACATTGCACGGACATACCCCCTCTCCCCTTCGGGGAGAGGGTTGGGGTGAGGGGGCTTTTGATTTGCTCTCGCCGAACCCGAACCATAACGAAACCAGGAGGCACCGATGCATCCATTCAGCTTCTCCACAACCGCCCAGTTGATCTGCGAACCCGGCTCGTCGCGCCGCCTGGCCGGTCTCTGCAAGGAGCGCGGGGCGCGCTCGGTGCTGGTGGTGACCGATCCGGGCATCACCCGTTTCGGCCTGCTCGATGACGTGCTGCCAGGCTTCGAGAATGAAAGCTTGCAGGTCGCCGTCTACGACCAGGTGCTGGCCGACCCACCGGAAAATATCGTGCTGGCGGCTGTGGAGCAGGCGAAGTCGGCGAAGGCGGATCTGGTGATCGGCTTTGGCGGCGGCAGCTCGATGGACGTAGCCAAACTGGTGGCGTTGCTAGCGCACCCGGATTGCGCGCAATCGCTGGCGGACATCTACGGTGTGGGTAACGCCAGGGGGCAGCGGCTGCCGCTGATCCAGGTGCCGACCACCGCCGGCACCGGTTCAGAGGTGACGCAGATCGCCATCGTCACCACCGGCGAAACCACCAAGATGGGCGTGGTTTCGCCGTTGCTGCTGCCTGATCTGGCACTGCTCGACGCCGATCTCACCCTCGGCCTGCCGCCAGCGGTGACCGCCGCCACTGGCATCGACGCCATGGTGCACGCCATCGAGGCCTACACCAGCGCGCTAAAGAAAAACCCGCTGTCCGACCTGCTGGCCCGCGAGGCGCTGCGCCTTCTTTCGGCCAACCTGCACGAGGCGGTACACAACGGTGGCAACCGCGAGGCGCGCCAGGCGATGCTGCTCGGTGCCTGCCTCGCCGGCCAGGCCTTCGCCAACGCGCCGGTGGCCGCCGTGCATGCGCTGGCCTATCCCCTGGGCGGCAATTTCCATATTCCCCACGGATTGTCCAATGCGCTGGTGCTGCCGCACGTGCTGCGCTTCAACGTCAGCGCGGCGACCACTCATTACGGTGAGCTGGCGCCCATTGTGCTGGGCGACAGACTGCGCAGCGACGATCCGGCAACCTTCGCCGAGCAACTGATCGAGGAGCTCGGTGTGCTGAGTGGGCGCATGGGCCTGCCGACCCGTCTGCGCGACGCTGGCGTACCGGAAGACATGCTGCCGCAACTGGCGAAGGAGGCGATGCTCCAGCAGCGATTGCTGGTGAACAACCCGCGCGAAATCACCGAAGCCGATGCGCTGGCTATCTACCGAGCCGCCTACTGATCTTAATGGCGCACCGCGCTTACCGCGCCGCGTCGACTTGCCTTCAAGGAATGCCGAATGGCCGAACAACCGCAGCACCTGCGCGACGACTACCACCACTTCCAGCCGATCACCACGCGCTGGCACGACAACGATATCTACGGTCACGTAAATAACGTCGTTTACTACAGCTATTTCGACAGCGCGGTGAACGCTTACCTGATCGAGCGAGGCGGGTTGGACATCCACGAAGGCGAGGTAGTGGGTTTCGTGGTCAGCTCATCCTGTGATTACTTTGCATCCATTGCTTTTCCCGATGCTCTGGAAGTTGGCTTGCGGGTCAGCAAGCTCGGCAACAGTTCGGTGCAGTATGAGTTGGCGATCTTCAAGGCAGGGGAGGCACCGGCCTGTGCGGCAGGGCGCTTCGTCCATGTATTCGTGGACCGCGCCAGCAATCGGCCGACGCCAATCCCGAATGGCTTGCGCCAGGCACTGGAAGCGCTGTTGGTGGTGGCCGAATAATTTGGCCCTACGGCAATCTCTGCGGTTACTGTAGGGCCGAGCCTGTTCGGCCTCGGATCGCTGTACTGGGGTCGAATAAATTCGACGATACAACTTCCGACTGATGCGATTAGTCGTGATGTTTGTGTTTATGTTTGTGCTTGTAATGCCCTTTGGCTTTACCCGGATGGCTACGATATCGGCGGTCGTCACGGTAGCGGCGATCACTTCGATAGTCGTCATCATCATCGCCGTAGGCATTGCCGACCGCACCGCCAGCACCACCACCAACGGCCGCACCGATGAGTCCGCCCGTGCTGCCACCGACGCGTTGACCGATGACATTGCCACCTGCGGCACCCAGGCCACCACCTATGGCCGCTTCGGTACGGCTGCGTTTGTCAGCGCCGACCATGCCGCCTGCCGCGCCGCCCACACCAGCGCCGATAGCGGCGCCTGTCGAACCACCGAGGTGCTCGCCGACCACCGAACCCAGCGCTCCACCCAGGGCGCCACCAACAGCGGCTTCGGTGTTGCTACCCGCATAGGCCGCGCTGCTAAGCAGGCTCGCGGACAAGAGCAGAATCGAGGAATACTTCATGGTGAAACCTCTCAATGAATGGCGTCGCGATCCTCACGTCCTAGCCCCGCCCTTCGCAAGCTCTCACCGATGAAAGGTGTGATGCATGTCTATTTTTATAAGTATTTGATTTATAGGCGGAACTACCAACAAGCGAAACGGTCGAGAATCGTTTCGACAGGCGCCTCCAGGCGCTTTTTCTCTGCCTGAGTCATGCAGCAGCTTCTCAGTGACGGAGCGAATGGATTCGCCCCATGCGCGCGAACGGCTATGTCTGGGCGTTTGCCTGGAGTGGGCTAAATACCCGCGGTGGGCTGCGATGGGGAATGTGGATGAGGTTAAGGTTGTGGCGCTGCGCCCATTGTGCCGCCAGGCCGGTTGGCGAGGAAAAGCTGACTAGCGTGGGGATGCCCGCACGCTGCACCTTATGAATCAGCTCGAGACTACAGCGGCTGGTGACCACGGCAACGCCCCCGGAGACGTTCTGTTTCATGCGGCTCAATGCCCCGATCAGCTTGTCCAGCGCGTTGTGTCGGCCGATGTCTTCGCGTCCCAGGCGGATTTCACCCTGCGCGTCGATGAACAGAGCGGCGTGCACCGCGCCGCAGGTTTGAGCCAAAGGCTGAAATTCGGCGATGCGCTGACGCAGGTCATGCAGCCAATGCGCCGGCGGCAGGGGCGCGACCGGCATCACCGGTAGGTGTGGCAGCGCCTGTTCCAGTGCTTCGACGCCGCACAACCCGCAGCTGGCGTTGCCGGGTAGCTGTCGACGCTGCTCCTTGAGTTTCCAGAAGGCGCGACTGGCGATCTCGACATCGGCCTGGCGACCGCTGCCGGCGCCGCTGATTTGAATGTCGTAGATATCGCTGACGTCCTCGACGATACCGCTGCCAAGGCTGAAACCCATCACGAAATCCTCGAGGTCGGCCGGCGAGACCATCATCACCGCCTGGCTGATGCCGTTATAGGCGATCGCCAGGGCACACTCTTCGGCCAGATCCACAGGTTCGCGCTGGGTCTCTCCAAGCGCCTGAAAGTAATAGCGCTGGCTGGCCTCGGTTGGCGTGTTGCTATCCGAGGCGATGTTGAGGTGGCGTGGAGTGCTCATGGCAGGCTCGATATTGACTGCAGGTGTGTGCCGACCGGTCGACTGTGAAGGGCCTCGGGCGGATTTTCAATGCGTGCTGCGCCCGAGGCATGATGACCGCTATCCGCCGTATGCCAGCATGCCGCGAACCCGTGCTGCCAGATGGTCGATCTGGAACGGCTTGCTGATCATGTCCATGCCCGCTTCGAGAAAGCCGCTGCTGGCCGCCTGCTCGGCATAGCCGGTCATGAATAGTACGCTCAGGCCGGGGCGATGCTGGCGGGCGATGTCTGCCAATTGCCGGCCATTCATTCCCGGCAGACCGACGTCCGAAACCAGCAAATCGATGCGTTCGCCGCTTTCCAGAAATTCAATGGCGGCGTTGGCCTCAGCGGCCTCCAGCGCGCGGTAGCCGAGCATGCCCAACACATCCAGCACCAGTTGACGCACGGCCGGATCATCTTCGACCACCAGCACGGTTTCGCCTTGCAGCGCCTGCGGTGGCTGCTCCTTCGGGCTGCTGATCGTCGTTGGCATCGGCAGCGCGTGGTGCGCGGGAAGATACAGCGTGACCTCGGTGCCATTACCGGGCTCGCTGCGGATCTGCACGTGACCGCCGGCCTGACGGGCGAAGCCGTAGATCATCGACAGCCCGAGGCCGGTGCCTTGGCCGATCGGTTTGGTGGTGAAGAACGGTTCGAACGCGGCGGCCAACACCTTGGGCGTCATGCCGCAGCCGCTGTCGATCACGCTGAGGGTGACGTAGCGGCCCGGAGCCAGTTCACCCACTTCCGATTGGCTCGACAACTGCACGTTAGCGGTGGCGATATACAGGCTGCCTCCGTCGGGCATCGCATCGCGGGCGTTGATGACCAGATTGAGCAGGGCGCTCTCCAGTTGGTTCTCGTCGCTGTTGGCGGCCCACAGGTCCGGTTGCAACTGGGCATCGACCAGAATATGACCGCCCAGGGTGCGCACCATCAGGTCGCGCATCGATTCGACCATTGCATTCAGGTCGACGCGCTTGAGGTTCAGCGGTTGACGCCGGGCAAACGCGAGCAGGCGATGAGTGAGGGCCGCGGCGCGGTTGGCCGAGGTGACCGCGGCATCGATGAAGCGCTGGGTTTCGGCGTGACGGCCGGTCTGGTTGTAACGCTGGATCAGGTCCAGCCCGCCGATGATGCCGGTGAGCATGTTGTTGAAGTCGTGGGCGATGCCGCCGGTGAGCTGGCCGACCGCTTCCATCTTCTGCGCCTGGCGCAGGGCTTCCTGTGCCTGTTCGCGGCTGGCCATTTCCTTGAGCAGTCGCTCATAGACTTCGGCCAACGCGGTGGTGCGCTCCTGCACGCGGCTTTCCAGGGTTTCGTTGAGCTCGCGTAGCGCCTGTTCCGCCTGCCAGCGCTCGGTAACGTCCTGGCAGAGGACGAAGAAGCCCTGCACCTGCCCTTCGGCATCGCGGCGTGGCAGGTAGTGCATCAGCGCATGGCGCGGCTTGCCGTCGTGGTGCGGCATGTAGGCTTCGAAGACCATCGGCTCGCCGGCCAGCGCGGCGCTGATCTGCTCGCGCCGCTCGTTGTACGCGCGTTCGCCGACGACCTCTATCAGGCGCTTGCCGTACAACCACTCGGGCGACTGGCCGAACCAGTTCTGGTAGTGGCGGTTGTTGAAGCGATAGCGCTCGTCCTGGTCCACGTAACCGATGAGCACCGGCAACGCGTCGGTGATTGTCATGATTTCCGCTTCGCTGCGGCGCAGCGTTTCCTCCTCGCTGTGGCGCAGGCAAAGCAGACGACCGGCAACTTGCCGTCCATCGCGGACAGGGCTGAGGGCCAGATCGACCCAGACGCCACGTTGCGCGACTCCTTCCGGCAACCGGTAGTTGCGCAGCAGGCACGCCTGGCTGCGGTCGCCGCCGTTGCACGTGTCGATCAGTGCTGGCCATATTTCAGCCCAGGTTGAAGCGACCGGCGCACCGAGCGCGGCCGGATGGCAACCGCCAATCAGCGCCGCATGCGCGTCGTTGTATAGCTGCACGTCGCTGTCACCCCAGAGCACGCACATGGGCAATGGCGCTTCGAGCAAGGTGTCGAGCAGAACGCGCAGCGAGGCCGGCCAGTTATCGATCGGGCCCAGCGGCGTTGCGCTCCAGTCGTGGTTGCGGATGCGCCTGCTCATTTCGCTGTTACCGGCCGGCCAGGCTCCAGGATCTATTGGCATGGGTCTCCCATCGGATGTGCGGCGGGCCATTCGGCATCTTTCATTACAGGTAGGCGGCGTGGTCTGGCACCCACAGCATAGTTACCGAAGGCGCCGCCGTCCTCGGCATCTCCCTGACACGCGCCGTGGAAGAAAAGGCCGGCGGCGCGCACGCGTTCAGTCCGCATAACCCTGCAGGCTGCGAATCAGCTCCAGATAGTCATCGACGGCGGTGAATTCTTCGGTATCTTTCTGCCCGCGCCGGCTGTCCGGCTCACGGATGGCCAGCAGATGAGCGACGCCGTAGTCGCGGGCGCTGCGCAATACCGGCAGGCTGTCGTCGATGAACAGCGAAGTGGCCGGATCGAAATCCAGATCCGCTTTCAGCGCATCCCAGAACTGGGCCTGCTCCTTGGGAAAGCCATAGTCGTGGGAGCTGATCAGCCGGTCGAACCAGGGCGCCAGCTCGATGCGTTCGAGCTTCAGCGACAGGGAGTCGCGGTGCGCATTGGTGATTAGCACCACCCGCTTGCCGGCATCGCGCAGGGCCGCGAGAAATTCGTCCGCGGCCGGACGCAGGGCGATCAAGTCGGCGATCTCGCGCTTCATTTCGCGTATCGGCAGGTTCAGCTCGCGGGTCCAGAAATCCAGGCAGTACCAGGTGAGCTTGCCCTCGTGCTCATTGAACAACGGCGCCAGTTCCAGTTCGGCCATGGCCTGACTAATGCCGTGCAGCTGGGCGTAACGTTGGGGCAGGAATTCGAGCCAGAAGTGGTTATCGAAGTGCAAATCCAGCAGGGTACCGTCCATGTCCAGCAGGACGGTGTCGATTTCAGACCAGGGCAGCGAAGCGATCATGGCGGGCTCTTTTCGGCAATTGGCGCAATGGTGCGACAGCGGTCGGTTCGATGCAAAGTGGTCGGCACGGAAAGCCGGGTTACAGGCCGCATAACCGAGCGCAGTAGTTTCCACACTGCCTGTTATGATTGCGGTTCGCGTTTCAAAGGATCCTCCCATGCGCCAGAAACCTACAGTGCTTGCCCGTGAGATCGTCGCTACCAGCCGTCTGTTCCGTGTCGAGGAGCTGCAGTTGCGGTTTTCCAACGGCGTCGAGCGCACCTACGAACGGCTGGTCGGCAAGGGCGCCGGTTATGGTGCGGTGATGATCGTCGCGCTGGAAGACGACGGCAAGGCGCTGTTGGTCGAAGAGTACTGCGGTGGCACCGACACCTATGAGCTGTCTCTGCCCAAGGGGCTGATCGAGCCGGGTGAAGATGTGCTGGACGCCGCCAACCGCGAACTCAAGGAGGAAGCCGGCTTTGGCGCGCGCACGCTCGAATGGCTGACCGAGCTCTCGCTCTCGCCCGGTTACATGAGCCAAAAAATCCAGGTGGTGCTGGCCAGCGATCTCTATCCCGAACAACTGCCAGGCGACGAACCGGAGCCGATGCGCGTCGATCGGATCGACCTGCGTGAGCTGTCGAGCCTGATCCAGAATCCGCAATTCAGTGAAGGCCGTGCGTTGGCGGCGCTGTATCTGGCGCGTGATCTTTTGAGCCAGCGTGGGGAGTTCAACGAATGAGCCATCCGTATCTGGCACCTGTCATCGACCTGGTACGCGCTGCGGGCCAAGCCATCCTGCCGCATTGGCGCAGCGGCGTGCAGGTCCATGAAAAGGCTGATGCCTCGCCGGTTACCGCGGCCGACATGGCCGCTCATCATCTGCTGGCCGACGGCCTGCGCGCATTGGATCCCGACATCCCGGTGCTTTCGGAAGAGGATTGCAACCTGAGCCTGGCCGAACGGGCGGGTTGGACGCGCTGGTGGTTGGTCGATCCACTGGACGGCACCAAGGAATTCATCGCCGGCAGCGAGGAGTTCACCGTCAACGTGGCGCTGATAGAACAGGGGAAGGTGCTGTTCGGCGTGGTGGGCATTCCGGCCAATGGCCGCTGTTATTACGGCGGTGCCGAGTACGGTGCTTGGCGCGCTGAAGCCGACGGCGCGGCGCAGCCGTTGCAGGTGCGCCACGAGCCGGCCGAGAGTTTCACGGTGGTCGCCAGCCGCCGTCATTCGAGCCCGGCGCAGGAGCATTTGCTTGACGGGTTGCGCCAGCGCTTCGGGGAGCTGGTGCTGGCCAATGTCGGCAGCTCGCTGAAGCTGTGCCTGCTGGCCGAAGGCGCTGCGGATTGTTATCCGCGCCTGGCACCGACCTCGCAGTGGGACACTGCCGCTGCTCAGGGCGTGCTCGAGGGCGCGGGCGGAGAGGTGCTGGATGTCACGGGCGCGACGCTGACTTACGAAGCGCGGGAGAGCTATCTCAATCCATCCTTTCTGGCGTTGCCGCGCGCTGTGACGTGGCGTGCCGCGCTCATCGAACTGGCGAATCGCTGAATCGCTGAATCGTAGCCATCGGCGCAAGCCGTGTCCGGGCTGTTAGTGCTAACCCTTTACTTGAAGGCGACCACCATGACCAGCCAGGCGCTTGAGGGGAACGCTGGAGCCGTGTCGTGTCATTGAAAACGCCCATCGGGATACGTCAATGGATCTGGCGCGCCTTCGTCCGGAGTGCGTTGATTCCGCTAGTACTGGTCGAAGTGGTGCTGATCGCCGCCTACTTGCTGACCAACAATGCGATCCGGGACGCGCAGACAGAACATCTGCGCGAAACCGCGCTCGCTGAACTGCAGACCGCGGTTGCCCGCGAGGCACGGATCATCAGCCAGCAGCTGCAGCAGGTGGCCAGCGCCACCACCCTGTTCCGCAACTTCACCGCTCGGGCGTTGGAAGACGAAAGCACCGAACCGCTGCCGCAGCTGCGGCTCGACCCTCGAGGGGTGCGCTACAGCCCGCACGACGACGGCGGCGCGGCAAGCTTCTATTCCGCGGCCACCGCGCCCGAGCAGCAGGATCTGGAGAAAGTGGCGCGCCTACGCCGCCTCGATCCGCTGATGAAAGAGCTGCATGCCGGCAACCCACTGATCGCCAGCCTCTATTTCAATAGCTGGGACAGCTACAACCACATCTACCCTTGGTTCAACACGGCGGAGCAGTATCCGCCGGACATGGATATCCCCAGCTACAACTTTTATTACCTGGCCGGCTCCTGGCATAACCCGGCGCGTCGGGTGGTCTGGACGGATGTATATCTGGACCCGGCCGGGCACGGCTGGATGATGTCGGCCATCGCGCCGGTGTACCGCGACGATTATCTGGAAGGGGTCACCGGCATCGATATCACCGTCAACGGCATCCTGCAGCAGATCGCCGGCTTGCGGGTGCCTTGGGGCGGTTATGCGATGTTGATCAGCCGCGACCTCAACATCATGGCGCTGCCCGAAGCCGGCGAGCACCAGTTTGGCCTCGATGAGCTGACCGAACATTCCTACGAGGAAGCGATTCGCCGGGAAATATTCAAGCCTGAAGATTTCCACCTCGGGCGCCGCCCCGAAACCCGGCAGTTGGCACATGCCATCGCGGCACAGCCCGATGGCGTGCAGCGTGTGAGCCTCGATGGCCAGCAGCAGCTGGTGGCCTGGGGGACGGTGGAGCAGACCGGCTGGCACCTGCTGACGGTGGTGGACGAGGCCGAGGTGTTCAGCCAGACCAATACGCTCGCCAGCCACTATCGGCAGATCGGCTATCTGTTGATCGCTGGCCTGCTGCTGTTCTACGTGCTGTTTTTCGCCTACATGTGGCTGCGTGCGCGGCAACTCAGCCAGTCGCTGCTAGCGCCTATCGCCAGCATTTCGCAGATGATGGGGCAGATCGGGCAACGTCAGTGGCGATCGCAGCCGGTCGCCTCCGACATTCGTGAACTCGACGATCTGGCGCAGCATACCCATGCCATCGGTGGTCAGCTGGAGCTCAGCGAGGCGCAGCGCTCGCAGGCGCAGGAACGCCTCGAATTGGTGCTCGAAAGCGCGACCGAGAGCCTCTGGGAAAGCGATACGCGCAACGGCACGCTGCACGTTCGCGGGCGTCTGCCGGCCCGCTTCGGGCTCCCTTCGTCGCAGCTCAGCCAGGCGCAGTTTCTGCAACGCATTCATCCGCGCGACGTGCCCCGCGTGCGTGCCGAGATGACGCGCATGCTCATGGGGCACGCGCTGCACTACGAATGCGAGTTCCGCCTCGCCGACGCGCTCGGCGAGTATCACTGGTTGTTGAGTCGCGGCAGGGTGCTCGAGCGCGACCCGCAGACCGGTGAAGCCACGCTGCTGGCCGGCACTCATGTCGACATCGATGCGCTCAAGCGAGTCGAGGAAGACTTGCGCCACGCCACGCAGCAGGCCCTGGCGGCCAACGAGGCCAAGACCCATCTGATTTCCAGCATCAGCCACGAATTGCGTACGCCGCTGAACGCGATCCTCGGCTTCGCGCAGCTGATGCGCATGGACTGCTCGCCCGAAACCAGTCCGGAGGCGGCCGACTACCTCGATGAAATCCTGCTGGCCAGCCGCCATCTGAACCAGCTGCTCGGCGACATTCTCGATTGGTCGAGCCTTCAGGCCGAGCGCCCGCGACTGGCGCTCGAACGGGTCGAGGTCACCGCACTGATGCGCGAATGCGCCGAGCTAGTGGCGCTCGACGTCAAGCGCCACGGTTTGCAGTTGGCGTTCGATCTGCCGGCGGGGCCCATCGAGGTGCTGGCCGAACCGCGGCGTCTGCGTCAGGTAGTGCTTAACCTGCTGTCCAACGCGATCAAATACAACAGGCCGTCCGGGCAGATTCTGCTCAGCATCGAAACGGTGGCTGGCCAGGTGCGCCTGTTGGTCGAAGATACGGGTCTCGGAATAGACGAGGCGCTGCAGGCGCGAATGTTCGAGCCGTTCCAGCGCCTGGGTCGCGAGAACTCGAACATTCAGGGCGCCGGTATCGGGCTGTCCCTGTGCCTGGAATACGCCAAGTTGATGGGCGGCAGCATCGGTGTGAAGAGCGAGTTGGGTACCGGTAGCCTGTTCTGGATTGCACTGCCGATCATCGAGCCGCCGCCAAGTTTGCCGACTCATGAGCGGCCGCGGATCGTCTATGTCGAGGACGATCCGGCCAGCCAACTGCTGGTGCGCAAGGCGCTGGAAGACCTCGGTGAGGTCAGCGTGGTTAGCAATGGTCGGACGGCGTTGGAGCAGGTGCTGAGCGATCCACCGGACCTGCTGTTGCTGGACCTGAATCTTCCCGAACTGACGGGAGATGAGTTGCTGAGGCTGCTGCGCAAGGCTCCGGCCACACGGGAATTGCCGATTATCGTGCTCAGTGCGGCCATTGAAGAGGCGGGTGGTATCGATTGCCAGGGATGGCTGGGCAAGCCGCTGGACCTCGACGAGCTGCGCCGGCTGGTAAGTGGATCGCTCCAGTCCGTAGGGCCGAATTCATTCGGCCGCAGATTGTGAAAGCCGAACAAGTTCGGCCCTACGGGCTCTTTAAACCCTCCCGCCAGCCGGAAGGCCGGCTCCGTCGCGCCGCGACGGAGCGGTAACAGACTCTAGTCGGCGCGCTCGCCGCAGAGATCGAGCGCGAACCAGTGTTCGACCTCCGCTTGCGACAGCCCGGCGCCGAGCAACGCAAACAGCTTGCCCAGCGCTGCTTCGCGAGTCATCCCGCCGCCGGAAACCAGACCGCTGGCGGCCAGCTTGCTGCCGGCCGCGTAGATGCCGAACTCGACGTGACCCTGCGGGCACTGGCTGATCGCCGCGAGCACCACGCCACGCGCATGGGCTTCCTTCAATGCGGTCAGCAGCTCCTCATCATCCGAAGGCCCCGTGCCGCTGCCGTAGCATTCGAGCACTAGGCCCTGCACTTCACTTGCGAGTACCGCGCGCACCTGCGTGGCCTGGATGCCCGGATACAGCGGCAGCACAGCCAGGTTGACCGGCTGGCGCGGCTGACGGTAATCCAGCGCCGATTCGACGTCCGATGCGCCTTGACCCATGCGCGGGCGTGGCAGTACGGCGAAGGCATCGAACTCGGTGGCGCTCAGCTTGGTGAGCCGCGCGCCGTGCATCAGTTTGCCGTGAAAATAGACCTGCACACCGGGCCGGATGCCGTCGCGCAGCGCCTGTATCGCGCCGAACAGGTTCGCCCAGGCGTCGCTGTTCGGCGCGCCGGCCGGCAGCATCGAGCCCGTCAACACCACCGGCACGGGCAAGCCGAGCAGCAGGAAGCTCAGGGCGGCTGCGCTGTAGGCAAGCGTGTCGGTGCCGTGCAGCAGCAGGACGCCGTCGCAGTGCCCGGCGTCCACTTCCTCGGCAATGGTGGCGGCCATCACCAGCCAGTTGCGCTGGGTCATGGACGCGCTGTCGATGGGCGGCAGCAGCTCGCGGAAATACCAGTCCGGCCAGCCCTGGCCATCCGTGGTTTGCCGGTCGCGCAAACGTGCTTCGAAGCCGCTCGAGGGCGTCAGCCCTTGGTCGCTCATCTGCATGCCGATGGTCCCGCCGGTATAAAGAACCAACAGGCGTTTTTCGGGTCTGGTCACGGTGATTTTCCTGCCGGTTGCTTATCTGGCGTGATCGCTTCTGTACGTTCGGACTGTGCTGTTCGGCCGTCCGATCCGGACTGTCTCAAGGTTTTGCTGGCCTGGGCCAGCGCTCTCTCAATCTGCTGCGGTGATTCATGCAAAGCCTGCTCGAAGAAATTCTCGATGAAGTGCGTCCTCTGCTCGGCCAGGGCGCGGTGGCCAATTACATTCCGGCGCTGGCGGAGGTCGACCCGGTGCAATTGGGCATTGCCGTCTACGGTGTCAGCGGCAAGACCTGGCAGGCGGGCGACGCGCAGACGCCGTTCTCGATCCAGAGCATCTCCAAGGTTTTCAGTCTGGTCCAGGCGATCCAGCATTCCGGTGAGGGAATCTGGTCACGCCTGGGTTATGAGCCCTCCGGGCAACCGTTCAATTCGCTGGTGCAGCTGGAGTTCGAGGCTGGTCGGCCGCGCAATCCCTTCATCAACGCCGGGGCGCTGGTGATCTGCGATATCAATCAGTCGCGCTTCGCCGCGCCGACGCTTTCGTTGCGAGATTTCGCCCGGCGGCTTTGTGGTAATCCGTTGATCGTCTCCGATGCCAAGGTCGCCGCGTCCGAATACCAGCACCGTGCCCGCAATGCGGCCATGGCCTATCTGATGCAGGCGTTCGGCAATTTCCACAACGATGTCGAGGCGGTGCTGCACAGCTATTTCCATCATTGTGCGCTGCGCATGAGCTGCGTGGACCTGGCGCGCGCCTTCGCTTTTCTGGCACGTGAAGGGCACTGCCTGCACAGTGACGAGCAGGTGCTCAGCGCGCGTCAGGCCAAGCAGGTCAATTCGATCATGGCAACCAGCGGTCTCTACGACGAAGCGGGCAATTTCGCCTATCGGGTCGGCCTGCCGGGCAAGAGCGGCGTAGGCGGCGGCATCGTTGCGGTAGTGCCGGGGCGCTTCAGCGTCTGCGTCTGGTCACCCGAGCTGAACGCCGCCGGCAACTCACTGGCTGGCATCGCGGCGCTGGAAAAGCTCACCGAACGGATCGGCTGGTCGATCTTCTGACAGGTCTGTTGACGTTTCGTCGCCGCGAACGAAGCGTCAACAAACCCTGGCCGTGCATCGCGGCGCTACCGGCTCAACGTTGCAGCACGGTTCCGGCTACGGGCGCTTCGCTGGTTGGCGCGGGTGTGGCCGGCCAGGCGCTGTGGTCGATGTCCAAGTCAGCGTAATCCTTCGCATTGAGCACCGGCTGCTCGATGCCGGCGCGTACCTGCGCATCGTAGTCGTGCATCAGGCGCAGGCCGGTCTTGAACAGCAGTGCCACGGCGATCAGGTTGACGATCGCCAGCAGGCCCATGGTCAGGTCGGCGAAGGCGAACACGGTGCCCAGATCCTGCAGCGAACCCCAGAGCACCAGGGCAATCACCAGCGCACGGTAGCCCTGGATCAGGGCACGCTTGTCGCTGAAGAAGCCCAGTGCGTTCTCGCCCAGGTAGTAGTTGTAGATCAGGGTGGTGAACACGAAGAGCAGCAGCGCGATGCTGATGAATACCCGGCCCCACTCGCCGACGACCGCAGCCAACGCCGTTTGCGTCATGACTACGCCCGCGACGTCTGCGGTCTCGGGGCTGTAAACGCCCGACAGCAGGATGATCAGCGCCGTGCTGGTGCACACCAGCAGGGTGTCGATGAACACGCTGAGCGACTGCACGATGCCTTGCGTCGCCGGGTGCTTCACTTCGGCCACTGCCGCGACGTTCGGTGCGCTGCCCAGGCCGGCCTCGTTGGAGAACAGCCCCCGCTTGACACCCATGATGATCGCCGCGCCGATGCCTCCGGCGAATGCCGGTTCGAGACCGAATGCGCTGCGCACGATGAGCGTCAGTGCTTCGGGCACCATTTCGGCGTTCAGGCCGATCACCACCAGCGCCATGCCGATATAGGCGAAGGCCATGATCGGCACGAGAACGTCTGCGATGCTGGCGATACGACGGATGCCGCCGAAGATGATCATCGCCATGATGATCGCCAGCACTACGCCGCTGATGTAGGTCGGCACGCCGAAGGTGTCGTGCATCGAGCTGGCCACGGTGTAGGACTGCAGTGCGTTGAAACCGAAGCCGAAGGTAACCAGCAGCAAGACCGAGAACAGTACCGCCATCCAGCGCTGGCGCAGCCCGTGCAGCATGTAGAACGCCGGGCCGCCACGGTAGCTGCCGTCCGCCTGGCGGCGCTTGTAGAGTTGCGCCAGCAAGCATTCGAAATAACTGGTGGCCATACCGACCAGCGCCACCATCCACATCCAGAACACCGCACCCGGCCCGCCGAGCATGATGGCGACCGCGACGCCGGCGATGTTGCCCGCGCCGACACGACCGGCGACGCTGAGCATCAGCGCCTGGAACGAACTGAGCTGGCCGGGCTTGCGCTTGAAGGCCTCGCCGAAGATACGGAACATGCTGCCGAAGTAGCGGAACTGGACGAAGCCGGAGCGGATCGTGAAATACAGACCCAGGCCGACCAGCATGACGATCAGGAGCTTGCTCCAGATGAGGTCGTTGAGAATATCGAGCATGGCGTAGTGATCTCTTGTTGTTTTGGAAGTCAGGAACGCAGGGCGGAATGGTTGGCCAGACGCATTGGTCACACAATTACGCAGGTCGCGGCGAGTTGGCGCGAGTTGATGCTAGTATTGCGCCGCTCGCATCATCGGAACAGATCATGCACGACCATCTCGGCGCCAACCTCAAACTGCTTTGCAGTCACTACCGCTCGATCGCCGAGGTGTGCCGGAAGCTGTCCATCAACCGCGCCCAGTTCAACAAATACCTGAACGGCCAGAGCCGCCCGACCGCGCACAACCTCAAACGCATCTGTGATTTTTTCGGCGTCGAAGGCTATGAACTGGCCCTGCCCAGCGACCAGTTCGCCCAGCTGATTGGCATGCGCAGCCATGATCACGAACGCATCGCCGCCAGCGACCCGCTGCTCGAGCTGTTTCAGCCGCTACGCGACAACGCCAGCAGCCTTTCACGCTACTGCGGGTATTACTTCGAGTACGCCAACTGCATGTCAGTGCCGGGGAAGATCCTGCTCTCGCTGGTGCACCTGCGCGAGGATCGCGGCAGCTTCGTTTTCGAACGGCAGGAGCGACAGGAACAGTCGCGCGCTGACAATCCCAAGGCCGAGGATTGGGTAGTGCGTTGCCGTTATCTGGGCGCGGCGTTCTATCTGCAGGATCGCCTGTTCCTCATCGACTACGAGTCGCTGACGAGCAACGAGATGAGCCAGACCATTCTTATCCCCAGCTTCAAGAGCCGCATCAAACGTCTGAACGGACTCAAGACCGGCGTCTCCAGTGGCGATCGACGAACCCCGTTATGCACGCGCGTGGTGTGGGAATACCTGGGCAGCGAGATCAACCGGGTCAACGCCTATCGCCAGGTCATGCTCTACGACCTGGACGATCCGCGCATCGACCCGGAAATCCGTGAGCGGCTGGCATCGGCGTCCATGCGTGATGGCTTGTTCGAGATCGAGTAGCGGCGGGCTCGCGTTCGCCTTGGCTGGGGCCCGCGGTTGAGGTCAGGCGCCAATAGCGCCTTGCGCTCCATTGGCGTAGTGGGAGGTTCAGCAGAGCTCGGGATGTTTGACGCAGCTGCCGTAGCCTTCGGTCTTCATCTCATCCAGCGCCTTCTGCAGGCGCGTGACGACTTCATCGGGCGTGTCCTTGTTCAGGGCCAGGTACAGCGGGGCGGAGTTGAACACCAGCACGGTGTTGAAATCGCTCACGCCTTCCTGCCTGGCGTAGTGGCGCCAGACCGGGTCCGAGGTGGCCCAGAGATCAATCGTGCCACTGAGCAGTTTTTGCAGATTTTCCTGATCGCGCAGCGCATTGATCGGCGCCAGGCCCTGGGCTTCGACGCGCTGGCTGACGGCGCTGCTCTTGTACGCTCCAATCCGATAGCCTCTGGCCTGCTCGAGGCTGGTCAGCTTGAGGTCCGTACCCGGCGCCGAAAGCAGCACGCTTTCGTACTGGGCTATGGGGCCGACCCATTTGAATAGTGGTCGGCGCTCATCGGTCATGGACGTGGAGAACAGGCCGTGGTCGGGCAGATCGAGCGTCGACTGATAGATGCGATCCCAAGGAAAGCGCAGCGTCATCGAGTAGGCGATGCCGGCGCGCTTGAACATTTCCCGAACGGTGGTCGCGCTTATGCCTTGGATGTTCTGCTCGCGCGCGAAGTTTTTGCCGTCGTCGGCCATGTTGAAAGGCGGGAAGTTCTCGGTTTGCAGCACTACTTCGTAGCCCTGCGGAAGCTCCGCTTGAGCGAGCGGCGCGGCAACGAAAGAGCTGAGCAACATGGTAACGGCGAGTAGTTTGCGCATGGGGCCTCCGAAGAATCGGCGGATTCTACGCAAGGCCTGTAAGCGGTGATTTGTGCCGTATCACGGTTCTGGCTGTGGTTGGTGCATGATCATCTCTGCCGCTATGGGCAGAGCAAAAAAAGCCCGCGCTTTGAGTCAGCGCGGGCGTTATAGCCTTCATCCGATCCGGCATACCCGCTCGCGGAAGCCGTGGCGCAAGCAGCACGTAGGCGGTATGCCGTCAGCCCTTTAGCGGCACCAGCCGCGGCGCAATCATATTTTCCGGGCGCAGGATGTCGTCCAGGGTGGCGTCGTCCAGCAGTTGTTCCTCGCGCACCAGCTCCAGCACGCCGCGACCGCTGAGCAGCGCCTGGCCGGCGATGCGGGTGGCATTCTCGTAGCCGATGTAGGGGTTCAGCGCGGTGATCAGGCCGATGGAGTTCTCCATCAGCTCGCGGCAGCGATCCTCGTTCGCCGTGATGCCGACGATGCAATGCTCGCGCAGCATGTCCATGGCGCGCTGCAGCAGGCGGATCGAATCGAACAGTTTGAAGGCGATCAGCGGCTCCATGACGTTGAGCTGCAGCTGGCCGGCTTCGGCGGCGATGGTCAGCGACAGATCGTTGCCGATCACCTCGAAGGCGACTTGGTTGACCGCCTCCGGGATCACTGGGTTGACCTTGCCCGGCATGATCGAACTGCCCGGCTGGCGTGGCGGCAGGTTGATCTCGTTGATGCCGGTACGCGGGCCGCTGGAGAGCAAGCGCAGGTCGTTGCAGATCTTCGACAGCTTGACCGCCAGACGCTTGAGCATGCTCGAGAAGGTGACGAAGGCGCCCATGTCTGAGGTGGCTTCGATGAGGTCGGCAGCGGGTTTCAGCGGATGCCCACTGATGGTCGCCAGGCGTTGCACGGCCAGGGCCTGATAGTTCGGGTCAGCGTTGATGCCGGTACCGATGGCGGTGCCGCCGAGGTTCACTTCGACCAGCAGCTGCGGCGCGATCAGGCGCAGGTGCTCAAGGTCTTCACCAAGCGTGGTGGCGAAGGCGCGGAATTCCTGGCCGAGGGTCATCGGCACCGCGTCCTGCAGCTGGGTGCGGCCCATCTTGAGCACGTGGGCGAATTCCGCACCCTTGTCGGCGAAGGCTCCGACCAGGCTGTCGAGGCTGGCCAGCAGGGTGTCGTGGCCGAGCAGCAGGCCCAGGCGAATGGCCGTGGGGTAGGCGTCGTTGGTGGACTGCGCCATGTTCACGTCGTTGTTCGGGTGCAGGTGGCGGTACTCGCCCTTGGCATGGCCCATGTATTCCAGCGCCAGGTTGGCGATCACCTCGTTGGCGTTCATGTTGGTCGAGGTGCCGGCGCCGCCCTGGATCATGTCGACGACGAACTGGTCGTGAAAATCGCCGCGAATCAGCTGCGCGCAGGCCTGGCTGATGGCCAAGTGCTTAGCGTCGCTCAGATGGCCCAGCTCACGGTTGGCGTCCGCTGCCGCCTGCTTGACCATCGCCAGCGCGACCACCAATTTCGGGTAATGCGCCAGCGGCACGCCGGAGAGGCGGAAGTTATGAACGGCGCGCAGGGTCTGGATGCCGTAGTAGGCGTCAGCGGGTACTTCGAGGGAGCCGAGCAGGTCTTTTTCGAGGCGGAATGATGCAGCGGAGGACATGAGGGTTCTCATCCGAGAGAAAGCGGCAGTTGCCGCGAAGGCCGCCACCATAGGGCTTGAGGCCTGTTTCCGGCCAATGCCGTTAATCGCTGGGTCATGCATGATCGGCATAACGATGATGTGACGTCGTTTCGCTCTGGAGCGTTATTGCGAAGCACGATCGGAACTTTCCCACGCCTGCCAGGAGCCGGCATGAACATCGAAACGAAATGGCTGGAAGACTTCGTCACCCTGGCTGCGACCCGTAGCTTTTCCCAAGCGGCCGAGCGGCGCTTCGTCACCCAACCGGCGTTCAGTCGTCGCATTCGCAGCCTGGAAAACAGTCTCGGGATTACGCTGGTGAACCGCACGCGAACGCCGATCGAGTTGACCGAGGCCGGTCAGCTGTTTCTGATCACCGCACGTAGCCTGGTCGAACAGCTCGGCGAGGTGCTGCGTCATCTGCATCACCTGGAAGGCCAGCAGGGCGAGGTGCTGCAGGTTTCGGCGGCACACTCGCTGGCGCTTGGGTTTTTTCCACAATGGATTGCCGGCCTGCGTGAGCTGGGCCTGAGCCCCAGCACCCGCCTGATGGCGACAAATGTGGGCGAAGCGGTGCACGCCCTGCGCGAAGGCGCCTGTGACCTGATGCTGGCTTATCACGATCCCGACGCCGCGCTGCAGCTGGATGCGGACATCTTCCCCTCCCAGCACTTAGCCAACAGCGAAATGTTGCCGGTCTGCGCCGTCGATAAGCAGGGCAGCCCGCTATTCGACTTGAACAGCGGCCAGAGCGTCCCGCTACTGGCCTACAGTGCCGGCGCTTTTCTCGGCCGTTCGGTCAACGGCCTGCTGCGCCAACGCCGGCTGCGCTGCACCACGGTGTACGAAACCGCCATGGCCGACAGCCTGAAAAGCATGGCCTTGCAAGGCCTCGGCGTAGCCTGGGTGCCGCGCCTGAGCATCACCGCCGAACTGCAGCGCGGCGAACTGGTGGAGTGCGCCGACGAAACCTGGCGCCTGCCGCTGGAAATCCGCCTGTATCGCTGCGCGCTGGTGCGCAAGGCGGCGGTGCGGCTGCTGTGGCGCCGGCTGGAGGGTGGCGGGTAGCGACGAGATTTGTGTCGCAGTTCTGTCAGCGACCATTCATGCGGCATTGGCGAGCGCCTGGAGCGTGCAGTCAGGCCCGCCGCCATAGGCGTCGTTTTGGTAGCTCGGGCCAGTTCACCGACTTGTTCACACAGCGTACGATGCCCCCGGCACCCAGGCGCAGCGTCCAGCGCTGTGCCACGGTAGCTTCCTGTCCCGGCTGTCGATGCACCAGTAGCAGGTTGTAGTCGTGCTGCTTTTCGATGGTGTGCGCCTGGATGGCCACCGGCTGGTCCTCTGCTTCCTTCCACTCGAACAGCTGCTGATGGCTGGCCTGGATCATTGCGCACAGCGGCTCGCAATCGAGGATCAGGCGTTCCTGGAGCTCGTCCTGTACCAGCGCCGCCTTTTCCAGGTGCAGCCATGAGCGGTAGCAGACGATCTGCCGCTCCTCGTTGGTGGCCCACTTGCCGGAATGCTCGCGCACGGCCTTGCTCAGCTCGGACAGCTTGCGGTAGTCGAGCCAGACCAGCTGCTGGGCCATGGACGCCTGGGTATAGGGCATTAGCAGACGGATCTTCCAGCGCGGCTTGCCCTTGCGCAGCCAGCGCGTGACGGTGTCGATCAGGTCGTCGCGCAGCAGGTCGCGCACCGCGTAAACCAGCGCGATACCGACCAGCAGCGCCAGGGACATTTTCTGACTGGCGTCGCGCACGTTGAACAGGAAGTATGTGAACAGCGACATGATCAGCATGGTAGAGGCCGCCTTCACCAGCTTGCGGGTGCCGGCGCCCAGTGCGGTGAGCTTCTGGCGCAGCACCACCGGGTATTCCAGCAATCGTAGATAAAGGCTCATGCGGTTCCAGACGCGGGTCGGCGCCCCCTGGAAGTCGCTGAGATAGTCGCGTTCGGTGCGGTAGCGGCGTTCTTGGTGCAGGAATTCGTGCACCGCCTGTTGCAGCTCTTCGTCGAGGTCCGCGAAGCCTTCCAGGGTCATGCTTTCCAGCAGGAACTGCTCCGCAAGCCAGGAAAAATAGATATCCACCTGGCGAAAGTAGCGCGATTGCTTGCTTTGCTTCGGCTCGGCCTTGCGCAGGCGCTGGGCGTAGTTCTGGCTGAGCCGCAGGGCACGTGCCAGCGGCTCGGCTGTCGCCTTGCCCTGCAACTGCTGACGCAGGCGATCCAAAGACGCCTGGAACTGGAAGAACGAGGCCCCATGCATGATTTCGTAGTGCGGCGACAGCAGCGAATAGGAGGTATCCAGCTTGCTGGCCCGGTCCTGGGCCGGCAGGCCCAGCAGCCGAAAGCGGTGGGTCAGGGCGCTGTGAAAGAACTGCTCTTCGGTCAGGGCGCGGGTGGAAAAGGTGGTCTCATGGGGGGTGAACAGGTACAGCTCGACCTGATGACGCCCCGGCTTGGTCAGCGTACGGCTCAATTGCAGGCGAAAATCGCCCTGGCGCTTCAATGAGAACACGGCACCTCCGATACGATACGCGAGGAGCATACCAAGCCTGGCCGAAAGCAGCGCTGGCCGTCATGAGGGCTTGCCTGCCAGCGTTCGGAGCGGGGCTCGTCATTGTCGTGGCAGGCGTGCGGTGTTCCGCTTAGTGGCATTCGTTACGGCATCGAAGATGAGCGGCCTTCATGCAGCCGTCCGGCTGTCAAGCCGCAGGCGCGACATGCGCGGCTTTCCGGTATAATGCCGCGCCTTCGAACCAGCACCTTCGCTGGTTTGCCCTGCATGCAAGCCACGCCCCCAGTGCGTGGCTTGTCGTTTTTGTAGCGCTGCGCAGCGCACGACGAGAGGCACGACGATGACCGCACTGGTAGGCGTGATCATGGGCTCCAAGTCCGATTGGTCCACCCTCAGCCACACCGCCGAGATGCTGGAAAAACTCGGCATTCCGCATGAAGTCACCGTGGTGTCCGCACACCGCACGCCCGATCTACTGTTCCAGTACGCCGAGAAGGCGGAAGAACGGGGGCTACGGGTGATCATTGCCGGTGCCGGCGGCGCGGCGCATCTACCAGGCATGTGCGCGGCCAAGACTCATCTGCCGGTGCTGGGCGTACCGGTGCAGTCGTCGATGCTCTCGGGTGTCGACTCGCTGCTGTCCATCGTGCAGATGCCCGCGGGCGTGCCGGTCGCGACCCTGGCCATCGGCAAGGCGGGCGCGGTCAACGCCGCTTTATTGTCGGCCAGCATCATCGGTCACGAATTCCCTGAATATCACGTTGCGTTGAAGAAATTCCGCGACGAACAAACCCAGACCGTGCTCGATAATCCGGATCCGAGGAACGCATAAATGAAGATCGGCGTGATCGGTGGCGGCCAGCTCGGCCGCATGCTCGCCCTGGCAGGAACGCCGCTGGGCATGAACTTCGCCTTTCTCGATCCGGCGCCGGACGCCTGCGCCGCGGTGCTCGGCGAGCACCTGCGTGCCGACTATGGCGATCAGGATCACCTGCGGCAGCTGGCCGATGAAGTGGATCTGGTGACCTTCGAGTTCGAGAGCGTGCCCGCCGAGACCGTGGCCTTCCTCTCGCAGTTCGTGCCGGTCTATCCGAGCGCCGATGCGCTGCGTATCGCCCGTGATCGCTGGTTCGAGAAGTCGATGTTCAAGGACCTTGGCATCCCTACGCCGGCCTTCGCCGATATCCAGTCCCAAGCCGATCTCGATGCCGCCGTGGCCAGCATCGGCCTGCCGGCCGTGCTCAAGACGCGCACCCTGGGCTATGACGGCAAGGGCCAGAAGGTGCTGCGCAAGCAGTCCGACGTCAGCAGTGCTTTTGCCGAGCTGGGCAGCGTGCCGTGCATTCTGGAAGGCTTCGTGCCGTTCAGCGGTGAGGTGTCGTTGATTGCCGTGCGCGCTCGCGACGGCGAGACCTGTTTCTATCCGCTGGTCCACAACACTCACGAAGACGGCATCCTGCGGTTGTCGGTGGCCAGCAGCAATCATCCACTGCAGTCGCTGGCCGAGGATTACGTCGGGCGGGTGCTGACAGAGCTGGATTATGTCGGCGTGCTGGCCTTCGAGTTCTTCGAGGTGGACGGCGGCCTCAAGGCCAACGAGATCGCGCCGCGCGTGCACAACTCCGGTCACTGGACCATCGAAGGCGCCGAGTGCAGCCAGTTCGAGAATCACCTGCGTGCGGTGGCCGGCTTGCCGCTGGGCTCGACGGCGAAACTGGGCGAAAGCGCCATGCTCAACTTTATCGGCGAAGTGCCGCCAGTGGCTAAGGTCATCGCGGTCGAGGACTGCCACCTGCATCACTATGGCAAGGCGTTCAAGGTCGGACGCAAAGTCGGTCACGCAACGTTGCGCTGCCCGGACCGCGCCACGCTTGATCGGCAGATCACCGCGGTCGAGTCGCTGATCGACCGCGACTGATCACCGGCCGTCTGGCCTGGGGTATTCAGTGGCGAACTGCCTAGCCCCTCTCCGGTCCGAAGATACGTAACGCGTATTTTTCGGACCTGAGGGAGACTGCCAATGGGCATCATCGGAACCATCATCATCGGCCTGATCGTGGGCCTCATCGCACGCTTCCTGAAGCCCGGCAACGACAGCATGGGCTGGATCATGACCATCCTGCTGGGTATCGGCGGTTCGCTGCTCGCCACCTATGGCGGCCAAGCGCTCGGCCTGTACGAGGCTGGCGAAGGTGCCGGCTTTATCGGCGCGGTGGTCGGTGCGATCATCCTGCTGGTGATCTATGGCATGGTGACCAGCCGTAAACACTGATCCGTCCGGGGCCGCGCTTCGGGCGGCCCCGATCTCACTACCCCTCGGTTCTCATGCGCTCGATCATCCTGCCTCTTTTGCTGTGCGTCTCAACCCTCGTTCAAGCGGCTCCGGACGAACTCGACTGGCTCGAGTTGATGCCCGCCGAGGACCGCAAGGCATTGGAGGAGATGCCAGAGATCGAGCACGACTCTCCTGAGACCGATGGCTTCAGCGATCAGGGTGGGCTCAAGCAAGGGCGCGGCTTACCCGAGGTAATGTATTCAGCTAAGACAGTGCCATCACTGAACGGCCAGCAGATCCGCCTCGGCGGTTATCCAGTGCCGCTGGAAACCGACAGCAGGGGCCGCAGCACCGAGTTCTTTCTGGTGCCTTATCCGGGTGCATGCATTCACGTTCCGCCGCCGCCACCCAATCAGATCGTGTTGGTTCGCTATCCGGCCGGCATCATGCTGGAAGACATCTATGCGCCCCTTTGGGTGGACGGCATGCTGCAGATCGAGCCGGTCAGCAATGATCTGGCCGATGCGGCATACGCGCTGACTGCCGCAAACGTGGCGTTGGTGGACGAGAGCGACTTTTGAACGAGGCCAATGCCAGTGACTGTGAATCAGGGGCAACGCCAGGCTTTTCGCGAACTCGCCGCAGATACCGAGGGTATTGATGTCGAGGTGTACCAGCGCTTCGGTAAAGACCCGCTCGAACCCATCATCGGCCTGGGCGACGCCGATGCGCCGATCGCCTTCTTCGGTCGTGATCCGGGACGGGAGGAAGTTCGCCATGGTGAGCCGTTCATCGGTAGCGGCGGGCAACTGGTGCGCAAGGTGCTCTACCGGCATCTGCATGGTGAAGACATGCCGGACTTCGAAGCCGGGCGTACGCTTAGTGAAAAGTTCTTTTGGATCAACACCGTGCCGTACAAGCCGATCGGCAACAAGGCGTGGTCGATGAAGGTCAAGCGCCGCTTTCTTCCGCAGATGCGCCAGTTGCTCATCGAAAGCTGGCACGGCGAAGCGATCATCACGCTGGGCCGCGAGGCCTTCCTCTGGTTCGGTATCGATCAGCCCGCCGAGGTACGCCAGCGTATCGAGCAGTTCTGGCAGAGCGAGGACCGTTTCAGCGCCTCCATCGAGGTCGAGCTGCAGGCGGCGGACGGTGCGAAGCGCGCCTTCAGGCTCTATCCCTTGCCGCATCCGTCGCCGCTGAACCAGACGTGGTTCAAGCGGTTTCCTGCATTGCTCGAAGAGCGGCTGGTACTGCTGGATCCCGACCCGCGGCAGACGTAGGGTGCGCGCTCTGCGCACCGAGATATTGAGATCAAGAACGCGTTAGCTGAGCGGGGTTACCACTGAGCTCAGCTTTCGGTGCGCGGAGCGCACCCTACGAAGAGCGCCGGTAGTGAGCGCATCCAATGCTAAAGAAACGATAGAGCCTAGAGTGATTCGCTGCTGATGGTGACTGCGAGGGTGTGGCTGTCGCCTGCTTCGAGGCGTACCCGGTCGTCCATCGCATTGGCGGTTTCGATGCAGGCCATCCGCTGCCAGGCATCGTCGGCGAACTGTGACAGGCGCTGCGCCTTGGCGATCCAGGGATTCCACAGCACGGCCGAGCGCGAACCTTGGGTTTGTAGAGTAATCCGGCGATTCAGCAGCGGGTCGCCCAGGCTCAGCGTAGGCGGTAGGTCCAGGTAGATGCGGTCGGTCTCGCCCTTGTAGCGCAGCTCGCCCTGCTGCTGGCGCTGCTGCCAGTTGTCCAGGGTGTCGATATAGCGACAGCCATCCAGGCCTTCCACTGAGACCTGATGGATATCGCCGATGGCGAAGTAGGTGTGCAGCGCTTGGCTGAGGGCGACGGGCCGATCGCCCAGGTTGCGGCTGATCAGCGCGATGTGCAGGCGTTCGTCGAGGCGGATCTGCAGCGTCAGTTCTACCCTGTGGGGCCAGCCGGGCAGCGCTCCCTGGGCTTGCGGGCAAACGAATTCGAGGACGGCGGTGCCGCCTTCGCAGCGCTGTTGCTCCAGCTGCCAGTCCAGGTCGCGAACCAGTCCGTGGAAGGGTGCTTCGGCTTCGCCCTGATACATCGCTTGCACATCTTCGGGGTTGCGCCCCAGATCGCCGAACCAGGGCCAGCATATCGGCACGCCGCCGCGTACCGACTGGCCTTGCTGGAAGGCCGCTTCCTCGCTGAGCCAGATGATGGGCGGCGCATCGCCCTGGCGGTAGCTGAGTATCTGCGCGCCCTGTTCGGCGATCAGCAGTTCGTCGTCGCCACGGCGGATGCGCCAGCAGGCGAGCTGGTCCTTTTCGATGCGTTGAATATCGACTGACATGGGCGATCTCGTGGTTGGTTCAGGTGTCCGTCTGACCGCACGGATAGGGCAGGATTCAGCTGCGAAAGCCTCTTCGCTCCGTAGGCGAAGAGGCATGTATCGAGATCAGCGCCCCTGGCAGGCATCCACCCGCAGCCAGCGCTCGAGCAGCTTGAAGCCCTGCATCAGCACGAAGGCGATGACCAGATAGATCAGGCCGGCGGTGAGGAACATTTCCTCATGCATATAGGTGCGTGCGGCGATCTTGCGTGCCATGCCGGTCAGTTCCAGCAAGGTGATGGTGCTGGCCAGGGCGCTGGCCTTGAGCATCAGAATCACCTCGTTGCTGTAGGCCGGCAGGCCAATGCGTGCGGCGCGGGGCAGAATGATGTGCCAAAGGGCCTGGGGGCGAGACATGCCCAGCGCCCGCGCGGCTTCGACCTCGCCTGCCGGCACGTTCTGGATCGCGCCCCGCAGGATTTCGGCGATATAGGCGGCGGTATGCAGCGTCATGGTGATGATCGCGCACCAGTAAGGATCACGCAGATACGGCCAGAGCACACTCTGGCGCACGGCCTCGAACTGCGCCATGCCGTAATAGACGAGAAACAGCTGCACCAGCAACGGCGTGCCACGGAAGAAGAAGATGTACCCGTAAGGCAGTGCCCGCACCGCAAGCATGCGCGAGGACCGTGCGATGCCCAGCGGCAACGCGAGAATCAGCCCGGCGATGACCGAAACGCCGACCAGCTGCAGAGTAAGCCAGGCGCCTTCGAGAAAGTCTGGCAGCCACTTGATGAATAATTCCCAGCTCATGCCGCGCTCCTGACAAAGCCGCGTCCGGCACGTTTTTCGAGAAAGTACATGCCGGTCATGGCGATGACAGTCAAGCCGAGGTAGATGAAGGCGGCGACCACGAAGAAGGTAAAGGGCTCCTTGCTGGCGGTCACGGCGATCTGGGAGCTACGCATGATCTCTTCCAGGCCGATCACCGATACCAGCGCAGTGTCTTTCATCAGGATCATGAACAGGTTACCCAGGCCGGGCAGGGCCAGGCGCCACATCTGCGGCAGAATCAAGCGCATGAAGATCCGCCGCTTGCCCAGGCCCAGCGCCAGTCCCGCTTCGCGATGACCCTTGGGAATGGCCAGCAATGCGCCACGGAAGACCTCGGTGGCATAAGCGCCAAAGCAAAGGCCGAGGGCGATGGTGCCGGCGACGAAGGGACTGAGTGCGAGATTTTCGATACCAAAGATCTCACCGATGCCGCGTACCAAGCCGATGGTGCCGAAATAGATCAGCAGTACCCAGAGCAGTTCGGGGATGCCGCGTACGATGGTGGAGTAAGTGCCGCCAATCCAGCGCAGCGTCGCGAACGGAGAGGTCTTGGCGAGTGCACCAAGCAGCCCTAGCACAAGGCCGAGGGCCAGCGCCGCGAGGGCCAGCTGAATGGTCATCCAGGTGCCAGCGATCAGCGCCGGACCGAATCCATGAAGGTCGGGAATCATATGGGCTCAAACACCAAAGCCCGACCTACCAGATCTGGCGGTCGGGCTTCGGTTCAGACGGATCAGTAAATGTTGAAGGGGAAGTACTTGGCGTTGAGTTTCTCGTAAGTGCCGTCAGCGATGATTTCCGCCAGCGCCTTGTTCAGCTTCTCACGCAGTTCATCGTTGCCCTTGCGCACGGCCATGGCGATCTTGTCGTCATCGAATACCGGCTCGCCCTTGAATTCGAAGTCCTTGCCGGCATCGCTCTTGAGCCATTCCCACTGCACGAACGAGTCGGCGAGGATGCCGTCGACGCGGCCGGAAGCCAGATCGAGGTAGGCATTTTCCTGGGTGTCGTAGAGTTTGATGTCGACCACGTCGTCCATGTTGTCTTCGAGCCAAGTGCCGGCGATGGTGGCCCGCTGAGCGCCGATGGTCTTGCCTTCCAGATAGCTTTCGTCGGTCTTGAAGTCCACCGACTTGGGCGCCACGAACTGCAGCTTGTTGGTGTAGTAGTGGTCGGTGAAATCGACAGCGTTCTTGCGTTCCTCGGTGACCGACATGGAGGCGGCGAGGAAGTCGAATTTGCCGGCGTTCAGCGCGGGAATGATGCCATCCCAATCGGAGGTCACCACTTCGCACTCGACTTCCATCTTGGCGCAGAGCGCGTGGGCGATGTCCAGATCGAAGCCGACCACCTGGCCGCTGGCGTCGATCAGGTTGAAGGGCGGGTAGGCGCCTTCGGTGCCGATGCGTAGCTTGTCGGCGGCAAAGGCATTGGCGCCGAGCATCAGGGTGGCGGCGGCAGTCAGCAGAATCTTCTTATAGCTTTTCATGCGGTGTTGCTCCATTAGCGATGACTGGACATGAACTGTTTACAGCGTGCCGATTGGGGGTTGTCGAACACCTGCTCCGGCGTTCCTTGCTCTTCGACCAGGCCCTGATGGAGGAAGACCACCTCACTGGATACCTGTTTGGCGAAGTTCATTTCATGGGTGACCAGCAGCATGGTGCGACCCTCTTCGGCCAGCGACCGAATCACTGCAAGCACTTCTTGTACCATTTCCGGATCGAGTGCCGAGGTCGGCTCGTCGAATAGGATCACCTGCGGCTGCATCGCCAGGGTGCGCGCAATCGCAGCCCGCTGCTGCTGGCCGCCGGAAAGCTGGTTCGGATAAACGTGGCGTTTGTCGGCGATGCCGACCTTGGCCAGCAGCGCCTCAGCCACTTCGGTGGCTTCGGCCTTGCTCTGACCGAGCACCCGGCGCGGTGCCTCGATGATGTTGTCGAGCACGCTCATGTGCGGCCAGAGATTGAAGTTCTGGAACACGAAACCGAGTTTGCTGCGCATCCGGTTGATCTGTTTGGCGTCTGCCGCAACCAGGTCGCCGTCTTTGGCGCGCTTGAGGTGCAGCTGTTCCCCGGCGACGAGAATTTCGCCTTCGTTGGGGTTTTCCAGCAGGTTGATGCAGCGCAAGAACGTCGACTTTCCGGAGCCGGATGAGCCGAGGATAGAAATCACATCGCCGTCGCGCGCAGTCAACGAGATGCCCTTGAGTACTTCCAGATCGCCGTAACGCTTGTGCAGGTTGCGAATTTCCAGGGCGGGTATGGCCTCGGCCATTGAGCTTCCTCTTCTCGGACCAGCGCTGTGCCTGGTCTTTTCTGTGTAAATTGCGCTCCGGCCGACTGCTCGCCCTCCTGGCGAGGCGCAAACCTAGCATGGGCCGGGTCATGCGCCAAGCGTGGCGCCGTCGCCGGAACGGTGACCGTTTGGTCACCGTTCGGTCGCAGCCTTCCGGATGGCAAGGCGAATCGCCCTGTATCTATATAGATGAACTTCCCCTGTTTTGCCGCGTCACGGGGTGGGTTTCGGCGCGTCGGGCTCGTTGCTGAGCATCTCGTCGTGTTCGCCCATCTTCCAGGGCAGGCTGCCGGGCGAGATATGCAGGAAGTTCAGGTACTTCTCGAACTGGTCGAGGATGTCGCTGATGATGTCCTGCTGGTCGTAGCCGTAGATGTCGTAGGACTGACCGCCGCGACGCAAGAAGACCTCGGCGCGGTAGTACTGCTCGTCGGTGTCTGGATCCTCGGTGAGCACGAAGGACGGCATGGCATAGCCCACCAGGCGAATCTCATAGATGAAATCGACCTGATCCTCCTTGATGACCTCCAGATAGACCCGCGAATTGTGCTCGTCGGTATGTACCTCGGCGGGCCAGTCCTGTTCGGCCAGCGCGCGCTGCACCCGGCGCATACCCTTGAGCACGCTGGTGGCGATGAAGTTTTCCGCTTCCTCGCGGCTGGGGAAGTTGACCAGCCCGGCCAGACGCTTTTTCCACAAGCCCGGGCCGGCATTGCTAGCCAGCCGGCTGCCGTGCATGTGGTTTTGCAGGCTGACTTCGTGGTGGCCTTCGATTACCAGGGCGCGCCACATGCCCAGCGCCGCGATGATCATGATGATGGCGAACGGCAGCGCGCTGGTGATCGCCATGGTCTGCAAGGCGCTCAGACCACCGGCCATCAGTAGCGCGATGGCGACGAAGCCCGCCGTGGTCGCCCAGAACACCCTTTGCCAGACCGGCGTTTGCCCTACGCCGCCAGCGGCCAGCGAGTCGATCACCAGCGCGCCAGAGTCGGCCGAAGTGACGAAGAAGGTGGCAATCAGCACCACAGCGATGAACGAGGTGATGGCGCTTAGCGGCAGGCGTTCGAAGAGCTGGAACAAGGCGATAGAGTGGTCGCTCTGCACCTGGCCGATCAGCTCGGTGTAGCCTTCGACCATGATCAGGTGCAGCGCGGTGTCGCCGAAAATCGAGAACCAAAGGAAGGTAAAGATCGTCGGCACGAACATCACGCCGAAGACGAACTGGCGGATGGTCCGGCCGCGGCTGATCTTGGCGATGAACAGGCCTACGAACGGCGACCAGGCGATGGTCCAGCCGAAGATGAACAGTGTCCAGTTGCCGATCCAGTCGCTACGGCTGTAGGCCTGTAGGTTGAAGGTGCGCTCGATGATGTTGTTCAGGTAGCTGCCAGTGTTCTGCAGGAAGGTTTCCAGAATGAAGATGGTCGGACCCACGGCAAACACGAACAGCATCAGCGTGATCGCCAGGATCATGTTCAGCAGCGAGAGATTCTTGATGCCCTTGTCCATCCCAGCCACTACCGAGCAGGTGGCGAGCGCCGTGATCAACACGATGGCAATGACCTGCACCGTGGTACTGACAGGGATTTGTGGCCACAGGTAGTTCAGACCGGCATTGATCTGGGTGACCGACAGGCCGAGGGTGGTGGCGATGCCGAACAACGTGCCGAGAATTGCGAATACATCCACAACGTGCCCGATGGGGCCATGAATGCGTTCGCCGATGATCGGATACAGCGCCGATCGCATCGACAGCGGCAGGCCGTGGCGGAACGAGAAATAGGCCAGCACCAGCCCCGTCAGGCCGTAGATCGCCCAGATGTGAAAGCCCCAGTGAAAAAAAGCGATCTGCATCGCCTGCTTAGCGGCGTCCACCGTCTCCGGTGCGCCGGCCGGTGGCGTGGAAAAGTGCAGCACCGGCTCGGCGACGCCGAAGAACAGCAGTGCGATACCGTAGCCGGCGGAGAACAGCATGGCGAACCAGGCCGGGAAGCTGTACTGCGGCTCGGCATGATCCGGCCCAAGCTTGATGTTGCCCCATTTCGTCAGCGCGATGCCGACGACGAAGACCAGAAAGAAGGCCACCGCCAACATGTAGAACCAGCCGAACGAGCGGGTGATGAAGGCCAGCGTCGAGCTAAATACCTCACTTGCCAGTTCGGGGTTGCTGATCGTGCCGATCACCAGCAGCAGCGTTACGACAACGGCTGGGATGAACACCGGGAAAAGGATGACGGCTTTGGGAAGTTTCTTCTCTGCTTCCATATGTCCTTCTGTTCTTGGCTGATCGAGGGGAACGGAAACGCGCCGTGGCTCCGAAATGAAACTGCTGACTGAAGGGTAGACGGTGTTCGGCGGAGGATTGCTCACGCAAAAAACGAGATCGAGCCGAGTTTGTCCGGACGTATAACGTCCTGTGGCTACTCAGGCATCGTCAGGAGGCGGTTGCCGTCCGGGTTGTTTGAGCGCGTCGGGCGGCTCAGTAAGCCGGTTCCAGTTGATGGCGGCGCAGGATTTCCGACACGGTGCCGTCGGCAATAAGCGCGTCCAAGGCTCGCTCGAAGATTTGGAACTGCGCCTCGCTGATCCGCTTGCGCGACAGGCCAATGCCGTAGGAGACCGACGTCAGCTCGCCGGCTTCACGGAGCTCATCGAGCTGCTCCTCTTCGATCAGATGCCAGGCCACATCCTGGTTGAGAACAGCCAGGCCGCCTTCACCGAAGCGGCCTGACTTCAGCATGCGCAGCAGACGACGGTTACTGGCAGTCAGATGCACCTGCGCTCCGGCAACCGGTTCGAGGTGTTGAGAGAGGACATAAGACGTGCCGGATGGGCCGTAGACGCCGATCAACCGACCGGCTAGATCACCCGGCTGGCTGTATACGAAACCACTGTCCTTGCGAGCGAATACGGCGTAGCGCGAAGTGACCAGCATGCGGGTGATATGAAACGCGCGCTCGCGCTGGGGTGAACGAACCACGGTGAAAATACCTTCGACTTCCCCGTCTTCGGCCAAGTGCAGGGCGCGCTGCCATGGATGGAGCACGATCGGGCAATCCAGGTCCAGGCGCGCGCAGACCACCTGCACGATTTCCGCCAGCGGGCCGCCCGCTATTTGTACTTCATCGTTGGTCTGGGCCGAGGAACCCGCAGCGCGGCTGAAAGGCGGGAAATCCTCGGTGACGAATCGCCACTCTTCGGCGCTCGTCTGGGTGGCGAGTGTGCACAACCCTATCAGTAGAATCGAAGGAAACATCCGCACTGCTTATGCTCCTGCCTGGTCGGCCATCCATAGCGTTTCAACCTGCGTAGTCGAGAGTATCCGTAGTTCCGCTGGTTCGCCAGTTCACCCGGGCTCACGACGACAACGCGGGGTGCAACGGCTCGATGCCGGTTCGGTTGTTTCGGCGGGTGCATGTGAAATAGGGAAGCGGCGTCGGACAGGCGCAGAGCCACGCGCGCTTGCGCGAACATATGGAAACTCATATATTCGAACATCCATATATTCAGGTGATTCTTCCGTGACGCCTCCTGCGCTGTTCAAATGTCTGTCCGATGAAACCCGCGTGCGGGCCGCTTTGCTTGTTATTCAAGAGGGTGAGCTTTGCGTTTGCGAGCTGGTCTGCGCCCTAAATGACAGCCAGCCCAAAGTATCCCGGCATCTCGCACAGCTTCGCGCTTGCGGCCTGCTGGTGGATCGGCGCAAAGGGCAGTGGGTTTATTACAGTCTCAATCCGGACCTGCCGTCCTGGGTCCACAAAATTCTCCAGACGACCCTGCAAGCCAACACCGAGTGGCTGCAGCAGGATCAAGCTCGTCTCGACCAAATGGGCGATCGCCCAGTTCGTGTCGCTTCTTGTTGCTGAGCCGGGAGCGCCAGTCGTCATGCTTATCGCAGCCGCCATCTTCATCGTCACCATCGTTCTGGTCATCTGGCAGCCCCGTGGGCTCGGGGTCGGCTGGAGCGCGTCCCTGGGTGCGCTCGCCGCGCTGCTGGCCGGCGTCGTCACGCTGGCTGACATCCCCACCGTGTGGGGCATCGTCTGGAACGCCACGGCAACTTTCATCGCGATCATCGTCATCTGCCTGCTTCTCGATGAAGCCGGATTCTTCGAGTGGGCCGCGCTCCATGTCGCGCGCTGGGCCAAGGGGCAGGGGAGCCGCTTGTTTGCCTTTACGGTCCTTCTCGGCGCCGCCGTCTCGGCCGTATTCGCGAACGATGGCGCGGCGCTCATCCTGACGCCCATCGTGGTCTCGATGTTGGTCGCCTTGCGCTTTTCGGCGGCGTCCACGCTGGCCTTCGTCATGGCGGCCGGCTTCATCGCCGATACCGCCAGTTTGCCGCTGGTCGTCTCCAATCTGGTGAACATCGTGACGGCTGATTATTTCAATCTGGGCTTCAGCGAGTACGCGGCCGTCATGGTTCCCATCAATGCAGTCAGCGTGGCGGCGACGCTGGCCGTCCTCTGGTTGTTCTTTCGGCGTGATGTTCCGGTGACCTACGACCTGGCGCTGCTGAAGGCTCCCGACATGGCCATTCGTGACCGGGCTGCTTTCCGGGTCGGTTGGTGCGTGCTCGTCGCGCTTTTGGTCGGTCTGTTCGCGCTCGAGCCGCTGGGCATACCCATCAGTGCCGTTGCGGCGGCCTGCGCGGCCGTACTGTTTGTCGTCGCTGCCCGTGGACACGTGATTTCGACCCGACGGGTGCTGCGAGAGGCTCCTTGGCAGGTGGTCATTTTCTCGCTGGGCATGTACCTCGTCGTCTACGGACTGAAGAACGAAGGCCTTACCGACTACCTGACGGCCGCGCTGAATCATCTCGCCGGCTACGGCGTCTGGGGTGCTGCGCTGGGCACCGGATTCCTGACGGCGGGCCTGTCTTCGGTCATGAACAACATGCCCACCGTGCTGGTCGGCGCCCTGTCGATCCAGGCGACGGATACGAGCGGCGTGGTGCGTGAGGCGATGATCTACGCCAATGTCATAGGCTGCGATCTGGGGCCGAAAATCACCCCCATTGGCAGCCTGGCGACGCTCCTGTGGCTGCATGTTCTGAGTCGCAAAGGCATCCGCGTGACCTGGGGTTATTACTTCAAGGTCGGTGTCGTTCTGACCCTGCCGGTGCTGTTTATCACCCTGTCCGCCTTGGCCATCAGGCTGAGCATCTGAAACCGCCGCAGCGCGGAGGAGAAGTCGTGAAAGTTCTGTTCATGTGTACGGCCAATAGCTGCCGAAGCATCCTGTCCGAGGCCATGTTCAACCACCTCGCACCGAGCGGGTTCGAGGCGGTGAGCGCCGGGAGTATCCCCAGGGGGCAGGTTCTGCCACGCACATTGGTAACACTCCGCGAGGCCGGTCTCTCGACCGAGGGGCTGAGCAGCAAGGGCAACGACGCGTTCGAGGACAGCCCTCCGGACATCGTCGTCACCGTTTGCGACAAGGCCGCAGGCGAGCCTTGCCCGGTCTACTTCGGTCCGGCCCTGAAAGCCCATTGGGGTCTGGAAGATCCGTCCGACGTAAAGGGCGATGAAGCGGAAATCAGCGCAGCCTTTCATGCCACCCTGGCGCGTATCGAGGCCCGATGCCGCGCATTCCTGGCGCTGCCCTTCGAGCAGTTGGGCCGGGACGAGCTGAAGCAAGAACTCGACCGCATCGGCAATCTGCAGCCTGGAGAAGCGCCATGACCCATGACCTCCCTAATCTCGACGATGTTCTGGTGCGCAACGACGACACCGGAACACACAAGCCGCGCATTCTTCTCCTTTACGGATCGACCCGTCCCCGTTCCTTCAGTCGTTTGCTGGTCGAGGAAGCCGCCCGGCTGCTGGAGCGTTTCGGCGCCGAGACGCGCATCTTCAATCCGTCCGGGCTGCCGCTACCCGACGACGCACCGGTAGACCATCCCAAGGTGCAGGAGCTGTTGCAGCTCATGCTGTGGTCGGAAGGGCAGGTCTGGTGTTCGCCGGAGCGACACGGCGCGATGTCAGCGGTCTTCAAGGCGCAGATCGATTGGGTTCCGCTGGCGATGGGAGCGGTACGCCCTACGCAGGGCAAGACCCTGGCGGTCATGCAGGTCTGCGGCGGCTCGCAATCGTTCAATGCGGTCAACCAGCTCCGTGTTCTGGGGCGGTGGATGCGGATGTTCACCATCCCCAACCAGTCGTCCGTCGCCAAGGCTTATCTGGAATTCGACGGCCAGGACCGGATGAAGGCATCGCCCTACTACGATCGAGTCGTGGATGTGATGGAGGAGCTGATGAAATTCACCATCCTGCTGCGGGACCGACCGGATCTTGTCGATCGGTATTCGGAGCGAAAGGAATCGGCCGAACAGCTCTCCAAGCGGGTCAATCAGCGATCCATCTGAATATGAGTGCCCACCGGCAGCAAGCTCGCCCGGCTCAGGGAAGCATTGTCTTACGTCCTTTGGGGTCCGGTGGTAGATGTAATGGCGCTTCGTGGCGCCATAAACGCCGTCGTGAACCCGCACGTGTACTCAGTCGGGGCGGAAAGCCACTCCAAAACGACAAAACCCCTGAGACCTCGCGGAATCAGGGGTTTACAAGTCATGGTGCCCAGGGACGGAATCGAACCGCCGACACGGGGATTTTCAATCCCCTGCTCTACCGACTGAGCTACCTGGGCAACGGGGCGCTATTAGACGGATTTGGCTTTTGCCTGTCAAGCGCGACTGAGAAAATATTTAGTCAGAACGGGCGTTTAGCGTTGTGACTGAATTTTGAAGCAAGTTCCGATTGCGATCGAAGACTGCGGGCAGCAGGCCAACGGAGCGCGCTTCCCGCTAAGGTGATCACTGACTCGGCGGTACGTAGCCTTCGGCCTGGGCGTAATCCTCGCCGGAAAAGAACTTGTCCATTTCGGCCTGCAGGAACTTACGATCTTCGGTGTTCATCATGTTCAGCCGACGCTCGTTGATCAGCATGGTCTGGTGCTTCTGCCAATCGTCCCAGGCCTTCTTCGACACGTTGTTGTAGATGTCTTCGCCCTTCGGGCCTGGGTACGGCGGGCGGTCGAGACCTGGAAGTTCTTCTTTGTACTTGCGGCAGTTCACGGTGCGGGTCATGACATCTCTCCTGCGTTCAATTCTGCGGCGGCGCGCTTGAGCAGCGTCTTCACCGGGGCGGCGAGCCCCAGTCGCGGCGGGGTCGCGAGGTTATACCAGAGCCAGTCCGCCTCGGCCACGGCGTTGGCCTCGGGCTTGACTCTGATCAGCCAAGGTTCGATGGCAAGCTGAAAATGGCTGAAGGTGTGGGTCAGGCCGGGCAGTTCTTGGTGCTGTTGCAACTGCAGTGCATGACGTTCGGCGAGCGGACCGAGCGCGGCCAGGTCTTCCAGTTCCGGCAAACTCCACAGCCCGCCCCAAAGGCCGGTCGACGGGCGGCGATAGAGCAGGATGGCCCCTTCATGGTTGGCCAGTAACGGCATCAAGGTGCGCTTTTGTGGCAGCGCCTTGCGCGGCTTGGGCGCCGGAAAATCTGTTTCGCGGCCGAGCAGATGGGCGCGGCAGCCAGGTTTCAGCGGGCAAAGCAGGCAACTGGGTTTGCTGCGCGTGCAGAGCGTCGCGCCCAGATCCATCATCGCCTGGGTGTAATGGTTGACGCGGGCGTGCGGCGTCAGGCGCTCGGCCACGTCCCAGAGTTTTCTGGCCACTTTCGGCTCGCCCGGATAGCCATCCTGCGCGACGTAGCGGGCCAGTACGCGCTTGACGTTACCGTCGAGTATCGGCGCTCGCAGCCCCATGCTCAGGCTGGCGATGGCGCCGGCGGTCGATCGCCCGATACCGGGAAGTTCGGCGAGCTGATCAACCGACTTTGGAAACTCGCCGCCATGCTCGGCGACGATCAGCTTGGCGGTCTTGTGCAGGTTGCGTGCGCGGCTGTAGTAGCCGAGCCCGGTCCACAGGTGCAGCACTTCGTCTTCCGCTGCACTGGCCAGGGCCTGCACCGTCGGCAGCGCGTCCATGAATCGATCGAAATAGCCGAGCACGGTGCTGACCTGGGTCTGTTGCAGCATGATCTCCGACACCCAGACCCGGTACGGCGTGATGCTCTGTTGCCAGGGCAGATCCTTGCGGCCGTGGCGGTCGTACCAGTCGAGCACGGCCGCGCCGAAGTGTTCGTCACTCAACACGTGCGGGTTCATCGGTTGAACAGGCCTTTCAGTGCGTCTTTCAACTCAGGGCTGACCTTGTCACCGAGCCTCTCTTCGATGGTCTCGTTGAGTTTTTCTCCAGCGAGGCGGGCGGCGATCTTGCCGAGGCCGTCCTTGTCGAAGCGGCAGGCCTTGGCGCCAAGCTCCAGCGGCCCGCGGCAACGAAGCGGCCATTCGATACCGACGTAACGTTCGTTGACCGCGCAGGCCGGATCGGGCATGGCGCCCTTGTCACCCTCTATGATGATGCCGACGCGATAGTCCATGCCCAGAACGCGCAGGTCGACATCGCCGTTGCCGTTTACCGTCAGGCCGGGAATGCTGGCCTTCAGGTCCGGGTTACTGGCCACGCCGTTGCGCAGGGTCAGGTTGCCCTTGAGTTGGCGGAACGGCGTGTCCTTGCTGCGCGGGTCGCTGGTCAGAGGCTTGCGATTCAACGTGGAGATGGCGCGACAGAGTTGCTGTTCGAGATTGGCGTCGACCAGGATGCCATTATCGATGATGAAGCCGATCTTGCCGTTGAGGTTGTCGATCCAGGCCTTCTGGCTGTTGCCCTGACTGCGAATGTCGCTGTCCAGATTGAGCAGGCCCTTGACTACCACTTTTTCGCCTTGGCTTTCGAGCAGGCGCTCGACCGGGACGCGAGCGAAGCGGGTCTGAGCGGTTATCAACGGTATTTGTGGGCGTACATCGAGGCTGGCCGAGGCTTCCACGCGACCGTTGTAATAACCGCCGCGCATGTCTTCCAGGGTCAGCAAGCCGCCTGCGCTGCGTGCCCGGAGCGCGAAGCTGTCGAGTGGCAGTTTCATTGCGGTGAGGCTGCCGATATTCAGATTGATTCGGGCATCCAGACGGCGCAGCGTGGCAATCGGCAGGACCGAGGCTTCGCTCCAGGCTTGCTGGGTGGGCTTGTCCGGCAACGGTGTGGTGCCGCTGCCGATCACGGCGGCCTCGGTGGCCTCTACCTCGCTCTTGCGGGCGGCGCCGGATGCATCTTCCTGGCTTGGCGGTGGCAGATAGCGGTCCAGATTCAGCTGGTCGCCCTTGAGGTCGACGCGCAGCGCCTGTTTGGCGAAATCACTGATGCCGATCTGCCCGGTAAAGGTGCTGCCGTCCAGTTTCAGGTCGAGTTCTTCGAGGGTCAGGCTGGTCGGCGTCCCGGTCAGGCGGGTGACCAGTTCGGCCTTGCCCAAAGCCGTGTTGTCGGCCATGGGCGGGAGTTGTTGGCCGATGCCGTCGAGGAATTCGCGCAGATTGAACTCGGCGATGGACAGCGTACCGGCGAGCTTCGGCTGCTCCTGCAGATCGCGCACCTTCAATTCGCCAAGGCCGCGCAATTGGTTGGCGGTGAACTTGAGGCTGGTCCACTCGGCGATATCCGCCGCCCGGTCGACGAGCAATTGACCCTGTGCGCTGAAAGACAGCGTCTTGCCTTCCAGAGGTTCGCCCGAGGCTTCGCCGCTCAGGCGCAGGTTCTCGAACTGATAACGCTGCAGTTCGTTATCGAAGCGCAGGTCACCCTGCAGTTCGGTACGCGCCCGCATCACCGGCTGGTTGCTGCCGAAGAAGGCGTTGAGCTTGACCGGGATCGGGGTGGCTTCGCGGATGGCGCCCGTGCTGAGCTCGATACCTTCGGCGCTGAATTGCTGGCCGCTTTGAGCGTCGTGGTAGCTCACCCGGGCATCGCTGATGGTCAGGCTATCGATATCCAGCTGCAGCGGACGCCTTGGTTTTCCGGCTTGCGGCTCTTCATTCGCTGTCTCGGCCTGTTCCGCTGGGGCGGGTTCGCCGGGTTGCGCTTCGCCGCCGGCTGGCTGGCCTACGCCTTCCCAGTTGCTGCTGCCGTTTTCGTCGCGAGCCAGGGTCAGGTTGAGGCCATTGAGGGCGATGTCACTCATCTCCACTTCGCGGCTGAACAGCGGCAGCACCCGGACCGAGAGGCCGAGCATGCGCAGATCGGCGAACGGCTGCTCTGGCGTGCGCACGCTGGCCAGGGTGGTTTCGTGCAGTTCCAGGCCGAGCCACGGGAACAGGCTCCAGCCGATATCGCCGGCAATGTTCAGTTCCAGGCCGGCCTTGTCACGGGCAAGCGCGCGGATTTCATCCTTGTAATCGTTGGGGTCGAACAGATGAGTCAGGGCGAAGCCCAGTGCGACGAGGAGCAGCAGCAACCCGAGGATTACCAGGCCCAGGATCTTGCCGAGCGCTTTCATGACAGGTCCTTTGTTTTGGTATTTCAAAAGCAGCGAGTATAGCGCCACGAACGTCGGCTTTCGCCGCAGATGGCGTTGGAGTGGCTGTCTGCGCCTGGGTTCCTGTTATGGGGCGGAGCTAGATGGGATCCAGCGGCAGATGCGTCCTGGCGGCCAACGCCTGAGCTTCCAGATGCTCTCTCGGTGCGGCCAGGCGCAGGTCCGTTCCGGCTTCCAGGGCCAGACGCAGGCTTTCCTCGAGTATCCGTTTGCCGACGCCGCGGCGGCGGGTGATCTTGCGCACACAGAGATGCGACAAGCGCCAATGCGACGTGCCGCGCTGCAGCAGGGCGGCTCCGAGCAGGCGATCGTTGAAACGACCGGCGATCAGGCTGCGATCGGCCAGCCCTGCCTCGATCAGAGCCGTGGCATCCGCGTAGGGCGCCAACAGCCAGTCCGGGGCGTCGGCAAAGATCTTCGCAAGATCGATGCGATCCTGCGGGCTGGGCTCGGTGAGGGTTTCGACGAATACGGGCATGCTGACCTGACGCGCTGAATGGATGCCGGCAAGCATAACCGTGCCGGCTTTTCAGCGCACGACGGCTCGCGGTTCTGGCGATGGGCTGCTTCGTTGAGCGGTTGCGGGCGGTTTGCCGGGCGCGCGTGGTCGCTCCCCTGAACGCAAGACAGAGGCGCAGACCCGTTGGCGGCCGCCGAGCCGCCGCTCGCGTATCCCCGTAGGTTGGTTTGAGCCTATAATGCGGACCTTTTTAGCCCCACGATCAGCGGAGCTGTCGATGTCCGAACGTACGGCATGCGTAGAGCGCAACACCCTGGAAACACAGGTCAAGGCCACCATCAATCTGGACGGCACCGGCAAGAGCCGCTTCGCCATTGGCGTGCCCTTTCTCGAGCACATGCTCGATCAGATCGCCCGCCATGGCCTGATCGACCTGGACATCGAGTGCCAGGGCGATCTGCATATCGACGACCACCACACCGTAGAAGATGTCGGCATCACCCTCGGCCAGGCGTTTGCCAAGGCAGTTGGCGACAAGAAGGGCATGACCCGTTACGGGCATTCCTACGTGCCGCTGGACGAAGCGCTGTCGCGCGTGGTGATCGATTTTTCCGGTCGCCCGGGCCTGACCATGAACGTGCCCTATACCCGCGCCACCGTGGGCGGTTTCGACGTCGACCTGTTCCAGGAGTTCTTCCAAGGCTTCGTCAACCACGCGCTGGTCACCTTGCACATCGACACCCTGCGCGGCACCAATACTCATCACCAGATCGAAACCGTGTTCAAGGCCTTCGGCCGCGCGCTGCGTATGGCGCTGACGCTGGATGAGCGCATGGCTGGCCAGATGCCGTCGACCAAGGGTTGCCTGTAATGCAGACCGTAGCTGTCATCGATTACGGCATGGGCAACCTGCATTCGGTCGCTAAGGCGCTGGAGCACGTCGGCGCCGGCAAGGTGCTGGTGACCAGCGATGCGCAGGTCATCCGGGAAGCCGACCGCGTGGTATTTCCCGGCGTCGGCGCGATCCGTGATTGCATGGCCGAGATCCGCCGTCTGGGTTTCGACGAGCTGGTGCGCGAAGTCAGCGTCGACCGTCCCTTTCTTGGCATCTGTGTCGGCATGCAGGCGCTGATGGAGCGTAGCGAGGAGAATGGGGGAGTCGATTGCATCGGGCTGTTCCCGGGCCAGGTGCGCTTCTTCGGCAAGGATCTGCAGGAAGACGGCGGGCGCCTTAAAGTGCCGCATATGGGCTGGAACGAGGTCAAGCAGGCGGTCGATCACCCTCTCTGGCACAACATTCCGGACCAAGGCCGCTTCTATTTCGTGCACAGCTACTACATCGAGGCCAGTAACCCGCGCCACGTCGTCGGTCGCGGTCACTACGGCAAGGACTTTGCCGCGGCGCTGGCCGATGGCTCGCGCTTCGCCGTGCAGTTCCATCCCGAGAAGAGCCACACCCATGGCCTGCAGTTGCTGCAGAATTTCGCCGCCTGGGATGGCCGCTGGTAATGAGCCGGGCCAAGACGAAGGCACCGGTGCTGACGCTGGACCCCGCTCAGGAGCAGGCTGCGCAGCAGACCATCAAGCGTTTTCTCGAAGATCGTTTCGAGCTGGAGCTTGGCTCCTTCGAGGCGCAGGAAGTGCTTGATCTGTTTGCGCGTGAAATTGCTCCGCTCTACTACAACAAGGCGATTTTCGATGTGCAGACACACCTGAAAGACAGGTTCGAAAGCATCGAAAGCGACTTGTGGGCGCTCGAAAAGAGCTGACCTTTAACCGATTCCCGATTTGAACAGGTTCGAGCCATGCTGATTATCCCCGCAATCGATCTGAAAGACGGCGCCTGCGTGCGTCTGCGTCAGGGCCTGATGGACGACGCCACAGTGTTCTCCGACGACCCGGTGGCGATGGCTGCCAAGTGGGTCGAGGCCGGTTGCCGCCGTCTGCATCTGGTCGATCTCAACGGTGCTTTCGAGGGCCAGCCGGTCAATGGCGAGGTGGTCACGGCCATCGCCAAGCGCTACCCGAACCTGCCGATCCAGATCGGCGGTGGCATCCGCTCGCTGGAAACCATCGAGCATTACGTGCGCGCCGGCGTCAGCTACGTGATCATCGGTACCAAGGCGGTCAAGCAGCCGGAATTCGTCGGAGAGGCCTGCCGCGCCTTTCCGGGCAAGGTCATCGTCGGCCTGGATGCCAAAGACGGCTTCGTCGCCACCGATGGCTGGGCCGAAGTATCCAGCGTGCAGGCTGTGGATCTGGCGCGCCGCTTCGAGGCCGATGGCGTCTCGGCGATCGTCTACACCGACATCGCCAAGGACGGCATGATGCAGGGCTGCAACGTCGAAGCGACGGTGGCATTGGCTAATGCCAGCAAGATTCCAGTGATCGCCTCCGGCGGCATCCACAACATCGGCGACATCCAGAAGCTGCTCGACACCAATACCCCCGGCATCATCGGCGCCATCACTGGCCGCGCGATCTACGAGGGCACCCTCGACGTGGCCGAGGCGCAGGCGCTTTGTGATCTGAAGTTCAAGGACGAATAAACGTAGCGTGGGCGTAGCCCACCGTAATCGACGCACTCTTTGCACCCACCCTACGGGAACTCCGCTATGGCTTTGGCAAAACGCATCATCCCCTGCCTCGACGTGGACAATGGTCGAGTGGTCAAGGGCGTCCAGTTCGAGAACATCCGCGATGCCGGCGATCCGGTGGAGATCGCCCGCCGCTATGACGAGCAGGGCGCTGACGAGATCACGTTCCTCGACATCACCGCCAGCGTCGATAACCGCGACACCACGCTGCACACCGTCGAACGCATGGCCAGCCAGGTGTTCATTCCGCTGACCGTTGGTGGTGGCGTGCGCACCGTGCAAGACATCCGCAACCTGCTCAACGCCGGGGCCGACAAGGTCTCGATCAACACCGCCGCCGTCTTCACGCCCGAATTCGTTGGCGAGGGCGCTGATCGCTTCGGCTCGCAGTGCATCGTGGTCGCCATCGATGCGAAGAAAGTGTCCAAGCCGGGCGAAACGCCGCGCTGGGAAATCTTCACCCATGGTGGACGCAAGCCCACGGGGCTGGACGCGGTGCTCTGGGCGCAGAAGATGGAGGCGCTGGGTGCCGGTGAAATCCTGCTGACCAGCATGGATCAGGATGGCGTCAAGAACGGCTACGACCTCGGTGTCACCCGCGCCATCAGCGAGGCGCTGAGTATCCCGGTGATCGCCTCCGGTGGTGTAGGCAATCTGCAGCATCTGGCCGACGGCATCATCGAGGGCAAGGCCGACGCGGTATTAGCGGCCAGCATTTTTCACTTCGGCGAATACACCGTGCCGGAAGCAAAAGCCTATATGGCCAGTTGCGGCATTGTGATGCGTTGAGTCTGCTACCGATTCGATCGAGCAAACAACACTTAAAGGAACGCAACGGGCCATCCGTGCGGGAATAAAGGAATTAATGCCATGTTCAAATCCACGCTTCTTGCTTTAGCGACCTGTTTGATCTTGGGCACCACCGCCCAGGCCGCACCGGAGCAGATCGATCTGCTCACCGAAAATTTCCCGCCTTACAACATGGCCGTCGACGGCAAGAATTTCGCCCGTGACGAGAACATCAGGGGCATCGCTGCCGACATCATCCGCGAGATGTTCCAGCGCGCCGGCATCGATTACACCCTGACCTTGCGCTTCCCTTGGGAGCGGATCTACAAGATGGCTCTGGAAACGCCTGGCTATGGGGTGTTCGTGACAGCTCGGTTGCCCGAGCGCGAGGAGCTGTTCAAATGGGTAGGTCCTATCGGGCCGGATGACTGGGTGCTGCTGGCGCGCGGCGACAGCACCATCGAGGTCGACAGCCTCGAGCAGGCCCGGCAGTACCGGATCGGCGCTTACAAGGGCGATGCCATTGCCGAGCATCTCGTTGCACAGGGGCTGCAGCCGACCTTGGCGCTACGCGACCAGATCAACGTCGAGAAGCTGCAAAGCGGCGCGATCGACCTGTGGGCGACGGGCGATCCAGCGGGGCGCTTCCTGGCGAAGCAGCAGGGCGTGTCCGGTCTCAAGCGGGTGCTGCGCTTCGACAGCGCTGAGCTTTTCCTGGCGCTAAACCGGCAGGTTTCCGATGAGACGGTCGAGAAGCTACAGGCCGCTCTGGATCAAATGCGCGCCGACGGCACGATCAATACCATCACTGGCCGGTATTTCTGATCGGCGCCTCGCTAGCTGCGTGCATGCATCGCAGACCGGTGGGGCGCTCCAGAGGTGAGCGCCACGCCGTTTCCCCGCGACTGAACATCTCCTTCACTCCTTATTAAGCAAACCTCGTGCAGGTTGGCACCGCGGATGCGAATGATGGCCAAATGATATCTCAACTTGTGCGGTTCGTCCCAGTTCGGTGACAGTCTCCGTGCGTCCGGTTCTTTCGTTGCTACACATAAAAGGTGGCACGCATGACATCTGTTAGTAGGTGTCGGTGCGCCGCCTGGTATTAGCAGACGTAGGGGGAGGATCGATGAAACGAATTCTAGTGGCCGGCCTGCTGTTGCTCGTGGCCGCCTCGGCCAAAGCAGCGCTGCCGGACGACTACAGGGTGGTGATGCTGACGGAGAATTTCCCGCCGTTCAATATGGCGGCCGACGGCAAGAACTACGCAGCGGATCGCAACGTCAGCGGCATCAACGCCGACATCGTGCGCGAAATGTTCAAGCGTGCCGATATCGATTACAGCCTGACGTTGCGCTTCCCCTGGGAGCGCATCTATAACCAAGTACTGGAAAAGCCGGACCAAGGGTTGTTCTCCACCACCTATACGCCGGAGCGCGAGCCGTTATTCAAGTGGGTCGGACCGCTCGCCAGCACCGGCTGGGTGCTTCTCGCTCCGCCCGGCAGTCCGTTACGCCTGAGTTCGCTCGACCAGGCCCGGCAGTATCGGATTGGCGCCTATCAGGATGACGCGGTCAGCCAGCATCTTGAGAGCAATGGGTTCGAGCCGATCAACTCGCTGCGTGACCAGGCAAACATCGGAAAACTGCTCAAAGGACATATCGATCTGTGGGCGACCACCGATCCGGTCGGCCCTTATCTGGCCAAACAGGAAGGGGTAAACGGGCTGGTGACTGCGTTGCGGTTCAACGATGCGCAGCTGTTTCTCGCGCTGAACAAGCAGACGCCGGACGATGTCGTGGCGCGGCTGCAAAAGGCCTTGGACGAGATGCGGGGCGACGGTTCCATTGACGCCATCATGCGTCGTTATCTCTGATCCTGGACTGAGCGATAGATGCCGCCTGAGCCATGGGCAACCATCGCGCGGTTGCCACGGGTAGCGATCATCTGTCCGATGTCCACCCAATCGATCCCCTGAGCCTGCAGACGTGGCAATTCCCGCTCCAGAAGCGCCAGCGTGCTGGGGTGGGGGTGGCCGATGATCACCACTGAACCCTGCTTGCGCGCAAGCTTCAGGGCTGTGCGGAACTGCGCCGCAACGGCGTGAGGGCTGGGGTCGTCGTCGAGAAAAATATCCCGCGACAGGCTGGCCAATCCGATCCGTTGAGCGGCGGCGGCTGCAACCGTTCCGGCATGGGTGCGGCTGTCGAGAAAAAACAGATGGCGCTGCTGCAGCTCGTGCATCAAGGCCGCCATCGGCTGCGCTCGAGCGGTCATCAGGCTGCCCATGTGGTTGTTTACACCGCTGGCATGGGGAACCTTTGCCAGTGCGCTGTCCAGTCGGTTTGTCAGCTCCGTCGGCCCCAGCTGCGGCTGCCAGGCGTAAGGCCCATCGGCCGGAGCCATGGGCAGATGCAGTATGACCGTCTTGCCTGCCGCGTTGGCCCGTTCGGCCAGCGGCGTGGCGTGGCGGCTGTCCGGCAGGATCGCCATGGCCACCGGGCCGGGCAGTGCCAGAACACGACCGTCACGAGCATCGTTCTGACCGAGGTCATCCATTACCAGCGCTAACTTCGGCATTCGCGAAAGGGTAGTCAGGCGCTCCGAGTCGCCTGTTGCCTCCGCGCCCGGAGCGCCGATTACCAGCAGCGGTGTTAAGAGTCCTAGCAGCAGGACGGCAAGTCGGGACATCCTACTGGCCGCGGGTGAGGTTCAACCCCTTGAGCAGATTCAGTGCCTGGCCGAGCTGGAAGTCTTCGTCCTGCGGGCGTGGTGAGTCGCTGACGACCTGGGTGCTGGTGGGGCGTTCCGGGCCGCCGTTACCGTTGCCCAGATGTCCGGCCAGATCCGCCTCGCGTACGCCTTCGACCGCTTGCTCACGGGTAAACTTGGCGCGGGCCACCTGGATATCTGGCTCGATGCCCTGGGCCTGGATGGAGCGGCCGTTGGGGGTGTAATAAAGCGCCGTGGTGAGCTTCAGCGCGCGGTCGTTGTTCAGCGGTAGGACGGTCTGCACCGATCCTTTGCCAAAGCTGTCGGTACCCATTACGACGCCACGCTTCTGGTCCTGCAGGGCGCCGGCGACGATCTCCGAGGCCGAGGCGCTGCCGCCGTTGATCAGCACCACCAGCGAAACGCCTTCACTGGCATCGGCCGGATCGGCACTGAAACGCAGCTCGGAATTGGCGATGCGGCCTTTGGTGTAGACGATCAGGCCATCGGTGAGGAAGTGATCGGATACTTCCACCGCGGCCTGCAGCACGCCGCCCGGGTTGTTGCGCAGATCGAGCACCAAGCCGTTGAGCTTCTTGCCGTTTTCCTTGCGCAGGCGCGCCAGAGCCTTGCCAACTTCCTCGCCGGTATTGATCTGGAACTGGGTGACGCGCAGATAACCGTAGCCGGGCTCGAGCATCTGGCTCTTCACACTGGTGACCTTGATCACCGCGCGGGTGAGTTTGACCGTGAAGGGTTGGCCGCCCTCGCGTACCAGCGACAGCGAAATATCGCTGCCCGGCTTGCCGCGCATCATGCCAACGGCGTCCATCATCGACATGCCCTTGGTTGGCTTGTTATCGATCTTGACGATCAGATCGCCCGCCTCGATACCGGCCTTGGATGCCGGGGTGTCATCGATTGGCGATACCACCTTGATGAAACCGTCCTCCATCCCGACCTCGATCCCGAGACCACCGAACTCGCCGCTGGTGCTTTCCTGCAGCTCGGCAAAAGCTTCGGGTTCCAGATAGGCCGAATGCGGATCGAGGTTGCTGAGCATGCCTTTGATGGCGTTTTCCAACAGGGTCTTGTCGTCGACAGGCTCGACATAGGCGGCCTTGATCCGGTCCAGCACCTCGGCGAAGGTTCGCAACTCGTCCAGTGGCAGCGGCGCCTTGCTGGTCGAGCTTCCCAGTGAAATGGGTTCCGCCAGCTCCGCGGGCGGTTGCTGGGCCCAGGCGCTTCCGTAAGTCGCCAGCAGGAGGGCCAGGGACAGGGCGGATGGTTGGGCGAAACGGCGCAGGTGCAGCATGTCTGACTCCAGTGTGAGGGCGCGCTAGCCGGCTTATCCTTGCGCGCGGCACCATTGTGCCGGATCGCTTGGGCGACCCTGTTGACGAATGGCGAAATACAGTGCGGCAGATTCCTGCCCGCCACTGGTTCCTACGGTGGCGATCGGATCGCCGGCCTTGACGATTTCTCCGGCGTCGCGCAGCAGGCTCTGATTGTGACCGTACAGGGTCAGATAGCCGTTGCCGTGATCCAGAATCACCAGTAGGCCCGCGCCGCGCAGCCAATCGGCAAATACCACTCGGCCGCCATGCACGGCGCGCACTTGGCTACCCAGGCCTGCACCGATCAGCACGCCGTCCCACTTGGTTCGAGCGTCGCCGCCGCGTGGAGTGCCGTAGCGAGCGACCAATCTTCCATCCACCGGCCAGGGCAGCTTGCCCTTGGCGCTGGCGAAGGGTCCGCCAAAATTGCCGCCGGCACTTGAAACGGTGGGGCCGGTTGCTGCCGGAGCGGCGCTCCCGGCCTGCTGGCGTCGTGATTGTTCCTCGCGAGCCAGCGCAAGGGCGCGCTGACGCGCCTGTTCGGCTTCACGCGCCTGGCGCGCCAGGGTTTCCTCGATGGTCTTGAGTACGCGTTCGAGCTGCGCCTGCTCCTGTTTACGGGCCTTGAGCTTTTTATCACGGCTGGAATAGTCGCGGTCGAGTTTGGCCAGCGCCAGCTGACGCTCTTTGCTCACTTCGGCGAGTTGGGCGCGTCGTTCCTTTAGCCCGTCCTGCTGCTCGGCGAGGGTCGCCTGCTGCGCCTCGATGCCGGCTTCGACGTTGGCCAGCTGGCTGAGTGTTTCGTTGAAATTGGCGACCTGCTCGAAACGAGCTTTGCTGAGGTAGTCGTAATACGTCAGGGTGCGGCTGAATTTTTCCGGGTTCTGTTGGTTGAGCAGCAGCTTCAGGTATTCCTGACGACCGCTCTGATATGCAGCGCGCGCCTGAATGCCAATCAGGCGCTGCTGCTCGATGCGAGCGCCTTCGAGCGTGGCCTTCTCTTCGTTGAGCCGTTCCAGCTCCGCTTCGCTGCGGTCGATTTCCTGTTGCAGCGAGTCGACCTCCTTTTCCAGCTGGCCCATCTCGCTTTCGGTGGTTTGCAGCTGCTTCTGGACAGTGGATTTCTCCTGCTCGATCTGCTTGAGCAGCTTTTGCAGTTCGGCTACGTCCTCGCGGGCCGCTTCGATCTGTTTGCGAGCGTCGGCGCGCTCGTCCGCCATGGCCGAGCCGAGCAGGCAAAAAAACGCGAATGCGAGAAGAATACGAGGCATGAGAGGGTGTAACCGAGCGATCGACGACCGCCGTAGTATGCCTAAAAAAGCAGCCGGAAGCTTGAAGCCTAAGCTGGAAGCAAGAGCTTGGCTTCCAGCTTCCAGCCCTTCAGTCTTTCAGTTCGACGATCGAGCGCCCGGTCATCTCCGCTGGCACTGGCAGGCCGAGCAGCGTCAGCATGGTCGGGGCCACATCGGCGAGCACGCCGCCTTCGCGGATCGTCAGGTTGCGCTTGCCGTAATAAATGAACGGTACCGGTTCGCAGGTGTGGGCGGTGTGAGCCTGGCCGGTCATGGCGTCTTCCATCTGCTCGACGTTGCCGTGATCGGCCGTGATCAGCGCCTCGCCGCCCACCTTGTCCAGTGCTTCGACGATGCGTCCGATGCACTTGTCCAAACATTCGACAGCCTTCACCGCGGCATCGAACACGCCGGTATGGCCGACCATGTCGCCGTTGGCGTAGTTGACGATGATCACGTCGTGGCGCTGGTTCTCGATGGCATCAACGATGCGATCGGTCACCTCAGGTGCGCTCATTTCCGGTTGCAGGTCATAGGTGGCGACCTGTGGCGATGGAATGAGAATACGTTCTTCGCCGGAAAAGGGCTCTTCGCGGCCGCCGGAGAAGAAGAAGGTGACGTGCGCGTATTTCTCGGTCTCGGCGATGCGCAGCTGGGTCTTGCCGTTGTTCGCCAGGTATTCACCCAGCACATTGGTCAGCGCTTCCGGCGCGAAGGCAGCCGGTGCGGGAATGCTTGCGGCGTACTGGGTGAGCATGACGAAACCGGCCAGCTGCGGGGCTCGGGCACGCTGGAACTCGTCGAAGCCGGGCTCGACGAAGCAGCGGGTCAGTTCGCGGGCACGGTCGGCACGGAAGTTCATGAACACCACGGCATCGCCGTCTTCCACGCGTACCGGCTCGCCGATGCCGGTGGCTTTGACGAACTCGTCGCTTTCGCCGCGCTCGTAGGCGGCGATCAGGCCGTCCACCGCGTAATTGGAGCGATAAGCGGCGGCGCCCTCGACGATCAGGTTGTAGGCCTGCTCGACGCGATCCCAGCGGTTGTCCCGATCCATCGCGAAATAGCGGCCAATCAGGCTGGCGATGCGGCCTTTGCCCAGGCGGGTGAAGGTGCCCTGTAACAGTTCGATCGAGTGCTGTGCGCTTTTTGGCGGGGTGTCGCGACCGTCGAGGAACGCGTGCAGGTAGATATTCTCGGCGCCGCGCTTGGCCGCCAGCTCGGCCATGGCGACCAGATGATCCTGATGGCTATGGACGCCGCCGTCGGAGAGCAGGCCGAGGATATGCACCGCCTTGTTGGCGGCCACGGCCTTGTCGACCGCTGCGCAGATGTTCGGGTTTTCGAAGAAATCGCCATCGCGGATGGATTTGGTGACGCGGGTGAAATCCTGATACACCACGCGGCCCGCGCCCAGATTCATGTGGCCTACCTCGGAGTTGCCCATCTGGCCGTCCGGCAGACCGACGTCCATGCCGCTGCCAGAGATCAATCCGTGCGGCTGCGTCGCGCGCAAGCGGTCATAGACGGGCTTGTTAGCAGCGTGGATAGCGTTGAATTCCGGGCTGTCGCTATGTCCGAAGCCGTCGAGAATCATCAATACGAGAGGTTTGGGCGCGGCGGGCATCTACTTGGCTCCTTGTACGAGGGCGCAAAAATGGTGGCCAGTCTACTGATTGGCCGGTTTATGGTCACGATTGGCAGGCCGTTAAAGGATCACTGCGCTCGGCTACGCAGCGTCGAGTGAGCTCCGAACGCTCATGGCGACACTGCGCGTTTGACTCTCTACTCGCTAAAGCCAGCCCTTCGGGCCAGCCGGGAGCTGTCATTCAACGGTCGTTTCGCCCGGTCTAGCCACCGATTGCGACATTTTTCAGCGGCTTGCAGCAGGGTTCAGCCTGGGAGAGGGGCTGTGTATACTGGCCCGCATTTTATCCTCCGGGTACCCTTTTGATGGTCGCTAACCTGATTGAATTTGTCTCTAACCACTATGTTCTAGTCAGCATCTTTCTGGTGCTGCTGGTTCTCTTAGCTGTCACCGAAGCGCGTAAAGGCGGCAAAAGTCTGAGCAATCGCGAGCTGACCGCTCTGGTCAACCGCGACGAAGGCGTGGTGTTGGACGTGCGCGCTAAGAAGGAGTTCGATGCCGGCCACATCGTCGATTCATTGAACATTCCCTACGAGAAGCTGGTCAGCCGAGTAGGCGAGCTGGAAAAGCACAAGGCCAAGACGATCGTCGTCGTCGATGCCATGGGTCAGCACGCCGGAACGGCCTGCCGTGAGCTGCAGAAGGCAGGCTTCAATGCCGCCAAGCTGTCCGGAGGGATTTCCAGCTGGCGCGGCGAGAATCTGCCAGTGGTCAAGTAACTATGCCTAAAGTCGTCATCTATACCACCGCCTGGTGCCCGTTCTGCATTCGAGCCAAGGGTCTGCTCGATCGCAAGGGCGTCAGTTACGAGGAAATTGCCGTCGACGGCAAACCCGCATTGCGCTCGGAAATGGCAAGCAAGGCCGGACGTACCTCTGTACCGCAGATATGGATAGGCGATGCGCATGTCGGCGGCTGCGATGAACTGCACGCGCTGGAGCGGGCAGGGCGGCTGGATGCGATGCTGCAGGCATGATCCGATTTCAGGCCTGTCGGACGGCCGACGAGCGTCGGTGCTGACAGGGCGATTACCACACGACATGCACAACAAGAAGGTTTCACATGACTGAACAAGCAAACAACGGCGCGGCTGCTGGTCAGGAAGAGCAGGGCGCGCAGTTTTCCCTGCAGCGGATCTATGTCCGTGACCTCTCCTTCGAGGCGCCCAAAAGCCCGGAGATCTTCCGTCAGGAGTGGAATCCGAGCGTTGCGCTGGATCTGAACACCAAGCAGAAGTCGCTCGAAAACGACTTCCATGAGGTTGTGCTGACGCTGTCAGTGACCGTCAAGACCGGTGAGGAGGTGGCCTTCATCGCCGAGGTTCAGCAGGCCGGCATCTTCCTGATCAAGGGCCTCGAAGCCCAGGCCATGAGCCACACCTTGGGCGCCTTCTGCCCGAACATCCTGTTCCCCTATGCCCGCGAAGCAATGGACAGCCTGGTGACGCGTGGCTCGTTCCCGGCGCTGATGTTGGCACCGGTGAACTTCGACGCGCTCTACGCTCAGGAAATGGCTCGCATGCAACAGGGCGGTGACGCTCCGGTTACTGCCCACTGATAGCTCCCTCGCTTCACTCTGCAGCAGCCCGGGTGGATGTACACGACATCCACCCTACGCTTGTTTCCAATTCGCGTTAACGCACCTTCACGACCAGTTTGCCAACAGCTCGGCGCTGGGCCAGGGTATTGATCGCGTCAGCGGTTTGCTCCAGCGCGAAAGTCTGCGAGACCAGAGGCTTGAGCTTGCCTTCGGCATGCCAGGCGAACAGTTGACGGAAGTTGGCCGCGTTGTCATGCGGCTGGCGCTGCGCGAAGCTGCCCCAGAACACGCCTATCAGCGAAGCACCCTTGAGCAGCGGTAGATTCGCTGGCAGCGAGGGGATATCTCCTGCGGCAAAACCGACCACCAGCATGCGGCCGTTCCAGGCAATGCTGCGGAAAGCCTCTTCGAACAGCTTGCCGCCTACCGGGTCGTAGATCACGTCCACGCCCTGGCCGCCGGTGAGTTCTTTCAGACGATCCTTGAGGCTGGTCTCGGTGTAATTGATCAGCTCGTCGGCGCCTGCCTTTTTTGCGATTTCGAGTTTCTCGGCAGTGGAAGCGGCGGCGATGACCTTCGCCCCCATCGCCTTGCCGATCTCCACAGCCGCCAATCCGACGCCGCCCGATGCGCCCAGCACCAGAAGCGTCTCTCCGGGTTGCAGGTTGGCGCGCTGAGTCAGTGCGTGCATCGAGGTGCCGTAGGTCATGCTGAAGGCTGCCGCCGTCTCGAAATTCATCTCTGGAGGAATCGGCAATACGTTGTTACCCGGCACGGCAACCTGCTCGGCAAAGCTGCCCCAGCCTGTCAGGCCCATGACGCGGTCACCGACCTTCAGATGGGTGACCTTCTCGCCGACGGCGGCGACGACACCCGCAGCCTCGCCACCCGGTGAAAACGGAAACGGCGGCTTGAACTGATATTTGCCTTCGATCATCAGCGTGTCCGGGAAGTTGACGCCGGCGGCATGCACGTCGAGCAGTACCTCGCCTTTTTTGATCTGCGGGCTGGCGGCTTCTTCGATGACGAGGTTTTCGGCCGGGCCGAACTCTTTGCACAGGACAGCTTTCATCAGGTTTCCTTTTGTCGTTTGGATGAGCGTGGCCGTTTAGATGTGGGATCAGTCTAGAAGTCTGCACGCGTGGTGCAATGAGCATGGTCCGCCCTGATGGCGATACATAAGGCCAGGCTTGGGTCTGTGCCGGGCACTGGTTATGCTGGCGGCGTATCCCTTGGAGTAACCCCCGTGACGCGCATTCTTTCTGTAGTTCTCGCTCTTTGCATGGCGCTGCCGGCGCTTGCGGAAACATCCGAAGCCGACGCCGATGCGGCGGCGGTGAAAACCATTTATTACGCGCTGGTGCCTGCGTTGGTGGGTAACTACGGCTCTGATGGCAGGCTGAAGTATTACAAGGCCGATATTGCGTTGCGCGTCAGCGGCGCTGAGGCGGAAGCCAAGGTCAAGCATCACGAGCCATTGATCCGCAACCAGTTGGTGACGCTGTTTTCGCAGCAGACCGATGCCAGCCTCTCGACGGTCGAGGCCAAGGAGGCCCTTCGGCAGGAAGCGCTCAAGCAGGTGCAGGCGGTCCTCACGCAGGAAGAAGGCAAGCCGCTGGTGGACGATCTGCTGTTCAACAACCTGATCGTTCAATAGCCGCCGCAACGGGCCGTCTGGCTCAGCGCATCGCCAGGATGGTTTGCCACTCGCTCTCGCTGACGGGCATCACCGAGAGCCGACTGCCCTTCTGCACCAGCGGCATTTGCGCGAGCGCCGGTACCGCCTTCAGCCGAGGCAGCGTAAGCGTGGCGGCGAAGCATTCGACGAAGCCGACATCGACTGCGTTCCAGGGGTTCTTCGCCTCGTTGGCCTTGGCGTCGAAGTAAGGGCTTTGCGCGTCGAGCGCGGTCGGGTCTGGGTAGGCCGCGCGCGTGATGCTGCCGATTCCAGCGATGCCTGGCGTTGCGCAACTCGAGTGATAGAAGAAGAAACAGTCACCTTCGGCCATCTGGCGCAGGAAGTTGCGGGCCTGGTAGTTGCGAACGCCATCCCAGCGCCCCGTCCCTAGTTGCTGCAGATCCTGAATTGAAAACTCATCGGGTTCGGACTTCATCAGCCAGTACGGCATGGTCTTTGCTCATGTCAATTTCGTTCGGAAGGGTTCTTGACGCCATTCCCCGACAACCGGTCGCAGGGCTGTTTGCGCTGCGCCGGGGCTTGGCGGAGAATGCCGCGCTTGAGATGGGCATTGTCGAGTCTGGAAAACGAAAACGATACTGACTCGACGGCAACTATTCGCCTGGCAGGGGGAGGCGAAATACTATGAAACGCAAACCAGATATTCTTTGGGTCCTGGTGCTGATTTTCGGTCTCGGCGTCGTAACTACGGGCTATACCCAGGGATTATGGGAACGACCGGATGACAGTTCTTCGATGGTGCCGATCAGCCACTCGCAACAACTCCAGCGCTGATTCGATGGGCCGCATGGATGCGGCCGTTGCCCCAGTTTCAATGCCTTCCGTTTCACTTCGCATACCAGCCCTGGTCCGTCACTGTCGCTTGCAGCGGCACATCCCAGCGAGCAAGAGGAAGTCGGTCGACTTTCTGGCAATCATGGGCGAGCCCCAATAGTGTCGGTTTGTGACCATTTTTGCGCCTGCTGCGATACGCCAGGCTGCGATCGTAAAAACCGCCCCCCATCCCCAGGCGACCGCCGTGCTCGTCGAATCCCACCAATGGCATCAGAACCAGATCGAGCGTCCAGATCGGTCGCTGCCGTGCGGGCCGAAAACCCGGCTCGGCAATGCCGAAACGGTTCGGCTTCAGATGCTCGTTCGGCTTGATGCGCTGGAAGGCCATGCGGGTGCGCGGCCAGGCGTTCAGTACGGGTAGATAAGTCGCTTTGCCGCGGCGCTGCGCTTCCAGCAAAAGCGCACGAGGATCGATTTCGCCGTCGTTGGGCAAATAAAGCGCGATGTGGCGGGCGCGACGAAACAGTGGGTGCTGGGCCAGCTGCCGATAGAGATTCTTCGCAGCCTGGCGTTGTTGGATGGGAGAAAGCTTACGGCGCGCTTGCCGCAGTTGGCGTCGCAGCGCCGGGCGTGAAAGGCCGGCGGCTACGATCATGAAATAAGGCTCCCCAGCATGCCGCTGCCCGCGTAGGCCCTTGAACCCGAGAGTTCAAGGTGGCGACTACAGAGTACCTTAAGGCTTTCCGTCAGGCGGACATGCACACCGGCACTACATGTAGCCTCCATGGTGTTGCTTATCGGGAGAGGGTCATCGCCGACTGGCGAACATGCCAGGGAGTTGCCGGGATTATAACTCAATCTGCCTGCCGTTCATCGGTTACCGGAAGGGTTTGGATCGGCGGCCAATGCGCTGTCGACCCGCTCCAGCAAAACACGCACATGCTCACGCGCACTATTGGCTTCCGCATCGAGGCGATCGTGTTTGTGTAGCAGCTCGTGTGTGATGTTGAGCGCAGCCATTACGGCGACGCGGTCGGCGCCTATGACTTTGCCGCTGCTACGGATTTCACGCATCTTGCGGTCCAGGTAGTGGGCGGCGCCTTCGAGATTGCTGCGTTCTTCGGGCGGGCAGGAAATGCAATATTCCTTGTCCATGATGTGCACGGTAACGGTGTTCGGCTGGGTCATGAGTCCTGCTCCAGGGCTTTCAGGCGCGAAATCATCGCTTCGACCTTCACCCGCGCCATTTCGTTCTTCTCGATCAGATGAGCGCGCTCTTCGCGCCATGTCTGCTCGCTGTGAAGCAGCAAGCGATTCTGCGCCTTGAGTTGCTCGATGTGCTGAATCAGCTGTTCCAACTTGGCGGTCAGCAATTTCAGGTCGGCGTCTTCCATGGGATTCCCGGGGTAAATGGCGCGAGCGTTGGGCAGTCCGGCTTCGATGGTCTTGGCTCGCGTGCCGATGCTAGGATACGAGGCCTTCATTCTAGACATTAGCGCCGCCGCGCGCCTAGCCGCCATGCCCATTCAGAACTCGCCGTACGCTGCTTTCGCCACCTTGCTGGCCAGTAGTGCTCAATCTGTCACACCTGCCGAACTGCACGGCTTTCTGCTTGGGCGCAGCTGCGCCGGGGCTGGTTTCGATTCCGAATCCTGGCTGGCCGATGCCGCCGAGTTGCTCGGCTCCGCTCCCGAAGAATCGGTGCGCCAAGCGCTCATTGGCCTGCAGGAGATGGTCAAGGGTGAGCTCGCCGGCGATGACATCGCTATCGTTTTGCTGTTGCCGTCGGACGATGCGCCGCTCGCCGAGCGCGCGCTTGCCCTGGGCCAGTGGTGCCAGAGTTTCCTGGCTGGCTTCGGCCTGGTCGCCGGTGATCGCGCGCTGAGCGGCGAGGCCATGGAAGTCCTGCAGGATCTGGCCGCTATCGCGCAGATCCAGGATTCGCTGGACGAGTCCGAAGATGGTGAGAGCGATTACATGGAGGTCATGGAATACCTGCGCGTCGCGCCGTTGCTGTTGTTCACCGAGTGCGCCAAGCCAGTGCCGCCGGCACCCAAGCCTTCCCTGCATTGAGGACCGTCCGCCCATGACCCGCATCCCGAAATCGGAATACGCCCGCCGGCGCAAGGTGCTGATGGCGGAGATGGAACCCAACAGCATCGCGATCCTGCCGGCCGCGCCGATGTACATCCGCAACCGCGATGTCGAGCACATCTACCGCCAGGACAGTGATTTTCAGTACCTTTCCGGCTTTCCCGAGCCGGAAGCGGTGATTGCGCTGATTCCCGGTCGCGAGCATGGCGAGTACGTGTTGTTCTGTCGCGAGCGCGACCCGGCTCGCGAGTTGTGGGACGGTTTGCGGGCCGGCCAGGATGGCGCCATCGCCGAATACGGCGCGGACGATGCCTTCCCCATCGGCGATATCGACGAGATTCTGCCGGGCCTGATTGAGGGTCGTTCGCGCGTCTATTACGCCATTGGCAGCAACCAGGAGTTCGATCACCGCTTGATGGAGTGGATCAACACCATCCGTTCCAAGGCTCGCCAGGGTGCACAGCCGCCGAACGAGTTCGTCGCCCTCGATCATCTGTTGCACGACTTGCGTCTGTACAAGTCGGCCAACGAAGTGAAAGTGATGAAGCACGCCGCTGAAATCTCCGCCCGTGCCCATATCCGCGCCATGCAGGCCAGCCGTGCCGGCCTCTACGAATACCACCTGGAAGCGGAGCTGGATTACGAGTTCCGCAAGGGTGGGGCGAAGATGCCAGCGTACGGCTCGATCGTCGCGGCCGGAAAGAACGCCTGCATCCTGCATTATCGCGAGAACGATGCCGCGCTCAAGGATGGCGATCTGGTGCTGATCGATGCCGGCTGCGAAATCGATTGTTACGCCAGCGATATCACCCGGACGTTTCCAGTCAATGGCCGCTTCTCGCCCGAACAGAAGGCCATTTATGAGCTGGTACTGGCCGCCAACGAAGAAGCCTTCAAGCACATCGCGCCCGGCAAGCACTGGAACGAGGCGCACGAGGCGACCGTTCAAGTCATCACCGCCGGGCTGGTCGAGTTGGGGCTGCTGGAAGGTGATGTCGACGAGTTGATTGCTGCCGAAGCCTACAAGCCGTTCTACATGCACCGCGCCGGTCACTGGCTGGGCATGGACGTACACGATGTCGGCGACTACAAGGTCGGTGGCGAGTGGCGCGTGCTCGAACCCGGCATGGCGATGACCGTCGAGCCTGGCATCTATATCGCCGCCGACAATCAGGACGTGGCGAAGAAATGGCGCGGTATCGGCGTACGCATCGAAGATGATGTGGTGGTGACTCGCACCGGTTGCGAAATCCTCACCGGCGGCGTGCCCAAGGCCGTCGCCGAGATCGAGCAATTGATGGCGGCTGCCGCCGAGGTCGTGTGAGCATGAGCGCGCTGGCGATCATTGGCGGTGGACTGGTCGGTGCCAGCCTGGCGCTGGCGCTGCAGAAAGGTGCGAAGGCGCGTGGCTGGACGATTGAGCTGATCGAGCCGTTCGAACCGGGCAGCGAATATCAGCCGAGCTACGATGCGCGCTCGACTGCGCTGTCCTATGGCACCCGGCTGATCTACCAGCGTCTGGGCGTCTGGGAGCAGATTGCCCAGCGGGCCGAGCCCATCACCCAAATCCAGGTTTCCGATCGCGGCCGCGCTGGCGCTGCCCGGCTCGATGCCAAAACGGAGCATGTACCGGCGCTGGGATACGTAGTGGAAAACGCTTGGATCGGCCATTGCCTGTGGCAGGTGCTGGACGACGAGGTCGTGGTTCGCCGCTGCCCGGCCGAGGTCGAGCGCATGCAAGCGGTGGTCGATGGTTTTCGCCTGACTCTGACCGACGGCAAGCAGCTCGATTGCAACTTGGCCGTGTTGGCCGATGGCGGCCGCTCGGCGTTGCGCGAACAGCTCGGTATCGATATTAAGCGCACGCCCTATGGCCAGACCGCGCTGATCGCCAACGTGACGCCGGGCAAACCCCACGGCGGAAATGCATTCGAGCGCTTTACCGACGAAGGTCCGATGGCGCTGTTACCGTTGCCGGACAATCGCTGCGCCCTAGTCTGGACGCGCCCGGAACAGGACGCGGCACGCCTGGTTGCGCTCTCCGAAGCGGAATTTCTTGGCGAATTGCAGCAGGCGTTCGGCTATCGTCTGGGCAGCTTTCAGCAGGTTGGAGCGCGGCATCTCTACCCACTGGAATTGATCGAGGCCGAGGAGCAGGTTCGCTCCAGTTTGGTCGTATTAGGTAACGCCGCTCACAGCTTGCACCCGATCGCCGGGCAGGGTTACAACCTCTCGCTGCGGGACACCGAAGCGTTGGCGGCCGCGTTGTTGGCTAGCCCGGCACGTCTGGGCGATTTGGCCGTGCTGCAGGCTTATCACCGGCAGCAGCGTTCGGATCAGTGGCTAACCGTGGGCTTTTCCGATCGGGTGACCCAGTTGTTCGGTGATTCGGGAAATTTATCCGTTGCCGGGCGCAATCTCGGTCTGCTGGGGCTGGATCTGCTGCCGCCGGCCAAGACGTGGTTCGCGCGGCAGGCAATGGGATTGGGCGTGCGCGAACGCTGAGACTTGGCGAAGCCGCCAACGTCGGCAGGACGGACCCTTGCGAACCAGACGCCAGCGATGTGCGCGAACCGGCAAGCAGACCCACTAGACATGCCGCAAGCCACAGGCTCGGCGCGCAGGAGAGCAGTAATGCAAGCGGACATCATCATCGTTGGCGCTGGGATGATCGGCAGCACCCTGGCGCTGGCACTGCAAGACGCCGGTCTCACTATCAAGCTGGTCGATGCCGGTCCGCTGGACGTTCAGCCGTTCATTCCAACCGATCCCTTCGAGCCGCGTGTCAGTGCGCTGTCCGCCGCGAGCCAGCGGATCCTCGAACGCGTCGGTGCCTGGCCCGGAATTGTCGAGCGCCGCGTCAGCCCCTACCGCGACATGCATGTCTGGGATGGCTCTGGTACTGGCCAGATCCACTTTTCCGCGGCGTCGGTGCATGCCGAGGTGCTCGGCCACATCGTCGAGAATCGCGTGGTCCAGGATGCGTTGCTGGATGCCTTGAAAGGCTGCGATTCGATCGAACTGATTTCCGCACGTCTGGAGCAGCTGCGCCAGACCGAAAGCGGCTGGACCCTGACCCTCGATGATGGGCAGCAACTCAGCGCCGGCCTCGTGGTTGCGGCCGATGGCGCCAATTCAGCGGTTCGCCGTCTGGCTGGGTGCGAGACCCGTGAATGGGATTACCTGCATCACGCCATCGTGACCAGCGTGCGCTGTGTCGAGCCGAATCAGCAGACCGCCTGGCAGCGTTTCACCGACGACGGCCCGCTGGCATTCCTGCCGCTGCAGCGTGAAGGCGACGAGCATTGGTGCTCGATCGTCTGGTCGGTCACCGAAGGCGAGGCGCAGCGCCTGATGGCGCTGGATGACGAAGGGTTCCGTCAGGCGCTCGGGCGGGCTTTCGAATATCGCCTGGGCGAAGTGCTGGAAGTCGATCCACGGTTGTGCATTCCGCTGCGTCAGCGGCACGCTAAGCGGTATGCACAGCCTGGTCTGGCACTGATCGGCGACGCCGCGCACACCATCCACCCGCTGGCGGGGCAGGGCGTCAATCTCGGTTTGCTTGACGCGGCGGTGCTGGCTGAAGTGCTGCTCTCAGCAATCGGGCGCGGCGCGCCGCTGGGCGATCCGCGTGTACTGGCCCGTTTCGAGCGGCGCCGGATGCCGCACAACCTGAGCATGATGGCGGCGATGGAGGGCTTCGAACGACTCTTCCAAGCCGACAATCTGCCGCTGCGCTGGTTACGCAACGCGGGGTTGAAAGGCATTGAGGCGCTTCCTGAAGCGAAGGCGATGTTCGTGCGTCAGGCCCTGGGTTTGAGCGGTGATCTGCCGGACCTGGCGCGGTTGTGATCGACGGATCGCCTTGATCCCAAGTGAATGACGCGAATTGTCGCGTTGAGAAAGTAAATGACATTCACTACTATTTGGCCTCTTTCACGGATACAAGAGGCATGACCCATGCAGGCAAGCAAAGGTTTACTCGCCGCTCTGACGCTCACCGCGCTGTCAGGCGCTGTGCAAGCTGCCGATGAAGTAGTGGTTTACTCCTCGCGGATTGACGAGCTGATCAAGCCTGTTTTCGATGCGTACACGGCGAAAACAGGCGTCAACGTCAAATTCATCACCGACAAGGAAGCTCCGCTGATGGCCCGTATCAAGGCCGAAGGCGAGAATACTCCGGCAGATCTGCTGCTGACGGTGGACGGCGGCAACCTGTGGCAGGCCGAAGAAATGGGCATCCTGCAACCGCTCGATTCGCAGGTTATTAAAGACAATATTCCCGCTCAGTACCGCTCCTCTACCGATGCCTGGACAGGCCTGTCGCTGCGCGCGCGGACCATCGTCTATTCGCCGGAGCGGGTCGAAGAGGGCGAGCTGACCACTTACGAAGCGCTGGCGGACGAGCGCTGGGAAGGCCGTCTGTGCCTACGCACCAGCAAGAAGGTCTATAACCAGTCGTTGACGGCTACCCTGATCGAAACCCACGGTGCCGAGAAGACCGAAGAGATCATCAAGGGTTGGGTGAACAATCTCGCAACTGACGTCTTTGCCGATGACAACGCTGTGATTCAAGCGGTCGACGCGGGGCAGTGCGATGTGGGTATCGTCAATAGCTACTATTACGGCCGGCTGCATGCGCAGGATCCGAATCTGAAAGCCAAGCTGTTCTGGCCGAATCAGGAGGGCCGTGGCGTTCACGTCAATCTCTCCGGCATCGGGCTGACCAAGCACGCGCCTAACCCGGAAGCCGCGCAAAAGCTGGTGGAGTGGATGACGACCCCCGAGGCGCAGAGCATCTTTGCCGGCACTAACATGGAATTCCCGGCCAACCCGAATGTAGAGCCGTCGGCGGAAGTGGCCGCGTGGGGCGATTTCAAGGCAGACACCATCCCGGTCGAAGTCGCTGGCAAGCGTCAGGCTGAAGCCATCATGCTGATGGATCGTGCGGGCTGGAGATAAGCAGCCATAAGCCACAGGCTGCAAGTAGAAGAGCCTCTGGCTTTCGGCACCAGCCGCTAGCCTGATTCGCTTGCAGCTTGCAGCTTGCAGCTTGCAGCTTGCAGCTTGCAGCTTGCAGCTTGCAGCTTGCAGCTTGCAGCTTGCAGCTTGCAGCTTGCAGTCCCGATATACTCGACGCCCCCGCTTGCCGAGGGCGTTGTTTTTCTGCTTCCGAGGTCTGCGTGTCCCACCCCGTCGAGCGCCGTTGGTATCCCATTTCCTTTGCAGTCGCGGCACTGGTGCTGTTGCCGCTGAGTGTGCTGCTGTTCAGTTGGGGCGATATCGACACCAGTATCTGGTCGCATCTCTGGGAGACCCAGATACCGCGGCTGTTGAGCAACACGCTGACGCTGGTGCTGGGCGTCGGAATCGGGGTGACGGTGCTCGGGGTCAGTCTGGCCTGGTTGACATCGTTGTGTGAGTTCCCGGGGCGGCGCTGGTTGGATTGGGCGTTGATGCTGCCTTTCGCGATTCCCGCCTACGTGCTGGCATTTGTCTTCATCGGCTTGCTGGATTTCTCCGGCCCGGTGCAGACGCTGGCCCGCGAATGGTTCGGCACCGGGGTGCGGTTTCCTCGGGTCCGTTCCACGGGCGGTGTGATCATCGTGCTGGTGCTGGTGTTCTACCCTTACGTCTATCTGCTCGCCCGTTCGGCATTCCTCGCCCAAGGCAAAGGATTGATGGAGGCGGCGCGGGTGCTCGGACAGTCGCCCTGGAAAGCGTTCTGGAGTGTCGCGTTGCCCATGGCGCGACCGGCGATCGGCGCCGGCTTGGCACTGGCGCTGATGGAGACGCTGGCCGATTTCGGCGCTGTCGCGGTGTTCAACTTCGACACTTTCACCACCGCCATCTACAAGACCTGGTATGGCTTTTTCAGCCTCACCAGCGCGACTCAGCTGGCCAGCCTTTTGTTGTTGGCGGTGATGCTGGTGCTCTATGGCGAACGCCGCGCGCGCGGCGCAGCCCGGCCTGCCAACGACCGGGCCCGGTCTGCCGTGCTGTATCGCCTTCGCGGTTTCAAGGCCTTTGCAGCCTGCGCCTGGTGTGGCCTGGTGTTCCTCTGCGCGTTCGTCATTCCGGTGCTGCAATTGCTGGTCTGGCTCTGGCAGCGCGGGCGTTTCGACTTCGATGAGCGTTATACCGCGCTGATTCTGCACACGCTCTACCTAGGCGCGTTGGCCGCGTTCCTCACTGTCGCGGTGGCGCTGCTCCTGGCTTTCGCCAGGCGCCAGGCGCCGGTGCGCTCGGTTAAAGCAGCGGTCGGCCTGTCGAATCTGGGTTATGCGCTGCCCGGATCGGTGCTGGCCGTCTCGATCATGCTCGCGTTCAGCTATCTCGACCGTGAGCTGGTCATCCCGCTATCCGGTTGGCTTGGCGGTGCTGGAAAACCGATTCTGCTCGGCAGTCTCGGCGCCTTGCTGCTGGCCTATCTGATCCGCTTCATGGCGGTGGCGTTCGGGCCGCTGGAAAGCGCACTGGCCCGGATTCGACCTTCGCTGCCGCAGGCATCGCGCAGCCTCGGCGTGGGTGGGGCGGGGCTGTTTGTCCGGGTTTACCTGCCGTTGTTACTACCCGGCACGCTGAGTGCCGCGTTGCTGGTGTTCGTCGACGTACTGAAAGAAATGCCGGCTACGCTGTTGATGCGGCCGTTCGGCTGGGACACGCTGTCGGTAAGGATCTTCGAGATGACCAGCGAGGGTGAATGGGCGCGTGCTGCGCTGCCGGCATTGACGCTGGTGTTGGTCGGGCTGCTGCCGGTGATCCTGTTGATTCGCCGTTCGGCCCGCCGGATCGGCTGAGTTCGTTCCATCGCCTCACCGTGACCTGTCTCAACCTTGAAGCTACAATGCGCCATCCAAAAATCGTCGGGCTTGTCTGTCCGGCTCTAATGAGCTTCACCCACGCCGCTTCGGCGACCTGCCCGGAAGGAGAAACCCATGGGTCAGCGTACTCCCCTCTACGATCAGCACCTCGCACTTGGCGCCAAAATGGTTGATTTCGGCGGCTGGGATATGCCGCTGCATTACGGCTCCCAAGTGGAAGAACATCATCAGGTGCGGCGTGATTGTGGAGTGTTCGACGTCTCCCACATGACGGTCGTCGATGTCGCTGGTACTGACGCCAAGGCCTATCTCCAGCATCTGCTGGCCAACGATGTGAACCGCCTGGGGCAGGTGGGCAAAGCGCTGTATACGGCGATGCTCAATGAGCGCGGCGGGGTGATCGACGATCTGATCGTCTACCTAACCGATTGGGGCTATCGCCTGGTCGTCAACGCCAGCACTCGCGACAAGGATCTGGGCTGGATGCAGGCGCAGGCCGAGGGCTACTCGGTCGAGGTAAGCGAACGCCCGGAGCTGGCGATGCTGGCCATTCAGGGGCCCAATGCGCGAGCCAAAACAGCCGAGCTGGTCAGCCAACCTCGCGCTGCGCTGATTAACGAACTCAAACCTTTCCACGGCCGGGCCGTTGGTGAATGGTTCATCGGTCGCACCGGCTATACCGGTGAGGACGGTCTGGAAATCATCCTGCCGGCCGAACAGGCTCCGGATTTCCTGAGTGAACTGGTCGGAGCTGGCATTTCCCCGATTGGCCTGGGCGCGCGTGACACGCTGCGTCTGGAGGCCGGACTGAACCTCTACGGCCAGGACATGACCGAAGACGTGTCGCCGCTACAGGCCAATATGGGTTGGACCGTAGCCTGGGAGCCAGCCGAGCGCGAATTCGTCGGACGCGCAGCGCTGGAGGCGCAGAAAACCCAAAGCGACCTGCAGAAGCTGGTGGGACTGGTGCTCGAGGAGCGCGGCGTCCTGCGTGCGCACCAGACCGTGCGGGTCAATGGCTCTGGCGAAGGCGAGATTACCAGCGGCAGTTTTTCGCCTACGCTTGGCAAAGCCATCGCGCTGGCGCGTGTCCCTGCCGCAGCTCGCGACCGCGCCGAGGTAGAAATCCGCGGTAAATGGTATCCCGTGCGCGTGGTGCAGCCGACTTTCGTGCGTCACGGCAAAGTACTGGTGTAAATTCGGCCGACTGCTTCATTGCAGCGGGCCGTTAGAGCCTGCTTCGTGCCCGCAAACCGACAGTTTCTCGAGGACATAAGAATGAGCGACATCCCCAGCGATCTGCGTTACGCCGCCAGCCACGAGTGGGCCCGCCATGAAGCCGACGGCAGTGTGACTGTCGGAATCTCCGATCACGCCCAGGAAGCGCTGGGCGACGTCGTGTTTGTGGAGCTGCCGGAAGTCGGCCAGCAGCTCGCAGCCGGCCAGCAGGCGGGCGTGGTGGAATCGGTGAAGGCCGCTTCCGATATCTACGCTCCGGTTTCCGGGGAAGTGGTGGCCGTCAACGACCAGCTCACCGACTCGCCTGAAATGGTCAACAGCGAACCCTACGGTAGCTGGTTCTTCAGGCTCAAGCCGAACGATGCCGCGGAGCTGGACAAGTTGCTCGATGCAGAAGGTTACAAGGCCTCCTGCGACGCTGACGCTTAAGCGTTCCCTATCACGAAGCCCCGCTATGTCGGGGCTTTCCTTTTTTCGAGAGTAGCTGTCATGTCGCAAATGCCGCGCCTTTCCCAACTCCAGCAACCTGACGCCTTTCTGCGTCGTCATCTCGGTCCCGATGCGGCTGAGCAGCAAGCCATGCTCGACCTGCTCGGGCTGTCCAGCCGTGAGCAGTTGGTCGAGCAGACAGTGCCGCCGGCGATTCGTTTGAAGGGCGAGCTGGCGCTGCCACCGGCGCTGGACGAGCAGGGCGCGCTGGCACGGCTGCGTAGCTATGCCGAAAAGAACGAGCTCTGGACCAGCCTGATCGGTATGGGCTACCACGGCACCATCACGCCGCCGGTCATTCTGCGTAACGTGCTTGAGAATCCGGGCTGGTACACCGCCTATACGCCTTATCAGCCGGAAATCGCCCAGGGCCGTTTGGAGGCCCTGCTGAATTTCCAGCAGCTGACCATCGACCTTACTGGGCTGGACCTGGCCAACGCATCGCTGCTCGATGAGGCGACTGCCGCGGCCGAGGCGATGACCTTGGCGCGGCGCATGGCCAAGAGCAAGAGCAACCGCTTCTTCGTCGACGAGAATTGCCATCCGCAAACGCTATCGGTCATGCAGACTCGCGCCGAGGCTTTCGGCTTCGAGCTGGTAATCGGCGCGGTCGAAGAAATCGACGGGCAGGATCTGTTCGGCGGGCTGCTGCAGTATCCGGATACCCACGGCGAGATTCGCGATCTGCGTCCGGCCATCGAGCAACTGCACGCCAAGCAGGCGCTGGCGTGCGTCGCGGCCGATCTGCTCAGCCTGTTGCTCTTGACCCCGCCGGGTGAGCTTGGCGCAGACGTGGTGCTCGGCTCGACTCAGCGCTTCGGTGTGCCGATGGGCTATGGCGGTCCGCATGCGGCCTACTTCGCCACGCGTGATGCGTTCAAGCGGGCGATGCCGGGGCGGATCATCGGTGTGTCCAAGGATGCCCGCGGCAACACGGCGCTGCGCATGGCGCTGCAGACGCGCGAGCAACACATCCGGCGCGAGAAGGCCAACTCCAACATCTGTACTGCGCAGGTACTGCTGGCCAATATCGCCAGCTGCTACGCCGTGTATCACGGACCCGAGGGGCTCAAACGCATCGCCCAGCGTACCCATCGGCTGACCTCGATCCTGGCCAGCGCGCTGGAGAAGAACGGCATCAAGCGCGTCAATCAGCATTTCTTCGACACCCTGACCCTGGAAGTCGGCGGCGCGCAGACGGCGATTCTCGAAAGCGCGCGAGCGGCACGGATCAACCTGCGCATTCTTGGGCGTGGCAAGCTCGGCGTCAGTCTTGACGAGACCTGCAGCGAGGCGACGGTCGAGCAGTTGCTCGCTGTCTTTCTCGGCGCCGATCACGGGCTGGAAATCGCCAAGCTGGATGAGGGTGACATCCCCAGCGGCATCCCGTCCGAGCTGCAGCGCAGCAGCGCCTACCTGACGCACCCGGTCTTCAATACCCATCACAGCGAAACCGAGCTGCTGCGCTATCTCAAGCAGCTGGAGAACAAGGATCTGGCGCTGAACCAGGCGATGATCCCGCTCGGTTCCTGCACCATGAAGTTGAACGCCACCAGCGAGATGATCCCCATCACCTGGCCGGAGTTCGCCAACCTGCACCCCTTCGCGCCACGCGAGCAGGCGCAGGGTTACAAGTTGATGATCGACGAGCTGGAAGCCTGGCTCTGCGTTATTACCGGCTTCGATGCGATCTCGATGCAGCCGAACTCCGGTGCGCAGGGCGAGTACGCCGGACTGGTGGCGATCCGCAAATACCACGAGAGTCGTGGTGAAGGACAGCGCGATATCTGCCTGATCCCATCCTCCGCTCACGGCACCAACCCGGCCTCGGCGCAGATGGTCAGCATGCGCGTCGTCATCGTCGAGTGCGACAAGGCGGGCAACGTCGATCTCGAAGACCTCAAGCGCAAGGCTGCCGAGGCGGGTGACAAGCTCTCCTGCCTGATGATCACCTATCCGTCGACTCATGGCGTCTACGAAGAGGGCATCCGCGAGATCTGCGAAGCGATTCATGCCCAGGGCGGCCAGGTTTACATGGACGGCGCCAACCTCAACGCCCAGGTCGGTCTGGCGCGGCCAGCGGACATCGGTGCCGACGTCTCGCACATGAACCTGCACAAGACGTTCTGCATTCCGCATGGCGGTGGTGGCCCCGGCATGGGACCGATCGGCATCAAGGCGCATCTGCTGCCCTTCGTTTCCAACCATCCGGTGATCGAACTGCAAGGGCCGAATCCGGAGAATGGCGCGGTCAGCGCGGCGCCATGGGGCAGCGCGAGCATTTTGCCGATCAGTTGGATGTACATCGCGATGATGGGCCCGCAGCTGCGTGACGCCACGGAAATTGCGATCCTCAGCGCGAACTATCTAGCGGTGCGTCTCGATGAGGCATTCCCGGTGCTTTACAGCGGACGTAACGGTCGCGTGGCGCATGAGTGCATCATCGATTTGCGGCCGTTGAAAGCGCAAACCGGCATTACCGAAGAAGATGTCGCCAAGCGCCTCATCGACTATGGCTTCCACGCACCGACCATGTCCTTCCCCGTGCCCGGCACCTTGATGATCGAGCCTACCGAGAGCGAATCGAAGGTGGAGCTGGATCGCTTCGTCGAGGCGATGCTGAGCATTCGCGCCGAAATCGCCAAGGTCGAGAGCGGTGACTGGCCGGCTGAGGACAATCCGCTGGTGCATGCGCCGCACACCCTGGCAGATGTGACTGGCGTCTGGGGTCGTCCTTACAGCATCGCCGAGGGCGTGACGCCAAGCGCGCACGCTCAGGCGCACAAGTATTGGCCAGCGGTGAATCGTGTCGACAACGTCTTCGGCGATCGCAACCTGTTCTGCGCGTGCGTGCCGGTGGATGACTATCGGGAATGAGGCAGGGCTGATACCAGCACAAGCGTAGGGTGCGCTGCTCCGCGCACCAATGGGCGTATACGAGGCCTGCCGTGCGCGGAGCGCACCCTACGGCGCGTCGGCGGCCTGCCTCGACAGCGCCAGGTAGATCGGCGCTGTCGAGGCGCCGCGGCGTAGCGGTGGATGTCGCTATTCACGTCTTCCGTGGCTCACCCGCGGATCGGTAAAGTGTGTTTCGAGCCTGCGGTCTATTCCGCTTCGAGCATGCCCAGCAGCTCGGCCAGTTTGAGCTGTGCTTCTTCTACGCCCTGACGTTTCGGCGCCGAGAAAAGCTGCACGCTGACGCCGTCTCCCCAACCCTTGCGAATGTCTCGCTGGATTGCCAGCAAAGCATTCTTCGCCGCACCGAAGGCCAGCTTGTCGGACTTGGTCAGCAGGATGTGAAGCGGCATTTCGCTGGCGGTGGACCAGTCGAGCATCATTCGGTCGAATTCAGTCAGCGGATGGCGGATGTCCATCATCAGGAACACGCCGGCGAGACTCTCGCGACTGCTCAGATAGGCTTCCAGATGGCGCTGCCAGTGCTGTTTCAATGGAATCGGCACCTTGGCGTAACCGTAGCCAGGGAGATCGACCAGTCGGCGATCGTCATCGAGGCGGAAGAAATTGAGCAGCTGGGTGCGGCCCGGCGTCTTCGACGTACGGGCGAGGCTGGCGTGGGTGAGGGTGTTCAGCGCACTGGACTTACCCGCATTCGACCGGCCGGCGAAAGCGACTTCAAGGCCCTCGTCAGCCGGGCATTGGTCGACCTTGGCGGCGCTGGTCATGAACGTGGCTTGCTGGCAGAGGCCGAGAATCGGGTTTTTTGGGAGCATGGGCTTTCCGGTGGGCGCGCGGGGTGCGGCAATGGTTCATTTCCGTTTCAGGACCGCCAGTATATAATGCCGCAGATTTTGTGTGCGCTTTGGTCTCGAAAGAGCCTATACAACGGCTCGCTGGCTGCGGCGGGAGTTATCGCTAACGCGCTCGGTGCGAGACCGGATGCCACCTTCAAACGAGCATGCCATGGCTCAATAGCTGGCCTGCCGAATAAGATTCCTTTTTAACCCTTAGCCGTAGTTGGATGAGCTGATGAACAAAGTACTCGTGAGTCTGCTGTTGACCCTTGGCATCACCGGTATCGCCCACGCGGCTGGAAATGCCGAAGCCGGTCAGGAAAAGATTGCCGTCTGTGGCGCCTGCCACGGTGCCGATGGCAACAGTCCCGCACCGAACTTCCCCAAACTTGCAGGCCAGGGCGAGAGTTATCTGCTCAAGCAGCTACACGACATCAAGGCCGGCAGCAGTCCTACCGCCGAGCCAGGTGTGGGGCGCAAGGTGCTGGAAATGACCGGCATGCTCGACCCCTACAACGATCAGGATCTTGCCGACATCGCCGCTTATTTCGCCAGCCAGAAGATGACCGTTGGCATGGCCGATCCGGCGCTGGTCGAGCAAGGTGAACAACTGTTCCGCGGTGGTAAGCTGGACCTGGGCATGCCGGCCTGCACTGGCTGTCACGCGCCGAACGGCGTCGGTAACGACCTGGCGGGCTTCCCGCAGCTGGGTGGTCAGCACGCTGCTTACACGGCCAAGCAGCTGACCGATTTCCGCGAAGGCAACCGCACCAATGACGGTGACACCATGATCATGCGGACCATCGCTGCCAAGCTGAGCAACAAGGACATCGAAGCGCTGTCCAGCTACATCCAGGGTCTGCACTGATAGCATCAGCGCAACCGATACGGAGGGCGTTCAGGTGAGAGCCTGAGCGCCCTTTTTGTTTTGCGCCGCTACAATGATTGTCAAGATATTGAAAAGCGGCGAAAAGCGCTGGCGAGCACGAATGATTTGCTGCAGCCTGTGGCGCTATCGGTCAGCCGTCCAAGCCAAGGGAGTCACCATGCGTAAACTCGTTCTCAGTGCCGTTCTCGTAACCGCCAGCCTGTTCGGCTTGCCGGCCCACGCGACGGAATTCCAGGCGGGCAAGGAATATGTCGAACTCAAGACTCCGGTACCGGTAGCCGAACCGGACAAGATCGAGGTCGTCGAGCTGTTCTGGTACGGCTGCCCGCATTGCTACCAGTTCGAGCCGATCATCAACCCGTGGGTCGCAGAGCTGCCGGATGACGTGGATTTCAAGCGCATTCCGGCCATGTTCGGTGGGGTTTGGAACGTCCATGGCCAGATGTTCCTAGCGCTGGAATCCATGAACGTCGAGCAGAAGATTCACGACGCGGTATTCAATGCCTATCACCGCGACGGCAAGAAGCTGGACACGCCGGAAAAGATGGCCGAATTCCTTGCCGGGGAAGGCGTCGATCAGGAGGCGTTCCTTAAGGCCTATAACTCCTTCGGTGTGAAAAGCCGCGCCGAGCAGGCCAAAAAGCAGGCCATGGCTTATCAGATCACTGGCGTACCGGTCATGATCGTCAACGGTAAGTACCGTTTCGATATCGGCTCCGCAGGCGGCCCGGAGCGCGCGCTGAAAGTCGCCGACTTCCTGATCGAAAAAGAACGGGCAGCTCGGTAAGCGCCAAATGTTGCGCCGTTGGAGTTCACCACGCCTGGCCGGACCCTGTCAGGCGCGGGTCAACCCACTCTGCCTGGACTCCAGCGGGCTACCGTGCAATGGCCGGTTACGCCTGCTCAGCTTCAACATCCAGGTCGGCATCAGTACCGAGCGCTACCATCATTATCTGACTCGCAGCTGGCAGCACCTGCTGCCGCATCCGGGGCGAACCGGAAATCTACAGCGCATCGGCGAATTGCTCGGCAACTACGATCTGGTGGCGTTGCAGGAAGCAGACGGCGGCAGTATGCGCTCCGGCTATATCAATCAAGTGGAACACCTCGCGCAGCTCGGGTCCTTTCCTTACTGGTATCAGCAGCTGAACCGCAACCTGGGTCGTTTTGCCCAGCACAGTAACGGCGTGCTCAGCCGTCTTGAGCCGCAGGGCTTGGAAGATCACCCGTTGCCCGGCCCGTCCGGCCGCGGCGCTATCCTGCTACGTTTTGGTGAAGGCGAGGATGCGCTGGCGGTGGTCATCATGCATCTGGCGCTCGGCGGTAGCACCAGAACGCGCCAGCTGGCCTATATACGAGACCTGGTCGGGAGCTACCGTCATCAGGTATTGATGGGCGACATGAATACCCATGCCAGCGATCTGCTCGAAAACTCGCCGTTGCGTGACCTTGGGCTGCAGGCCCCGCAGATCGAGGCGACCTTTCCCAGCTGGCGTCCGCAGCGCTGCCTCGACCACATATTGCTGAGTCCGAGCCTGACACTGGAGCGCGTCGACGTGCTGGCGAAAATCAGTTCGGATCATCTGCCTGTAGCCGTAGAGATTCGCTTGCCCGACTCGCTGCATGGGGATGCCCTGCCGATGCCGGTAGGCACGCCGACATGAGCGACGACACGCAGCGCTGGAAGGAAAAGTACCTGCAATTAGTGGAGCAGCAGGAACAGCTCGAAGAGCGTTGGCGCTCGCATCTCGATTTGCTGCGGCGCAGCCTGGTGCGCAGCAGCTATGCCGTGGATGGCAGCGACCCGGTCGTCGAGCAGTGCATGCATGAGCTTCGCGAAGTTCTGCGCGACGATGTGCCGGAAGATCGCCTGGCGGCGCTGGTGCTGCGTCTGGAGCGCGCCGTGCTGGACACCGAGCGGCGCAAGAAGGAGCGTCTGGAGCATCTGAGCCGGTCGTTGCACCGTCTGGTAGCGCAGTTGCTGGCATTGCCGTTGCCCCGCGAGGTTCGCCAGCCATTGAAGCGTTTTGCGCGACAGCTCGATGATCGGGCCGCACAGCCGTTCGAGTTGCCGGCTTTGCTCGGTGAGCTGGGTGAGTTCCAGGATCGAGCGTTGACCCTGCAGCTAGCCGAGACAGGGGGCTCAGTGGGGCTACTCGGCAGGCTGTTCGGCCAACGGGCACGGAGTACGGAACGACGCCAGAATGCTGACGCCGTGGTTTCATCAGACATGATCGAAACCGCTCGGGAGGTCCAGCCGGAGCCCGACGAGACAGCGGCGACACGGCGAATCGAGCCGTTGACCGATAAAGGCGGCCAATTGTCGGTCGAAGCTGATCGTGTTGATGCGAACGAGGCGCTCTGTTTGGAGGCGGCCATCGCGCCGGTGACTTCTGCTGCTTCGGCGGCCGAGGTTCACGTCCTTCCTGCCTCGCCCGAGCAAGCCTACAGCGCCATCGCCGAGCGGGTGGAGTCTGCGTTGTATAACCTGCTCGATGGCCTGCAATTGCCAGAACACCAGCAGCCGCAGTCGGTGGCACTTCGAGAGCGAATCGAGCAAGGGCTGAACTGGTATGAATTGGTGCCGCTTCTGGACGATCTGGCGCAGCTGATAGTTGCGGCGGCTGATCAGGGGCAACGCGAGTTCGAGAGTTACCTGAAACTGCTCAATGAGCGCTTGGCGACCATGCAGGACAACCTTCGCGCCGCTCATGAAGGCCACGCGCAGAGCAGGGAAACCGCGCAAGCGCTGGATGAGCAACTGCGTTACCAGGTCGACGGCTTACAGCACAGCATGCTCAGCGCCAAGGACCTGCCGACCTTGAAACAGGCCGTTCAGGCCCGAATCGACCGCTTGCTCGAGACCGTCGACACCTATGAGCAACAGCGCGGCGAGCATGAGCAGACGGTGAGCGAACGGCTTAACTCCCTGGTCGGGCGGGTTGCAAGCCTTGAGCAGGCTGCCAGCACCATGCGTGATCGTCTCGAAGAACAGCGGCAAATCGCCTTGCGTGACCCGCTGACCGAACTTCCCAACCGCGCTGCATGGGATGAGCGCCTAGAGTTGGAAGTGGCGCGTCAGCAACGCTACGGCGGCCAGCTGCTGCTGGCCGTGCTGGACGTCGACCATTTCAAGCGCATCAATGACAGTTTTGGCCATCTCGCTGGCGATCGTGTGCTCAAGATCGTCGCCGGTGAGCTGCGCAAACGGCTGCGCAAGACTGATTTCATTGCCCGTTTCGGTGGAGAAGAGTTTGCGCTACTGCTGCCTGAGACACCGGCAGAGGCGGGCCTGAATTTGCTTGAAAGTCTGCGTACGGGCATTCAGAACTGCCCGTTCCACTTCAAGGGAGAGCGCATCCAGGTAACGCTATCGGGCGGGTTCGCAAGTTTCGCAGACGCCGATCAGCCCGAGCAGGTGTTCGAGCGCGCCGACCGCGCGCTCTATCGGGCCAAGGATGCCGGGCGCAACCGTATCGAAGCGGGCTGACCAGCCGCTCTGGGAGCGGTTCGGGCGCCTCGGTATAATCCCTTTCCCTTATTCCAGCACCAACTCGCGGTGCTGCGCCGAGGCCGCTGCGTACTGTCCGTCCAACGGCCGATGTCTGTGTCATTTCGCTGTCGACCAGAGGTACCGATGAAAGCCTTGATTTTTGCCGCGTTTGCCTTGCTGCTCGCAGGCTGCGCCAGTGGCCCGCGTATCGATACCAGCCATACGTCCATTGGCCAGGACAGCAGGGTGCAGTTCATCGTCCTGCATTACACATCAACCGATCTTCAGCACTCGCTCGATATCCTCAAGGGTGACGGCGTCAGCAGTCATTACCTGATCGCAGAGGCGCCAGCGACTATTTACCAGTTGGTCGACGAGGATCGCCGCGCCTGGCATGCCGGCGACAGCCAATGGAATGGCCGCACCTGGCTCAACTCCAGTTCCATTGGCATCGAGTTGGTCAACCGCGGTTATATCGAAAGCGAGAGGGGGCGGCTTTGGTATCCCTATTCCGAGCAACAGATCGACGCGCTGATCGTGCTGCTTAAGGACATGATGCTGCGCCATGGCCTGAAGCCGGGCGCCATCGTCGGCCACAGCGATATTGCCCCGCAGCGAAAGGTCGATCCCGGCCCGTTATTTCCCTGGAAGCGCCTGGCCGACGCCGGACTGGTGCCTTGGCCGGACGCCGCCGAAGTCGCACGTCAGCGCAGCCTGTTCGCCATGCAATTGCCGGATGTGGCCTGGTTCCAGGAGCAGCTCGTCGGGCAGGGTTATCAAGTGCCGAAGCACGGCCATCTCGATCTTGAAACACGCAACGTGATCGCGGCCTTTCAGATGAAGTATCGCCCGACACGCTTTGACGGCGAACCGGATGCCGAAACCGCCGCGATTCTCGCCGCGCTAGGTTCTCAGCGTTGAGCTGCACTCAGGCGCTTGGAGTGCAGCCGATTAGCCGCGAGTCGGCCAGCGCAGCGGTGCGATGGATGGCTGCCGCCTGGTATTCCTCATCCGCTAGCATTGCCAAGAAGGCTTCCGGCGAGGGATATCGCACCAGCAGCATTTGATCCCAGCGCTCTTGGTCCGGGGCTATCAACGCGAACTGAGCTCTGGCGGCTACCTGTACCTCACCCCCGGCCGCCCGCACCTTGCGTAGCGCAGTGCGGCTGTAGCGTGCATAGGCCTCCGTGCCGCTGCATGGTGCTTGTTCGCTGTCGACAGGATAGGCCGCCTCGTGGTTGAAGCGCAGCAGATTGAGCATAAGGATCGGCTCGCCGGTCGGCATCTGCTCGGCGAAGCGCTTCAGTTGTTCGACGCTGGGATTGAGGCTGGGCATGCGCGGCTCCTGATTGTCCTTCTAGGCCCTGCCTAGGTCTGTTGACGTTTCGTCGCGAGCCGCGTTGCTGCGCCAATGTCGCCAGGCCAGGCGCGGGACGCAGGTAATGGCCTGGGCCGGCCGCGTCGTTCCCCAGCCAAGTCCCGCAACGCCGCCTGGCGACATTGGCCGCGCAACCCTTCGGGCCGGGCTGTTTTTGCGCGAGGCGGCGTTTCTCGTCGCTCATTTGGAACAACCAAACTTCACTCCTCGTGCCTTGCCTCGCGCAAAAACAGACTCCGGCGCGGCCGAGAACGAAACGTCAACAGACCCTAGCTCAGATCGGCAGGGCGATGTAGAAGATGGTGCCGTGACCGATTCGCGAATGCACGCCGATACGACCACCATGCAGTTGGGCAATTTCCTTGCATAAGGCCAGCCCCAGTCCGGCACCACCGCGGCGGCGACCAATCTGCACGAACGGCTCGAAAATCCTCGCCTGCTGGCTGTAGGGAATCCCTTCGCCATTGTCTTCGACGCTGAGGATGACCCGCTCGCCGTGGTGCCGCGCCAGCAGGCGGATTTCGCCACCCTCGGGGGTGTGCCGCAGTGCGTTGCTGAGAAGATTGTCGAGCACCCGCTCCATCTGTTGTCGGTCCAGCAGCAGGTTGGGCAGCGGCTCCTGCAGTTCCAGCTCGATATCGATATCGCTCTGCGCCGCTGCGGCCTGGAAACGCTGGCGCGCTTGCTCGAGAAGCTCGGTCGGGTTGCATGGCTCGCGCTCGAGTTTTTGTTGGCCGCTCTGGTAACGCGAGAAATTCAGCAGATCGTTGATCAGCGTGACCAGACGCTGCATTTCTTCATGCACGGTGCTGAACAGGTCGGCCTCGCGGCTACTGTCCGGATAGTGCGTCCGCTCGCGCAGCAGGCTGAATGCCATCTGCATGCCGGTAACCGGAGTACGCAGCTCGTGCGAAGCGCGCAGGACGAACTCGTTGCGTACGCGCTCGAAGGTGCGCTGGTCGGTGACATCGTGGAGGACCATCACAGCACCGCTGATGCGTCCGTCGTGATGATTCACCGGGCTCAAGCGCCACGACAGCAGCCTGCGCTCGCCGTCCGCCTCGATCACCAGATCTTCCGGCGGGCCGGATAATGGCTTGTCATCCAGCACCTGTTGCGCGGCCTCGTCCAGCTCCGGATAACCGAGGGCCTGACCGAGTGTCGAACCCAGGTGCTCGTTTTCCCACGCCAGCTGCCATTGTGCGACCGGATTGGCATGCTCCAGCCGGCCCTGGCGATCGACGATCAGCAGGCCGTCATCGATGCTATCGAGCAAGGCTTGCAGGCGCTGTTGGCCATTGACCAGCGCCTCGACATTGGTTTGCTTGAATTGGTGCAGGGCCTGCGCCATCAGACCGAAGCGGCGTATCAGCGAGGACAGTTCGGCAATGGGCGAGGAGGGCAGGTCGATGCTGAAATCGCCGCGACCGATCTGGTCGGCCACACCGGACAGCTGTTCGATCGGATCGCCAAAGCGGCGGGCGAAGCTGTGCGCAGTGATGAAGCCGATCAGCAATACCGCAATCCCGGTCAGACCGAGCAGCCCGGCCAGCAGTTGCGCCCGTTCACGGCTGCGAATCTCGGTGTCGCGAATCTGGGCGTATGCACTGTGCTGCATCTCGACCATCAGTTCACGTACGCGATTGAAGGACTGGCTCAGGGCATTGTCTTCCAGCAGCGTCCAGTTCAGGCTCGCGGGCGTCTCCAGTTCGTTGATAAAGCTGGCGTATGCCTCTCCGATCGCCCGATACGCCTGTTGGTCGGTCGCCTTCGTTGCCTGGGATAACCCGCGTGACAATGCCGTCTGGAACACCTCGCGTGATTCTGCGAACGCGGCGCCGTCACGCTCCTCGCGCACCAACAGCAGCAGATGATTGCTCAGGGCCTGGCGTAATTGCTGGTTGACCTCGATCACGCCGAAGTTGTCGCGGATGAGCTTTTCCTGGCTCTGGGCCATCTGCACCACGCTGACCAGTGCCAGCACCAGCCCTAGTAGTGCCACGGTCATCAATGCCGAGAAGCCCAGGAAGAGACGGGTTCTCAGCTTCATCTGGATTTTCATAAGCCGTATTGCTTGCGCTTTCGGTAGAGCGTTGAGGCGTCGATGCCGAGAATTCGGGCGGCCTGTTCAAGGGTGTCGCTGGTGCTCAACACGCCAGAGATATGCGCTTTCTCCAGATCTTCCAGGCTGAGCGGCTCACCGATGCGCGGTGCGTTGTTGATGTTCTGATCAGCCAGCCCGAGATGGCTGACTTCGATCATCTCCTGCGGGCAAATGATGCTGGCGCGCTCGACCACGTTGCGCAGTTCGCGCACGTTGCCGGGCCAGCGATAGGTTCGCAGTGCCGCGATGGCACTGTCGCTGAAGCCACGCGCTGGGCGACCGTAGTTCTTGACGAAGAACGCGAGGAAGCGCTCGGCCAGCGCAATAACGTCTTCCGGACGCTCGCGCATCGGCGGCAGGTTCAAGGTGATGACGTTCAGGCGATAGAGCAGATCCTCGCGGAAGCGCCCTTCACGCACCATTTCCTCAAGATTCAGGTTGGTCGCGGCGAGGATGCGCACATCGGCACGCCGCGTGACCGGATCACCGACGCGTTCGTATTCCTTGTCCTGAATGAACCTGAGCAGCTTGGGTTGCAGGGCCAGAGGAAAGTCGCCGATTTCGTCGAGGAACAGCGTGCCGCCGTCAGCCTGGTTGACGCGCCCGAGAGTGCTTTCGGTCGCGCCGGTGAAGGCGCCGCGGTTGTGCCCGAACAGCTCGCTTTCCATCAGGTCCGCCGACAGCGATGGACAGTTGATGGTGATGAAGGCTTTCTTTGCACGGCGGCTCCAGTTGTGGATCGCCCGCGCCAGTTCCCCCTTGCCGGTACCGGATTCGCCGAGAATCAGGATGTTCGCATCGGTGTCGGCCACCTGTCGGCCGGTCTCCAGGACGCTCATCATCGCCGGGCTATAAGATCCCAGCGCGTCACTGCGCTTCTGCACCTCGCCTTCCAGCGCTTCCAGCCGCGCCGCCATCTGGCGGACCTCCAACTGCTTGGCGGCTGACAGGCGCAATTGCTCGGGGCTGCACGGCTTGACCAGATAGTCCGCAGCGCCGGCCTGCATGGCGTCCACCGCGGTATCCACGGCGGAATGAGCGGTGACGATCACGACGCGCATCCAGGGCGCGAGTACACGCATCTGTTGAAGGACGTCGAGGCCGTTGTCTTCGCCAAGGCGTAAATCGAGGAAGCACAGGTCGAACACCTGACGTTGCAGAATCGCTTCGGCCTGCGAGGCGCTGGCGGCCGTGACCACCGTGTAGCCCCGATCCTCGAGGCAGTAGCGGAAAGTACGCAGGATCGCGGCTTCGTCATCTACCAGGAGAATGCGCCCACCGCTGTCGGTCGTTTGGTCCATGGATGCTCCAGTCAGGCAAAGGCGGTCTTTGCTGGCGAATCGGGTGGATAGTCGTGTTGTCGAGTGCTCGGATCGCCGAGCCTATGTTGGCGCCTGCTTTAGTCTACGAAAAGGCTTGCAAGTTGCACGGTGTCATTGGGCCTTTCCTGCACCCTGCAATCAATCATCAAGCGGAACGCTTTCGCAAGTGTTTGATTATGAAGGGACCGGGCTTTGCGTTCGTCTGGCACGCAGCTTGCGGCCAAACCTTCGGAACGCGCTCGACCGGCTTCGGTTCGCGCATCGTAGCAGTCATCCCGGAGGCCATATGAACCAGAACATGAGTCAGCTCAACGAGCTTATCGAGATCACCCGCGACGGCCAGCATTTCTACCAACACGCGCTTGAGGTCGTAAAGGACGTCGAGTTGCAGCATCTGTTCCGTGACCTCGCGCAGGCCAAGACCCACATCATTCAGGCGCTGTCGGTGAAAGTCGCTGCCAACCAAGAGCAACCGGCCCAGGGCGGCACCACCGCCGGCAAATTACGCGAGATGTATGCCGACACCAAAGCGCGCCTCGGTGATGCCGATGCCGTGTACATCGATCAGCTAGATCAGACGGAGGAACGCATCCTCGCCGCGTTCGAGGATGCCTTGAAAACCGCCGAACCGGATGTGAGGGCGTTGCTGGCCATCGAGCTGCCGAAAATACGCGCCTGCCACGAGAAGATTCACAGACTCAACCACGGCTCGGCCCATTGAGCGTGAGGCCGGGATTAGTCCGTCATGCAAATCGCACGGTAATCAAAGCAGGCATCGTGCAATATAAGTTGACGATCGGACTAATAGGCAATCTAACTAATTGAAAACAAAGCAAAAATTAGATCTTTTAAGGCTGGCATGACGTCTGCACTGTAATAAGCAAGACAGAGGGTAAGACAGACATGCCCCGCATGCTTAGAAGGAGTTTGAGGATGAATCGTCAGGCGCGTTTCTCACTGGTTGGCAAAGGTTTTCTAACCGCAGCTGTAGTTACTCTCATCGTTGGTGCCGAGCGTCCGATGTCGCAACCGCTCAGCCAGGCACAGCATGAGTCAGCGGAACGAATCCGGATGTATGACGCTCAACCAGTAGGGATCGTGCAAACCGGCCCTGCACCGAAGACGATTGATTACATGCAGGTGCGGTCGGAGCAACGCTGGGTTTTTTAGTGGTAAACCGCGAGCTGATCCATTGCTGATATCGGTCCCGCAAAAGATGTCTTGAACCGAAGAGAGGTAACACCATGCTGAGCTGGGCTATTACATTTCTGATCATCGCCATCATCGCCGCGGTACTGGGCTTCGGTGGTATCGCTGGCACTGCAACGGGTATCGCCAAGATCCTGTTCGTGGTTTTCCTGGTGCTGTTCGTCGCTTCGCTGATCTTCGGCCGAGGTCGCGGTCCGCGTGTCTGATGCAGTGATGCCGCCCGCGAGGGCGGCTGCAACGCCAACGGATGTAGTAAAGGCGGGATGCCAGAATTCAGTGCCTTCGCACGGTGGTTGCGCGGGCCTACAAAGACTGAGGTGATTCGCCCAGCGAACACCAGTCAGCCCGCGTAGCGGGGGAGCCAAGGGGTCGGGACGCTCTGTTCGACGGAGTGACCTAAGGGTACATGGAGTGCCCTCTTCAGGGACCAGGCTCAGCAAAAGGCAACCGAAGGTGGAGTCACCACCTTCGGCTTGCAATCGCTTCAGCGTTCGCACTCCCTTTTCGAGATATCGGTTCAGGATCGACCGGCGTTCATGCCAGCCGATTGTTCGGGCGCAGCGTAGTTATCGTCATCTCCCTTGGCCTGTGCCGCAGCTTCCCCCTCGTTCCTCCGAACGTCTCAGACGTGTGCGCATGGCTGTTCACCAGCCGCACCGCTATCATCGCGTGCAGTCAAAATCGGAGACTCACATGCTCAACGGCCTCTGGCTGGGCTTTTTTCTGATCGCCACCGTTGCCGCGCTTGGACGCTGGCTGCTGGGCGGCGATCCGGCGGTATTCGCCGCACTGGTCGAGAGCCTGTTTGCCATGGCCAAGCTGGCCGTGGAAATCATGATCGTGCTGTTCGGCACCCTGACACTCTGGCTGGGTTTCCTGCGCATCGCCGAGAAGGCGGGTCTGATCGACGTGCTGGCGCGCATGCTAGGGCCGCTGTTTCGCCGGCTGATGCCCGAGGTGCCGGCCGGGCACCCGGCCTTGGGGCTGATCACGCTCAACTTCGCCGCCAATGGTCTTGGCCTGGACAACGCCGCGACGCCCATCGGCCTGCGCGCCATGCGTGCACTGCAGGAGCTTAATCCCAGCAAGACGGTCGCAAGCAACGCGCAGATCCTTTTTCTCGTACTCAACACCTCATCGCTGACGTTGCTGCCGGTTTCGATCTTCATGTACCGCGTGCAGCAGGGCGCCGAAGATCCGACTCTGGTGTTTCTGCCAATCCTGCTGGCAACCACCGCCTCCTCCCTGGCGGGTCTGCTGGCGGTGGCGTTGGTACAGCGACTGCGCATCTGGGACCCGGTGGTGCTCGCCTATTTCATTCCTGGTGCGCTGCTGCTTGGCGGCTTCATGGCGCTGCTCGCCGGGCTCTCGGCCACCGCGCTGGCATCGTTGTCATCGCTGCTGGGCAATCTCACGCTGTTCGGGCTGATCATCGGCTTTCTGGTTGTCGGGGCGCTGCGCAAGGTGCCGGTCTACGAGAGCTTCATCGAGGGCGCCCAGGAAGGTTTTGAGGTTTCCAAAAATCTGCTGCCCTATCTCATCGCCATGCTCTGCGCCATCGGCGTGCTGCGCGCTTCCGGCGCGCTGGATTACGGGCTGGATGGCATTCGCTGGCTGATCGAAGCACTGGGCTGGGATACCCGTTTCGTCGATGCGCTGCCCACGGCGCTGGTCAAACCCTTCTCCGGCAGCGCGGCGCGGGCGATGCTGATCGAGACCATGCAGAACCACGGCGTCGACAGCTTCCCGGCGCTGATCGCGGCGACGGTGCAAGGCAGCACCGAGACCACCTTCTATGTGCTTGCCGTGTATTTTGGTGCGGTCGGCATCCAGCGTGCGCGGCATGCGGTGGGGTGCGCGTTGGTGGCGGACTTCGCCGGGATTACGGCGGCAATCCTGGTCTGCTACTGGTTCTTTGGGTAAAGCGGTGCAGCGCGCCATCGCGCGCACGGCAGAGGCCAAGTGCCAATCGATAAAAAGAACCCGCCATCGGCGGGTTAAAGCGTGGTCCGCTGCCAAAGCCGAAACAGCGGCTCGGCTAGGAACATCACCAGAAACAATCTCAGCACCTGTAGCGCCGTCACCAGCGCCACTGATAATTGCAATGCTTCGGCCGTCAGGCACAGCTCGGTGATGCCGCCCGGCATCATCCCCAGCATCAGCGACGTCTGGTTCAGCGTCGCCGCCCAGCCCAGCGCCTCGGCCAGGCCCGCTGCGGCGAGCATCGCCAGCAGCGTGAACAACAGGATACGCAGCAGGAATCGAGGCGCGCTGCGAAAGAACGGTCGGTCGAAGTGACAACCCAGCGAGCATCCGATCAGCCATTGGCCGAACTGGCCGACCCCATCCGGCAGGCCTAAATGCAGATCGAAGCCAACGCTGGCTGCAGCGCAAGCGGTCAGAGGGCCAAGCATCCAGGGGTTGGGTTGACCGAACTTCTTCCATAGCAGAGCCAGCAGCGCGCCAGCTGGCAGCAACACCGCCAGCCACGGCCAGCTCACGGGCGCTGGTGGTGGGGCATCCACTGGCGGCAGGCTCCAGGTGAACAGCGCCGGGACGATCAGCACCACCAGCAGCAAGCGCAGGCTGTGGGCGGCGGCGACCATTGCCGGCTGTGCGGCATGGCGTCCGGCCAGATTGACCATCTCGCTGGCGCCGCCCGGCATGCTGGAGAAGAACGCGGTGGCGCGGTCGGTGCCGCTGCGCAGGAGAATGGCGAGGCCGATCAGGCTCAGCAGCAGGGTGCCCAGCGCGCCGGCGAGGATCACGCCGAAGTGCTCGATGACCTGCTGCATGACCTCGCTGGTGAAATGCAGGCCGATGGCGCTGGCGATCAACCATTGCCCGGTTTGCCGTCCATAGGGGACTTCCTTTACCAGCCAGCCACTGCAGCGCACCGCGATGACTGCCAACAGCGAACCGACCATCCAGGGCAACGGCCAGTTCGCCAGGCTTGCCAGCCAGCCGCCGAGGGCGCCGACCAGAGGCGTCGCCCACCAGGCTGGAAGCCTGAGCTGCGGCATGTCAGGCGTGCGCCTCGTTCAACTTGGCGCGGCTGCGTTGACGCCACCAGCGCAGGCCGGGCATTGCCAGCATCAGCGCGGCCATCGCCCACAGCACGAGGGTGATCGGGCTGCCCCAGAGGATGCCCAGATCGCCTGCGGAGATCGACAGTGCGCGGCGCAGGTTGTCTTCCATCATCTCGCCGAGGACGAAACCGAGGATCAGCGCCGACAGCGGAAACTCCAGCTTGCGCAGCAGATAGCCGAATACCCCGAGGCCGACCATCAGTACCAGGTCGAACGTCGTGCTGTGCACCGAATAGACGCCGACCACGCTGATGGCGGTGATTGCCGGCACCAGCACCCAGTTGGGCACGCTGAGCATCTTGGAGAACAGCCCGACCAGCGGAATGTTCATGACCAGCAGAATGACGTTGCCGATGAACAGCGAGGCGATCAGACCCCAGACCACGTCGGGCTGCTGTTCGAATAGCAGCGGGCCAGGCGTGATGTTGTACAGCGTCAACGCGCCGATCATCACCGCCGTGGTACCCGAGCCGGGCACGCCCAGGGTGAGCATCGGAATCAACGATCCGCAGGCGGAAGCGTTGTTGGCGGCTTCCGGGGCGGCCAGACCACGCAAGTCGCCATCACCGAACCGGCCCTTTTCACCGGCCATGCGCTTCTCGCTCATGTAGGTCATGGCACTGGCGATAGTGGCGCCGGCGCCGGGCAGGGTGCCGATGACGAAGCCGGCCAGGGCGCTGCGCACCATGGTCCAGAACGTCAGGCAGAACTCCTTGAAGTTGAACAGCAGGCGTCCGCTGGCCTTTACCGCTTTCTGCCCGCTGTGGGTCTTTTCCAGCATCAGCAGCACTTCGCTGACGCTGAAGAAGCCGATCACCACGATGACGAACTGAATGCCATCCGACAGGCTGACGCTGCCGAAAGTAAAGCGGTAGACACCGGTGGTCGAGTCCACGCCGACGGTGGCCAGGCCCAGGCCGATCAGCGCCGCCATCAGGGTTTTCACCGGCTTGTCACCGACCATGCCGCCAAGACAGGCGATGGCGAAGATCATCAGCACGAAGTATTCCGCCGGGCCGAAGGCCACCGCCCATTTCGCCAGCAGCGGCGCGAACAGCACCACGCCACAGGTGGCGATGGTGCTGCCGATGAACGAACTGACTGCCGACAGCGACAGCGCGATACCGGCTTTGCCCTGGCGTGCCAGCGGATAGCCGTCGAGGGTGGTCATCACTGCCGCGGCGTCGCCGGGGACGTTGAGCAGGATCGCCGAGATACGGCCGCCGTATTCGCAGCCCAGGTACACCGCAGCCAGCAGGATGAGCGCGGTTTCCGGTGGCAGGCCCAGGGCAAAGGCCAGGGGTAGCAGCAAGGCCACGCCATTGATCGGACCCAGCCCCGGCAGCAGACCGACAACGGTGCCGACGAAGGCGCCGAACAGCGCCACCAGCAGGTTCGTCGGCCGCGTGGCGACATCGAAGCCCTGCATCAAGAAGTTCAAGGTTTCCATTTTCAGCTCTCCAGCAAGCGCAGCACGCCCAGCGGCAGCGGCACATCAAGCAACAGGTCGAACAGGCCGTAGAGCAGCACGCCCATCAGTACGCCACTGATCAGGCAGGGCCACAGGCGTCCGTTGAACAGCAGGCCCAGGGCGAAGGTGGCCAGTGCCGTGGTAATGACGAAGCCGAGCGTCTCGAACAGCAGCGCGTAGCCCAGCAGGACCAACACGCAAAACAGGGCTCGCCGGGCCATCATCCAATCGAACGGAGGCGTCGGTTCCGCGTGTGGTTTGCAGAGCAGCCAGAGCGCGCCGCAGCCCATCAGAAACAGCAGCAGAAGCGGGTAGGCGCGCGGGCCGACCGGGTCGTAGGCGAAAGGCGCCTCGAAACTCCAGGCGAGCAGCGCTAGACCGGCGCAGGCGAGCAGCCACGCCGCGGCGAAGACACGAACGTACATGGGGGTTACCTCGAGAGGAGCCGGCAGCGGCTCCCATCCGGAAGCCACTGCAAGCGGGGTGTTACTTGACCAGGCCGAACTCGGCGGCGAGAGCCTTGTAATCAGTCACCTGCTTGTTGACCAGGGCGGTGAGCTCATCCCCGGTCATCGACAGCGGGAACAGGTCACGTTGCTCGCGCAGCTTGGCGAACCCTTCGGTGGCGAGCAGGCTGTCGAACTGCGTCTTCCACCAGTTGAAGTCTTCATCGCTGACTTCCGGGCCCATGTAGAAGCCGCGAATTACCGGCCAGCTGATGTCGTAGCCCTGTTCCTTGGCGGTCGGAATGTCCGACATCTTGCCTGGCAGACGGTCATCGGAAAGCACCGCGAGGATGCGAATCTTGCCGGCTTCGAGCTGTGGCGCGACCTCGGCCAAACCGCTGCTGGTGATCTGGACATGACCGCCGAGCATGGCGGTGAGGGTTTCGCCGCCGCCTTCGAACGCGACATAGCGCAGTTTCTTCGGATCGACGCCAGCGGCGCGGGCGATCAGCGCGGTCTGCATCCAGTCCTGGCCACCGATGGTGGCGCCGGCACCGAAGACTACACTGCTAGGGTCTTTCTTGACCGCAGCGATCAGGTCGTCGAGGTTCTGATAAGGCGCGTCGGCGCGTACCGAAATGGCGCCATAGTCGGTGCCGATACCGGCCAGCCAGCGCACGTTGGTTTCGTCATAGCGACCGAACTTGCCTTGTGCCAGGTTCAGCAGCGAGCCGCTGGAGAACGCGGTGATGGTCGCCGGATCGTCAGCGCGCTGGGCGATCACGGCGTTGTAGGCCACGGCACCGACACCGCCGGGCATGTAGGTAACGCGCATCGGTGATTCGAGCAGGCGTTCATCCTTCAGACCGCTCTGGGCCAGTTTGCAGGTCAGGTCGAAGGCGCCGCCGGGTTTGGCCGGGGCGATGCATTCGGGGCGCTTGGGCTCGGCGAACAACTGGCTGGACAGGACCAGGCAGGACGAGAGCAGGGCGATACGGCGGATAGCGGTTTTCATGGTGTCTCCTTTTGATTCTTATTGTGGGCGCTTTACCAGATCGGCAGGCTGTAGCTGACGATCAGACGGTTTTCATCGGCATCGCGGGCGAAATCGGAGCGGAACATGGCGTTACGCATGCGCACCGCGACATTCTTCAGCGGCCCGCTCTGCACCACGTACTTGAGTTCGATGTCGCGCTCCCACTCGCTGCCGTTGCTGCCGCCGGTGTACTCGGCGTTGTCGCCGGAGATGTAGCGGGTCAGGAAGGTCAGGCCAGGAATGCCAATGGAAGCGAAGTTGTAATCGTAACGGGCTTGCCAGGAGCGTTCTTCGGCATTGGCGAAGTCGTTGATCTGGACGAAGTTGACCAGGTACGGATCGCCGCCGTCGATGTAGGCGTAGCCGGTATCGCCGTTCATCTGCTGATAGGCGAGGCTGATCTTGTGGCCACCGAGGCTGTAGCCGACCATCCCGTTCCAGGCCTGGTTGTCGATCTTGCCGGCATTGGCCGCGCCGGTGTCGTCGCTGATCATCAGCCGCAGGTCGGCGGTCAGCGCGGAGGCCTCGCCCAGCGGCTGAACCATTTGTAGATTGAAGAAGTGCTGACGGTAGATGTCGTCCAGCTCCGCCGCGTAATAGGTGCCGGTGAACTGATCGCTGAAGGCGTACTTGGCGCCGACGAAAGTCAGATGATCGGCTTCGGCGGAGCTGTCGAAACGACCATTCTTGTTGTTCAGCTGCAGATCCTGGGAGTTGGTCGAGGCGCGATCGATGACCTTGTCCAGACGTCCACCGCTCAGGCTCAGGCCGGTCACGTCCTGAGACACCAGCATCGTGCCTTCGAACACCTGGGGCAGGGTGCGGCTGTCACTGGCCATCACCACCGGCGTTTCGGGGATATGGCTGCCGTAGCGCAGCTCCGTCTCGGAAATCTTCGCCTTGGCCGTCAGCCCGAGGCGGCTGAATTCGTCCGGGGTGCTGCCATCGTCATGCACCGGGAGCAGATCGGTGCCGGTGCGGCCGCCGCCGGAGTCCAGCTTGATGCCGAGCATGCCCATGGCATCGAGGCCGAAGCCCACGGTGCCTTCGGTGAAACCGGATTCGATATTGAGCAGAAAGCCCTGCGACCATTCCTCACGTTTGGACTGACCATCCCCTTCGCGAAAATCACGATTCAGGTAGATGTTGTGAGTCTGCAGCGTGGCGCTGCTGTCCTCGAGGAAATCGGCCTGCGCCAGGGTCGACAGCGAGGCGGCCGCGACGGCGAGGGTAAGGCGAGCGTATGCGGGTTTAGTTCTGACGGCAGTCAGCATCCTGTATCTCCATTCTTGTTTTTGTTGTGACGGCGATGTGCCGTAGCAGGTGGTTCGAGCCACCTGCATGCGATCCTAGGCGGCGAAACTTTCGCCAGGCTTTCAGTGAAAGCAGCGTGCAGCGTGCCTTGTCGCTACACTTGCGCTCCTTTCCGTGTGTGGCAGAGGACAGGCAATGCGGATTCTTCTGGTCGAGGACCATCCCCAACTGGCTGAAAGCGTCGCCCAGGCGTTACGCGCCGGCGGATGGACGGTGGACCTGCTCAATGATGGCGTGGCGGCCGATCTGGCCCTGGCGACTGAGGATTATGCGCTGGCGATTCTTGACGTCGGGCTGCCTCGGCTCGACGGCTTTCAGGTGCTGGCGAGGCTGCGTGAACGCGGCAAGACGCTACCCGTCCTCATGCTCACCGCGCGCGGCGAGGTCACTGATCGCGTGCACGGGCTCAATCTCGGCGCCGATGACTATCTGGCCAAGCCGTTCGAGCTGTCCGAACTCGAAGCGCGGGTCAAAGCGCTGTTGCGGCGCAGCGTCGGTGGCGGCGAACGCCAGCAGCGTTGCGGCGTGCTGGCTCATGATCTGGATGCCCGGCGCTTCACCTTGGCTGGCGAGCCGCTGGCGCTGACCTCGCGCGAGCAGGGTGTGCTCGAGGCGTTGATCGCCCGTCCTGGACGGGTGATGAGCAAGGATCAGCTCGCCGCGCAGGTCTTCGGTCTGGATGAGGACGCCAGCGCCGACGCCATTGAGATCTACATCCACCGTCTGCGCAAGAAGCTCGAGGGTCAGCCGGTGCGCATCGTCACCTTCCGGGGTCTCGGCTATCTGCTCGAGGCCACCGATGGCTGAGGTCGGCAGCCTGCGCGGACGACTGCTGCGCCGGCTGGCGGTGCTGCTGGCGCTGTTACTGCTGTTCAGCGGCTGGAGCGCTTACTGGAATGGCCGCGCCGCCGCCGATACCGCCTATGACCGCACGCTGCTGGCTTCGGCCCGCGCCATCGCCGACGGGCTAGTCACCAATGACGGCAAGCTGCGCGCCAACGTGCCTTATGTGGCGCTGGATACTTTTGCCTATGACAGCGCCGGGCGTATCTACTACCAAGTGCTAGATATCAGCGGCCGCCTGGTCAGCGGTTACGAAGATCTTCCAGCACCAGGCGCCGATATTCGGCGCACCGACGACTATCCTGCGTTGGCCCGGTTCTATGACGGTGAGTTCAAGGGCGAGGGTGTGCGTCTGGTCAGTCTGTTGCAGCCGGTCAGCGAGCCGGAGCTCAACGGCATCGCCGAAATTCGCGTAGCCGAAACCCTCGGTGCCCGTGAACGCATGGCGCGCAGTCTGCTCTCCGACACCCTATGGCGGGTCGGCTTGCTGGCGATCACGGCGCTGCTGCTGGTGTGGCTGGCGGTGAGCGCCGCGTTGCGTCCGCTGGGCAAGCTCAGCGAGGCGGTCGAACTGCGCCAGCCGGACGATTTGCGTCCGTTGCCGCTGGTCACGGTGCAGCGCGAACTCAAGCCGCTGGTGGCCGCGCTCAATCATTTCACCGAACGCCTGCGCGGCCAGTTCGAACGCCAGGCGCAGTTCATTGCCGATGCCTCGCACGAGCTACGCACGCCGCTGGCGGCGCTCAAGGCGCGCATCGAGCTGGGTCTGCGCGAACAGCAACCGCAGCGCTGGCTGGAAACGCTCGAAGAAGCCGAGGCGCATACCGACCGGGTCATTCATCTGGCCAACCAGCTGCTGTCTCTGGCGCGCATCGAAAGCGGCGCGCAGTCGATTGCCGAGGGTGGTGCGCAACGCCTCGACTTGAGCCAGCTGGCACGCGAGCTCGGGCTGGCGATGGCCGCGCTGGCGCACAAGCGTGGCGTCGCCATCGCTCTCGAAGCGGATCGCCCGGTGTGGATTCACGGCGAGCCGACGCTGCTCAGCGAGCTGCTGAGCAATCTGCTGGACAATGCTCTGGCACATACGCCCGTTGGCGGCAACGTGGTGCTACGGGTGAAGGAAGATGGCGTGCTGGAAGTCGAAGACGATGGTCCGGGAATCGCGCCCGAGGAGCGCGAGAAGGTCTTCGCGCGCTTCTACCGTGTGCAGCAAAAGGGTCAGGGCGCCGGGCTCGGGCTGGCCATCGTCGGCGAGATCAGCCGCGCCCATCGCGCCACCATCGAGTTGGGTCAGGGCACGCTGGGCGGTTTGCTGGTCAGGCTGCGCTTTGCGTCGACGCTCGACTGAGTCAGCTCGGCTCGTGCGGTTCGGCGACCGTCACCTGGTTACGGCCATTGCGTTTGGCTCGGTAGAGCGCGGCATCGGCTTCGGCCAGCAGCTGGACCGTCGAGCAAGGCGCCCGTGGATTCAGCGTGGCCACGCCGATGCTGATCGTCAGATCGATGCGGGTATCGCCGTAGGTCGGGTGCAGCTCCGCCACCGCCGCGCGGATGCGCTCGGCCTGCTCGCGGGCCTGGCAGCTGTTGACACCCGGTAGTGCAATGACGAACTCCTCGCCGCCGTAGCGCGCCACCACATCCCCGGCGCGCTGTCCGTGCTGTTTGAGAATGGCGGCCACCAGGCGCAGGCACTCGTCGCCGAAGGGGTGGCCATAGGTGTCATTGATCTGTTTGAAGTGGTCGATGTCCAGCAGTAGCACGGACAGTGGCGCGTCGATGCGCTGCGCGCGCCGAATCTCCTGTTCGAACATCAGATCGAAGTGGCCGCGGTTGGACAGCTGCGTCAGCGCGTCGGTAACGCTCATGCGGGTCAGTTGTGCGTTTACCTGCTCCAGTCCACGCTTGGCCTCTTCCAGCGCTTGGGTCCGTTCGAGTACGCGGGCTTCCAATGCCTCGTTGGCGCGCATTTGCAGGTCCAGCGTCTGTTGCTGCGCGCGCAAGCGGGACTCGCGTTCCTGGGCCAGGGCCTCGGAGGAACGCAGCGCGCTCTTCTGCGCCTCGATTCGATGTTCGCGCTCGTGATTGATGCGCTCGGCCAGCGCCATCGAGAGCAACACGAACTCGGTGAACATGCCGATCAGCTGACCGTTGAGGGTCAGGGCGTTCAGCGGCAGTACGCCTTCCAGGGCCAGTAGATGGGCGACGGTGAAGAACAACAGGGTCGACCAGGCGATGGTGAACTGACGGGCCGAGGCATTCCCGCGGATCCACAGCGTGATGGTCACCGCCATGCTGAGCGTGCAGTGGACCAGCGCCATCGTCCCGATCGCTAGATAGCGTGTCAGCGCCGGGGCGAAGACTATGGCCAGCAGTACTACGGCCCAATAGCCGATGAGGAATAGCGTTACGTGCCAGACCCAGCCGCCGTAGCGCCTGATGTCGAGAAAGCGAGTGGCGAAAAGCAGCGGCGTGAAGAAACTCAACGCCGCTGAAAGGCCATAGAACCGGTTAGAAAACGCCGACGTGTTCGGCCACAGAAAGAGCTGGCCGAAGCCCGTGATGCTCAGCACGTAGAACAGTGCGCTGAGCAGATAGGTGACGTAGAGCAGGTAGCTGATGTCCCGGGTGAATAGGAACAGGCTGCAGTTGTACAGCAGGATCACTAACATGCCGCCGAAGAACAGACTGGTCATCGCAACGTCGGCGATCTTCGCGGCAATGAAGCCCGTCTCATCAGCGATGGCCAACGGCAGGACGATCAGTTCGCCTGCCCGCACATGCAGATAAACCACGGCCGTTTCTTCGGCGCGCAGTTCGAATGGGTAGACGAAGTTGTGGTCGGCCTGGGGCCGCTCGCGCATCGGCACGGTGTCCCCGGCCCGCATTGGCGGACCCCATTGGTTGCGGGTCGGATAGAACAGGCGTACGCGCACCTCGTCCAGTACCGGCCATTTCAGGCTGAGATACCAGGTACCGGGCGGTGCGGTCGTGTTGTGCAGCATGAAGCGCAGCCATACGCCCTGCGGCTGCTTTTTCAGGTTGGGTCGTTGCAGCGGCTGCCAGTCCCAGGCCGCAACATGGGCGGTTTCGAAGTCCGCCTCGCTGTGGCCGACGACATATTCGACGGCACCTACCTGCAATTCATGAACGTTCTGGGCGATTTGCGTTGGCGTGACATCAGCCGTAGCCAAGCCACAGCAGCCTGCCAGCAGAACGAAAAGGGCAAAGGCCCGCAATGAATCACAACGCATTCGCTAAAGCCCTGTGAGTTGGCAAGTAGCGCGCAATGTGAGCCACGCTCCTGAGGAACACCATACGGCCGGTGCCGTCCCGGCGCCAGCGCCAGCACGCGCCGGGAGCAAGGGCTTCAACCTGAGCCGTCGTGGTGCATCAGTTCCGATTTGCTACGGCCTGTTCAGCGTCGTGCGGCATCGCCTGGCCGTGCAACTGTTCGACGCGCAGCTCATGCTGCGAACGGTTGCGTATCGCCACCCATTCCTCCAGCGCGGCTACCGAACGTGGCGGCGATATCAGATAGCCCTGGAACAGATCGCAGCCGGCCTGCAGCAGTGCGGACTGCTTTTCCATGGTGTCCACGCCCTCGGCATTGACCCGCTTGCCCTGCGCTTGGCAGAAGGCAATGAGCGCGGTCAGGCTTTCCCGTAGTTCCGGTTGCGTCAGGCGCTGCACGATGGCCATGTCCAGTTTGATGGTGTCGGCCGGGTACTCGAGCAACTGCTGGATCGAGGTGTAGCCGACGCCGAAATCGTCGATGGCCACGCGGAAGCCCGCCGCGCGGATTGCCCGCACCACCTCCATGGTGTTGCTGCTCAGTTCGGCGGCGTAGGTTTCGGTCAGCTCGATCTCGATGTTGCCGGGCGCGACGCCATGATGCGCGGCGCGTTCGATCAGGTAGCGGCAGATGTGATCGTCGGTCAGCTGCGCCGACGAGACGTTGATCGCCAGAATCATGCCTTCGCCGAACAGCCGGACCAGCTCCGGATAGCCGGCCAGGGCTCTGTCGATCACCCAGCTGTCGATCTTCGGGAACAACCCGGCGCGCTCGGCGATGGGAATGAACTCGCCCGGTGAAACCGTGCCGAGCAAGGGCGAATGCCAGCGCAGCAGCACCTCACAGCTGACCACGCTGCCGTCGCGTTCCACCGCCGGCATGTAAACCAGGCGCAACTGTTCATCGCCATCGAGCAGGCGCAGCTGTTCCTCGACCAGCCGGATGCGCTGGTTGCGTTGCTCCAGCTGGGCCGAGAAGGCCACCGCGACATTCTTGCCTTCGGCCTTGGCCTGATACATCGCCGTGTCGGCGCGGGTCAGCAGTTGCGTGATGGAATCGGCGTCGGCGGGGTAGCGGGCCGTGCCGATGCTGACACCGACCGGGTAGAGACGGTCCTCGAAACGGAAGCCGCTGCGGCACAGATCCAGCAAGGCATCGGTAAGCTCCGGCAAGCTGTCGTACTCGGTACCGGTCAGCAGCAGGATGGCGAACTCGTCGCCGGAGAGCCGGGCGAGCGCGGTCTCGGCGTCAGGGTGGGCCTGGCGGTGGCGCTCGAGCACGCCTTGCATGCGTTTGGCGAAGACGCGCAGCAGCGTATCGCCGGCATCGTGGCCGTGCTGGTCGTTCACCTGTTTGAAGTTGTCCAGATCGAGAAACAGCAGCGCCAGTTGTCGTCCGCCGCGTGCGCACTGGTCATACATGGCTGTGGCCAGCAGGCCGAAATGGGCGCGGTTGCTGATATGGGTCAGGCTGTCGGTCCAGGAGATTTCCTGAATACGCTGCAGCGCGGCCGTGTTGCGCTCGTGCAGGGTTTTCATATTCAGCGTCAGGCGACCGATCTCGCCGCCATCGCTGGGTTCGTCCAACGCGTGGCGCTTGCCCTGCAGCAGCTCGGTGAGCTGCTGGTCGAGCCAGCTGATCGGACCGGTGACATAGTGATGGATCAACACCAGCAACAGGCCGACGGAGATCAGGCAGATCAGCACGACGCCAAACAGAAATGCCAATCCCAGCGTTTGCAGGCGCGCGGCAATGTAGTCAGGTGACGGCGTCAGGCGTGCGGACAGCGAGCGTGACAGCTCGATATCGGCCGATAGCCCCCGTGGCGCCGGTTTGAGCTTGGGTGCAATCTCCACCGCCGCACCGTATTCGGCCTCCAGGCTGCGCTTGAGGCTGATGAAGCTTTCAGGGCGCACCGCCAGTTGCAGGGCAAAGGCTTCCGCTCGCTGGCTAGGCAAAGGGCGGCTACCCGCAGCCGGCAGGATGAAGTCGGTATCCAGCAGCAGGCCGCCCTCGGCTGTATCTATATAGGTCATCTGGCCGGTATGCGGAGTCTGCTTAGCCTCGCGGACGACCTGTTGCTGCGTGGCGCTCATGGTCGCGAACGGCGACAGGCTGCTTTCGTGATAGTAGGCCACCTCACCGCCAGGCTGGACGATGGCGAAGGACACGAACGACATGCGGGTCGTCGATAGCGAGCGAATGCTCTGCTGGATGCGCAGCCCCAGCGTTTCGTTACGGTAGGCGGTGTTCGACTCACGCAGGAACAGCAGCAACGCTTCGCTGTTGGCGATCGAGTGGAGCATGCTGCGGTTGAACGCCTCGTAGTCCAGATAAGCGGATTTGAGCGCTAGCAGCTGCTGCGCCAGACGCGCCTGTTCGAGGCCCACCAGCGAAGCGCGCTGGGTCAGGTAAGCGGTCGTTGCAGCCAGCAGCTGGATGATCAGGATGACCGGGAAGATCACCAGCAGCGTGCGTTTACCGAGCGTCATGGGCGTTGATCAGTGCGTTGATGATGCGCCGCCGTGTCTGCGTCGCATCCAGCGGACGTGGCTCATAGACCTGGCTGTTCTGCAGCACCGCCTCGGGTGGGTAGATGCTTCGATCCTGGCGGATCTCATCCGGCAGCAGCGCGATGGCCGCAGTGTTGGCCGTGGCGACACCCAGCTCGGCGGCATTCAGGGCCGCGATTTCGGGGGTATTGATAAAACTCAGGAAGCGGTAGGCCAGCGCCTTCTGCTGGCTGTTGACCGGCACAGACAGGCAATCGACCCAAAGCAGTGTGCCTTCCTCTGGAACCACGTAGTGCCAGGGTTCGCCTTCGACGCCTTCGATGGCGTTGAGCACCTGCTGATCGCCGCTGTAGGTCAGCGCCATGTCGGCCTTGTCGAGGTAGCGCTGGCTGCGTAGCGATGTGATCACGTATTCATAGGTCAGCACGGCGTGGGACTGCGCCATCAGCAGCTCGTAGGCGGCTTTCAATTCGTCGATGCTTGAGGTGTTGATCGAGCGCTGCTGGTAAAGCAGCGGGCCGGCGAGGATGTCTTCGTGGTCCTCCATCATGATGATGTGCGGCGCGTCGCGTTCGGCCGGTTGCAGCAAGTCGGCCCAGGAGCGGGGCGCGACGGGCAGGCGGTCGGAACGATAGGCGATGCCGAGCGTGCCCCAGAGATAGGGGATCGCGTGGGGTCCGCAGTGGTCGCGCCAGCGTTGCGGCGTGTGCTTCAGATTGGGCAGCGCCTTCTCATCGATCGGCTCTAGCAGCCCGCGTTCGCCGAAGCGGTTGGCGCTGATCAGCTCGGTCAGCGCGATGTCGATCCGATGATCCGGCTCGGCGAGCACTTGGTCGCGCTTGTCGCCGCTGTCGAAGTAGACCTGATGGATCTGCACGCCGGTCTCGGCCTGCCAGCGCTCGATCACCGCCTCGCTGAGAAAATCCTCCCAGTTCAGCAGATTCAAGGTCTCGGCTTGCGGGGCGGTGGAGGGGAATAAAAGGCTCGCAGCTACGAGAGTCGCGCCGCAGAGCCGTCGCAGTTGCGACGATGACATCAGAGTTGCTTTATTCATTTCATTGCTCCATCCCGCTATGGCAGCGCCGGGTCTGCACCTGCAGCGTTCGGCTAAGGCTTGGCAGTCTTCGGTATTAATGGCCGCAGCGAACGCTCGAATTGCTGGGGCATAGCGGTTTAGCGGCGCGCATAAGTGGCACTTTAATGGCGCCAGACAAACGGCAGCAATGTTTTTGTACGGATCTTTTCGCGGTGCCGATCAGCGGGCAACGACAGCCAGCCAACCGCGAGCGTTGTGACCGCTGCGCTTGAACACTCCGCATCGATCGTTCCTAATGCCGACCAAGCCGCTGCAGACAAGATGCAGGCCCAACGGCGGGTCACGCCGTATTGAGCGCGATAAAGGTTAGATAGCGGGATTTCCAGTTTTAACTCGGACAAACAATAGGTAGGGAGCGCCTAATGCAAGACAACCGCAGGCCCATCAAATCGCGATCTCAGCGTTGGGCAACGAAACTTGCCACGCTTTTAATCACCCATAACATCTCACCTAATCAGATTTCAGTTGCAAGTATCGGATTCGCGGTTGTGGCAGCTGCATGTCTGGCGGCTTCCACAGGCGTTTTCGGCTCTCTTGTCGCGGTCGTATTCATCCAGCTGAGGCTGGTTTGCAACCTGCTCGACGGTATGGTGGCTATTGAGGGCGGGAAACACTCAGCCCTTGGCAGCTTGTATAACGAATTTCCGGATCGCATCGCAGACAGTGTGTTGATCGTGGCGCTGGGATATGCGGTAGCCTGTCAGCCTCTCGGCTGGTTCGCCGCGCTTGCCGCTGCCTTGACTGCTTATGTGCGGGTGTTTGGCGGAGCCATAGGGCTCAAGCAAACCTTCGCTGGGCCCATGGCGAAGCAGCATCGCATGGCGGTCATGACGGCTGGGCTGGTGCTTAATATTCCAGAAACCATCTTGTTCTCCACACATCATTGCCTGCTTCTCGCGCTGGTCGTTATCGCGGCTGGTTCTGCCATTACCTGCGTAACTCGCACGCGAATAATCGCCAGTCAGCTGAAGGGCGCCCAGCGAGCTGGATCTCAAGGCTAACGTGCTGTTTAGTGACTTCTGTTGGCGCCGGCGCTGGCGTTAAAAAGCAAGCCGGTCCTTTCCGGGCGGTATATATTTTCGCCAGCCACGCAGTGATGTCGACACGCTGGCCATGATCGCGCCCACCAAAAGTGCCCTATCCCAATGGCAGGCGGCAGCGTTCTACTGCAGCCGCTCTCCAAATGCCTCGAGCGCGGTTTCGCCGACCACGTCTTCGGCCAGCAGGGGCAATTGCTGCAGCGGAAGGTTCGGTAGGGCCTGTTGCAGCGTGTCCAAATGACGCTGTTCTTGCGCGTGTCGCTCGGCGAGAAAGGCGCCGGCCTCGACAGGCGATCGTTTATTCACCACCAGCCCGGCCACTTCGATGCCGCTGCGCTGCAGCTGGGCCTGCAATTCGATGGTTTCCAGTACCGGCAGCCGCTCGGCGGCGAGGACGATGACGAACGCGCAACGCTGGCGGTCCTGTATCACGTCACGCAGTTGGCTGAAGCGCTCGCGGCGTCGGTAGAGCAGCTGTCGCACGCGTTGCTGGCGGTCGTTGCCGTAGCTGGTTTCGCGGCCGAGGATGCTTTCGCCTAAACCACCGTCGTCCTTGCCAAGATTTCGCAACACATCGCCGAAGCGCTTGCTGCGCTCCTGACGTTGCAACAACCCTTCGGTCCAGGCCGTCATCATTTCCGGCAGCGCCATGAGTCGCGAAGTATGGCCGGATGGCGCGGTGTCGAAGACCAGCAGGTCGTAGTCGTCCATGCCCTGGATAATGGTGTCTGCGATACGTTCGAGCAGCGCCGCTTCGTGCATGCCGGGTGCATCGCGAGAGAGCGACATGTGCTTGTCGACTTCGCCGGCCAGGTGCGGTGGCATCAACCGGCGCAAGGCGCTGCCGACCTCGTCCAGGTGTTGCCGCACCGTTTGATCAGGGTCGAGCTCCACGCCATCGAGACCGGCCGCCAGACGCACGGTATTCGAGCCGATCGAACGGTTCCAGAGATGACCGAGGTTGTGCGCCGGATCGGTGGAGACCAGCAGCACACGGCGTCCGGCACGCGCCTGTTGCAATGCCGTGGCGGCGGCGACGGTGGTCTTGCCGACGCCGCCTTTGCCGCCGATGAACAGCGCCCGGCTCCGTGCGGCCAGTGCTAGCAGCATCCGATGTGATCCAGCGGTGAGTGCTCCATGCCCATGCGGCGATGCCAGTCATGGAAGCGTTCATAGAGTTCCGGCATCAGCTCCAGGGTGTACCAGGCGGCGGGGTTGGGTACGCCCAGCGCCTCGGAAAACACCAGCAGCATGAACAGGTCGTCCTCGTCGCGCCGGGCGCGGGCGAAGGTGCGCCGGTAGGGCGCGACGTAGAATTCCTGCAGGCCGTCCGACAAACGCTGGAAGAACGGTCGCTGCGTCACGGCAGCGGCTCGTCGGTGGTCATCTCGGCAGCCGGATCGCGGCCCTTGCGCATGGCGATGATCGCTTCAAGGGTGACCCACAGCGCGGCGATCAGAATCACCACGTCCATGCCCAGCAGCAACCAGTTCTCGGCGCGGTAGAACTGGCCCATCTGCACCAGCAGCGCGTAGATCGACATCGCCAGCAGGAACACCAGCGGCACCAGGGTGTACATCGCCGGACGACCTTGCTTGATCAGCAGCACGGTGATGATCGACAGCGTCAATCCCGCCAGCAGCTGATTGGTGGTGCCGAACAGCGGCCAGATCGCCATGCCGCCGCTGCCCTCGGAGCCAGCGCCAAAGGCCAGGGCCATGCACACACCGACTGCGATCAGCGTGCCGACCAGAGTGTTCACCTTCATGCCGGCCAGCTCGCCGGCTTCCTGAATCACGAAGCGTTGCAGGCGCAGGCCGGTGTCCATGGTGGTGCCGGCGAAGAGAATCGCCATTACCGCAAGAATAGTGGCGCCGAGGTCCGCCGGCAGACCGAGGCCGTTGGCGAGCAGCGTGCCGCCGCCCTGGACGAAGGCATTCACGCCGCCCTGGCCGAAGGCGGTGTAGACCTGTTGCCAGTCGAGCAGCGTAGCGAAACCGGCAGTGCAGCAGATGATCGCCGCCAGCGAGAGCATGCCTTCACCCACCGCGCCGAAATAGCCGACGAAGCGGGCGTCGGTTTCCTTGTCCAGCTGCTTGGATGTCGTGCCAGACGCCACCAGCCCGTGGAAGCCAGAGATCGCTCCGCAGGCGATGGTCACGAACAGCAGCGGCACGATGCTCGGACTATCGGCAGGTAATTCGGTGTTGTACGCCGGCGCAACCAAATCTGGCGCACCAAACAGCACCGCCAGATAGAGCAAGCCGAGACCGACGAACAGTTGCAGGCCGTTGATGTAATCACGCGGTTGCAGCAGCACCCACACCGGTAGCAGCGAGGCGATGGCCGCGTAGGCGAACAGCAGCAGAATCCAGAACGACTTGGCACTCAGGCCCAGTACCGTATCCGGCAGGCTGATCGGGTAGGCGTTGCCCAGCAGGATCAGCAGGTAAAGCACGATCACGCCGCCCAGGGAGGGCCACAGCAATTTGACGTTGTAGCGGTAGATGAGCTGGCCGATTACCAGCGCGACGAGTATGGCGCCCCACACCGGAATTACCGAAGTCGGCGTCGACACCAGCAGGTTGGAGATCACCGCGGCAAAGGCGCCGTTGACCATCAGCAAGACAAGGAAGATCACGACCAGAAACAGACTGCGGCCACGCGAACCGATCAGCCGCCCACTGAGCATGCCCACCGATTGGCCCCGGTTGCGGGCGCTGGCCCAGAGCGCGCCGAAGTCATGGATGCCGGCGAAGAAGATGGTGCCCAGCACCACCCAGAGGAACGCCGGAACCCAGCCCCAGATCACTGCAATGGCCGGGCCGACAATGGGCGCCGCGCCCGCCACCGAGGTGAAGTGGTGCCCCCAGAGTACGAACCGGTTGGTCGGCACATAATCCACACCGTCGCGCATGGTATGGGCCGGGGTGCGGTAGTTCGGATCGAGGCGGTAGATCTTCTCGGCGATGAACTTCGAGTAGAACAGATACCCCAGCGACATCGCCGCCAGCCCCACAATCATCAACGCAATCGCACTCATTCGAAGGCTCCTCGCACGCGTGCCGATACAGGCATCACGCAGGCTTGGGCTGTTGCCCGACAGTAACTTGAACACCCTAACGGGTGCGGTGTTCGGTATCGCCAGCAAGCCCCGGCATGGATGCCTTGGCGCTGCGCCAGTGTTGGCGATTGAGGTTCGAGCGGCCGCGGCGCCAATGGGTTCCCGGCGATTGCCCCGCATCGGCAGGAGCCCCCTGCGCATTGAAGTGCGAAAGAAGCGGGGCGGGCGCTTCCCACGATGGATCAGAGCTGACCGATGAGGTAGCGAAACGCGAACCCTGGCCAGCCGTTCAGGTCCGTTAAAGGACGAGCTTGAACCACCGGAGCATGTTCATGGAGCGCCTAACGCTGTTGTCCCTGGGCAGCATCAATGCCGATTTTCAGGTGCGGGTCGACGAACCGCCCGGCGGTCGCGAGACCCTGCTGGCCCATGATCTGTGTCGCCTGTCCGGCGGCAAGGCCAGCAATACCGCCTACCTCGCTGCACGCTTCGGCCATCGCAGTATCTTGCTTGGGCAGGTGGGTGACGACGATCTGGCCGAGCAGGCGCTCGGGCCGTTGCGCGAGTCTGGGGTAGAGGTCGACGGCGTCGGTCGCGTGGCGGGTCAGGCAACTGGCGTTTCGATGATCATGGTCCCGCCGGATGCAAAGAAGCACATCGTGCTGGCATCCAATGCCAACGACTGCTGGGACCAGGCGGCCGCCGACGCCACCTATACACGTATCGAGGAATGCCAAACCCCGGCCGTTCTGGTGCTCGATTACGAAATTCCCGCTTGGGTCGTACGCCGCGCCATCGAGAGCGCGGCGCGCCAGGATATTCCGGTGGTGCTCGACCCCTCGTTTCCGGATCGCCTGGAGCGCAACATGCTGCCCATGCTGCGCGCGATCACGCCGAACGCCGACGAGGCCGAAGCGCTGGTCGGGCATCCGATCGACAACATCGAGGCCGCTGCCGATGCCGCGCGTGAGTTGCAGCGGGCCGGTACGGAGATCGTCTGCATCAAACTGAGTGATGGCGGTTGTGTCCTGGCCTGCGGTGAGGACGTTTCACATGTTCCGCCGGGGCAGGTGGAGCCGGTCGATACCACAGGCGCCGGCGATGCCTTTACCGGCGTCTTCGCCATCGCGCTGCTGGAAGGTCGGGCGCCACGCGAAGCCGCTGCCTGGGGCGTGGCTGCGGCCAACTTGGCCGTCACCGCCTATGGCTCGCAGCCGGCGTATCCCGATCGTGAACAGGTCGCCGCGATGGTGCAGCAGCTTTTGAGTGCTGCGAGGGTGTTGCATGACTGAGTCGAACGTTCCGAGCCAAGTGGTTTTCGATAGCTACGACCCGGATGACGAGCGCCGGCGTGAGGCGCTGCTAGCACTGGGCAATGGCCTGTTGGCCTGCCGTGTCTGTGCGCCGGAGGCAGCTGCCCTGCATTCGGCTGGCGGCGGTGACCATTACGCCGGCCTGTACCGTGCCGGCTGGTACGACGATGCGCCGCGTGAGGTCAATGGCAGCGCGGTGCGGATGGCCGCGCTGGTCAATCTGCCCGACCCGTTCGGTCTGAGCTTCGCGCTGGACGACGGCGGCGACTGGTACAGCCTCGACGGGGTCGAGCTGCGCGGGTATCGCCAGTGCCTGACGCTGGACAGCGGTCTGCTCGAACGCGAGCTTGATTTCGTCATGGCCGGGCATGAAGTGCAGCTGCACGAGACGCGCTTCGTCAGCATGGCCTCCCCACAGTTGGCGGTGCTGCGTTGGGAGCTCAAGGTACCGCGAGACGTCGCTCGCATCCGGCTTCGCGCGACCCTCGATGGCGGCGTGACCAATGCTGCGATTCCCCGCAATGACGCCTACGAAGGGCAACGTCTCGGCGCGCTGGACATCCAGCACGACGAGCAGGGGCGCGCGGCGCTGAGCGCCAGGGTTAACAATGATCGTCGCCGCCTGGCGATGGCCGTGGGCATCCGGACGCCGGGGCTGGGTCTGCGCTGGCGTGGCCAGCAGGTCGAACAGCGGCTCATTCAACAGACTGAATGCAAAGTGCCGGCGGATGGGCGGCTGGTCATCGAAAAGCGGGTGTTGGTGCAGGTCGATGACGAGCGGCCAGCCGACGATGGCCAAGCGTGCGAGCAAGTGCTCCAGCAGCTGCCACAGGCTGATTTCGACGACCTGCAACGCGCACACTGCGATGCCTGGGCACAGCTCTGGCGGCGCATGCCGGTCGCGTCGGATGACGCCCAGCTGCAGTTGGCGCTGCGCTTTCATGCCTTTCATCTGCTGCAAACGGTGTCGGCGAACAGTGTCGGCAAGGATCTCGGCTTTCCCCCGCGTGGCTGGATGGAGGGTTACTACGGTCAGGTGTTCTGGGACGAGTTGTTCGCCTTTCCGTTTCTCGTCACGCATTTCCCCGAGCTGGCGCGCAACCTGGTCGACTATCGCCATCGACGCCTGGATACGGCCCGTGAACGGGCGCGGCGCGCCGGTTTGCGCGGCGCCATGTTTCCCTGGCGCAGTGCCGACAGTGGCGAGGAGGAAACCCCTCCTTGGCAATTCAACCCAATGTCGGGTCGCTGGATGCCCGATCACACCCACCTGCAACGCCATATCGGCTCGGCGGTTGCGTTCGATGCATGGCAGCTTTATCTCGCGACCGGTGACGAGGCGCTGCTGGCTGGGCAAGTGGGCGAGCTGATCATCGAAGTGGCGCGCTTTTGGGCCAGCCTGGCGCGCTTCGACGAGTCTCGGCAGCGCTATCTGATCTGTGGCGTCATCGGCCCAGACGAGTATCACAACGGCTATCCCGGCGCGGCGCAGCCCGGCTTGGATGACAACGCCTATACCAATCTCATGGCGGTCTGGACGCTGTGTCGCGCACGACAGGTGCTCGAATTGCTCCCCAATGACAAGGCCGATGCGCTGCGTAACAGGCTGCAACTCGAAGCGGATGAGGTGGAAGGCTGGGAGCAGATCAGCCGGCGCATCTATCTCCCCTTCGTGGAGGACGACGTGCTCAGCCAGTTCGAGGGGTTCGAAAAGCTCGAACCGCCTCCGCAGGAGTGGCTGCACGGTGATCGTCCGCGGCTGGACTGGATGCTCGAAGCGCGACACGACAGCTGTGATCGCTACCAGCTGACCAAGCAGGCGGATGTGCTGATGGCGCATCATTTGTTGCCGCAACACCAATATCAGGCGCTGTTTCAATGGCTCGGCTATCGGCACGACGAGGACGCCCTGCATCGCACGCTGGCCTACCACCTGGCGCGCCTGACACACGAGTCTAGCCTGTCGAACGTCAGTTGCGCCGGCGCTTTGGCCGAGGTCGATAGCGAGGCGTCATGGGCCTATTTTCAGCAAACCCTGGATGTCGACCTGTGTACGCCGGGCGATGAAGGTACGCAGGAAGGCGTGCATCTGGGCGCCATGTCCGGGTCGCTGGATGTGCTGCAGCGCCGTTACCTTGGCGTGCGGCCAGAGCTCGATGGCCTGCATGTTTTCCCCATGCCTCCAGCTGAGCTGCGGCACGTGGCGCTGTCGCTGGTCTACCGTCAGGCGCGCCTGCATCTGCAGCTGGACGATGGCTGGCTGACGGTGACGGCTGACAGCGCCAACGACCGGTCGGTAACCGTGCATCACGCGGCGGGTCGCGAGCAGCTCGAACCGGGCCAGTCACTGCGAATGCCGTGTCGGGCAGCGGAGTGAGCGCCCGGCGCTCGAGCGCTCATTCACTGTGCAATGCCAGGAAACAAGCCCACCGCCAGCGCGACGGAACGCCATGGAGGATTTCGGATCGACACTTCGATCATCCGAAAGGAGACCTTGTGAGCAGAGAAACTGGATCGCGCCGCCGCTGGATCGATGGGCTGGGTTGGACGCTGCTCTATACCGCGATCTGGGCGCTGTTCGCTGACGGCAACGGTTGGGCCATCGGCGTGCCGAGCGTGCTGCTCGCCGTTGGGCTGTCGCTCTGGCTGGGTCTGCGGTCATGGCAACCCTCGCTGGTAAGCCTGCCGGGCTTTGTCTGGTTCGCCCTCAAACACATGACGCTGGGTGCCTGGGACGTGGCGCTGCGCGCGCTGCATCCAGGGCGGTCGCTGCAGCCGGCGTGGGTCGATTACCGCCTGCGCTGCGAATCGCCGCGGATACGGCTGCTGCTGTCGGCGCTGGTCGGATTGCTGCCGGGCACGCTGGCGTCGCGAATCGATGCCGACTGCATGCGCATACACGTGCTGGATGAGCGACAACCGTGGGAAGCGACGCTGATCGAGCTGGAGGCGCGGCTGACCCGGCTGCTCCCGGCGCGGGGCGAGCATTGATGGCGGTTTATTCGGCGCTGTTGCTGCTGACCATCGCGGTCGGCCTGGTGCGCGTCGTGCTGGGGCCGAAACGGGTGGACCGGCTGCTGGCGATCCAGTTGTTCGGCACCGCCGGCACGGCGTTGCTGCTGGTCATGGCGCAGTGGCAGGAACAGCCCGCGCTGCGTGACGTGGCGCTGCTGCTGGGTTTGCTGGCGGCGGTCGCCAGTGCCGCGCTGGTGCAACTGTTGCGGCAAAGCCACCATGATTGATCTTTTGCTCGACGTCTTGAGCTGGGCGCTATTGCTCGGCGGTCTGCTGTTCTTTGCCGCCGGCAGCATCGGCCTGCTGCGCTTTCCCGACGCGGTCAGCCGGCTGCACGCCCTCACCAAGGCCGATACCCTCGGTCTCGGGCTGGTGGTCGCCGGCTTGTCGGTCCGCGCCGAGAGTCTGCTCGAAGTGGGGCAGATGCTGCTGATCTGGCTGCTGTTGATGGCTTCCAGCGCCACCGCCTGCCAGTTGCTGGCACGCCAGGCCAGCGAGGATCCGGACGATGACTGACTGGCTGTTCGACGGCACGCTGGGTCTGCTGTTGCTCGCGCTCGCCCTGGGCGCGCTGCACGGGCGCAACCTCTATGCCAGCGTGCTGCTGTTCGTTGCCTTCGGCATGGTAATGGCGGTGATCTGGGCACGCCTGGGCGCGGCGGATCTCGCGCTGGCCGAGGCTGCCATCGGCGCCGGGCTGTCCGGCGTATTGCTGTTTGCCGCGCTGGCACGTCAGCCGGGTCGCCAAGAATTGCCGGACATTACCCCGACCCGTCAGCGGCTGGCGGCAGCGTTGGTGGTGTTGCCTTTGCTGTTCATGCTGCTGCAAGGCCTCGCCCCGCTGGCCGATGGCACGCCAACGCTGCCCGATGAGCTTGACCGGGTGATGCCGCGCACCGGTGTCAGCCATCCGGTGACGGCGGTGCTGCTGAACGTGCGGGCCTGGGACACGCTTCTCGAACTGGCGGTGCTGCTGCTGGCGCTGCTCGGTGCACGACAGCTCGGCCCGCGCCGCCTCGATCTGGCTGAACCCTGGCCGCTTTTGCGTGCCTGGGCACGGGTGCTGGCACCGTTGCTGGTGCTGGCGGCGGGCTACATCCTCTGGCGCGGCGCCAGCTCGCCAGGTGGGGCCTTCCAGGCGGGTTCGTTGCTCGCCGCGGGCGTGGTGCTGCTGCGCCTGTCGGCTCTGCTGCCGAGGTTGCGCTGGTCGTTCGCACCGCTGCGGCTGCTGGTACTGGGCGGACTGATGCTGTTCATCGGCGTAGCCATCACCACCGCCTGGCTGGGTGAGGGCTGGCTGAACTACCCGGACGATTCGGCCAAGCTCATCATCCTGCTGATCGAAGCCGTGGCGACCTTGTCGATCGCCGCCAGTCTGAGCCTGTTGGTCATCGGCGAAGGCGAGGATTCGTCATGAGCAGCGCACTGTTCTGGATGGGTGTCGGCGCCGCGCTCTGGTTGCTCGGGCTACACGGCCTGCTGACCCTGCGCCAGGCGTTGAGGCGGATCATCGCGTTCAATCTGATGGGTAGCGGTGTGTTTCTGGTGATGATCGCCCTGGCGACACGCAGCCAGCCGAGCGATCCGGTGCTGGTGGCGCTGGTGGTTACCGGCCTGGTGGTGGCGGTCAGCGCCACGGCCCTTGCCTTGCGGTTGGCGGGCGCGGTGCAGGATGGCCGGGAGCAGCGCCGATGACGCCGGCACTGACGCTTGCACTGGTGAGCCTGACTCTGCCGCTGCTGGGTGGTCTGCTTCTGCTAGGGATACAGCCGCGGCGTAAGGGTTTGTGGGTGATTGCGATCACCTTCGCCAGCCTGCTCGCCGCGGCTGCAGCCCTGCACCACGTCATGCAGGTGGGACCGCAGCTGCTGAACATTGGCGGCTGGGACACGCCGCTGGCGATCCGCTTCCAGCTCACGCCGCTGACCGCCTTGCTGATGCTCTTCACTGCTGGGCTGCACTTGCTGGTAGCGCTTTACGCCGCGCGCAGCCCGCACGCCACCGGCAATGAGGATTACTGGCCTTTATCCTGCCTGCTGCACGCCGCGCTGGTCGCGCTGTGGCTGTCGGCCGATCTGTTCAACCTCTACGTCACCCTCGAACTGCTCAGCCTCACGGCGGTTGCGCTGGTGGCGCTGGCCGGGCGCAAGGCTTACCGCCCGGCGTTCAACTACCTGATGCTGTCGCTGGCCGGATCGCTTGCCTATCTGTTCGGCGTCGCGCTGTTGTATGGCCGCTACGGTGTGCTCGACATTCTGCTGCTGGCGGAACTGGCCGAAGTGGATGCCAGCACCCGGCTGGCGCTGCTGTTGATGAGTGTTGGGTTGATGTTGAAAGCGGCGCTGTGGCCGCTGCACCTGTGGCTGCCGCCGGCGCATTCCGGCGCGCCGACGGCGGTCAGCGCGTTGCTCTCGGCGCTGGTGGTCAAGGGGCCGATCTACATTCTCTGGCTGGTCTGGACCCAGATCGCGCCGCCCGAACTGGGTCGCCAGGCCGGCGTACTGTTCGCTGCGGCGGGCATCCTGGCGTTGCTGTCTGGCGGCTGGTCGGCTCTGCGCGCGCCGCGCTTGAAGGTGCTGGTGGCCTATTCGACGGTCGCGCAACTGGGTTACGCCTTGTTGGCGCTGGGTCTGCTGCTGCACTGGCAGGAACCGCGCATGACCGCCGCGCTGTGGCTGTTCGTCATCGCCCATGGCCTGGCCAAGGTGTCGATGTTTCTCGCCGCTGGCGAATTGCAGCGGGTACTCGGCACGCGTCGGGTGCGTGCGTTGAAAGGCGCCAGCCAGAACATGCCGGTGGCGATGGCGGCCTTCGCGGTGGCCGGTGGCAGCCTGATCGGTTTGCCGCCCAGCGGTGGCTTTCTCGCCAAGTGGCTGTTGCTGCAGCCGCTGTTCGAGCAGCCGCAGCACTGGCCTTGGGCATTCGGCGTGCTGCTGGGCACGCTGATGTCCGCTGCCTACGTATTTCGTGTGGTGGCGCTGGGCTTCGATCGTGCCCGGCCGAATCCGCCCAGCGTCGTGCCGGACCGCCTCGCGCAGTGGCTGGCCATGCTGCCGGCGCTGCTGGCCCTGAGCCTGGCGTTGATCAGCGAACCCCTGCTGCTCTGGCTTGGCGGGGTGGGCCGATGACCTGGACCAGCTGGCTGCCGTTGGCCATCGTGCTCAGCTCATTGCTACCGGGGCTGATCATTTTCACGTTGCGCGAGGATCAGCAGCGCACCCGTGTGGCGCTCAACCTGCTGGGCGTGGGCGTCAAGCTGCTGTTGGTAGGAGCAATGATCTACGGCGTCAGCCGCGGCCTGGAGTTCCGCTTCAGCCTGCCGTTCCTGCCCGGCGCGCCCTTGGTGCTGCAGGGCGATGCGCTGTCGCTGCTGTTCGTCGCGCTGTCTTCGGTGCTGTGGATGGCGACGACCGTTTATGCCATCGGCTATCTGGAAAACTCGCCGCTGCGCTCGCGCTTCTTCGGCTACTTCAGCCTCTGCGTCAGCGCCACCGTGGGGCTGGCGCTGGCGGGCAATCTGGTCAGCTTCCTGCTGTTCTACGAGATGCTCACCCTGGCCACCTTCCCGCTGGTGGTACATCGCGGCACGCCCGAGGCGCTGCGTGCCGGGCGCGTCTATCTGGCCTATACCGTGGGCGGCGGAGCACTGGTGCTGATGGGCGTGGCGCTGCTGCACGGCCTGGCGGGCGGGCCGGATTTCCAGCCTGGCGGGTATCTACTGGAACAGGTCGGCGAGCAGGACCTGGCGCTGCGTGTGGCTTTCGTCCTGCTCATCGCCGGGCTCGGAGTCAAGGCGGCGCTGATTCCACTGCACGGCTGGTTGCCGAAGGCGATGGTGGCGCCGGCGCCGGTCAGTGCGCTGCTGCATGCGGTGGCAGTGGTCAAGGCCGGTGCCTTCGGCATCATTCGGGTGGTCTACGACGTGTTCGGCGCCGAGGCGCTGTCCCGGCTGGACATGGCCGGGCCGCTGCTGTGGCTTGCCGCGGCGACCATTCTCTACGGCTCGCTGCGTGCGCTGCAGCAACAGGAACTGAAGAAGCGCCTGGCCTACTCGACCATCAGTCAGGTGTCTTACGTGACCCTTGGCGTGGCGCTGCTCGGGCCGATCGCGGCGGTCGGTGGGCTGGCGCATCTGGTGCACCAAGGCCTGATGAAGGTCACGTTGTTCTATTGCGCTGGCAACTTTGCCGAAACCTTGGGCATTCATCGCATCCGCGAGATGAACGGCGTTGGTCGACGCATGCCCTTGACCATGACTGCATTCAGCATCGGAGCGCTGGGGATGATAGGGATCCCACCGATTGCCGGTTTCGTCAGCAAATGGGCGCTGGGCATGGGCGCGCTGGAAGTCGGCCAGGACTGGGTATTGCTGGTGCTGATGGGCTCGGCGCTGCTCAACGCCGGTTATTTTCTGCCGTTGTTGTGGCGCGGCTGGTTCGCCGAACCGGCCGACTGGCATGAAGACAACTGGCGCGAGGAGCGTTGGGAGACGCACTGGATGTTGCTGCTGCCGGCGTTGTTCACCGCGCTGCTGGCGTTGCTGGTCGGTTTGCTGGCCGGCACCGCGTTGAGCCCACTGGGCTGGGCGCAGCTGATCGTCGATAGGGAATTCGAAATATGAGTGGGCTCTGGCTGCTCGTCCCGCTGGCACCCTTGCTGGTCGGCTCGCTGCTGCTGTTCCGCGAGCGTGCAGCCGGCTGGCTTTGGCTCGGTTGCTTGCCGGCGTTGGCGATGGTCATCTGGCCGATGCCGGCACTGGATCTGCCGATGCTCTGGGAGGGCGTGCGCTGGGGTGCGGATGACGAATTGACCCGCGCCTGGCTGGGCTTCACCGCATTGCTTTGGGGTTGCGCCGGAGTGTTCGCCAGCAGCAGCCAGCGGGACGATCCCAAACGCCGGCACTTCTGGACGTTCTGGTCGCTGGCACTGTCCGGCAATCTGTTGCTGATCATCGCCACCGATGCGTTGAGTTTCTACCTTGGCTTCAGCGTCATGAGCCTTTCCGCCTACGGGCTGATCGTGCATCGGCGCGGCCCAGGCCCACGCCGCGCTGGGCGCCTGTATCTGCAACTGGCGATCTGTGGCGAGATGGCCCTGCTGGCTGCGCTGATGCTGCGCAGCCATGCCGCCGGCGGCGATTTCGCCTTTGCCGCCTGGCGAGCGTTGCCCATCGACGGCCTGACGCTGCTGCTATTGCTGATCGGCCTCGGCCTGAAAGCCGGGTTCTGGCCGCTGCACGTATGGCTGCCGCTGGCGCATCCGGCGGCACCGGCGCCCGCCAGCGCGGTGCTTTCCGGGGCGATGCTCAAGGCGGGCTTTCTCGGCCTGTGGCGCTGCCTGCCGGAGGGTGATCAGCTGCTGTCGAACTGGGCGGATGTGCTGCTTGCCATTGGCATCTTCGGCGCTCTTTATCCAGCGCTGCTGGGGCTGACCAGCGACAAGGCCAAGGCGGTGCTGGCTTATTCTTCGGTCAGTCAGATGGGTTACCTGCTGATGATTCTGGCACTGGCCTGGCGGCATCCGCAGCAAACGCAGGCGCTGACGGTCGTCCTGATGCTCTACGGCGTGCATCACGGGTTGGCCAAGGGGGCGCTGTTTCTTTCTGCAGGCTTGATCCACGCAGGACGCCTGCCGCGTATCGGCTGGCTGCTGCTGACATTACCGGCGCTGGCGATCATCGGCTTGCCATTGACCAGCGGTGGCGCGGTCAAGACGGCGCTGAAGGAGGTCTGGCACGGCGGGGCGTTCGAGTCCTGGCTGGTCTGGCTGAGCCTTGGCAGCCTGACCACCGCTCTGTTGCTGATCCGCGCGCTGTGGCTGCTGCGCCGTGATGCGCGTGATGCGCCGGCCTCACGCCCCCCTTTGCCCCAACTTCTGCCTTGGGCCTTGCTAAGCAGTCTGGCACTGCTGCTGCCCTGGCTCTGGCCTGCCTTGCGCGAACCCATGCTGCACGGCTTGTATTCGAGTGGCATCTGGGCTGCGTCATGGCCGTTGCTGCTGGCAATGGCCTTGGCCGGGGTGGCGCTGAAATTCGGTTGGAAGGTGCCGGCCCGGCTGACCGCGCTGCCGAATCCGGCGCTGGTGATTTCGCTTTGGCTCAAGCGACTGCTGCAGCGGCCACCGCTGAGGGTGCCAAATGTCGACCCTGACCAACCCCGTTGGCGGCAGCGGGAAAGACGCTGTAACCGTATCTGGAGTACCGGCACGCTCGCCGTAAGCACTTGGCTGCTGGTGGCTTTGCTGTGGTTGGGTTGGTTGTGGTGAGTCACGCTAAGTACGGAAGTGCTTGCCAACCACTTACAGTAAGAATTGCAACTTCCGTTTAAGGCTGCTGCTCGTTTCGGCGATTCGTCATGGCAAGGCTTTCTCAGCATAGGTGCGAGTCGGCAGACCCAGCTGAGAGCGAAAGCTCTCCATGTCGAACATAGTGCAGATACTGCGAATCTGCCCGCTAGGGGTCAGGGTCCAGAACGCCATGGCCGAAATGCTCAGAACCTTGTCGCTCGGCGGATAGCCGAGCGCCGGATTCTCGATGGTGCCGATCAGCGTGCTCCAGGTGACGACCTTGTCGCCCTCTGCGACGCATTCCTCGATCACCACTTCGAGATCGGGCATGGCTGCGCGAATCTGGGTGACTATATTCGCGAACTCGGCGCTGGCCATGGGGTGGCCAACGAAGGAGCTTTTGTAGAGAAAATCCTTGCTGTGCAGCTGCTCGGCCAGGGCCATGTGGCCGCGGTTCCAGGTCAGGTCTATGTGCTTGCGAACCAGTTTCTTACTGTCGTCCGGTGACATGTGAAGCGTCCGTAGATGGCGAAGCCGAACTTTAGCAGCAGCCACGGCAAGCGGGCAGCCATCGGGATGTCCTTCATCGGCTTATTCGAGTGGCAACCGCAGCCGGAACGCAGCGCCGCCAAGGCTGGAATCATCGAGCCTGAGCTCGCCGCCGTAGCTGTCGAGAATGTCCTTGACCACCGCCAGACCGATGCCCTGGCCGGGGTGCTGGGCGTCCAGCCGCTCGCCGCGACGGACGATGCGAGCGCGCTGGTCGACCGGAACGCCGGGGCCGTCGTCTTCGATGCTGAGCAACAGTCGATCGCCTTCTTCTTGCAGGCTGATGCGCACCTGATGCAGGCAGAGCCGGTAGGCGTTTTCCAGCAGATTGCCGAGCAGCTCCATGAGGGCGCCTTGCTCCAGCGGCAGGGTGGCGTTCGGTGGAATCTGGAGGTCGACCCACACGCGCTTGTCTTGATAAACCTTGTCCAGCGTGCTGCACAGGCGCACCAGCAGCGGCTGCAACGCAACCCGGTGACGCACCAGGCCGCTCTGACCCAGGCTCGCGCGTTGGAGTTGATAGCCGATCTGCTGGCTCATGCGTTCGATCTGCGCGTGCATGACGCGGGCCTGCTCGCGATTGTCCGGTTGCGCACTGATCACCTCGCCCACGCTTTGCAGCACGGTCAATGGCGTTTTCAGGCTGTGGGCCAGATCGCCCAGGGAGTTGCGGTACTGCTCGCGCTGGCGGCGTTCGCCATCGAGCAGCCGGTTTAGCGATCGCGTTAAACGCAGCAATTCGCGTGGGTGCTTATCGCTGAGCCGATCCAGCCGTCCAATCTCGACCTGGTCCAATTCATGGCTTAGGCGTTTCAACGAGCGAAAGCCCCAGGTCAGGCCCAGCCAAAGCAGCGTCAGTAGTACCAGCAAACCTCCGCCAAGCCAGAGGTAAAGCTGTTGACGGAATTCCTCGAAAAGGCTGCGGTATTCGCTGGTAGGTTGCATGGTGACGAAGCTGAACGCCTGGCGCTGATCATCGTTGGTCAAGCGCAGCTCGACGTCGTAGACGAAGTATTCAACGCCCTCGATGTCACGTACTCGCTGGAATTCTGTGACGTCGCCGTGCAGGCGCGGCCGGTAGTCGATGCTTTCATCTTCGGCCGAACGCGACTGCCATAGCCGGTTGCCCTGCGGGTCGTAGATATAGCCGAGCAGCTTGGCATCCGGCAGATCGAACTCCTCGTCCGGTAGCCGATCCGGCATGATCAGCTGTCCTTCTTCGATGCGCGAAGCGGTGATCAGCGTGTTGGCGTCAGCGGCCAGGCGTTCTTCGATGACGCGCTCGAAGGCGAGGCTGAACGCGGCCTGCAGCACCGGCAGCAGGGCCAGCATGAACAGGACTGCCAGGCAGGTTGCGCCCAGCATGAGGCGCAGGCGCAGCGACAAGCTACCGTTGCGCGAGGCTCGGAGCTCTACCAGCCAGCGGCGCCAGCGCCGGCTCATCGGCAGCGCTCGGTGAAGAGATATCCCAGGCCACGAACGGTATCGATGGGCTTCAGCCCGCCCTGAGCTTCGAGCTTGCGCCGCAAACGCCCGACCAACACTTCGATGACATTGGCATCGCGCTCGTTGTCGTCCGGGTACAGCTGCTCCATTAGGCGTTCCTTGGCCACCACCTGCTGCTGATGGCGCATCAGGTATTCAAGAATGCGGTATTCGAAGGCGGTCAATGCGAGTGGTTCGTCATTGACCAGGGCCTGCTTGCGGTTGAGGTCAAGCTTCAGCGGCCCAGCCTCGATGCTGGCCTGGGTGAAGCCGGACGAACGACGCAATAACGCATTGAGCCGCGCCTCCAACTCTTCGAACTGGAACGGCTTGACGACGTAATCGTCGGCGCCGGCCGCGAGTCCCTCGACCTTGTCCTGCCAGTTGCCGCGCGCAGTCAGGATGAGGATGGGAAAACGTTCGCCATTGCTGCGCAGCTGCCGGATCAGGTCCAGCCCACTGATACCCGGCAGGCCGAGGTCGACCACCGCCAGGTCATGATTAAATTCGCGAGACTGGTAGAGCGCCTCCTCGGCATTGGCCACCGCATCGACCACGTGACCGCTTTCGCTCAGGCGAGTCAGTAGGTGGTGGCGCAGCAGCGCCTCGTCTTCCACCACCAGCACTTTCATTTGCGGCTCCTGTCATGCAAACGGCCGGGACGATCCCGGCCGTGGTCCTGTTGAAGCAAGCTTAGAAGTGATAATTCACGCCGAGATAGGCCTGCTTGCTGCTGTGCAGGTCGATCGAGCCGACCTTACCGACGCCGCGCTCGGACACCTCGGTACCGGCGTTACTGCGCAGATAACGGTAGCCGGCTTCAATCGACGCGTTGTTGCCGACCTCCTGGATGACGCCGGCCTGCAAGCCGACCAGGTAACCGATGTCGCTGTCACGGCTGTAGCCGCTGGACTCGTTTTCAAGCTTGGTCAGACCGGCGCTGGCACCGCCGAACAGGCGGGTGGTATCACCGACCGGCAGAAACATGTCGTAGCTGCCGATCAGGTTCTGCTGGCGCAGCTTGAGTGCGCTGCCGTAGTCGTCGGAGACGTTTTCGTAGGTGGCATAGTAGCGCGCCTCGTCGGTCATCTGACCGGCACGGATACCCCAGGTGCCGCTGTTCTTGATGATGTCATCGAAGCGGTCTTGACCCATGTTCTGCTTCAGGGTGCTGGAGCGGTCAATGTTGACCGTGCTCTTGCCCCAGGTGAGGCCGGCGAAGTTCTCGGCGGCCTGAGCGCCCAAGGCGAAGAGGCTCAGGCTGGTGGCGATGGCCAAGGTATGCAGCGTGTTCATGTGTCGCTCCTTTGCAGGCGTTGGAAAGTGACGCCTGCATCCTGCATGCCGGCCGCTGAACCGCGCCTGAACCCTGGCTGAACCTGAGCTGAACGACTGTCAAGACGGCGCAGCATGGGGCCGCGCCGTCACATGCTAGCGTCCGCGACGTCCTAGCATCGCGGCCAGCACCGCTGCGCCCACTGCCACGGCCACCGTTGTGGCGACAGGATGTTGCGTGGCGCGGGTGTAGAGGCTGCGCGTCAGCACCATCCCCGGATAATCGCCGCTGGCCTTGCCGTCGCCGGCGCGGCCGACATCGCTGGCATGCAGCGCGCCCTGTGGATGGCGATCCGGACGCCCGCTCTGGAGGGCATCGTAGACAAAGGTGCGGTTGATCCAGTCGGCCAGCCGTGGCGCGTTCTGCGCAAGCTTGGAAAGCAGCTTGGCGTTACCGATGTAGACGTCGCGCTGCGGGTGCTCGGCGGCATGCAGAATCGCCTGCGCGACCACCTCCGGCGAGTAGACCGGCGGCGGAAACACCGGCGCGCTGGGCAGGTAGTTCTTCGAGTGGTCCATGAACTGGGTGTCTGTCGAAGAAGGACGAACCAGAGTGACCGACACTGGCGTGCGCGACTTCTGCAGCTCGACCCGCAGCACGTCGCTCATAGCCTTTATTGCATGCTTGCTAGCGCTGTAGCTGGCATGAAACGGCAGGGCATTGGCGGACTCCACGCTGCCGATGTTTATCAACGCTCCGCCTTTTTCGCGCAGATGTTTCACGGCGATGGACGACCCGTAGTGTGTGCCCCAGAAATTGGTCTGCATGACCTGATAGTGGTCTTCGTCGCTGACCTCGTCGAAGCGCCCCCAGACCGAGCTACCGGCGTTGTTGATCCAAGTATCGAAGCCGCCGAAATGTTCAATGGTCTGGCGGGCAACATGTTCGAGCTGCTCGCGTTCACCGACATCGGCCATCACATGCAGGACCCGGTCGCCCGCGTTCAGGTCGCGCTGGATATCCGCCAGGGCGAGTTCGTTGCGTGCCACCAGCACCACGCGAGCGCCTTTTTCGACGGCCATGCGGGCCGTGGCCAGGCCGATGCCACTCGACGCGCCCGTTATTACGATGACCTGGTCATGCAAGGGTTTCAGGGAAATTCGCACCGGACCTCCTGGTGCCGGCGGCGCCGGCGATAGTGGATTGGCTCGGTAGAAGCCACGGGCCCGCTTGCGGTTCCAGAGAGGCGATGGATGGCAGCGCCCGGCGATGTCTGTCAGTCGAGATTATTCGAGTCATCCCAGCTGATGGATGCCAGCAGACGATTGCCAGAGTGAAATCGAAGTGCGCCGCAATGGAAGCCGAATGAGACGTGCTTGTCGCTGCGGCTATTGCAGGTCTGAACGGTCGTCCATCGGGCGAGCGGATGCCACTTGTGCTTCGGTTTGGCCAGGAGCGGTACCGGGCGGCGTGGATTGCGGTTGCGGGCTGGCAGGTGCCGTCGTCGGGTAGCTGCGTTGTATCGGCGCTTGCGGCTGGCCATCGATCGACCAGTTCAACACCGCCTCCAGTCGGCCATTTTCGGAAACGCTGACTCGATTGCTCAGCGGGCACTGACGGTTGCTGCCGCTGACCAGTTCGCCTGCCTGTCGCGAACGGTTGGTCCCGGCGGTACCGGTGGACATCACTTCCAATTGATAGCGCAGCTGGTGGGGCTGTTGGCTGATGAAGCATAGCCGCAAGCTGACGCGGCCGCTGCCATCGGGGGTCAGCTCAAGTTGTGCGTCGACCGGGGAGGGTGCGGCTGCCAATATCCAGGTCGCCAGCGCGGCGCTCAACATAACGATGCCCTATCTGTTTTTGCCGCCCGATGACTACTGCTGGTTGATTGTCGCCATGTTGCCGCTGCCGGTCTGCTGGATAATCGCGCTCACGCCTTCGGCGCTCTGCATGATGAACGCCTGGTTCGACGCGCCCAGCTGCGAAATCGCCGCCTGGCTGTAGGCAGTGATCTGGTTGATCGAAGCGAGGTTGTCCGTGCCGTTCTGCAGTACCGCGGCTTCGTTGCCTTCGTAGGCCTGAGCGATATCGATGCGGTTACCGCTGCCCGCTGATGAGCCCTGGATGCTCTGCCCTCGGCCGCTCTGCTCGACGGTGAGCAGGTTGTCATCGCCGCTCTGGCTGAAGTCGAGTTCGTTGAAGTAGCCCAGCTGCTGGACTTGTGCGACGTTGAATGTGCCGGTCTGTATCAGCTGTAGGCCGTTACCATCGTCCTGCTGGATGTTGGCGAGGTTCTCATCGCCGACTTGATAGACGGCCAGCGACGAGCCGTGGAACGAGCCGTTCTGAACGAAGCTGAGCGAGTTGCCATTGCCGATCTGGCTGGCCTGCGCATTGGCGAAGCCGGTCTGGGTGGCGGAGACGTAGTTGTCGTTGCCGATGCTGCTGATCTGCAGCTCGTTGACTCGCCAGGTCTGCTCGACTTCGGCGCGGTTGCCGTTGCCCTGCTGATAGACGCTCGCGGTGGAGAAATGGCTTTCGAGTGCCTGGTAGATCGAGGCGCTGTTGCCGTCGCCGAGCTGTTCGATACCCGCCTGGTTCGACTCGGCGATATCACCCTGGTAGATGCTGGCGTCGTTGACGTTGCCGTGCTGGCTGATGACGGCCTGGTTGAGCAGCCCGGTCTGATCGACAGCGGCGCTGTTGGTATCGCCGATCTGTTCGAGCTCGGCGCTGTTGTCCGCGTAGAGATCGCTGGCGGCCGCAAGCAGCACGGCAAGCGCGATGGGGTGCAAGTAGCGCATGTTGCTTCCTTTCAATTGTTATTAGTGTTGGACGATCTGAACGCGCTGCCCGCTTCCGTATTGAATGACGCTACTGCTCAGGCCGCTGCCGAGCTGTTCGATGCTGGCATTGTTGTCGGAGCCCACCTGGGCGATCGCGGCCTGGTTGTCGCTGCCGATCTGGCTGATGTCAGCCATGTTGCCTTGGCCGATCTGAAGGATGGTGGCCAGCTGGTTTTCGCCCTGCTGGAGAATGAAGGCCTGCTGGTCGCTGCCTTGCTGAACGATGCTGGACAGCTGGCTCTCGCCGAGCTGGTTGAGATCGGCCAGGTTGTCGCTACCTTGCTGCAGCACGTGCGCGGTCTGGCCATCGATCAGCTGTGGAGCAAGCGCCGTCGGATTGCTCAGGCCCAACGAACCGACGGCCAAGTCGGCGTTGTCCATCAGATCGGCGGCGTGAAGGGGGATGTTGGCAGTCAGCAGGAGGGCGGCGAACAAGCCGCGACGAACAAGCGCTAGACGTTCCATGCAGGCACCTCGAAATAGTGCTCGGATTCTTGATTGGCGGAGCGGGGCTGAACATCCATCGAACGGTGCAAAAAGGGTCAGCGGCGACGTGCGGTGCGGATTAATCCCTTTCATAGTTCGTCCCGATCCATGTCGAAGGTGTCCTGCAGCAGGTTTTGCAGCTTGCTGCGGCTGATGTCCTCAAGGATTACCCGCGCAGCGTCCTCTGCAATCGCCTCGATTTCGGTCATGTTCGGTTGTAGAAATCGGCGATAGACGGTACGCGGCCCATATTCCACCCAGACCAGGCTGCCCCAGCGCGCCGAGGGGCGCTCCCGAACGACCAGGTCGTTTTCCAGCTCTTCGGCGTCCTGCAGCTGGAAACTCAGATACCGGTGAAAGTCATGGCCGAAGCGGGAGATGGTGTTGTCGATGATCAACCCGCTCAGTTCCGCCTCGCTCCTAGCTTGGGCCGCTTGCTGCTCCTCTGCCTGCAACGGGCCGAGCAGGCAGCACAGCAGCAGGCCGAGTGTCAGGCGTGACATGACTCGGACCAGTCCAGCCGGCCACGTAACAGGAATGCCGCCTCGGCACGGTTGGAGGCGCCAATCTTGCGCAACAGGTTGTGAATATGGCTCTTGATGGTATGTGGGCTCAGGCACAGCTGTTCGGCTATCTCGGCATTGGACAGCCCTTTGCCCGCCAGGCTGAGAATCTCGCGCTCGCGCAAGGTCAATGACGGTTTGCTACCGGCCATCTGGCGCATGCGTCGCCACTGGCTGAGCAGGCGCTCGGTCAGGACCCGCGGTAGCCAGTCGCCGCCATCGAGCAATACCTGGATGCCATCGAGCAGGTGCTCACGCGTGGCGTGGCTGTAGAACACGCCACGAATGCCGGGGTGCTTGTCGACGAGCTGTTCGGCCTGTTCCGCAGCGATGTTCACCAGCGCAACGGGGGTTTGCTCGTCGAGCTGATCGATGAGTGTCGAAAGTTGTTCGGTCTGGCTGTTGCCCGCGTCGACCAGATAGAGATCGCTGGCGCCTCTGGAAACCTCTTCGAGCCGGTTAAGCGATACGTCCAGCTGGGCCTGCTCACCGAGAAAATGCTTGAAAAACAATCCCAAAAGCTCATTGCCGGTAAGCAGGGTGACGGTAGGCTGATGGGCTTCCAGGTGGGTGAGGTCCGCGTCGTCCATGTTCGATCCTTGGTATGGGCCGTTATGCTGCCGATGAAAAGTTACTAAACGACCGGCCGAAAATGCCGAAGTTCAGCGTTCAGGTGGGGATTAGGCTGGCATCTGCGTCCGGATGACGACAACCCGACGGACGGTTAAGGAAACGGCCAATGGGTTGAATTGACTAAGGTGAGTCAATCACCCATAGGATGGAGTCGGCATGAGCGGACCCACACGTGAACTCACACTCCGCGCATTGCTCACCGGCTTGCTGCTAGGCGCCGTGCTGACGCCTTCGAATATCTATTCAGGATTGAAGATCGGCTGGTCGTTCAACATGTCGATCATCGCGTTGCTGGTTGGCTTCGCCTTCTGGCAGAGCCTGTCGAGGATGCTGGGTCGGCCCGCCTGGACATTGCACGAGAGCAATATCAACCAGACTACCGCGTCGTCCGCGGCCTCGATCATCTCCAGTGGCCTGGTGGCGCCGATCCCTGCTTATACCCTGATGACCGGCCAGCAATTCGAAACTCTGCCGCTGATGGCCTGGGTGTTCTCGGTCAGCTTTCTCGGTATCTGGGTCGCCTGGTATCTACGGCCGTCACTGATCGTCGAGGCACAGCTGCGCTTTCCCGAAGGCATGGCGACGCTGGCGACCATGCAGCAGATCTACAGCCATGGAGCCGAAGCGGCTCGGCGTCTGCTGGTGCTGGGTTCGGCGGCAGCGCTGGCGGCCGCGGTCAAGCTGCTGGACAGCCTGTTGTGGACCTTGCCGCGCTGGGCGCCGAGTGCACAGCTGGAGCGCCTGACATTCAGTCTGGAACCATCGCTGTTGCTGGTGGGGTTCGGCGGAATCATAGGGTTACGCGTCGGCCTGTCGTTGCTGCTCGGCGCGGTGATCGCCTGGGGAATGCTCGCGCCGTGGTTGGTCGCGGAAGGCTTGGTGGCGATGCCTGCGGATGCCAGCGGGCCGCAATTCGCGTTGCTGATCGAGTGGCTGTTGTGGCCGGGGGTCAGCCTGATGGTCTGCGCCACGCTGACCTCGCTCGGGCTGCGTCTGCTGCGCGCGCGCCGGGATTCGGAGCGCCGCCTGTGGCTACGTCGGCCGGCTGCGCTGCCGCTACTCGGGCTGGTAGTGGCGGCGGGGTTGGTCGTGGTCCTGCAGATATCACTGTTCGGTATCCATGTGCTCATGGCTGCATTGTCGATTCCCCTGGCGTTGCTGCTGGCAATGGTGGCGGCGCGGGTGGTCGGCGCCACCGGCATCCCGCCGATCGGCGCCATCGGGCAGCTGTCGCAGCTGAGCTTCGCTGTGATTGCGCCCGGCCAGGTGGCGATCAATCTGATGAGCGCCAACACCGCCGGCGGCGCGGCGGGGCAATGCACTGACCTGCTCAACGACTTCAAGGTGGGCCATGCCATCGGTGCGGCGCCGTCGCGGCAGGCGATCGCGCAGTGCCTGGGAATCCTGATGGGCAGCCTGGTGGGGGTGTTGGTCTATCAGGTGCTGATCCCCGATCCGCAGACGATGCTGATCACGGCTGAATGGCCCGCACCGGCCGTCGCCACCTGGAAGGCGGTAGCCGAGGCGCTGACGGCGGGATTGAGCTCAATCGGCAGCGACATTCGCTGGGCGATTTTATGCGGTGCGCTTGCCGGCGTGCTGCTGGGCACGCTGGAAGGATCGCTGCCGGCCTGGCGTCTGCGCTGGCTGCCGAGTTCCGCGGCGCTGGGTCTGGCATTCATCATCCCGGCTTCTATTTCGCTGATGATGACGCTTGGCGCGCTGCTGGCCTGGCTGTTCGCGGCACGCTGGGGGCGTCTCGCCGAACGGTTTGTCATCGTCGCGGCAGCCGGACTGGTGGCGGGCGAGAGCATGGCCGGAATCGGCATCTCCTTGGCGCAATTGCTGAGCTGACGCGGAGCTGCGTTTGCTGATGATGGTGTTATCGCAGCGTCGATCAACGGTGACGCCATTGAGTGACTGACGAACGGTTGCCAGCAGCGAGAGCACTAGCTCGCACCTTTGCGCCGCAGGAAAGAATTTGTAATGCGCCCGGCGCAACCCCTGTGCCTAGCGGGTGCCCGAATAGAGGTAACGCCTCAAAAAAGGAGAGTGCACATGCAAACGAAAAAATTAGCGGCCTTGACCCTGGCCGGTTTGATGTCCACGGCTGTTTTCGCAGCAGGTAATGCTGATCATGACGGCACCACCCGCGGCGAAAGCATGAATGAATCGATGGATGGAACAATGACTGATGACACCCGTCCTGGAATGACCACCGGTACGGGTACCGGCACCGGAATGGGCACTGACGGAGGAGCCGGCGCTGGCACTGGTACCGGCGTCGGTGATACCACAGGCACCGGTGGCGGTGCTGGAACTGGAACCGGCACAGGCACAGGCACAGGCGGTACCGGCGGTGCGGGTAACTGATTTGGCCGCAACCAGATGAAAGCCCCGGCCTCCGGCTGGGGCTTTTTTGTTTGAGCAGCGCTGACGCCTATGTTTCGTTGAACCGCTGTCGCGCGAGGCGCCGAGCTGCCATTTTCAGGAGCGAGCCATGGACCTGCGTATTCCATTGTTTCTAGCAACCCTGGGGTTGGCGTCCACAGCTGTGGCGACCGGCACCGGTCCGACGCTGCCGGAGAAAAGCCGCGAACACCCGTTGGATAATCGCGAACCTCGGCAGGATGTCATCGAGCGGCAAGATGAAAGTGAATCCCTGCCGCGACCGCCGACGCTCGAAGCGCCGCCGCAAATACAGCCGGTCGAACCAGTCGAACAGCGGCCCCAATCGGATCCCGAGCGCCGCGGCGCCGACACCGGTTCCGCACCGACGAGCTGAACGTTGCCCATGAAAAAGGGAGGCCGAAGCCTCCCTGATTACTCACCCGCTGACTTGTCCGCTTAGAACAGTACGCGGCTGCGGATGGTGCCGTTGACGTGCTGGAGTTTCTCCAGCGCGAGATCGGAATATTCCTTGTCTACATCGATTACGACGTAGCCGACCTTCGCGTTCGTCTGCAGGAACTGACCGCAGATGTTGATGCCGTTGTCGGCGAAAACCTTGTTGATCTCGCTCATCACGCCAGGGATGTTCCGGTGGATGTGCAGCAGGCGATGCTTGCCCGGATGCGACGGCAGGGCGACTTCCGGGAAGTTGACCGAGGAAACCGAGGTGCCGTTGTCGCTGTACTTGACCAGCTTCTCCGCCACTTCCAGACCGATATTCGCCTGGGCTTCGGCGGTGGAACCACCGATGTGCGGCGTGAGGATGACGCGGTCCAGGCCACGCAGCGGGCTTTCGAATTCTTCGTCGTTGGACTTGGGCTCGACCGGGAACACGTCAATGGCTGCGCCGATCAGGTGCTCGTCCTTGATCGCGGCGGCCAGGTGGTCCAGCTCGACCACGGTGCCGCGCGCGGCGTTGATCAGGATGCCGCCCTTCTTCATGGCGCGGATTTCCTTCTCGCCGATCATCCACTGGGTGGAGGGCAGTTCCGGCACGTGCAGCGAGACGATGTCGCACATGCCCAGCAGTTCGTACAGCGAGCCGATCTGGGTCGCGTTGCCCAGCGGCAGCTTGGTCACCACGTCATAGAAGTACACCTGCATGCCCAGGCTTTCGGCGAGCACCGACAGCTGCGTGCCGATGGATCCGTAACCGATGATGCCCAGCTTCTTGCCGCGGATTTCGAAGGAGTTGGCCGCCGACTTGATCCAACCGCCACGATGGCAGGAGGCGTTCTTCTCGGGAATGCCGCGCAGAAGCAGGATGGCCTGGGCCAGCACCAGTTCGGCCACCGAGCGGGTGTTGGAATAAGGTGCGTTGAACACCGCGATACCGCGCTCGCGGGCGGCATTGAGATCGACCTGGTTGGTGCCGATGCAGAAGCAGCCAACGGCAATCAGCTTCTTGGCGCAGTCGAAGACCTCTTCGGTGAGCTGGGTGCGCGAGCGGATGCCGATGAAGTGGGCGTCCGCGATCTTTTCCTTCAGCTCGCTCTCGGACAGCGCGGTCTTGAGGTACTCGATATTGGAGTAGCCTGCGGCCTTGAGAGTGTCGACAGCGTTCTGGTGCACGCCTTCGAGGAGAAGGAACTTGATCTTGCTCTTGTCGAGAGAGGTCTGGCTCATCTGCGTTAAAACCTTAAGGCCGAGGGATAACTGAAGTGTCCAGCGAGGGCTGGCCGACCCGGTATTGGCGGTGTCGGAAGTCTGCCGAGGCACGTCTTAAAGGGGCTCGTATGCTAGCATACGGCCCCCTCGAAACACCCATATCCTGAGCTGAAGCGTACTCAGGGTGACCATGAATCGAATGAGAGTTCACATGATGACCGATGCCGTCCTGATCGATGAGCTGAAGACCCTGGTCGAGCCCGGCAAGGTACTGATCGATGCCGATTCGCTTAGTACCTATGGCAAGGATTGGACCAAGCACTTCGCCCCGGCGCCCTCGGCCATCGTTTTTCCGAAGTCCATCGAGCAGGTGCAGGCCATCGTGCGCTGGGCCAACGAACGCAAGGTCGCGCTGGTGCCGTCGGGGGGGCGCACCGGGCTGTCCGCAGCGGCCGTGGCGGCCAACGGCGAGGTGGTGGTCTCCTTCGATTACATGAACCAGATCCTGTCGTTCGACGAAATGGACCGCACCGTGGTCTGCCAGCCGGGCGTGATCACCGCGCAGCTGCAGCAGTTTGCCGAGGACAAGGGCCTGTACTACCCGGTGGATTTCGCTTCGGCCGGCTCCAGCCAGATCGGCGGCAACATCGGCACCAACGCCGGCGGCATCAAGGTGATCCGCTACGGTATGACCCGCAACTGGGTGGCCGGGCTGAAGGTCGTTACCGGCAAGGGCGACCTGCTGGAACTGAACAAGGACCTGATCAAGAACGCCACCGGCTATGACCTGCGTCAGCTGTTCATCGGCGCCGAGGGTACGCTGGGCTTCGTGGTCGAGGCGACCATGCGCCTGGAGCGCCAGCCGACCAACCTCACCGCCATGGTGCTGGGCACGCCGGACTTCGATTCGATCATGCCGGTGCTGCATGCCTTCCAGGACAAGCTGGACCTGACCGCCTTCGAGTTCTTCTCCGACAAGTGCCTGGACAAGATTCTCGGCCGCGGCGATATCCCGGCTCCCTTCGAGACCCGCGCGCCCTTCTATGCGCTGCTGGAGTTCGAGGCCACCACCGAAGCGCGCGCCGAGCAGGCGCTGGCGACGTTCGAGCATTGCGTCAATGAGGGCTGGGTGCTCGACGGCGTGATGAGCCAGAGCGAACAGCAGCTGCAGAACCTTTGGAAGCTGCGCGAGTACATCTCCGAGACCATCAGCCACTGGACGCCGTACAAGAACGACATCTCGGTCACCGTTTCCAAAGTGCCGGCCTTCCTTGCCGACATCGATGCCATCGTTACCGGCAACTACCCGGATTTCGAAGTGCTCTGGTACGGTCACATCGGCGACGGCAACCTGCACCTGAACATCCTCAAGCCCGAAGCGCTGTCCAAGGACGAGTTTTTCGACAAGTGCGCTTCGGTCAACAAGTGGGTATTCGAGACGGTCGAGAAGTACAACGGTTCGATTTCCGCCGAACATGGCGTCGGCATGACCAAGCGCGACTACCTGGAATACAGCCGTTCGCCGGCAGAAATCGCTTATATGAAGGCGATCAAGGCGGCGTTCGATCCGAACGGCATCATGAACCCCGGCAAGATATTCGCGGTATGAAGTAGGGCGGGTGTAACCCGCCAAGGGCATCGGCGGGTAGCACCCGCCCTACGGATCAAAAAGGATCTCCCATGACCTACAAACACCAGTACACCGATGGCACGCCGATCCATTACCCCCTGGGCAAGGTGGTCTGCATCGGTCGCAATTACGCCGAGCATGCCAAGGAACTGAACAATCCGGTGCCCACCGAGCCACTGCTGTTCATCAAGGCTGGCAGTTGCACGGTGCCGCTGGACAGCGGTTTCAGCATCCCGAGCGACCGCGGCGCGGTGCATTACGAAGCGGAAATCGCGGTGCTGATCGGCAAGCCGCTGTCGCGCAAGCCCAACGAGGAAGAGGTCCGCGATGCCATCTCCGGCTTCGCTCCGGCGCTGGACCTGACCCTGCGCGACGTGCAGGCGAAGCTCAAGGAAAAGGGCCACCCGTGGGAGATCGCCAAAAGCTTCGACGGTGCCTGCGTGCTGGCGCCGTTCGTGCCGGGCGATGCGGTACAGGATCTGACCGACATTGGTATTCGCCTGAGCATCAACGGCGAAGTGCGCCAGGACGGTAGCAGCAGCCAGATGCTCAATGCCGTCCTGCCGCTGCTGCAACACATCGCCGGGCATTTCAGCCTGCAACCGGGCGACGTGGTGCTGACCGGCACACCGGCGGGCGTCGGCCCGCTGAACCAGGGCGATCAACTGGTGCTCGAGCTCGTCGGGTTGTCTCGCTTCGAGAGCCACGTGCTCTGATCCAGTCCGGCCGGATGCGTGCACAACGTCCGGCCACATTTTCCATATCGCCACCTTCCTGGCTCGTGCTGTAATCCGGCGCCTCGTTCTTGTGTCGGTCCGTTCATGCCAGCCAAATCCTCACGCCGTTCCCGTCTGCGCCTGTCTCTTTATCTGCTGCTGGGTTTCACTGTTTTCGGAATAGTCACCGCTGGCTTGCTACTGCACTGGGACGATCAGTTGAAGCTTTACTGGCAGGAACAAACTACGGATGCCGAGCAACGTGCGGCGAGCATCTGGCTGCCTGATTACGAGCTGGTGCTGGAAACCACCCTGGCCGGCCTGGAGCAAGACGAAACCTCGGGCCTGACCTGGAGTCCCGCGACCGGCACGCTGTTCACCGTTACCGGACAGAACCCGCAGCTGGTGGAATTCACAACCGGTGGTGTGGTGCTGCGACGCATCCGGCTGACAGGCTTTTCCGATCCCGAAGCGGTTGAAGCGCTGGACGACGGACGATTGGCTATCGTCGACGAGCGCCGCCGGCTGGTGGCGGTGTTCCGGTTGGCTCCGGGCGTTGAAAGCCTGGATCTGGACGATCTCGCGCTTTATGACCTGGGCTTCGACGACGCGGGAAACAAGGGCTTCGAGGGGCTGGCCTGGAACCCGCGTACCCGGCGCATGCTGCTCGCCAAAGAGCGCGACCCGCAGGGGCTGTTCGAACTGCCATTTCCCGGTGAAGACGGCGCTGCCGGCGTGCTCGAGGCGCTGCCTGCTCAGCCGCTGCTGGTTCGTGATATTTCCTCGGTGGCCATCGACCCTCGAACCGGTCACACCCTAATGCTCTCCGATGAATCTCGGCTGTTGGTCGAACTCGACCTGCAGGGGCGGCCTAGTAGCTTCATCAGTCTGTTAGGCGGCCTCAATGGCCTGGTGGAAGGTATCGATCAGGCCGAAGGCGTTGCCATGGACGAGCGCGGCGACATCTATGTCGTCGGCGAGCCCAACCGCTTCTATGTCTTCAGCCGTAAGCGGTGACACCACTGCGGGCATTGATTTCAAGTCACCTACCGTCCCGCCTGTTAAGGTTCGGCTCAGGAATGAAGGCGCACAATCGCGATCCTTTCGTCTGGTCGGGTAGCAACATGCGTAGGGTTCTCAAGATATTTCTGGCTGCGATCGCCGCACTGATCCTGCTGCTTTCGGTCGCGGCTGGCGTGCATTACCAACTATTCGAGCGAGCCTGGTTCACGATCTCGCAATGGCATCAGGCCAATGAGCGCCCGGTCGCTTCGTTGTGGCTGCCGGACTATCGTGCCGTGATACAGGCCAGGCCCGTGCTGGGTATCGAAGACGACCTTTCTGCGCTGACCTACGACCCGGATCGCAAAAGCCTGATCGCGGTGACTAACGGCAATCCGCAACTGCTCGAACTCAGCCTGGAAGGGGAGCTGCTGCGGGCGATTCCGCTGGTGGGTTTCGGTGATCCGGAGGCGATCGAATATATCTCGCGTGGTGTTTATGTGGTCAGCGACGAGCGCCTGCAGCGACTGCTGCGTGTCGAGGTCGACGAGCAGACTCAATCGGTCGACGCCGCGAACGTGCAACAGTTATCGCTAGGTATCGGGCGGAACGGCAACAAGGGCTTCGAGGGGTTGGCCTATGACGTGGTAGGCAATCGCTTGTTCGTGGCCAAGGAGCGCGACCCGGTGCGGATTTACGAAATCACCGGTTTTCCCTTTGCCGAGGATAATCGACCGCTCTCCGTACACGTCAGTGAGAACCGCGAGCGGGACGCCGATCTCTTCCTGCGGGACTTGTCCAGCCTGCAATACCACGCGCAGAGCGGCCACCTGCTGGCGCTGTCCGACGAATCGCGTCTGGTGGTGGAGCTGGACGTAGCGGGCAAGCCCATCAGCAGCCTGTCGCTGAGTGCCAGCAAGAATGGTCTGGAAAAGGATGTGCCGCAGGCCGAAGGCATCGCCATGGGGCTGGACGGCACACTCTATATGGTCAGCGAGCCAAACCTGTTCTACGTGTTTCGCACGGGCGGTTAGCCCGCTCTTTTGAGCGGCTGAGCGGACTTAACGCTTTATCGTCTTCACCCCATCCTTGGTCCCCAGCAACAGCACGTCCGCCGGGCGCGCGGCGAACAAGCCGTTGGTGACCACGCCGACGATGTTGTTGATCTGCGCCTCGACATCAGGCGCGAAGCCGATCATGAGGTTGTGCACGTCGAGGATGACGTTGCCGTTGTCGGTCACGACGCCATCACGATAGACCGGGTCGCCGCCCAGCTTGACCAGTTCGCGTGCCACATGGCTGCGCGCCATGGGGATGACTTCCACCGGCAGCGGGAATTCGCCGAGGCGCTCGACCCGCTTGCTGCCATCGGCGATGCAGATGAAGGTCCGCGCCACCGCCGCGACGATTTTCTCGCGAGTCAGGGCCGCACCGCCGCCCTTGATCAATTCCAAGTGGTCGTTGGCTTCATCGGCGCCGTCGACATAGAACTCCAGCTCGGCGACCGAGTTGAGGTCGTAGACCGGAATGCCGTGGCCTTTCAGGCGTTCGGCAGTCGCCTCCGAGCTGGCCACAGCGCCATCGAAGAAGCCCTTGTGTCTGGCCAGCAGGTCGATAAAAAAGTTGGCGGTCGAGCCGGTGCCGACGCCAATGATGCTGCGGTCGTTGAGCTGCGGAACGATGAGGTCGACGGCGGCCTGGGCGACGGCCTGCTTGAGTTGATCCTGGTTCATGGCGTATGCGTCCGGTCGGGAGGGGCGAGGCGCAAAAGTATAGCGAGGCCGTGACGGCGGGTCTTGTTCGGTGGGGTTGTAATGGTGTTTTGCGTGCCGATTGTCGGTGGTCGGCGGGTTTTGTGCGGGGTAGACTCGTTGGCCCCGCAATGCCCGCCAAGATGCCCATCATGCTCGAACAGTACGTCAAAAAGATCCTCACCTCGCGCGTTTATGACGTCGCGGTGGAAACCCCGCTACAGCCCGCACGCCAGCTCTCCGAGCGGCTCAGTAACCAGATTCTGCTCAAGCGCGAGGATCTGCAGCCGGTGTATTCCTTCAAGATTCGCGGCGCCTATAACAAGCTGGCGCAGCTGTCGCCCGAAGAGCTAGCGCGTGGCGTGGTCACCGCCTCGGCCGGCAATCATGCTCAGGGCTTGGCGCTGGCCGCGCGTGAACTGGGGATCAAGGCGACCATCGTCATGCCGCGCACTACGCCGGAGCTCAAGGTACAGGGCGTGCGCGCCCGTGGCGGCAAAGTGGTGCTGCATGGCGATGCGTTTCCCGAGGCGCTGGCCTACTCGCTGAAGCTGGTTGAAGAGAAGGGCTACGTCTATATCCATCCCTATGACGATCCGCACGTGATCGCCGGACAGGGCACCGTGGCGATGGAAATTCTCCGCCAGCATCAGGGCCCGCTCGATGCGGTGTTCGTACCGGTGGGTGGCGGCGGTCTGATCGCCGGCGTGGCGGCTTACATCAAATACCTGCGACCGGAAACCAAGGTCATCGGTGTCGAACCGGACGATTCCAATTGCTTGCAACAGGCGATGGCGGCGGGCGAGCGCGTGGTGCTGTCGCAGGTGGGGCTGTTCGCCGATGGTGTCGCGGTGGCCCAGATCGGCGAGCATTGCTTCGAGGTTTGCAAAGATTATGTCGACGAGGTGATTACCGTCAGCACCGATGAGATTTGCGCGGCGATCAAGGACATCTACGATGACACCCGCTCGATCACCGAGCCGGCGGGCGCCCTCGCGGTGGCTGGGATCAAAAAGTACGTCGAGCGCGATGGCGTAACCAAGCAGGTGCTGGTGGGTGTCGATTCGGGTGCCAACGTCAACTTCGACCGCTTGCGGCACGTCGCCGAACGCGCCGAGCTGGGCGAGAAGCGCGAGGCGATCATCGCCGTGACCATCCCCGAGCAGCCGGGCAGCTTCAAGGCGTTCTGCGAGGCCCTCGGCAAGCGTCAGATCACCGAATTCAATTACCGCTATCACCAGGATCGCGAGGCGCACATTTTCGTTGGCGTGCAGACGCATCCGGAACACGATCCGCGCGCGGCGCTGGTCGAAGGGCTGCGGGCCAAGGGCTTTCCGGTGCTCGATCTCACCGACAATGAACTGGCCAAGCTGCACACGCGTCATATGGTGGGCGGGCATGCGTCCGGCGTCAGCGACGAGGTGGTGTTTCGCTTCGAATTTCCGGAGCGGCCGGGTGCGCTGTTCAACTTCCTCAATAACCTGGGTGGGCGCTGGAATATTTCGATGTTCCATTACCGCAACCACGGCGCGGCGGATGGTCGCGTGGTGGCGGGTATGCAAGTGCCGGCCGACGAGCGCCACCTGCTGCCGGCCGCGCTGGACAAGATCGGCTATCGCTACTGGGACGAGACGGACAACCCGGCCTATCAGCTATTTCTCGGCTGACCAGCCGTACCGCGAGGATCCATGGAACATTATCAACTGCTGAATATCGTGCACGCCGCGCTGGCGATCATTCTGACGCTCGGTCTGATTGCCCACATCGCGATGCTGTGGAAGGCCTGGCGGCGTGCCGACTCGGCCGTGCTGCAGCAGAAGCTGCGAAGAACGCGCCTGATGTCGCTGCCGCTGCTTGCAGTAATGGCGTTGTCGTTGCCTGTGACCGGCTGGTGGCTGGCGCATTTGGCCGGCTTTCCGCTCGGTCAGCTGTGGTTGCTCGCCAGCTCGGTGCTGTTTTTGCTGCTGGTGCCGCTCGGGTTGTTGCTCAGCGGTCGTCTGCGGGCCTGGCAGGGGCTGGGTGATACGCCGGCACCAGCGTCGCTTCCGCGTTTTGCGCTGGTCTATGCCGGCCTGATTCTGCTGATTCTGATCGCCATCATGGGCCTGATGGGGGCCAAGCCGGTCTGATGCGCATCCTGCTGGTGGGTGCCGGGGGCTTCATTGGCCGGCATCTGCTGCGGGCGTTGCATGCCGAAGGCCATCAGCTGTTCGCGACTTCGCGTTCGGGGCAGGGCACCGAACTCCCCGGGGTGCGCTGGCTGCCGCTGGAGCTCGCCAATCTGCCCAGCCAGTCTGAACATTTCGACTGGCCGGGTGGTATTGATCTGCTCATCAATGCCAGCGGCGTACTCAGCGCTGACGCGCATCACCTTAGCGAAGTGCAGGATCGTGGCGTACGTGCGCTGTTCGATCTTGCGGTACGTAACGGCGCGCGCATTCTTCAGCTGTCCGCACTGGGTGCGGGAGAGCAGCGGGATGTGCCTTTTCTGGCCAGCAAGGCCGCTGCCGACGACTACCTTCTCTCATTGCGAGTGCCCGCCGTGGTGCTGCGTCCATCGCTGGTGCTTGGCGAGGGCGGGGCGAGCAGCGGCTGGCTGAGTCGTCTTTCGCCCTGGCCGCTGATTCCGTTGCTCGATACCCAGGCGCGGGCGCAGCCGCTACATATAGATGATCTTGTCGCGGCGGTGCTTGGATTGCTGCGCCAGTGGCCGGAGCAGCCTTGCATCGTGCCGCTGGTGGGCCCTGAAACGATGACCCTGCCGCAGTTGATCGATCGGCTGCGTGCCGCCCAGGGCTGGCATCCGGCGCGCTATGTCCAGGTGCCGGCAGTGGTTATCGGCTTGGGCGCACGGCTCGGTGATCGGCTGGGTTGGCGCGCGCTCAATTGCCAGACGTTGATACTGGCTCAACGCGACAACCTCGCTCCGTTGGATGCGATGAAAACTATCTGTGGCTGCGCAGCGGCGCCGTTGGCGAGCCGGCTGATCGACTGGCCTCGACGCGAACAGAGCGTGGCCATGGCGTTGCGTCCGTTGCTGCTCGCGACGCTAGTGTTGATCTGGCTGGGCACCGCGCTGGTCTGCCTCGGCCCGGGCTACGACTGGGGACTGCGCATCATGGCCGAGATCGGCGTGCAGGGCTGGCAGGCCGCCGCCGCGGTGATCGCCGGTGCGCTGGTCGACGCCGCGCTCGGGGTTGGCCTGCTGCTGCGGTGTTGGCGCCGTCACGCCCTGCGTGCGCAGCTGGCATTGATGCTTGGCTACATGCTGATCATCAGCCTATGGCTGCCACATTACTGGTTCGATCCGTTCGGCGCGGTGGCCAAGAATATGGTGCTGCTGGTCGCTACCTTGTGGCTGCTGTGGACCGAGCCAGTATCGGAGAAACGACGATGAGCCTGTATCTGTTGCTGAAGACGCTGCACATCTTGTCCTCGACGGTGCTGTTCGGCACCGGGCTGGGGTCGGCTTACTACAGTTGGCGCGCCTGGCGTAGTGGGAAGGTCGAGGTGATCGCCGTGACCTTTCGCCATCTGGTGTTCGCCGACTGGGCATTCACCGCGACCACGGCGGTCATCCAGCCGGTCAGCGGATTGGCATTGGTGCATCTTGCAGGCTTCGACCTGAGCCAGCCCTGGCTGATGTGGAGCATTGCGCTCTATGTACTGGCCGGTGCCTGCTGGCTGCCGGTGGTGTGGTTGCAGATCCGCGTGCACAAGCTGGCCGAACAGGCGCTGCGAGACGGCATGCCGTTGCCAGCCGAGGCGTTCCGTTACATGCGCTGGTGGTTCGCCCTCGGCTGGCCGGCGTTCATCTCGTTCGTCGTGATCTTCTACCTGATGGTGGGCAAGGGTGCCTAGCGCAGGCTGATGATGCCCCAGCCGCGCTGCTGCGCGATCTCACGCAGGGTCGGGTCGGGATCGACCGCAACCGGATGGCTGACCCGCTCGAGCAGCGGCAGGTCGTTGCGCGAGTCGCTATAGAAGTAAGCGTCATCCAGGCTCTGGTCGTTTTCCTCCAGCCAGCGCTCGATCCGCGTGACCTTGCCTTCCTGAAAACAGGGCACATCGGTGAGGCGACCGGTATAGCGACCGTCGGCCATCTCGCATTCGGTGGCCAGTAGCGTATCGACGCCCAGGCGCTTGGCGATCGGCCCGGTGATGAAGCGGTTGGTGGCGGTGATGATCACCACCCGATCGCCAGCCTCGTGATGCTGACGCACCAGTGCCTCGCCCTTGGCCAGCACGATGGGTTCGATATGGTCGCGCATGAACTCGCCGTGCCACTGCTCCAGCTGCGCCATCTCGCTGCGCCCCAGCAGCTCCTGGCAGAAGTTCTGATACGCCAGTACGTCCAGCTCGCCGGCCAGATAATCCTGATAGAAGGCATCGTTGCGGGCCCGATAATCGGTAGCGTCGACCAGGTTGCGCTGGCAGAGGAATTCGCCCCAGGCATGGTCGCTGTCACCGGCCAGCAGGGTGTTGTCGAGATCGAATAGAGCCAGGCGCACGCTGCGTTCCTCGGAGCGATGAAGGGACGCGAAGCATAGCGGGATTGCCCGGCGCATGGCACCTGCAAGGCGTCGAACGGACCCCGGAGACGGTTGATGATCGGCATGCTCAGCGCGCTTTCTGCTTATCGTCTTTTTGTGGAACAATGCCGCGACATGCGTTTGCGAGGTTGTATGCCGTGATCGACTCCGATGGTTTTCGCCCCAATGTCGGCATCATCCTGACCAATGATGACGGGCAGGTGTTGTGGGCCCGGCGGATTAATCAGGACGCCTGGCAATTTCCGCAGGGCGGTATCAATCCGCGCGAGACGCCGGAAGAGGCGCTTTACCGCGAACTTAACGAAGAAGTCGGGCTGGAACAGCAGGACGTGAAGATCCTCGCCTGCACGCGAGGCTGGCTGCGTTATCGTCTGCCGCAACGCCTGGTGCGTACTCATAGCCAGCCGCTGTGCATAGGACAAAAGCAGAAGTGGTTTCTGCTGCGCCTGACCGGCGCCGAGGACCGGGTGCGCATGGATCTGACCGGCAAACCCGAATTCGATGGCTGGCGCTGGGTTAGCTACTGGTACCCACTGGGCCAGGTCGTTACCTTCAAGCGCGAGGTTTATCGTCGCGCCTTAAAAGAACTCGCCCCGCGCCTGATGGCGCGGGACTGACGGGAGAAAGCCTCTGAGCATGCTCGGCACGCTGCGCAAGATTGTCCAGGAAGTGAATGCCGCCAAGGACCTCAAGGCGGCATTGGGCATTATCGTGCTGAGAGTTCGTGAGGCCATGGGCAGCCAGGTCTGCTCGGTCTATCTGCTCGACCCCGAGTCTGGCCGTTTCGTCCTGATGGCCACCGAGGGCCTGAACAAGAAAGCCATCGGCAAGGTCAGCATGGCCCCGAACGAGGGCCTGGTCGGTCTGGTCGGTACCCGTGAGGAACCGCTCAATCTCGAACACGCCTCCGAGCATCCCCGCTACCGCTATTTCGCCGAAACCGGAGAGGAGCGCTACGCCTCGTTCCTCGGTGCGCCGATCATCCACCATCGGCGGGTGATGGGCGTGCTAGTCATTCAGCAGAAGGAACGGCGCCTGTTCGACGAGGGCGAAGAAGCCTTCCTCGTGACCATGAGCGCGCAGCTTGCGGGCGTCATCGCCCATGCCGAGGCGACCGGCTCGATTCGTGGCCTCGGTCGGCAGGGCAAGGGCATTCAGGAAACCCGCTTCATCGGCATTCCAGGTGCGCCGGGCGCGGCCGTGGGAACAGCGGTGGTGGTGCTGCCACCGGCCGATCTGGACGTGGTGCCGGATAAGACGATCAATAACGTTCCGGCCGAGCTCGAACTGTTCGAAACCGCGCTCGAGGCGGTACGCGCCGATATGCGTGCGCTGTCGGAGAAACTCGCCACGCAGATGCGCAAAGAAGAGCGCGCGCTGTTCGACGTTTACCTGATGATGCTCGACGACTCCGCTCTCGGCGGCGAGGTAACCAAGGTCATCCGCACCGGCCAATGGGCTCAGGGGGCCTTGCGCCAGGTGGTCGGTGATCATGTCGCACGTTTCGAGATGATGGACGATGCCTATCTGCGCGAGCGTGCCTCGGACGTCAAGGATATCGGCCGGCGTCTGCTCAGCTATCTGCAGCAGGCACGCCAGCAGACCCTGACCTACCCGGACAAAACGATCCTGGTCAGCGAGGAGCTGTCCCCGGCCATGCTCGGCGAAGTGCCGGAAGGCAAGCTGGCGGGCATGGTGTCGGTGCTGGGTTCGAGCAACTCCCATGTCGCCATCCTGGCGCGTGCCATGGGCATTCCCACGGTGATGGGAGCGGTAGACCTGCCGTATTCGAAGGTCGATGGCATCGAGCTGATCATCGACGGTACGCGCGGCGAAATCATCACCAACCCGGCCAAGGTGCTGCGCGAACAATACCTCGTCCTCGCCGAGCAGGAGCGCCAGCTCTCCGAAGGTCTGGACATCCTGCGCGAGTTGCCCTGCGAAACCACCGATGGCGTGCGCATTCCGTTGTGGGTCAATACCGGTCTGCTGGCCGACGTGGTGCGTGCGCAAGAACGCGGCGCCGAAGGCGTCGGCCTGTATCGCACCGAAGTGCCCTTCATGATCAAGGAGCGCTTCCCCAGCGAAAAGGAGCAGATGGCGATCTATCGCGAGCAGCTGGAGGCCTTCCATCCGCTGCCGGTCACCATGCGCACCCTGGATATCGGGGGCGACAAAAGCCTGCCGTATTTCCCGATCAAAGAAGAGAATCCTTTCCTCGGCTGGCGCGGCATCCGCGTCACGCTGGATCACCCCGAGATCTTCCTGCTGCAGACCCGCGCGATGCTCAAGGCCAGTGCCGGGTTGAACAACCTGCGCATTCTGCTGCCGATGATTTCCGGCACTCACGAGCTGGAAGAAGCCCTGCACCTGATCCACCGTGCCTGGGGCGAGGTGCGGGATGAAGGCACGGACGTCGAGATGCCGCCGATAGGCGTGATGATCGAAGTGCCGGCGGCGGTCTATCTGACGCGCGAGCTGGCGCGCCAGGTGGACTTTCTTTCGGTGGGTTCGAATGACCTGACGCAGTATCTGCTGGCGGTCGACCGCAACAATCCGCGCGTCGCCGATCTCTACGATTATCTGCACCCGGCGGTACTCGAGGCGTTGCAGCGCATCGTTCGCGAGGCTCACGACGAGGGCAAGCCGGTGAGCATCTGTGGCGAGATGGCCGGTGATCCCGGTGCTGCCATCCTGCTGCTGGCGATGGGTTTCGACAGCCTGTCGATGAACGCCACCAACCTGCCGAAAGTGAAGTGGCTGCTGCGCCAGATCAGTTCATCCATGGCTCGCGAGCTGCTGGCCAAGGTGATGGTGATGGACAGCCCGCAGGTGATTCACGCCACGGTGCAGCTGACCCTGCGTAACCTTGGCCTGGATCGCATGGTCAACCCGTCGGCGGCGATCTAGGTCCTGAATCAGGGGCTTGGCTGTTTAATCTGCCGACGCCTTTACCGCCGGATTGCGTAACCGCGCCTCGCCTTAGTCCTGCTATGACTCGTCGCGGCGCCTGGCCCTTGTACGAAATTCATTCGCCAGCTCTTGAACGAACTTCAGACTCTAGCCCAGCAATGGCGGGAGACTGATGCGGCTCTCGCCTAGCGCACCGGCTGGGCCGAAGCGGCGCTCGATGATCTCCGCCGAGCCATCGGCGCGGCGAAGCAGTGCGGTGCTTGCGCGGGTTCCGTAATCGGCGCAGGCGATGAACACGCTGGACAGCCTCTTTTCCCATTCGTACGGCACGCCGGTGTTGGGCAGGTCGGCGTCTGCGGCAAGCTGCGCGTCGCTCAACAGCCGGAGCAGATCATCCGCTTTCGGTGCTCCCAGGCATTCATGTAGTGCCGAGCGGGCCCGCACCAGTTTCGGCCAGGGGGTGTTCAATGCCGCGTTGGATAATCCATAAACGCCGGCGGACAGCTGTTCCGGTATTCCGATGTGCGAATTGAGATACCAGAGTTGATGCGCGTCGCCTACCAACAGATTGAATCCGGAATAGTGCTGCAGGTTGCCGGCCAGCTCGATTAGATAAGCCTCTGGCGACAGCTGGCCGAGTAGAAAGCGCTCCGGCAACTCGCCCCGTGAGCGCGTTCCGAGAGGTGTTCCAGGCGCCCGAATATTCGTCAGCGCGGCGAAACGACCAGCAGGCCCTACGCCCATCCAGGTACCGCCGGCCTGCAGATCGCGCCCCGCGACGATGTGCGGCGCGTCGTCCCAATAGCCCAGAGGCTGGCTTGGGCGCGCATGAAACTCGTCACGGTTGGCCGCGACGATCAGCGGTAGCGCATGGGTCGGGCGCCAGGCGAATACGATCAGGCACATAGGCTTGCTCAGCTGAAAGCTTGAAGCCATAAGCTTGAAGCCAAGCAGCCCGGATCGGCAACCTGTTCCAGCTTTTCAGCTACCATGCCGCTTTGTTTTTTAGGACGGTCCGATGGAGTTCGTGCTTTATCTGCTGCTTGGCGGATTCGCTGGTGTGCTGGCCGGACTGTTCGGTGTTGGTGGCGGGATGATCATCGTCCCGGTGCTGGTGTTCAGCTTTACCCTGCAAGGTTTCGATCCGCAGATACTGACCCATCTGGCCGTCGGCACATCGCTGGCGACGATCATCTTCACTTCGCTGAACTCGATCCTAGCCCACCACCGCAAGGGCGCAGTGCAATGGCCGGTGGTGCTGTGGATGACCTTCGGCATCCTGCTCGGCGCTGCGTTGGGCAGCGTTACTGCCGCCTCGATTCAAGGGCCGATATTGCAAAAAATCATCGGCGTGTTCGCCATAGCCATGGCGATCCAGATGGCCTTCTCGTTGCAGCCCAAGGCCAGCGGTGGCGTGCCCGGCAAGCCTGGGCTGACGCTGGCGGGGGTGGTGGTTGGCTGGGCTTCGGCGATCTTCGGGATTGGCGGGGGCTCACTGACAGTGCCCTTCCTCAGCTGGCGCAGCGTGCCGATGCAGCAAGCCGTCGCGACGTCCGCGGCCTGCGGTTTACCCATCGCCCTCGTCGGCGCGTTGAGTTTTGTAGTGGTCGGCTGGCAGGATGCGCATCTACCGGAATGGAGCTTCGGTTTCGTCTATCTGCCGGCAATGGTGGGTATCGCGATAACCAGCATGTTCTTCGCCCGCATCGGTGCGCAGCTGGCGCATCGGCTGTCGGCGCCGATGCTCAGGCGCCTGTTTGCGCTGTTGCTGCTTTGCGTTGGTATCAACTTCTTGATCTGAGGAAACCCGGATGTTGCCTTATCCGCAGATAGACCCAGTAGCTGTCTCGCTCGGACCGCTGCAGATTCACTGGTACGGCCTGATGTACCTGATCGGCATTGGCGGCGCCTGGCTGCTCGCGTCGCGCCGGTTGCACCGCTTCGAACCCAGCTGGAACAAGGACAAGCTTTCCGATCTTGTCTTCTGGGTCGCCATGGGCGTGATCGTCGGCGGGCGGCTGGGCTACGTGCTGTTCTACGATCTGGCTGCCTACCTCAACGACCCGAGTTTGATCCTGCAGGTCTGGAAGGGCGGCATGTCGTTCCATGGCGGCCTGATCGGCGTGTTGCTGTGCACTTGGATCTTCGCGCGGCGTAACGGCAAGAGCTTCTTCGAACTGATGGATTTCATCGCGCCGTTCGTACCCATCGGCCTGGGCGCCGGACGCATCGGCAACTTCATCAATGCCGAGTTGTGGGGCAAGGCGACGGATGTGCCCTGGGCGATGGTGTTCCCCACCGATCCGCAGCAACTCGCGCGGCACCCCTCGCAGCTCTACCAATTCGTACTGGAAGGCGTGGCGCTGTTCGTCATTCTCTGGATTTATTCGAGCAAGCCGAGGCCAACCATGGCGGTGTCCGGGCTGTTCGCGGTGTGCTACGGCATCTTCCGCTTCATCGTCGAATTCGTACGAGTGCCCGATGCCCAACTCGGCTACCTGGCCTTCGGCTGGCTGACCATGGGGCAGGTATTGTGCGTGCCGATGGTGCTGATCGGCCTCGGCATGATCGCCTGGGGCTACCGCCACGAGCCGGCCAAGGCGTCGGCCTGACGCCATACGCCCGGCTTGTCGCCAAGCGCAAGACAAGCCGGGCGCCGGCTCTTACTATTCACAGGTTTCCTTTCACCGCGCCTCGGCGCCCGCTTCGAGCCCATCGATGAAACAGTATCTCGACCTGATGCGCCATGTGCGCGAGAACGGCACTTTCAAGAGCGATCGCACCGGCACCGGCACTTACAGCGTGTTCGGCCATCAGATGCGCTTTGACCTGGCCGACGGTTTCCCGCTGGTGACCACCAAGAAATGCCACCTCAAATCCATCATTCATGAGCTGCTGTGGTTCCTGCAGGGTGATACCAACGTGCGCTATCTGCAGGAAAACGGCGTGCGCATCTGGGACGAATGGGCCGACGAGAATGGCGAACTCGGTCCGGTCTACGGTTACCAGTGGCGCAACTGGCCGGCGCCCAATGGGGAGTCGGTCGACCAGATCGCCAAGCTGATTGACATGATCAAGAGCAATCCAGACTCCCGCCGGCTGATCGTATCGGCCTGGAACCCGGCGCTGGTCGACCAAATGGCACTGCCGCCGTGTCATGCGCTGTTCCAGTTCTATGTCGCCGACGGCAAGCTCAGCTGCCAGCTGTACCAGCGCTCGGCAGACATCTTCCTCGGCGTGCCCTTTAACATCGCCAGTTACGCACTGCTGACGCTGATGGTGGCGCAGGTCTGCAATCTGCAGCCGGGCGAGTTCATCTGGAGCGGCGGCGATTGCCATCTGTACGCCAATCATCTGGAGCAGGCCGATCTGCAGCTGACGCGTGAGCCGCTGCCGCTGCCGACGATGAAGCTCAATCCCGAGGTCAAAGACCTGTTCGCCTTCCGTTTCGAGGATTTCGAGCTGGTTGGCTATGAAGCGCATCCGCACATCAAGGCGCCCGTGGCGGTTTGATATCGGACTTTGGTCGGGTTCTTCCTGGGCGATAACCTGACTGTCACATTTGCGCTATAGACTCGACCGATTGTGTTTCGGGAGGTCGGGCATGCGCAGGGTAGTGTTCAATCAGAAAGGCGGTGTCGGTAAGTCCAGCATTGCCTGCAATCTCGCGGCGGTGAGCGCGGCCGAGGGCTATCGCACCTTGCTGGTGGACCTCGATGCCCAGGCCAACTCCAGTCATTACCTTAGCGGATTGGCAGGGGACGATCTGCCCACCGGCATCGCCGACTACTTCAAACAGATATTGGCCGGCGGCGCGGCGGGAAAGAAGGCGCGACCGCCGATCAGCGAGACCCGCTTCGATAATCTGCATCTGGTCGGCGCCACGGCCGAACTGGCGGATCTGCAACCGAAGCTCGAAGCCAAGCACAAGATCAACAAGCTGCGAAAGCTGCTCGAAAGCCTCTCCGAAGAATACGAGCGGATCTATATCGATACGCCGCCGGCCCTCAATTTTTTCACGGTATCGGCATTGATTGCGGCGGACCGTTGCCTGATTCCGTTCGACTGCGACAGCTTTTCCCGTCAGGCGCTGTACAGCTTGCTCGATGAAATCGAGGATTTACAGGAAGACCATAACGAAGGGTTGGAGGTCGAGGGGATCGTGGTCAATCAGTTTCAGCCGAGGGCGGCGCTGCCGCAGCAGATGATCGACGAGCTGCTGGCCGACGGTTTGCCCGTGCTACCGGTGCATCTGATGAGTTCGGTGCGGATGCGTGAGTCGCATCAGGTCTGCGTGCCGCTGATTCATTTCGATCCGCGGCACAAGCTGACCCAGCAGTTCGTCGCGCTGCACGCGCATCTGGAAGGCCACTGATTCACTCGTCGCGCGAGCCTTCGATCTTGCGCCCCAATCGAGAGGCATACAGCTCGCCGATGATGCCGCGGCGGAAGATCAGCACGCAGACCATGAAGATGATCCCGGTTACCAGCGTGACCGGCAGCTCCGAGGTGGCGAAGTAGTTGCCCAGCGTAGTCACCAGCGCGGCGCCGAACACCGGACCGACCAGCGTGCCAATGCCGCCAAGCAGCGTCATCAGCACCACTTCACCGGACATCTGCCAGCTGACGTCGGTCAGGGTGGCGAACTGGAACACCAGCGCCTTCAACCCGCCGGCCAGCCCCGCCAGCGCTGCCGACATGACGAAGGCGCCCAGCTTGTAGCGGGACACCGAATAGCCGAGGGAAATGGCGCGGTTTTCGTTCTCACGAATCGATTTGAGGATCATGCCGTAGGGCGAGTTGATGATGCGCCAGATCGCCAACAACCCGAGCAGAAACACCGTCAGCACGAAGAAGTACATGCTCAGCGGTTCTTTCAGGTCGATCAGCCCGAACAGGTGGCCGCGCGGAACGCCCTGGATGCCATCTTCGCCGTGGGTGAAGGGCGCCTGCAGGCAAAAGAAGAAAAACATCTGCGACAGCGCCAGCGTGATCATCGTCGAGTAGATGCCTTGCCTGCGGATCGCCAGAAAGCCGATCACCAAGCCCAGAAACGCGGCGCCGACCACGCCGACCAGAATGCCCAGTTCCGGCGTCAGGCCCCATTCCTTGACCGCGTGGGCGGTGAAATAGGCGGCGCCGCCGAAGAATGCGGCGTGGCCGAACGAGAGAATGCCGGTGTAGCCGAGCAGCAGGTTGAACGCGCAGGCGAACAGCGCGAAGCACATCACCTTCATCAGGAACACGGGGTAGAAATACAGGGGCGCCAGTACCAGCGCGACGATGCCGAGAAGAATCAGAATCCTCTCGGCATTCCAATGCTTTCGCTTTGCAGCGGACGTTGCGGTCGCTTGCATATCAGCCATCCCTTCCCATCAGGCCCGCAGGGCGCACGAGCAACACGATCGCCATGACCACGAAGATCACGATATTGGACGCCTCGGGATAGAACACCTTCGTCAGCCCCTCGAGGATGCCGAGCATATAGCCGGTGATGATCGCGCCGAGAATCGAGCCCATGCCGCCCACCACCACCACGGCGAACACCACGATGATGAGGTTCGAGCCCATCAGCGGACTGACCTGGTAGATCGGGGCCGCGAGAATCCCGGCCAGCCCCGCTAGTCCGGCGCCCAGTCCGTAGGTGAAGGTCAGCAGCAGCGGCACGTTGATGCCGAAGGTGCGCACCAGTGTCGGGTTCTCGGTCGCCGCACGCAGATAGGCGCCGAGTTTGGTCTTTTCGATCAGCAGCCAGGTACCCAGGCAGATAAGCAACGACGCCAGCACGACCCAGGCGCGGTACTTGGGCAGAAACATGAAGCCGAGGTTGTAGCCGCCCGACAGCAGGCTCGGCACCGCGTAGGGCTGGCCGGATGAGCCGTAGTAGTAGCGGAACGCACCTTCCAGCGCGAGGGCCAGGCCAAAGGTAAACAGCAGGCCGTAGAGATGATCGAGATTATACAGACGCGATAGCGCCAGCCGTTCGACCGCCGCGCCGACCAGGCCGACGATCAGCGGCGCCAGGATCAGCGCCGGCCAGTATCCGATGCCCAGTACCGCCAGCAGCAGATAACCGGCGAACGCGCCCATCATGTACTGCGCGCCGTGGGCGAAGTTGATCACCTTGATCAGGCCGAAGATGATTGCCAGGCCGAGGCTGAGCATGGCGTAGAAGGAGCCGTTGATCAGCCCGATCAGCAATTGCCCGAGAAAGGCCTGAATGGGTACACCGAAGATCTCCGTCATCAGACCCCCAGGGTTTCGTTGAGTATCGTCATGCGATCCGGTAGCTCGCTGACATGGAAGTCATCGACGATCTTTCCGTGATCGACCAGATAGAAGCGGTCGGCGACTTTGCTGGCGAAACGGAAGTTCTGCTCCACCAGCAGGATGGTCATGCCGCGCTGCTTGAGGGTCAGCAACACATCGCCGATGCGCTGTACGATCACCGGCGCCAGGCCTTCGGTGGGTTCGTCGAGCAGCAGCAACTTGGTTCCGGTACGCAGGATTCGCGCAATGGCCAGCATCTGTTGTTCTCCACCCGAAAGCTTGGTCCCGGCGCTGTGGCGGCGCTCCTTGAGATTGGGAAACAGCTCGTAGATTTCGCCGACGCTCATGCCGCCCTGGGCGATGATCGGCGGCAGGGTGAGGTTTTCCTCGACCGTCAGGGTGGCAAAGATGCCGCGTTCTTCCGGCACGAAGCCCATCCCGGTATGAGCGGTTCGGTGCAGCGGCACGCGCATCATGTCGCGCCCATCGAAGGTGATGGTCCCGCTGCGCTTGCGGATGATGCCCATGATCGAGCGCAGCGCCGTGGTCTTGCCGACGCCGTTGCGGCCAAGTAGCGTCACGGTCTCGCCCTGATGCACGTCCAGGTCGATGCCGTGCAGGGCATGGCTTTCGCCATACCAGGCGTTCAGTTCGCGAACGCTCAACAGTGGGGCCGCCTCACTCATCTTCCGTCCCCATATAGGCTTCGCGGACGCGCGGGTCCTGGCTCACGCTGCGGTAATCACCCGAGGTGAGAATCTCCCCGCGCTGCAGAACGGTGACCTGATCGCAGAGGTCGGCGACAACTTTCAGGTTGTGTTCGACCATCAGCACGGCGCGGTTGCGGGCGACCTCACGGATCAGGTCGGACACGGTGTGCACGTCCTCGTGGCCCATGCCGGCCATGGGTTCGTCGAGCAGTAGCACCTTCGGCTCCAGAGCGAGGGTGGTGGCGATTTCCAGCACGCGCTTGCGCCCGTAGGAAAGATCCGCGGCGGGTCTGTTGCAGGCATCTTGTAGGCCGACCGACTCGATCAGCGCCATGGCGCGCTCGTTCAGCCGGTTCAGCGAGCGCAGCGGCAGCCAGAATTGAGTGGCCAATCCGCCGGGCCGTTGCAGCGCCACGCGAACGTTCTCCAGCACGCTCAGATGTGGAAAAACGGCGGAAATCTGAAAGGACCGCACCAGCCCCATACGTGCAACCTTGGCCGGATCGGTGCGAGTAATGTCCTGGTCGAGCAGCCTAATGCTGCCGCTCGATGGCTGCAGAAACTTGGTCAACAGATTGAATACCGTCGTCTTGCCCGCGCCGTTGGGGCCGATCAACGCATGGACCCGGGCGTGATGGACGTCCAGATCGACGTTGTTCACTGCCACGAACCCACCGAAATCGCGGCGCAATCCACGCGCCGACAGCACGACGCGCGGTTGGCCGTCAGTGTCCGGGGAAGCCACGGCTTCCCCGGCTGCGTTGCCCATGCTGGCCGCCATGCTTATTGCTTGACCAGATCGCAGCCGCTCTCGGCTGGTTTGATGTACGCCTCGTCGCCCGGCACCGTGGCGAGGACCTTGTAGTAATCCCAGGGCTCCTTGCTTTCGTCCGGCTTTTTCACCTCCATCAGATAAACGTCGCTGATCAGGCGTCCGTTGGCACCGACCTTGGCATCGCGGGCGAAGAGGTCGTTAACCGGCATCTCGTGCATGGCCTTGGCGACCGCTTCGGTCTCATCGGTGCCGACCTTGTCGATTGCCTTGAGGTACTGCAGCACGCCCGAGTAGGTGCCAGCGTGGACCATGTTCGGCATGCGGCCGGTGCGTTCGAAAAAGCGCTTGCCGAATTCGCGGGACTGGTCGTCACGATCCCAGTAGAAGCTTTCGGTAAGGGTCAGGCCTTGTGCCGCTTCGAGGCCGAGCCCGTGCACTTCGGAAAGCGTGAAGAGCAGCGCCGCCAGCCGTTGGCCGCTGGCAACGATGCCGAACTCCGCCGCCTGCTTGATCGCGTTGGCGGTATCCATCCCGGCATTGGCCAGGCCGATGACTTCGGCGCCGGACGATTGCGCCTGCAGCAGGAAAGATGAGTAATCGTTGGTCGCCAGTGGGTGCCGCACCGCGCCCTTGATCTCGCCGCCTTTGGCTTTGACGAATGCGCTGGTTTGCTCTTCCAGCGAGTAGCCGAAGGCGTAGTCGGCGGTAAGGAAGTACCAGCTATCGCCGCCCTGGGATACCAGCGCGCCACCGGTGCCGACCGCCAGCGCGTGGGTATCGTAGGCCCAGTGGAAACCATAGGGCGAGCATTGCTTGCCGGTCAGTTCGGCGGTGGCGGCGCCTGTCACCAGGTTGATCTTCTTCTTTTCCTTGGAAATGCCCTGCACCGCGAGTGCGACGGAGGAGGTGGTCAGCTCCATGATGGAGTCGACCTGTTCGCGGTCGTACCACTGGCGGGAAATGTTCGAGGCGATGTCGGGTTTGTTCTGATGATCGGCGGTGACGATTTCGATGGGGGCGCCTTGCACCGTTCCGCCGAAATCCTCGGCTGCCATCTTCGCCGCCTCGTAGGACCATTTGCCGCCGAAGTCGGCGTAGACGCCGGATTGGTCGTTGAGGATGCCGATTTTCACTTTGCCATCGGATATCTCCGCAGCCGATGCGGGAATCACCGCCGCTGCGCTCAGTGCTGCCGTTGCAATTGCCAGAAGCTTCATCGCCTATCTCCTTGCAGGGGTTGACCGCTTACAGACGGCCCGTACGGGCTGCCACGACTGGACGGTTCGGTAAGTCAGGTGGTGGCAGTCGGGACTGCCGATCAACACGACGATCGGACGCCGATGAGCGCCGCAGTGACGGGCGCGATCCATGGGGCGTGTCGATGACAAAATGGATGGGGTTGCGGCGGGAATAGCGCCGGAAGTAGTGACCTGCCGCCGTGCCTGGCTGGCACGGCGAGGTCGAGGGGGTAGGGTCACTCGGTCCGACATATGACTCTTCTTGTTTTTTATTGTTTAGAGCTAAACGTAGCAGGGGAACGACCAGACGCAACTGGCCGCGGCGAAAGAATGGGCTGGGTGCGGCCACCTCATTCGTCGCAATACGCGAGGTTGACGCTTGCGTTAGGGTCTGTTCCCGTTTCGTCGCGGCCGCGACGGAGCCCGTTTTTGCGCGAGACAAGGCACGAGTTGCGCAGTTTGGTTGCTCCAAATAAGCGACGAGAAACGCCGTATCGCGCAAAAACGGGCCCGTCCCTTCGGGTTGCGCGGCAAATGACGCCATGCGGCGTTGCGGGACTTGCCAAGGGAGCGACCATTACCTGCGTCCCGCGCCTTGCCTGGCGTCATTTGGCGCAGCAACGCGGCTCGCAGCGAAATGGGAACAGACCCTAAGGTTCGGTGAATTAAAAATAACAGGCGCAACGCTGGCGTTATGCCTTGAGTCCATCCGTTCCGCGACACTTCGCCTCGCTTCAGAGCCGATTCGAACCCGGCCGAGCACGGCCGAAGCTCGACGCTGGTCGGCTGTGCTTTTTTCAAAAGCCGGCTGCCGCTATGCTGGCCACCATTCAAGCAGGAGCGATTGATGAGCAAGGTCAGTGTGCTGGTAGTGGACGACGCGCCCTTCATCCGGGATTTGGTGAAGAAAGGCTTGCGCAGCCAGTTTCCGGGTATCCGCATCGAGGAAGCGGTGAATGGTCGCAAGGCCCAGCAGATGCTCGATCGCGACCGCTTCGATCTGATTCTCTGCGACTGGGAAATGCCCGAGATGTCCGGGCTCGAACTGCTGACCTGGTGTCGTGCTCACGATAATCTCAAAACCACGCCGTTCATCATGGTCACCAGCCGTGGCGACAAGGAGAACGTTGTACAGGCGATCCAGTCCGGCGTATCCGATTTCATCGGCAAGCCTTTTTCCAATGAACAGCTGACCACCAAAGTCCGCAAGGCGCTGGGTCGCGCCGGCAAACTCGATGCGTTGGCTGCCAGCGCGCCGGTACGGCCAACGAACACCGGAATGGCCAACGACTCGCTGGCCGCGCTTACCGGCGGCAAGGCCGAGGTGGTCAAGCCCGCGGCCGCGCCAGCCAGCTCGCCGGCATTCGCCTCGCCGTTGATCCAGCCGAGCACGCCCAAACCCTCGGCGTCGATCGGCGGCCGCGGTCAGGGCCAGTTGCGCCTGGCATCCGGGACGCTCGCCTGCGTCATCAAGGCATTGAGCCTCAAGGAGGGTTTGCTGGTCATCAAGCGCAGCGAGAATCTGCCGCAGGTGCTGGAAAGCGCTGTGCTCGACCTGGAGCAGGGCGAAGGTGGCGAGGTGGCGCGCCTGAATGGCTATTTGCACGCCGTTGCGGCGCTGGAGCCGAAACCCGACACCGAGTGGTTGCAACTGACCTTTCGTTTTGTCGATCGCGACCCACAGAAGCTCGATTACCTGTCGCGACTGATTGCCCGCGGTACCGCGCAGCGGCATTTCGTACCGGGCGCTTGAACCGGCACAGCGGCGGCCCTTTGGAAACCGCTCGTCTGGAAACATTCGCGTTCATTGGAACGATTTCACAGCCCGACGGTCGGTGGCTCGCGCATGCCCCGTTGCGCTGCTAGTCTGCAGCGCTCTGAATACATAACCCTATGAAGTCTGCCGTTATGTTGGGGCGCATCCTTTTCTGTCTCGTGTCGTGCTGGCTGGCATCGCCCGCATCGGCCCTGACCATCTACAAATACACAGACGCCAACGGCGTGGTCACCTACAGCGACCAGGCCGCTCCTGGCGCGCGCGTGTTCACCTTCAACGACCGCATGGTCGAGACGCTCGATAACCAGGTGAAGCTGGAGACGCGCAAGCATGCCGCCGGGGAGACCTTGCTAGTGCGCAATGACCTCTTCGCGCCGGTGGATATCGAACTCCAGCTGACTGGTGTGCAGAACGCCGTCGGCGTGCCGGATGAACCGATCCGCTGGGTGCTGCCGCCACGCAGCCAGATCCGTCTGGCGACCCTTGCGCCGCTCGACCCTTCAAAGCCCCTGAAATACACCCCCAAACTGCGCCATGCGCTAGGCGATCCGCGTCTGCTACCCAAACCCTATCGTTATCCGCTGCCCTGGCGCGGGGGTCCGTTTCGCCTGACCCAGGGCGCCAATGGCAAATACAGCCATTTCACGCCCAAAGGCCGTTACGCCGCGGACATCGCCATGCCTGAAGGCACGCCGATTATCGCGGCGCGTGGCGGCATGGTGGTGAAGATCGAGAATAGCCAGAGCGGGCGCGGTAACAATCCCGCGGGCAACTTCGTGCGGATCATGCATGACGATGGCACCATGGGCGTCTATCTGCACCTGATGAAGGGTTCGGTGAGCGTCCGGGAAGGCCAGCGGATCGATACTGGAATGCTCATCGCCCGCTCCGGCAATACCGGTAACAGCACCGGCCCGCACCTGCATTTCGTGGTTCAGCGCAACGTTGGGCTGGCGGTCGAATCGATTCCCTTCGACTTCTCCCAGCCGGTCAACAGCCTGCCGAATTTTGCGGTGGGAGGGGAGTAGAAGCAGCTGGACGCTTCAAGCCACACGCTTCAAGTAACGGCCGAAACGCCGGCCGGCGTTTCGGCGCTGCCCCGACTCTAATTCGCTTGCAGCTTGCAGCTTGCAGCCGCTTATTCCTGCTTCAACACCTTAGCCAACACGATCTTCGGACCGCGCATCTTCTTGATGACGATTTGCAGGTCTTCGATGAGCAGCACTTCGTTCTCTTCCGGAACGCGTTTCAGGGTTTCGTAGATCAGGCCGGCAAGGGTATCCGCCTCGATGTGGTCGAGGTCGACGTTCAGCAGCCTTTCGACCTTGAACAGCGGCGTGTCGCCACGCACCAACAGTTTGCCGGGCTGATAAGCGAGGATGCCGCGCTCGGTCTTGCGATGTTCGTCCTGGATGTCGCCCACCAGAACCTCGAGCACGTCCTCCATGGTCAAGAAGCCCACCACCTTGTGGTCGCCCTCTTCCACCAGCACAAAATGCGCGCCGCCCTGGCGGAACTGATCCAGCAGCGCATTCAGCGGCAGGTGCCGGGGCACCCGTTCCAGCGGGCGCAGCAGCGCGGCGAGATCGAAGTGTTGTGCCAGCTCGGCGTCGCTGGCCAGCGCCAGGAGCAGATCCTTGATGTGCAGCAGACCGATGTAATCGCCCTGCTCGGTATCGAAGACCGGGTAACGGCTGTACTTGTGGCGACGAATCAGCTCAAGGATGTCCGGCAGCGATGCGTCGTGCTCCAGTTGCAGCAGATCTTCGCGCGAGTTGGACCAGTCGGCGACTTCCAGCTCGCTCATCTGCACGGCGGAAGCCAGCACCTTGATGTCCTGGTTGGCCGGGTCGAGCGCGCGGTTGGAGTGCAGGATCAGTTTCAGCTCGTCGCGGCTGTAGTGATGTTCATGATGGTCGCCCGGCTCACCTTGCCCGGCGACACGCAGTATCGCGTTGGCGCTGGCGTTGAGCAGGTAGATCGCCGGGTACATCGCCCAGTAGAACAGGTACAGCGGCGCAGCCGTCCATAGTGACAACAGTTCGGGCTTGCGGATCGCCCATGACTTGGGCGCTAGCTCGCCGACGACGATGTGCAGGTAGGAAATGATGAAGAACGCGGTGAAGAAGGCAATCCCGTGGATCACCGCTTCGTTGTCGATGCCGATTAACGCCAGCAACGGCTCGAGCAAATGAGCGAAAGCCGGTTCACCGACCCAGCCGAGGCCGAGTGAGGCCAGGGTGATACCCAACTGACAGGCCGACAGATAGGCATCCAGCTGATTGTGGACCTTGCGCAGGATGCGTCCGCGCCAGCCATGTTGCTTGGCGATGGCTTCGACCTTGGTGGCGCGCAGCTTGACCATGGCGAACTCTGCGGCAACGAAGAAGCCGTTGAGCAGAACCAGGAACAGGGCAAAGAGGATCAGACCGAAATCGGCGAAATAGGAGGGTGCAACGTAGTTGGTTGCGAAACTGGGGGAAGGGTCCATGAGGGGTTCGGGTAGTCGGTGACGGCACAAGAATGGGGCCGGTTACCAGTTATTTCAAGGAGCGCATCCGACCCTCCCTCGGCAGGTGACAGTTGGTATTCAGCGAACCGTCACCTGGGATAGCGGGAAGTGACAGGTAAAAATACTGCCTTTGCCTGGCGTGCTGTCCACATCCAGACGACCTTGGTGGCGCAGCAGCACATGCTTGACGATGGCCAGGCCCAATCCGGTACCGCCGGTGTTGCTGGCGCGGCTCGAGTCGACCCGGTAGAACCGTTCGGTCAGGCGCGGCAGGTGCTTGGCTTCGATGCCGATTCCCGAATCCTGAACGGCGAGATGCGCGCCGTACTCGTTACACCACCAGCGGATGCGGATTTCACCCTCGCTTGGGGTGTACTTCACCGCATTGAATATCAAATTGGAAAACGCACTGCGCAGTTCGGACTCGCTGCCCTTGAGCAGCAGGATGGGATCGGCTTCGAGGTGGATGTTATGGTTCTGATCGGCTGATAGAGCTTGTGCATCGCTTTTGATCGACTGCAGCAGGGCGGCGATATTGACCGGCTGGCTGTTGTTCGGCGGGTTGGTGGCTTCCAGCTTGGCAAGCAGCAGCAGGTCGTTGAGCAGGTGCTGCATGCGACCAGCCTGCTGATTCATCTGGTTCAGCGCTCGCGGCCAGCGCGATGGCATCTCGTCGGTATGCTCGAGCATGGTTTCCAGATAACCGGCAATCACCGTCAGCGGCGTGCGCAGTTCATGCGAAACGTTGGCGACGAAGTCCTTGCGCATCTGTTCCAGCAGGTGAAGGCGGGTGATGTCGCGCACCACCATCAGATGTTCGCTGTTGCCGTAGCGGGTGATGGTGATCTGCAGCCAGAGGCGGTCGTTGACGGGGGAGGCCAGCTCCAGCGGCTCATCGTGACGGCCGCTGTCGAAATACTCCTTGAAGCTCGGGTGGCGCACCAGGTTGCTGACCGGGTGGCCGGCATCCTGCGGCCGCTTCAAACCCAGCAGGCGCTCGGCGGCGGGGTTCCACCATTCCAGATTGCCTTCGCTGTCGAGCATGATCACGGCGTCCTTGAGCGCCGTGGTGGAACCCTGCACGCGATCGATCACCGATTGCAGCTGGCTGCGCAGCCGCTGGTCCCTGCGCTGCATCTGATAGAGATTGTCGAAGATATCCCCCCACGGGCCGTGGCCGTCCGGTGGTGGATCGTCAGGCTGGCTGCGTTTGAGCCATTGCTGCAGGCGGCGCATCTGGTGCAGCGTCCAACCGAGATACCCGGCCAGGCCTATGACCAGCGCCCAGGCATACTCGCCGGTGATCAGGCCGATCAGCAGGCATACGACCAACAGCACAAGCAGCTGGCGCACCAGTGCACCTTGCCAATCTTGGTTCACGCTAATGCTCCTTGAAGCCGCCTGGGGTCGGTCGGAAATCTTGCCACGCCGAACGCTCGGCGGCTCGGGTCGAGTGAAGGTAGTGCGCACTGGCGCAGCCTTCACACCCGCTCGGAATGCGGTTTCGTTCAGCTCTTGGTGGAGAAGCGATAACCCGTACCGCGCACCGTCTGCACGAGGTTTTCGTAGGTTTCGCCCAGCGCCTTGCGCAGGCGTCGGATATGCACGTCCACGGTGCGCTCCTCGACATACACATTGCCGCCCCAGACCTGATCGAGCAACTGCCCGCGCGTGTAGGCGCGCTCCTGGTGGGTCATGAAGAACTGCAGCAGACGGTACTCGGTCGGGCCCATGTCGGCCGGGGTGCCGTCGATGGTGACTCGGTGGCTGATGGGATCGAGCAGCAGGCCGCCGATCTCGATCGGCGTTTCGTTGTCGCTCGGCGCGGCGCGGCGCAGCACGGCTTTCAGGCGTGCCACCAATTCGCGCGGTGAGAAGGGCTTGGTGATGTAGTCGTCGGCGCCCACTTCCAGACCCTGGATCTTATTGTCCTCGGCGTCCTTGGCGGTGAGCATGATGATGGGCGTGTTGGCGGTCATCTCGTCCCGCTTGAGACGCCGCGCCAGCTCGATACCCGACGTGCCCGGCAGCATCCAGTCGAGCAGGATCAGGTCAGGCTGACGATCGATGATCAGCGCATGGGCCTGCTGCGTGTTTTCCGCCTCGAGGCATTCGTAGCCGGCCATTTCCAGCGCCACCACGATCATCTCGCGAATCGGCGCTTCGTCATCAACGATCAGTATGCATTTACCGTTCATGTCCGCTCTCGGTCCGTTTCTTGTCGCTCGGCATTAGATAACGGAAATGTTGCAGCGATATGACAAATTTATCCGCTCCAATCAGATCCCATATTTTGGGAGTGTAACTCGCATATTGAGATCTCCTGTTTTTGGTTCTAAGGTGCGCTTCGTAGGAGACGCTCATGACTCAAGACAACAACAAAGAAGCTCCCCTCGGCGCGCAGGCGTTGTTTCGGGGATTGGCGGTAATCGATGCGGTGTCGCAGGGTGCGGATTCGCTTGCAGCGATCGGCAGCGCCATCTGCTGCACGCGCAGCACGACACACCGTCTGGTCGCGGCGCTGGTACAGGCCGATTATCTGCGCAGCGAGGCGCAGGGTTATCGTCTCGGCCCGAGGCTGATCGAGCTGGGTTACAAGGCTCGCGCGGAAATGCCTTTGATCAAACTGGCGCGCCCTCATCTGCAGCGCCTGGCCGATCTGACGCAGGACACCATTCACCTCGGTGTTCGCGAAAGCGGCGACGTTCTCTACATCGATAAGTTGTCGAGCACCCGCGGTCTGGAGATGCGCTCGCGGATTGGATTGCGCATGCCCCTTGCTCTGACCGGAATTGGCAAATCGTTGATGCTCGACCTGCCCGCAGCCGACTGGCAGGCGCTCTACGAAGAAGGCCTTCAGCGGCGAGCGGGTCAGAGCGGACTGCGTGAGGAGTTCACGCCCTGGCAGGACTATCACGCACAGATGGCGGAATACGCGGCGGGTGGTTTCAGCTTCGATCTTGAGGAAAACGAACTCGGCGTGCGCTGCGTAGCGGCCCCGGTTCGCGACACGGGCGGGGAGATCATTGCAGCGCTGAGCGTCGCCAGCGCGATCCCCTACATGCCGGAAAGTCGTCTGGAAGAACTGCGACCTGTGGTCATACGGTGCGCGGCAGACGTATCCGCCGAGCTGGGATGGAGGGGGCGATGAACGAGCCCTGCCTGATCGGTATCGACTGGGGAACCTCATCCCTGCGCGCTTATTTGCTCGGCCCTGGCGGCTTGCTGCTGGATAGCCGGTCGCAGCCTTGGGGAATTCAGCACACACCCGATCGCGATTTTGCCCGCGCCTATCGACTTCTGCTGGAAGACTGGCTTGCACGCTGGCCCGGCTTGCCGGCCATCGCGTCCGGCATGATCGGGAGCCGCCAGGGTTGGCGTGAAGTGCCCTATGTCGACTGTCCGGCCGACGCGTCGGCCCTCGCTGGCGGTTTGGTCAGTATCGAAACCGGTGCTGGCGCGCTGCACCTGATTCCGGGTGTACGGCAGGTCGGTGAGCACCCCAACGTATTACGCGGCGAGGAAACCCAGGTAGTGGGAGCGCTGGCCCTCGATCCCGCCCTGGAGAAACAGGCGTTGTTGCTGCTGCCGGGCACCCACAGCAAGTGGGTCCAGGTTTGCGACGGTTCACTGCACACCTTCTCCACCTATATGACTGGCGAACTATTCGCCGTGCTGCGGGAGCATTCGATTCTCGGCCGGCCGGCGCTGGAAGCGGGTCCGGTCGCCAGTGCCGAGGCTTACCGGCGCGGGATTCAGACGGCGCGCGACAGCGGCCCGAGTGGCATTGCCGATCGACTGTTCAGCGTCCGCAGCCTGGTGCTTTGCGGTGAGCTGCCAGCGGCCCATAGCCTCGATTATCTGTCCGGCCTGCTGATCGGCGAGGAGTTGCGCAGCGCGCTGTGTGGCTTCGCATCATCACCTGTACCGACCCCGGTCCTGCTCGGCGAACCGGCGCTGTGCGAGCGCTATCGCGAAGCGCTGGCGCTGTTTGGCCTCGACCGTGTGCGGAGCCTGGACAACCCCGGCGTCGCCGGTCTCTGGCAGGTCGCACTGGCCGCCGGGCTGATCGGCAAAGAGGAGATGCAACGTGCTTGACTCATTCATGGCCCAGTTACCACTGGTGGCGATCCTGCGCGGCATCACACCGGAGTCGATTCTTTCAGTGGGCCGGGCGCTCTACGAGAGCGGCTTCCGCCTGATCGAAATCCCGATGAATTCACCGCAGGCACTGGTGAGTATCGAAATGCTCGCCGCGGATTTGGGCGACGACTGCCTGGTCGGCGCCGGCACGGTGCTCGATGTGGCCCAGGTACAGGCCGTTGCTGCAGCCGGCGGCCGTCTTATCGTCTCTCCGAATATGAATCCGGACGTCATCCGTGCCACGCGTGCTGCCGGACTAATCAGCGCACCGGGAGTGGCAACGCCGAGTGAAGGCTTCTCTGCGCTGGAAGCGGGCGCTCAAGTGCTCAAGCTGTTCCCCGCCGAACAGTGCGGTCCCGCCGTGGTGAAAGCTTGGCGAGCTGTATTCCCCCCCGACTGCCCGCTACTTCCGGTTGGTGGCATCACGCCTGAAAACATGGCCGCTTTCGTCGATGCCGGCGCGGCTGGTTTCGGCCTGGGTTCCGCCCTCTACAGGCCGGGCCAGAACGCCGCGGATGTGGCGCATAGCGCCGCTGCTTTCGTTGCCTCCTGGGAGCGACTGAAAACCCGAATGAGGTAACCCAACGCCCGTTTACGGGCCTGCAGCTGTACTCAAAAACAATAAAAGGAGAGCTGATATGCCCATGACTTCAACCCCTCGCTGGGTCCGCAAAGGCTGCCACGCGCTGGCCCTGCTATTTGGGCTGAGTGCTTTGCCAGCAGTGGCTGCCGAGTGGCCGACTCGTCCGGTCACCATCGTCGTTCCGGCCGGGGCTGGCGGAGGCACGGACGGCACCGCACGGATTCTTGCCAAGTACCTGAAGGAAGAGTTCGGCCAACAGTTCAACGTCCTCAACCTGGGGCAGGGCGGCGGTGTGGTCGGAATCAACCGCATCGTCAATGCCAAGCCGGACGGCTATACCCTCGGTGTCCTGTTCAACTATGCGCACTACAAGGAGATGGGACAGGCAGATTTCGAGCTGAACGACTTCACCCCCATCGCCCAGTTCAACTTCGACCCTGCGGGCTTCCAGGTCCGTGAAGATTCGCCGTTCAAGACGGTCAACCAGGCGCTCGACGCGATCAAGGCTGAGCCGGCGAAATACACCATCGCTTGTGCCGGCGGCTGCGGCGGCTCCTGGCCGGTCGCGGTGGCAACCCTGCTCGACCGCTGGGGTGTCGAAATGAGCAAGGTGCGCATGATTCCCGGCCAAGGCGCCGCGGCCGCCATGCAAGACCTCGCCGCCGGCGGAGTCGACTTCGTACCGAGTTCGTTACCCGAGGCCGACGCCATGCTCAAGACCGGTACGGTGCGCAGCCTGGCGGTGTTCGGTCCCGATCGGCAGGAAAACTTCCCGGAAGTACCCTCGCTGAAGGAGGCTACCGGACTCGAACTGGAGCTCGGCTCGTTCCGCGGATTGGTTGCGCCTGCCGGTTTGCCGCAGGACGTTCGCGAAAAGCTCGAGGCGGCAATGAAGGACATCTATGCCGACCCTGAGTGGCAGGCCGAGATGAAGGCACGCGGCTTCAACCCGCAGTGGCGCGATTCGGAGGCATTTGCCCGTTATCTCGAGCAGCACACCGGTGACGTCAAGGCGCTGTTCGCCAAGATGAACATGTGATCGCAGCCGGCACGGAGTCGCAGCCATGAAACTGTCCGACCTGACCTGGGGAATCCTCAGCCTAACGCTTGGTCTCGGCGTGCTTGTTGTAGCCAGCGGCATGGAAGCGTCGCCGTACTTCCAGTATGGCGCCGGTTTTTACCCGTCGATAATCGGGGCGATGTTGATGCTGGTGGGCCTTGTGCTCAGTAGCAAGGGCGTAGTGGCCGCGCGGGCCGGACGCGCCCCGATGTGGCTGGGTCTGTGTGACTGGTGTCGCGTGCCGGGTCACTGGCTCAGCCTCGGGCTGGTGACTGGAGGGCTGATTGCGTTCCTGCTGCTGGTCGAGCCGCTCGGCTTCCTGCCCACTGGCTGGCTGCTCGTCGCCGGGCTCGGTGCCCGTTTCACAGGGCGGCCGCTGCGCGCGATGGTTTGCGCGGTTGGCGTGGTCAGTTTTCTCTTTGTCTTTTTCCAGCAGGTGATGGGCGTGCCCTTGCCCCAAGGCCTGCTGGCCAACCTTGGAGGGCTGTAAATGGAAGCCATCCTCGACGCGCTCGGCCAAGTGTTCACCTTCAAGGTGCTCGGCATCATGGCGGTGAGCGCGCTCTACGGGCTGATGGTCGGCGCCATTCCCGGCCTCACAGCCACGCTAGCGGTAGCGCTGATGGTGCCGATCACCTTTTTCATGGACCCGGTACCTGCCATCGCTGCAATCGTGACAATGGCTGCGATGGCGATCTTCGCTGGCGATCTGCCTGCGGTATTGCTGCGCATGCCCGGCACACCCGCCTCGGCGGCCTACACCGATCAGGCCTACCGCTTCACTCAGGCCGGGCGGGGCGAGTACATCCTCGGCATCAGCGCCTGTACCTCGGCCATCGGCGGCAGCATCGGCGTGCTCGCGCTGATGTTCGGCGCGCCGCTGCTGGCGCGCTTCGCGCTCAACTTCAGTTCGTTCGAATACTTCTGGCTAGCCACGCTCGGGCTGACTGCCGCGATCATGGTCGGCGGTACGCAGGTGAGCCGCAGCGCAGTTTCCTTGCTGCTCGGCCTGCTGGTGGCCAGTGTCGGCATCGACCCGGTGTCCGGCGAGACGCGTTTTACCTTCGGTAGCGACGCGCTGCTCGGCGGCTTCGGCTTCATTCCGGTGATCATCGGCCTGTTCGCCGTCGCCGAAATCCTGCGCTTTTGCACCCGCAGCGCCAGCGAGCGGGAATTGCCGCACGTGCCGCAGCAGCCGCTTTACCTGCAAGCCCTGCGCGATGCGCTGCGGCACAAGCTCGGCATTCTCCGTGGCTCGGTGACCGGCACGCTGATCGGTGCTTTGCCCGGTGCCGGTGCCGACATCGCCGCCTATATCGCTTATGCGATGGGGCGCCGCCAGCGCGGTGCCGCTAACCACCCCGATGAAGGTGCGGTGGCGCAGATCGCACCGGCTACCGCGGCGAACAATGCGGCGGTCGGCGGTAGCTTCATTCCGGCCACGGTGTTCGGTATTCCGGGCGATTCGCTGACTGCCATCGTCATCGGTGTACTGCTGATGAAGGGACTGAATCCGGGGCCGACGATCTTCACCGACAACGCCAGCATGATCAACGCGGTGTTCCTCGCCTTTCTGCTGGCCAACCTGATGCTGATTCCGTTCGGCTTCCTCTCGGTGCGGCTGTTCAAACAGGTGCTACGGATTCCGCAGGGCATCCTGATGCCGTCGATCCTGCTGTTCGCCATGGTCGGTGCCTATGCGGTGGAAAACAGCCTGTTCGCGGTGGTGACCATCCTGGTCTTCGGTGTGCTCGGCTTTCTGCTCGAGGAGAACGACTTCCCGATGGCCCCGATGATTCTCGGCATCGTCCTCGGTCCGCTGCTGGAGGAAACCTTCGTCACCTCGATGATGCGTTCGAACGGCAGCTTCCTGGCCTTTTTCGAGCGCCCCGTATCCCTTGCGTTGGCCCTGATCACGCTCGCGGTCTGGCTGCTGCCGCCGCTCTTGCGCCTTTGGCGTGAGCACCGTACATCCCGTCCCGCCTTCACTGACTAAGGAGCAACCATGTATTTCAACGACCTCAAGGGCAAGCGCGTCCTCATTACCGGCGCCACCATGGGTATCGGGCTGGCGACCGCCAAGGCATTCGCTGCGCTCGGTGCGCAAGTTGGTATCACTGCGCGTAACCGACCTGCCAATCTTGATGGGCTGCTGACCGAGCTGTCGGCGTATGGCGCGGAGGCGGCGTTTTTCGCTGGTGACCTGAGCCGCAGCCAGGACTGCATCGACACCGTTACCGCCTTCGTCCAGCGCTTTGGCGGGCTTGATGTGCTGGTCAACAATGCCGGCGCGCTGCTGGAAAGGCGCGGGCTTGAGAAAATCGATGATGCTTTTTTCGATGCCATGGTCGACGTGAACCTACGCTCGGCACTGTTGATCACCCGTGAAGCCATCCCGCATTTGCGCGAATCGGCCAAGTCCAGCGGACAGAGCACATCGGTGATCACCACCGGCTCCATTGCGGCCTATAACGGCGGCGGCCCCGGCGCGAGCCTTTATGCTGCCGCCAAGGCCTGGTTGCATAACGTGCAGCGCAACTGGGTGCGCGAGTTCGCCGGTGACAACATCCGCTTCAATGTGGTGGCGCCGGGCACGGTGGATACGGCTTTCCATGCCGACAAGGATGACTCCGCACGCGCGCAGGTGAACACCACCATTCCTCTCGGACGATTCGGTACGTCCGAGGAAATGGCCCCGGCTTACCTGTTCCTCGCCTCGCACGCCTGCAGCGGCTATATCACGGGCCAGACGCTGGACGTGAACGGCGGCCAAGCGATGCCATGAGGAGCGTGCGATGAATACTCAGGTTGCGGCACCGCCGCTGGCTTACGGGCCGCCCATCAGTCTGGAAACGGCGAGCCGCGTCGTCGACGCCGCACGTGCACATGCGCAGGCCAACGGCTGGGCGATGGTTATCGCTGTGACCGACGCCGGTGGTCATCTGGTTCTGCTGCAGCGGATGGATCACGCCGCCCACGGCAGCGTCGAGGTGGCCCAGCGCAAGGCGTCCACCGCGGCGGCCTTCAAGCGCGCCACCAAGGGTTTCGAGGAAACGCTCGCCAGCGGTGGGGCGACCTTGCGGCTACTGTCGATGCATAACGCCATCCTCATGGATGGCGGCATTCCGTTGATCGAAGACGGCCGGGTGATTGGCGCGATCGGCGTGTCGGGTATGCACCCGAGCGAGGACGGTCAGGTCGCCGAGGCCGGTGCGCGCGTGCTGAACGGCTGAGTGCTGCGATGTGAAAAGCCCGTCCCGGCAGCGCCGCGACGGGCTTTCTTAGGTGCGCGTCGCGTAGTTGAGGATGATTCCCGCGAGGATGGCCAGCCCGGCCCAGTGATTGTGCAAAAAGGCCTTGAAGCAGACCTGAGGTTTTCGAGAGCGGGTTTTCCAGAATTCCCAGGCGAAGCAGCAGGCGGCTATCACCAGGCCGAGATGGAACCACTGGCCGAGTTCGAAGCGCACGCCGGCTAGGACTAGGCAGAACAGGGCGAGGCCCTGAAGGGTAGCGATGATGATTCGGTCAGCCTCGCCGAAGAGGATGGCGGTGGACTTGATGCCGATCTTCAGGTCGTCCTCGCGGTCGGCCATGGCGTAATAGGTGTCGTAGCCCACGGTCCAGACCACGTTGGCGATGAACAGCAGCCAGGCTTCGGGTGGCAGCTCGCCGCGCTCGGCGGTGAAGGCCATCAGCATGCCCCACGAAAACGCAGCGCCCAGCACGACCTGCGGATAATAGGTGTAGCGCTTCATAAAGGGGTAGAGCGCCGCAACACCGAGCGCGCCGAATGACAGCCAGATGGTGGCGGCGTTGGTCAGCAGTACCAGGGCGAAGCTCAGGGCGACGAGGATGGCGAAAAGGATCCAGGCTTCCTTCGGTGTGACCTTGCCGGTGGCCAACGGTCGACCTTTGGTGCGGCTGACGTGGCCGTCGAAGTTGCGATCAGCGAAGTCGTTGATCACGCAGCCGGCGGCGCGCATGAGGATCACGCCGAGTACGAAGATCACCACATTTTTCACGCTGGGCGAGCCTTCACCGGCGATCCACAACGCCCAGAGCGTCGGCCAGAGTAGCAGGTAGGTGCCGATGGGCCGCTCCAGGCGCATCAGCTGGATGAAGTCCCAGGCGCGCGGATGCAGGCGATTGCTCGATTGCAGAAGCTTTTGATACATCGGCGGTCTCCTAACGAAATGGCGGTTTTGGCTGCCGCTGTTCAACGATCTTGCTGCGCCGCCAGCCACAGGGCAGGCAGAAACACTTCGGCGACGAGCACGCTCAGCTGGCCCCGGCTGAAACTCGAACGCCGCGCCCAAAGCTGCGTCTGGCGACAGCCTTCAGGCAGCCAGGCTTCGGGATAGCGCATGGTTTCCAGCGGGCCTCGGGCGAAAGCCTGGTCGCTGAACAGCAGTTCACCCAATGAGCGGCTGCCCAGCTGCTGCAGGTCGAAGCCGGAATCTTCCAGCGCACTGCGCGCCGCCACGCTGCGGGCAAACACCCAGGGCTCGCCGTGCCCGCGCAAGTACACCTCGCGCACCCAACCCGAACTACCCAGCGCCACGCCCAGCGCCGCGCATTCGTCATCGCGCAGCACCTGCCAACCCTCGCGCAATGGCGTCACGCTGAACGCGCCTTCGGCCAGAAGTGTGAGGCGACGGGTCAGCGAACCCTTGTCGACATAGAGCCAGTCATGATGCAGCGGATTGAGCGGTGCGGGGAGTCGGTCGGCGGTCAGCCAGTCATGAAGTTCGGGCACAGGCGGTAGCGGGGTAACGGAAAGAGGCGGGAGTCTAGCAAGAAAGGAACGCTGGAAGGCTGGCGTGGTGTTCGTGGGTGTGGCCGTTATGAGCTTGCTCGTTGGGTTACGCCTTCGGAAACCCGGATTACGCCTTCGGCTAATTCAGGCTACGGTCCTGTAGGTCGGGTCACGCTTCACCGACCCGACGATCGGACGTAAAGCCAGCCGAACCGATACGTGGCCCGGCATACAGCCACTGCTTTTAGGTCCACCCCTCCAGCCGCATCGTCGCCCGCACCAGCCGCTGCTCTTCCTGCTCGATTTCCTTGAGGTTGTCGCGAATGCTGTGGATGTGGTCGCGGGCGGCGCGTTGGGCCTGGTCCGGCAGACGTTCGGTGATGGCATGAAACAGCCGCGAATGCTGCCGGTCGATCTGCCGCTTCTGCATGGGGCGATGGTAGAGGTTGTTCACCGAGGCGAAGACGGTGGACAGCATCAGGTCGGTCAACGACTGCAGCGTATGCACCAGCACCGGATTGTGCGAGGCCTCGCTGACCGCCAGATGGAAGGCGTGATCGAGGCGCGCATGCTCGCGGGGATCGGCGGCCTCTTCGGTGTGTGCGGCGAGCATTTCCTCGTAACGGCGGCGTAGCAGGATGAAATCGGCGTCGGTGCCGCGCAGCGCCGCCAGCCGTGCCGACTCGCCTTCCAGCAGCGCGCGTACTTCGAGCAGGTCGAACAGCGTTCGCGGTTGTGAGTTGAACAGGTGCATCAGCGGGCTGGCATCCTGTTCGCCGGACAGTTTGGCGACGTGCGAACCACGGCCCTGTGCGGTCTCGATGATGCCGCGGCCACGCAGCACGCGTAGCCCTTCGCGCAGAGCCGAGCGCGAGATGCCGAGCTTTTCGCACAGGCGGCGCTCGGACGGCAGCGCCTGGCCGACCTTGAGCACGCCATCGACGATCAAGCGTTCGATCCGCTCGGCGACCACGTCAGCCAGTTGACGACGTTCCTGAGTATTTTCGATCAGCATGGAGTTCCTCATCTGGTAGGACCAGTTTGGCCAAAGTCTAACCCCGATCTCGGGAAAAAAGCGCAAGCCGCCGATATCCGGGTGTTTTGGCTAGAAAGATCGAGAGCCTATCGAAAGAAACTGGTAGGACCAGTGGTTTTGTCGATGGACGAAGGAGCGGGGCGGGCCGATGATGCGGCAAACCACCGCAGCTGGCCGTGCTGGCGGTGAACAATGAAGAGCACCGACTGCATGAATATTCTCTACGACGAACGCGTCGATGGTGAACTGCCCAAAGTCGACAAGGCGGCATTGCTCGCCGAGTTGCAGGCGCAGCTGCCCGACATGGACATTCTCCATCGCGGCGAAGACCTGAAGCCCTACGAGTGCGATGGCTTGTCCGCCTACCGCACGACGCCGATGCTGGTGGTGTTGCCCGAGCGCATCGAGCAGGTCGAGACATTACTGAAGATCGCCCACAAGCGAGGCGTACCGGTCGTCGCCCGCGGTGCCGGTACTGGTCTTTCCGGCGGCGCGCTGCCGTTGGAGCAGGGCATCCTGCTGGTGATGGCGCGTTTCAACAAGATTCTTGAAGTCGACCCGGCCGGTCGCTTCGCCCGCGTCCAGCCCGGCGTGCGCAATCTGGCCATTTCCCAGGCTGCGGCGCCCTTCGACCTTTATTACGCGCCCGATCCGTCCTCGCAGATCGCCTGCTCCATCGGCGGCAACGTTGCCGAGAACGCGGGTGGCGTGCACTGCCTGAAATACGGTTTGACCGTGCACAACCTGCTCAAGGTGGAAATTCTCACCGTCGAGGGCGAGCGCATGGTGCTCGGCTCCGATGCGCTGGATTCGCCCGGCTTCGACCTGCTGGCGCTGTTCACCGGCTCCGAGGGCATGCTCGGGATCGTTACCGAGGTGACCGTCAAGCTGCTGCCCAAGCCGCAAGTGGCCAAGGTCCTGCTGGCTGCGTTCGACTCGGTGGAGAAGGCCGGGCGTGCGGTAGGCGACATCATCGCTGCCGGCATCATCCCCGGCGGCTTGGAGATGATGGACAACCTCTCGATCCGCGCGGCCGAAGACTTCATCTGCGCTGGTTACCCGGTGGATGCCGAGGCGATCCTGCTCTGCGAACTGGACGGTGTAGAGGCTGACGTCGTTGACGACTGCGCGCGCGTCAGCGAAGTCCTCAAGCTGGCCGGCGCCACCGAAGTGCGGCTGGCCAAGGACGAAGCTGAGCGAGTCAAGTTCTGGGCCGGGCGCAAGAATGCCTTCCCGGCGGTCGGGCGTATCTCGCCGGACTATTACTGCATGGATGGCACCATTCCACGTCGCGAGCTGCCGGGCGTGCTTAAGGGTATTTCCGATCTGTCGGACGAATACGGTCTGCGCGTAGCCAACGTGTTTCACGCTGGTGACGGCAATATGCACCCGCTGATCCTCTTCGATGCCAATACAGAAGGCGAGGTGGAACGCGCCGAAGCATTGGGCGGCAAAATCCTTGAACTCTGCGTCAAGGTCGGCGGCTCGATCACCGGTGAGCACGGTGTCGGCCGCGAGAAGATCAATCAGATGTGCGCCCAGTTCAACGCCGACGAGCTGACCCTGTTCCACGCGGTAAAAGCTGCATTCGATCCCAGTGGCCTACTCAACCCCGGCAAGAACATTCCGACCCTGCACCGCTGCGCCGAATTCGGCGGCATGCATGTGCACGGCGGGCAGTTGCCCTTCCCCGAATTGGAGCGCTTCTGATGACCGTTTCCTTCGACGACAGCCAGCAGCTGCTCGATCAGGTCAACCAGGCGTTGGCCAGTAATACTCCGCTGCGTATTCAGGGTGGCGGTAGCAAAGCGTTTCTCGGTCGCCCCGTCGAGGGCGAGTTGCTTGATACCCGCACGCACCGCGGCATTGTCAGCTATGACCCGACCGAGCTGGTGATCACGGCTCGTGCCGGCACGCCGCTGGCGGAGCTGGAAGCGGCCCTGGACGAAGCTGGGCAGATGCTGCCTTGCGAGCCGCCGCATTTCACCGACGGCGCCACGGTCGGCGGCATGATCGCTGCCGGTCTGTCAGGTCCGCGTCGGCCCTGGTCCGGCTCGGTGCGCGATTTCGTGCTGGGTTCGCGGGTGATTACCGGCCACGGCAAGCATTTGCGCTTCGGTGGCGAGGTGATGAAAAACGTCGCCGGCTATGACCTGTCGCGCCTGATGGCCGGCAGCTTTGGCTGCCTTGGCGTGCTTACCGAGGTGTCGCTGAAAGTGCTGCCCAAGCCACGCCTGTGCCGCAACCTGCGGGTCGAGATGTCGGCCGACCACGCGCTCCTCAAGCTTGCCGAATGGGGCCAGCAACCGGTGCCCATTACCGCCGCGAGCTATGACGGCCAAGCGCTGCATCTACGCCTTGAAGGCGGTGAAGGATCGGTGAATGCCGCCTGCGATCGTATCGGTGGCGAGCCTCTGGACGCCAGCTACTGGAACGATCTGCGCGAACAACGGCTGAGCTTTTTCGCCGATGCGCGGTCGCTGTGGCGCCTGTCGCTGCCAACCAATACGCCTGTATTGGCGCTCCCTGGCGAGCAGCTGATCGACTGGGCGGGCGCTCAGCGTTGGCTGAAATCCGATGCCGATGCGCAGAGCATCCGCGCAATCGCAGGCGAAGTTGGCGGTCATGCCATCTGCTTCACTGCCGGCGCCGCCAGCAGTCCGTTCCAGCCGTTGGGTGAGCCGCTACTGCGTTACCACCGCCAGCTCAAGACGGCGCTTGACCCGCAGGGGATCTTCAACCCCGGCCGTATGTATTCCGAGGTCTGATATGCAAACCAATCTCAGCGAAGCCGCGAAGAAGCTGCCGCGTGCCGAGGAAGCCGAGAGCATTCTGCGTTCTTGCGTGCACTGTGGTTTCTGCAACGCCACTTGCCCAACCTACCAGCTGCTGGGTGATGAGCTCGATGGCCCGCGCGGGCGCATCTACCTGATGAAGCAGATGTTCGAAGGCGGCGAAGTCACCGAAAGCACCCAGACCCACCTGGACCGTTGCCTGACCTGCCGCAACTGCGAGACCACCTGCCCGTCCGGCGTGCAATACCACAACCTGCTGGATATCGGCCGTGACTTCATGGAGCAGCAGGTGCGGCGCTCAACGGGTGAACGCTTGCTACGCACCGGTCTGCGCAACGTGATACCGCGTCCGGGCCTGTTCAAGGCGCTGCTTGGCGCCGGCAATGCGCTGCGTCCGCTGATGCCAGCCACGCTGCGCTCGCACATGCCGCGCCAGGTCACTCCGGCCAAGCCGCGCCCGCAGGTCATGCATGCACGGCGCGTGCTGATGCTCGAAGGCTGCGTACAGCCGAGCCTGTCGCCGAACACCAATGCCGCTACCGCGCGGGTATTGGATCGTCTCGGTATCAGCGTCAGCACGGCACGCGAAGCCGGTTGCTGCGGCGCCGTTGACTATCACCTCAACGCCCAGGAAGCCGGCCTCGACCGTGCCCGCCGCAACATCGACGCCTGGTGGCCCGCCATCGAAGGCGGCGCCGAAGCCATCGTGCAGACGGCGAGTGGTTGCGGTGCCTTCATCAAGGATTACGGCCATCTGCTGCGGGATGACCCGGCTTACGCGGTCAAGGCTGCTCGAGTCAGTGCGTTGGCCAAGGACCTGGTGGAGGTCATGCGCAGCGCCGAACTCGAGCGGCTGAACGTCAAGGCCGACAAGCGCATGGCGTTCCATTGCCCCTGCACCTTGCAACATGCACAAAAGCTGAATGGCGCGGTCGAAGACGTGCTCACCCGGCTGGGCTTCCAGCTCACCGCGGTGCCAGATGCGCATCTGTGCTGCGGTTCGGCCGGCAGCTACTCGATCACCCAGCCTGAGCTATCCAAGCAGTTGCGCGACAACAAGCTGACCGCGTTGGAAAGTGGCAAACCGGAAGTGATCGTCACCGCCAATATCGGCTGTCAGACCCACCTCGACGGTGCCGGTCGCACACCGGTGCGGCACTGGATCGAGATCGTCGAAGAGGCGATGAGCTAAAGCAGGCCCACCCTACGCCGACCGGTTTCCGGATAGCGCAGTGAATAAACGAATTACGAAGACAGGAGAATCGAGATGAAAACCAAAGCCGTACTGACCCAGACCGAAGTCACCGCCATCCTCGCCGCCGCGCGTAGCGAAGCGCAGAACAATGGCTGGGCCGTGACCATTGTGGTTGCCGATGACGGCGGCCACCCGCTGGCCCTGGAGCGTCTCGATGGTTGTGCGCCGATCGCCGCCTACATCGCCACCGAGAAGGCGCGCAGCGCCGCCGTTGGCCGCCGCGAAACTAAGGGCTATGAGGACATGGTCAACGGCGGCCGCAACGCCTTCCTGTCCGCCCCGGTAGTTTGCTCGCTGGAAGGCGGCGTGCCGGTGATCGTCGATGGTCAGGTGATCGGTTCGGTCGGCGTCTCCGGCGTCACCGCCACGCAGGATGCGCAGGTCGCTAAAGCGGGCGTCGCCGCCGTCAACAACTGATTCAGGGAAAAGGAGAACATCTAATGACCGAGCGTGTAACCCTGGGCCGCCTGCAAGTTGCGGCCAACCTGCAGCGTTTCATCGAAGACGAAGTGCTGGCCGGCACTGGTGTAGAAGCCTCCGCCTTCTGGAGCGGCTTCGATCAGCTGGTCCACGACCTGGCACCGAAGAACCGCGCACTGCTGGCAGAGCGCGACCGCCTGCAGGTGGAGCTGGACAACTGGCACCGCAGCAACCCCGGCCCGATCAGCGACATGCCGGCTTACCGCGCCTTCCTCGAATCCATTGGCTACCTGCAGCCCGAGCCGGGCGAGGTGAAGATCAGCACCAGCAACGTCGACAGCGAGATCGCCACCCAGGCCGGCCCGCAGCTGGTGGTGCCCATCGGCAACGCCCGCTACGCGCTGAACGCCGCTAACGCCCGCTGGGGCTCGCTGTATGACGCGCTCTACGGCACCGACGCCATCAGCGAAGAGAACGGCGCGCAGAAAGGCCCGGGCTACAACGAAGTTCGCGGCGCCAAGGTCATCGCCTTCGCCCGCAACGTGCTCGACCAGGCCGCACCGCTGGCCGAAGGCAGCCACGCCGATGCGACCAACTACCGTGTGCAGGATGGCCAGCTCAAGGTCACCCTGGAAAACGGCAGCGTCACCGGCCTCGAGCAGCCGGAGAAGTTTCTCGGCTATCAGGGCGAGGCCGTCGAGCCCACCGCCGTGCTGCTGAAGAACAATGGCCTGCACATCGAGATCCAGATCGACCCGAACAGCCCCATCGGCCAGACCGATGCCGCCGGCGTCAAGGACCTGCTGATCGAAGCCGCCGTGACCACCATCATGGACTGCGAAGATTCCACCGCCGCCGTCGATGCCGACGACAAGGTGCTGGTCTACCGCAACTGGCTGGGCCTGATGAAGGGCGACCTGACCGACACCTTCCAGAAGGGCGGCCGGGCGATGACCCGCCAGCTCAATCCTGATCGCGAATACACCGCCGTCGATGGTTCCAGCCTGAAGCTGCACGGCCGTTCGCTGCTGTTCATCCGTAACGTCGGTCACCTGATGACCAACCCGGCGATCATCGACGGCGAAGGCCACGAGATCCCGGAAGGCATCCTCGACGGCGTGGTCACCAGTCTGATCGCCAAGCATGACCTGCAACGTAAAGGTAACTCGCGCACCGGTAGCGTCTACATCGTCAAACCGAAAATGCACGGCCCGTCCGAAGTGGCCTTCGCCGACGAGCTCTTCGGTCGTGTCGAAGACCTGATCGGCCTGCCGCGCCATGCGCTCAAGGTCGGCATCATGGACGAGGAGCGCCGCACCAGCGTCAACCTCAAGGCCTGCATCGGCGCTGCGCAGAACCGCGTGGCGTTCATCAACACGGGCTTTCTCGACCGCACCGGCGACGAGATGCACAGCATCATGGAAGCCGGCGCCGTGCTGCGCAAAGGCGACATGAAGGGCACCGCCTGGATCCAGGCCTACGAGCGCAACAACGTGCTGGTCGGCCTGAACTGCGGCCTGCGTGGCAAGGCGCAGATCGGCAAGGGCATGTGGGCCATGCCGGACCTGATGGCCGCCATGCTGGAGCAGAAGATCGCTCACCCGAAAGCCGGCGCTAACACCGCCTGGGTTCCGTCGCCGACCGGCGCCACCCTGCACGCACTGCACTACCACCAAGTAGACGTGCAGGCGGTACAGGCCGAGCTGGAGAAGATCGACTTGGCCAGCGAGCGCGAGCAGCTGACCAATGATCTGCTGACCATTCCGGTGGCAACGGACCGTAACTGGAGCACTGAGGCGATCCAGCAGGAACTGGACAATAACTGCCAGGGCATCCTCGGCTACGTGGTGCGCTGGGTCGAGCAGGGCGTCGGTTGCTCCAAGGTGCCCGACATCCACGATGTCGGCCTGATGGAAGACCGCGCCACCCTGCGCATCTCTAGCCAGCACCTGGCCAACTGGCTGCACCACGGAGTGGTCGGCGAGGCCCAGGTTCGCGAAACCCTGGAGCGCATGGCCAAGGTGGTCGATCAGCAGAACGCAGGCGATCCGCTCTACCGTCCGATGGCTGCCGACTATGCACAATCCGCTGCATTCCAGGCGGCCTGTGACCTAGTCTTCAAGGGTCGCGAGCAGCCCAGCGGCTATACCGAACCGCTGTTGCATGCCTGGCGCCAGCGCTTCAAGCAGCAGAGCTGAGTTTGAGGATATTCAGGAGATTGCTGATGGCTGGCTTAAGCCGGCCATTGGCGTAATTTGTAAGCCCCGGACGCTGAAAGGCATCCGGGGCTTTCGAGCATGGGGGGCGGGTCGACTTACCGGTCGGCCAGCACCTTTGGATGACATGAGGCTATGACATCCATGCGGGGCGCCGGGGTTTCCCGGAGAAAGAAGTGGTTCACAACAAAAAACAAGGAACCCAACAATGAGTCAGACACTGCTGTCCATACTGGCCTTCGTGCCATTGGTGTTGGCGGGCGTACTGTTGATCGGCTTTCGCTGGCCGGCCAAGTACGCGATGCCGCTGGTATTCGTGCTTACCGCGCTGATCGGCCTGCTGGCCTGGGACATGACCTTCAACCGGGTCTTGGCTTCCACGCTGCAAGGCCTGATTCTCACTGCCGCGATCCTCTGGATCATCTTCGGCGCCATCCTTCTCCTCAACACCCTCAAGCATTCCGGTGGTATCGCCGCGATTCGCCGGGGCTTTTCCAACATCAGCCCTGACCGGCGCGTACAGGCGCTGATCGTGGCCTGGCTGTTCGGTTGCTTCATCGAGGGCGCCTCGGGCTTCGGTACGCCAGCTGCGGTGGCTGCGCCGCTGATGGTTGCGCTGGGCTTCCCGGCACTGGCCGCGGTGGTGATGGGCATGATGGTGCAGTCCACGCCGGTTTCCTTCGGTGCTGTCGGTACACCGATCATTGTCGGGGTCGGTGGCGGCCTCGATCAGACTGGTATCGGCGCGCAGCTGGCGGCGGTGGGCAGTAACTGGGAGGTCTTCTTCCACCTGATATTCTCGCGCGTCGCGATCATCCACGCGCTGTGCGGCATCCTCATGCCGCTGATCATGCTGTGCATCCTGACCCGCTATTTCGGGCGCAAAAAATCCTGGTCCGAAGGGCTGGCGATGGCGCCGTTCGCGATCTTCACTGGCTTGGCGTTCGTCATTCCCTACGCTGCCGCCGGCGTCTTCCTCGGCCCGGAATTCCCCTCGATGATCGGCGCCCTGGTGGGGCTGGCCATCGTTGTGCCGGCTGCCAAGGCTGGCTTCCTGCTGCCGAAGGAAACCTGGGACTTCGCCCCGGCCAGCGAGTGGCCTGCCGACTGGATGGGCAAGATCGAGATGAAGATCGAGGATGTGGCTGGCAAGACGCCCATCTCCGTGCCTATGGCCTGGGCCCCGTACCTGCTGCTCGCCGCCTTCCTGGTGATCTCGCGAGTCTTCCCAGACGTCAAGGCGGCGCTGATGTCGGTCAGCTTCGGCTGGCGGGACATCCTCGGTGAAACCGGCGTGTCCGGCACCTTGGAGCCGCTGTTCCTGCCGGGCGGTATTCTCTGCATGGTGGTGCTGGTCACCTTCTTCCTGCACCGGATGAAGGCCGGCGAACTAGGCGCGGCGATTTCCGAATCGAGCAAGACGCTGCTCGGTGCCGGTTTCGTGCTGATCTTCACCATTCCCATGGTGCGGATCCTGATCAACTCCGGCGTCAACGGCTCGGACCTGGTTTCCATGCCAGTGGCCATGGCGCAGCTGGTGGCCAGCAGTGTGGGCGATGTGTATCCGTTCTTCGCCCCAGCGGTTGGCGCCCTGGGCGCCTTCATCGCCGGCTCCAATACCGTGTCCAACCTGATGCTGTCGCAGTTCCAGTTCAACACCGCGGGCCTGTTGGGCCTCTCCGGTGCGCTGATGGTGGCACTGCAGTCGGTCGGTGCGGCGGCGGGCAACATGATCGCCATCCACAACGTGGTAGCGGCTTCGGCAACCGTGGGCCTGCTGGGGCGCGAAGGCGTGACCCTGCGCAAGACCATGCTGCCGACCCTGTATTACCTCATCCTGGCCGGCACCATCGGTCTCATTGGCTTCTATGTGATGGGTATCACTGATCCGCTGTCGGGAATCGCTAGCGCCAGTTAAAGGCGTACAGGGACCCGAACGGGCGGCTTAGGCCGCCCGTTTTGTTTCGTGCTGAGATCCTTAGCCGGCCGATGGTCTATCGACGGGACTCCAGGGTTTGGTGGATCGCAGCGTTCTGGTATAGCGTGCAGCGCAAACGAAAATGATCGAGGTGAACGATGAGAAAGTGGCAATGCGTGGTATGCGGATTCATCTATGACGAAGCCGAAGGCTGGCCGGACGAAGGCATCGCACCCGGGACCGCCTGGGAAGATGTGCCTGAAGACTGGCTGTGCCCCGATTGCGGCGTGGGCAAGATGGATTTCGAAATGATCGCGATTGGCTGATATGAACGAATCGAACACTAAAGGCATGCCGGACGCGCCGCTGGTCATCATCGGCACCGGCCTGGCGGGCTACAACCTGGCGCGGGAGTTCCGCAAGCACGACAGCGAGACGCCGCTGCTGCTGATCACCGCCGATGACGGTCGGTCCTATTCCAAGCCAATGCTGTCCACCGGTTTCGCCATGAACAAGGACGCCGATGCCCTCGGCATGTTGAGCGCCGGGCAGATGGCCATCCAGCTCAACGCCGAGATCCGCACCCATACGCGGGTAACACGCCTCGACCCCGACAATCGCCGCGTGTGGATTGGCAACGAGCCGGTGCCCTATCGCGATTTGGTACTCGCCTGGGGCGCGCAGACGATTCAGGTGCCGATCGCAGGCGATGCACAGGACGCCATCTTCCCGATCAACGATCTGCTCGACTACGGCCGCTTCCGTGAGGCTGCCAGAGGCAAGCAACGTGTACTGATCGTCGGCGCCGGGCTGATCGGCTGTGAATTTGCCAATGACCTGCTGCACGGTGGGTACGAGGTGGAATTGGTCGCACCCTGCGAACAGATCATGCCGTCGTTGCTTCCGGTGGACGTTGCGGCGGCCGTGCAGCGAGGGCTGGAGTCGCTGGGCGCGCGCTTTCACCTTGGCCCGGTGCTGGAACGTCTGGACCGGAGCGGCGATGCCCTCGAAGCGCAGCTGTCGGACGGCCAGCGGTTGAGCTGCGATCTGGTGGTGAGCGCCGTTGGCCTGCGCCCACGCACCGAACTCGCGGCTGCTGCAGGGCTCGAGGTCAATCGCGGTATTACCGTTGACCGGATGCTGCAGACCTCTACCAACCACGTCTACGCGCTGGGGGATTGCGCTGAGGTCGGTGGGCTCAATCTGCTGTACGTGATGCCCTTGATGAGCGGCGTGCGCGCGCTTGCACAAACGCTTTCCGGCAAGCCGACCTCGGTGGCTTACGGACCGATGCCGATTACGGTGAAAACTCCGGTTTGTCCTCTGGTGGTATCACCGCCGGCGGCTGGCAGCGACGGGCATTGGAGTGTGGAAGGCGAGGGCAGCGACCTCAAGGCTCTATTCCGCGGCATCGATGGCAATCTGTTGGGTTACGCGCTGACCGGGGCGGCCGTGCGGGAGCGTCTGGACTTGAATAAGCAGCTGCCGCCGGTCTTGGCGGAAGTGCCTCAGCTTCTGTCGTTAAAGTCTTCTGAATGACTCGGTAAAGCGCTGGCGGGGGCTGGCGCGAGTGCTAGCAGCGTGCCATGCTCCCAGTGGCACTGCCGCAGCGTAGAGCTGTTGCAGTGCTCGGAACGCTGTTTGGAAACAGCGAATACAAAAACAAAAAAGTCAGAGGCTACCCATGCGTAAACCGGAACTCGCTGCCGCTATCGCAGATAAAGCCGATCTCACCAAGGATCAGGCCAATCGTGTACTCAACGCCGTACTTGATGAAATCACCAACGCGCTCAACCGCAAGGACAGCGTGACCTTGGTTGGTTTCGGTACTTTTGTGCAACGCCACCGAGGCGCCCGCACGGGCAAGAACCCGCAAACGGGCGAGCCCGTCACCATCAGGGCCAGCAATACCGTGGCGTTCAAGCCGGGAAAGATGCTGAAAGACGCGATCAACTGATACGCGCTGCCCGGGGCCCGAGCGGCTCCGGGTCAGCCTGACCCGCCGGTCCGCTCCGGACCCAGCTGTTCCCGCACTTCCGCTGCTCCGATCAGTCGCTACAATGCGACACCTTTCGCTAACGCTCGGCAAATTCATGAAATTTCGTTTTCTTCTCTGGATGCTGGGCCGCCTGATGGTCAAGGCCAGCCGTACCAATCCCGATTTCCAGCAGCAGCTGGGCGACAAGGACCTGACCTTCCAATTGCATACTCTGGACGGCAAGGTAGCGCGGCGTTACGTTGTCAAGAATCAGCGCATCACCAGCAAGGGCGGTCCCGCCGCGGAGCCGGCTTTTGCCATCGGCTTCAAGGACAGTGCCTATGGCTTCGCCACCATGAATGCCAAGAACAAGCAGCTGGCCTTCATGCAGGGCATCCAGAACAAAGACATCCAGATCCAAGGCAACCCAGCGTTGGTGATGTGGTTTCAGGGGCTGACCAAGTATTTGAAACCCCGCAAGAAGAAGTAGTCATAGGGACGGCGTTGCCGCGACTGAACTAGGCATTTGGTTGCCTGCATACACGTCGCGCTTTCTTCGGTGCGGACTACAGATTGCGCCTCGCACGGCGTCTTACTTTTCTTTGTTTGCGGATCGCCGCCCGGCGCAAAGAAAAGTAAGCAAAAGAAATCGCCCCCCTACATCCGGGTTTTGCTTCGCAAAAGTCCCATGCTGGCGTCGCTCCGGAGGTCGAGCTAGGCGCCCCTCGCGAAGGGCATCCATCACTCCTCGCTCGGCGTCTTGCCTCGCAACCCCCTGCGCAACGCCTGCGATCGGCCTCCTGAAGGGGAAGGGAGTCCGAGTCGTGTGAAAGGCCATATTTGCTCTTTTGCTCTTTTGCTCTTTTGCTCTTTTGCTCTTTCTTTGCACGAACTAACAGGCGACACCAAACGCCCCTTTCAGGAGGCCGTATGCAGGGGCAAGCGTTTTTGGTTACTTTTTCCGCGTTTGGAAAAAGTGACTCGCCCAGCGGGGCGAAACCCAATTCCCAGCTAGCTCCGAAATCAGCCCCTTGCGCCGCCGGCCCAAACCCGTGCCTCACCCACTAACCAATCCCGAAACGCCACCAACCCCGCCGCCTCCACCTTCCGCTCCGGAATCATCAGGTAATACCCCTGCATCCCACTGCGATACGCATGCGGGTGCGCCATCACCAACCGCCCTTCAGCCAACTCCCGCTGGATCAGAAACGGCGGAATCAGCGCCACTCCCATCCCATGCTCCGCCGCCTGGGCCAGCATCGAGAACAACTCCAATCGCGGCCCGGTCATGTCGCGGGCGACTTTCATCCCCAGCGAATCGAACCACTGCCGCCAGGCATAGGGCCGGGTGCTCTGCTGCAGCAGTGGCATCCTGGCCAGGGCTTCGGCGTCAAGCGGCTCACCGCCGTGAAGCAGCGCAGGGCTGCAGACCGGCTGTAAATCCTCAGGCATGAGGAAGTGTGCCTCGGTGCCGGACCAATCGGCATCGCCGAAATAGATGGCGGCGTCGAAATCGGTATCGGCGAAAAGGAACGGCCGGGTGCGGTTGGTCAGGTTGAGGCTGATCTGCGGATGCCGCGCCTGGAAATCTTTCAATCGGGGCACCAGCCACTGAGTGCCGAAGGTGGGCACCACGGCGAGTTCGAGGCTCATCGCGCCCTGCTGACCCATCACCGAGAGAGTGTCGCGTTCCACCGCATCCAGTTGCGCCGCGATGCGCCGCGCATAGGACTGCCCTGCCTCGGTCAGTTGCACGCCGCGCCGCGAGCGGCGAAACAGCGCCAGCCCGAGAAATTCCTCCAGTCCACCGATCTGGCGGCAGATGGCGCTCTGGGTCAAGGCCAGCTCTTCGGCGGCACGGGTGAAGCTTTGATGACGCGCGGCCGCTTCGAAAGCGACCAGGGCTGCGGTACTAGGAATCTTGCGACGCATGCGGAAATATCATGTATTCGTGCATCTGAGGGCAAGAATAATACTCTGAAGTGAGTAACACGCACAGGTCGGTGCGAAATCGTCGGTTGCCCGACGGCGACTACCGGCCTAGCCTCTCTGACATTCGTTCCCCGTAGGAGCACAGCAGCTTCTACCGGAACACAATAAAAACGTCCGAGGATTCGCTCATGACCGCCAAGGCAACCTTCAACTGGATCGACCCGCTATTGCTCGACCAGCAATTGACGGAAGAGGAGCGCATGGTGCGTGACAGCGCCCAGCAGTTCGCGGCAGACAAGCTGGCGCCGCGGGTGTTGGAGGCCTTCCGCCACGAGCGGACCGACGCGGCGATCTTCCGCGAGATGGGCGAAACTGGTTTGCTCGGCGCGACTATTCCCGAAGCCTACGGCGGCAGCGGCCTGAACTACGTCTGCTACGGCCTGATCGCCCGCGAGGTGGAACGCATCGATTCGGGCTACCGCTCGATGATGAGCGTGCAGTCTTCGCTGGTGATGGTGCCGATCAACGAGTTCGGCAACGAGGAAACCAAGCAGAAGTACTTGCCCAAGCTGGCAAGCGGCGAATACATCGGCTGCTTCGGCCTGACCGAGCCGAACCACGGCTCCGATCCGGGTTCGATGGTGACCCGGGCGAAGAAGGTCGAGGGCGGTTATCGCCTGTCCGGGGCCAAGATGTGGATCACCAACAGCCCGATCGCCGACGTCTTCGTGGTCTGGGCTAAAGACGACGAGAGCGCTATTCGCGGCTTCGTGCTGGAGAAGGGCTGGGAAGGCCTGAGCGCCCCGGCGATTCATGGCAAGGTTGGTCTGCGCGCGTCGATCACCGGCGAGATCGTAATGGACAACGTGTTTTGCCCGGAAGAGAACGCCTTCCCCGACGTGCGCGGCCTGCGTGGTCCCTTCACCTGCCTGGATTCAGCCCGTTACGGCATCAGCTGGGGCGCGTTAGGCGCTGCCGAGTTTTGCTGGCACACCGCTCGCCAATACACGTTGGACCGCCAGCAGTTCGGCCGTCCATTGGCCGCCAATCAGCTGATCCAGAAGAAGCTCGCCGACATGCAGACCGAGATCACCTTGGCCTTGCAAGGCTGCCTGCGCCTCGGCCGGATGAAGGACGAGGGCACTGCTGCCGTGGAAATCACCTCGATCATGAAGCGCAACAGCTGTGGCAAGGCGTTGGACGTGGCGCGCCTGGCCCGCGACATGCTCGGCGGTAACGGCATCAGCGACGAGTTCGGCGTGGCCCGGCATCTGGTCAACCTGGAAGTGGTCAATACCTACGAAGGCACCCATGACGTGCACGCGCTGATTCTCGGGCGGGCGCAAACGGGGATTCAGGCGTTCTTTTAAGCAGCGAGAAGCTTGGGCCGGAAGCTGAAAGTAAAAGTCTGCACCGCTTCTAGCTCCAGCTTTCGAAGAGGTTTTTCCATGACCGGCGCATTAGCCAACCTCCGCGTTCTGGACTTGTCCCGCGTGCTTGCTGGCCCCTGGTGCGGGCAGATTCTCGGCGATCTCGGCGCTGAGGTGATCAAGGTCGAGCGGCCTGGTACGGGCGACGATACCCGTCACTGGGGGCCTCCGTATCTGAGAGACCAACAGGGCGAGAACACCTCGGAGGCTGCATATTACCTGTCGGCCAACCGCAACAAGGAGTCGCTGACCCTGGATTTCACCCAGCCAGAAGGCCAGCGGATCATTCGTGAGCTGGTGGTTGGGTGCGATGTGTTGCTGGAGAACTTCAAGGTCGGCGGGCTGGCTGCTTACGGGCTGGACTATGAAAGCCTCAAGGCGATCAATCCGCGACTGATTTACTGCTCGATTACCGGCTTTGGCAGCGACGGTCCTTATGCCCAGCGCGCGGGCTATGACTTCATGATCCAGGGCCTCGGCGGACTGATGAGCCTGACCGGCCGCAGCGATGCCGAGGAGGGCGCCGGGCCGGTCAAGGTCGGCGTGGCGCTGACAGATATCCTCACCGGCCTCTATGCCACCGTCGGGGTGCTGGCCGCGCTCAACCGTCGCGAGCAGAGCGGCGTCGGTCAGCATGTCGAGTTGGCGCTGCTGGACGTGCAGGTCGCCTGCCTGGCCAATCAGGCGATGAACTACCTGACTACCGGCGTCGCGCCCAAGCGCATGGGCAATGCGCATCCGAACATCGTGCCGTATCAGGATTTTCCCACCGCCGATGGCGACATCATTCTCACCATCGGCAACGACGGGCAGTTCCGCAAGTTCGCAGACGTGGCCGGGTGTCCCGAGTGGGCCGATGACCCGCGTTTCGCCAGCAACAAGGCGCGGGTTGCGAACCGTGCCGAGCTGATTCCAATGATTCGCCAGGTCACGGTGTTCCGCACCACTGCCGAGTGGGTGGCGGAGCTGGAGCGCGCTGGCGTGCCCTGTGGGCCGATCAACGACGTCGCTCAGGTGTTCGCCGACCCGCATGTTCAGGCGCGCGGTTTGCGCGTGGAGATACCGCATCCGCTGGCGGGCAGCGTGCCCCAGGTGGCGAGCCCGATCCGCCTGTCCGAGTCGCCTGTGGACTATCGAAAGGCACCGCCATTGTTGGGTGAACACAGCGAGGCGCTGCTGCAACGGCTGCTGGGTCTGGCTCCGGAGCAGGTTGCATCTCTGCGGCGGGACGGAGTGATCTAAGCCCATCTAACAAGCCGAACCTCACGCTCGCTGAACTCTCCCGCCGTCTGACTATCCCTATTTAGGTACTCAAATCTTGAGCGGACGAGCGAATCATGCAGATGCAGCGCTATCGAATCACCGGGCAACTGTTGGTTGTCCTGTTCATGTCCTGGCTGCTGGCCGGCTGCGGCATCAACAATATTCCCCAGTATGACGAGCAGGTGAAATCGGCTTGGGCCCAGGTGGAAAACCAGTACCAACGCCGTGCCGACCTGATCCCGAACCTGGTCGAGACGGTGAAGGGCTTCGCCCGTCAGGAGCAGGAAACCCTGACCGCTGTGGTCGAGGCGCGGGCCAAGGCGACGTCGATACAGGTGGACGCCAACACGCTGAACAATCCCGAACAGCTGCAGCAGTTCCAGCAGGCGCAGAACCAGCTGACCGGCGCCCTGAGCCGGCTGATGATGGTGTCCGAGCGCTACCCGGAACTGAAGTCGAACCAGAACTTCCTTGCCTTACAGTCGCAGCTCGAAGGTACGGAAAACCGCATCGCCGTGGCGAGGCGCGACTTCATCGCGGCGGTCGAACGCTACAACACCGAGATTCGTACCTTCCCCGGTCGTATCTGGCACACCCTGATGTACAGCGACATGCCGATTCGCGAGAACTTCGAGGCCACCGCCGAGAACGCCGATCAGGCGCCGCAAGTGCAGTTTGAATGAGCATCAGGCTGCTGCTATTCCCGCTGCTGCTGATCTGCGGCAGTGTCTTTGCGCAGGACGCGGAGCTGCCGACGCTGACCGGCAGGGTAGTGGACCAGGCCGAGCTGCTCGACCCCCAGACCGAAGCTAGCCTGACCAGCATGCTTGCCGCCCATGAACAGGCCACCAGCGAGCAGGTGGTGGTGGTCACGGTGCCGGACCTGCAAGGGCGCAGCATCGAGGATTTCGGCGTGCAGCTCGGCCGTGCGTGGGGCATCGGCCAGCAGGGCGAGGACAACGGTGCGCTGCTGATCGTCGCGCGTGATGACCGCCGGATCCGCATCGAAGTTGGCTACGGCCTCGAAGGCAGGCTGACCGACGCGCAATCCTCGATGATCATCAACGGCATCATCGCACCGGCCTTCCAGCAGGGCGATTTCGCCCGCGGCATCAGCGAAGGCGCCGCCGCGATGGTGCAGGTGCTCGGTGGCGACCCGCTGCAGAGTGCGGCCATGCGCCCAGCGATGCCCATGGGCGCGCAAGAACCCGGCGGGCTCGGCATCCTCGGCTTCTTCCTGATGCTGGTGGCCATCTTCGTCATCGGCGGCGGCCGGGGCGGTCGTGGCGGTGGTCGCAAGGCTTTGCTGCTCGGCGCCTTGCTAGGCGGTATGGGGCGCGGCGGTGGCTTCGGCGGTGGCGGTTTTGGTGGAGGTGGTTTTGGCGGCGGAGGTGGCGGCTTCGGTGGCGGCGGCGCCTCGGGTGGCTGGTGACTGAAAATCTGGCCCTAGATCAACACAACGAGAACCTACCTCGACGATGAACGAGCAATGACCCTACTGACCGAAAGCGAGCTGCAACAAGTAACCGAGGCGATCGAGCGCGTGGAGCGTGGCACCGACGCCGAGCTGGTGACGGTGCTGGCGGCGCAGGCTGATGACTATCGCTACATCCCGCTGTTGTGGGCCAGCCTGATCGCGTTGCTGTTGCCCGGCGCGTTGCTGTTCTTCACTGGCTGGTTGTCAGCCTGGCAGCTACTGCTGGTGCAGTGGCTGACGTTCATCGTGCTGGCGGTGATCTTTCGGATTCCCAGCCTAACCACACGGCTGATTCCACGCTCGGTTCGCCATTGGCGGGCCTGCAACCTGGCGCGTCGGCAATTCATAGAGCTGAATCTGCACCACACCGAGGGCGGCACCGGCATGCTGATCTTTGTCTGCGAAGCCGAGCGTTATGTCGAGATTCTTGTGGATCGTGGAATTTCCAGCCGAATCGACAACAGCGCCTGGCAATCGATCGTCGAGAATTTTACTGACGATGTGCGCAATGGGCAGGTGCTTCAGGGGTTTCTGAACTGTATCGAGGCGTGCGGCTCGTTGCTCGAACAGCACGTGCCGGCCACTCATGAGCGCAACGAGTTGCCGAACCGTCTGGTGGTTATCGATTGAAAAGCGATGACAGCTGAACGCGAAGCGGGGCAGACGTAACCCGCGTTTTTTCGGAGACGAAAAAGCTGGGCAGTTTTCACAGTGCGTGAACCCTGCCCAGCCTTCTTCAGACCATTCCCGGACCGTCGTCCTCGGGCTGTTCCACCGGCGCCAATTCGAGGAATTGGGCGTCCGCCATTGCACTGGCCGCGACGCGGTCGATGCTGCTCATGGCGTGGCCGATGATAGAACTGACGCTGGCCTCGTGGTGATGCTCGGGCAGGCGCTCGATGGCCGCCAGCACCTCTTCACCGGGCACCGTTTCCTCGGCCAGCAGGCGTTCGGCGACCTCGTCCAGCGCCGGCTTGAGCCGCTGCAAAAGCGCCATGCAGTCGCGGTCCAGCTGCTTGAGCAGGTTGTCCGCGGCGCGAATGGACTCGCCGGAATCGAATTCGATATGCGCGTCGCGCACCGCCTGCAGGCTTAGCAGCGAACCGTTCGGACCCATACCCAACGCACCGACCATGGACAGGGCGATCTTCGAGGCTTCCTGTAGATCCTGGCCGGCGCCCGATGACACCTCATGGAAATACAGCTGCTCGGCGCCACGGCCGGCCAGCAGCATCTGAATGCGGTTGCGTAGTTCGGATTCCATGTGCAGGCGCTTGTCTTCCACTGGCGTCACCAGCGTCACGCCCAGCGCCTGGCCGCGCGGCAGAATGGTGACCTTCTCCACCCGACCCACTTTCAACGCCGCGGCGACCAATGCGTGACCGGCTTCATGCACGGCGATGCGCTTGCGGTCGTTCGGCGACATGGGCGTGACGCCCGATGGCTGTTCGCCGATGCGGCAGGTTTCCACGGCGTCGACGAAGTGCTCCATGGTTACTGTCTTCGCTGCGCCACGCGCGGCTAGCAGGGCGGCATGGTTGGCGATATAGGCGATGGCGGCGGGCGTCAGGCCGACGGTGTTGCGCGCCAGTTGAGCGAAATCCAGATCCTGCGCAGCCCGGATCTTGCCGGCGTACAGGCGGAACAGCGCTTCCCGATCGGCGAGTCCCGGCAGGCCAACGGCAATCGAGCGGTCGAAGCGGCCTTCGCGCACCAGCGCCGGATCAAGCGAGTTGGGAAAGTTGGTCGCGCCCAGCACCAGCACGCCACTGGCGCCGTCGAAGCCGTCCATCTCGGCGAGGAACTGGTTAATGATGCGGTTGCTCTCGGCGTCGCTGGAACGCTGTTGTTCGGCGCGCTTGCCGATGCCGTCGATCTCATCGATGAAGATGATGCAGGGCGCCTGCTTGCGCGCGGTGCGGAACAGCGCCTTGACCTTCTGGATGCCGACCCCGAAGTACATCGAGGAAAAATCGCTGCCGGTGACCTGAATGAAGCTGGCGTTAGACTCGGTCGCCAGCGCCTTGGCCAGCTGAGTCTTGCCGGTGCCGGGTTCGCCGGTCAGTAGCACGCCCTTGGGCGGACGGGCGCCCAGCGCGGCATAGGCGGCAGGGTCGCGGAGGTAAGCGGTGACGTCGGAGAGTGCCTGCTTGGCTTCACTGGCGCCGATCACGTCGGCAAAGCCGATGCCGCTGCCCTTGCGCTGCACGCGGAAGCCTTGGCTCTTGATCGCCAGATAAGCGAGCGCACCGACCAACAGAAGTATGAAGGGTGCGTAGGGCACCAGCGCCTTGTACCAGGGCGCTTCACCGTCCGTTTCGAACAGCGTCAGCGGGAACAGCTGGCCTTCGCTACTGGCGTAGTGATCGAGCAGCAATTGGGCCACGCGGCCGGATTGATCCGGTATCCAGTAGCGCAGCCCGTCGTTCAGGCTGATATAGACCGCATCCTGGCCAAGTGCCGCGCTGGCGATGGTGGCACCACGCAGGTCATTCATCAGTACCGAAAGATCCTGGCGGTTGGCTTCCCAGGGCTTGGTGGATTCCTGCAGGGCTTCGAGCATGCTGGCTGCGGCGCCGGTGGATGGCGTGGCCGGAACGCTGGGCTTGAATTGCCAGTAGGCCAGGCCGGCAACGAGCGCCAGCATTAGCAGAATGGAGAGCACAGGGCCGCGGCGGCCTTGTAGCAGACGTGGTGTTTTCATTTCACATCCAATCGGGAAGCCCGACGTTTGACAAACAACCGCCATCGAGGCGGACCACAGTTGTACGCGGGGAAAGCCCCCGCAAGCGCCAATTAGGTGGCGCTGAGCAGTACGGGCTCGTTGGATGCGATTTATATGCCGAACTGCGGGTCGGGCTCTTCGGCTCCGATAGCCGGCGAGGATACGTCAAGTGCCATCATGCGCGAGGCAACACGACGAATGGCGCCTGGGTTTGCGACGAATGACCGTTAGGTCGCGGAACAATAGCCGTAGGTAAAGTACGCGTACCGTTTGCTTCAATGCTGCCCCTGACGTTCGGCGAGGGGCCCCTGGCGCTCAGCGCTTCGGTCGGCGCCGAAATGGCCGAGCATGAAGCTGTCCGAGACCGAGACTTCGGGGCGCCTGAAGCGGCTCAGATGATGGCGTGGGGCCGGTGCCGCGCATCAGTTCCCACCCAAACGCAACCAGATTTACGGAAGGAGAAAGGCTGGATCAGGCCTCGACCACCTGCAGCAGCTCAGCTGCAGTCTGGTGCGAGCGTAGCGACAGCCGTGCCGTGGCCCGGCGGGCAATGTTCCGGTAGCTCTGTGCCAGCGCACCTTGCGGCTCGGCAGTGACGATCGGCAACCCATCGTCTGCGCCAATGCGGATACGCATGTCCAGCGGCAATTCGCCAAGCAGCTCGCTGCCGTACTGCTCAGCCATGCGCTGTGCGCCGCCGCTGCCGAAGATGTGCTCTTCATGCCCGCACTGGCTGCAGACATGCAGGCTCATATTCTCGATGATGCCCAACACCGGCACGTTGACCTTCTCGAACATGCGTAATCCCTTGCGGGCATCTAGCAGGGCGAGGTCCTGCGGCGTGGTGACGATCAGCGCAGCCGATACGGGCATCTTTTGCGCCAGGGTCAGGTGGATGTCGCCCGTGCCAGGCGGCAGATCGACGATCAGGTAGTCGAGCTCCTGCCAGTGGGTTTCTTGCAGCAGCCGGGTCAGCGCCTGGGTGATCATCGGGCCGCGCCAGATTACCGGGGCTTCTTCATCCACGAGAAAGCCGATGGACATACATTGCAGTCCGTGGCCGAGCATCGGTTCCAGCTTGCCGTCGCGGCTTTCCGGGATGCCGGAAAGCCCCAGCAAGCGTGGCTGGCTGGGACCATAGAGATCGGCATCGAGCATGCCGACCCGCGCGCCATCGGCGGCCAGGGCCAGTGCCAGATTCGTCGCGGTGGTGGATTTTCCCACTCCGCCTTTGCCCGAAGCGACCGCGATTAGATGCTTCACGCCAGGCACTGCCTGAGCCGTTGCCGGCGCTGCGGTAATGGTCCAGTTGATCTCCACCTCCACTGTGGTGGCCTGGGTGTGGGCCAACAGCAATGCTTTCAGAGCCCGGCTCAGGTCATGCCGATATCCATCGGCGGGAAAGCCCAGTGCGAGGCTAAGGTGCAGCCGCGAGCCGTCGACGCGCAGCTCGCGCACCGCACCGGCGGTGAATAAGTCGCAGCCGAGACAAGGCTCGATCCACTGGGACAGGGATTGCTCAGCCTGCTGACGCAGCCCGACGACAGGTGTCGCGAAACGGTGAAGGTTCATGGCGTGCTCCAAGGCTAGATCCACATGGCTTCATAGGAGCGCGCGTGTTCGCGATGGGACTTGCAACCTCGCGAGCATGCGCGCTGTCACGGCTCGGCTATTTCTCGACGAAGGCGCGTTCGATCACGTAGTCGCCGGGCTCACCCTGCTGCGCCGAGGCTTCGAAACCCATTTCGTCGAGCATTCCGGTCAGCTCGTCGAGCATCGCGGGGCTGCCGCAGAGCATCACGCGGTCATCGTCCTTGTTCAGTTGCGGCAGGCCAATGTCGGCGGCGAGCTTGCCGGTTTCCACCAAGGTGGTGATGCGGCCCTGGTTGCGGAATGGCTCACGGGTGACGGTGGGGTAGTAGATGAGCTTCTCGCGAACCTCTTCACCGAGAAACTCGTGCTCCGGCAGTTCATGCGTCAAGTAGTCGTGGTAGGCCAGCTCACTGACCTGACGCACGCAATGCACCAGCACGATTTTGTCGAAGCGCTCATAGGCCTCCGGGTCGCGGACGATGCTCATGAAGGGCGCAAGACCGGTGCCGGTGCCAAACAGGTAGAGATACTTGCCGGGCCGTAGATCGTGCATCACCAGCGTACCCACAGGTTTACGGCTGATCAGGATCGGGTCGCCCTCTTTGAGATGCTGTAGGCGCGAGGTGAGCGGGCCGTCCGGCACCTTGATGCTGAGAAACTCAAGATGCTCATCGTGATTCGCGCTGACGATGCTGTAGGCGCGCATCAGCGGCTTGCCCTCGACGCCAAGGCCGATCATCACGAAGTGACCGTTCTCGAAGCGCAGGCCCGGATCGCGGGTAGTGGTGAAGCTGAACAGGGTGTCGTTCCAGTGACGGACGCTGAGAACGCTTTCGGTACCGATTGCAGCCATGGACAAATCCTCCAACAGTGGATACAGAAACGAGGCAGTAGAAATCGTTAGGGCGAGCCCATCGCCAGCATCGTCATCGCACTCAGCAGCAGGCCGACGCTGAGCACTACGAGCAGCAGCATCGGTCGCCAGCCTTGGGCAAAAAGCTCGCTCAAAGTGGTGCGCATGCCGAGCGCCGCCATGGTTACCAGCAGGCACGCATTGGATGCAGCGACGAGCCCTTCGCGCAAACCGGTCGGCAGCCAGCCGAGGCTGTTAAGTCCGAACAGGGCGAGAAAACCGAGCAGAAACAGAGGGAATTCGGCGCGGCCGGAATCGCCGCGGCGTAGTAGCCAGCCAAGCAGCAGCACCAGCGGTGCCAGCAGGGCGACGCGCAACAGCTTGGTCAGGGTGGCGACATCGCCTGCTGTCTCCGACACCAGGTAGCCAGCGCCGGCCGCTTGGGCCACGTCGTGGATGCTGGCGCCGAGCAGCAGCCCGCTTTCGACATCGTCATAGCCCAGGGTGGCGAGCAAAGGCGGGTAGACGAGCATCGACAGGGTGCCCAGCGCGGTGACGCCAACCACCACACCGAGCAGCCGTCGATCCTCCAGCCGGCCAGCGGGAATCACCGCCGCCACGGCGATCGCTGCCGATACACCGCAGATCGCCACCGCCGTGCCGGCAACCAGGCTGTGCAGGGTCGGCAGGCCCAGCCAGCGGCCAAGCAGTAACGCGGCGCCGATGGTCAGCGGCACGCTGGTCGCCACCATCAGCAGCGGAAGACTGCCAACGGTCAGCAGTTGCTCGACTCCGATCCGCGCGCCGAGCAAGGCCACGCCGATGCGCAGGATCTGTCGGCTGCAGAAGGTCACGCCGGGCTGCATGCGTACATCGGCGGCCTGGCTGGCGAAACCGAACCCCAGCAGCAGGACCAGCATGAGGGCGGGCGCGGCGTAGTGTTCGGCCAGAAAACTGCCGGCCAGGGCCAGCACCATGCATAGTGCCGCGCCGGGATACAGCCGACAGACGACAGCGAAGGGCGGCGCGAGCAGTTGCTGGGCGCGTGTATTCATTGCAGGCGCTCGCCCAGTTCGCGCAGGTAGGCCCAGGGATACAGGCCGCGGTAGTGGCCATCGCTGAAATGGAATTGCACGCCGCTGACACCGGACACCTCCAGCCGATCGACGCCGACGTCGGCATCGATCAGTGTCAGCGTGCCGCGTTGCTGTGCCTGGGCGCACATCGAGCAGGCGCAGGACTTGCGCAGCGCCAGGCAGCTGAGCTGGCTGCGCACGCCGTCGGACCAGAGCACTTCGAGCATCTTTTGCGCCTTGCGTAGGCGGATTTCCTGGGGAGGGGCAATCAGGGTCTGGGTGGTCATGGGCAATTCCTCAAGCGATCTTGGAAAAAGTGCGTAACAGGCGCGGCGGATACCCGTCCGGCATCATCAGGGCAGGGGTTTCGGGGGCCCTGACGGAGCGGCTCTGGTCTTCGACTGGCCGTGCACTACCGGTCAGGGCCGCGCTGCCGATTACCAGCGTCAGCAGCACACAGCGAAACCAACTCGTCATGACAAGTTCGGGCACAGCTCAGCGCTCCAGGAACTGCAGCTTGTCGCCCTGATCGACCCAGGTATCGGCCTCGGCCAGCGGACTGTTGGTCTGGGTGATCACGGGCCAGACTTCGGCAAGCTCGGCGTTGAGTTCGATGAAGTGGCTCTGGTCGGCCGGCAGCGCGTTGTCGGCAAAGATCGCGTCGGCCGGGCATTCCGGCGCGCAGAGGCTGCAGTCGATGCAGGTCTCGGGGTTGATCACAAGGAAGTTCGGCCCCTCGTGAAAGCAGTCTGCGGGGCAGACCTCGACGCAGTCGGTGTATTTGCAGCGAATGCAGTTTTCGGTAACGACATAAGTCATCTCATAGGCTCCTCTGGTGCGCCCAGCCCCTCACCCCAGCCCTCTCCCCAAAGGGAGAGGGGGCAAGAGCGGCGTGGATCTCAGCGGCGGTGCAGGGCGGCCCTTTGATAAGCCCTGCATCGACGCGTCAAATATGTAAATCGCTCAACACGCCAAACTTGTAGGGCGGGTTTCAATCCGCCGAACGTGCTTGGTGACAACATCAATCGATGCGTCCCCCTCACCCCAGCTCTCTCTCTCTCCAAGAAAGAAGGGGGCGGAGCTGCGCGGATCTCGGTGCCGGTGTAGTGCGACTTTTGGTAAGCCCCGTACAGCCGCGTCGAGTCTGTTAATCGTTCGATGCGCCACCCGTAGGGCGGGCTTCAGCCTGCCGAAACCGCTCGGTGGCAGCATCGGTCGGTGGATCACAACGCATTACGGGTCCCGAATAATCACGCTGCCGCGTCGAGTTTCGACATGGCCCAGCGCGCCAGCTTGCGGACGTCCGGATCCGGGTCGTCCATCGCGGCCTCGACGAAGGCCCGGCCATCGTGATGACCGATCGTCCCCAGCGCGCCGATGGCGGCCTTGCGCAGGTTGCTCATCGGGTCGCGAGCGCAGACGCCGAGCGCCGGGATGGCGCCGATCGCACCGAGTTTGCCGAGCGCGTCCACGGCCTTTTCGCGGACCTGCCAGAAGCTGTCGTGCGTGGCCTCGACCAGGGGCTGTAAGGCCGCCTGGTAATTGAGCTTGCCGATGCTGACCGCCGCTTCGACACGCACTTGCCAGTGCGCGTCATGCAGCAGGCCGACCAGCGTCGGGCCGACCTGCTCGGGCGTGGCGTAGACCAGGGCGCCGGTGGCGGCGCGGCGCACTTCGGCGTCCTCGTCGTGCCCGGCGCGCTCCATCAGCGCGGGAAGGTTTTCGGTCTGCTTCAGCCAACCGATCACCGCCACCGCCTCGCGGCGCACGCCGGCATCGGCTGCCTGCATGCGCTGCAGCGCCGGGGCTTGGGCGGCCGGGTTGCGCAGCGGTTTGACCGCCCGCAGGATTCCAGCCACGACAAAAGGGTCATCCGTGCCTTCCAGCGCTTCGAGCAGCGGCATCGCCGCGGCCGGGTCCTTGAGATCGGCCAGCGCATGGGCGGCGGAGTTGCGCACCACCTCGTTGCTGTCTTGCAGGGCAGCGATCAGCGCGTCGGCGATGTCCACCGCATCGAATTCGTCGACCACCTTGGCGGCCTCCTGGCGCACCGCGGGGTCTTCGTCGTTAAGTGCCAGGATCAGCAGCTCGGCGGCTTCCGGCTCGCCGCAGTCGACCAACTCCAGCACAGCGACGCGGCGAATGCCGGGGTCTTCGGAGGCCAGGTTGTCGGCAATCTGCTGCAACATGGGATCGTCATAAGTCTTCATCAGCGGCTCCTCAGCGCAGCAGGTAGGGAATGTTCACCTTGACCGCATCGGTCGGGCAGTCGGTCTCGCACGGCATGCAGTACCAGCATTCGTCGTATTTCATGTGCGCCTTGCCGGTGTCTGGATTGATCCACAGGACGTCCAGCGGGCAGACGTCGATGCAGACGCGGCAGCCCTTTTCGGCAATGCATTTCTCTTCGTCGACGATGACCGGGACGGCAGAGCGGTGGGTGGCTACGGGCATGGTTTATCTCCTCGGTTCCAGTCGAGCGGGCACTGTCGACCCGCTTCGCTGTGGGGCGAATTCATTCGCCCGTTGGCATCAGGGATCACTGGGCGTCGCCCCTACAGTCAGGCATTGGCGGCCTTTTTCACCCGCAGCTTGCTGTAGGCGTCTTTCTCTTCGCCCAGCGGAACGACGTAGTCGGCGACCGGGCGTTTGCCGTGGGCCATCTGGCCGTTGGCGTCTTTGAACAGGCGGCTGTGGTAGAACCACTCGGCGTTGTCCTGCTCGGGAAAATCGACGCGGTAGTGGTACAGGCCCCAGCGTGATTCGGTGCGATACAGCGAGGCGCGCGCAGCCATCTCGGCGCAGTCGATGATCGATTGCACTTCCAGCGCCCGGAGCAATTCGTGGGGATCGGCGGCGGCGAGTTTCGGTACGTCTTCGCGCACGGCGAGGATGCGCTCCAGGCCGATCTCCATCTTCTTGGTCACTTTCGGCGGCTGCAGGTAGTCGTTCACCAGGCGGCGCACCTTGTATTCCATCTGTTCGGGCGGGATGCCGTCCTTGACCATGAGCGGCGCCTGGATGCGTGCCAGCTCGGCGGCGATGAAGGCTTCGTCGAGTACAGGCTCGCTGCGGTCCTTGACGAACGTCGCGGCGCTCTCACCGCAGATCTGCCCGTAGACGAAGGCGCCGAGCATGTAGTTGTGCGCCACCGAGGCCATGTCGCCGGCACCGTAGAGGCCAGGCACCGTGGTGGCGCCGGTCTCGTCGGTCCATACGCCGGAGGCCGAGTGGCCGGAGCAGAAACCGATCTCGGAGATGTGCATCTCGACCATGCGCTGGCGATAGTCGATGTGGCGACCTTCGTGGAAGCGGCCGCGGGTCGGACGTTCATTGGTGTGCAGGACGGTCTCGATTTCCTGGATGGTTTCCTCGGCCAGGTGATCGAGCTTAAGGAACACCGGTCCCGTGCCCGATTCCAGTTCCTTGAAAAACTCCAGCATCATCTGCCCGGACCAGTAGTCGCATTCGATGAAGCGCTCGCCGTAGGCATTGGCGGTAAAGCCACCGAGCGGGCCGGTGACGTAGGCGCAGGCCGGGCCGTTGTAGTCCTTGAGCAATGGGTTGACCTGGAAGCACTCCAGGTTCACCAGGTCGGCGCCGACGTGGTACGCCATGGCGTGGCCGTCACCGCAGTTGGCCGGATTTTCGTAGGTGCCGAACAGATAGCCGGAGTTCGGTAGGCCGATGCGGCCGGCGGCACCGGTGGCCATGATTACCGCCTTGGCGCGGATGATGATCGGCTCGGCGGTACGGGTGTTCACCCCGATCATGCCGGCAATTTTGCCGTCCGGGTCCTTGAGCAGGCGGGTGGCCTGGAAGCGGTTCTCGATCTCCACCCGCACGCGGCGCAGGCGGCGGTAGAGAATCTTCTTGACGTTGTGCCCCTCGGGCATCGGCAGAACGTAGGTGCCCAGGTGGTGCACCTTCTTCATGTCGTAGTCGCCGGTTTCGTCTTTCTGGAAGTGCACGCCCCAGGAGTCGAGTTTCTCGATCATCGAGAACGAGCGAGTCGCGTAGGCCATCAGCGCCGGCTGGTGGACGATGCCGTCGTTGGCGATGGTGATTTCCTTGACGTACTGCTCGGGCGTGGCGTGACCGGGGACCACCGCGTTATTGAGGCCGTCCATGCCCATGGAAATGGCGCCGGAGCGTTTGACGTTAGCCTTTTCCAGCAGGATGACCTTGAGGTTCGGGTCCTGCTCCTTAACGGTTACAGCAGCCATCGGGCCGGCGGTGCCGCCGCCGATGACCAGCACGTCGGTATCGATCACTGGGATGTCGTTGATAGTGGTCATGTTGCCTCCTATTTCCGATCCACTCGGAACTGGTATTTGAATGCGTCGCCGCGGTAGCAGAGGTATTCGAAGTCGATGGGACGGCCAGCGCGGTCATGGGTCAGCCGCTCGACGCGCAGGATGGGTTCGCCGGGCTTGAGAGCCAGGTAGTGCTGGTGTTCTTCGTCGGCCAGGGTGGCGTCGAGGCTGATGTCGGCACGCCCAAGGGCAATGCCGAAGGCGTTTTCGAGCAGCGGAAAGATGTCGCCAGAGAGATCCAGGCCGAACATCCGCCGGCCGATTTCGAGTGGGAAGTAGCTGTTCTCGACGCAGACGGCCTCACGGTTCAGATAACGCACGCGCTTGACCTCGACCACCTCCTCGCCTGCCAGCAGGTGCAGCGCGGCGACCACGGCTTTGGGTGGCTTGCGTTCCTGAATCGAGAGCAGTCGCGCAGTCGCTTCGTAGCCTTGGGCTGCCATCGCTTCGCCGAAGCCCTGCAGGCGCTGCACGTTCTGCACCGCTTTCGGCTTGCTGACGTAGGTGCCCTTGCCCTGGGCGCTGAACACCAGGCCCTCGTTGTGCAGGTCGCGCAGCGCTTGGCGGATGGTGATGCGGCTGACACCGAAGGCGTTCATCAGCTCGTTTTCCGAGGGCAGGCGCTCATGGACCACGTAGCTGCCTTCGAGAATCTTGCGGCGCAGGTCATCACGGATCTGCACATACAGCGGCAGCGGCGACTGGCCAGGGGCGAGTTGCTGGGTTCCTTTCATTGGGTTAGCTCCAACCTGTCATGACAGGTCATGTCGAGCGTTGGCGAAAAACGTCGGGATTCGCGCATGGCTCAGCCTCCGTTCTGCTGCTGGAAAGCGCGCAGGGTTTCCTGACGGATCAGGTCCAGGCACTGGCGCTTGTAGTCCATGAACTCGGTGCTGGTGAGCAGGCTCTGCTCGCGCGGCCGAGGCAGCGAGACTTTGATGTCGGCGATGATCCGGCCGGGGCTGGCGCTCATTACCACGATGCGATCGGAGAGAAACACGGCCTCGTCGATGTCGTGGGTGACGAACACCACGGTGTTCTTGAACTCGCGCCAGATCTCCAGCAGGTTCTCCTGCATCATGATTCGCGTCTGTGCATCCAGCGCACCGAAGGGCTCATCCATCAGCAGCACGCTGGGGTAGTTGGCCAGCGCGCGGGCGATGCCGACGCGTTGCTGCATGCCACCGGATAGTGTCGAGGGATAGGCGTCCTCGAACGCGGCGAGCCCCACTAGCGACAGAAAGGTGCGCGCCACGCTGGACGCTTCCTTGCGTGAAGCGCCTGCCATCAGCGGGCCGAAGGCGACGTTGTCGCGCACGGTTTTCCAGGGGAACAGCGAATGCTGCTGGAACACCATGCCGCGATCCGGACTGGGTGAATCGACCGCCTTGCCATCGATGCTCAGCTCGCCTCGAGTCGGATTGACGAAGCCGGCCATGGCGTTGAGTAGCGTTGATTTGCCACAGCCGGACGGCCCAAGCAGGCAGACGAACTCGCCGGGGCGGATATCCAGCTGCGCGTCCTGCACCGCGGCGCGTTTGCCGCCCTGATGGTCGAATTCGATGTGCAGGTTGCGCACGCTGATGTGGCCGCGACCGTCGCCCTTGGCGTTGGCCTTCGCCCGTAGCCGGCTGTGGTCGAGCACGGCGAGGCGGTTGTCTTGTACGGCGCTGTTCATGGCCGACCTCCCTTGGCCTGCCAGTGCAGCAGCGGGTTGCAGGCCTTGCGAACGAGCAGGGTACAAAGGGTGCCGAGGCCACCGATGGTCAGCATGCCGATGATGATTTCCGGGTACTTGACCAGGGTGTAGGAGGTCCAGGTGAAATAGCCGATGCCGTACTGGCCACTGATGATTTCGCCAGCCAGCAAAGAGAACCAGGCCACGCCCATCCCGATCGCCAGGCCGGCAACAATGCTCGGCATGGCGCCTGGGATCACCACGTGCCAGAGGATCGCTTTCTTGCTGGCGCCGAGGCTGCGCGCGGCGCGGACTAATACGCCCGGCGTCTGCTCCACGCCGTGCACGGTATTCAGCACGATGGGAAAGAAGGCGCCGAGAAAGGTGATGAAAACGATGCTCGACTGTTCCGTTGGCAGCATCAGGATCGCCAGCGGGATCCAGGCCACTGCCGGAATCGGCCGGAACAGCTCGATATACGGCAGGATGATGTCTTCGGCCCAGCGCGAGCGGCCCATCATTACACCGGTCAGCACGCCCAGCACCACGGCGTAGGCATACGCGATGGCGATCCGCTCCATGCTGTGGGCGATGTGCAGGTAGAACTCCGAGCTGGACAGCTGAGTGACCAGTGCCTCACCCACCAGAAGCGGGGTCGGCACGTTCTCGAAGTTGATGAAGAAGTTGAAGCCGCTGCTGGCGGCGAAATGCCAGATCACCAACGCCATCAGCAGCGCGGCGATGCGCACCAGATAGCGACCGGTCATGGCTGGCAGGCGCCGGCGCGGCAGGCCATTGGCGGATGCGCTCGGCGCAGCGGACGGGCTGGGCGCTGCTGCAACTTCCAGCGCAGGCGCCGCTACCGCTGCGGGCACCGCCGTGGCTGAATCGAACACGGGGTTCGGCTTGACACTCATGGCTACGCTCCTCGGCTCAGGTTGATGTGCGCTCTACGGCGCATACGAGCGGATCAGGGCAACATCGCGACCGGTTGCGCGGCGGTCAGCGGCACGCCGCCGCTTTCGGCGATATGTCGCTCGGAGTCGCTTTTCTTCATGAAGGCGAGCACTTCGCCGCTCGGGTCCTTGATCAGGTAGGCCGCCTTGCCGAACAGCTTCAGCCCGGTGAGGTTGTCGTAGACGTAAGTGGCGTTGATGGCGGTGCCGTCGCCCTTGGCCGCTTCTTCTGCGGCGAGCATCGCGGCGGTGTCGTCGTAGGCAACGACGCCTTTTTCAGCGAACCAGATTTCCGCGGGCTTGCGCCCTGGCGCACGTGGGGTGGGGCTGACCACGTTCTGCACCATCGCGTCGTAATCGAGGTCTGACGCGGCATAGGCCTTCTTTAGGTAGGAGTCATCGATCCAGGTGGCGAAATCGAGGTCGGGAATCTGCATTTCCTTTTGCAGCAGGCCATGGTCGTACTTCATGGCATCGACCCATTGCGGCTTGATGCTCGCTTCCATGGTCGAGATGCCGCCGTGACTGAAGTAGAGGTAGAGCACTTCCTTGTCGACGCCGGTCCACTCGGCCACTTGCGTGGCGGCACGCATCGGGTCTTCACTGATCCACTTCTGTGCGGCGATCGTCGCCTTGAGCACGCCCTCGACCACCTCGGGATATTTTTCGGCGAATTCCTCGCGAACCACGATGCCGTGGAATGTCGGAATGCCTGCCTCGCTGCCGTCGTAGATCTTCCGGCCAGTACCGCGGAACTCCATGATTTCCGACCAGGGACAGAAGTCGGCATGGGCGTCGATCTTGCCCGCGGCGATGTTGGCTGCACCTACGGGTGGCGACTGATTGACCAGGGTGACCTTATCCGACAGGCCGGCGTCGCGAAGGACCTTGAGCGTCATGCCCCAGGCGGCACTGCCGACCGGCGTGGACAGGCTTTTGCCGGCCAGATCCTGGAGGCTCTGCACGGAGGAGGCTGCTGGCACCACGATGCCGTTGCCGGTGCCCTTGAGGTTGTATCCGGTCACGGCGATGAACCGGGTCTGCTGTTTGCCGGTTTCCTGGAATTTGGCGCCGTTGACGATCAGTGGGTAATCGCCCATGACGCCGAAGTCGAGCTTGCCGGCAAGCATCTGATTGGTAATCGGCGGGCCCGAATCGTAATCGCGAAATTCGATCTGGTAGTCCGCATCCTTGTATTTGCCCGTCTTGGGCAAGTACTGGTCCAGCAGGCCGAGCTTTTCCAGCACAACGCCGCCGGAGACGGTGTTGGTGACCATGCTCTGGTGGCCGATGCCGACGCGGATGGTTTCCGCTGCCGCAGGGCCGCTCAGCACCATGAGTGTTCCGAGAAACGAGGTTGCAAGCAGGCTGTTCCGGTTGTCCATTTGTCTTCACCTTAGCGGTTGAGCAACTTGTACTAACAGGGCATGACGCCTGTGTTTGAAGGTGCACCGGTTGTGCCAGAACGCATCAGGTCCGAATTAACTTCCTGTTTTGCGAGCGGATTTTTTCGGTTGCTGACTTATCAATCAGTCTGTGGCTCAAGCGCGGCGCGCCCGCCTATGGTGCGAATCCGGTACGGCCGTCCCAACGCGGCGCAGCGCGTGAGGCAGTGCTTAGAACAAGTGGAGCAAGTCGCGGACGGCGCTGACTCAATCGGCCGCCTGAAGGTAGGGCGCATGGTGAAAAACAGGCGTGGGTGGGTTTTCAGTCCTCAAGACAAGCCGTTCCGATGAGCGGCCTGCTAGACGTCGGCTGCGCCGCGCAATTGGGCGTGATCCGTAGTAAATAGGCTGGCTTTTCGTACCCAGAGCAGTACCCGCACCATGTCCACCCTGACCGAACTGGCGCAGCAGATCGCTGCCCTCTATCCCTTGCAAGACAAGACCGTCGGCAAGCGCTACCGCATCGTCAATCAGCTCGCCGGCATGACCGAGCTGGAAGAGATCAACGGCGCGCCGCGCTATGTCGATACCCATCAGCTAGCCGATCGGAATCTGTGGGATGGCGGTCCTGGGCGGTCGATCGAACGTTTCGCCTCGGCTTAGTCGATTCGCCCCGCTCAACCGTGAGGCTTCTGCTGGCCGTTGCGCTTGTAATTGCCAACCGCCATCCGGCATTCTCCGACGCTGGCCTGGCGCTTACGTCGGCGTGATCGTGGTGCTGCGTAAGGGGCCCCGGACGAAGGCCTGACAATCGGCGATCCGCTAGGGAGACTGAGATGATGATGTGCGATAGCAGCCGCGCCATGACAAGCCGCATCCGGCCTTTGCTGATCGTGGGCCTGCTGGCGCTAGCACCGCTGGCGCAGGCGCAGGCGCAGGCGCTGGTCGAGCCGGTCGGCTACATCATGACGGTGCAAGGCGAGGCGACCGTCACCAGTCGCGACCAGACCATCGACGCGGCCGTTGGCCAGGCGGTGATCCTCGGCGCGGTGTTACGCACCGGTGCCAACGGCGCGATGGGCGTGACGCTTAGCGACAACACGGTCATGTCCTTCGGTCCCAACAGCGAATTTACGCTGGATGAGTATGCTTTCGAGCCCAGCCGCGAAGAGCTGCGCCTGAGCGGCCATATCAGCCGCGGCACCTTGAACTTCATTTCAGGGGTCATTGCCAAGCTCAAGCCCGAGGCCGTCGAGCTGAAAACGCCAACTGGCACCATTGGCGTGCGCGGTACGCATTTCCTGGTGAAGGTCGCTCAGTGAAGATGCTGCGATATACGGTTGCGCTGCTGTGTCTCGCGTTGCTGTCGGGCTGCATGACGGGCAACTATGTGGTACTGCTGGAAAGCCCTGACGGCACCACTGGCGCTGTGGTGATCGATGATGCCAAAGGCCAGACACGGCTGGATCAGGCGCATCAAGGCGTCACCATCGGCGGCGCCTCGGCCGCCAGGCCGTTCAACGTCGGTCAGCTGCGGATCGCACACGATTTCTCGGCGGCGTTGGCGGCTCAACCGGCACTGCCGCAGCGCTTCCAGCTTTATTTCAAGATCGGTAGCGCGGAGCTGACCGAGGAATCGGAGCGAGCCGTCGAGCAGGTTTTCGAGGCGATCCGCCTGCGTGGTCCGTCAGCCGTCTCGGTCATTGGCCACACCGATACCCTCAGCGGCCCGTACTGGAACGAGCAGCTGGGCTTAATTCGGGCTCAGGCGGTTGCGGACATGCTGCGCAGCCGAGCCATTGAAGTGATCGATCTACGTGTTTCCTCACATGGCGAGCGCAACCTGCTGATCGATACGCCCGATGGGGTGTCCGAGCCTCGCAATCGCCGGGTCGAAATCAGCGTTCGCTGAAGCGCCTCACTTCTCCGTCAACGTAATGCACTCGCCGCGCTGGCCGGCCCGCAAACGCTGCAGCTGATAACGCACCAGCAGGTCATTCGGTCGCTCGGCAGACAGCTGTTCGAAGGCATCGGCAGCATGTTCGTGCTCACCGGCCAATAACCTGTATGCCGCATCGTAGTCGTGATCGACGGCTGTTTCGCAGGGCTCGTAAAGGCGGATCGGCTGCGTCTTGCCCTTGAGCAATACATCGCCGATGGCGCGCATCGGCACGTCCGGATTGGCGATACGGATGGCCTCCGAAACACATAGATCGGTGCCCAGATAACGATTGAGGCTTTCCAGACGAGCCGCGACGTTGACCGCATCGCCCAATGCCCGGTAGTCGAACAGGGTGGCACCACCGAAATTGCCGACGACGACTTCGCCGCTGTGTGCACTGATGCGCGTGCGGCCGAGCGGGATGCCGGCGGCATGTTGAACGGCTGCGTGGGCGCGGGTGAAGTTGCGGATTTCCAGTGCGCAGGCCAAGGCACGGGCCTGGTGGTCGGCCTGGGTCAGGGGCGCCGAGAACAGAATGGCCATGCCGTCGCCGACGATGCGCTCGAGCGTGCCCTGGTGGCGGAAGGCAATCTGGATGAGCCCTTCGAGGTACTCGTTGAGCATGCCGACCACTCGCTCTGGCGAGTGGCTCTCCATCAGCGTGGTGAAATCGGTGATGTCGGTGAAGACGAAGCTGCAATAGCGGCGCTCGCCGCTGAGCTGGAGCTGATCGGGATGGCGCACCAGATGCCTGACCAGATTCGGCGAGATATAGCGCGAGAAGGCAGTACGTATCCAGCGCTGCTGATATTCGCTGGCGCGGTGCCGTGCAAGGCTGGCGCCGAGATAGACCAGCAGCAGACCGATCGAGGGCGTCAGGGCGTCAAGCAGCAGCCCATGGCGCGAAAAAGCCCACCAGGCCGCGATGTTCAGTGACGCGATCGCTACGGCTGCGATCCAGGCGGCGGTGAGCGCGCCGCTGGTAAGAATCAGGACGCAGAGCAGCGATCCGGCGAGCAACAGGATCAGCGCTTCCAGCGGACTGGCCCAGAACGGGCGTTGCAGCGGAGAGCCGGTCAATGCCTGTTCGATCGCTTGGGCATGCACCTGAACGCCCGGAAGCATCCCGCCAAGAGGGCTGAAGCGCAGATCCTGCAGACCCTGAGCCGAGCTGCCGATCAGCACGATGCTGCCGTCGAGCGGGGCGGTGGACGTGCTATCCAGAATGCGCCACGCAGGCAGGCTCTGCGTGCTCATGTCGCTGCGATAATGCAGCCAGAGCTCGCCACGGCGGTTGGTCGGGAGCGCTAGCGGGCCTATTGCAACCTGTTCGACCGCTCCATTGCTCGCGGTCTCGATGTGGTACAGCTGTTGGTCGAGATAGATCCGCAGCGCTTCGGCGATGAGTGAGGGGAACAGCTGATCACCGACGCGGATCATCACCGGTACGCGGCGCACGACGCCGTCCGCGTCAGGGTGAAAGGTCATGGCGCCGCTGCCGGCCGCGGCGGTTTCGAGCAGCGGCAATGCGCTGATGGTACCGGCGTAGGTGGTGAAACGCGGCAACTTGGTATCGGCACGTTGCCGCACGCCGAAACGGCTGAGTGGACGGGTTTGAGACTGTGAGTGCGCGGTGGCGAAGCCAAGGATGCTGGGCTGTCGTTCGAGCGCCTCGGCGAACAAGTGATCGTGGTCGGGCAGGGCGTTCAGCGTGCCGGCCAAGGCGGGCGGGAGGTCCAGCTGCTTCAGCAGATAGCGTGGCGAGCTGCGGTCGGCCTCGGCGAAGAGCACATCAAAGACCACCACGGCGGCGCCTGACTGCTGCAGGCGCTCCAGCAACTGCGCCAGTAGATCGCGCGGCCAGGGCCATTGGCCGTGGCGCGCAAGGCTGGCTTCATCGATGTCGACCACCCGAACCGGTGTTCGCGCCGGCGCTGGCCGCGGATGCCAGCGCTGGTACTGGTCGAACAAACCGTTGCGCAGGCTCTGCAGCATCAGCGGTTCCGCCAGGTACAGAACGCAGGCGGCGAGCAATCCGGCCAACGCGAGCAGCAGGCGAGGCGTAAGTCGGGGTACTGCCATCAGTCGCGCTCCCTGCGTCCGCTCGGGTCAGGGGTTCAGTCGAGTACCAGAATGGCGTCCATTTCAACCTGCGCGGCTTTCGGCAGCGCGGCGATGCCGATGGCAGCACGAGCCGGGTAGGGTTGCTGAAAGTAGCGGCTCATGATCTCGTTGACCGTGGCGAAGTTGCCCAGGTCGGTGAGGAAGATATTCAGTTTGACGATGTCCTTCAGCGAGCCGCCGGCCGCTTCGGCTACCGCCTTGAGGTTCTCGAATACCTGCACGGTCTGCGCTTCGAAGCCTTCCACCAACTCCATGGTCTCAGGGTCCAATGGAATTTGGCCGGACAGATACACGGTGTTGCCGGCCTTGATCGCCTGGGAGTAGGTGCCGATGGCGGCGGGGGCTTTGTCGGTGTTGATCACGGTGCGGGGCATGGGGGATCCTCGTCGAGAGCTTCAAGCAGGAAGCCTGAAGCGGGAAGTAGAGGCGCGATGCTAGACGAAGCCCAGTGGATGTGGCCACCCTTTCCAGCTGGTTACGCTTTAACCCGCGTAATCCGCATTACACCCTTGATGGTGCGCAGCTTCCGGATGACCCGGGCCAGATGAACCCGGTCATGCACGCTGACTACCAGCTGGACCACGCTGATGCGGCCGTCGCGCTCGTCCATGCCGATCTTCTCGATATTGCCGTCGGCGGCGTTGACGCTGCCTGCGAGCAGGGCGATCAGGCCGCGCTGGTGTTCCAGCTCGACGCGCAGCTCGACATTGAATTCGCCTGTGACGTCCTTGGACCAAGACAGCTGGATGCACTTGTCCGGGTTGTGGCGGACTTCGGCGATGTTGCGGCAGGTATCCAGGTGCACCACCATGCCCTTGCCAGCGGACAGGTGACCGACGATGGGGTCGCCGGGAATCGGCGTGCAGCATTTGGCGTAGTTGAGCACCAGGCCTTCGGTGCCGCGAATGGCCAGCGGCCCTTCGGCGCTCGGTGCCTGCTCGCCGTCACTGGACAGCAGCCGGCGGGCGATGACGTAGGCCATGCGGTTGCCTAGTCCGATATCTTCGAGCAGGTCTTCGATGACCTCCATCTGATACTCGTTGAGCACGGCCCTGATGCGCTCAGGCGAAATGCTTTCCAGACTGGTTTCGAAACCGGTGAGCACCTTGTTCAACAGGCGCTCGCCCAGATTGATCGACTCCGAACGGCGTTGCAGCTTGAGCGCGTGGCGGATATGCGTGCGCGCCTTGCCGGTGACGACGAAATTCAGCCACGCCGGATTGGGGCGTGCGCCGGGAGCGGTGACGATCTCTACCGTGCTGCCACTCTCCAGCGCCTGAGAAAGAGGCGCCAGGCGTCGATTGACGCGGCATGCGATGCAGGTGTTGCCGACATCGGTATGCACCGCATAGGCGAAATCCACTGCGGTCGAGCCCTTGGGCAACTCCATGATGCTGCCCTTGGGGGTGAAGACGTAGACCTCGTCGGGGAACAGGTCGATCTTGACGCTCTCGATGAATTCCAGCGAATTGCCGGCGCGTTCCTGCAACTCCAGCACGCCCTTGACCCACTGCCGCGCGCGGGCATGGGTGCCTTTCGGGGTTTCGTCCTCGTTGGACTTGTACAGCCAGTGCGCGGCGATGCCGTTGTTGGCCATCTCTTCCATTTCCCGGGTGCGGATCTGGATCTCGATGGGCACGCCATGCATGCCGAACAGCGTGGTATGCAGCGACTGATAGCCGTTGGCCTTGGGGATCGCGATGTAGTCCTTGAAACGGCCGGGCAGCGGCTTGTACAGGCTGTGTACCGCGCCGAGCACGCGATAGCAGGTGTCGACCTTGTCGACCACGATGCGGAAGGCATAGACGTCCATGATTTCATTGAACGCTTTGCGCTTGCCGCGCATCTTCTTGTAGATGCTGAACAGGTGTTTCTCGCGGCCCACCACCTCGCCTTCCAGGCCTTCGCGCGCGAGGCAGTGGATCAGCGATTGTTCTATCTTCTCGACAATCTCGTTGCGGTTGCCGCGCGCTCGGCGGACGGCGGCGCGAATACGCTCGGAGCGCATCGGGTGCATGGCCTTGAAGCCGAGGTCTTCGAACTCCACGCGCATCGAATGCATGCCCAGGCGGTTGGCGATGGGCGCGTAGATTTCCAGCGTTTCCTTGGCGATGCGGCGGCGTTTCTCGCTGGCCAGCACTTCCAGGGTGCGCATGTTGTGCAGGCGGTCGGCGAGCTTGACCAGGATCACGCGGATGTCGCGGGCCATGGCCATGGCCATCTTCTGGAAGTTCTCGGCCTGGGCCTCGGCCTTGGTCTCGAAGTTCATCTGGGTCAGCTTGCTGACCCCGTCGACCAGTTCGGCCACGGTCTCGCCGAACTGCGCGGTGAGCGCTTCCTTGGCGATGCCGGTGTCCTCGATGACGTCGTGCAGCATCGCGGCCATTAGGCTCTGATGGTCCATGTGCATGTCAGCGAGGATGTTGGCTACCGCGAGGGGATGGGTGACGTAGGCTTCACCGCTGCGCCGACGCTGGCCGTCGTGGGCCTGCTCGGCGTAGAAGTAAGCGCGGCGGACCAGATTGACCTGGTCTGCGCCGAGGTAGGTCGACAGGCGATCGGCAAGAGCGTCTATGGCTAGCAAGGGATTGCTCCTCGCCGGCAGGGCGGCTCCGTATTGGCGGCTCGACTTCGACCTGGCATTTAATCAGATGGCCTCGTTGGGCTCTTCCTCGTACTGCACGAACAACGGCTCGTCGTCGACGATGTCGTCTTGGGCGATGACGTCGTAATCCACCAGACCGGAGGCGATTTCACGCAGCGCAACCACCGTCGGCTTGTCATTTTCCCAGGCCACTTTAGGCTCCTTGCCGCCGGTTGCCAGCTGGCGCGAGCGTTTGGTAGCGAGCATGACCAGCTCGAAGCGGTTATCTACGTTGTCCAGGCAGTCTTCAACGGTAACGCGGGCCATGGTGTTCCTCATCAAATTCGTAAAGCGTGCCCGAGTGGGCGAGCGGACGGGATAGTCTAAAAAATCACCAGCTGTTAGGGAAGCGGTAAAAGCGAAAAGCAGCTTTCAGCCCTAAGCCAGCAACTCCTTGAGCAAACCCTCGAAGCGCTTTTGTTGCGCGCTTTGCAGCAACTGATTGGCGCGGAAGATCGCCTGTAAATCGATCAATGCATGAGCGAAGTCATCATTGATCACGAGGTAATCGTATTCAACGTAGTGAGCCATCTCGCTGACAGCCTCGCGCATGCGCTTGTCGATCACCTCGTCGCTGTCCTGGCCGCGGTTGGTCAGGCGCTGGCGGAGCGCTTCCTGAGTAGGGGGCAGGATGAAGATCGATTTGGCCTGTGGCATCAGCCGGCGGACCTGCTGGGCACCTTGCCAGTCGATTTCCAGAATCAGGTCGTAACCCTCGTCGAGGGTCTGTTCGACCCAGCGCTGGGAGGTGCCGTAGAGGTTGCCGAAGACTTCCGCGTGCTCGAGGAATTCATCGTGCTGCAGCCGTTCGAGAAACTCTTCTCGGCTGACGAAGTGGTAGTTGACACCATCCACCTCGCCCGGACGCATGGGGCGAGTGGTGTGCGAAACCGAGACTCGAACCTGTGGTTGCGCGTCGAGCAGCGCTTTTACCAGGCTGGTCTTGCCGGCCCCGGAAGGCGCGGAAACGATGTAGAGCGTACCGGTTGAGGCTGACATGAATTTCTCTGGGGCTGTTGCCTGATGAAGCCCGGCGGAACGGATATGCGACGGTCGCATCCTGCGCCAGGCGTGGTTGCTATTCGATATTCTGAACCTGCTCGCGCATCTGTTCGATGAGCACCTTGAGGTTGACCGCTGCCTGGGTGCTGCGCGTGTCGAACGCCTTGGAGCCGAGCGTATTGGCTTCGCGGTTGAGTTCCTGCATCAGGAAGTCCAGACGCCGACCAGCGGCGCCCCCGGCTTTCAGCACTCGCCGCACTTCGCTGACATGGGTGCCGAGACGATCCAGTTCCTCGGCCACGTCGCTTTTTTGCGCAAGCAGCACCATTTCCTGCTCGATGCGTTGAGGGTCTAGTTCGGTACGCATTTCGGCGCAGCGGTCGAGGATTTTTTGCCGCTGCGCGGCAAGCATCTGCGGGACCTGCGAGCGCAGCGTGGCGGTTTCCTCGGTGATGGCGTCGAGGCGCTCGTTGATCAGGCGGGCAAGCTCTTCGCCCTCGCGCTGGCGGCCATTCTTCAGCTCCGTCAGGGTGGCGTTAAAGAGCTTCAGGGCCGCGTTGTTCAGCACCTGAGGGTCGGCTGAATCACCGACAAGCACGCCCGGCCAGGACAGCACTTCCAAAGGATTGATCGGTGCCGGCTGTTTGATCAGTGCCGCGACGCTTTCCGCTGCGGCGATCAGCTGGCTGGCACGATGGCTGTCCACCTGCATCGAGCGGTTCGTGGCGTCCTCGGCAAAGCGCAGCGTGCATTCGACCTTGCCGCGAGAGAGTCCCTTGCGCAGTGCCTCACGGACAGAGCCCTCCAAATCACGAAAGGTGTCGGGCAGGCGCAGGTGCGGCTCTAAATAGCGATGGTTTACCGACCGGATCTCCCAGATGAGGGTGCCGTGAGCGCCGGCCTGCTCGGCACGTGCGAAGGCGGTCATGCTGTGAATCATTGCGGTAGCCCTCGGTACGATGCGAAAGGCGAAGGATTGTAAATCAAAACGGCGCGAAGACGCATGAGGCGCGATATGGGCCAGCGCGACGACCCCGCGTGGCGCTGGTTGTTGGTCAGTCAACTCCAGCGCTTTGGCCGATCAGCCGACTGGCCGCGTAACTCCGCATCAAAGGCGCCTATAATGCCGGGCACCCGAATCCATGAAGTAGGAATTGTCCCATGAAGCGTCCCAGTGGCCGCGCCGCCGACCAGCTGCGTTCGATCCGCATCACCCGCAACTACACCAAGCATGCCGAGGGATCGGTGTTGGTGGAGTTTGGTGATACCAAGGTGATCTGCACCGCCAGCATCGAGAACGGCGTACCGCGCTTCCTCAAGGGCCAGGGGCAGGGCTGGCTGACTGCCGAATACGGCATGTTGCCGCGAGCCACTGGCGAGCGTAATCAGCGCGAGGCGAGTCGGGGCAAGCAGGGCGGACGCACCTTGGAAATTCAGCGACTCATTGGCCGCTCGCTGCGGGCCTCGCTGGACATGAGCAAGCTGGGCGAGAACACCATCTACATCGATTGCGATGTGATTCAGGCTGACGGCGGCACTCGTACAGCTTCGATCACCGGTGCGATGGTTGCGCTGGTCGATGCCCTGAAGCTGCTGAAAAAGCGCGGCGGGTTGAAAGGTGGTGATCCGCTCAAGCAAATGGTCGCTGCGGTTTCGGTCGGCATCTACCAGGGCGAGCCGGTGCTAGACCTCGATTATCTGGAGGACTCGGCGGCCGAAACCGACCTGAACGTCGTGATGACCAGTGCCGGTGGCTTCATCGAGGTGCAGGGGACGGCCGAAGGTGCACCGTTCCAGCCGGCGGAGCTCAACGCCATGCTGGCGCTGGCGCAAGACGGTATGAAAGAGCTATTTGCATTGCAGTCGGCGGCACTCGCCGACTGAGTAGATGGAGAACGCCATGTCTGATCAAGAGCTGATTCCACGGCCCTCGCCGAAAGCGCGGCAATGGGCAATGTTCTGTCATTACTCGGCGTTCTTCTGGTTTCTGGTGCCGATGATTGGCAACGTGCTGGGGCCGCTGATCGTTTGGCAACTCAAAAAAGACCTGGACCCCTTCGTCGACGAGCAGGGTAAGGAAGCCCTGAACTTCCAGATCACGTTCAGCATTCTGCTGATGATCTGCGGAGTGCTCGCCTGGATTCTGATCGGCTTCCCACTGATGGCGCTGATCAGCGCGGTGGCGTTGGTGCTGGTGGTGATTGCCGGCATTCGCGCCAACGAGGGCAAGCCTTATCGCTACCCGTTTTGCTGGCGGCTCGTCAGGTAGCGGCAGGCTTCAAGCTTGAGCTTAATAGATACGGGAAGTTGAGAGGCGTCTCGGCGTCAGCTTCCATGCTGACTCGCTTGCAGCTTAGAGGCTCAGCGTCCAGTCGTAGTCCACTACCAGCGGGGCGTGCTGGGAGAAGCGTGGCTGACGGGGCAGGCGGGCGTTGCGCACGAAGCGGCGCATGCCCGAGGTCAGTATCTGGTAATCGAAGCGCCAGCCCAGGTTGAGCATCTGCGCTTGCTCGGTATCCGGCCACCAGCTGTACAGGTCGCCTTCTCGGCTGGCTTCACGCAGCGCATCGACATAGCCCATGTTGCCGAATATCTCGTCGAGCCAGGCACGTTCCGGCGCGAGGAAGCCGGTGGCCTGCTGACAATCGCGCCAGTTCTTCACGTCCAGCTTCTGATGAGCGACATACAACGAGCCACAATAGATGTATTCGCGACGCTTACGACGCTGTTTGTCCAGATAATGGGCGAAGTCGTCCATGAATTTGAATTTCTGGTTCAGGTCTTCGTCACCGCCGCGGCCAGTTGGTAGCAATAGACTTGCAATGCTGACCTTATCGAAGTCGGCCTGTAGATAACGGCCATAGCGGTCAGCGGTTTCGAAGCCGAGTCCCATGATCACGGCCTTCGGCTGCAGTCGGGAATACAGCGCGACGCCGCCCTGTTCTGGAATTTCCGCGTCGACGGTATAGAGAAAGTAACCGTCGAGCTGGTAGGCCGGATCGTCAAGTTCTACTACGGAGGCGCGGGTATCCTGCAGGCAGATGACATCGGCATTCTGCGCTTGCAGCCAGCTGAGAAGTCCCCGCTGTGCCGCCGCTTGAATGCCATTCACGTTGACGCTGATAATCCGCATAAATGGCCCCTAAAAACACGTGCGTGTATGATAACCCAAGCTCTTTGCATTAGCTAAACCAGTGTCTTCCGGGAATATTCTTCATGCAGGCGTACCAGCGCGACTTCATTCGCTTCGCCATCGAACGCGGCGTTCTGCGCTTCGGTGAATTCACTCTGAAATCCGGGCGCACCAGTCCTTATTTCTTCAACGCCGGCTTGTTCAATACCGGATCGGCGCTGGCTCAATTGGGTCGTTTCTACGCGGCTGCGGTCGTCGAAAGCGGCATCGATTTCGACGTCATCTTCGGCCCGGCCTACAAGGGCATCCCGCTGGCGGCAGCGACGGCTATTTCGCTGGCCGAGCATCACCAACGCGACCTGCCCTGGTGCTTCAACCGCAAGGAAGCCAAGGATCACGGCGAAGGCGGCACCCTGGTGGGATCGCCGCTAAACGGCCGGGTGCTGATCGTCGATGATGTGATTACTGCCGGAACGGCCATTCGCGAAGTCATGCAAATCATCCGTGCGCAAGGCGCACAGGCCGCTGGCGTGCTGATCGCGCTCAACCGGCAGGAGCGTGGGCAGGGTGAGTTATCGGCCATTCAGGAAGTGGAGCGCGATTACGATATGCCGGTGGTGAGCATCGTTTCCCTCGCTCAGGTGCTGGACTTCCTGGCTCAGGATGAACAACTCAAGCGGCATTTGCCGGCCGTAGAGGCTTACCGGGATCAGTACGGGATTTGAGTGCGGCTCGTTCGACAATCAGCCAGTTGATCGTCGCGTAGTCCGTTGTTGGACGTGAGGCCTGAGGATGTTCTGTTTTGTGTCAGCAACTGACGAATAACGATCGTTTTGTGTCGCGCTTCAAAAGAAATTTCGCTTAGCGCCGTTGATATGGCACTGCGGGGGTCGCTGCGGTGCTCTTTCTGTACGCCTGGATCCTTGTTGGTGTGCTTATTGCTGTTCAGTCTGGCCGGTTTCTATAAGCTGCGTTGTCCGAATATAGATGGGCGTTTTGAGTGGCTGCGCCGAGCGCGTCAATAAGAAGAGGCGAATGTATGCAGATAGGGTGCAGGTTGTTGTTGCTGTTGGGCTTGCTGGGCGCTGCCGCTGCTCAGGCCGACCTGTATCGCTATGTCGACGACAAGGGAGTGGTGGTGCTCGATCGCCATGGCGTCCCGCCCCAGCATATCGGCAAGGGATATGAGGTCCTCAACGATCAGGGGCGCGTGACTCGGGTGGTGCCACCTGCGCCAACCCCCGAAGAGCGCCAGCGCCTGCTCGAGGCCCAGGCTCGTGCCAGCTCGGATGCTCAACTGCTGCGCCTGTACGCCAGTGTCAGGGATGTCGAGCGAGCACAGGTGCGAAAATTTTCGGAGCTCGACAGCGTCATCGGCATCACGCGCAGCAATCTGCAGTCGCTGCGCACCCAGCAGGCCAACCTGCAAAGTCAGGCGGCAGGGCATGAGCGTGCCGGTCGTGAGGTGCCTAAGCCGCTGCTGAAGCAGATCGACAACCTCAGCAGGGAACAGGCTAGCTTGCGTCGTGATATCGAGCGTTATCAGCGGGCCCGCAAGCACGCGGAAGCCCGCTTCGCTCAGGAGCGCCAACGAGTCGCCGAATTGCTCGGTCAATCCGAATAGCGATGCATAAAAAACCCAGCATTTTCATGAAACGCTGGGTTTTTTGTTGGCGGTCCGGTGTTACTTGCGGTTGGTGATTAGAGTGCCGACACCGATATCGGTGAAGATCTCCAGCAGCACCGCATTGGGTACGCGACCGTCAATAATGTGCGCGCTCTGGACACCATCCTGGACGGCGTCCAGTGCACAGCGGATTTTCGGCAGCATGCCGCCATAAATGGTGCCGTCGGCGATCAGTTCGTCGACCTGCGTAGTGGTCAGTCCAGTGAGGACCTTGCCCTGCTTGTCCATCAGGCCGGCGATATTGGTCAGTAGCATCAACTTCTCGGCTTTGAGCGCTTCGGCCACCTTGCCCGCGACCAGATCGGCATTGATGTTGTACGACTCACCGTCGGGACCGACGCCGATCGGTGCGATGACTGGAATGAAGTCGCCTCGCACCAGCATGTCCAGCACCCCGACATTGACCCCGGTGACTTCGCCAACCTGGCCGATGTCGATGATTTCCGGCTGGCTCATGCCGGGAGTCTGCCGGGTCGCCTTGAGCTTCTTCGCGCTGATCAGGCGTGCATCCTTACCGGTCAGGCCGATGGCGCTGCCGCCATGCTGGTTGATCAGCGTGACGATGCTTTTGTTGACCAGGCCACCAAGCACCATCTCCACCACATCCATGGTCTGGCTGTCGGTGACCCGCATGCCGTCGATGAATTGGCTTTCGATATTCAGACGCTTGAGCAGATCGCCGATCTGCGGGCCGCCGCCGTGGACCACCACCGGGTTGATGCCCACAGCTTTCATCAGCACGATGTCGCGGGCGAAGCCGGTTTTCAGCTCCTCGCTTTCCATCGCGTTGCCGCCGTACTTGATCACCAGCGTCTTGCCGACGAACCGGCGGATGTAGGGCAGCGCTTCGGACAGGACCTGGGCGAATTGGGTGGCAGCTTCACGGCTGAGGGTCATGCAGGGCTCCGCAAATCAGAACGGCAGGGTGAGATCAGGCGCGACAGTATAAAGCTGTGCACGGAAGACTTCCTGTATGCGCTTGAGTTCTTCCTCGGTTTCGGCCTCGAAACGCAGTACCAGCACCGGAGTGGTGTTGGATGCGCGCACCAGACCCCAGCCTTTCGGATAATCGACGCGCACGCCATCGAGCGTGGTGATGTTGGCTTCGCCCCAATGGGCATCGCGGTGCAGCGCTTCGATGATGGTGAACTTGCTTTCCTCGGTGACCTTGATGTTGATCTCGGGCGTGGAAATGTCATTGGGGAAGGCGGCAAAGACCTGCTCGGCAGTGCGCTTGTCTTGGCTGAGAATTTCCAGCAGGCGTACGGCGCTGTAGATGCCGTCGTCGAAGCCGTACCAGCGCTCCTTGAAGAACACATGGCCGCTCATCTCGCCGGCCAGTAGCGCACCGGTTTCCTTCATCTTTTTCTTGATCAGCGAGTGGCCGGTCTTCCACATCACCGGACGACCGCCGTAACCGCTGATCAATGGCGTCAGGCGCCGCGTACATTTGACGTCGAAAATGATGTCAGCGCCGGGATTACGCGAGACCACATCCTTGGCGAACAGCATCAACAGGCGGTCGGGGTACACCACAGTGCCTGCATTGGTCACCACGCCGACGCGGTCGCCGTCGCCATCGAAGGCCAGGCCCAGGTCGGCGTTTTCGGACTTGACCTTGGCGATCAGGTCTTCGAGATTTTCCAGCTTGCCCGGGTCCGGATGGTGGTTGGGGAAGTTGCCGTCGACATCACAGAACAGCGGGATCACCTTGCAGCCCAGTGCTTCGATCAGCTGTGGCGCGATCACGCCGGCGACGCCGTTGCCGCAGTCGACCACTACTCTGAGTGGCTTGGCCAACGCGATGTCGTCGCGGACGCGCTTGAAATAGCTTTCCAGCACGTCGACCTGCTCAACCTGGCCGACGCCTTCTGCGAGATTGCCAGTCTCAATGCGCTGGCGCAGCGCCTGGATCTGCTCATTAGCCAGGGTGTCGCCAGCGATGACGATCTTGAAACCGTTGTAATCCGGCGGGTTGTGACTGCCGGTCAGCATCACTCCGGATTTGCCTGCAAGCACGTTGGCTGCGTAGTAGAGCACCGGAGTCGGCACCATGCCGACGTCGCTGACGCTGCAGCCACTGTCCACCAGGCCCTGAATCAGGTGCTGGACCAGCTCTGGGCCGGACAGGCGGCCATCGCGGCCGACCGATACATTGGGTTCGCCCTGAGCCAGGCTCTCGGAGCCAACCGCGCGACCGACCCAATAGGCGGTTTCGTTGGTCAGGGTGTCGCCGACTACGCCACGGATGTCGTAGGCGCGGAAGATGCTGGTGGGCAGTTGCGGGGCTTTCGGGGCGCTCATTGCGGTTTCTCGCTCCTTGGTGTCGAGGCCAAGCCAGTCCTGGTCCTCGTCGAGAATGTCTATGTCGAGAATATCGGTGTCTTGGAACAACGGATCGACGTGCTCGTTGGATGGGGCTTGCCGGGCCGCCGGCTGTGGTACCGCCGTGGCTTTGGTCGGCGCCGTACCGGCGGTTCGCAGCGGCAGACGGGCCAAACTTTTGGCTAGCGCGTCGAGCACCGGCAGGCTCAAAGTCGGTGTTTTGATGGCCTTGCCAGTCGAGAGTTCCTGGATCACCTGTCCCAAGTGCATGACATCTCCGCGAAGCCGCCGCTGCTGGGTACTCAGTACCAGCTGCAAGCCCAGTAGGAGGCCGCACAGTGCCGTCAGCGCGGCGGCGAGCAACAAGAGAGGAGATGCCGACGCGGTGCTGGACTCGGCGCCGGGCAGGAAGCTGAGCTTCCAGTTGGGATTGGCGGAGGGCAGGGCAATCGCGTCGCTTTCCACGCCGTTACCGCCGCGTTGTGCGAGCAGCTGCGCTGGTGCATTGCTGAATTGCTGGACTAGGCGGAACTGTCCGGCTTCGCCAGGCAGTTTCGGCAGGGTCGACAGGGCGCGTTCCAGAGTGGTTACCAGCAACAAGGTGCCCACCACGGGCTGCTGCGGGTCCGGGCGCAACGCCACGGCGCTGTACAGCAGCCAGCGATTGCCGACCTTGAACGCCTCGGGCATCGGCGGCTGGCCATTCTCGGCGCGTTGCAACAAGTCCAGGGCGGCGAAATTCAGCGGGCCGGGTCGATTGGGATTTTGCCGAGCCTGGCCACGTAGACTGAGGTGCGCATCGACCACCCCGTCGCGGTAGCTCAATTCACGCTCGACGGCGCGCAGCTGGTCGGGCTGTTCGCTGCGCAGGGCGTCGAGCAGCTGGGGATCGCTGGCGGTTGAGCGAACATCGTCGGCCAATTGGCGCAGGGCTTGCTCCACTGCCGAGGCCTGGCTCTGGCCCCAGGCCTGGGCCAGTTCGGATGCGTGCTCTCGCTGATTGGACTGATGGGCGACCCAGAGCAGCGCACCGGCCGCCGCAAGCCCCAGCAAACCCGGCAGCAGACCGGGCATGAGCATCTTCAGTCCAGCGTTACGGCGCGGCTGAGCGGGTACGGTGTCGGCCGGGTTGAGTATGCCGGTGTCCTTGGCTGTGCGCTTGAAGCGTTTCATGGAGCTCCTCTGATCGTCCTGAAAACGGCTGGCTCAATGGCTGCCAGAGTGTCCGAAGCCGCCGGTGCCGCGGTCACTGTCGTCGAATTCGTTCACCAGTTCGAACTGCGCCTGGATGACCGGCACCAGCATCAATTGCGCGATGCGCTCGCCAATCGCGATGCTGAAAGAGGTCTGCCCGCGGTTCCAGCAGGAGACCATCAATTCGCCCTGGTAGTCGGAATCGATCAGCCCGACCAAATTGCCGAGCACGATGCCGTGCTTGTGGCCAAGCCCCGAGCGCGGCAGCACCAGCGCCGCCAGATTCGGATCGGCGATATGAATCGACAAGCCGGTAGGAATCAGCAGGGTCTGACCTGGCTCGAGTGTGGTGTCCACTTGCAGCATGGCACGCAGATCAAGCCCGGCGGAGCCGCTGGTGGCGTATTCGGGGAGGGGAAAGTCCCGGCCGAGGCGGGGGTCGAGAATCTTTGCTTGGAGCTTGTGCATGGTCGGTCAGGCCTTGTGGAAACGGTCGGCGATGAAGGCGATCAGCTGGCGGGCGATAAGCCCTTTGCTGGCCTGGCTGAAACGGGTTTCGTGCTGCTGGCGATCGATGACCGTGACGGCGTTTTCTTCACTGTTGAAGCCGATGCTAGGGTTGGCCACATCGTTGGCGACGATCAGATCGAGATTCTTGTCGCGCAGCTTGCGCGTGGCGTATTCCAGCAGATTCTCCGTTTCGGCGGCGAAGCCGACGCTGAAGGGGCGATCTTCGCGACCGGCCAGCGTGGCGAGGATATCCGGGTTGCGAACCATCTGCAGAAGCAGGCCGTCACCTTTGGTGGGATCCTTCTTCAATTTGTGCGGCGCGACTACTTCTGGACGATAGTCCGCAACGGCTGCGGCGGCGATGAACAGGTCGCAAGGCACCGCCGCTTCGCAGGCGGCGAGCATGTCGCGGGCGCTGACCACGTCGATGCGCTGCACGCGGTCGGGTGTCGGCAGGAAGACTGGGCCGGCGACCAGCGTCACGCGCGCGCCCGCTTCGGCGGCCGCTTCAGCCAGGGCGAAGCCCATCTTGCCGGAGCTGTGATTGGTGATGTAACGCACCGGGTCGATGTTTTCCTGGGTCGGTCCGGCGGTGATCAACAGATGAAGACCGGTCAGCAGGCTGCGCTCGAAACAATCGGCAGCGGCGTGGGCCAGATCATCGGCTTCCATCATCCGGCCCATTCCGACGTCACCACAGGCCTGGCTGCCCGCTGCAGGGCCGAACATGCGAATGCCTCGTTGTTGCAGCAGGGCGTGATTGGCCTGGGTCGCGGGGTCGGCCCACATCGCCTGGTTCATTGCTGGCGCCAGGGCGACCGGCGCATGGGTAGCCAGTACCAATGTGGTCAGCAGGTCGTTGGCGACGCCTTGGGCCAGGCGCGCCATGAGGTCTGCTGTGGCGGGGGCGATCAGCACCAGATCGGCCCAGCGCGCCAGTTCGATATGACCCATGGCGGCTTCGGCCGCCGGATCGAGCAGATCCAGATGAACCGGATGGCCGGAAAGGGCCTGCAGGGTCAATGGCGTGATGAATTCGCGGCCACCGCTGGTCATGACTACGCGGACTTCGGCGCCTTGGTCGCGGAGCCGACGAACCAGCTCGGCACTCTTGTAAGCGGCGATGCCGCCGCCGACGCCCAGGACGATGCGTTTACGATAAAGCCGCTGCATAGGCCTGCCTTGTTACGGGTGAGAACTGGTTCCGGCGGGGAGCCGGTTGCCGTGGCTAAAAGGCCGCTAAGATAGCACAGCGCCCTTACAGCGGTGCGCGCTCGACATGGAGGTGACATGAGCATTCGTGACTGGCCCGCGGCGGAACGCCCGCGGGAGAAACTACTGGAACACGGCGCGGCGGCCCTGTCCGACGCGGAGCTGCTGGCAATCTTTCTGCGTACCGGCGTGGCCGGCAGGAGCGCGGTGGATCTGGCCCGGCATCTGCTCAGCGAGTTCGGCAGCCTTCGCGCGCTGCTGGAAAGCGAGCTGGAGTCATTCAGCGGCCATCTGGGGCTGGGGCCGGCGAAATTTGCCCAGCTGCAGGCCGTGCTGGAAATGTCGCGCCGGCATCTGGCCGAGCGCATGCGGCGCGATTCGGCGCTGGAAAGCCCGCAGGCGGTACGCGATTACCTCAAGGCGCGCCTGCGACATGAGCCGCATGAGCTGTTCGCCTGCCTGTTTCTCGACGCCAAGCATCGCGTGCTGGCATTCGAGGTGCTGTTTCACGGAACCATCGACGGTGCCAGCGTCTACCCGCGGCAGGTGGTCAAGCGCGCGCTGGCGCAGAACGCGGCGGCGGTGATCCTCACTCATAACCATCCCTCCGGCGTCGCCGAGCCGAGTCAGGCCGACCGGCAATTGACCCGCAAACTCAGCGATGCGCTGGCGCTGATCGACGTGCGAGTGCTCGACCATTTCATCGTTGGCGATGGCGAGCCCTTGTCCATGGCCGAATACGGCTGGATGTGAGCCGTCATTCAGGCCAGCAGCGGTACCAGCAGCAGCGGGATGAGCACGCTGAGCACGAAACGCCCATTCCAGCCAACGGCGATGCGCCAGGGCGATAGCTGGGCGTGGCGCGCCAGTAACAATGCAGAGGGCCCGTAAGGCGACAGCAGCATCGCCAGGGAGAAACCGAATAGCAGCGCCACTGCCGGCTGCAACACCGCAAGGCCCTGGCTCGCCAGCTGTGCCAGCAGCGCCGCGCACAGGTTCAGCGAAATGAGCGGGGCGACTCCCAGCAGCGCCAGCGCCATGATCGCCAGGGTGCCCACCGCGCCCACCGCAAACAGAGCGAGCGGGGTATCGCCGAGGTGATCGGCCAGGTGATGCACCGGCAAGATCGCCGCCACCAGCCCGGCGAGCAGTGCAGAGCTGGCGAAAATGAACGTCTCGTTGCGCATGCCGAGCAGGGTATCGTTGACCTCGCGGAACACCTGGCGCGGCGCTGTTCGTTGCCAGAGCAGGATGACGACCACCGAGAGCGGGACCAGCAGCATTGCGGCTTGGGTGGCGGAAAGCCAGGTCAGCGCGGCCAGCACGGCGATCAAGACGATGCCGATCAGGCTACCGATGAACAGGCCGCGCAAGCTGCCGCCAGACTGCGTCGAGGGATTGACCACAGGTTGGTCGGCCAACTGTTGTAGACGGCGGTTTTCGGTCGGCCAGCCGAACAGCAACAGGAGCAGGCCGCCGATGAGCCCGAACGGCAGCAGTGCGCTCCAGCTCAGGCCAGGCAGCTCGCGGGTTAGGATGGCGACGGCGACGCTGGTCGGCGCCAGCAGCGGCACCAACGCGAAGCCGCGCAGCGCGGTGACCATTACTCCGCGCCGGCCCTCGTGGCGCTGGGCGTCGCTGTAGGGACGACGTTCGAGGTGGTTCTCCAGCGAGCCGCAAATCAGATTGAGCATGCCGAAGCTGAGCACCGAGCTGATCGCGAAAGTGCTCATCAGGTAACCGGGATAGAGCCACGCGCGTGGTCCCGCCAGCAACAGGCGATGCAGGTCGCTGAGCTGCCGAAGCCGCTTGACCAGGCAGTGCATCAGACCAAGGGCGCCAATGAAGGCTGCGTAGTAAGCCGCCGATGACAACATGCGCGCAGCCTGTTGCCAGTTCGCCCCGCCCGACAGCAACCAGTAACCGAGTAGAGCCAGGGTGACCATGGCCAGCCGCCGCGGGTAGGGCATCAGCGAACGCCAATGCCAGACGAAGAACACTGCCAGCAAGATGCCGCTGGCGACACTCAGCGGCTGCAGACGGGTGATCAGCGCCAGTAGTTCGAAGAGCAGCGCCAGTGGCAGCAACACGCTCATTAGGCCGGCAGCTCACGACGCAGGGCGCCACGCTTGAAGACTCCTTCGCCGAACGCGATCAACCGATCCTGGTCATCCAGCAGATCGCAGCTGGCCATGAATACCTTGTGCCCGGCCGAGCGGCAGCGGGCAATTGCCCTGACCTGACAGCCCGCAGCGGCGGGCGCGCTGAAATTGATGTTCATGGACAGTGTCAGTGCGACGCGGCGCTCGGCCGGGTCCGGCTCCCAAGTGCCGCACAACCCCATGGCGACATCCATCAGCGTCGCCATGACCCCGCCGTGCATGTTGCTAGCATTGTTCAGGTGGCGCGGCAGCAGATCCAGCGCGAGGACGGCGTGCTCCGGACCGTAAGCCAGCAGTTGGCAGCCGATGTCCTGGAAGAAGCCGGTAACGGAGGCCTGAACCTGCTGCAATTGCGCAGGTGAATATAAAGAAGGGGACATGGCGTTTCGGTCGAGGATGGCTTGCTAAGGAGACTGGCAGTCTTTAGGCTCTGGGTCAATCAAGGCGAAATGTTATTCCGCACTGCGGAATTTTAAAGGTGGATCCGAACAGTCGCAACGCTATCTTCATCGAGGAGGTTCGTATGTTTTCCCGTATCGGCATCATCGGCGCTGGCGCCATGGGGCGCGGCATCGCACAGTTATTCGCCAGCGCTGGTCAGCAGGTCTGGCTGTATGACAGTCGTCCCGAAGCCATTGAGCAGGCGCTGCAATTCAACCGTGAACTGCTCGAGCGCAGCGTAGCCAAGGGCCGCTTGAGTGCCGATCAATTGCCTGCGGTTCTGGAGCGCATGCAGCCGGCCCATCAGCTGACCGAACTGGCCGGCTGCGATTTGCTGATCGAGGCCATCGTCGAGAACCTCGAGGCCAAACAGAGCCTGTTCGTCGAACTGGAGGGCTTGATCGCCGCCGACGCCGTGCTCGCGACCAATACCTCGTCGCTATCGGTGACCCGCATCGCCAGCGCTTGCGCGCGGCCCGAGCGGGTAGCCGGCTACCACTTTTTCAATCCGGTGACCTTGATGAAGCTGGTCGAAGTGGTTCGCGGCGAGCGCACCGACCCTGCGGTTATCGAGCGGCTGGTGCAGCTGGCCGAGCATGCCGGTCACTTTCCAGCAATCACACCCGACACGCCCGGCTTTCTGGTCAATCACGCCGGCCGGGCCTACGGCACCGAGGCACAACGCATCCTCAGCGAGGGCATTGCCACGCCGGAGCAGATCGACCGCATCCTGCGCGACGGTCCCGGTTTCCGCATGGGGCCGTTCGAACTGTTCGATTTGACCGGACTGGACATTTCCCATGCGGTGATGGAGTCGGTGCACGACCAGTTCTATTACGACCCGCGCTATACGCCGTCCTATCTCGCTGCGCAGCGGGTGGCCGCCGGGCTGCTCGGGCGCAAGACCGGGCAGGGGTTCTACCGCTACGAGAATGGTCAGCAGATTCGCTCGCCGGAGCCTCGCTTCGAGCCGGTGACCCTCGATCGACCGTTCTGGCTCGACAGTATCGAGCCCGAACTGCGTAGCCATATTGGCGCGGTCCTGCAACAGGCCGGCGCGGTGCTCGAAGACGGCGTCGATCCGTCGAGCCAGGCGATCTGCCTGATCACGCCGTTGGGCGAGGACGCCAGTAACTATATCGAGCGGCTGGCGCTACCGGCCGTGCGTACCGTTGCCCTTGACCCGTTTAGCGACCTCGATAAGCGCCGCGTGCTGATGCGCCAGCCCGCGCTGGATCCGGCGCTGGAAGCGCAGGCGCGCCAGGCGCTCGGTGCGGACGGCGTGCCGGTGGAGGTGATCAACGACTCACCGGGCTTCGTCAGCCAGCGCATCATTGCCAGCATCGTCAACCTCGGCTGCGAAATTGCCCAGAAGGGCATCGCATCACCGGATACGCTCGATCGCGCCGTGACGGTTGCGCTCGGCTATCCGAAGGGGCCGCTGGAATTCGCCGATCACTACAACCCCGCACGAATCCTCACGATTCTAGAAGGCATGCAGGCCTGCTACGGCCACGAGCCTCGCTATCGTCCGAGCCCATGGCTGCGGCGGCGAGTACAGCTTGGGCTGCCGCTGACCGCGCCGGATGCGCCGCGCTGAACGCATCCGGAGCGTTCGATCGGCCCGCGAGAGAGCTGTTTAAGGTTGGCAGCGTGCTGCCGTTAACCCGGTAGACCCGGATGCCGGGCGGCGTGACGTACAGTCCATGCCGCTTGATAAAGGCCAGTTGCTACCAAGGAGTTATGTTCATTGGTGGCCAAGAGGGGTACAACTCGCTCGTTACCGGATGAAAACAAGAGGCCATCGATGCGCCCTGCCTTCCGCCTACACCCCAATGTCTGCCTGTTGCACGCGGTCTCGCTGCTGGCGCTTTTGTCCTTCCTTGAGTGGATGAAACTGCCGTTCTACCTCACCGCCCTCTCGATATTGCTGCTCAGCCTATGGCCCTGGTTAGGTCCGTGGCGCGTCCAAACGGATCCGCCTAGTCCGGGCGACGCCAATGCTCAGAGCTCTGCTGCGCTGAGCAAAAGCCTTTCGCGACACACTTGCCACAATGCCCTGTCGGCGGCTCAAGTGTCATTCAGTGCCGAGCAACTGGCGGCACGCCTGCAATCGCAGCTGGCGGCGATCAGCGAGATAGCCAATGGCGCCGAGGCGATGACCGCGACCGAGCAGGACAGCGCCAGCCGCGCGGGCCATGCACTTGAGGCCGCCGAAGCGGTGCGGCGCAGCAGCGTCGGCGGTCGAGCCGAACTGCAGCATGCAATCGAACGCATGCAGCGGCTCAGCGCACAGACTGAAGCCAGTCGCGAATTGCTCGACGGGCTCTCTGCGCGCACTGAAGAGATACGTCAGATCACAGATGTGATCCAGTCCATCGCCAGCCAGACCAACCTGCTTGCGCTCAACGCGGCGATCGAGGCCGCGCGTGCCGGGGAGGCCGGCCGCGGCTTCGCGGTGGTCGCCGATGAGGTGCGCAACCTCGCCGGGCGCACCAGCAGCGCCACCGAAGCGGTCGGACGGATGGTGAGTGATATCCGCGAGCAGAGCGGGGCAGTGGTCAGCCATATCCAGAAACAGGCCAGCGAACTCGACGAAGCTGCCGAGCAGATTGCAGGCACCGGCGCCCAGCTCACCGGTATTGCCGATCTGGCTGGCAATGTCGAAACCCAGGTGGCGGAAATTGCCTCCGGTACCGCCAACAATCACGAGCGACTCGCGCAGCTTTTCGTAGCACTGGACCAACTGCGTGGTGACGTGCTGGAGAGTGAGACTCAAACCCGTCAGCTGGAGCAGTCTGCAGAGAAGCTCGTCGGCCAGGCGGAAACCGTCAGCGAGCAGCTCGCCGAAGTGCAGCTTGACGACTATCACCAGGGCATCTTCGATCTGGCACGAGAGGGCGCGGCGGCTATCGGTGCGCGCTTCGAGGCGGATCTGCAAGCCGGTCGGCTGACGGTCGATGATCTTTTCGATCGCAATTACCAAGCGCAGCCGGGGACCAATCCGATCCGCTATAGCACTCGCTTCGATCGTTATGCCGACGAAGTCCTGCCGGCCATTCAGGAGCCGTTGCTTGAGCGTAACGATGCTCTGATCTATGCCATCGCCACTACGCCGGACGGCTACGTGCCGACCCACAACCGCGCCTTCAGCCAGCCTCCGGTCGGCGATCCGGAGGTCGACAAGGTCAAGAGTCGCAGCAAGCGGCTGTTCAATGACCGCACCGGCGGGCGCTGTGGCAGCCACCAGCGCAAGGTGCTATTGCAAACCTATAGCCGCGACACCGGCGAGTTGATGCATGACCTTTCGGTGCCGATCATGGTGGGCGGCCGTCATTGGGGTGGTCTGCGGTTGGGCTATCGCCCCGAGCCTTAGCGGGCAATGGCGCGTTGGCACAAGCGCCTTGACCTTTGGCACTCGTCCACCACGGGTTGGCGCCCCGCATATCGACAAGCTGGCTAAGCTTGCCGGACAGCATCTGGAGCTCGCCCTATGAAAACCCTGACCGACCACTTGGCGCAGTACGCTGCCTATCACCGCGACCCGCGCAACCTGCTCAGCCATTTCATTGGCATTCCGATGATCGTGCTGGCCGTCGCGGTGTTGCTGTCGCGTCCCGGCGTGGAGGTTTCTGGACTTTGGCTGAGCCCGGTTGCGTTGGTCGCATTGGCCTCGGTGCTGTTCTATCTGCGGTTGGACTTGCGCTTCGGCGCACTCATGGGGGTGGTGTTGCTGCTCTGCGTCTGGGTCGGTGCCCAGCTGGCGCAGCAGACGACCGCCATCTGGCTGAGCGCGGGGGTTGGATTGTTCGTGGTGGGCTGGATCATCCAATTCGTCGGGCATTACTACGAAGGACGCAAGCCCGCATTCGTCGACGATCTCACCGGGCTGATCATCGGGCCGCTATTCGTCGCGGCCGAACTGGGGTTCATGCTCGGCTTGCGCGAGCCGTTGCGTCAGGCCATCGAGGCGCGAGTCGGGCCGGTACGGCTGCGTCAGCGCCCGATCGATGCCTGACCTGGCGCACCGTCAGGGAACGAGCGCCATCCACTGATCGCTGAGACTGCGGGCATGGCGGTCCACCATGATCGGCGCGAACGGCCGGCCAGACGCGGTATTGAAGCTGTTGTTGCCGCTGTTCATGTCTTCGAGCGCCACCTTGAGGAAATCCCAGCGGGTCTTCAGCTTGGCGATGGCTGGATTCGATTGGCTGTCCAGGGCGGCGAGTTGCTCATCGATGGAGGGCACCAGGTGCCGCTCGTCCTGCCCAAGGTAGGTGTCCGGTTGTTCGCGAGCCGTTTCGAAGGAGCCCACGTAGGCGCGGCTCAGGTACTGGACGGTCAGGTATTCCACCTTGGCTGGCAGTTCGGCGCGGAAGTCAGCGCCTTGCTGGCTGCGTACCTCGCTGAGGAAGTCGCGTAGCGCCTTGCTCATCTGCAGCGGCCAACCCCAGGGCATGTCGTCTTCTTCGTAACCGAAGCCAGCCCCTTCGCGCAGTGTGGCCTGCAATGTCTGATGCAGCTCGCGCAGCTTGTTACTGGCGGCGGGGAAGCTGTTCAGCGTGTCGGTTAGTGCCTTGAGGTCGCCTTCCATCCTCGCCAGATGGGCTTTCTGAAAACCTTCGCCGCGGTAGAGCAGAAGACTGCTGGCCGCACGGTTGGCATGGATCTGCATGCTTTCCAGAGCGGTGAAGGATTGAGCCTGGGCGGAATTGAGCAGCGCTGGGAACCAGCTCGCCAGCACAATCACCATCAATATCCATTTACGATGATGCATGTCGCGCTCCTTTTTATTTTTATAGAAGCAGTGCCGTATCCGGCATCGGTGCGGCAGCCTAGCTGCCGATGGCACCTTGGTACCATGGCGAGAAGCGAAAGCAAGCGAGGCGGCGGTTTCGCTGGGTAGATTGGCGGAAATACCTTGCAACCTAGATATGTCGCAAAGGTCGCTCAGAGCATCCGTTCCAGCCCGATCCACTGACTGAACCAGGCGTTGAAACGCCGCCAGGCGCCACCGGGCTCATCCAGGAGTACCTTGCGCCGGCCCTCGTCTTCAGCGAACCAGACCAACTGCTTTTCACCGTCGAGCTCGACCAGTCGGACCTCGTAACTTACCGCCGGCGAGGTGCCTTCAAGTGTCAGCCGCTGGACTTCCCCGGCCAGTTCGGTGCTCTCGATCAGGATGCCGACTTCGGTGTTCCAGAGAACCGAACGCGGATCGAAGTTAAACGAGCCGAGAAACACTTCCTGCCGGTCGAATACTGCGCCCTTGCTGTGCAGGCTCGATTCCGACTCACCGCTCAGGTTGTAGGACGCCTCTTGGTCAGGCTGCCGGCGCAGCTCGAACAAACGCACGCCGGCTTCGAGCAGCTCGCGACGATAGGGTGCGTAACCGCCATGCACGATAGGGACATCGGTCGCTTCCAGCGAGTTGGTGAGAATGCGGATGGCCACGCCGTTTTCGGCGTGGTGCGTGAGGTAGTCCACTCCGTCCTGGGTGGGGACGAAGTAGGCGGAAATCAGCGTCATCTCGCGGGTGACGGCGTCCATGCTTGGCTGCAGCTGGGTGGTCAGCAGCAGGTGCTCGTCGGGAATGCCGTCGGCGGTGATCTTGTCCGGGTGGTCCCACATGGCTTCGCCGGGCGCCCAGATCAGCCCCTGCAGCCACTGCGCCAGAGGCGGCCCGTCCAGTTCTGCCATCAGCCTCTGGTAGCGCTGCGGAGTGCGCTGGCGCTCCGCTTGCAGGTACTCCACGATCTGCTGGCGCGCTTCGTCCAGCGCCGCGACGCTAGGTGGACTGCGCAGGAAATGCTGGATGGGGGCGCTGAGACCATGGTTCCAGTACTGATCGAAGCTGGTCGCCAGCTGCCGGGCCACCGGCCCGGCGCCAAGCAGATCGATGTCAGTGAAGTTCAAGCCTTTTTCGGCATCGAAATATTCGTCGCCAAGATTACGCCCGCCGACGATGGCCAGGCTGTTATCGGCCAACATCAGCTTGTTATGCATGCGCCGATGCTGCAGTGAAAGATGCAGTAGTCGACCGACAGTGCGGGTAACGATGTTGCTGCGCCCGACATGCAGGGGATTGAAAACGCGGATGAGAATGTTCGGGTGGGCTGCCAGGGTTGCGATTTGATAGTCGCTGCCGTCGCTGGTCGTGTCATCGAGCAGCAACCGGACCCTGACGCCGCGATCGGCAGCCTTGAGCACTTCGTCGATCAATGCACGGGTACTGAGGCCGTCGTGGACGATGTAGTACTGCACGTCCAGGCTCGTCTGGGCTGCACGGATCATTCTGACTCGAGCGGCGAAGGCTTCGGCGCTCGAAGACAGCAGGCGAAAGCCCGAATGCCCGGACGGTTGGTCGACGGCCAACGCTTCAATTCGCCGTGCCAGTTCCGAATCCTGGCTTGGCAGGGAGTGGCTCGTGGGTGCGGTAACCAGCTGCCCGGCGCAGCCTGCCAGCAACAGCATCGCCACGAACACCAGATGTTTGCGCAAGGAGCACCTTTTCGTTGTTAGGGTTCCATGACGATTGGACGTCAGCGCAACGGTGAAATTCAGAACTGGTCCTTGAGCCTGTACCAGAGCATGCCCAATGCCAGCAGCGGAGAGCGCAGCCGCTGGCCGCCAGGGAAAGTCGGGTGCGGTACGCGTGCGAACAGATCGAAGCGGCCTTGAACCTGGCCGCTGATGGCTTCGGCAAGCAGTCGCCCGGCAAGGTGGGTGGCGTTCAGCCCGTGGCCGGCGTAGGCCTGGGCGTAGTACACGTTAGGCTGATCGGGCAGTCGGCCGATCTGAGGTAGCCGATTGGCGCCGATGCCGATCATCCCGCCCCACTGGAAATCGATGCCGATGCCGCGCAGCTGTGGAAACACCTCGAGCATCTTCGGCTGCATATAGGCGGCGATGTCTTGCGGGTCGCGCCCGGAATAATGGCAGGCGCCGCCGAACAGCAAGCGCCGATCTGCCGAGAGGCGAAAATAATCCAGCGCTACCCGCTGATCGCAGACCGCCATATTCTGCGGTAACAGTTCATGGGCCAGCGCCTCGGGCAGCGGCTCGGTGGCGATGATATAGCTGCCGGCTGGCAGTACTTTGCCGGCGAGTTCCGGATTCAATCCTCGCAGGTAAGCGTTGCAGGCGAGCACCAGTTGTCTGGCGCGGACGCTGCCGTGCGCGGTATGCACGCGCACCTCGTGACCGTAATCGATTCGCGTGACTGCCGACTGTTCGAACAGGCGTACGCCCAGCGACTGCGCGGCGGCGGCTTCCCCGAGCGCCAGATTGAGCGGATGCAGGTGTCCCGAGCCCATATCCACCAAGCCGCCAACGTAGCGATCGGAGCCAATCACCTCACGCATGGCATCCTTCGCCACGCGGCGCAGCGGATGCGGATAGCCCAGGCGCATGAGGTCGGCGTAATCGGCGTCGAAGCCCTCGACATGTCGCGGCTTGGTCGCGAGATCGCAATAGCCCCAGGTCAGATCACAGTCGATGGCATGGCGCTCGATACGCTGGCGGACGATATCGACCGCCTCGAAGCCCATGCGTTTAAGCGCATCGACGCCTTCAGTACCGATGATTGACTGGAACTGCTCGACGTCATGACCAACGCCACGAATCAACTGGCCGCCATTGCGCCCGCTGGCGCCCCAGCCGATTCGGTGCGCCTCCAGCAGCACCACCGACAGGCCGCGCTCGGCCAGTTCGATAGCTGTGTTGAGCCCACTGAAACCACCGCCGACGATGCAGACGTCCGCAACCTGCTCACCTTCCAGGCGTGACAGGGCGAGCCGCTGGTTGACGCTGGCTGCGTAATAAGAGGCTGCGTGATCTTCGCTGTGAATGGCCGCTTGGCGGGTGTGCATGAACGAACCTTGAGTTGATGGCTTGTTTCAAGGGTAGACCGGCGGGTGGTTGCGGGGCAAAAAAGCAGCTTAGAAGCTGGAAAGCATGAAGCTGCTATTCCGGCACCGGCAGCTCCAGCGACTCCTTCACCTCTTCCATGACGATATAGCTCTTGGATTCGCGCACGTGCGGCAGCTTGAGGAGGATGTCGCCGAGCAATTTACGGTACGAGGCCATCTCCGAAATGCGCGCCTTGATCAGGTAGTCGAAGTCGCCTGATACCAGATGGCATTCCAAGACGTGCGGCAGCTTCAGCACGGCGCGGCGGAACTCTTCAAAGATATCGCCGGATTTGTAGGCCAGGCTGATCTCGACGAACACCAGCAGCCCGCCCTTGAGGTGCTGCGGATTCAGTCGCGCGGTGTAGCCCATGATGATGCCCTCGCGCTCCAGCCGGCGGACCCGCTCGGTGCAAGGCGTGGTGGACAGGCCGATGCGTTCGCCCAGCTCGGTAAAGGGCATGCGGCCTTCTGCCTGGAGCAGGCGGAGGATCTGGCGGTCGATCTTGTCCAGCTCGCGACGGGTCTGATGCTTGGTTCGCATAGGTTTATCGCCTCCAAGAAAAGCGTTTTAGACGTGAATAAAACGCAAAGATAGCCGTTTATATGGGGAAAACCACTAGTCGACGCTTTCTATACTCCGCATCAACAGTGACTCGAAAAAGCCCGGCAGCAAACGGGTGGGAGGCAGCGATGCGTGTTCTGGTGATGGGTGGTGGAGTGATCGGCACGACCAGTGCCTATTATCTGGCTCGCGCCGGCTTCGAAGTGGTGGTCGTTGACCGTCAGCCGGCCGTGGCGATGGAAACCAGCTTTGCCAACGCCGGGCAGGTGTCGCCCGGTTACGCCTCGCCCTGGGCTGCGCCCGGCGTGCCGCTCAAGGCCATCAAATGGCTGCTGCAACGGCACGCACCGCTGGCGATCAAGCTCACCGGCGACATCCAGCAATACCTGTGGATGGCTCAGATGCTGCGCAACTGCACGGCGGCGCGCTATGCGGTGAACAAGGAGCGCATGGTGCGGCTGTCCGAGTACAGTCGGGATTGCCTCGACGAGCTGCGGGCCGAAACCGGCATCGACTACGAAGGTCGGCAATGCGGCACGACTCAGCTGTTCCGCACCCAGGCGCAGCTGGACAATGCCGCCAAGGATATCGCCGTGCTGGAAGCATCCGGCGTGCCCTACGAACTGCTCGATCGCACCGGCATCGCCCGTGCCGAGCCGGCGCTGGCCAAGGTGGCCGACAAACTCAGCGGCGCGCTGCGCCTGCCCAACGACCAGACCGGCGATTGTCAGCTGTTCACCACCAAGCTGGCCGAGATGGCTCGTGAGTTGGGTGTGGAGTTCCGCTTCAATCAGGACATTCAGCGCCTGGAATATTCCGGCGACCGCCTCGACGGCGTGTGGATCGACGGCAAGCTGGAAACCGCCGATCGCTATGTGCTGGCGCTGGGCAGCTACAGCTCGCAAATGCTCAAGTCGCTGGGCATCCGCGCTCCGGTCTATCCACTCAAGGGCTACTCGCTCACCGTGCCGATCAGCGACCCGACCATGGCGCCGGTATCCACGGTGCTAGATGAAACCTACAAGGTCGCTATCACCCGTTTCGATCAGCGCATCCGCGTGGGTGGGATGGCCGAGATTGCCGGTCACGACCTGTCGCTCAATCCGCGTCGGCGCGAAACCCTGGAAATGGTCGTCGGTGATCTGTTTCCGCTGGGTGGCGATCCGGGCAATGCGGAACTCTGGACCGGGCTGCGTCCGGCGACGCCGGACGGCACTCCGATCATCGGCGCCACGGCCTATCGCAACCTGTTCCTCAATACCGGCCATGGCACCTTGGGCTGGACCATGGCCTGCGGGTCCGGTCGCCTGCTTGCCGATCTGCTGGCCTCCAGGCGCACCCAGATCAGCACCAATGGGCTGGATATTTCCCGTTACGGCAAGACCAAGGAGTCGCGTAAGCATGCCCATACAGCGCCTGCACACTAATGCCCGCATGAGCCAGATCGTTATTCACGGCAACACCGTCTATTTGGCCGGTCAGGTGGGTGAGGACATGAGCGCCGGCGTCGAACAGCAGACGCGCGAGACGCTGGACAACATCGAGCGCCTGCTGCGTCAGGCCGGTACGGACAAGCAGCACATTCTGTCGGTGGCCATCTACCTCAAGGACATCGACGCCGACTTTGCCGGCATGAATGCGGTCTGGGACCAGTGGTTGCCCGACGGCGTCGCGCCGGCACGCGCCACTGTCGAAGCCAAACTGTGCGAGCCGGAAATCCTCGTCGAGCTGTCGGTCGTGGCGGCGCTGCCGGAGTAAATTTCGCCTGTCGCCGTCAGTCCCTTCATTCCATTTGATGTGTTGAAAATACTGAACGCCCTCGCCATCATAGCGGCATTGTTTTTCGCGCTTGATTGAGGGCTCCCGTATTGGACGTCGGCGTTCGACTGCAAACCATCCGCAAACTCAAGGGCCTGTCCCAGCGCGAGCTCGCCAAACGTGCAGGCGTTACCAACAGCACGATTTCCATGATCGAAAAGAACAGCGTCAGCCCGTCCATCAGCTCGCTGAAAAAGGTGCTGAGCGGCATTCCCATGTCGCTGGTCGAGTTCTTCTCGCCCGATTTCGAGCAGGACAGTGACACCCAGGTGGTCTATAAAGCGGGCGAGCTGATCGATATTTCCGACGGCGCGGTGAGCATGAAGCTCGTCGGCAAGGCGCATCCGGGACGGGCCATCGCGTTTCTCGCGGAAACCTATCCGCCCGGCTCCGATACCGGCACGGACATGCTGGCGCACCAGGGCGAAGAGGCCGGTATGCTGGTCGAGGGGCGTCTGGAACTGACGGTGAGCGGGCAGACCTATCTGCTCGAAACCGGCGACAGCTACTACTTCGAAAGCAGCAAACCGCATCGTTTCCGTAATCCGTTCGATACGCCTGCCAAGCTGATCAGCGCGACCACGCCCGCGAATTTCTGAACCTGCCCGGCAGCATTGGCGCAGGTGAGCTGGCGGTGCGACACGGCGTCGCTGGGCAGGCCTGCGCGATATGGGTTGTTTCGGCAAGCATGGCTTGCCGCTATACTAGCCGCCGCCCGCGTAACCGTGGCCGCGGGCGTGTCTAGCCACATGAGGGTGTAAGGTGAACCTGATTAAGAAGATCCTGGTAGCACAGACTGCCGTAGTGGCCCTGTGGGCAATGAGCGCTCAGGCTGCGACCAACGACGACATCGCCGAGCGACTCAAGCCGGTAGGCGAAGTATGTATTCAAGGTGAAGAGTGTGCAGCGGCCGGTCCGGCAACTGCTGCCGCTGGCGGCGCCGCTCGCAGTGGCGCAGACGTCTATGGCAAGTTCTGCACCGCCTGCCACGGCTCCGGTCTGCTCAACTCACCGAAGACCGGCGACTCTGCCGCCTGGACGGCCCGTGCCGACGCAGCGGGCGGCCTGGATGGCTTGCTCAAGCATGCCATCAGCGGTATCAACGCCATGCCGCCTAAAGGCACCTGTGCCGATTGTTCGGACGACGAGCTGAAAGCCGCCATCCAGCACATGTCCGGCCTCTAAGCTTCTGCTGGACAGACATCGCCGCCTTCGGGCGGCTTTGTCGTTTCTGGCGGGGAGAAAAGCTGCGGAGCATCGGGTCGAATCTACGAAACCCGTTCCGAAGGCCGCGTGATACCGGCCCTCGGCATGACGATGAGGTGCCCATGCCCAGTTCCGCCCCACAACCCGAGCAGCTGCATTTTTCCAGTGACGGCCGCACGCCGAACAGCCCGCATCCGGTGCTGGTGTACCGGCAATTACCGCTGGCCGATAACGACTACGCCAGCGCCTTCGAGAACCTGTTCAACAGCCATCTGTGGCCGGCGCAATGGCGCGCGAGCGTCTTTGACTATCATCACTTTCACTCCACCGCCCATGAAGTGCTCGGCGTTTCGCGTGGCTCGGCGCGGCTGATGCTTGGCGGCGAGCATGGGCAGGAAGTCGAGGTGCGTGCGGGTGACGCGTTGGTGCTGCCGGCCGGTACCGGCCACTGTCGGCTGAGCGCCAGCGAGGACTTCGAGGTGGTCGGCGGCTACCCGGTGGAGCAGCAGTACGACCTGCTGCGCCCGGACGAGCGCAGCCATGATGAGGCGCGTGCGCGCGCCGAGCGGGTCGGCGTACCGATCAGTGACCCGATCGCCGGGACCCAGGGCGCGCTGGTGACGCTGTGGCGCAGAGAGTAACGCGGAGGGTCGTTACTCGACGAACACCACCTGACCATCCGCCAGCGCGGCGACGCGGGCCAGCGATTCGACGCGGAAGCCCGCTTCTTCCAGTTCCTGACGACCGACCTGGAAGGATTTCTCGATGACGATGCCGAGCCCGGCAATGCTCGCGCCGGCCTGCTGAATGATCGACACCAGGCCCTTGGCCGCTTTGCCGTTGGCCAGGAAGTCGTCGATGATCAGCACGCGGTCGGCAGCCGACAGATGGTTGGTAGAGATCGCGATGGTGCTTTCCACCTGCTTGGTGAACGAATACACGGAAGCGGTCAGCAGATGGTCAGTCATGGTCAGCGACTGATGCTTGCGAGCGAAGATCACCGGTACCCCGAGTTCCAGGCCGGCCATGATCGCGGGTGCAATGCCGGAGGCCTCGATGGTGACGATCTTGGTGATGCCTTCGTCGCGGAACAGCCGGGCGAATTCCTGGCCGATCTGCTGCATCAGCACGGGGTCGATCTGATGGTTCAGGAAGGCATCGACCTTGAGTACTCGGTCGGACAGTACGATGCCTTCATCGCGGATCTTCTGTTTCAGCTGTTCCACAAACGCGCTACCTCATGCGTGGGCGGCCCGGTACTTCTGACGATTCGCCGTCCCGAAAGGCGACTGGGCGCTACGCCACGATGGCGAGCGCCCAGCCCGTTTCGATCCTGCATCCATTTCGCCAGCGTTCCCGCTGCCTGGAAAGCCGCGCATTCTCGCTCAATTTCATGCCTGGGTCCAAGCGGAGCTTTCAGTCCGGCGTTTCGATCGACAAGCGGCGAAAGCGTGCGGCCTCGCCATGGTGCTGCAGCACCATGAAGCCCTCGGTGGCCTGGGCGAAGCGTGGAAAGGCGGCGAACTTGCTCCGCGCGATGCCGGCGCGCAGGTCGGCATCGTCAAGCCGATAGCCGAGCACGCAACGGCCGCGCAACCAGTGTTCGACATAACCCTCGCAAACGCTCACTGCCGCACTGATGAACTCTCCCGGCTCGATAGTCGTTTCCAGCTTGGCCGCCAGCAACCCGTACAGCGCGCCGTTACGCGTGGTGGGCTCGCGGCCGTCGGGGTGGCCGGCATCATCGAGCAACTGCATCTCCGGGCCGCTGTGCCAACTCTGTTCGGCATCATCCTCGACTCGGTAGAGCACGCCCGAATTGCCGGCGATCGGGAGGGCGAATTCGAAACGCAAGACGAAATCGCGATAGCGCCGGCGCGACACCAGGTCGACTCGCGGCGCGCCGGCGATGGCCTGAAGTTCATCGTCGTGGCGTCGCCAACTGCCGGTGGGAAAGTTGTCGGTATGCCAGCCCCGCCAATCATCGGCATCGAGTTGGATTTCCATGAGCGTTAGCCAAACAGCTGCTGTTTGCGGCGCAGCCAGCGATAGCCGTAGCCACGTAGCTGTATCCGCAACGGGTGGCCTTCGGGCTGCTCGTAATCACTGTCGGCCAGCACGTCGACCATGTCCTGCAGATCCCGCTCGGCGATTTCCACCTCCACATCTTTGTCTGCCAGATTCACCAGCATCAGTACCGTTGACTGGTTGTCATGGCGTATGGCGAAGACGGAGGGACACCCCGTCTCGACTGGTCGATGCTGGCCGCCGCCGATCTCGCGCAGGCCGATGCGGGTGCGGATCATGTTGCCGGTCTTGGCCATCAAGGAGTCGTCGCGCAGGGTCTGGGCGTACACGTTTATCTGCGAATAGGCGAACTCGCCGTCGTCGATCACCGGCGCGGCCAGCTGCTTCGCGTCGGCGCAGGAGAAACCGGCGTTGGGCTCGTTGGACCATTGCATCGGTGTGCGCACCGCCAGGCGCTCGGGCCGCGACAGGTCCTCTCCCATGCCGATTTCCTCACCGTAACGGATGATCGGCGTACCGGGCAGCGCGAACATAAGCGCATGAGCCATGGCGAGACGCCGCTCGTCACCATCGAGCATCGGCGCCAGACGACGGCGGATGCCGCGGTTGTAGGCGCGCATATCGGGGTCGGGTGCGAAGGCCTGCATGACTTCCTCGCGCTCCTCTTCGGTCAGCCGCTCCAGATCCAGCTCGTCGTGGTTGCGCAGCCAGATGGCGTACTGCGCGCGCTCGGGCGGTTCCGGCTGGTGCTCCAGTGCCCGATGCAGGGGTTCTGCCTCGCTGCGGGCGAGCGAGAGGAAAAAGTGGTTGTTGGCCCAGAAATTCAATAGCAGGGTCAGTCGATCGCCTTCGCCAAAATAATCCCGGTACTGCTCCGGCTCGACGTCGACCTCGCCCAGCAGCACGGCTTCCGGTCGGCGCAGGGTAACGAAATCGCGCATGTGCTCGAGCAGCCAGTAGCCGTCTCCGTCGCCTTCGCCGGCCTGTTCGATCAAGTGTGAGGCGGCGTCGACGCGAAAGCCCGAGACGCCCAGGCGCAGCCAGAAGGCGATGATCCGCTCGATTTCCTTGATGACTTTCGGGTTGGCCAGATTCAAATCCGGCTCGTGGCTGTAGAACAGATGGCGGTAGTACTGTCCGGCTTCCTCGTCCCAGGTCCAGACGCTGTCTTCCACAGTGGGGAAAATCGGCTCGATGCTGTCGTCCGGCTCATCCGCCCAGATGTAATAGTCCCGGTAAGGCGATTGCCGATCGCGCCGCGCCTCCTGAAACCAGCGATGCTCGGTGGAGGTGTGTTGCACCACCAGTTCGATCATCACGTGCAGGCCCAGCTCCTCGGCTTTCTCCAGCAGATACACCACGTCGGCGAGGTCGCCGAAGCGCGGGTCGACCTGCAGGTGATCGCTGACATCGTAGCCGGCGTCCTGGAAAGGCGATTGGTAGAAAGGCATCAGCCAAATCGCCGTCGCGCCCAGGCCGCGCACGTAATCGAGGCGGTCGGTCACCCCGCGCAAGTCGCCGCAGCCGTCGCCGTTGATGTCGAGAAACAAGGACGGGTCGATCTGATAAATCACCGCATTTCGGTACCAGAGTGGGCGCATCAGTGTTCCTCCGGGCTGAGAATCAACGCCTGGCCTGCCGCCAGTTCGCCGCTGTAGAGTTCGCCTTCGCCCTGGGCGTCGCTGGCGATCTCGATCTGCCAGTGGCCGCTGAGAGGAAAGGCATGGGGTTCATCGGCGAAGTTCAGGCAGATCACCCGCAGGTCATCGTCCAGTTGCCGCCTGTAGGCCAGCACGTTCGGGTGCGAGGGCAGTTCGTGCCAGTCGCCGTGCAGCAGCGCCGGGCTGCCTTTGCGCGCGGCGATCAGGCGGCGGTACAGCTCGAGGGTCGAGCCGGGCGCACGCTGCTGGCGCTCGACCGCCAACTCGTCGCTTTCCGGCGGAAAGGGTAGCCAGGGCTCGGCGCCGTCCCAGCCGTGCGGGGCCGCCGCCAGCCAGGGAATCGGTGCGCGGCCACCGTCGCGGCCACCCGGATCGACCTGCTCGTCCGGCGCGATCACCGCGTCCTCCAAGCCCAGCTCTTCGCCCTGGAAGATGAACGGCGTGCCGCGCAGGGTCAGCAGTAGTACCGCGGCGGCATGGGCGCTACGCAGCGAGCCCTGGTAGCGGCTGCGCTGGCGCTGATTGTCGTGATTGGACAGCACCCAGGTCGGCCAGGCGTTGGCCGGTTTCAGCAGCGCCTCGACATCGCGGATGCAGGTGCGGAACATCACCGGCTCCCAGGGCGCGTCCAGCGGCTGGAAATTGAACGACATGTGCAGTTCATCGCCGGCGCCGTAGTACTGCAGGACCCGTTCGGTGGAGCGGATGTTGACCTCGCCGACCAGCACGCGCTCGCCGGGATAGCTGTCGACCAGCCGGCGCAAACCGCGCAATACCTCGTGGCTGTAAGGCTGGTCGTTGAATTCCACCAGCGGCTGGCCGGCCAGGCAGCGCGGATCGTCGGCGAAGCTCGGCTCCTTGCCGGTGCAGTGGATGACGTCGACGCGAAAACCGTCGATGCCGCGATCGAGCCAGAAGCGCAGCACGCCATGCATCGCCTCGACCACCTCGGGGTTGCGCCAGTTCAAGTCCGGCTGCTCGGGCAGGAACAGGTGCAGGTAGTACTGCTGGCTGTGCTCGTCCCAGGTCCAGGCGCTGCCGGCGTTGAGTGCGGCGCGCCAGTTGTTCGGCTCGTCGCGCCAGATGTACCAGTCGCGTTTCGGGTTGTCCCGCGAGCTGCGAGATTCAATGAACCAGGGGTGCTGATCGGAGGTGTGATTGGGGACGAAATCGAGCAGCACGCGGATCCCGCGGGCATGCGCCTCTGCGATGAGCCGGTCGATATCATCCAGCGAGCCGAACAGCGGGTCGATGTCGCAGTAATCGCTGATGTCGTAGCCGGCATCGCGCATCGGCGAACGGAAGATCGGCGACAGCCACAGGGCGCCGACGCCGAGGTACTGCAGGTGATTGAGGTGGCGCAGCACTCCATTGAGGTCGCCGATGCCGTCTTCGTTGCTGTCGGCGAAAGACCGCGGATAGATCTGATAGACGGTGGCGCCTTTCCACCAGGGTGGCTGGGTTGACTCGCTCATGCTCGTTCCCTTTTCTGGTGTTCGTTTCCGGTGTCCGGCAGGCCGGCTTGGCGGACCTGTCTGGTTACGACTGATGTGGGCCGCTCGGGTTCGCCGTTCGGCGATCTTCTTCGGATGCAGTGAACGACCACCGTGATCGTCCGACTAATCTTGCACAAGCCTCAACGACCGTCTGGGAGACCGCCATGTTGCGTATTGCCATCAATGGTTATGGCCGTATTGGCCGAGCCGTGTTGCGAGCCCTGTTCGAACGTAATCTGGAAAGCCAGATTCGTATCGAGGCGATCAATGACCTCAGTGACCGGGCTGCGATGGCGCATCTGACGCGCTTCGACACCACCTTCGGGCGCTTTCATGGTCAGGTCGACCTGCACGAGGACATGCTGCAGATCCGTGGGCAATCGATTCGACTGCTGCAGGAGCGCGACCCCGCGCAGTTGCCCTGGAAGCAGCTCGGCGTCGATGTGGTGCTGGAGTGCTCGGGCAAGTTCAAGAAGCGCGCGTTGGTCGACCAGCATCTGCAGGCCGGAGCCAACCGGGTGTTCGCCTCGCACCCGCTCGATGGCGCCGACCTGACCGTGGTCTATGGCGTCAACCACGAGCTGCTAGGCACCCAGCGGGTGATTTCCAATGCGTCCTGCACCACCAATTGCCTGGCGCCGTTGGCCAAGGTGCTGCATGAGGCGATGGGGATTCGTCAGGGCCTGCTCAATACCGTGCACGCCTATACCAACGACCAGAACCTGCTGGACAAGGCACACAAGGACCTTTACCGCGCTCGTGCCGCGGCGGAGTCGATGATTCCCTCGACCACCGGCGCCGCCAAAGCCATCGGGCTGGTGTTGCCGGAACTGGCCGGGCGGCTGGACGGCCTGTCGGTGCGGGTGCCGACGCCGAACGTCTCGCTGGTGGACCTCACCTTCGTTGCCGAACGTGCGCCTGCGGGCGTCGAGGCGGTCAATCAGATCTTGCGCGACGGCGCGCAGACGATGCCGCTCGGGGTGATGGAGTGCAACGATTTGCCGTTGGTCTCGCGTGACTTCTTCGGCTACCCGGCATCCTGCGTGGCCGATCTCAGCCACACGCGCGTGCAGGGCGATCTGGTCAAGGTGCTGGCCTGGTACGACAACGAGTGGGCCTTCTCCAACCGCATGCTCGACGTGCTGCTGGCCTGGGGCAACGGCACGGTCTGAATATGGATAGCCCAGCTGGTGACAGCGTCTGGCGGCTATCGCTGGCCGATTTCCGCGATGCGACGGCGGCGGATCGGCCTACACCAGGCTGTGGCGCCGCTGCTGCGGTGGTTTCGGATATTGGCCTGGCCCTAGTGCTCAAGGGACTGAGAATCAGCGAGTCGCGCGGCAGCGAGCCCGCGCGGCGTCGGTTGTTACAAACGGCTGAAGGCCTGATCGGCCGGCCCGGCGCGTTTGCCGATGCGGATATACGCGCCTTCCAAAATTATCTGCACGCCAGCCGCGACGATACGGCCGATCTCCAAACGGCCTCACGCCAAGCCTGCGCCGTGCCCTTGGCGACCGCGCACAGTTGCCTGGAGGCGCTGGAGCTGGCCAACGAGGCCTGGCCGCTGGTTGCGGCCGTGGTGCGCAGTGACGTGCAGGCCGGCGCGCTGCTCATCCATGCGGGGCTCAGCGCCGCGTTGATCAATGTCGATGCCGACATGGCAAGCCTCGATGACGCCTCGGCGCGCGAACAGGCCGGACGCTCGCGCGAACGCTTGCAGAATGACGCCGACAAGGTCTTGCAACAATTACTCGACCAGGCTGGGGCCGACGCCAGCGATCCACCCGAATATTCCTGAGTCGGGGTTCACCAACCTTCAAGCACAAGTCAGCTTGCTGGCAGATGCGGCTCTGCGCGCGAGAAGCCTCATGTCAGCGAGCTGGCATGTACTCGAGTCTTATATTGGGAAAAAATGTCTCGTTTTAGCTTGAATGTTGGTCGATCTGCTTCTAGTCTGGCTTCGAGGCGAGCCGTCCCCAATAACAAACGAGACCCTGAGTCTCCCCGTGCAATCGTTCGTGCAAGTGCTTTATCTGGCGGATATACGTCGTGATAGAGCGCTTCGCGAGGCCCACCGGAGAACACCATGAGCCATCGCATCGTCCTGCCGCGCCTGATGGAAGTCGGCGCCGGCGCTAGTCAGCAGATCGTATCCGTGCTGCATAACCTCGGCTGCAAACGCCCGCTGATCGTCACCGACCGGATGATGGTCGAGCTGGGCTACGTGGCGCGGATCAGCGAGACCCTAGCCAAGGCCGACATTCCCAGTGACTGCTTCGCCGATACGCTGCCGGAGCCGACCGCGGCGTCGATTCATGCCGGCGTCGAAATGGTGCGCCAAGGCAACTATGACTCGATCATCGCGCTCGGCGGCGGCAGTCCGATCGATTCGGCCAAGGCCATCGGCATCCTCGGCAAGTTCGGCGGCGAGATGCGCGACTACCGCTTCCCGCGCGATGTCAGCGAAGCCGGCCTGCCGCTGATCGCCATCCCCACCACCGCCGGCACCGGTTCGGAAGCCACGCGCTTCACGATCATTACTGATGAAACCAGCGACGAGAAAATGCTCTGCGCCGGCCTCGGTTTCATGCCCGTCGCCGCGCTGATCGACTACGAGCTGACCCTGTCGCTGCCGCCGCGGGTGACCGCCGACACCGGTATCGATGCGCTGACCCACGCCATCGAGGCCTACGTCAGCCGCAAGGCCAGCCTCTATAGCGATGCCCAGGCGCTCGAAGCCATGCGCCTGCTGGCGCCCAACTTGCGCGCGGCCTACCACGAGCCGGGCAATCGCAACGCCCGCGAGGCGATGATGCTCGGTGCGACCCTGGCTGGCATCGCCTTCTCTAATGCCTCTGTGGCGCTGGTGCATGGCATGAGTCGCCCGATTGGTGCGTTTTTCCATGTGCCGCACGGTCTGTCCAACGCCATGCTATTGCCGGCAATCACCGCGTTTTCCATTCCCTCCGCACCCGAGCGTTATGCCGACTGCGCCCGGGCCATGGGCGTGGCGGGTGAGGACGACAGCGTCGAAGTGGCCAACGAAAAGCTGCTGACCGAACTGCGCGCGATCAACAAAGAGCTGCAGGTGCCAAGCCCTGAGCAGTTCGGCATTACCCGAGAGCGCTTCTTCGAGCTGCGCGAAACCATGGCGAATCAGGCCCTGGCCTCGGGTTCGCCGGGCAACAACCCGCGCGTGCCCACCGAAGCAGAAATCATCGACCTCTACGAAACCGTCTGGAACCAGGAGTGAGCCCCATGCAGACCCTCGGCAACCTGATCAACAACGAGGCCGTCGCTGGCCGCTCCGAACGCCACGCGACCGTCTACAACCCGGCTACGGGCGAGCCGCGCCTGTATGTTTCGCTGTCTTCGGCGGACGAAACCCGCGAGGCCATCGCCGCCGCACAGGCCGCTTTCGAAGGCTGGTCGAAAACCCCACCGCTGGTACGCGCGCGGGTGATGTTCCGCTTCAAGGCGCTGCTTGAAGCGCGTCGCGATGATGTGGCGCGGCTGATTTCGCTGGAGCACGGCAAGGTCTTCTCCGATGCCCAGGGCGAAGTCACTCGCGGGCTGGAAGTGGTGGAGTTCGCCTGCGGCATTCCGCATCTGCTCAAGGGCGAGTTCTCCTCCAATGTCGGTCGCGACATCGATTCCAATTCGCTGATGCAACCGCTGGGTGTGTGCGTCGGCATCACGCCGTTCAACTTCCCGGCCATGGTGCCGCTGTGGATGCTGCCGGTTGCCATCGCCTGCGGTAATACCTTCGTCCTCAAGCCGTCGGAGAAGGACCCGAGCGCGACCATGCTGCTTGGCGAACTGCTCGCCGAGGCCGGGTTGCCGGCAGGCGTGCTGAACATCGTCAACGGCGACAAGGAGGCGGTGGACGTGCTGCTGACCGACGAGCGCGTGCAGTCGGTGAGCTTCGTCGGCTCGACACCGATCGCCGAGTACATCTACACGACCGCTTCGGCGCACGGCAAACGCTGCCAGGCCCTGGGTGGGGCGAAAAACCACATGGTGATCATGCCCGACGCCGATCCGCAGCAGGTGGTCAGCTCGCTGATGGGCGCCGCCTACGGCTCGGCCGGCGAGCGCTGCATGGCGATTTCCGTGGCGGTCTGCGTCGGCGACGAGGTGGCGGACAACCTGGTCGAGATGCTCAAGGGTGAAATCGCGCAGCTGCGCACCGGCCCAGGCACGGGCGTCGAACCCGAGCCGCAGATGGGCCCGTTGGTCACCCGCGAGCACCAGCAAAAGGTCAGCGGCTATATCGACCTCGGCGTGGAAGAGGGTGCGACGCTGGTCTGCGATGGGCGTGGCATCAAGGTCGAGGGCTACGAGAATGGCTTCTATGTCGGCCCGACGCTGTTCGATCGCGTGACGCCGCAGATGCGCGTCTACCAAGAGGAAATCTTCGGCCCGGTGCTGGCGGTGGTGCGAGTCAGCTCCTTCGACGAGGCGCTGAAGCTGGTCAACGACCATGAATACGGCAACGGCACCTCGATCTTCACCCGCGACGGCGATACCGCGCGGCAGTTCGAAGAGCGTGTGCAGGTCGGCATGGTCGGCGTCAACGTACCGATCCCGGTGCCCATGGCGTTCCACTGCTTTGGCGGTTGGAAGCGTTCGGTCTTCGGCCCGCTGAACATGCACGGTCCGGACGGCGTGCGCTTCTTCACCCGGATGAAGACGGTGACTCGGCGCTGGCCGACGGGTATCCGCGCTGGCGCCGATTTTTCGATGCCGACGATGAAATAAGGTGGGGGAATCGCCGTAAGGAGGGCGGCCGTAGGGTGGGCTTCAGCCCACCGATTGGCAGTGGCAAAGCGTAACTGCTGACGAAGCGCGCTCGTTCTGATTCGCTTGCCGATTCGAATGTTGCGCGCAGCTGGTGGGCTGAAGCCCACCCTACGGGTGCGGCGTCTAAGCGAACCCGATAGTGATGGCAGTTCCCTCTGTAGGGTGGTCGGGCGGCGTTCCGCTTCAGCCCACCGGCGTGTAACCCATCGTTCGGCCCAAACGGACCGGCTCAATGGGGTCAACGGTTGCGCTGGTGGCGCCGGTCGATACACTCGCGTCGCGCCATGGCGCGCTTTATTCCTTCAACGACAGGGCAGGTGATGCGCAGTACCCCCCGTGAAAAAGGCTCTTCCATCACCCGCGTGCTGGAAATCATCGAAGCGGTGGCTAGCGCTGCGGAACCACTGACGCCCAGCGCCTTGGCGGAGAAGCTCGATATTCCCAAAGCCAGCGCCCATCGGCTGGTGCAAACGCTGGAGAAAGAGGGCTTCCTGCAATTCGGCCTGCGCGGCGGCTTGCTGCCGGGCGACCGTCTGCACGCCACTGCGGTGAACATCCTTGGCAGCGGTCGGCACAAGGCGTTGCGCCAGGCGATCCTGCGCCAGCTGTCGGAAGAAATCGGCGAGACCTGCGGACTGTCCGTGCCCGATGGCCTGGACATGCTCTATTTCGACCGTGTGCAGACCAACTGGCCGTTGCAGATCAACCTGCCCATCGGCAGCCATACGCCGCTCTGGTGCACCGCCAGCGGCAAGCTTTACTTGGCGTCGCTGCCCAACGAGCAACTGGAGCGAATCCTGCCGCGTCTGCCGATCCGCCAACTGGCACGCAATACCATCACCGACCTCAGCGCCCTGCGCGACGATCTTGCGCGGATTCGCGAAGAGGATCTGGCCACTGATTCGGAGGAGTTCATCGACGGCATGGTCGCCTGCGCCGTGCCGGTGCGGGACGCACGCGGCGAGCTGAAGGCCTGCCTGTTTACCCATGCCCCGGTGATCCGCTGCGCGATGGAGCCGCTGCTGAATTTCGTGCCACGCCTGCGCGCGGCGGCGAACGAGCTGGAAAGCATCGTCAGTGGTTGATGGGCGGATCAATGGAACGCTGCGCGGCTTCCACTGGCTGTTTCGATATACGAGTTGCGCCTTCGCAACCCGGATTACACCTTCGGCTAATCCCAGGCTACGGTTTCAGCGGTTTCTAGCGCCGTAGGGTGGGCTTCAGCCCACCAGTAGCAGACGATAGTGGTTGTTGGCGTAGCTTTAGGTGGTTGGTGGGCTGAAGCCCACCCTACAGCATGCCGCCTTTATCGCTTCAACATCGCCCGCATCGCCGCCAGCGCGTCGTTGCCGCGCGCCGCTTTGACTTCCACCGGCGCGTCTTCCTGGCCTTCCCATTCCAGATCTTCCTGAGGCAATTCGTCGAGGAAGCGGCTGGGCATGCATTCGATGATTTCGCCGTACTGCTTGCGCTTGGCGGCGAAGGTCATGGCCAGGTTCTGCCGTGCGCGGGTGATGCCGACGTAGGCCAGGCGGCGTTCTTCCTCGATGGTGTCGGCCTCGATGCTGGAGCGGTGCGGGAGGATTTCCTCTTCCATGCCGAGGATAAATACGTAGGGGAATTCCAGCCCCTTGGACGCATGCAACGTCATCATCTGCACGCCCTCGGCGCCTTCTTCCTCTTCCTGCTGGCGTTCGAGCATGTCGCGCAGCACCAGCTTGGCGATGGCTTCCTCGATGGTCATCTCGCCTTCTTCGTCGCGCTCGAGGGTGTTCTTCAGCGCATCGATAAGGAACCAGACGTTGCCCATGCGGAAGTCCGCGGCCTTGTCGCTGGAGGTCTGGCTGCGGACCCAGGTCTCGTAGTCGATGTCCATGACCATGCTGCGCAGCGCGGCGATGGGGTCGTTCTGCGCGCACTGCTGGCGCAGGTTGTCCATGTAGCGCTTGAAGCGTGAGAGGCGGTCGGTGAAGCGGCTGTCCAGCAGCTCGCCCAGGCCGATTTCGTCGCAGGCGGCGTACATGGAAATCTTGCGCGCGGTGGCGTAGTTGCCGAGCTTTTCCAAGGTGGTGGAGCCGATCTCCCGGCGCGGTACGTTGATCACGCGGAGAAAGGCGTTGTCGTCGTCGGGGTTGACTAGCAGGCGGAAGTAGCTCATCAGGTCCTTCACTTCCTGGCGGCCGAAGAAGCTGGTGCCGCCGGACAGGCGATAGGGAATCTGGTGATGCTGCAGCTTCAGCTCGATCAGCTTGGCCTGGTAGTTGCCGCGATAGAGGATGGCGAAGTCGCTGTAGGGCCGCTCGGTCTTGAGGTGCAGCGTGAGGATTTCCATCGCCACGCGCTCGGCTTCGGCTTCCTCGTTGCGGCAGCGAATCACACGGATCGGGTCGCCATGGCCCATTTCCGACCACAGCTGCTTCTCGAAGGCGTGAGGGTTGTTGGCAATCAGCACGTTTGCGCACTTCAGAATGCGGCTGGTGGAGCGGTAGTTCTGCTCGAGCATCACCACTTTCAGCGAGGGGAAGTCATCCTTGAGCTGCATCAGGTTTTCCGGGCGGGCGCCGCGCCAGGCGTAAATCGATTGGTCGTCATCGCCCACCACGGTGAAATGCGCGCGTTCCTGCACCAGCATTTTCACCAGCAGATACTGGCTGGCGTTGGTGTCCTGATATTCGTCCACCAGCATGTAGCGAACCTTGTTGCGCCACTTCTCCAACACTTCGGGGTGATCCTGGAAAAGCTTCACCGGCTGCATGATCAGGTCGTCGAAATCCACCGCGTTGTACGCCTTGAGCGTGCGCTGGTAGTGGGTGTAGACGATGGCGGCGGTCTGCTCCTTGGGATTGCGCGCGCTGCCCAGTGCCTCCTCGGGCGTGATCAGGTCGTTCTTCCAGCTGCCGATGTAATTCTTGATCTCGTCGACGCCGTCGTCGCCCGAGTATTCCTTCTGCATGATGTCGGTCAGCAGCGCCTTGATGTCGCCCTCGTCGAAGATCGAGAAGCCCGGCTTGTAGCCGAGTTTGGCGTATTCCTTGCGGATGATGTTCAGGCCCAGGTTGTGGAAGGTCGACACGGTGAGCCCGCGCCCTTCGCCGCCGCGTAGCAGGCTGCTGACGCGCTCCTTCATTTCGCGCGCGGCCTTGTTGGTGAAGGTCACGGCGACGATGTATTGCGCGCGGATGCCGCACTGCTGGATCAGGTAGGCGATCTTGCGGGTGATGACGCTGGTCTTGCCGGAGCCGGCGCCGGCGAGCACCAGCATGGGGCCGCCGACGTAGTTCACGGCTTCCTGCTGCCGGGGATTGAGTCGGGACATGGTCGTTCGGGTGTCTGAGGGCGGGGCGGGAGTTTAACAGGCCGGAGCTGCCACTACGCACGGTGGAGCGATGAAGCGCGATCCACCGTGCGAAGCAGCTTGCGGCTACCGCACCATATGCAAGAAGTGCATGTGCTTCTCGTACTGATCGAGGATGTCGCCGATCACGCCTTCGCGGCTCCAGCCCATGACGTCGTAGTCCTGGCCGCCTTCCTTGAGGTGGACTTCGGCGCGGAAATACTTACGTTCGCCGGGCTCGTCGTCCTCGTTGCTGGGCACAAAGCTCGGCATCGCATAGGCGCGGGGGCGTATTTCGTAGATGAAGTCAGGCTCGCCTTCATGGGTGATTTCGATGCGGACGCGGCGGTCTTCGCCTTGTTCGACGGTTGCGCCGTAGCCTTGTTTGCGAATCTCCTCGGCAACTGCTTCACAGGCGGGACGAGCCACGTCGGCGATGAAACGCACCACGTCGGGGCGTCGTGGAAACTTCGTCAGATTGCTCAGGCGTCGCTGCCAGTCGCTGTAAGCGCGCGGCGTGGTCGGTGAGGTGGTGATCGCCTGGTAGCGCAACCCCTGCTTGGTGGCATCCAGGCGCAAGGCCTTGAGCAGGCCCCACATCGAGCACAGCAGCGCGAGGGTGAAGGGTAGGGCGCTGGCGATGGTGGCGGTCTGCAGTGCGGTCAGGCCGTCGGCCAACAGCAGGGCGATGGCCACCGCGCCCATGGAGCCGGCCCAGAAGACCCGCTGCCAGACCGGCGTGCCTTCCTGGCCGCCGGACGCGAGCATGTCCACGACCAGCGCACCGGAGTCCGCCGAGGTGACGAAGAACACCACCACCATGACGATCGCCACCAGCGAAAGCACGGAGGCGAACGGGAAGTGCTCCAGGAAGGCGAACAGGGCCAGTGAGCTGTCGCGGTCGATGGCTTCGCCCAGACTGGTCACGTGTTCCCAGAGAATCATGTGAATGGCGGTATCGCCGAACACGGTCATCCACAACAGGGTGAAAGCGGTCGGCACCAGCAGCACGCCGGCGACGAACTCTCGAATCGTCCGGCCACGGGAAATGCGCGCGATGAACAGCCCGACGAAGGGCGACCAGGCCAGCCACCAGCCCCAGTAGAACAGCGTCCAGCCACCGATCCAGTCGTTCGGCTCGTAGGCGTAAAGATTGAAGGTGGCGGTGACGATCTGCGAGAAGTAATTGCCGGTGTTCTGCACGAAGGTCTGCAGGATGAACACCGTCGGGCCTGCTATCAGAACCAGCAGCATCAATAGCGCGGCAAGAGTCAGGTTCAATTCCGAAAGCCGCCGCACGCCCTTGTCCAGGCCGGTAACGACCGAAATGGTCGCCAGCAACGTAGTGGCGACAATCAGGCCGATCTGCACCGGTACGGAAATGGGCAGGCCATACAGATGGTTGAGGCCGGTATTGATCTGCGTGACGCCCAGCCCCAACGAGGTGGCGACGCCCAGCACGGTGCCGATGATGGCGAAGATATCCACGGCATGGCCGATGGGGCCGTAGATGCGCTCGCCAATGAGCGGGTAGAGCGCCGAGCGCAGGGTCAGCGGCAGATCATGGCGATAGGCGAAGTAGGCCAGAATCATCGCCACGATGGCATAGACCGCCCAGGCATGCAGACCCCAATGGAAGAAGGTGATCTTCATCGCCTCGCGCGCGGCGGCAACCGTGCCGCCTTCACCAACGGGCGGCGAGAGGAAGTGCATCACCGGCTCGGCGACGCCGAAGAACATCAGGCCGATGCCCATGCCAGCGGAAAACAGCATGGCGAACCAAGTCAGGCTGCTGTAATCAGGTTCACTATGATCGGGGCCGAGCTTGATATCGCCGTAACGGCTCAAGGCGACGATCACCACCATCAGCAGGATGATGGCCACCGCCAGGATGTATAGCCAACTGAGGTTGGCGATGATCCAGGCCTGGACGTCGCCAAACAGCGTTTGCGCATGTTCGGAAAAGGCAACGCTGTAGATCACCAGCGCGAGAATCAGTACGGCAGAGCCGAAAAAGACGGGAGGGTTGATGGTGGAAGAGGAAGACTTTTTGGCCTCCATGCTGCGCTCCTTGATACCGAAAGGGAGTGGGCCGCCTGTGGCGAAAGGGGGTGCACTCTAACATAGCGACCGTCGTCCGACCGGGCGAAGGGCCGTCGCCACGAGGGCTTACAGGATGTGACCGCACAATTCGGCGTATTGCGGCACGCTTCTGCCAAACCGTGATTCGCCTGTCGGAACCGCACGGTGAACCCCATCCAGCGGCCGCATCGCGCCTCAGGATGCCTGGCTACCCGGCCGGTATTGCAGCGCTTCGGCCAGGTGCCGGCGGCCGATGAACGCATCCTGTTGCAGGTCCGCCAAGGTCCGCGCGACTTTGAGAATCCGGTGCGCCGCCCGCAGTGAAAGCCCGAGTCGCTCACAGGCGCGCTCCAGCCATTGCTGGTCGTCGGCCTGCAGTTGGCAATGAGTGCGCAATCCGGTGAGATCGAGAAAGGCGTTCGCGCAGCCCTGACGGGCCAGTTGAATGCGCCGTGCCTGAGCGACCTGCTCAGCGACCACGTCGGTATTGTCGCTGGTTGCGGGTGGCGCGTTCAGCGCGGTGGCTTCGCGTGCCACGGTGAGGTGTAGGTCGATGCGATCAAGCAGTGGCCCTGAGAGCTTGCCTCGGTAGCGCTGGATCTGATCCGGCGAGCAGCGACAGCGGCCACTCGGATCGCCCAGGTAGCCGCAGGGGCAGGGATTCATCGCCGCGACCAGCTGAAAACGGGCCGGGAAACGCACCTTGTCGCGCGCCCGTGCGATCACGATACAGCCTGATTCCAGGGGCTCTCTGAGCACTTCCAATACCTTGCGATCGAACTCCGGCAGCTCGTCGAGGAACAGCACGCCCTGGTGCGCCAGCGTAATCTCGCCGGGTCTCGGCCGGCTGCCGCCACCGACTAGCGCCGGCCCGGATGCACTGTGATGGGGCTGGCGAAACGGTCGTTGCGGCCAATGCTCCAGCGGTGACTGGCTGGCGACCGAATGAATCGCCGCGACTTCCAGCGCTTCCTGTTCTTCAAGTGGTGGAAGCAAACCGGGAAGACGGCTGGCCAGCAGCGTCTTGCCGGTGCCCGGGGGGCCTGAAAAAAGCAGATTGTGCGCGCCAGCCGCCGCGACCAATAAACCGCGTTTGGCGGCGGCCTGGCCCTGCACATCGGCCAGATCGGGGTAGGGCAGCACCTGACGCAGCAGGCCCTGGGCCTCGAAGGGAGCGATAGGCGTGACGCCGTTGAAGTGCGCCGCGACTTCCAGCAAATGATCAGCGGCGTAAACCACCAGCCCTGAAGCCAGACTGGCTTCCTCAGCATTGGCTCGCGGCACCAGCAGCGCGCGCCCGGCCTGACGTGCCGCCAGGGCCGCAGGCAACACGCCCTGCACCGGGCGCAACGCGCCGGATAGCGCCAGCTCGCCCAGACATTCCAGGGTATCGAGGCGGTCTGTGGGAATCTGTCCACTGGCGGCGAGAATGCCCAAGGCGATGGCCAGATCGAAGCGGCCACCGTCTTTCGGCAGGTCGGCAGGGGCGAGATTGAGTGTGATGCGGCGGGCCGGGAAATCGAAGTCGGAGGTCAGGATCGCACTGCGCACGCGATCCTTGCTCTCCTTGACGGCGGTCTCGGGCAACCCGACCAGTGCCAGCGAAGGCAGGCCATTGGCCAAGTGGGCTTCGACCGTGACGGCGGGCGCCTCGACGCCCACCTGGGCGCGGCTATGAACTATGGCGAGGGACATTCGATCACTCCTTTGATCGTGTCGCCACCGAGTTTAGTCGGCGGCGGGTGGCTGCAGTCTTTCTTCCAGCTCGGCGACCTTGGCCTCGAGTGCTTCGAGCCGCGCTCGGGTGCGCGCGAGCACCACCATCTGGTTGTCGAATTCGTCGCGGCTGACAACGTCCAGTTTGCTCAGCGCGCCCTGGAGGATGCTTTTGAACTGGGCTTCGATTTCGGGGCGGGGTAGCGGCGTCTCGCCGTTGAACAGGCGTGAAGCCTGAGAGCCGATGGCGTCGAGAAAAGCTTTGGGTGGGAGCATGGACATCACCTGTTTCTGAGCGGCGGGCAGTGTAGCACGGCCTGTTTGAGGCCGATTTTCGTCGCAGTGCACGTTTATGGGCAGGCGGTCGCATCGCCTTGCCCGGTATTGGTGCGCGGGTTTCGTGGGTCTGTCAGCGATGCGACCCGCGCGGCTGCGGTGGGGCGCGCTATCACGCACTTCTCACAGACCTGGCATTGATTCTGCTTGGCTCGTCATGAAGACGCACCGGTGCGTTGCGGTGCGCAGACGATTCAGGACGTTTCGTCGGATCGGCTGATGGTGTTGGAGGTCGCTCGGCTATGTCGACGCGTTACAAGAGCCAGACACAGAGCTTAGACTTGTCCTGGGTTCGTACTTCTGGGGCAAGTCCACCTAAACGGGAGAAGTTTTCATGAAATTAGTTACTGCCATCATCAAGCCGTTCAAGCTGGACGACGTACGCGAGTCGCTGTCTGAAATCGGCGTCCAGGGCATCACGGTCACCGAGGTCAAGGGTTTCGGGCGCCAGAAAGGCCACACCGAACTCTATCGCGGCGCTGAATACGTGGTCGATTTTCTGCCGAAGGTGAAAATCGACGTGGCGATTGCCGACGACCAGCTGGATCGCGTGATCGAGGCTATCACCAAGGCCGCCAACACCGGCAAGATCGGCGACGGCAAGATTTTCGTCGTCAATCTGGAGCAGGCCATCCGCATCCGCACAGGCGAAACCGATACCGACGCGATCTGATCGGCGTCGTCGCGTAGTGAACGATTGACCGGGCAGCGCCCGGGCTCAGGCGAAATCAGGCAAGCCAGCCGAGTCTGATTTCACACGCTACGCACGATCCGACGCTTTGCGATTGCCTGCTTCGGCAGGCCTACGAACCCCCACGCCCCAGGAGTAAAACCATGACTCTGCGAAGATTCGCAGGGCTAGGAGCCCTTTTGTCTCTGATAAGCCCAGGCATCGCCTTGGCGCAGGACGCGACGCTCGATTCAGGCGACACGGCCTGGATGCTCACCGCCACCGCGCTGGTGCTGTTCATGACCATCCCTGGCCTGGCCTTGTTCTACGGCGGCATGGTCCGCTCCAAGAACATTCTGTCCGTCATGCTGCAGTGCTTCGCCATCGCTGGCCTGATGAGCATCCTCTGGATGGTCTACGGCTACAGCCTGGCGTTCGACACCACCGGCATGGAAGCAGGCGTCACCAATTTCAGCTCCTTTATCGGTGGTCTCGACCGTGCTTTTCTCAGCGGCCTGACCCCAGACAGCCTCACCGGCACGGTTCCGGAAAGCGTGTTCATCACCTTCCAGATGACCTTCGCCATCATCACTCCGGCGCTGATCGTCGGGGCTTTCGCCGAACGCATGAAGTTTTCCGCGATGCTGGTGTTCATGGGCGTCTGGTTCACCCTGGTCTATGCGCCGATCGCACATATGGTCTGGGGCGGTGACGGCGGACTGATGTGGGACTGGGGCGTACTCGATTTCGCCGGTGGCACCGTGGTGCACATCAACGCCGGTATCGCTGGTCTCGTGGCTTGCCTCGTGCTCGGCAAGCGCAAGGGCTTCCCGACCACGCCGATGGCGCCGCACAACCTGGGGCTGACACTGGTGGGCGCCGCAATGCTCTGGATCGGCTGGTTCGGCTTCAATGCCGGGTCCTCGCTGGGCGCCAACGGCACCGCAGGCATGGCCATGCTCGTGACGCAGATCGCCACTGCTGCTGCGGCTTTGGGCTGGATGTTTGCCGAGTGGCTGACCCATGGCAAACCCAGTGCCCTGGGCATCGCCTCCGGCGTGGTCGCCGGCCTGGTTGCCATCACGCCGGCTGCCGGCACGGTCGGGCCGATGGGCGCGCTGATCATCGGCCTGGCGTCGGGCGTCATCTGCTTCTTCTGCGCCACCAGCCTGAAACGCAAGCTCGGTTACGACGACTCGCTGGACGCCTTTGGCGTGCACGGCATCGGCGGCATCGTCGGAGCGTTGCTCACCGGCGCATTCGCAGCGCCTGCACTGGGCGGCTTCGGTGAGGTGGACAACATCGCGCTGCAGCTGTGGATCCAGCTCAAGGGCGTGCTGTTCACCGTCGTCTACACGGCAATCGTCACCTTTGTGATTCTCAAGGTGATCGATTGGGTGATGGGCCTGCGGGTCAGCGATGACGAAGAAACTATCGGACTCGACCTCAGCCTGCACAACGAGCGCGGCTACAACCTGTAAATCCCGATCAAGCGTACGAAACCCCCGGAGCCAACCCCGGGTTTGGGGCCGGCTTGCCGCTAGAAAGGCCAGCCGGAGACCGAATGGCGCGAAACGCGCGACACATAGAGGTGACACATGGACAGCACAGCTCTGATACCCGTCCAGTACGGACTCGATACCTTCTACTTCGTCATCTGCGGTGCGCTGGTGATGTGGATGGCGGCCGGTTTCGCCATGCTCGAATCCGGTCTGGTGCGGGCCAAGAACACGGCGGAAATTCTCACCAAGAATATCGTGCTGTATTCGGTGGCTTCGATCATGTATCTGCTGATCGGCTACTACATCATGTATTCGAGCCCCGAAGGCGGCATCCTGCCGAGCCTGGGTTTCCTGATCGGTGACGAGAACGCCGTGGATGTAGTCGCCGCGGGTGGTGAGGATGCGCCTTACTACTCGGCGAGGGCCGACTTCTTCTTCCAGATCGTATTTGCCGCAACCTGTATGTCGGTGGTGTCCGGCGCGGTGGCCGAGCGCATGAAGCTCTGGGCCTTCATTGCCTTCGCCGTAGTGATGACCGGGTTCATCTACCCGATTCAAGGCTTCTGGAAGTGGGGCGGCGGTTTCCTCGACGCGGCAGGCTTCCTCGATTTCGCGGGCTCCGGTCTGGTGCACATGGCGGGTGCTTCGGCTGCGCTGGCTGGCGTGCTGCTGCTGGGCCCGCGAAAGGGCAAGTACGGCCCGAACGGCCAAATCAATGCGATTCCCGGCGCCAATCTGCCGCTGGCGACCCTGGGTGCCTTCATCCTGTGGATGGGCTGGTTCGGCTTCAACGGCGGCTCGCAGCTGCGCATGAGCACCATCGAGGACGCCAACGCCGTCGCTCAGGTGTTCACCAATACCAACATGGCGGCTGCCGGCGGCTTGGTCGCGGCGCTGATCACCGCACGGTTGCTGTTCGGCAAATCCGATCTGACCATGATTCTCAACGGCGCGCTGGCCGGGCTGGTGGCGATCACCGCCGAGCCGCTGACGCCGAGCGCCCTGCAAGCCGTGCTTATTGGCGGTGTCGGTGGCGTGCTGGTGGTGTTCAGCATCCTCGGCCTGGATAAGCTGCGTATCGATGACCCGGTCGGTGCCATTTCGGTGCACGGTGTGGTCGGCATGTGGGGGCTGCTGGCGGTGCCGCTGACCAACGCCGATGCGTCCTTTGGCGCACAGCTGCTGGGGCTGGCTTCGATCTTCGCCTGGGTATTCGTCGCCAGCCTGATCGTCTGGGGCATCCTCAAGGCCGTGATGGGGCTGCGAGTGAGCGAGGAGGAGGAATACGAGGGCGTCGATGTGGTCGAGTGCGGTCTCGAAGCCTATCCGGAGTTCACCAACAAGCGGTGATCGCAACGTGACGATAAAGGGCGCTCGCGAGCGCCCTTTGTTTTTTCTGCCGCCGCGCTAGAATGCGCCCGTTCAGGTGTCGAGGGGCTTTCCAGCATGTGGCAACAGAGCGTGATCACACTGCGTCCTAGACCGCGTGGCTTCCATCTGATTACCGATGAGCTGCTTGCACAACTACCGGAACTGCAACAATGCCGGGTCGGTCTGTTACACCTGTGGCTGCGCCATACCTCGGCCTCGCTGACCATCAACGAGAACGCCGATGGCGCGGTGCGGCGCGACTTCGAGACGTTTTTCAACCGCCTGGTACCACAAGGCCAGGGTGGTTACGAACATGATTACGAAGGGCCGGACGATCTGCCGGCGCATTTCAAGGCGAGCCTGCTCGGTTGTCAGGTGAGCTTGCCGGTTGGCGACGGGCAGCTGGTATTAGGGACTTGGCAAGGTATCTATCTGGGGGAACACCGCGATCGAGGGGGTGCCAGACAGGTCGTCGCAACGCTGCACGGGATGGCAAGTTGAATTTTTTTTGGCGGTGGCGAACAAAGCACATCGCTGGGCTATAACTTCCGCTTTGGCAAGGTACGAGGTTGAACATGAGCGACGAAGAATTAGAACAAGACGATCTGGACGTTAACGACGAGGAGGAAGGCGAGGAGCTGGCCGCCGCCGATGACGGCGACGACAACGCTGACGACGAGGGGGCCGACAGTGAGCGCGCCACCCCGACGACCAAGAAGGCCAAGGCCAAGACGGTGGTCGTCGAGGAAATGCCAAGCCTGGAAGCCAAGCAGCGCGAACGTGACGAGCTGGCACGTGCGATGGAAGAGTTCCTCGCCCGTGGCGGGCGCGTACAGGAAGTCGAACCGAACGTAGTCGCCGATCCGCCGAAAAAGCCTGACAGCAAGTACGGCAGCCGGCCTATCTGAATCACAGCGAAAAGCGCTGGAGGCGGAAGGCTGGTCGAGCTCGCAGGAGCCATGCCATCGCCTTGAGCTGTATCAGCGCTTGAGCACGAGCGAAGCCCAACACCGCCCGGTGTTGGGCTTCGTCGTATTTGCGATTCGTTGAAGCGTTATCGCCAACCGGCCAGCAAAGCCGGGAGCTCTGCGAGGCTGCGGATCTCCGCGTCTGGCTGACCGTCGTGCTGCCAAGGCGTTCCGGCTGGATTGAACCAGATGGCGCGAACGCCGGCCCGCTGCGCGCCAGCGATATCGTCATCAGGGTGATCACCGATATGCACCGCGTGCTCGGCGCTCACCCCCGCGCGGCCCAGTGCTTCCTGGAAAGGCCGCGGGTCCGGCTTGCCGATGCCCAATTCTTCGGCGCATAGGGTGAATTGAAAGTAGTCGGCGAGGCCCAGGCGACGGACATCGGCGTTGCCATTGGTCAGCACACCGAGTGTGTATTGGTTGGCCAAGCACTCCAGCGTTGGGTGCACGTCGGGAAAGAGATCGATCTCATGGCGAGCTTCGAGAAAAACTTCGAATGCCTGGTCGGCAATGCCTTGCGCTTCGCCACTCGGATAGCCGGCGTCGTGCAGCGCATGGAAGAGGATGCGCCGGCGCAGTTCGCTGATGCGGTGCTTCAGGCCTGGCTCGGACTCGACCAGCATGCGGCGGATCGCGGCCAGCGACTCGACAGGAAAGTCGCCCAGGCGCGGCGCGTATTGGCCGAGCCAATCTCGCAAGCGGATTTCGGCGCTCTGAATGACCGGGCCGACATCCCACAGCGTGTCATCGAGGTCGAAGGTGATCAGCTGAATGCTCATGGGTCACTGTCCTGCTTACGTTTGGCTCGCGGGTGCGCCTGGTCATAGACCTTGGCCAAATGCTGAAAATCCAGGTGGGTATAGATCTGCGTGGTGCCGATGTCGGCATGGCCGAGCATTTCCTGTACGGAGCGCAAATCTTGCGACGATTCGAGTACATGGCTGGCAAAACTGTGCCTCAGCATGTGCGGGTGCAGGTGCTGGCCGAGCTCGCGCACACCGGCCTGGCGTACCCGCAGTTGCACCGCGCGCGCACCGAGGCGGCGTCCCTGCTGGCTGACGAATACCGCGCCATCGGCCGGATTGCTCAACGCCCGCAGCGGCAGCCAAGCCTGCAGCGCTTCGCGGGCCTTGCGTCCGATAGGGAGCACGCGATCTTTGTTGCCTTTGCCATGGACGTGAACCAGGCCGGCCGGGACGTCGAGCTGATCGAGATTCAGGCCGATTAGCTCTGCCAGGCGCAGTCCGGATGAATAGAACAATTCGAGCATGGCATGATCGCGGTGGCCGATGAAATCATCCTCGATGCCACCGTCGAGCAGCTGCATCGCCCGGTCGGTGTCGAGCAGTCGTGGCAGGCGTTGCTCGCCCTTGGGCGCGGAGATGCCGGCGGCCGGGTCGTGAGCGCAGCGTCCTTCCTGATTGAGGTAGCGATACAGGCCGCGCAGCGATGAGAGCAGACGTGCCAGGCTACGGCTGGATTGACCCTGGCGGTGCTGTTCGGCAATCAATTGGCGAACGTGGGCGCTTTTCAGCTCGGACCACTGCCCAAGCTGCTGCTTTTGGCAGTAGCCCATCACCTTGATCAGGTCGCGCCGGTAGGCATCCAGCGTATGCGGCGACACGTGCCGCTCGCTGCGCAGATGTTGGAAATAAGCGTCGAGATCGGTTTGCATCAGAGCTCACTTCGATATGAGACAGCCATTAGCTTGAAGCTGAAAGCTAGACGCGAATCGCTCGTGGGCCGCGCATTGCCTTCAGCTTTCAGCTTTCAGCTTTCAGCTTTCAGCGTACCGATCGCAGCGGCGCAGAGTAATGCGGCAGCACTCGAGTCAGCACCTCGGCGATATAGCTGAGGAACAGCGTGCCCAGCGAGCTCTTGTAGTGCTGCGGGTCCTTGCTGCCGATCGCCAGGATGCCTTGCTGCTGGTTGAGCGCGACCACCGCCGCCGAGCCGATCTCTTTGCTTTCCTCTTCGCCGAACAGAAACACCAGCTCATGCGGGCGCAGCACGCCGCAAATGGTCTTGCCGCCGCCGAGCAGGCCGCCGATGGCTTGCTGTGCCTCGGCGCTGGTGACGCTGCGACCGACCGGCAAGGGCGCTTCACTGAACAGGATCAGACTGACATAGGGCACTTGGAACTCGTGCCGTAGGCTTTCGTCCACCGCACCGATTACTTCTTCCAAGGAGTTAGCATCCAGCAGGTCGAGGACCAGTCGGCGGGTTTTGTCGAACAATCTGTCGTTGTCGCGGGCCACGTCCATCAGCTGCGACAGACGGTGACGCATCTCGATGTTGCGTTCGCGCAGCAGCTTTACCTGCCGCTCGACCAGCGACACCGCGCCACCCGGCAGGTGTGGAATGCGCAGCTCGGGGATCAATTCATCATGGTCGACGAAAAATTCTGGATGAGCACTCAGATAAGCCGCGACGGCTTCGGCGTCCGGCAGTTGCGGCTTATCCTGGTTTTGCTCGGTCATAGGCGAACCTGTCCTTCGAAAACGCGAACGGCGGGGCCGGTCATCATAACGGGCTGACCTGGGCCTGCCCATTCGATGGACAGACGGCCACCTGGCAGATCGATCTGCACCGGCGAATCCATCCAGCCCTGGCCAATCGCGGCGACCGCAGCGGCGCAAGCGCCGGTGCCGCAGGCCTGGGTTTCACCCGCGCCGCGTTCCCATACGCGCAGTTTGGCGTGCTGGCGATCGATGACTTGCACAAAGCCGGCGTTGACGCGTTGTGGAAAGCGCGGGTGATGCTCGATTTTTGGCCCGAGCTCATGCACCGGCGCGCTGTCGATGTCGTCCACACGCAGCACCGAATGCGGGTTGCCCATGGACACAGCGGCAATCTCCAGCTGCTGTCCGTCGACGTCCAGCGGATAGCTCATGGCTTCACCGTCGGCCTGGAAGGGGATCTCGGCCGGAACCAGCCGTGGCGGGCCCATATCGACGCTGATCTGCCCGTCGGGACGGATATCCAGTTCGATGGTGCCGCCCTTGGTCTCGACGCGAATCCGGCGCTTCATGGTCAGCCGCTTGTCCAGCACGAAGCGGGCAAAGCAGCGGGCGCCGTTGCCGCACTGCTCCACTTCGGAACCGTCTGAATTGAAGATGCGATAGCGGAAATCCACGTCGGGATTGTGCGGCGGCTCGACCAGCAGCAGCTGATCGAAACCGATGCCAGTATGCCGATCACCCCATTGCTTGGCGTGCTTGGGCTGGATATGCGCGTGCTGGCTGATCAGGTCGATGACCATGAAGTCGTTGCCCAGGCCGTGCATCTTGGTAAAACGCAAAAGCATCGTCGTGGCCTCAGGCAGGCAGCAGGCTTTCGCCGGCGTAGAGTTCCTGCACGCTTTCGCGGCGGCGCACTTCGTAGGCTTGGTCGCCGTCCACCAGCACCTCGGCGGCGCGGCCACGGGTGTTGTAGTTGGAACTCATGACGAAACCGTAGGCGCCGGCCGAACGAACAGCCAACAGATCACCCTCGGCCAAGGTCAGTGGACGTTCCTTGGCGAGGAAATCGCCGGTTTCGCAGATCGGGCCGACGATGTCGTAGTGGCGGGGCTGACCTTCGCGCGGCTGCACCGGCACCACGTCCATCCAGGCCTGATACAACGCGGGGCGGATCAGGTCGTTCATCGCCGCGTCGACGATGGCGAAATCCTTGTGTTCGGTGTGCTTGAGGTATTCCACACGGGTCAGCAGCAGGCCGGCGTTGGCGACGATGGAACGGCCCGGCTCGAACACCAGTGCCAGGTCGCGACCCTCGATACGCTGGCGCACAGCCTTAATGTAATCACCAGCCAGCGGCGGTTGCTCGTCACGGTAGCGAACACCGAGGCCGCCACCCAGATCCAGGTGGCGAATACGGATGCCGGCTACCGCGAGGCGATCGATCAGCGCCAGCAGGCGGTCGAGCGCGTCGAGGAAGGGCGGCAGGCTGGTGAGCTGGGAGCCGATGTGGCAATCGACACCGACGACGTCGAGGTTGCTGAGCTCGTGAGCCCGCGCATAGACCGTCTCGGCATCGGCGATGGCAATGCCGAATTTGTTTTCCTTGAGACCGGTGGAAATGTACGGGTGGGTGCCGGCATCCACATCGGGGTTGACCCGCAGTGATACCGGTGCCATCACACCGAGTTCGGCTGCGACCTGTTGCAGGCGTTCGAGTTCTTCGGTGGATTCGACGTTGAAGCAGTGCACGCCGACTTCCAGCGCGCGGCGCATGTCGTCACGGGTCTTGCCGACGCCGGAGAAGACGATGCGCTCCGGCTGCCCGCCAGCGGCCAGCACGCGCTCCAGTTCACCGCGCGAAACGATGTCGAAGCCGGCGCCGAGCCGGGCCAATACGTTCAGCACGCCAAGGTTCGAGTTCGCCTTGACCGCGAAGCAGACCAGATGCGGCATGCCGCTCAGTGCATCGGCATAGGCGTGGTACTGAGCCTCGATATGGGCGCGCGAGTAAACGTAGGTGGGGGTGCCGAAGCGTTGCGCGAGAGCGGGCAGCGCCACGCCCTCCGCGAAGAGTTGACCGTCGCGGTACGAGAAGGCCTCCATGGAAATGCCTCCTTACAGTTCGAATCGGTCTTTGGAGCGTTCTTTGACGGCAGCCTCGTCGTCCGGCAGATACAGCGGGCCTTTCTGGCCGCAGCCGCCAAGCGCGGAAGCGAGAACCGCGAGGGCAATGAATGGAAGCAACAGACGCTTCATGGGGGTGCAATCCTAGAAAAATCGATGGGCCGGAGTATACCCAGCACCCACCGGATTGCCTATGTGGGCCGCGCTCGGCGGTAAGCGTCGCTATAGGGTCTGTTGTCGTTTCGTCGCGAGCTGCGTTGCCGCGCAACCCTACAGGCCCGGCGCGGCCGCACACGAAACATCAACAGACCCCAGCCGCTCGCTAGACGCGGTGGTCGCCTGCTAAGCTCGCCGGCATCGTTGGTGGCCGCTATGCCGCCGTATAACCCGCACCGAGGAAAACGATCCATGAGTTTGAGCGAAGCCCGCTTTCACGATCTCGTCGACGCCGCGCAGGAAGAAATCGAGGATGTTTTCGATCACAGCGGCATGGATGTCGATCTGGAAAATTCCGGTGGCGTTCTCACCGTGCGTTTCGAGAACGGCACGCAACTCATCTTCAGCCGCCAACCGCCGTTGCGTCAGCTATGGGTGGCTGCGCGCTCGGGCGGTTTTCACTTCGACTATGACGAGGCCGCCTCGCTGTGGATTTGCGACGCCAACGACGAGCGCCTCGGTGAACTGTTGACGCGGGTCACTCAGGAGCAGGGTGGCGAGGCACTCGAATTCGAAGAGCTTTGAGGCACTACGCTGAACGAATCGGGTCGCTGCGATGAGCCTCGATCTGGGCTCTTGCTTATTTAATCGGCTGTGATAGGGTCGACTTCCGGTTAAAAAAACCCCGCCTTCGGGCGGGGTTTTGCTTTTCTACCCCTTTTACTTTTTACAGGAGTTTACCCGGCACCATGTCCAGCGCACCGCCTATCATCATCACCCAAACCGATCTGCAGCGGCTCGAGCGGCTGCTCAACAGCCTGTCTGACTACGGTCCGGCCGCTGAAGCGCTCGATGAGGAGTTGTCGCGCGCGCAGGTGGTCGAGCGTAGCGAATTGCCCGCTGGCGTAGTGTCGATGAATTCTCGTGTTCATTGCCGCGAAGAGGGCAGTGGCAAGGACTACCACCTGACGTTGGTTTTCCCGCAGGACGCCGGCAAGGAAGGTACCGTTTCGGTATTGGCACCAGTAGGCACCGCCTTGTTGGGCTTGAGCGTCGGGCAGCATATCGATTGGCCGACGCCCGGCGGCAAGCTCCTCAAGCTTACTCTGCTGGCTGTCGAGTACCAGCCGGAAGCCGCCGGTGACGTGAATCTGTAATGGCGCTTCGTGCCATGCGCCGTTCAGACCGAGATCAGTGCTTGATTGATTGCCGCCTCAAGCTGCGCCTTGTAGCGCAGGTGCTGCACGGTCTGGGTTCGCCCTTCGCCGTGCAGGCCAGATAGATCCAGATCAGTGATGTAGCAAGGATAACGCTCGGCGGCGCTACGCTGCCCGAGGATATAGCGAGCCACCGCGGCGAACAGTTCGGCACCGTATTCCAGGCTGGAAAACTCCTGATGATTGCAATACAGCGTGACCTGCGAGCGGCCCCGCTCGTTGGGCTCGATGATTGCCTGGATGTCGTGGAGCGGATCGCTGGCTTCCTCGCGCGGCGCGGCCCTGCGTTCGATGGCCAATGGAGTGTCCGGCGAGGGCTGCTGTAGCCGGTAGATCAGGATATCCATGGCCGCTAGATGGCTCTCCTCGAAGGGTAGCTGCGTCGTGCGGCGGTAGCTTATCGATTTCAGGAAGCGCAGCAGCGGAGTCAGCAGGCTCTGTTCGTCACGGTACGCGACCTGTTGGCGCCACAAAGCGTTGAACTCGTCCAATACCGTCAGCTCCGCCATCGCGCCCTGGACGCGATAGAACACCTGCAGGCACTGCGCTCTGGCCTGGGCCAGGATAAGCGACAGATCCTGGCCCTCCAGTGCCTGCCGATCCACCCGCACAGGGCGGTCCCGATAGTGTGCCTCGCCGAGGTGTTCGATCAGGGCGCGTAGATCGTTCAGTTTGGTATGGCGGACATTCCCGGCGGTCAGGTCGAGCATGTGAAAATGCTGACGGATCTGTAGCAGGTAGCGATTGTCGCTCGCTTCGTCGAGGGCGGTCTGGGCGTCGCGGAACAGCGCCTCCATCCGCCGCGCGATGGCCAGCCCGGAATGGCTGCCAAAGCAGTGCACCTGCAAACCGGGGCGGGCACCGTTCGCGGGCAGGGCGTCGAGATAGTCGCGCAAGCAATCGGGTAGAGCCGAAGCGCCCTCGTAGCGATTGGCGATCAGCTCGTTCCAACTGTTCAGGCTGAGTTGGTCGATGCTTAGGACCAGATTCTCGCGCCCCCCGCCATAGCCGAGCGGATCGTTGCGCTCGTCGGAAGAATGTTCGCTGCGGAACGGGTCGAGTTCGATATTCACCAGCAGCAGGACCTGGGTCGGCACGGCGGTCGTCAGCAGCGCCTGCTCGGCCACCGTGGGCAGCGGCATGGGAAACGCCTGGCGCAGGTCGGTTAGCAGCGAGAACAGCTCCGCCTCGATCAACCCGCTGTCGCCCGGGTGCAGCGCGACGTGGGTCGCGGTGTCGACGATGCCGTTGCGATGACACCAGCCGAGCAGCGGTACCAAATCTCGCGAACGCTTCAGGGGCGAGAAATTCTCTACTTCCCGAACGCTCAGACAGCCTTCATAGAGCGCCCAGGAGATATCGCCGGCCGCGTCATAGCCTTGCACCAGGGTCAGGCTGTGCTCGGCCATGTCCGGCGAGATACCCATGTTGATCGCCTCGATCTTTCCCGCCTTGCGTTCGATGGCGGCGTGCAGCCGCCGGCCCAGCACGGCGAAATCACGCCCGTTGATGCTGCTGGTGATCTGCAGGCGCTTGGCGAATTCACTGAGGAAGCGATAGCCGTAGGTCAGTTCGTTGAACAGAGCGCGTCGCTCCTGGTCGACCTGCCGGGTCTTCCACTGGCTGCGGCGATCGAGCTGGGCGAACTGACGCTCGTCCCAACCCCAGTCATGCGTGAGGCGCTCGAGCAGGCGGCGCTTCCAGCTCCGGGTACGGTTGATCGGCGGACGGCTCAATGGTTGATTGATCTTCAGATACAAACAGCGCCGCAACAGGGCCAGGCGCTCCATGTCGCCGCGGTCTGCGAGATAAGCTTCGACCCGGCGGTAGGCGACGATATAGGGGTCCAGATCGTCCAACTCCAGGCGGTTGGCATAGACCGCGTGTTTGAAGTCCAGGCTCAGGCAGCGCACCTGTGGATAGTCGCTGGCGTAGGCCTCCACCAGCAGCAACTTGAACAGCGACTTGTAGGGCGACTCGATGGCCTTGTACAGCTGCCACAAGCCGGCGCCCAGATACTCGCCCGGCGGAATGCTGGCGAGACTGCCAAGGTCCAGCACCTCGTCGCTGCGTACGAAACGTTTTTCCAGAAGGGTGCGTACGTACTCGGCGTACCGATGTTCTTCGTAAGCCGGCACCAGCCACCAGAGCGGCGTGCGACCGCCGAGCCAGATCGCGGTGCGGTAGAACTCGTCCAGCAGCAGATAGTGCTGGGTAGTGCCGCAATCATCGGAGGTCAGCTTCGCTTCGCGCGCGCCCTGGGTGAAGCGCACCGGGTCGACCAGAAAGAAATGCGCCTCGCTGCCCTGGGTCGCCGCCCAGCCCCGTAGCTGATCGCATTTTCGCTGTAGCTCGTCGCGCTGGTGTTCCGAAAGATTCGGGTCGTGACAGACCCAGACATCCAGATCGCTCTGTTCGTCCTGCGCGACCGTGCCCAGGCTGCCCATGAGAAACAGACCCAGGATCGGCTGCGGCGGCTGGCCGCGCAACGGCTTATAGGAAAACGAGCGGCTCAGGCGCTGCGCTTCTGCCAGCGTCTCGGCATCCGGCTCGAACCCGGCCAGCCCAGCCGGCGTGAGCGCCGATACGTAGCCCGGCAAGATGGGATGGTTGACGTGAAACAGCAGCGGCAACAGCTTGATGACCGCCTGCTGGCGCGGCGACATGCCCAGGCGGGTGCGCTCCAGGCGACCGGCATTCAACGTCAGAAAACGCGTGCGCAGCGCACTGAGTACCTTGCGGTCGATGCCCTCTTCGAGAACGGGGCGGATTTCCTGGTGGCGGGTCATTCAAGCAATTCGTGCGGAGGTCGAAGATTGTTGGACCTGATTATCGAGGCGCTAGGCGCGGGAAGGTAACACGGGCTTGGCCGGAGCAAGAACTACAGCGACCGTTACTCGAAGGTAGGGCGACCGCTTGCCGCGAACCTTAAGGCGTGGCGTTTGCGCCACGCCAAAAAAAGGTCATCGTTACGCAGGGGCGGTTTGCGAAAGGATGGTCAGCAGCCTTTGCGCATGCTCGGCCGCATCGCGGCCGAGGCTGGTCAGGTAGCCACCGTCAGGTTGGGTCGTCAGGCCTTTGGCGTGCAGGCGTTCGGCGGCGGTGACGGCCGCATTTCCGGCGTCGTGGTGCACTTTCAGGCCTTCGAGCGTGTTGTCGAGATTGAACAGGCGAAGGATTTCCAGCTCGGCTATCACATCGGACGTGAAGGACATGTTTGCTCCTTGAATGGTGAACATCGGCCTCGTTCTGCGAAGTGTAGATGCTGTGCGCAAGCTTGCCGCGCTCGGCTGTTAATCCGGTAGATCGGGTAGATTGCGCAGCTGCGTTTCGTACCTGATGGCGTCGAACGGGCGGTCTTGCTCGAGCATTTGCCGAATCTCGTCGGCAAGCACCAGTGCCATCATCTTCAGTATCTCGTCGCGTTCGTAGCCGACCAGGATCAGCTTGTTCAGCGTGGCCTGAGTGGCAGGTGGATCGCCGGCTTCCAGCTGATTTTCGATCGCCTGGATCAGCGTTTCCTCGGCGAATGTTTCGTCGTCGTCGGCAGTGGTATCGGTCATGGAGCAACTCTCGTTAGGGAACATCTTGATAGCGTGTTTCGGCGTGTCCCGGCAAGCTGCGCGTCTGCAGCAGATGCCGCCTGAACGCTTCGCCTGGGTCGGTCTCTATTCCTACTATGGACTTTCGAGGAACGCGACCAAGTCATGATCATTTTCCACTGTCTTGAAAACGGCGCGCTGGTGCGGCGTGCTGCCCAGCATCTGCAGGCGCTCCCTGACAATGTGCTATGGATCGACCTGCTTTCCCCTGACCAGCAGGAGGAACGCTTCGTCGAGTCGGCGCTGGGCCTGGATATTCCAACCCGCGAAGAGCTGGCGGAAATTGAGGATTCTTCGCGTTTTTACGATGAGGAAGGCGCCATCTTCATGACGACTACAGTGGTAATGGGGATTGCCGACCGCCGTCCGGAGAACGCCGAAGTCACCTTCGTCCTAACCCAGCGCTGCCTGGTAACCGTGCGTTATGCCGAACTCAGTGCGTTTCGCCAGTTCGAAACCAAAAGTGCACGGCAGCCATCGGTGTATGGCACCAGTCACCAAATTTTTCTTGGCTTGGCCGATGCCATCGTCGACCGTATCGCCGACGTGCTGGAAAACGTTCAGGTTGCGCTCCAGGCCTTGTCGCGTTGCGTCTTCGATAAACGCAAGGAGCAGCGCACGGACCTGCAGCAGATCATTCAGCAGCTTGGTCAGCACCGCTCGCTGCTGTCGCAGCTGGGCGAGAGCCTGTTCAGCTCGACTCGCCTGATCGCTTTCTACCGCCTGCACGCCGGCGAGACCAAGCAGGGAGCCAAAGGCGTTTTGAAGGCGCTGGAGCGGGACGTGCGCTCGCTGGGTGAGCATCAGGCGCGACTATTGGGCGACATCGCCTTTCTGCTCGACGCCACGCTCGGCCTGATCAATATCGAGCAGAGCAGCATCATCAAGGTGTTCTCCATCGCCGCCGTGCTATTCCTGCCACCGACGCTGGTCGGCACGGTCTACGGCATGAACTTCGAACACATGCCTGAGCTCGGCTGGCTGCTTGGCTACCCGATGGCCCTGGCGATGATGGTGGTATCGGCGATTATTCCCTACGCATGGTTCAAGTTCCGCGATTGGCTCTGATCAGCCGAAGAAATACAGCACTACGCAAAACCCACCGAAAAGTGTCCAGACCGAGGCAAAGATCAGCGGCGTGCGCAAGGAAAACAGCAGCGTTCGCTTGTAGCGATAACCCCCGGTGGGGCTGTTGCCTTCGCCGAACAATGCCGACTCCTGGTTCGGTAGCAGGCCCGCGCGGCCCTCTACCTGTAGCAGCTCGGCCTGTTTCTGGTGCCAGCGCTCTATGATATCGAAGCTGGATTTGATCCCAGGCATCGCATGGAAAGACGTCAGAAGGCCCAGTCCCGCCAGGACTGCGGGCACGACCAGGCGGAACAGACTGCCCCATTCAGGGTTGGTATTGGCCATTGACGAGGCAAAGGCGATCATCAAAAACGACTGCGCTGACAGGTAGGAGCTGGTTCGCTCGGCCAGCAGCGTTGACTCGAAATGGATTTCAGAGCGGTAGAATTGCAGGCGCTCCTTAGGCGTATCGAAGACTTCTTCGCCTTGCGTATCTTGGTTTAACAGCAGCGTTCGGAGGTCGGTCATAAGCGTACCGGTTGGCGACAGGAGTGAACCTGTCGGGTGAGAGGTTACCGGTAGGCCAATACGGCGCGCGCAGGTTCCGTCAGTCGATGTTTGCGAGTGTCAACAGGGCATCACCGCTCAGGCGATAGGTTGTCCATTCTTCCTGCGGTCGAGCGCCCAGTGACTCGTAAAAGCGGATCGCCGGTTCGTTCCAGTCCAGCACAGCCCATTCGAAACGGCCGCAACCCTTGCCCACAGCGAGCTTCGCCAGATGCCGCAGCAGCGCCTTGCCAGCGCCGGTACCGCGTGCTGCGGGACTGACATAAAGGTCTTCGAGATACAGCCCGTTACGGCCAAGCCACGTGGAGTAGTTGAAAAAGTACACCGCATAGCCGATCGGCTCGCCGGCGCGCTCGCAGATCAGCGCTTGTGCCGTGGAGTTTGCGGAGAACAGGCTGGACTCGATGCCTGCCGCATCCGTTTTCACCTCATGCTCGGCTTTCTCGTAAATCGCAAGCTCGGTGATGAAGCGCAGGATCAGCGTGGCGTCATCGCGAGTGGCGGGGCGGATGTTCAGAGGCATGTGGAATTCCTGTCTTCCTGATCTGAGTAGGAGCGAGCGTGCTCGCGAAAAGGCCCAGCAGACAGCCCGTTCGCGAGCACGCTCGCTCCTACGAAAACAGCATGTGCTTAGCGCGAGGCGAGCAGGTCCCGCCCGCGCTGCACCGCTGCTCTCACCTGATTCGGTGCGGTGCCGCCGATATGGTTGCGAGCGTTGACCGAGCCTTCCAGGGTCAGCACCGCAAACACGTCGTCACCGATCTGGTCGCTGAAGCGGCGCAGCTCGTCCAGGCTCATTTCGGCCAGATCTTTGCCGCTGTCGACGCCGTACTTCACCGCATGGCCGACGATTTCGTGGCAGTCGCGGAACGGCAGGCCCTTGCGGACCAAGTAGTCGGCCAGGTCCGTGGCGGTAGAGAAGCCGCGTAGGGCCGCTTCACGCATGATTTCGCGCTTCGGCTTGATCGCCGGAACCATGTCGGCGAAAGCGCGCAGGCTGTCACGCAACGTGTCGGCGGCGTCGAACAGCGGTTCCTTGTCTTCTTGATTGTCCTTGTTGTAGGCCAGCGGCTGGCCTTTCATCAGTACCAGCAGGCCGGCGAGGGCGCCGAATACGCGGCCGGTCTTGCCGCGTACCAGTTCCGGCACGTCGGGGTTCTTCTTCTGCGGCATGATCGAGCTGCCGGTGCAGAAACGGTCGGGCAGGTCGATGAACTGGAATTGCGCGCTGGTCCATAGCACCAGCTCTTCGGAAAAGCGCGACAGGTGCATCATCGCCACGGAGGCGGCGGCGCAGAATTCAATGGCGAAGTCACGGTCCGAAACGCCATCGAGCGAGTTGCCGGAAATCGCCTCGAAGCCCAGCAGCCCGCAGGTGATTTCCCGCTGAATCGGGTAGGTGGTGCCGGCCAGCGCGGCCGAGCCCAGGGGCATGCGGTTGGTGCGCTTGCGGCAGTCCACCAGACGCTCGTAATCACGCGAGAGCATTTCGAACCAGGCCAGCAGATGATGGCCGAAGGTTACCGGCTGCGCGGTCTGCAAATGGGTGAAGCCCGGCAGTATGGTGTCGGCTTCAGCTTCTGCCAGGCCTAGCAGACCCTGCTGCAAACGGGTGATTTCGGCGAGGATGGTGTCGATTTCGTCGCGCAGCCACAGACGGATGTCGGTGGCGACCTGGTCGTTGCGCGAGCGGCCGGTGTGCAGCTTCTTGCCGGTGACGCCGATGCGGTCGGTCAGCCGCGCCTCGATGTTCATGTGCACGTCTTCCAGGTCCACGCGCCAGTCGAAGGTGCCGGCTTCGATCTCGCCCTGGATGTCCTTGAGGTTGGCGATGATCGCGTCACGCTCATCGACGCTCAGTACGCCGGCTTTCTCCAGCATAGTGGCGTGGGCGATCGAGCCCATGATGTCGTGGCGATAGAGGCGCTTGTCGAACTCGACGGAGGCGGTGAATCGGGCGACGAAGGCGTCGACGGGCTCGCTGAAGCGGCCGCCCCAGGACTGGTTGGTCTTGTCGGTGCTCATGAAATGCGCTCACTGAAATCGGATGCGGGAAAAAACGCGGATGATAACAGGGTTGGCCGGCGCCTCATCGGGTGTGCCGCGACGAGCGCTGCGGGAGGAAGGGCGCTCGCGGCCTCCTTCAGGTGCTCCGTCTGGCGCGAATCAGGCCCTGAACTGACCCAGGCTGGCTTCGAGCCGCTGCGCCAGGCTACCCAACGTTCGACCACTGGCCGCGGTGGCGGTAACCGCTTCGGCGGATCGCTCGGCCTCGGTCATAATCACCTGCACGCGCTCGCGCACATCCGCCGCGGTGCCGGCTTGTCGCTCGGCACCCTGGGTCGCCTTTTCCATGGCGTCATGCACCTGGGCCACGGCGCGCTGCAATGCCTGCTGCAGCTCGCGGCTGGTGGTGAGCGAGGCCAGGCCGCTGTCGGCCTGCTTGCCGGTCTTGCCGATTGCTGAGACGGCGTCGTGCGCGCCTCGTTGCAGGCTTTCGATATGCGCGCGGATGTCTCCGGTGGATTGCTGGGTCTTGCTGGCGAGCGCGCGAACTTCGTCGGCGACGACGGCAAAGCCACGCCCGCTCTCGCCGGCGCGAGCCGCTTCGATGGCGGCGTTCAGTGCGAGCAGGTTGGTCTGCTCGGCGATGCCCTGGATGACCGTCAGTACCATTTCGATCTGCTCGCTCTGCTTGGCCAGTTTTTCGATCACATCGGCGCTGCCCCGTACGCCTTCGCCGAGCGCTTCGATGGTTTTGCCGACCTGATCCGAAATCGCTTCGTTGTCGAGCGCCGCCTTGCGGATCGAGGCGACCTGTTCCATGGCCGTCTGCATCGCCTGGCTTTCTTGCTGGGCGCGGCTGGTCATTTCCGCAAGCGCCTGCAGGCTGCCAGCGACCTCGTCGCGCTGACGTCCGGCGGCAGCCGCCGCGGCATTGCTGCGGCTTCCCAGCGCGTCGATTTCGGCACCGGTCTGGACAGCGATGGTGCGAGCCTCCTGCACGATAGGCTGAAGTTTGGCCAGGAACAGGTTGACCGCGTCGGCCATGTCACCCACTTCGTCCGCGCTGTGAATCTCCACGCGCTGGGCGAGATCACCATGGCCATCCGACAAGCCCCGTAGCGCCGTCACCAGCAAGCTGAGGCGGCGCAATACCTGACGGCCCAGCACCAGCGTGATGGCAATCAACAGCAGCGCGCCGGTCACCGCCAGGCCGAGGCTGATTTTCCATAGCAGCGCGGTCGCCGAGCGTTCCACGGTCTTTTGGCTGTTCACGTCAATGGTTTCCGCCACATCGGCGGCGGCAGCCAAGCGCGTCGCCAGCACCTTGGTGCTCTCGGTTGCGGTGGCGGCGAGGCCGGTTTCGACCATGCTCGAGGTTTCCCCGGTCAGCGTCTGGAAGCGATTGTTGAAGGCGGCAAGCTCGGTGTTAACGGCCGAAGTGGACAAGCCAAGCATGACCTGGCCGATTTCAGCGCCCTTGGGGTTGACGGACGTCTTGGCGAGATACAGCGCCGGATCGTTCTCGGCTGCGGACAGGATCTTGTCGAAAGCGGTTCGGCCAGTGCCTTTGTCCAGCAGCGTCTTGACCCTCGGGTCGTTGCGATTCAGATGACGGGTGAGCTGTTTGCCAGCCGCGTCGAAATAGACGACGAAAACGACGGCTGGGTTTTGGTGGGCCATCCTGACGAATTCAGTCAGAGCGGGTGTGTCGTTGTCCCAGATAGCCGCGGGCGCAACGCCGGCCAGCAGGATGGCCAAATCGTCGCCCGATTGCTTGAGATGGCGTTCCAGGACGTTCTGCAGTTGCATCTGTTCATCGGTGAGCCGTTGCGTCAGCCCCTGCGCCAGATCGCTTTTCATGCGTTCGGACAGGTTGAGCAATCCGCTGCGCACTTCAACGTCCGCGGACTGAAGCTCGCCCAGCAGCTGCGCTGCGTCCTCGCTCAGGTTCTTGCGTATCTCCTGTTCGAGCGCCCCGATGGTGCCGCGTGTCAAAGCAAGCGCGACCACGACCTGTACCACGACGGCGGCAAACAGCGTAAGGAAAACCGGACGCAGCAAGCGGCTACGCAACGAGGAGAACAGCAACATGGCTCAGGCCTCCTGCCGCAACGGGCAGCCAGTGTGACGGGTGGGTTGATATTGTTATGCCACGATTCCGTTATCGGCACCTTAGCTCAACTTTTTAGTTTTTGCCGACGACCGTTTGCTCGATGTCACGCAAGTTACGAAGGCAGGTCACGCACCGGTTCGTGGTGGGTCGCATAGACTATGCCGCCATAAGTGCGGCGGCGCAGGCTGCGCTCCCGCTCTGCTCATTGCATCCCGACCGCGCGGAAACTCGATCCATGCAGATAACAAGGCCTGACCGGCCACGCTCCGCCGACCCGGCCGACGATTTCTTCGTGCCGGAACTGTGCCAGCCGGAAGCGCTGCTTGGTCTGGTTCTGCTCGCCGAACTGCTGGTGCTGGTGTTCGTCCTCGCCGAGCCGATGCAGCCCGGCTTCAACTGGATGCGCCTGGCGCTGACCTCGTTGTTCGTGCAATGGGTAATGCTGCTTTCGGCCGGCTTGACCTGCCAGCTGCGGCCATTGCTGGCGCGTCTATCGCCCTGGACGGCAGGGCTCGCCTGTTGTGTGATGGTGGTCGGGCTGACGCTGGCCTGCACCGCCGTGGCGGATATCTACCAGCTAGGCGGACCGCTGACGCGCGCCGGCGAGGTCAATCTGTATCTGCGGCATGCGCTGATCAGCCTGATCATGTCGGGGTTGCTGCTGCGCTATTTCTATCTGCAAAGCCAGTGGCGGCGGCAGGAGCAGGCCGAGCTCAAGGCGCGCATCGAGTCGCTGCAGGCGCGCATCCGCCCGCATTTCCTGTTCAATAGCCTGAACAGCATTGCCAGCCTGGTGGTGACCGATCCAGGCAAGGCCGAGCAGGCGGTGCTGGATCTGTCCGACCTGTTCCGCGCCAGTCTGGCGCGTCCAGGCACGCTGGTGCCATGGCGAGACGAACTGGAGCTGTCGCGCCGCTACCTGTCGATCGAGCACTACAGGCTTGGCGACAGGTTGCAGGTGGAGTGGCAGGTGGACGGCGTTCCGGATGATTTGCTCATCCCTCAACTGACGCTGCAGCCGCTACTGGAAAATGCCCTGATCCATGGCATCCAGCCCCGCATCGACGGCGGTATGGTCAGCGTGACGGCAAATTATGTTGACGGCATGTTTCATCTGGAAGTCAGCAACCCGTTCGATGACGGCGCTCAGACGCAGCCATCACGGGGCACGCAACAGGCCCTGCACAATATAGACGCACGACTAACGGCACTTTTCGGTCCCGCAGCGAGTCTCAGCGTGAAGCGGTATAACGCCCGTTACTACACCTGTCTACGCTATCCATGTGCGACACAAAAGCAGGAAGCCAGATCCATATGAATGTTCTGATTGTCGATGACGAACCTCTAGCCCGCGAGCGCCTCAGCCGACTGGTAGGTGATCTTGACGGTTATCGTGTACTGGAACCTTCCGCCGCCAATGGCGAGGAAGCGTTGTCCCTGATTGAGGAGCTGCGTCCCGATGTCGTGTTGCTGGATATCCGTATGCCAGGCCTCGACGGTCTTCAGGTTGCAGCCAAGCTATGCGAGCGTGATGCGCCCCCCGCCGTGATTTTCTGCACGGCCCATGACGAATTTGCGTTGGATGCATTCCAAGTCAGCGCGGTTGGCTACCTGGTCAAGCCAGTACGCCCTGAGCATCTTGCCGAAGCGCTGAAAAAGGCCGAGCGGCCCAACCGGGTTCAGCTCGCTGCACTGACCCGACCCGCCGCGCTGTCTGGTAGCGGACCGCGCAGCCACATCAGCGCCCGCACCCGCAAGGGTATCGAGCTGATTCCACTGCCTCAGGTTATCTACTTCATCGCCGACCACAAGTACGTCACCCTGCGTCACGAAGGCGGCGAGGTGCTGCTGGACGAACCGCTCAAGGCACTGGAAGACGAATTCGGCGACCGCTTCGTGCGTATTCATCGCAATGCGCTGGTGTACCGCGACCGCATCGAGCGTCTGCAGCGCACCCCGCTTGGCCATTTCCAGTTGTTTCTCAAGGGCCTCGAAGGCGAACCACTGACGGTCAGCCGGCGACATGTCGCGGGGGTTCGCAAGTTGATGAGCACGCTGTAAGCCAAAGGTTGCAAGCGTGCTCGGCGGGTTCCACGTACTTGCATCGAGTTGAGGCTTGCCGCTCCAAGTCTTGCCGCTTCTTGACCCCTGCCAACCCAGCGACGGTGCTGGCCCTGTTATCATTCGCGGCAATTCACTGGTTCTGGATTAGCCCATGTCTCGCGAAATTCGCATCGCCACCCGCAAGAGTGCCCTGGCCCTGTGGCAGGCCGAATACGTCAAGGCGCGCCTTGAAGCGGCTCATCCCGACGTGACCGTCAGCCTGGTTCCGATGGTCAGTCGCGGTGACAAACTGCTCGACGCGCCGCTGGCGAAAATTGGCGGCAAGGGCCTGTTCGTCAAGGAACTGGAAACGGCGCTGATGGAGAACGAGGCGGACATCGCCGTGCACTCCATGAAGGACGTGCCGATGGAGTTTCCTGAAGGGCTTGGTCTGTACTGCATCTGCGAGCGCGAGGACCCGCGTGACGCTTTTGTCTCCAATCACTACGAGAATTTTGACGCGTTGCCGTCCGGGGCGATCGTCGGAACCTCCAGCCTGCGTCGCCAGGCGCAGCTGCTGGCGCGGCGTCCGGATCTGAAAATCCAGTTCTTGCGCGGCAACGTCAATACCCGTCTGGCCAAACTCGATGCCAGCGAGTACGACGCTATCATCCTTGCTGCCGCCGGGCTCATCCGCCTCGGCTTTGGTGAGCGCATCCGTTCCAGCATCAGTGTCGAAGACAGTCTGCCGGCGGGCGGCCAGGGTGCGGTCGGCATCGAGTGTCGGACCGGCGACACCGAGCTGCACCAACTGCTGCAATGCATGAACGATCCGCAGACGGCGGTCAGGGTCAGTGCCGAACGCGCCTTGAATCGTCATCTGAACGGTGGTTGCCAGGTGCCGATCGCCTGCTATGCGGTACTCGAAGACAATCAGCTGTGGTTGCGTGGCCTGGTCGGGCAGCCGGACGGTACGCTGCTGTTGCGCGCCGAAGACCGCGCGCCCGCTGCGGATGCCGAGGCCTTGGGCGTGCGGGTCGCCGAGGCGCTACTGGCGCAGGGCGCGGAGAAGATCCTGCAAGACGTTTACGGTGAGGCCGGCAAGGCGTGACCGATTGGCGTCTGCTGCTGACCCGTCCCGCTGAAGAGTGCGTCGCCCTCGCGGCTGCTTTGTCCGAGCTGGATATTCACAGCGCTAGCGTGCCGCTGCTCGCCATCGAGCCGCTGGCAGAAACCCCCGAGCAGCGCGCGACGATGCTCGAACTGGACCGTTATTGCGCGGTGGTGGTGGTGAGCAAACCGGCCGCGCGGCTGAGTCTGGAACTGCTCGAGCGTTACTGGCCGCAACCGCCGCTCGGCCAGGTCTGGTTCAGCGTCGGTGCGGCCACAGGGACCATCCTGGAAGGCTTCGGCCTGGATGTCAGCTGGCCCAGCACGGGCGACGACAGTGAGGCATTGTTGGCGCTGCCACGCCTGAAAGAGGCGCTCGATGTGGCAGACCCCAGAGTGCTGATTTTGCGCGGCGAAGGCGGTCGTGAGCATATTGCCGAAACGCTTCGCTGCCGAGGCGTGCAGGTCGATCGCCTGGAGTTGTATCGGCGCTATTTGCCCGACTACCCGCCCGGAACGCTGCTCGAAACCCTTCGTTCGGAACGGCTGAATGCCGTGGTGGTCAGCAGTGGGCAGGGTTTGCTGTCATTGCACGAGCTGGCGGGCGCCGACTGGCCCGCGCTGCGTGAACTACCCTTGTTCGTACCGAGCCCTCGCGTGGCCGAAATGGCTGCGACCTTGGGTGCCAGACGAATACTGGACTGCCGCGGTGCCGGAACCGCGGCTTTGCTGGCGGCGCTACGGGAAAATTCCCAGCCCGCCTCCTGATGCAAAGGATGGAAACGTGAGCGAAGTAGACGCCGACAAGGCAGCGCAGCAACCCAAGGGCAACGATCCCGTCATCCCCACCCAAGACATTCCGCCGAAGAAGCCGGTAGGCAACAGGTCGAAAACCGACGGTCCCGGCCGTGGCCTCGCGGGTCTGGCATTGGTAATCGGCCTGGCCGGTCTGGCGGCGGGTGGCTACAGCGTTTGGCAGACCCAGCAGCTCGCTGAACAGGAACGCCAGCAGCTCGGTGCGGCGCAGGCGACGCGGGAGCAGGCGCGTCAGTTGGATACGCGCAGTCAGCAGCTGGCCAGCCGTCTCGGGCGACTGGAGCAATTGCCTTCTGCTGAGCAGCTGGAAGAGCGACGCCGTCTGCTTTCGGAGCTGCAAAGCGACCAGCAGCGACTCTCGGGACGGGTAGAGCAGGTACTGGGGGCAAGCCGTGAACAGTGGCGATTGGCCGAGGCCGAGCATCTGCTGCGTATGGCGATGCTGCGTCTGTCGGCCATGCAGGACGTGCAAAGTGCCGAGTCGCTGATCGCCGAAGCCGATCTGATCCTGCGCAAGCAGGACGATCCAGGCGCGTACGGCACGCGGCAGAAGCTGCTGGAAGGCCTCGAGGCGCTGCGCAGCTTGCCGGATCTGGATCGGACCGGCCTGTTTTTGCAGTTGGGTGCGCTGCGTGGTCAGGCCAATCAGCTCAACGGTCTGGCGCCAGAGTTCGAAAACGGCCCAAGTCAGCCACAGACGCAGGGTGAAAGCCGCTGGCGGCAATGGTTGGACGAGCTGACGCGTTACGTGCGGATCGACTTCAATGCCGGCACCGACGTCAAACCGCTGCTGGCCGGCCAAAGCCTGGCGCAGGTGCGGCTGGCGCTGTCACTGGCTATCGAGCAGGCGCAGTGGGCGGTGCTCAATGGCAATGAGGAGGTTTATCGGCAGTCGCTGGAGCAGGCCGCTCGGCTGATCGAGGATCACTTCAGCGAAGAGAACGGCCAGAGCCGTGGCCTGCGCGATCGTATCGGGGAGCTTGCGAAACGGCAGGTCTCGGTCACCCTGCCGGACCTGACGCCCGCATTGCAGGCGATGCAGTCCTACGTGCAAACGCGCAAGTCTGCCGATAGCAACGAGCCGGACGATAACGCTGAGCGCGGAGCGCCGGCCAGCGAGGCCGAGCAGCCGGCCGACGCCGAACGGGCGGTCGAAGGGGATCTGCGCACATGAAGCGACTTGCCGTTGTTGTTCTCATCCTGCTTGCCCTTGCCGGTTTTCTCGGCTGGGCCATTTTTCAAGATGCCGGCTACGTCCTGATCAGCTACGACCGCTTTCGCTATGAGTCGAGCTTCTGGGTGTTCGTCGGACTGATCGCCTGCCTCTGGCTGCTGGCAATGGTGATTCACTGGGTGCTCGGTTTGCTTCATGCATCCGGCGCGCTGGTCAACCCTTGGTCGCGTCGCCATCGCGCGCGGCGCGTCTCCAAGGCTTCGCGCGCCGGGCTGCGGGAGCTGGCCGAGGGGCAATGGAGCCCTGCGCTCGGCCATCTGCGCACCGCCGCCGAACATGATCAACAACCGCTGGTACATTATCTCGGTGCTGCCCGCGCCGCGAGCGAACTGGGTGAGTACGAACAAAGTGACGAATTGCTGCGCAAGGCTCGCGAACGCGAACCCGAGGCAGGGCTGGCCATCGGGCTTACCCAGGCTCAGTTGCAGATTGCGCGCGGCCAGTACGGCGAGGCACGCGAATCCCTGAACGTGCTGCACAATGACAAACCGCGCCATCCCTATGTGCTGACGCTGCTCCAGCAGCTCTACGTCCAGCTGCAGGACTGGCCCGCCTTGTGCCGTCTGCTTCCGGAACTGCGCAAGCATCGTGTGTTGCCCCCGGCACGGCTGGACGAGTTGGAGCTGCTGGCCTGGACCGCCGCCCTGGAACAGACGCCGCAGGCACCGGCCGTGACAGTGGAGGAGGGACAGCAAGCGTTCGATCAGCGTTGGCAGACCGTGCCCAGCAAGCTGCGTAACGAGCCGGTGCTGGTACGTGCCTATGCGGACGGCCTGACTCGGCTGGGCGCAGAGGAGAAGGCCGAAGAAGTGCTTCATGCCGCGCTCAAGCGCCAATTCGATGATCGCCTGATCGAGCGCTATGGCCGTGTTCGCGGGCGCGAGCCGGCTCGCCAGTTGGCGCAGGCCGAGGCTTGGCTGAAGGGCCATCCGGAAAATGCCGAACTGCTGCTCGCACTCGGTCGTCTGAGCCTGCGCAATGAATTCTGGGGCAAGGCGCGCGACTATCTGGAAGCCAGTCTGCGCCTGGAACATCGTGCGGAAACCTGCGCGGAGCTGGCCCGGCTGCTGGCGCAGCTAGGCGACAAAGAGCGAAGCAATCGGCTGTTCCAGGAGGGGCTTGGGTTAATCGACGGTGCGAACGGTGTCCGCTTGCCGGCGATCAGCAACGGTTGACCACGGATACTGGCGCTGCCATAGCTTGCAGCCCGCAGCTTGGACTAATACCGTAGCGAGCTTTCCTGTCTGCGGAGTCGCCATGAATCTGGCCAGCCCACGTTCGCTGTTTCTTCTGGCTTTCATCGGCTGTGTGCTGATGATGGTCGCTGCGCTGTATCTCGAGCATGTGGTCGGGCTGGCGCCATGCCCGTTATGTATCGTTCAGCGCATTTGCGTGATCGCCTTCGGCCTGGTCTGCCTTATCGCTGCGATTCATGGGCCGCGCAAAACCGGTCGCCGCGTCTATTCGATCCTGGCACTGCTGTTCGCGATAACGGGTGGCGCCACGGCCGTGCGTCAGATCTGGCTGCAGAACATACCGGCTGATCAGTTGCCGGCGTGCCTGCCCAGCCTCGAATACATGATGGATGCGCTGCCTTTCCAGGACATCGCCCGGCTGGTGCTTCACGGTACCGCCGAATGCGCCGAGGTCAGCTGGACATTGCTGGGCATGAGCATTCCGGAGTGGACCCTGCTGGCATTCATCGCGATGGGCCTGTTCTGCCTTTGGCAGCTGCTGCGGCGCGACTGAGGCCTTTTTGTCGAAACAGGCGAATGATCGCTGCGCTTGGTGGTCAATGGACCAGAGCGAAGCGATCCGGTCTTGCCTTGCCTGGATGATTTTCGTCCAGGCGGCTTGATGCTTCGGTCGCCGCAGCTTAGTCTGCGCTGGCGGCAACGGTTATCCGCCGATTTCGCTGCCACTCACCCAAGGCCGATACCCCAAGACAACAAAACGTCTCGGAAGGCGCAATAAGCATCATCGATTAGGGAAGTGAGGTCATCATGCTCGAGAGCTGTCGGAACGCCCAGGAACGCTGGGGAGGTGTACACCTGCTGATCGACCGCTGGCTGCAGGAACGCCACGCACTGATCAACGCATTCGATGGGCTGCATGGCGACGCCGCCGCAAGTCGCCCTGCCTTGCAAAAATTCTGCGAAATCCTGCTCGACTATGTGTCGGCTGGACATTTCGAGATCTACGAGCAGCTGCTCAACGAGGCCGAGGCGTTCGGTGACAAGCGCGGCCTCGAGCTTGCTCGCCAGATCTACCCGCGCATCGAAGCCATTACCGAAGTGGCGGTGGTTTTCAATGACCGTTGCGATAGCGGCGATTGTCTGGATAGCCCAGGCCTGCCTGACGAGCTGAAGCGTTTGGGGCAACTGCTGCATGAGCGCTTCGAGCTCGAAGACTGCCTGATCGAGGTGCTTCACACCGCTCACAAACAGACCGCCGCGCTGGCCTGATACCAGTCGGTGAGTTCGGTCATATCGCATACGACGGTCGGTAGCTGAGCGCGCGGACCGTCCAACATGGCAGCGCCCATCTCATCAGGAGGCATGTTCATGCCTGCGAAGAAAAACTCGATCACGACGCCACTGCATCTACTGCAGCAGCTGTCCCAGAGTCTGGTTGCTCATCTGCAAAAGGCCTGCAACGAGGCGCAGAGGGACGCCGAAGTGCTGCTGGCCAAGCTTGAAAAGCAGCGCGGCAAGACGCAGGAAAAAGTCATCAAGGCGCGCGCCAAGCTCGATGAAGCGGGTGATGCGGGTAAATCGAAGGCGCAGAGCAAAGCCCGCGCCAGGCTGGCCGAGCTGGATGACATGCTTGCCGTATTGCAGGCGCGGCAGAGTGAAACGCTGGGCTATCTGTCGGAACTCAAGCGCGACGCCGAACAGAGCCTGAAACTCGCCCAAGGCATCACCGATGTTGAGAAGGCGGCCGCCCAAGCTCTGGCTACGCGCCAGAAGCCCGCTGCCGTGACCCGCAGCAAGGCGCCCACCGAGGCGACCAAACCAGCTGCAGCCGAGGCCGCGCCAGCCAAGCCGGCTGCTGGTAAAGCGGTTTCAGGCACGGTTTCGTCGCGTCCGGCTGCAAGCCGCTCCAAACCCGCCGTCAAGACTGGCAGCACCACGGCAAAACCGGCCGAGGCCAAGGCGCCGGCTACCAAAGCGTCAGCTGTCGAGGCAACGAGCGCTCCGCGCCGTCCTGCCAGCAAACCGGCATCCGCTGCAAAGCCCGCGTCGGCAGCCTCCAGACCCGCTGCGGCGAAGAAGCCAGCCCGCAAGCCGGCGGCCAAGCGCGAAACCTCAACTCAATCGCCGCCGGTTGCGAGCTGAGAGCCAGCCACACGCCTAAGGGTTTCCCAGAGTGCTTGTTTCTCGCCGCTGAGGCCGGCACAGAGCGGGCCCAGCCAGTTGGTTCGCTCGCTGCCTTTCGGCCAAGGCTGCGTCGCCGATTGCAGGCGCTGAAGCTGGATATGTTCGGCGTCCAGCTCAAGCGCTTTCACTCGTTCACGCAGCCCAGCGAGCGCGTAGTCCGTCGCAGCCTGTTGGCGCCAGCTCTGGCGGAGAGTGCGTAACGGTGCGACCACCATGGCTCGCCAGTCATCGCTGAGGTCTTTCAGCTGTCTCAGCCGTGCGTCATCACATGCGACGCCGCGGCGTTCCAGCCAGGCGCCGGTCAACAATAGGCAAACATCCGCGCCGGCGGCCTGCAGTTCGAGGCAGGCCGCTTCGATGCCGGGCTGCTGGTAGCAGCTGAGGGCGAAAGACCAGAGATCGTCACGTTTCATGGGTGTCGGTTTTTTTCGTGAGCAGCCGGATGGATTTCCGGGCGACCTGATAAACTCCGCCGCCATTATGATCCGACTACAGAACCTGACTCTACAGCGCGGTCCCCAGCGGTTGCTGGAAGGCGCCGAGCTGACCCTGCATCCTGGCCAGAAGGTCGGGCTGGTGGGTGCCAATGGCGCTGGAAAATCCAGCCTGTTCGCACTGTTACGCGGCGAATTCGCACCCGACGGCGGCGACTGCCAGTTGCCGCCGGACTGGCGCATCGCCCACATGCGGCAGGAGGTCGATACGCTCGACCGTCTCGCCGTGGATTATGTCCTTGATGGCGACGCCGAGCTGCGTCGCGTGCAGGCCGCACTGATTGCCGCCGAGGCCGCCCATGACGGTACCTCGCTTGCGCGCCTGCATACCGAGTTGGACAACGCCGACGGTTACAGCGCCGACGCGCGGGCGCGTAAGCTGCTCGCCGGACTGGGCTTTGCCAACGAGCAGATGGACCTTCCGGTCAGCAGCTTTTCCGGTGGCTGGCGGATGCGTCTGAATCTTGCGCAGGCGCTGATGTGCCCATCCGATCTGTTGCTACTCGACGAGCCGACCAACCACCTCGATCTGGATGCCATCCTCTGGCTCGAATCTTGGCTGAAGAGCTACCCCGGCACGCTGATGCTGATTTCCCACGACCGCGACTTTCTCGACGAGGTGGTCGGCAACGTGGTGCATGTCGAGCAACGTAAGCTGATGCTCTATCGCGGTGGCTATTCAGCCTTCGAGCGGGCTCGCGCCGAGCGCCTGGCGCAGCAGCAGCAAGCGTTCGAGAAGCAGCAGGCGCAGCGCGAGCACATGGAAGACTTCATCCGGCGCTTCAAGGCCAAGGCAAGCAAGGCACGCCAGGCGCAGAGCAGGATCAAGGCGCTGGAAAAGCTCGAGGAACTGGCGCCGGCGCATATCGATTCGCCGTTCGACTTCGCTTTCCGTGAGGCGGACAAGGTCTCCAGCCCGTTGCTGGATCTGGCCGAAGGCCGCCTCGGCTACGGTGACAAACTGGTGCTGGACAAGGTCAAGTTGCAGTTGGTGCCCGGTGCGCGAATCGGTCTGCTCGGCCCGAACGGTGCGGGCAAGTCCACCCTGATCAAAACGCTGGCTAACGAACTGCAACCATTGGGTGGCCGCCTGCAGCGCGGTGAGAATCTGGTGATCGGCTATTTCGCCCAGCATCAGCTCGATGCGCTGGACCCGAAGGCCAGCCCGTTGTTGCACTTGCAGCGCATTGCACCGGGTGAACGCGAACAGCTGTTGCGCGATTTTCTCGGCGGCTTCGATTTCCGCGGCAATCGCTGTGACGAGCCGGTCGTCAATTTCTCCGGCGGCGAAAAGGCCCGTCTGGCGCTGGCGCTGATCGCCTGGGGCAAGCCCAACCTGCTGCTGCTCGACGAACCGACCAACCATCTCGATCTGGAGATGCGACTGGCGCTGACCTTGGCGCTGCAGGATTTCGAGGGTGCCGTGTTGGTGGTGTCGCATGATCGGCATCTGCTCAAGAGCACCACCGACGAGTTTCTGCTGGTGGCCGATGGGCGAGTCGTCGCGTTCGACGGTGATCTCGAAGATTACGCGCGGTGGCTGGTGGATTACCGTGCCCGTCAGCAACCCACTAGCGCCACCGAGTCCTCCGCAGACAAGACCGATAAGCGTGCTTTACGTCAGGCTGCCGCCGCGTTGCGCCAGCAGCTTGCGCCGCTCAAACGTCAGTCCGACAAGCTCGAAAAGGATCTGGCCGGGGTTCAGGAAAAGCTTGCCGCGCTGGAACAGCGCCTGGGTGATGCCGCCGTCTATGAGGCGGCGCGCAAGGAAGAATTACGCGAATTGCTAGCCAATCAGGCGGAACTGAAGGCTCGCGAGGGCGAGCTGGAGGAGGCCTGGCTGACAGCGCTGGAGGCGCTCGAAACCTTGCAGGGGCAGCTGGAGGGCGGCGCATGAACGAGCAGTTGTTGATTCTTTCGCAGGAATGGGGGGACCAGCTACTACTGGGCCTGCAGGTTCTGCTCATTCTGTTGGTCGCCTACGCCTTGCAGCGTTTCGTAGTGCGCGCGCTGACGCGGCTAGGCAGCCGCTATCCGCTACCGCCTGAACTGCTGCTGCCGCTGCGTGGCGGCATTCGCTGGTTCATCATCGGCGGCGCGCTGATCATGGTGCTAGAGCGCTTCGGTGTCTCGGCGACGGTGCTCTGGACTGCCTTCTCCGGCTTCGTGGCGGTGGCCGCCATCGCCTTCTTCGCTATCTGGAGCGTATTGTCGAACCTGCTTTGCGCCGTGCTGATCATGACCGTCGGGCCCTTCCGCCTGGGTGATCTGGTGGAGCTGGTTGAGAGCTTCGACAAGCCCATCGTCAAAGGGCGCGTCATCGATATAAACCTGCTCTACACCACCCTCGAAGAGGTGTCCGAAAACGGAACTGGCGCAATCGTCCAGGTGCCAAACAGCTTGTTCTTTCAGAAGGTCGTGCGCCGCTGGCGCGGGACCGACATACAAACGCCTAATCACAGCACTCACGAGTAGCACCTATGGAATGGCTTAGCAGCCCCGAAATCTGGGTCGCGTTTCTGACCCTGACCGCCCTGGAAATCGTCCTCGGCATCGACAACATCATCTTCATCTCCATTCTGGTCGGCCGCCTGCCGAAGGAGCAGCAGCCCAAGGCTCGCTTCTTCGGGCTGGCCCTGGCCATGGGGACGCGGATCCTGCTGCTGCTGTCGATCACTTGGGTCATGCGCCTGACCAACGATCTGTTCACGATCTTTGGGCATGGCGTGTCCGGGCGCGACCTGATTCTGTTCTTCGGTGGTCTGTTCCTGTTGTTCAAGAGCACCATGGAAATCTGGCACAGCGTCGAAGGCGAAGAAGGACAGGAAGGCACTACCGGCGGTGCGGTCAAGGCTGGATTCGTCGGCATCATTCTACAGATCGCGGTAATCGATATCGTCTTCTCGCTGGACTCGGTGATTACGGCGGTGGGTCTGGTGGACAACGTGCAGGTGATGATCGCCGCGATCGTCATCGCCGTCGGTGTGATGATGCTGTCTGCCAGCACCATCAGCGACTTCATCGAAAAGCATCCGACTCTGAAGATTCTCGCATTGTCGTTCCTGATCGTGGTCGGCACCCTGCTGATCGCCGAAGCCTTCGGCGCTCACGTGCCCAAGGGCTACGTGTACTTCGCCATGGCATTCTCGCTGACGGTCGAAGCGCTCAATATCCGGATGCGCAAGGCAATGAATCGCAAGCTGAAAGACCCGGTCAAGCTTGGCAAGGACATGCCGGACTGAGGATGAACAACCGGCTGCATTCAGGTGCAGCCGTTGCCTGAGGCTCAAATCATGACGTTCGAAAGCTGGCTTGCATACTTCGCAGCCTGTTGGGTCATCAGCCTGTCACCGGGCGCCGGAGCTATCGCCTCGATGTCCTGCGGTTTGCAGTACGGCTTTTGGCGCGGCTACTGGAACGCCATTGGTTTGCAGATCGCCTTGGTGTTGCAGATCGCAGTGGTGGCGGCCGGTGTCGGCGCGGTGTTGGCGACCTCATCGCTGGCCTTCAGCCTGATCAAATGGTTTGGTGTCGCCTATCTGCTGTGGCTCGCGCTGAAGCAGTGGCAGGCGCTGCCGGAAATGCTCGATGACAGCGCGGCGCCACGGCCCATCGGGCGACCGCTGACGCTGGTGCTCCGGGGTTTTCTGGTCAATGCCAGCAATCCCAAGGCCATCGTGTTCATCCTGGCCGTGCTGCCACAATTTCTCGATCCGCAGCGCGATTTGGTGATGCAGTACCTGCACATGGCCGCGACCATGGTGGTGGTCGATCTGATCGTCATGGCGGGTTACACCGGTCTGGCGGCGAAGGTGCTGCGCTTGTTGCGTACGCCGCGTCAGCAGCGTCTGGTCAATCGCAGCTTTGCCGCCATGTTCGCCGGCGCGGCGGCATTGCTGGCGACAGTGCGGCGGGCCGTGGTGTGACAGTCGCCAAACTTTTGCGGGTGTGGGTCGATGCCGATGCCTGTCCCAAGGCAGCCAAAGAGCAGCTGATCAAGTTCGCGCTCAAGCGTAAGTTCGACGTCTTGCTGGTAGCGGGGCAGAGCCAGATCAAGCCGGCCTTCGCCTGTATTCGCCTGATCGTGGTTCCGAGCGGCCCGGACGCCGCGGACGATTATCTGGTCGAGCATGCGCAGCCGGGCGAATTGGTAATCTGCAGCGATGTACCGCTGGCCGATCGCCTAGTCAAGAAAGGCGTGGCGGCCCTCGATCCGCGTGGTCGCGAGTTCGACGAGCGCAACATGGGCGATCGTCTGGCCGTGCGCAACCTGTTCACTGACCTGCGTGAGCAAGGGCAGGTCGGGGGTGGTCAGGCTGCTTATGGCGAGCGGGATCGTCAGGCTTTTGCCAACGCGCTGGACCGGTTGCTCACGCAGTTGATGAAAAGCCGATAACGGTGCCGAAGGCTTGACGGCTGGACGTGGAGGAGCAGCCTGACGCTATTAGCTCGAAGAAAAAGCTTGATGGGTCTGGCCGTAAACCAAACGCGTCCAGCTTCTCAGCCGCAAAGATAAGTGCCGGTGCCCACGGCGACCAATACGCCTTCCTCGTTGTGCAACTCGGAGCGAACCACGGCCACCTTGTTGCCGGAGCGCAGCAGCGTCGCGCTGGCGCTGAAGCGCTGGCCTCGTCCCGGTCGTAGATAGTCGATTCGCAGATCGATGGTGCCGAGCCGTGAAAGGCGGAGGGCGCGTTCCTCGGTGGTCAGATGCTGGTGCTTTTCGAATGCGCCGATCATGGCCATCGCACCACCGGCCACGTCGAGCAGAGAAGCGATCACGCCGCCATGCAGGATGCCATGGAAAAAATTGCCGACCAGTTCATTCTTCATCGGCAGATGCATCACCACGCGCTGGTGCGTCACTTCCTCCAGTTCGATACCCAGATGCTCGTTGAACGGAATGCGCTCGAAGAGCTGGCGCACGGCTTGTTGCTGCTCTTCGATGGTGTCGGGTGTGTGGGGCATGAGTTCGGCCTCTGTCAGATCGGCCAAAACTGCCGTAGCGAGGCAGGAATGAACAGGGGGGCGGCGGGAGCGCCGGTACGATTGGCTGTATAGCCATAGGCCGAACGAAAATCCCGAGCCTGAGCTCGGGATGAGGGGGGTGAGCCTGGTGCTTACTTGTGGGTGAGCTCCAGCACTCGGTCGACTAGTTTGTAGATGCCCGACGCCGCTTCGCTGATTGATTGCGCGAGCATGTAGGCGGGGGTCGTCACCAGATTGTGCCTGGAATCCTCGACGAGTTCGGTGACCTCGCAGGCTTGGTGCTCGATGCCCATTTCGCGCGCTGCGCTTGCGGCGGGATCGTCGTCATTGCCCAGCGTGCAGACTACGCCAGCGCCGAAGATCTGTGCCGCCATGGTGGGTGCGATGCACATCATGCCAACCGGCTTGCCGGCTTTCGCAAACGCCTGAGCCGCTGACAGCACATCCGGGAGGACCTTGCTGGCGGCGCCCTGAGTGGCGAAATCGGAGAGGTTCTTTGCCGCGCCAAAGCCGCCGGGCATGATCAGCGCATCGAACTCGTCCACATTCAACTCGCGCAGATCGCTGATTTCGCCGCGAGCCAGGCGGGCGGATTCGATCAGTACGTTGCGGCTCTCCGGCATCTCGTCGCCGGTCAGATGGTTGATCACATGCATCTGCGCGATGTTCGGCGCGAAGCAGCGAACCGTTGCGCCGCGTTGGTCCAGGCGCAACAAGGTGATCACGCTCTCGTAGATTTCCGAACCGTCGTAGACGCCACAGCCGGAAAGGATCACGGCGACTTTTTTGTTCATAGGGATACTCCTGGTCAGATTCAGCGGCCCGGAAGACGCCGGGCGAAAGTCTTCGATGCTAATCCCTGGCGGGGTTCAAAGGTAAGCCCGTACCCGGTGGCCTGAATTAAAAGCTAGCGGTTCAGTTCTGGCGGCGCATTTTGCTGACAGACCGCATGCAAAACTCATTCGCCAGTTTTTACACGAGCTTCAACGGCAGCCGGTTGTACTGTTGGATTCCTCGCCAGGACTGGTGTTCAGTCGAAGCCGGGGCTTGCGCGCAGGCTTTCAGCCAGACGGTTGCCCGATCAAAGCACTGGCAGTGCCTGCTTCGGCTGGCGACAATGAGGGCAACGCGCGGCGTCGTTTAACGGCGCTGTCATCAATCGGTCACGAAGTCGGCCTATAAACGTCATATTCGCCCGTTCTGCGGGCCAGGAGTTCGCTGTGAGTTTCGTTCCTGCCAATCGATTGTTTCCCGCTACTCGCCTGCGTCGTAACCGTCGTGACGATTTTTCCCGGCGGCTGGTGCGCGAACATAAGCTGAGCGTGGACGACCTGATTCTGCCTGTGTTCGTCCTCGATGGCGAAAATCGCCGCGAGCAGGTGCCTTCGATGCCCGGCGTTGAGCGTCTGTCCATTGATCTGTTGCTCGAAGAGGCAGAGGAATTGGTGGCGCTGGGCATTCCGGCGCTGGCGCTGTTTCCGGTCACGCCACTGGAGAAGAAATCCCTGGACGCGGCCGAAGCCTGGAATCCGGACGGCATCGCCCAGCGCGCCACGCGCGCACTGCGTGAGCGGTTCCCGGAGCTGGGCATCATCACCGACGTTGCGCTCGACCCGTTCACCACCCATGGCCAGGACGGCATTCTGGATGAGCAGGGCTATGTGCAGAACGATGTGACGGTCGATGCGCTGGTCCGCCAGGCGCTCTCCCATGCCGAGGCCGGCGCCCAGGTGTTGGCGCCGTCAGACATGATGGATGGGCGCATCCAGGCCATCCGCGAGGCGCTCGAAGTGGCCGAGCATCACAACGTGCGCATCATGGCCTACTCGGCCAAATATGCCAGCGCCTACTATGGCCCGTTCCGCGATGCGGTGGGGTCGGCCGGTAATCTCGGCAAGGGAAGCAAGAACACCTATCAGATGGACCCGGCCAACAGTGACGAGGCGCTGCACGAAGTGGGCGCCGATCTCTCCGAGGGTGCCGACATGGTCATGGTCAAGCCGGGCATGCCCTATCTCGACATTCTCTGGCGGGTCAAGGATGCCTTCCGCGTGCCGACGTTCGTCTATCAGGTCAGTGGCGAATACGCGATGCATAAGGCCGCCATCCAGAACGGTTGGTTGAGCGAGGCGGTGATTCTGGAGTCGCTGACCGCCTTCAAACGTGCCGGCGCCGATGGCATCCTCACCTACTTCGCCAAACAGGCCGCACAACAATTGAAACAGGGGCACTGAGCCCCTTCGAGGCAGACCCATGACCAACCAGGGACTCAGCGAAAGCGAATTGCAGCTTGCCAACAACGAGGCGCAACCCCTAGAGGAGCTGGCTGCGCCAGTTCCCGAGGTGGAGACGCAGGAGGAGGCGCCCGTACCGGCACCGCAGCCAGCGCCCAACCTGGACGACAACAGCCTCTATATCCATCGTGAGTTGTCGCAGCTGCAATTCAATATCCGCGTGCTGGAGCAGGCGCTGGATGAGTCCAATCCGTTGCTGGAACGGTTGAAGTTCCTGCTGATCTTTTCCAGCAACCTCGACGAATTCTTCGAGATTCGCGTCGCCGGGCTGAAGAAGCAGGTTACCTATGCCCGCGAACAGGCCGGCGCCGACGGGCTGCAGCCGCATCAGGCGCTGGCGCGGATTTCCGAGCTAGTCCACGAACAGGTCAGCCGGCAGTATTCGATCCTCAACGAAGTGCTGCTGCCGGAGCTGGCCGAGCACCAGGTGCGCTTCATTCGTCGCCGTCACTGGACGGTCAAGATCAAAACTTGGGTGCGTCGTTATTTCCGTGACGAAATCGCGCCGATCATCACCCCGATCGGGTTGGACCCGACGCATCCGTTTCCCTTGCTGGTCAACAAAAGTCTCAACTTCATCGTCGAACTTGAAGGCATCGACGCCTTTGGTCGGGACTCGGGACTGGCGATCATTCCGGCGCCGCGACTGTTGCCGCGAGTGATCCGCGTACCGGAAGAGGTGGGTGGGGCGGGCGCCAATCATGTATTCCTTTCGTCGATGATCCACGCGCACGCGGACGATCTATTCCACGGCATGAAGGTTAAGGGCTGCTATCAGTTCCGCCTGACGCGCAACGCCGACCTTTCGGTCGATACCGAGGATGTCGAGGACCTCGCGAGGGCGTTGCGCGGCGAGCTGATGTCCCGACGCTACGGCGATGCGGTGCGTCTGGAGGTAGCCGATACCTGCCCACCTCACCTGGCCAATTTCCTGCTCAAGCAATTCAGCCTCAGCGAGAGCGAACTGTATCGAGTGAACGGGCCGGTCAACCTGACCCGACTGTTCAGCATCACAGGGCTGGATAGCCATCCGCAGCTGCAATACATGCCCTTCACTCCGGCGATTCCAAAACTTCTGCAGAACAGCGAAAACATCTTCAACGTCGTCGGCAAGCAGGACATCCTGCTGTTGCACCCGTACGAATCCTTCACGCCGGTCATCGACCTGTTGCGCGAGGCGGCCAAGGACCCTTGCGTGCTGGCGGTCAAGCAAACGCTCTATCGCTCCGGCGCCAACTCGGAGATCGTCGATGCGCTGGTCGAGGCGGCGCGCAATGGCAAGGAAGTCACTGCGGTGATCGAGTTGCGTGCACGGTTCGACGAGGAATCCAACCTGCAGCTGGCCAGCCGCCTGCAGCAGGCCGGCGCGGTCGTCATCTACGGCGTGGTTGGTTACAAGACCCACGCCAAGATGATGCTGATCCTGCGCCGCGAAAACGGCGAACTGCGCCGCTACGCTCATCTAGGGACCGGCAACTATCACGCTGGCAACGCGCGGTTGTACACCGATTACAGCCTGCTGACCTCGGACGATGCGCTTTGCGAAGACGTCTCCAAACTGTTCAGCCAGCTGATCGGCATGGGCAAGACGATGCGCATGAAAAAGCTCCTGCACGCGCCGTTCACGCTGAAGAAATCGTTGCTTGACATGATCACGCAGGAAACCCAGCACGCCAGCGAAGGCAAGCCGGCGCACATCATTCTCAAGGTCAACTCGTTGACCGATCCGAAGATGATCCGTGCGTTGTACAAGGCTAGCCAGACGGGCGTGCGCATCGACCTGATCGTGCGTGGCATGTGCTGCTTGCGCCCGGGGATTCTGGGCGTCTCGCACAACATCCAGGTGCGCTCGATCATCGGACGCTTCCTCGAACACAGTCGGGTCTTTTACTTCCTCAACGGTGGCGACGAGAAACTCTACCTGTCCAGCGCCGACTGGATGGAACGCAATCTGGACCGTCGCGTCGAGACCTGCTTCCCCGTCGAAGGTAAGAAGCTGATCACGAGGGTGAAAAAAGAACTGGAAGGATTTCTGACCGACAATACCCAGAGCTGGGTGCTGCAGCCCGATGGCAGCTACGTGCGTAACAGTCCGAGTGGCAACCAGAACCCGCGTAACGTGCAGAGCGCTCTGCTGGAGCGCCTGGGTAGCCCGAGCGCGCGCTGACGCGCCCGGTGCGTGAGATCGCCGACGCTTGAGCTGCGCGCCCGCGTGATCGGGCGCGCGCTCAGCGTACCGTCAAGGTGAAATCAATGCGCTTCAGCCATTCCGCTTCCAAGGCGAAATCGGCCTGGGTCAACGGATTGTTTTCCAGCCAGCCGCTGGGAAAGGCCACGTCGAGGCTGTTGTCGTCAGCCTTGAGCGTGAACGCCGGTGCCTGCTGCGGCCCGCGGATGTGGTGGAACAGGATGGCGAACCGCAATAGCACGCAGAGGCGGGTCAGCTTCACGCCGTCCTCACTCAGCTCTTCGAACTTTTGCCTCGGTATGTTGCGACGATGCCCGCGCACCAGTAGCGCGAGCATTTGCTGATCCTGACGTGAGAAACCCGGAAGATCAGAGTGCTCGATCAGGTAGGCGCCGTGTTTGTGGTAATGGTAGTGCGCGATATCAAGGCCCACTTCGTGCACCCGAGCAGCCCAAGTCAGCAGCTCACGGTGCCAGTCCTCGACTAGCTCCCAATCGGCCGACACCTGGTCGAGCGCCTCCAGAGCTTTGCTTTCAACCCGCGCCGCCTGCTCGTTGTCGACGTGATAGCGCTCCATGAGAAAGCTCAGGGTGCGGCTGCGGATGTCTTCCTGATGATGGCGGCCGATGAGGTCGTAGAGCACGCCTTCGCGTAGCGCGCCCTCGGAATGCGCCATGCTGCTGAGTTCCAGCGCATCGAACGCCGCTTCAAGGATGGCCAGGCCTGCGGGAAAAATGCTGCGACGATCCGGCTTGATGCCGTCCATGTCGATCCTGTCTACATCGCCCAGCTTGAACAGCTTGCGCTTGAGCCACCCCAGTCCTTCGCTGGTCACCTGGCCATTGCTCAACCCCGCGCCTTTGATCGCCAGACCGATGGCGCGAATGGTGCCGGACGCGCCGACCGTATCCTGCCAGCCGAGCCGGCGCAGACCATGCTCGATGCTCATCAGCTCAAGTCGTGCCGCCGTGTAGGCTTGGGCATAGCGCGCAGCGGTGATCTTGCCGTCACGGAAGAAACGCTGGGTGAAGCTCACGCAACCCATCTGCAGGCTCTCGCGCAGAAGCGAATCGAAACCCTCGCCGATGATGAACTCGGTACTGCCGCCGCCGATATCGATGACCAGCCGCTTGCCGGGCGCCGTCGGGAAGGTGTGCGACACCCCGAGATAGATCAGTCGCGCTTCTTCCCGGCCGGAAATCACTTCGACCTGATGATTGATGATCGTCTCGGCCTGGCGGATGAACAGCGCTCGATTGCGAGCTTCGCGCAGGGCGTTGGTGCCTACCACACGCACCGAGCCTTGAGGCAGATGATTGACCAGTTGCGCGAAGCGGCGCAGACAATCGAGGCCGCGCTGCATGGCGGCATCGTCGAGCATTCGGTTCTCATCGATGCCGGCGGCCAATTGAACCTTTTCACCGAGCCGCTCAAGGATGCGCATTTCGCCGTTGCTGATGCGGGCCAGCACCATGTGGAAGCTGTTGGATCCGAGATCGAGGGCGGCGATCAGTGGAGAGGGTTCGGCGGCTGGTGGGGGCATGGCGCGGTCTCTGTGCAAAACCCCGACATCCTGACATGATCATCGGCATCCGCCAACGCGCAGCGCCTTCACGTAGGGCCCGATTATCGGCCACAGGGCTTGTAATTCGTCGCCGTGCCCCGATTGACCAAGTAACAGGCTGCGACTTTCGGTCCGCATCAAGCCGGGCTATGATGGCGTCACTTTCAGTTTTGACCCTGGAGAACATCCATGAGCGAATACATCAACAATGTCAGCGACAGCAGTTTCGAGCAGGACGTGCTCCAGGCAGATGGCCCTGTGCTGGTCGATTACTGGGCCGAGTGGTGTGGTCCATGCAAGATGATCGCTCCGGTACTCGATGAGATCGCCAAGGATTACGAGGGCAAGCTCAAGGTCTGCAAGCTGAACATCGACGAGAATCAGGAAACCCCGCCGAAGTATGGCGTTCGCGGCATTCCGACACTGATGCTGTTCAAGAACGGCAACGTCGAAGCCACCAAGGTTGGCGCTTTGTCGAAGTCGCAGCTGGCTGCGTTTCTCGACAGCAACATCTGAGTTAGAGAAGCGCCGCTATCCAAAGCCCCCGCAAATGCGGGGGCTTTTTTCTTGCGGCAGGGTGGACGCTTCGTCTGCGCGGTGCTAAATTCGGCCCCGCGACGCTTCTTCCGTCGCCCTCTGCATGCCGTCGCCGACGCACTTCAGCCTCATAAAGCACAACGAATCTGTTCGTATCCTGCTGCGCGGCTTCTAAAGCTAATCGCTTTCTTCATCCTTCCTGATCTCTTTCTATGAATCTGACCGAACTTAAGCAAAAGCCCATCACCGAACTGCTGGAAATGGCCGAACAGATGGGCATCGACAACATGGCCCGTTCGCGTAAGCAGGACGTGATTTTCTCTCTGCTGAAAAAGCACGCGAAAAGCGGCGAGGAAATCTCCGGTGATGGCGTGCTGGAGATTCTCCAGGATGGCTTCGGCTTCCTGCGCTCCGCGGATTCGTCATACCTCGCCGGCCCTGACGACATCTATGTCTCGCCGAGCCAGATCCGCCGCTTCAACCTGCGCACCGGCGACACCATTGTCGGCAAGATTCGTCCGCCTAAAGAAGGCGAGCGTTATTTCGCGCTGCTCAAAGTCGATACGATCAATTTCGACCGGCCGGAAAACGCCAAGAGCAAAATCCTGTTCGAGAACCTGACGCCGCTGTTCGCCAACAAGCGGCTGACGATGGAAGCCGGAAACGGCTCCACCGAAGACCTGACCGGCCGGGTGATCGACCTCTGCGCACCGATCGGCAAGGGTCAGCGTGGCCTGATCGTCGCTCCGCCGAAAGCGGGCAAGACGATCATGCTGCAGAACATCGCCAGCAACATCACCCGCAATAACCCCGAGTGCCACCTGATCGTCTTGTTGATCGACGAGCGCCCGGAGGAAGTGACCGAAATGCAGCGCACCGTGCGCGGCGAAGTGGTCGCGTCCACCTTCGACGAGCCGCCGACTCGCCACGTGCAGGTCGCCGAAATGGTGATCGAGAAGGCCAAGCGCCTGGTCGAGCACAAAAAGGATGTGGTCATCCTGCTCGATTCCATCACCCGTCTGGCGCGCGCCTACAACACTGTTATCCCAAGCTCTGGCAAGGTGTTGACCGGTGGTGTCGACGCCCATGCGCTGGAAAAGCCCAAGCGCTTCTTCGGCGCCGCGCGCAACATCGAGGAAGGCGGCAGCCTGACGATTCTCGCCACCGCGCTGGTGGAAACCGGCTCGAAGATGGACGAGGTGATCTACGAGGAATTCAAGGGCACCGGTAACCTCGAGCTGCAGCTGGACCGCCGCATCGCCGAGAAACGTGTGTTCCCTGCCATCAACATCAACCGCTCGGGCACTCGTCGCGAAGAGTTGCTGACCAGCGAAGAGGAGCTGCAGCGCATCTGGATTCTGCGCAAGCTGCTGCACCCGATGGATGAAAGCGCCGCCATCGAGTTCCTGCTGGACAAGCTCAAGGACACCAAGACCAACGATGAATTCTTCATGTCGATGAAGCGCAAGTAAGCGTCTGGTCGTGCCACCGAGGCCGGGGAAACCCGGCCTTTGTCTGTCTGCAGGTTTTGGAATCGGCCGCGCCAAGGCTAAACTCTGCGCCTCGACACTTGCCGGCCCATGCGAGGCTCAAGCATGCAGTATCGCGATTTGCGCGACTTTATCAGTGGCTTGGAACAGCGCGGCGAACTCAAGCGCGTTTCGGCCGCCGTCTCTCCCGTTCTGGAAATGACTGAAGTATGTGACCGCACTCTGCGTAAGCAGGGCCCGGCGTTGCTTTTCGAAAATCCGACCGGCTTCGACATGCCGGTGCTGGGCAACCTGTTCGGCACGCCCAAACGCGTCGCGCTCGGTATGGGCGCCGAGGAAGTCTCGGAACTCCGTGAGATCGGCAAGCTGCTGGCCTTTCTCAAAGAGCCGGAGCCGCCGAAAGGCCTCAAGGATGCCTGGAGCAAGCTGCCGATCTATAAGAAGGTCATCAGCATGGCGCCCAAGGTGCTCAAGGATGCGCCCTGCCAGGAAGTGGTGATAGAAGGCGAGGACGTCGATTTGTCCGCGCTGCCGGTACAGACCTGTTGGCCGGGCGATGCCGCGCCGCTGATTACCTGGGGCCTGACCATCACCAAGGGACCGAACAAGGATCGGCAGAATCTGGGTATCTATCGTCAGCAGGTGATTGGCCGCAACAAGGTCATCATGCGCTGGCTCAGCCATCGCGGTGGTGCGCTGGATTACCGTGAGTGGTGCGAGAAATATCCCGATCGACCCTACCCGGTCGCGGTGGCACTTGGCGCAGACCCGGCCACCATTCTCGGCGCCGTCACGCCGGTACCCGATTCGCTCTCCGAATACGCCTTTGCCGGCCTGTTGCGCGGCAGCCGCACCGAGCTGGTGAAATGCCGCGGCAGCGATCTGCAGGTCCCGGCCGGTGCCGAAATCATTCTCGAAGGGCACATCTATCCCGGCGAGATGGCCGACGAAGGGCCCTACGGCGACCACACCGGCTATTACAACGAAGTGGATCGCTTCCCCGTATTCACCGTCGAGCGCATCACCAAGCGTCGCGATGCGATCTACCACAGCACCTACACCGGCCGCCCGCCGGACGAGCCGGCGATCCTTGGCGTGGCGCTCAACGAAGTCTTTGTGCCGATTCTGCAGAAGCAGTTCCCGGAAATCACCGATTTCTACCTGCCGCCCGAAGGGTGTTCCTACCGCATGGCGGTGGTGACCATGAAGAAGCAGTACCCCGGCCATGCCAAGCGGGTGATGCTCGGCGTGTGGAGCTTCCTGCGCCAATTCATGTACACCAAGTTCGTGATCGTTACCGACGACGACATCAATGCCCGCGACTGGAACGACGTGATCTGGGCGATTACCACACGGATGGACCCGAAGCGCGATACGGTGATGATCGAGAACACGCCCATCGATTACCTTGATTTTGCCTCTCCGGTATCCGGCCTCGGCAGCAAGATGGGGCTCGACGCCACGCACAAGTGGCCGGGTGAGACCAGCCGCGAGTGGGGTCGCGCCATCGTTCAGGATGAGGCGGTCAAACGCCGGGTCGACGAACTCTGGGCTGAGCTGGGCATCGACTGATGACCCGTAGCCGTTATTTCAGGTTTTTGCATAGATGAAAGTTACGCTACAACCCTCTGGTGCCGTGCTTGAAGTCCAGCGGGGCGAGCTGATACTCGACGCTGCCCGGCGCCTGGGCTACGACTGCCCGCAGGCCTGTCGCAACGGTAACTGTCTGGTCTGCGCGGCCTTGCTGGTCAATGGTCGGGTGCGCCAGCGTGGTGTAAGTCAGGATCATGGCGAGGTTTTCGCCTGCCTGGCCGAGCCTGAAGAGGATTGCGTCCTGCTATGGGACGGCGTGCTTGCCCCAGGCGAGCTGCCGGTACGGACGTTCAGCTGCCAGTTGATCAGTTGCCAAGACGTGGGCGGCGACGTGTTTCGGCTGCTGCTCCGCGCGCCTGCAGGCAAGCCGCCGCGCTATCACGCCGGACAGTACTTGCTGCTGAAGCGCGAAGACGGTGAATTCAGCGCCTTTTCCCTGGCGTCTGCGCCGGGGAGTGGACGTGAACTGGAATTGCACGTGCTGGCACGTGAGCCGTCGACGATCAGTTTGCTTGATTTCATCAGGCGCCAAGGGATGGTCAGCGTGCAGATGCCGTTCGGCGACACGCATCTCGCCGAACTCCCGAATGGCCCGCTGGTGCTGATCGCGGCCGGAACCGGCATGGCGCAGATGCACAGCCTGATCGAACATTGCCGGGCCGAGGGCTTCGCCCATCCGGTGCATCTGTACTGGGGCGTGCGCCGTCCGGAAGATTTCTATCAGCTACCCCACTGGGATGAGTGGCGGCAGATGCCCAATCTGTTTCTCCACCAAGTGGTCAGCGACGTCTGTGGCTGGCAGGGGCGTTGCGGCATGCTGCACGAAGCGGTATGCGAAGACTTCAGCGATCTCAAGTCGGTGCATGTCTATGCCAGCGGCTCGCCGGCAATGATCTACGGCACGCTGGATGCGCTGGTAGAGGCGGGGATGGACGCGACGCAGATGCGCGCCGATGTCTTCGCTTACGCGCCGCGGGAAGGCTAGAGCCGCTATTTCGCGGCTCTTGTGTGTCTCGGGCGACGCCTTGGTTCAGCGTGCCTGGCGTTGCTGAAGCAGCAGATTGTTGTAGCCGCTTGCAGAAAGCGTCTTCTGCGCCTGGCCAAGCTGTTCCCGGTTGGCGAAGGGGCCGACCAGGACGCGGTACCAGTCCTCGTCGCGAACGGTGACGTTCTCGACACGCACATCCTGGCCTAACAGGATGATCTGAGCCCTGACCCTTTCTGCTTCCTGCTGCTTGCGGAACGAGCCGGCCTGCAGGAAGAACTGGGTAACCGGCGCCTTGGCCACCAGCGGTGGGGGCGGCGGTACCTGGCCATTCAGCGCAGCTTCCGCCCGCGCCGTGTCGATCTTGGCGGCTTCTTCGGGCGTCACTGGCTTGGGCGGTTCGGGCTTCGGCGCTTCCGGCGGCAGAATCACTTCGGACTCAGGCAGCAACGTATAGAAGTCGTACTTGGGCTTTACCGGTTGCTCATGTGCCTGCGTGGAGCGCTTCGGTTGCTCCTTAGGCTTGGGTGTGTCCGTGGTGCGCTTGATCTCGTCTCGGCCGGGTTCGAGGTTCATCAAGAACATGATGAAACCGCCGATGGCCAAACCACAAACCAGCCAGACCCAGCCGGGTACGGGTTTTTTGGCGGGCGCCTGATAGCGGCTCGCCCCGCGCTTGGGGGTGGGTTTTTTCCTGGTTGCCACTTACATCCGCTCCAGGGTTTCCAGGCCGAGCAATTCCAGGCCTTGCTTGAGGGTCTTGCCGGTCAGCGCGGCCAGGCGCAGGCGACTCTGCTTCACAGTGTCGCTATCGGCGGTGAGTATCGGGCAGTGTTCGTAGAAGCTCGAAAACAACCCGGCCAGATCGTACAGGTAGCTGCATAACAAATGCGGGACGCCCTTCTCGCCGACACCATTCAGGACTTCTGCGAACTGGGCAAGCTTCGCGCCCAGCGCCTGTTCCTGTTCGGCTTGCAGCTGTATCTCGCCGGTGAGCCCGTCCATTCCGGTCCCAAGCTTGCGGAACACGCTGGCTACGCGGGTGTAGGCATAGAGAAGATAGGGCGCGGTGTTGCCTTCGAAGCTGAGCATCTGTTCGAAGTTGAAGCTGTAATCGCTGGTGCGGTGCTTGGACAGGTCCGCATATTTTACGGCGCCGATACCGACGGCACGAGCGATCTGGCGGAGCTCTGTCTCGTCCAGATCCGGGTTCTTGCCCTTCACCAGGCTGTAGGCGCGCTGTTCGGCTTCGTCGAGCAGGTCGACCAACTTCACGGTGCCACCGTCGCGGGTCTTGAATGGGCGGCCGTCGGCACCGTTCATGGTGCCGAAACCCATGTGTTCGAGCTGCATGTCGCTGCTGACGAAGCCGGCAAGGCGCGCGACTTCGAAGGCCATCTGGAAGTGCAAGGCCTGGCGTTGATCGACGAAGTACAGGGCGCGATCGGCTTTCAATTGCTGGCTGCGGTAGCGCATGGACGCCAGATCGGTGGTGGCATAGAGGTAGCCGCCGCCGGCCTTCTGCACAATGACCGGGAGCGGGTTGCCCTCCGCGTTCTTGAATTCATCGAGAAACACGCACTGGGCGCCGTTGCTTTCGCTCAATAGCCCCTTGGCTTTCAATGCCTCGACGATATCGCCCAATTCGGCGTTGTAGGCGCTTTCGCCTTTTACGTCATCGGGGGTGAGCTTGACGTTCAGTCGGTCGTAGACCTTCTGGCAGTGCGACAGGGAAATCTCGTTGAAGCGATTCCACAGGTGCAGGCAGTCGGCGTCGCCGGCCTGCAGCTTCACTACCAGTTCGCGGGCTCGATCAGCGAACGCGGCAGAATCATCGAAGCGCTGTTTCGCGGCGCGATAGAACTGTTCCAGGTCGGACAGCTCTGTTTCGGCGGCGGCGGGGTTTTCCTCTAGATAGGCGAGCAACATGCCGAACTGCGTACCCCAGTCGCCGACGTGGTTCTGCCGGATCACCTCGTCACCGAGAAACTCCAGTACGCGCGCCACCGCATCGCCGATGATGGTCGAGCGCAGGTGGCCGACGTGCATTTCCTTGGCCAGGTTCGGCGACGACAGGTCAACCACGACTCGCTGCTTTGGACTTGCCTTGCTGACGCAGAGATGCGGGTCGCCAAGCGCCGCGTCAAGACGTTGAGCGAGCGCGGCGCTGTTCTGAAAGAAGTTGAGAAAGCCCGGGCCGGCGATCTCAACCTTGCTAACGCTGGGGTCCGCTGGCAACGACTCGATGAGCTTCTGAGCGAGGTCGCGGGGCTTCATCCCGGCAGGTTTGGCCAGCATCATGGCAATGTTGCTGGCGAAGTCGCCATGAGTCTTGTCGCGGGTGTTTTCCACCTGGATGGTTGGACTCAATCCTTCAGGCAGCACCCCTTCAGCGGTGAGGCGGTTAAGGGCTTGCTGGATCAGGTGGCGAATGCTGTCTTTCATCGTTTGCTCGGTCGGCCCGGAGGCTTTGGTCGAAAACTGCGCATTATAAGAGCAGCGGCAAGCGACAAGCCACCAGCTGCAAGCGGAAGCCAAAAGCGGAACAAGTGATTCAGGCTGGACGATGGAAGAAGCAGCTTGGGTTAGAACAAATCGATCGGATCGATATCGAGCGACCAGCGCACCGCGCGACTGGACGGAAGTTGCTCGACCATTGGCAGCCAGGCGCTCATTAGCTTGTGCAGAGGCGCGCGGGCATTGGCTTGCAGCAACAGCTGGGCGCGGAAGCGTCCCGCGCGGCGTTCCATCGGTGCAGGCACCGGTCCCAGCAGTTCGATACCGCTGAGGCCGAGCTGCGCCATGAGCTGTTCGGCCTCATGGCAGGCGTGATCGAGGAATTCTTCGGCCTGACCGGACTTCGTCGCCTCGGCACGCAGCAGAGCCAGATGGCTAAATGGCGGCAGGCCGGCGGCACGGCGCTCGCTCAACGCCTGATCGGCAAAGGCGAAATAGCCTTGTTCGGTGAGCTGGACCAGCAGCGGGTGATCGGCAAGGTGTGTCTGAATGATGACTTTGCCGGGCTCTTCGGCGCGGCCCGCGCGACCGGCTACCTGCACGATCAGCTGGGCCATGCGCTCGCTGGCACGGAAGTCAGCCGAGAACAGCCCGCCATCGGCGTCGAGGATGGCGACCAGCGTGACTCGAGGAAAATGATGACCCTTGGCAAGCATCTGGGTGCCGACCAGCAGGCAAGGTTCGCCACGGTTGATGGTGGCCAGCAGCTGCTCCATCGAGCCCTTGCGTGAAGTGCTGTCGCGATCGATGCGCAGCACCGGGTAGTCCGGGAAGATGATGCCCAATCGTTCTTCGGCGCGCTCGGTGCCGGTACCAACGGGGCGTAGATCCACGCTGGTGCAATCCGGGCAGCTGCGCGGCGGGCGCTCGGTGTGGCCGCAGTGGTGGCAGCGCAGCTCGTTGTGACGCTGATGCAGGGTCATTCTGGCGTCGCAGCGCGGGCATTGGCTGAGCCAGCCGCAATCGTGACAAAGCAGCGATGGGGCGAAGCCGCGGCGGTTCAGGAATACCAGAACCTGTTGCCCGGCAGCGAGTGTCTGGGCCATGGCCTGCTGCAGCGGACCGGAGATGCCCGAGTCCAGCGGCCGACTTTTCACATCCAGGCGCAGAAAGCGCGGCGCCTGCGCATCGCCAGCGCGCTGGGTCAGCTTTAGCAGGGCGTAGCGGCCGCTGTGGGCATTGTGCAGGCTTTCCAGTGAGGGTGTGGCCGACCCCAGCAGAACCGGCAGATTCTCCTGGCGTGCTCTGACGATTGCCAGATCACGGGCGTGGTAGCGCAGGCCTTCCTGCTGTTTATACGAGGCGTCATGCTCCTCGTCGAGAATGATCAGCCCGGGGCTTTTCATGGGGGTGAACAGCGCTGAGCGGGTGCCGATGATGATGTCCGCCTCGCCGTCCCGTGCCGCCAGCCAGGCATCCAGGCGCTCACGGTCGTTGACGTTGGAGTGCAGTAGGGCGATGCGGGCGTTGAAGCGCTTCTCAAAGCGGGCCAGGGTTTGCGGGCCGAGGTTGATTTCGGGGATCAGCACCAAGGCCTGCTTGCCGGCTTTGAGCACCTGGTGGATCAGCTGCAGATAGACCTCGGTCTTGCCGCTGCCGGTGACGCCCGCCAGCAGAGATACCTGGAACCCATTCAGACCGGCGCGAATGGCTTCGAACGCGGCGCGTTGTTCCTGATTCAGCGGCAGTTCAGGCTGTAGCAGCCAGCTGCCCTGATGGCGCTGAACCTGATGACTACGGCGGGTCTCGATGCGTAACAAACCCTTTTGCAGCAGCAGATCCAGGCTGTCCTTGCTCAGTTCCAACTGGGTGAGTAATGAGTGGGCCACGCCGTGGGGATGTTGGGCGATGGTTCTCAACGCCTCGCGCTGACGCGGAGCTCGGCTGAGGCGAGGGTCTTCGGGCCGCGCCCCGTCGGTGACATGCCAGAAGCGCTCCTGTCTTGCCTCGGCGGGTTCGCCCTGGCGCAATAGAACCGGCAGTGCCCAACTGAAGGTGTCGCCCAAGCTGTGCTGATAATACTGGGCAGTCCACAGACACAATCTGAACAGAGCGGGCGGGAGCGGGGAGCGTGTATCGAGCAGCTCCAGCGCCGGTTTGAGCTTTGCTTCGGGGACCGCGCTATGATCAACGACCTCGACCAGAACCCCTACGATTTCACGCCGCCCGAACGGCACGCGCAGCCGCATGCCTGGCTGCAGCGAGGTGGGCGGGACGCTAGCGGGTGGAAGGTAGTCGAAGAGCCTGCGCAGCGGTGAGGGAAGCGCGAGACGGAGTATGGGTTGGGGCACGCGGTAGTCCTTAGCGACGAATGCCGATCTTAAACGATACGGTGCGATGAAGTGTCGCGATGCCTTGAGCGGGGCGGGTGGCCGCATCGGCACTATATGAGGCGATCAGCTGTCCTTGCATCGATATCGGGCTCTGGTATCATTCGCGCCCTTCCGTGCGGTACTCGACATAGGGTCGGGTGGCGGCACAAGTCCTAGAGGATTTTTCCATGAAAGCCGATATCCATCCTAATTACGTTGAAATCGACGCCACTTGCAGCTGCGGCAACGTTATCAAGACTCGCTCCACGCTGGGCAAAGATCTGAGCATCGACGTCTGCTCCGAGTGCCATCCGTTCTACACCGGCAAGCAGAAAGTGCTGGATACCGGCGGCCGTATCGACCGCTTCAAGCAGCGTTTCGGTGTGTTCGGCGCCAAGTAAGCTGTCGCTGCGACGGAAATCCCATTAGGTTTTCCGAGCAACTGAAAAAGGCGTCCCTGGTGGGCGCCTTTTTCGTTTGTGCCATTTTCAGCCTGCAGGCGCAGGCGTTCTGTCCCGTCAGTGGTCCGCTGTCACGCGTAAAGGTGGCGGCGGTCATCGATGGCGATACGTTGCGCCTGGCCGATGGGCGCAACGTGCGCCTCATTGGCGTGAATGCGCCCGAGATGGGCCGCAAGGGACGCAGTGCGGAGCCTTTCGCGGATGCGGCCCGGCAGCGACTGCAGGCATTGGTGAAAGCCAGCGGTGGGCGGTTGGATCTGCGCCTCGGTCAACAGGCTCGGGATCACTACGGCCGTCTTCTGGCCCATGCCTTCAACGATCGCGGCGAGAACCTGGAAGCTGTGCTGCTTGCCGAAGGGCTGGGTTTCTTTGTGGCTATCGCGCCCAATAGCTTGTTGGCCGATTGCCACCGAGCTGTAGAGCGTCAGGCCCGCTCCGCTGGCGAGGGGGTATGGCGCCGATCTCCGGTAATCTCGACGGAGCGTTTACGCCATGGCGGTTTTGCGCTGGTCCGGGCACGTGTCGATCGGCTGGAGATGAATCGGGGTGGCGTCTGGCTGGAACTGGACGGCCCATTGGTCCTGCAGATTCCGCGCGATGCCGTTGCGGGGTTTGACGATTCATTGAAAGACCTGCCCGGCAAAGAGATCGAGGCAAGGGGTTGGGTGGTCGATCGCAAGGGGCGCGCGAATTTGTCGCAGCAGGCGCGCTGGTTGCTGAGAATAAGCCATCCATCGATGCTCGCTCCGCTGCCCTGACGCGTTTTTCGCGCGGTGCAGGAGGGTATGGGGATCGTTGCTCGCCTGTCATCTGAAGGTCGTAGAGCGAGCACTTGACAGTCAGCTTTTTCCATTGGGTTGTGACGGCGATCAGTCTTGGCGTATGCTCGGCGGCCTGTCTGTCCCAGAAAAAACAAGCGGAAATGCCCCATGACTGACCTGAAAACAGCCGCGCTCGAATACCACGCCAAGCCCCGTCCGGGAAAGCTGAGCGTCGAGTTGACCAAGCCCACTTCCACCGCTCGGGACCTGGCATTGGCCTACAGCCCTGGCGTAGCAGAGCCGGTACGAGAAATCGGCCGTGACCCGGAGCTGGCTTACCGATACACCGGTAAAGGCAATCTGGTCGCTGTGATTTCCGATGGCACCGCGATTCTTGGCCTTGGCAACCTTGGGCCGTTGGCATCCAAGCCGGTTATGGAAGGCAAGGGTGTCCTGTTCAAGCGCTTCGCCGGCGTCGACGTGTTCGATATCGAAGTCGATGCGGAAAGCCCGCAGGCCTTCATTGATACGGTCAAGCGCATCTCCATCACCTTTGGTGGCATCAACCTGGAAGATATCAAGGCCCCGGAATGCTTCGAGATCGAGCGCGCGCTGATCGAGCAGTGCGACATCCCGGTGTTTCATGATGACCAGCACGGTACTGCCATCGTTACCGCGGCGGGCATGCTCAACGCACTGGAAATCGCCGGCAAAACGCTGGAACAGGCCAAGATTGTCTGCCTCGGTGCGGGCGCTGCGGCGACTTCCTGCATGAAGTTGCTGGTGAGCATGGGTGCGAAGATCGAGAACATCTTCATGATCGATCGCAAGGGTGTCATCCATGCCGGCCGCGACGACCTAAACCAGTACAAGGCTGTATTTGCTCACGAAACCGACAAGCGCACGCTGGATGATGCGCTCGATGGCGCGGATGTCTTCGTTGGTTTGTCTGGCGCCAACCTGCTGAGCGCTGAAGGACTCAATCGCATGGCGGCGAACCCGGTAGTCTTTGCTTGCTCGAACCCGGATCCTGAGATCAGCCCGGAACTGGCACGCGCGACACGTTCCGATGTGATCATGGCGACGGGGCGCTCGGATTACCCGAACCAGGTCAACAATGTGCTGGGTTTCCCTTTCATTTTCCGTGGGGCATTGGACGTTCGTGCGTCGCGCATCAACGAGGAAATGAAGATCGCCGCCGCGCTGGCGCTGCGAGACTTGGCCAAACTTCCGGTTCCGGCTGAAGTAGCCTCCGCTTATGGCGTAGAGCAGCTGCAGTTCGGTCGTGAATACATCATTCCGAAGCCGATGGATCCACGCTTGATTACCCTCGTTTCCGATGCGGTGGCCAAGGCGGCGATCGAAAGTGGCGTGGCGACCCTGCCGTACCCGTCGAACTATCCGCTCAAATCGGTCGACGACGTGTTCAATGTCTGACTAGGTCTGGCATGGCCCCGCTTTGGCGGGGCTTGCAGCATGAAAAAACCCCGGCTTCGGTCGGGGTTTTTATTTGGCGCTGCTTTTTAATGGAGAAGAATTGCCTTAAAGATCTGAATAGCTCAGTCGCTGTCACAGCTGAGCCGTTCTGGTGGGTTAGAACAGGTCGATGGGTGCGGCTTCGGACGCAGGTAGCGGACTGCCGGGCAACGTGGAGCCAGGAATGATCTCGTCATCCATGTTGGGCGGTGAGTCTTCACTTCGAAAGATTTCGAAATAGGCATCTGGTGTGCCCGGAGAAGCTGCGCGGCCGCTTTTCGGGTCGATCCGCAGTGTCAGGATTCCTTCGGGCTCGGCAGGTGCATGCTCGGGAGTGCCTTCCAGTACCGAACTCATGTAATCGATCCAGATAGGCAGCGCCACCGTTCCTCCGTACTCCCGCCGACCAAGCGTTTGTGGCTGATCGAAGCCGGCCCAGACCGTTGTCACGATATCCGCGTTATAGCCGGAAAACCAGCTGTCCTTGGACTCGTTTGTGGTGCCGGTCTTCCCGGCGATATCGCTACGTCCCATCGCCAGCGCCTTTCTGCCCGTGCCGCGCTTGATAACGTCCTGCAGCATGCTGGTCATGATGTACGCGGTGCGCTCGTCAATGATTTGCTCGGCATGCAGCGGTTGCTGCGTGTCTAGCTCCGATGTACCCATCGGCGGGGCGTCGCTCTGAGCGTAAGTGGTCACTTGTGCTTCACTATCTTCCACTTGAGCGGCGCTGCGTTGCGGCGCGCGCACAGGATTTTCCTCGAATATGGTCTTGCCGTCTCGATCCTCGATCCGCTCGATCAGGTAGGGTTCGATCTTGTAACCACCATTGGCGAAAGCGGTCCAGCCGATGGTTACTTCCATGGGGGTCAGGGTTGCGGTGCCAAGTGCGAGCGAGAGGTTCGGGGGCAGGTCCTCGCCTTTGAAGCCAAAGCGCTTGATGTAATCGACCGTGTAGGGAATGCCCAGGGTTTGCAGAAGGCGAATCGAAACCAGATTGCGCGACTTGTACAGGGCTTCGCGCAGGCGTATCGGACCTAGGAACGTGTTGTTGTCATTCTTTGGGCGCCAAACGCGATCGAGGCCTTCCTCGACAAAGACGATAGGTGAGTCGTTTACCAGGGTTGCGGGGGTAAATCCGGCATCCAGTGCCGCGCTGTAGACGAAGGGTTTGAAGCTGGATCCAGGTTGGCGCTTGGCCTGGATGGCACGGTTGTAATTGCTTTGGCCAAAGGAAAAGCCGCCGGTCAAGGCTTCGATAGAGCCATCAATAGGGTCGATAGATACAAGGGCGCCCTGCACTTGAGGCACTTGGGTGAACAGCGTTTCATCACCCGTGATGCTGACGCGGATCACGTCCCCAACGTTGACTACATCCGATGGGGCTTTGGGTTGCGGCCCAAGGCTGTTGCTGTTGATGAACGGGCGGGCCCACTTCATGCTCTCCCATCCGATGCTCCGCTCGCTGCCGTCACGAAGGATGACCTTGATGGCGTCTTTTGAAATCGCACTGACTACAGCGGGTAGCAGGCCGGACTGGCTGCGATAAGTGCCCAGTTCTTTCAGCCATTCTTCACGATCAGTACCTGCCAGCTGAGCCTCCGGACCACGATAGCCGTGACGCTGGTCGTATTCGATCAAGCCCCGTGTCAGAGCCTCATTGGCGGCAATCTGGCGTTCGCTGGTTGTGGTGGTATAAACGCGGAAACCGTCGGTGTAGGCTGCGCTGCCGAAGCGGCCCACCATTTCAGCGCGCGCCATCTCGGCTATATAAGGGGCGTTGAGTTCGGGAGAGGAGCCGTGATAGGACGCGTCGACAACTTCCGCCAGTGCTTGTTGGTAGCGCGCCTCGTCTATTCTTCCCAGTCGATACATCCGGCCCAGAATCCAGTCACGCCGCTCCTTGGCGCGTTCAGCGTTGGCCAGGGGATTGAAAGCCGATGGCGCCTTGGGTAGGCCCGCGATCATGGCCATTTGCGCCAGACTCAGCTCGCTCATTGATTTGCCATAGTAGACGTGGGCTGCGGCCTCGATGCCATAGGCGCGATTGCCTAGATAGATTTTGTTGACGTACAGCTCGAGAATCTCGTCCTTGCTCAGCTCTCTTTCAATCTGGAGTGCAAGGAGTATCTCGTTGATCTTGCGCGAAAAGCTCCGCTCGCTGGTCAGGAAGTAATTTTTTGCGACCTGCATGGTAATGGTGCTGCCGCCGGTCTGAATCTGGCCGGTTTTCAATAATTGCGTGGCAGCGCGCATCAGGCTTTTCACGTCGACGCCATAATGGTTAGCGAAGTTATCGTCTTCGGCGGCCAACAGCGCGGCGATAAAGTCTTTGGGTATTTCGTCGAAGTCGATAGGGGAGCGACGCATTTCGCCATACTCGGCGATCAGCTTGTTGTCATTGCTATAGACGCGCAGCGGTATCTGAAGCTGGATGCTGCGCAGCGATTCGACCGACGGCAAGTTGGGGCTGAGATACAGGAAAGCGCCACTCAAACTGAGCAAAAGCCCGCAGAAAATAGCCAGGCACGACCATAGGAAAAACTTCAGAAAACGCATCGGGGTTCTTTGAATCCAGGGTGGGGAATGAGGTGTAAGCCGCAGACGATGCTGAAAGGAAAAACCGTTCACATTATAAGCGGTTTTTTTGCCGGGGAGCCATTTGCGCTTCTGTCAAGGCTGTTATCTAATGCGGACAAACATAATTAATCCGTAAGTGGCGGATAAAGATAGGAAATCGGCCGTGCTAGGGCTCTTCACTAAGAAAGCGAACACGCTGCTTGGGATCGACATCAGTTCGACGTCCGTCAAGCTACTCGAATTAAGCCGCTCAGGCTCCCGATATAGGGTTGAGTCCTATGCGGTCGAACCGCTTCCGCCAAATGCCGTGGTGGAAAAGAACATTGCTGAACTCGAAGGTGTAGGTCAGGCGCTGACTCGGTTGTTGGCTAAGGCCAAAACCGGAGTCAAGTCGGCGGCCGTAGCTGTTTCCGGCTCGGCAGTCATCACCAAGAGCATCGAGATGGAAGCCGGATTGTCTGATGACGATCTGGAAAACCAGCTGAAGATCGAAGCGGACCAGTACATTCCTTATCCGCTGGAAGAGGTCGCGATCGATTTCGAAGTGCAGGGTGCTGCGCCTCGTTCTCCCGGACGCGTCGAAGTGCTTCTGGCCGCGTGCCGCAAGGAGAACGTGGAGATTCGCGAGGCGGCGCTCGCTCTTGCGGGGTTGACGGCCAAGGTCGTTGATGTCGAAGCCTATGCGCTGGAGCGTTCTTACAATCTATTGGCGCCGCAATTGGGCGCTGGTCATGATGAGCTGACAGTGGCACTCGTGGATATCGGCGCGACCATGACCACGCTGAGCGTGCTGCATAACGGTCGTACCATCTATACGCGCGAACAGCTATTCGGTGGTCGTCAGCTCACCGAGGAAATCCAGCGTCGCTATGGTCTTTCGATGGAAGAGGCCGGCCTGGCCAAAAAGCAGGGAGGCCTTCCAGACGACTATGACAGTGAAGTGTTGCAACCGTTCAAAGAGGCGGTTGTTCAGCAGGTTTCACGCTCGCTGCAGTTCTTCTTCGCTGCTGGGCAGTTCCATGATGTGGACTACATCCTTTTGGCGGGCGGTACGGCTTCAATCCCCGGACTGGATCGGTTGATTCAGCAGAAAATCGGAACCCAGACTTTAGTCGCCAACCCTTTTGCCGATATGGCTTTGAGCGGCAAGGTTAACGCGGGTGCACTGGCTAGTGATGCGCCATCGCTAATGATTGCCTGTGGGTTGGCCTTGAGGAGTTTCGACTGATGGCCCGGATCAACCTTTTACCCTGGCGAGAGCAGCTTCGCGAAGAGCGTAAGCAGCGCTTTCTGGTTTCCCTCGCCGGCGTTGCAATCCTGGCGGCGGGCCTGTTGTTTCTCGCAGATCAGTACCTCAATCACGCCATCGAGCGGCAGAACGCGCGGAACGACTTCGTCCGCAAGGAGATTGCCGTTCTGGATGCGCGAATCGCCGAGATCAAAGAGTTGCGTGAGCGTCGGCAGCAATTGCTCGAACGTATGAAGATCATTCAGGACCTGCAGGGCAATCGCCCCATCATTGGCAGGGTGTTCGATCAACTGGTACGTACGCTTCCCGATGGCGTGTATTTCACCGAGCTGAAAATGACCGGCAAGAACATCGCCATCGTTGGCGGCGCGGAATCCAATAACCGGGTCTCAAACCTGATGCGCAATTTGGATGGATCTGAATGGCTGGAAGCGCCAAACCTCAACGAAGTGAAAGCTGTCACTGCTGGTGCAGTGGATCAGGAGAACATGTTCCAGCTAACGGTGCAGCAGACGCAGCCGGCCGCAGCTGCTGAAGGAGATAAGCCATGAGTCTGGCTAGTTCTCTGGAAAGCCTGCGCAGCGTCGATCTCGCCGACCTGGATATGAATAACTTGGGCTCATGGCCCGCCGCGGTGAAGGTTATCGCCGCGATACTGCTGATGGTTCTTTTGCTCGGAGGGGGCTATTACTTTCATCTCAGCGATCTGCAGGCCGGACTTGATCAGCAGAAGGCTCAAGAGGAGACCTTGAAGCAGCAGTTCTCTTCGAAAGCGTTCCAGGCTGCGAACCTTGAGGCTTACAAGGCGCAGATGGTGGAAATGGAGGCGTCGTTTGGCGCGTTGCTACGCCAGCTGCCCAGCGACACCGAAGTTCCAGGCTTGCTTGAAGACATCACTCATACCGGTTTGGGTAGCGGGCTCGAGTTCGAAGAAATCAAGCTGCAGCCAGAAGTTACCCAGCAGTTCTACATCGAACTGCCGATACAGATCAAAGTGGTTGGCGGTTACCACGATCTTGCGACTTTTGTCAGTGGAGTGGCGAGCCTGCCGCGGATCGTCACCCTGCATGACTTCGAGATCAAGCCTCTCAGCAAGGATTCTTCTTCCAAGCTGCACATGAGCATTCTGGCCAAGACCTACCGCTACAACGACAAGGGGCTGCAGAAATGAATGGAGCCCGAAATATTGCACTGGGCATGGCTCTAGTTTTTCTGAATGGCTGTGGCGTCAGCAGTGACTTCGAGGATCTGCGCGCTTACATGGACGACGTGCGGGCCAAGCCGAAAGGAACGATCGAGCCATTGCCAGCGTTCTTGCCATACGAGGCCTTCACCTATAGCGCGGCCTCGCTGCGGCATCCATTTCAGCCGCCAATGAAGATCGACCTGACCCAGCGGCAAAAAGGGTCGAAAGACATTCGGCCTGACGAGACTCGCATCAAGCAGTTCCTCGAAGAGTTCAATATCGAAAACTTCGTCATGGTCGGAACATTGACCAATGATGCTGGGAGATACGCCTTGATCAAAGGTGGTGACGGGGTTCACCGAGTCAAGGTCGGTGACTATCTGGGGCGCAACCATGGCCGTATCGTTGATATCAGCGAAGCCGAGGTGGATGTGCTCGAAATCGTTCCGGACGGAGAGGGTGGTTGGCTTGAGCGCCCGCGCAGCCTGACCTTGAAAGAGCGTTCTTGAGTCATGGCAAAAATGGAAAACCTTTACCGGTCTGCACAACGGAATCCTTCTATGAATACCACTCTCTCTCGTCTCGGCTTGTCCCTGCTGGCGGCGATGATTTCGCCCGCGCTGCTGGCGGCGAACCTCAATGCATTCGATGTCGCTTCGCTGCCCGGTGACCGCGTTGAGCTGAAACTGGCCTTCGATGAGCCTGTGCCCACCCCGCGGGGCTATACGCTCGACCAGCCCGCGCGGATCGCGCTCGACCTGCCAGGTGTTTCCAGCAAGCTGAAATCCAAAAACCACGAGCTTGGTGTCGGTAATGCGCGCAGTGTGACCGTAGTCGAGGCTCAAGGTCGCACGCGGCTCATCGTAAACCTCACTTCCTTGGTGCCTTATTCGACTCGGGTAGACGGAAACAACTTATTCGTCGTGCTCGGTGAAAGCGGCGTAGCAACCGCGGCTGTAGCGGCCGCTCCGGTGGCGCCGCTAAACAAGTCAAAACCGACCGCGTCCGTGGCTGCGGGCAAGGCGATCAGTAACATCGATTTCCGTCGTGGGGAAGATGGGGCCGGTAACGTCATCATCACACTGTCGGACCCGTCGATCAGTCCGAGCATCGAAGAGCAGGGCGGCAAAATCCGGGTTTCATTCGCCAAGACGCAGCTTCCGGAGTCGCTTCGTGTCAGGCTAGACGTGCAGGATTTCGCTACGCCGGTCAAGTTCGTCGATTCCAGCAGCGAGGCCGAGGGCGCAAACATCGCCATCGAGCCCAGCGGCCGTTACGACTACCTGGCATACCAGACCGACGACAAACTGACCATCAGCGTCAAACCGCTTAGCGAATCCGACGCCGAGAAGCGCAAGGCCGAGCACTTCACCTATTCCGGAGAGAAGCTATCGCTGAATTTCCAGGATATTGATGTCCGCTCGGTTCTCCAGTTGATTGCGGATTTCACCGATCTGAATCTGGTCGCCAGCGATACCGTGCAAGGCAATATCACGCTGCGCCTGCAGAACGTGCCGTGGGATCAGGCGCTGGATCTGGTGTTGAAAACAAAAGGGCTCGACAAGCGTCAGGTTGGCAACGTGCTGCTGGTAGCGCCAGCGGACGAGATCGCTGCACGTGAACGTCAGGAGTTGGAATCCAAGCGGCAGATCGCCGAGCTGGCCCCTCTTCGCCGAGAAGTAGTACAGGTCAATTACGCCAAGGCAGCGGATATTGCGAAGCTCTTTCAGTCGGTAACTGCGGTTGATGCGCAGGCTGACGAGCGCGGCTCCATCGCGGTTGACGATCGTACGAACAATATAATCGCCTACCAGACCCAAGAGCGTCTGGATGAATTACGTCGCATCGTAACTCAGCTGGATATCCCAGTTCGACAGGTCATGATTGAGGCTCGAATCGTTGAGGCAAACGTTGGGTACGACAAGGCGCTTGGGGTTCGTTGGGGTGGTAACGTAGTGAACGATCAATGGAGTGCCTACGGGAAGGATGGCGCTAGAGCCTTCGACGATGATGGGATTTTGAGGCCGCCGGGCACGAAAGAGGTCGGTAATTATACTCTTGAAGAGGGAACGGCGCCGGTACCTTTTGTCGACATGGGGGTACTAAACAGCACGTCCGGTGTCGGCATTGGCTTTATTTCGGATCACCTCTTATTGGATCTTCAGCTCTCTGCTATGGAGAAAACCGGAAATGGAGAGGTGGTATCCCAGCCGAAGGTCATGACAGCGGACAAAGAAACAGCGAAGATTCTGAAAGGTACGGAAGTCCCTTATCAGGAGGCCAGCTCCAGCGGCGCGACTAGCACTTCTTTTAAAGAAGCGGCCCTATCCTTAGAAGTTACGCCTCAAATCACGCCGGATAACCGTATCATCATGGAGGTCAAGGTGACTAAAGATGCACCAGACTTCCGCAACGCAGTGAACGGTGTTCCACCAATCGATAAGAACGAAGTCAACGCCAAGGTACTGGTGAACGATGGAGAAACTGTTGTGATCGGTGGTGTATTCTCAAACAGCCAGTCGAAAAGCGTCGACAAGGTTCCGTTTCTGGGTGATGTACCTTATCTTGGGCGCTTGTTCCGCCGCGACGTAGTGACGGATGCTAAGTCTGAGCTGCTGGTCTTCTTAACACCTAGAATCCTGAATCATCAGGCTATCGCAGTGAATCGCTGATTTGGTTGAAAACATCATCCTCGTGGGCCCGATGGGGGCTGGCAAAAGCACCATCGGGCGACTGCTCGCCAAGGAGCTTCGCCTCCCTTTTCGGGATTCCGACAAGGAGATCGAACAACGCACCGGTGCAAGCATCCCGCTGATATTCGATGTCGAGGGAGAGCAGGGCTTCCGTGAAAGGGAGCACGTCGCTATCAAGGAATTGTGCCAGATAGACGGCGTAGTGCTGGCAACTGGCGGCGGTGCGGTGCTTCGAGCGGACAATCGTCAGGTGTTATGTGCTGGCGGGCGGGTAATTTACCTCTGTACATCGGTTGAGCAGCAGCTCGACCGCACCTCTCGGGACCGCAACCGACCGCTGTTGCAGACGTCCAATCCCCGCGAGATTCTCACCAATCTGATGGCTGTGCGGGATCCGCTGTACCGTGAAATCGCGGACATTGTGGTCCAGACGGATGAGCGTCCCCCACGCCTGGTCGTGGTGGAAATCATTGGGCAGCTTCAAGCTCTAGCGCCTCGTGAAAGCCTGGGTCGATCTGCGTTATCCTAGCTCCCTTTAATCGTGGGGCCCCTATGCAGACTCTACATGTCGATCTCGGCGAGCGAAGCTATCCGATATTCATTGGCGAGCAGCTCATCGATCGTGGTGATCTGTTGTCCCGTCACATTCGTGGCAAGCAAGTTGCGATCGTTACCAACGATACCGTTGCGCCGCTTTATCTTGACCGGCTTTCGCGCAGTCTCGCTGATTATTCGGTCACTTCTGTGGTCCTCCCGGACGGAGAGACGCACAAGAACTGGCAGACCCTGCAGTCGATTTTCGATGGATTGCTAACGGCCAGGCATGACCGCAACACCACGGTCATCGCGTTGGGTGGCGGGGTCATAGGCGACATGGCCGGCTTTGCGGCCGCCTGCTACCAGCGTGGCGTTGATTTCATTCAAGTCCCGACGACACTGCTGTCCCAGGTCGATTCGTCCGTGGGCGGTAAGACGGGCATCAATCACCCGCTCGGCAAGAACATGGTCGGTGCCTTCTACCAGCCGCAGGCAGTGCTGATCGACATCGCAACCTTGTCGACCTTACCGCCGCGCGAGTTATCGGCTGGTCTGGCTGAGGTGATCAAGTATGGCTTGATCTGCGACGAGCCGTTCCTGAGCTGGCTCGAAGACAATATCGACTCGCTTCGCAGCCTTGATCATGCGGCGCTTACCGAAGCTATACGGCGCTCCTGTGCGGCGAAGGCCAGGGTGGTGGGAGCGGACGAGCGGGAGTCGGGCATTCGCGCCACGCTCAATCTCGGCCATACCTTTGGTCATGCCATCGAGACTCATCAGGGCTACGGCGTGTGGCTGCATGGTGAAGCCGTATCGGCGGGTACGGTCATGGCTCTCGAAATGTCGCGGCAACTCGGGTGGATCGCCGCCAATGAGCGTAACCGAGCCGTGCGGTTGCTGGCGCGCGCCGGCCTGCCTGTCGTACCACCAACCAATATGAGCGCCGCGGATTTTCTTCAGCACATGGCGGTCGACAAGAAGGTTCTGAACGGGAAGTTGAGGTTGGTGCTGCTCAAACGGTTGGGCGAAGCCGTAGTAACGGGTGACTTTCCTCGTCAGATGCTGGAAGCCACATTGAACGTCAATTACGACGCGCTTGCCCAAGAGTCGAACATTTAAGAGATGTCCATGACCAGTTTGTCTGCTGACGATTCCTACCTGAACCATTACGGGTTCAGTCACGATCCTTTCGCCGCTCGTGTGCCAGGCTTCAAGTTCTTTCCGGCTCAGCGCAAGCCCGTGTTAGGGCAATTGCATCATCTGGCCCGCTACAGTCAGTTGCTGTTGGTGGTGACCGGCCCGGAAGGGAGCGGCAAGACACTGGTGCGCCAGGCGCTCGTTGCGAGCAGCAACAAGCAGGCGGTTCAGAGCGTGGTCATTTCGCCTAAGGACACCCTCGATGCCAATCTCGTCCTGCAACAGATCGCGCAGGCGCTTGGCAGCCAGCGGGCCGACTTCAACTCGATCATGGCGCAGATCATTCAATTAGCGCTCACCGGGCAGGAGGTCTATCTGCTGGTCGACGACGCTGAGCGGCTGACGGGCGCTGCGGTCGAGACACTGTTGCGATTGGCCCAGGGTAGCCCCGAAGGCAGGCCGCATGTCTTTCTGTTTGGTGAACAAGGCTTGGTGGCGCGCCTGGAGGCGCTGGTCGAGGGTGAGGAGCGCTTTCATGTGATCGCGCTTCAGCCGTACGAAGAAGACGAGACCCGTGAATATCTGGCGTTGCGCCTGGAAGGTGCCGGGGGCGGGCTGGAGTGTTTCAGCGAAGACCAGATTTCGCGAATCCATGAGAATTCCGGTGGCTGGCCTGGTGCGATAAATCAGGTGGCACGCGACGAGCTCGTCGATGCCATGCAGCAGTCCAAAGCGAATCGGAAGTCGACTGGCTGGAGTCTGCCGCTGCCTATGAAGCACCTGCTGGCTTTGGCGGCGGTCGTTCTTGTCGTCGTCATTGCGTTGTTCATGCGTGACTCCAGTGATCAATCAGTGGCTCCGGCCACGACCAGCTTGCCGCTCGATGCAGGGGGCGCTACGGAAACACGTTCGCCGGAAACGTCAACCGAGGATCCGGGCGGTGACGAAAGCGCCGCAGCCGAGGTCGTTCAGTCCGAGCCTGATCAGCCGATTGTCCGCGAACCTCTTGCCGCTGCCGGCGGCCTGGAGTCGGATAATTCACCGGCCGTGATTGAAGAAGAGCCCGCAAACGTCAGCGAGCCGTTACGCAATACCGCACCTGCTCCTACGGCTGCAGATAGCGCCACGATCCAGCGCCCTGCGGTTGAACCTGCTCCGCCAGTCGAGACGCCTCGCGAGCCGGTGCAGCCGGCGGTCGCTAAGCCTGGTGCGCCTGCCTCTACAGCGAGCTGGTACGCCAGTCAGCCCAAAACCAACTACCTGATACAGGTGCTGGGGACGCGTAACCAAGGTAACGCCGAGGCGTTGGTGAAGCAGCACGGTGAAACCTACCGGTACTTCGTCAAGCAGCATGAGGGCAAGCCGCTATACGTGGTTACTTATGGTTCATTTGCCAGCCGCAATGCAGCGCTTGAAGCTATCAAGACTCTGCCGGCCTCGTTGAGGTCGGGTAAGCCATGGGCGCGGAGTTTCGCTAGCGTGCAGCAAGAGATTCAAGCTCGCTAAAAACACGCCCCAAAAAGGTGCGCAATGCACCTTTTTGGGGCTTGCAAAAAAAAATTGTGTCGTTCTAGCCGGCTTTGTAAACTGCTCCCCCTTTTGCCCACGTGTATGACGGGGTGGTTCCGTGCGCCGTCAATAAGGGGTTGATTTACAACGTATTTAGCTGGTGGAGTGCCTATGAGAGCAGGTCTTTTTCGTCCTGAAGAGTTCAAGGATAACTGCGGCTTCGGTTTGATCGCCCACATGCAGGGCGAGGCAAGCCATCACCTGCTTCAGACAGCCATTCAATCCCTTACTTGCATGACTCACCGCGGTGGCATCAACGCCGACGGTAAAACCGGCGATGGCTGCGGCCTGCTGATGCAGAAGCCCGATGGGTTCCTGCGAGCCATGGCCAAACAGCATTTTGATGTAGACCTGCCGGCACTCTATGCCGTCGGCATGATCTTTCTCAGCCAGGACGCGGCCAAGGCCGATGCGGCCCGCGCCTGCTTCAACGAACAGATCGCCGCGCAAGGGCTGACCCTGATTGGCTGGCGTGAAGTTCCGGTCGATACCAGCGTGCTGGGCCGCCTGGCGCTGGAGCGTCTGCCGCGTATAGAACAGGTGTTCGTCTCGGCTGAAGGCCTGTCCGAGCGCGACTTCGGTATCAAGCTGTTCTTCGCGCGCCGCCGTGCCGAAGTTGCGCTGGCTGCCGACAGGGAATTCTATGTTTGCAGCTTTTCCGACAAGGACATCATCTACAAAGGCCTGATGATGCCGGCCGATTTGGCGCAGTTCTATCCCGATCTCGGCGACGAGCGTCTGGCGACCGCCATTTGCGTGTTCCATCAGCGTTTCTCCACCAACACGATGCCGCAGTGGCCGCTCGCTCAGCCGTTTCGCTTCCTGGCCCACAACGGCGAAATCAACACCATCACCGGTAACCGCAACTGGGCTCAGGCGCGTCGCCTGAAATTCGCCAACGAATTGCTGCCGGACCTGGAAAATCTCGATCCGCTGGTCGTCAACCGCACCGGCTCCGACTCGTCGAGCATGGACAACATGCTGGAGCTGCTGGTCACCGGCGGTATGGATCTGTTCCGCAGCCTACGCATGATCATTCCGCCGGCCTGGCAGAACGTCGAAACCATGGATCCGGACCTGCGCGCATTCTACGAATACAATTCCATGCACATGGAGGCCTGGGATGGTCCGGCCGGCGTGGTACTTACCGATGGCCGCCATGCGATCTGCCTGCTCGACCGCAACGGTCTGCGTCCGGCGCGCTGGGTCACCACCACCAATGGCTACATCACGCTGGCTTCGGAAGTTGGCGTGTGGGACTACAAGCCCGAGGACGTCATCGCCAAGGGCCGCGTGGGACCAGGTCAGATTCTGGCCGTCGACACCCAAACCGGGCAGGTATTGCACACGGACGACATCGACAATCGTCTGAAGTCCCAACATCCCTACAAGAAGTGGTTGCGTCAGAACGCGCTGCGCATCCAGTCGACCCTGGACGATAACGACCACGGTTCGGCGTTCTACGATGCCGATCAGCTCAAGCAGTACATGAAGATGTTCCAGGTCACCTTCGAGGAGCGTGACCAGGTGCTGCGCCCACTGGCCGAGCAGGGCCAGGAAGCGGTCGGCTCCATGGGCGATGATACGCCGATGGCGGTGCTGTCGCGGCGGGTGCGTTCGCCGTTCGATTACTTCCGCCAGCAATTCGCGCAGGTTACCAACCCGCCGATCGATCCACTGCGCGAAGCCATCGTGATGTCGCTGGAGACCTGCCTGGGTGCCGAACGCAACGTCTTCGAAGAAACCGCCGATCACGCCAACCGCGCGATCCTGACCACGCCTGTGATCTCGCCGGCCAAGTGGCGGACCATCATGGAACTCGACCGGCCGGGCTTCGAGCGCCAGCTGATCGATCTCAACTACGACGAATCGTTCGGGCTCGAGGCGGCGGTGCGCAACATTGCCGATCAGGCCGAAGAGGCGGTACGCGGCGGCAAGGTGCTGCTGGTCCTGAGCGATCGCCATATCGCGCCGGGCAAGTTGCCGGTGCATGCCTCGCTGGCGGTGGGGGCTGTGCACCATCGGCTGATCGAGACCGGACTGCGCTGCGATTGCAACATTCTGGTCGAGACCGCGAGTGCTCGCGATCCGCATCAATTCGCCGTGCTGATCGGCTTTGGTGCGACGGCGGTTTATCCCTTCCTTGCTTACGAAGTGCTGGGCGATCTGATCCGCACCGGCGAAGTGCTGGGCGACCTTTATGAGGTGTTCAAGCACTACCGCAAGGGCATTTCCAAGGGGCTGCTGAAAATCATCTCAAAGATGGGCATCTCGACCATCACCTCGTACCGCGGTGCCCAGTTGTTCGAAGCCGTGGGTCTGGCGGACGAAGTGGTCGATCTCAGCTTCCGTGGCGTTGCCAGCCGTATCAAGGGCGCGCGCTTCGTCGATCTGGAAGCCGAACAGAAAGCGCTTGCGGCGCAAGCCTGGAGCAGTCGCAAGCCGATCCAGCAGGGCGGGCTGTTGAAGTTCGTCTACGGCGGTGAGTATCACGCCTACAACCCTGATGTGGTTGCGGCGCTGCAGGTTGCGGTGCAGCAGGGTGACTACGGCCGTTTCAAGGAATACACCGCGCTGGTCGATCAGCGCCCCGCTGCCATGTTGCGTGACCTGCTCCAGCTCAAGGTATCGGAGCAGCCGCTGGCGCTCGAAGAGGTCGAACCGCTGGAGCAGATCCTCAAGCGCTTCGACTCGGCCGGCATCTCGCTCGGCGCGCTGTCTCCCGAGGCGCATGAGGCGATCGCCGCGGCGATGAACCGCATTGGCGCGCGCTCCAACTCTGGCGAGGGCGGTGAAGATCCGGCGCGCTATGGCACCGAACGCAGCTCGAAGATCAAGCAAGTGGCGACAGGTCGCTTCGGTGTCACCCCGGAGTATCTGGTCAACGCTGAAGTGCTGCAGATCAAGGTCGCTCAAGGCGCCAAACCCGGCGAAGGCGGACAGCTGCCCGGCGGCAAGGTCAACGGTCTGATCGCCAAGCTGCGTTATGCGGTGCCGGGCGTCACGCTGATTTCGCCGCCGCCGCACCACGACATCTACTCGATCGAAGATTTGGCTCAGCTGATCTTCGATCTCAAACAGGTCAATCCGGCCGCGCTGGTCTCGGTCAAACTGGTCGCCGAACCGGGTGTCGGCACAATCGCCGCCGGCGTTGCCAAGGCCTACGCCGATTTGATCACCATTTCCGGATATGACGGTGGCACTGGTGCTTCGCCACTGACCTCCATCCGCTATGCCGGCTCGCCATGGGAGCTCGGTCTGGCCGAGACCCATCAGACCCTGCGCGGCAACGACCTGCGCGGCAAGGTCCGGGTACAGACCGATGGTGGTCTGAAGACTGGCCTCGACGTGGTCAAAGCCGCCATTCTCGGCGCCGAAAGCTTCGGCTTCGGAACGGCGCCGATGATCGCGCTGGGCTGCAAGTATCTGCGCATCTGCCACCTGAACAACTGCGCCACCGGCGTCGCCACGCAGAATGACCAGCTGCGCAAGGATCACTTCATCGGCACCGTCGACATGGTGGTCAATTTCTTCACCTTCGTCGCCGAGGAAACCCGTGAGTGGCTGGCGAGGCTCGGTGTGCGCAGCCTGCAGGAGCTGATTGGCCGTACCGATCTGCTCGAAGTGTTGCCAGGCGAGACCAACAAGCAAAACCATCTGGACCTGACGCCGCTGCTCGGCAGCGATCACATTCCTGCCGATAAGCCGCAGTTCTGCCAAGTAGAGAAGAATCCACCGTTCGATCAAGGTCTGTTGGCCGAAGAAATGGTCAAGCTCGCTCGCTCAGCCATCGATGCCAAGAGCGGCGGCGAATTCGAACTGGAAATCTGCAACTGCGACCGTTCCATCGGTGCGCGTGTGTCCGGTGAAATTGCTCGAGTACATGGCAACCAGGGCATGAAGGATGCGCCGATCACCTTCCGCTTCAAGGGCACGGCGGGCCAGAGCTTTGGTGTCTGGAACGCAGGCGGTTTGAGCCTGTATCTGGAAGGCGACGCCAACGACTATGTCGGCAAGGGCATGACCGGCGGCAAGCTGGTCGTCACCCCGCCGAAGAGCAGTGTGTTCGAGTCGCAGCAGTCGGCCATCGTCGGCAATACCTGCCTGTATGGCGCAACCGGCGGCAAGCTGTTTGCCAGCGGTACGGCCGGTGAGCGTTTCGCCGTGCGTAACTCCGGTGCGCATGCGGTGGTGGAAGGCACAGGCGATCACTGCTGTGAATACATGACTGGTGGTTTCGTCTGCGTGCTCGGCAAGACCGGTTACAACTTCGGTTCCGGTATGACCGGTGGTTTCGCTTACGTGCTCGATATGGACAACAGCTTCGTCGATCGGGTGAACAACGAACTGGTGAACCTGCAGCGCATCACTGGTGAAGCGATGGAGGCCCATCGCAGCCACCTGCAAGAGGTACTGCGAGAGTACGTCGCCGAAACCGGCAGCGCGTGGGGCGCGAAGTTACTAGAGGATCTCGATGACTACCTGCGGCGCTTCTGGCTGGTCAAGCCGAAGGCGGCCAACCTGGCATCGTTGCTCTCGACCACCCGAGCGAATCCACAATAAAAGCAGCTCCAAGCCGCAGGCCTCAAGCCACGAGTGGTGCGAGGCGCGGCTCCGTGATCGTCTTTGCGGCTTGTAGCTTGAGGCTCGCCGCTGCTGTTAAGAGGTTTTGAAATGACTGAACGTCTGAATAACGACTTCCAGTTCATCGAGGTCGGGCGTAAGGATCCGAAGAAGAAGCTGCTGCGTCAGCGCAAGAAGGAGTTCGTCGAGATCTACGAACCCTTCAAGCCGCAGCAAGCATGCGAGCAGGCGCACCGTTGTCTGGGCTGCGGCAACCCTTATTGCGAGTGGAAGTGCCCGGTCCACAACTACATTCCCAACTGGCTCAAGCTGGTCTCCGAGGGCAACATTCTCGCCGCGGCCGAGCTGGCGCATCAGACCAATACGCTGCCGGAAGTCTGCGGTCGCGTTTGTCCTCAAGACCGCCTGTGCGAAGGCGCCTGTACCCTGAACGACGGTTTCGGTGCGGTCACCATCGGCTCGGTGGAGAAGTACATCGCCGACACCGCGTTCGCGATGGGCTGGCGTCCGGACATGTCCAAGGTCAAGCCGACCGGCAAGAAGGTCGCGATCATCGGTGCCGGCCCGGCCGGTCTGGGTTGTGCCGATGTGCTGGTGCGCAGCGGTGTGACGCCGGTGGTCTTCGACAAGAACCCCGAGATCGGCGGCCTTCTGACCTTCGGCATCCCCGAATTCAAGCTGGAGAAAAGCGTCCTCAGCCGTCGCCGCGAGATCTTCGGCGGGATGGGTATCGAGTTCCGGCTGAACACTGAAGTGGGCAAGGACATCAGCATCGAACAGCTGCTGGCTGATTACGATGCGGTGTTCATGGGTATGGGCACCTACACCTACATGAAGGGCGGCTTCCCCGGCGAAGACCTGCCGGGCGTGCACGATGCGCTGGATTTCCTGATCGCCAATGTCAACCGCAACCTCGGTTTCGAAAAGTCCCCAGAAGACTTCGTCGACATGAAAGGCAAGAAGGTCGTGGTGCTCGGCGGTGGTGACACCGCGATGGACTGCAACCGCACCTCCATCCGCCAGGGCGCGAAAAGCGTGACCTGTGCCTATCGGCGTGACGCGGCGAACATGCCGGGCTCGCGCAAGGAAGTGAAGAACGCCAAGGAAGAGGGCGTGAAATTCCTCTTCAACCGCCAGCCCATCGCCATTGTCGGCGAAGGCAAGGTCGAAGGCGTCAAGGTGGTCGAAACCCGTCTCGGCGCGCCGGACGCCCGCGGTCGCCGCAGCCCCGAGCCGATCCCCGGTTCCGAGGAAGTGCTGCCGGCCGATGCTGTGGTCATCGCCTTCGGTTTCCGTCCGAGCCCGGCCGACTGGTTCGAAGGTCAGGGCATCCAGACCGACAACCAAGGGCGCGTCGTGGCGCCGGAGATCGGCCAGTTCAAGCACCAGACCAGCAACCCGAAGATCTTTGCGGGTGGCGACATGGTGCGCGGCTCCGATCTGGTGGTGACGGCGATCTTCGAAGGCCGTCAGGCGGCTGAAGGGATTCTCGACTATCTGGAAGTTTGAAACGCAGCTGGAAGCCTGAAGCGGGAAGCAAGACCGCTTCGGGCTTCGGCCCACGCTTCCAGCTAGCGCTCCAAGCACGCCTGACCTGAATCAAGCCCATAGACAAAAGGCACGGCGCTCGCCGTGCCTTTTGTTTTGTGCTTTGCGACAATGCCGCCACTCTTTTGCTGGAACCCAGACATGACTGCCTTGAAGAACGATCGCTTCCTCCGCGCCCTGCTCAAGCAACCTGTCGACGTCACCCCGGTGTGGATGATGCGTCAGGCCGGACGCTACCTTCCGGAATACCGGGCCAGTCGCAGCAAGGCGGGGGACTTCATGAGCCTGTGCATGAATCCCGAGCTGGCCTGCGAAGTCACTCTGCAGCCGCTGGATCGCTATCCGCTGGACGCCGCCATTCTGTTTTCAGACATCCTCACCGTGCCGGACGCCATGGGTCTGGGTCTGTACTTCGAAACCGGAGAGGGTCCACGCTTCAAGAAAGTCGTCAGCAGCCTGGCCGACATCGAGGCGCTGCCGATTCCGGACCCGGAAAAAGATTTGGGCTATGTCATGGACGCGGTGCGCACCATTCGCCGCGAGCTGAACGGCCGCGTTCCGCTGATCGGCTTTTCCGGTAGCCCCTGGACGCTAGCGACCTACATGGTCGAAGGCGGCTCCTCCAAGGACTTCCGCAAGTCCAAGGCCATGCTTTACGAGAATCCGCAGGCCATGCATGCACTACTCGACAAGCTGGCGCAGTCGGTGACCAGCTACCTCAACGGCCAGATTCTGGCCGGCGCGCAAGCGGTGCAGATCTTCGACTCCTGGGGCGGCAGCCTTTCCGCCGCCGCTTATCAAGAGTTTTCCCTGACCTATATGCAGAAGATCGTCGATGGCTTGATTCGCGAGCACGACGGTCGCCGCGTCCCGGTGATCCTCTTCACCAAGGGCGGCGGGCTTTGGCTGGAATCCATGGCTGACTCCGGCGTCGAGGCGCTGGGTCTGGACTGGACCTGCGACATCGGCAACGCGCGTGCTCGCGTGGGTGACAAGGTTGCTCTGCAGGGGAATATGGACCCCAGCGTGCTATACGCCAAACCGGAGGCGATCCGCGCCGAAGTGGGGCGTATCCTGGCCAGCTTCGGCCATGGCGAAGGCCACGTATTCAACTTGGGCCACGGCATCACGCCGGAAGTCGATCCGGCTCATGCCGGTGCCTTCATCGAGTCGGTGCACGAACTCTCGGCGCAATACCACGGCTAAGAGCAGCTATAAGCTGCAAGCCATGAGCTCAATTTAAAGCAGAAAAAGCTTGGCAGCATTGCGGTGCCAGCCAAGCTGAACCACTTGCAGCTTGCAGCTTGCAGCTTTCAAGGCTGCTGATAATGCCCTGGCGTGGTGCCCGACTCATGCTCATGAACCAGCCGGGTTACGCGGATATCGGTGATCCCCACGACCTCGGCCTGTCGTAGCAGCTCGGTTTCTTCAGCATCCGCATCGGGCATGACCAGGCTATTTTCGGCATCGGCATTATGGTGCTCGATCAGACGCCGGGCGGCCTCGCCCTGGGAGAGACTCTCATCTTCCGATTCGATGATTTGGGCGCGTGGGTCGTTCTGGAAGATGTAATTGACTTCGAATTTATGCGACGAGTTACCGAACATGAAGCGGCTCCTGAAATGATGGACAGGTTCTGCTTCTGTTGACTTACCGGTCAGCTATTCGTTCGCACGGAAGGATGGTTGCGGCGACAGCCGGAAGACCGCCGCGCCGCCTGGCAAAGCTGTAGCGCCCATTACCGTTGGCATGGGCGCGGTCACTATTTGACCTGGGCTAGGTTACCCTTGAGGGCGACGCCAGCGATGAGCGCACCAGCATGGCATTCGTATTTTTCGCTGTCCTTGTACTCGACGTGCTTGTAGTTGCTGGCGAGGTCCACCACCGCGTTGGCGCCGGCGGCCTTGGCGGCGCTCTGCAGATTGATCAGTGCTGACTGCAGTACCCAGCGGCAGGCTTCTTCGTCGCTCTTGTTGAACGCGTTGGTCTTCTTGCTGGTGGTGACGCCGCTGCGGACGATTTTCGTCCCGGCCGGGCGCTTGGCGAGATAGAACTTCACGCTGCCGTCCAGTCGGCCCGCGGCGGTGGCTTCAGCGACCACTTCATCGAAGGGCAGATAGTGGACGGTGTCGCGGGCCTGGCTGATGCCGGGCAGAGCGCAGAGTACGAGCGCTGCGCCGATCCAGGTGTTTTTTTTCATGTGCATTCTCCTTGCATTGGGGGTGTGAGGGGAACGGCGATCAGGCCCAGCGGCGGAAGATCAATGAGGTATTGATGCCGCCGAAGGCGAAATTGTTGTTCATGACGTACTCGTGCTGCATGGTCCGCGGCGAGCCGACGATATAGTCCAGCTCGCCACAGCGCGGATCGATCTCGTCGAGATTGAGCGTGTGTATATAGCGGTCGCGGTTCATCATTTCGATGCTGAACCAGGATTCCAGAGCCCCGCAAGCGCCCAGCGTGTGCCCGAAAAAACTCTTCTGCGAACTGATGGGCATACGCGAACCGAACAGCGCCTGAGTCGCGTGGGTTTCGGCAATGTCGCCCTGCTCGGTAGCGGTGCCGTGGCCGTTGACGTAGCCGATCGCCTCGGCTTGCAAACCCGCATCTTCTAGCGCCAGCTCCATGGCCCGGCGCATGGTCACCTGCTCGGGTTTCGTCGCGTGCTGGCCATCGGCATTGCTGCCGAAACCGACCAGCTCGGCATAAATGGTAGCGCCGCGGGCGAGGGCATGTTCCAGTTCCTCGAGCACCAGCATGCCGGCGCCTTCGCCGATCACCAGACCGTCGCGGCCGCTGTCGTAGGGGCGGGGCGTGGTCTGCGGCGCATCGTTCTTCAGGCTGGTCGCGTAAAGCGCGTCGAACACCATGGCCTCGGTGGCGCAGAGCTCCTCGGCACCGCCGGCCAGCATCAGCGGCAGGCGCCCGTACTTGATCGCTTCATAGGCGTAACCGATGCCTTGGCTGCCGCTGGTGCAGGCGCTGGACGTGGGGATCACCCTGCCGGTCAGGCCGAAAAAGATGCTGATGTTGGCCGCTGTGGTGTGCGGCATCATGCGGATGTAGGAGTTGGCGTTGAGGCCATCGGCGACCGAATTGAGCAGCATGTTGCCGAAGGCCTTGATTTCTTCGGTGCTGCCGGTGGACGAGCCACAGGCGACGCCCATGCGCCCGTCACGAATGCTCTGATCGTCGAGCAGCCCCGCTTGCTGCAGGGCCTGCTCGGCGGCTTTTACCGACAACCTTGAGACGCGGCCCATGCTGCGCAGCTGCTTGCGCGTCCAGTGCGAGGGCACCACGAAATCATCCACCGGGCCGGCCAAGCGGGTATTCAACTCGCTGAAGCGATCCCACTCGTCCATACGCCGGATGCCGCTGCGGTTAGCATGGAAGTTGGCTTCGATGGAAGACCAGTCGTTGCCCAGCGAAGTGATGCCGGCCATGCCGGTGACGACGACGCGTTTCATCAGCACAGCCCGCCGTTCACGGCCAATACCTGGCGAGTGATGTAGCCGGCCTCATCCGACATCAGGAAGTTCACCGCTCCGGCGACCTCCTCGGGCGTTCCCATGCGCTGGGCGGGGATCATCTTGAGCATCTCCTCGATGGGCAGGTGTTCGTCGAGCATGTCGGTGTCGATCAGTCCTGGCGCGACGCAGTTGACGGTGATCCGGCGTTTGCCCAGTTCCACCGCCAGCGCCTTGGCCGCGCCGATCACCCCGGCCTTGGAGGCACTGTAATTGACCTGGCCTCGATTGCCGATCAGGCCAGAGACGGACGTGATGCACACGATCCGGCCGGGCTGGCGGCGGCGAATCATTGGCATCGTCAGCGGCTGCAGCACGTTGAAAAAGCCGTCCAGATTGGTACGTAACACCTGATCCCAATCGTCTTCGCTCAGCGCCGGGAAGGCGCCGTCGCGGGTCAGACCGGCGTTGCAGACCACCCCGTAGTAGGCGTTATGCGCTTCGATATCGGCCTCCAGCTGCGCACGGCATTGCGCGCGGTCGGCAACGTCGAATTGCAGAATGCGCGCCTGGCGGCCCATGGCCTGAATCTGGGCTTGCACGGCTTCGGCCTCGTCACGCCTGGCGCGGCAATGTAGAACGATGTCGTGGCCGCTTTGGGCTAGGCGCAGGGCAATGGCCCGGCCGATACCGCGGCTGGAGCCGGTGACGAGAATGGTTTTGCTCATGGAGTGGGCTCTTGAAGATAGCTCGCCACCTTGGGCGGGCGGAACACGTTGAGACGCGCCTCGGCATGGATGTCGGATCCGTCGAGATGGCATTCGAACACGCCCATGCCGTTGTCATCCTGCAGCGAGCGCAGCGCACGGATGCGCAGCGTGGCGCCGGCCGGGAAGTGCTCGACATTGCATTGATAGTTGCGGGTGCCGAGGAGGAAACCCAGCTCGACCGGCAGCCCGGCCAGGCGTGACTGACAGCCGGCGAACGCGGCGACGGCCTGCGCCATGATTTCCACGCCGACCCAGGCCGGCAGATTGCCGTCGGGCAGATTGAGCAGCCCGGTGGGCTTCACTTGCAGGCTGGCCTCCAGGCTTTCCGCGTCGAAGGCCTCAACCGCGTCGAGCAGAATCATGTTGCCGGCGTGGGGCAGCAATTCGGCGATTGGCCAGTCGATCATGACGCGTCTCCGAGGATCAGGCTGATGTTGTTGCCGCCGAAGGCGAAGGAGTTGCTCATCATCGCTCGTCGGCCCGCTGCAGCCATGGTCGTACCGTCGGTGACCAGATTCAGACGCGGCAAGTCGGCATCCTCCTCGTTATCCCAGCGATGCGGTGGCAGCAGGCGTGTGCGATTGCAGTCGGACAGCGCCAGCCAGCAGAGCGCGGCTTCCAACGCCCCGGCGGCGCCCAGGGTGTGGCCGGTGAGCGGCTTGCTCGAGGAGCAGGCCACGCCGCCCGGAAATACCGTGGCAACCGCCAGGCTTTCCATGGCGTCGTTGTGACGGGTGGCGGTGCCGTGCAGGTTGAGATAGCTGATCTGTTCTGCCGCGACCGATGCGCTGGCAAGTGCCTGACGCATGGCCTCGATGGCGCCTAGCCCTTGCGGATCGGGCGCGGAGATGTGATGCGCGTCGGAGCTGGCGCCGCCGCCGAGCAGGGCGATAGGAGCTGGCTCGCGCGTCATCAGAAATACCGCCGCCGCCTCGCCGATATTGATCCCGTCGCGGTTGGCGGAAAACGGATTGCAGACACGCTTGCTGACCGCCTCCAGTGCGCTGAAGCCCTGCAGTGTGAGGTCGCAAAGGGTATCCACGCCACCGCAGATCACCGCATCGCAGATTCCTGCGTCCAGCAGGCGCTTGGCGCTGAGCAGCGCGCGTGCGCTGGAGGTGCAGGCGGTGGAGATGGCGTAACTCGGGCCGCTGAGCTGCAGCCGCTCGCTGAGAAAGCTCGCCGGGGCGCAAAGCTCCTGATGGGCGTAGTGGTAGCTGGCCGGAAGGTGGCCGTCGCGGGCCAGCCCGGCGATGCCCAGGCTGGCTTCCTGGATACCGGTGGTGCTGGTGCCCATGACCACGCCGATACGCGCAGGACCGAAGCGGGCTATGGCTTCATGCAGCTCGGCTTCGATCTGCTCGACAGCGGCCAGCAGCATCTGGTTGTTACGCGTTGCGTGGCGCTGCGGGAAATCAGCGAGCGAAGGCAGCGTGCAGGTGACGGCGCCGACCGGAACCTGCCGACCGGCGACCGGCTGCGGATACGGCTGCATGGCCGAGCCGTCACCCGCCAGCAACCGTCGGGTCACTTCGGCTTTGCCGTGGCCCAGCGCGCAGATCACGCCGAGGGCGTTCAGGTAGGCGGTCATTTCTGGCGAGCTCCGGTGGCTGTCGCGATGAGGGCGACACCATAGGTCAGCGCCGACCCTACGTCGAGATCGAAGCGATCGTTCTCCCGATACCGGACGTGCCACGCCGACGGCGTATCGCTTGCCAGTGATCGCCCGTCCTGCTGCTGGCTCCAAGACGTATCGGAGTACAGGTCGTCCAGTTGATCGGCAGGCGTCAAGGCGAACAGCAGGGCGGCGAACAGCTCGCGCGCCTCGGCATTGGGCGGGAGCAGGCCATCCGCCCGCCATTGGCCATTGATCAACAGCTGGCGCGCCAGCGGAACGCCCAGTGGATCGAGCAGCGACCAGCGCAAGGCAGCGCCTTCCTGCTGGATCACCAGCAGCCAGGTACGCACGTCGTCCTGGCTCCGGCGCTCGATTTGCAGCTGCAGCGGCAAATCGAGCCGTGGTATCTGAGTCGGCAGCGGTGCGCGTTGGGCGCAGGCGCCGAGCAGCAGTGCCAACGACAGCCAGAACAGGCAGCGTGCGTGACGGTTCAGTGCAGTCATGCAAGAAGACTCAAGCACTCGTCACAGGTGCGGCGCACAGCTCGGCCAGCACTCGCAGACGGCGTTTGGGCTCGGCGACGTAGGGGTTCTTTTCGTCCCAGGCATAGCCGGCGAGGATCGAGCTGATCATCCGGCGAATCTCCGGCTGGGCGTGCTCGTAATAGATCACGTCCTGGAAGCTGCCGTCGTACCAACCCTCGACATAGGTGCGGAAGGTGTTCACGCCGCGCTTGAGCGGCACCGCGAACTGCGCTTCCCAGTCCACCGTTTCGCCTGACAACTGACGATGCAGCACCGCTGCCGCCATGCTCGCCGAGCGCATGGCGATGGTGACGCCGGAGGAGAACACCGGATCGAGGAATTCCGCCGCATTGCCCAGCAGGGCGAAACCCGGACCGTGCAGCGTCTTGACGTTGGCCGAGTAGCCGCCGATCAGGCGCGCCGGGGTATCCCATTCGGCATGCTTGAGGATGCGCTTGAGGTTGGGCGCCTCCAGCACGAATTCCTTGAGGCAGGCGTCCAGATCCAGCGGGCGGCCTTCGTAGCGCTCGGCACTGGCAACCACGCCTAGCGAGCAGCGCCCGTTGCTGAAAGGAATGGTCCAGTACCAGACGTCGCGCAGCTCGGGATGGGTGGTGATGAGGATCTTGTCACGGTCGAATTGCGGGTCGTCGATGTTGTCCTGGATATGCGTGAACACGGCACGACGCAGCGGAAAGTTCGACGGCGCCTCCAGATCGAGCAGACGCGGCAGGACGCGACCGTAGCCGCTGGCGTCGAGCACGAACGCCGCTTCGACGGCGTATTCGCTGCCATCCAGGCGGCGCACCTGCAGACGCGGGTGCGGGTTGGCGAAGTCCGCCGCGATGATTTCCTCTTCATAGCGGATCTCGACGCCCTGCAACCCGGCCTGGTCGGCCAGCAGCTTGTCGAAGTCGGCGCGCAGGACCTGATAGGTGCTGCCATGACCCGCGGTGAATTTGTCGCGGAAATCGAACTCGCTGTAGCGCTCGCCCCAACCGAACGCCGCACCATGTTTGGTCTGGAAGCCGGCGGCCTGGACCGCTTCGAGCATCCCGGCTTCCTCGACGAAATCCAGGCAGTGCGACAGCAGGCTCTCGCCGATGGAGAAACGCGGAAAGCGCTGCCGCTCGATGATCAGCACATCATGGCCCTTGCGCTTGAGCAGCGCGGCAGCGATGGCACCGGACGGTCCCGCACCAATGACGACGACGCTACGTTGTTCTGCATTCATGAAGATCCGGTCCTTGATCGACTCGGTTGGAAGGATGGCCGCCGTAAGGCAACCGCGGAAAATGCTCAGCGCCGGATCGAGGCGATGCGCAGCTCACGATGGATGTCGCCGCAGTTCGAGGAGGCAACGCCAATGCGCGCAATGACGACAGCTCAGCATGCGGCTTCTCTGTCAGATTCGGCGGCCCAGGGCGCCAACGCGAAGGCGAATACCAGCCCGAGCCCCACCGCCAGCCCGAAATTGCTGACCGCCGGCGTGCTCGATAAGGCTAGCAGCCCGAACGATAGCCAGGTGGTGACGGCCGTCAGCAGGGTGCCAACCAGGCTCACCGCGGCTCCACCGATGCGTTCGCGCATCAGGATGGCGTAGTCGACGCCGATCGCTGTGACCAACAACAGCCCGAACAGGCCGAACAGGGTCAGCGGTTGGCCGAGCCAGCCCAGGCAAGCCAGGCTGCCCATCGCTGCCAGCAGCGGTACGGCCAGGCAGCGCGATGCGCCGCGCCAACCGAACGGCAGGCACAGCAGGGCGAAAATCAGCCCCGCCGCCAGCAGCTTGAGCAGCGCCGCCTGAGCTTGGGTCTCGGCAAACAGGCGGTTCAGTTCGGCGGGCCGGTCGATGAGTTTCACCCCGCCGATGCCGTCGCCCAAGCCGTGAAGCGCCGCGCTGTCACGAAGCCCTTGCAGGCTGACCAAGCCCGCCACCGAACCGTCGCCTCGGGCGCCCAGCCATAACGGTCGCCAGGGTTCGGCGAGCGGCCCCGCCAGCACCTGATCGAGACTGGCAACCGGCAGCGCCAGCAGGGCGGCGAGTTCCTGTTCGAGCATGTCCTGGGTCACGCCGAGTTCCAGCAGGGGCTGGCTGACTTCCAGCAAGCGTGGCAGCGCTGAATGCAGGCTTTCCTGTGCGGTGGTGGGCGCGACCAGCTGGCTCAGCGCCAGATAGCCATGCAGTTCGTCTTCGGCGACCAGAGCATCGAGACGGGTGGCGAGTTCATCCTGACGCGCCAGTAGCTCGTCGGGGTTGGCCGCGCGGACCAGGAAGTATTGGCTGGTCGGCTCGAATCCGGTGATCTCGCCGATGCGTTCGGTCTGCTGCTGTAGCGCGGGTGCACGGCTGATCCACTGGCGCAGGTCATCCTTGAAGGACACCTGGCTGATCCCGGCGATGCAGAACAGGATGAACGCGCCCAGCAACCAAAGCGTTGGAACGCGGCGGAGCAGGGCGCCGCGTAACCCCATCCAGCGCTCGGCCCAGCCCAGCGGGGCGGCCCAGGGCTGTAGCGGCGCATTCAGCAACGAGGGTAACAGGCAGGTGGCACAGAAGAAGGCGCCGAGCAGTCCCGCTGCGGAAAACACCGCCACCTGGCTCAACGCTGGAAACGGCGTAAACGACATTGCCAGATAGCCGATAACGTTGGTTGCCAGGGCCAGCGCCAAGCCTGGAAGCGTCAGGCGCAGCGCTCGATGGGCGTGCCAGGGCTGCAGGGTCCAGCTCTTGGACAGGTAATGCAGCGGAAAGTCGATACTGACCCCAACCAGGCTGGCGCCGAGCACCAGTGTCAACACATGGATCTGGCCGAATAGCGCCACGCAGGCGGCGGCACCGCTGAGGGCTCCGACCGCCACCGGCAGCGCAACCAGCAAGACACGAGGCGTGCGGAAAAGCAGATGCAGCAAGGCAAGTGTGGCGACCAACGAGATGCTGCCGATCAGCGTCGCTTCTTCACGGGCCTGGCGCTGTCCGTGGGCGGCGTACAGCAGCCCACCGGCGGCCAGCAGCTCGCCGTGGCTGGCTTCCACCCGGCTACGGGCCGCGCGAACCTGATCGTCCACCAGAACCGGCAGTTGATCGTCGAAGGCATCGCCCTGGGCTTGCGCATGGATCACCGCCCAGTGCTGCCCGCCATGCTCCGCGACCAGCAAACCGTCCAGGCGGGGATGAACATTGCCCGGATGCGGCAGCTGTCGCTGAGCTAGATCGGCGAAACCGAACCAGTCCTGTTCGACGGGCACCAGGCTGGTGCTTTCGAACGGACTGTACAGGCGCTGAAGGCGTTGCTGAATGAAGTCTTCCGGCGAGGCGATCAGCGCCTCGCGACTCGCTGGGCCGAGTAGTGCCAGACGATGATCGAGCAGTTGTTGACGCACCGCGGGCAGGTCGGCTTGCACCGAGCGACGAATCTGGGTGAACAGGCCGCTGGCGCGAAGGGTGTCGGTGATTTCGTTGCCCAGCGCGTGGGTTGTGTCTTCGTCTGCATGATGAACCAGCAACATCAGATCGCGGTTCAACGGCTCCTGCATCCGTCGCTCGGCGAGTTGATCAAGCTCGCCGGGCGCACCGCTGGGCAACAACTGCAGCAGATCGGCACTGATCGGAGAGCCGTTGCGCCATTGCCATGTCGTCAGCCCCACCAGCCCGAGCAGCGCAACGAAAAACAGGAACGATAGCCAGGTCGGAAGCCTGAGCGCTTTGTCAGTTGGCGAAGTCATGAAGTTCGATGGGGCTCAACTGATCGTCGATCTGGTTGTCGGTCAATAACAACACGGTGCTGTCGCCCTGGGTTTCGAGGAGTTCGATGCGCTCAACCGTGGCGCCGCCGCTGATGAGGATGGCGGTGAATATCTGCCCGAGCAGCTTCGAGCGCGGTGTCAGCGTCAGCGTCCAGGCCTGCGCGGTGCCGCTCAGCTCCAGCTCGAAATCGCCCTGCAGGGCTTCGGTGTCGCCTTGCAGCACAGCCAGGAACAGGTCGTTCTGCCGTGCGGCTGGGCCTTGCCGGTCAGTCGGTTGCCAGCCGCTTGGATCGCGCCGGGCGATGCCTTTTTCACTGATGCGGTAGTCCTGCTGCACCGGCTGCTGCAGGAACCAGAGCAGACCGTGATCGCGAGCCAGTACGAAGCTACCCAAGCTGACGATCGGCTGAGGCAGCGCGCGCAGGTACTTTTCCTGAGTGAAGGTGCCGCGAATGACCTCAGGCCCGCTCAATTGCTGGCCCAGTTGCGTGAGATCGAAGGCTTGGGCATGCGCTGCGTTCGCGAACAGCAGGCTCAGGGTCAGCAGGGCCCACCGTGCGATCAGGTTGATCGTTGGCATCACGATAACGCCCGCTCTACGGCTTCGACAAAGGCCTTCGGCGAGGCCAGCAGCATCTCGCGGCTGGCCATTTCCACCGCCACCTGCACGCTGCTGCCGCGGGTCATGCGCTCGCCAGTCTCGGCGTCGGTGATCAGGTAGTTGATCTTCAGACGGTTCTCCCATTCGATCAGGTCGGCGCGCACGATGATGCGCTGGTTGAAACGTGCGCCGCGCATGTAGCGCAGCTGCACGTCGATCACAGGCCAGGCGTAGCCGGCATCGCGCATCTGGGTGTAGTTGTGGCCGATGCGTTCGAGCAGCGCGCAGCGGGCCACCTCGAAGTATTTGATGTAGTGACCGTGCCAGACCACGTCCATCGAGTCGACGTCGAAGAAGGGCACCAGGATCTCGGCTTCGGCCTGCAGCACGCCGGTCTTACGCATACAGCCTCCAATGTCGTTGACGGATACGTTGCAGACACAGGCGCAGCTCGCCTTCCAGCGCACGGTCTTCGATCAGCGGCGGAAAGTCTTCGCCCAGTTCGGCATGCATGTCGCGCAGCGGTGCGGGCAACGGACGTGCCTGGGCATCGCGCTGGCGCAGCCAGACGCCCTGGTTGGCCGCGATCAGTGTGGCCGCTGCCACTTGCTCGGCCAGCTCCAGGCTGCGCAGCGCGTCGCGGGCGGCGATAGTGCCCATGCTGACCTTGTCCTGGTTGTGGCATTCGGTGGAGCGCGAGAACACGCTGGCCGGCATGGTGTTTTTCAGGGCTTCGGCGGTCCAAGCGCTGGCGCCGATCTGCACCGCCTTGAAACCGTGGTTGATCATCGCGGTGGCCATCGGCGCGCCGGACAGATTGCTCGGCAGGCCGTGGTTGTAGCGGGTATCGACCAGCAGCGCGAGCTGGCGGTCGAGCAGGTCAGCGACGTTGCCCACCAGGTTCTTCAGGCTGTCCATGGCGAAGGCGATATGGCCGCCATAGAAGTGCCCGCCGTGCAGCACGCGTTCGTTTTCCGCATCGATGATGGGGTTGTCGTTGGCGCTGTTCAGTTCGGTCTCGATGAACTGGCGCAGCAGACCCAGGCTGTCGGCCAGCACGCCGAGGACATGGGGTGCGCAGCGGATGGAGTAGCGGTCCTGCAAACGATGCAGCGGCGCGGTTGGCGCGTCGATCGCCAGGTCCTGGCGAATCCAGGCGGCGACTTGGGTCTGGCCGGGATGCGGCTTGGCGGCGAACAGGCGCTCGTCGAAATGCTCCGGGTTGCCTTCCAGCGCCACTACGTTGAGCGCGGTGATGCGCGTGGCTAGCTTGAGCAGGTAATCGGCGCGGGCATAGGCCAGGCAGGCCAGGCCGGTCATCACGGCGGTGCCGTTCATCAACGCCAGGGCTTCCTTGGGGCGAAGGGTCAGCGGCGTCCAGCCCAGCTGGCGATGCACTTCGGCGGCGCTGCGGCGCTGGCCCTGGTACATCACCTCGCGCTCGCCGGCCAGGGCGGCGGCAACATAGGAAAGCGGCGTCAGATCGCCACTAGCACCGACCGAGCCTTCCTCGGGAATCAGCGGGAGGATGTCGTGTTCGAGAAAGGCCTGCATGCGCTCGAGCAGCTCGATGCGCACGCCGGACATGCCGTGGGTCAGCGAACGCAGGCGTGCGGCTAGAACGGCTCGGGTCGCTTCGGCGTCGAGCAGCTTGCCCAGGCCGCAGCCGTGGAAGGTGAACAGGTGCTGCGGCAGCGCCTCGACCTGATGCAGCGGCACCGCCACCACGCAGGAATCGCCATAACCGGTGGTCACGCCGTAGATCACGCCTTCGCGGTCGAGCAGGGTGTCGAGAAACTGCGCGCCACGGGCGATGTGCTGGCGAAACGCGGAGTCGGCCTGCAACTGCACCGGGGCGCGGCGCTCGGCCACGGCCAGCACATCCTCGATGCTCAGGTGGTTTTCGCCGAAGATCACCGGCTCAGCTGCAGCGTTGTTCATGGTTGTTCCAGAAAGGATAGAAATTGAACCATTGCAGGGGAGCGTCCAGGCAGTGCGCCGCCAGTCGGTCGGCGTAGCGTTGCACCCACTGCTGCACCACCGCATCGCGCTCGCCGCGGCGCCATTGGATGCGTTCGGCGAAGGGCTCCAGATGGACATGGAATTGCTCGCCGTGTTTCAGGCAGAACAGCAGATTTACCGGGCACTGCAGCAACCCGGCCAGTAGCCACGGACCCTGCGGAAAATTCGCCGGCTGGCCGAGAAAGTCTGCGCTTGCGATACGCGCGCCATGCAGCGGCACGCGGTCGCCAGCAATCGCCAGCCATTCACCCGCATCCAGCCGCCGGGACAGCTCCATCATGATGGCCGGGTCCAGCTCGCTGACCTGAATCAGGCGCAGATTATTCGCGCCGGATTCATCCAGCAGCCGGTTGAAGCGTTCGGCGTGGCGAGTGTGCACCAGCACGTTCATCTTCACCTTGCGGCCCATTTCGGCCAGCGCGCGGCAGATTTCCAGATTGCCCAGGTGCGAGCCGACCAGCAGTTGGCCGCGTGGCGCCTCGAGCTTGGCTTCCAGATCCGTCCGGTCGTGCAGCACGAGACTGCCGAGATCGAGGCGCCCCCCCCAGGCGTCGAGCTTGTCCAACAGGGCATCGGCGAACGCTATGAACTGGCGATAGACGGAGCGCCGGCTGGGGGCCAGATCGTGGCGGCCGCTCCAGTTGGCGAGGTTGCGCTGATAGGTCCAGGCGCTTTGCCGCGCGCGGCCACCGAATAGGTAGAAGTACAGCACGATCAGGTACAACAGCGGCGCCATGGCGCGTCGGCCGAGCAGGCGCACGGCCTGAGCGGTGAGCTTCATCAAGACGAAGCTGCCGCGCTCGCGATGCGCGGCCCAGTGCGAGTCGGCGACGGCCTTGTCGGTCATCCGCGCCACCGACGCCATAGCAATGCGGGCGCACGCAACAGCATGCCGCCGAACAGTCGGGCGTGCATCGAGGAAATCAGCAGGTTGTCGCGCCACAGGCGGAAGTGCGATACCCCATCGGCCGGGTAGTGGACATGGGTTGGTAGCCAGACCATCGGCTGCTCACGCCAATGCAGGCGCACCAGGATCTCGGTATCGAAATCCATGCGTTTGCCCAGTGGTGTGGCGTTGAGCAGCGTCAGGGTCGGCTCCAGCGGGTAGACGCGAAAACCGCACATGGAGTCGCGGATCGACAGCGACAGCGTGTTGATCCACACCCAGACGTGGGTCAGGTAGCGCGCATACAGTCGGCCTTTCGGCACGCTGGAGTCGTACTCCGGATAGCCGCAAATCAACGCATCCGGCGCCTGGCTGGCGCGGTCGAGAAACAGCGCCACACGGCCGAGGTCATGCTGGCCGTCGGCGTCGACCTGCAGCGCATGGCTGAAGCCCAGGCGGGAGGCCTCGTGCAGCCCGGAGGACACCGCCGCACCCTTGCCCTGGTTGTGGCCGTGCCGCAGCAGATGCACCGACGGATGTTGCGCCAGCTCATCGATGATCTTTGCAGCAGCAGGGCTGGAGGCATCGTCGACGATCACGCACGGCAGCTCTTCGGCGAGCAGCGCCCGGACCACCGCGGGCAGACTGCGCTCGTGGTTGTACACCGGCACCACCGCGCAGGGTTTGAACCAGTCTTCATCGATCGCCAGCTGCAGTTGCCGATCGTCGCCGGATGCGATTGGGGTGAGCGTGGTCACGAGTATTCTCCCAGCAGGATGCGGCCGGACGAGCAGGGCGCGTCGCCGTTGCGGTAAGCGAAATGCAGCTTGCTGCGCTCGCGGTCGAAGCGAAGGGACAGATGCAGCTGATCGCCGGGCCGGGCGAGCTGCTGGAACTTGAGCACTTCCATGCCTTGAAAACGTGGTGGCAGGTCTTCAATCAATTCGCGGGCGAGGCTGATGGCCCAGTCGATCTGGACCACGCCGGGCAGCACGGGCGTCTGTGGAAAATGGCCGGTGAAATGCGCGAGATCCAGCGGCACGCCGAGCTTCAGCTGCCATTGGTCATCGTCCTGGTTCGCGCTGATTCGCTCGGGCAGCATCGGGCGCGGTGCCTGCAACACGGCATCGAGTTGCGCCTGCGGCAGTTTGCCTTGGGCGTTACAGGGCAGTTGCCGAACCAGCCGCCAGCGGCGTGGCAGGGCCAGCGTCTCGCAGTGGCTCGCCAGGTGTTTGCGCAAGGTCTCGGTCAGGGCGCGCCGACCGCCGTTGCGCAGCGCATGCAGGCCGGCATCGCTGAGGGCAACCAGCGCTCCGAGGTAGGCCCGGTTGTCGGTGATGACGCCGAGGCGTGCTTCGCTGACGAAAGGGTGTGTGGCCAGTGCCGCTTCCAGCATGGGCAGGGAGATGCGTTTTTCTTCGAGCTTGACGATGCGATCCAGCCGGCCGAGCAGTTCGAAGCGGCCATCGGCCTCGATACGCGCCGCATCGGCGGTTTGTTCGACATGGCCGGGCGGCAGGAAAGGTGAGGCGATCTGCAGCGCGCCGTCGTCGTTTTGAGTCAGCCGCACGGCGGCGAACGGCTGCCACAGCGTGCCGCCCTGGCGCCAGGCGATGCCACCGGTTTCCGAGCTGCCGTAGATTTCCGTTGGCGTCTGGCCCAGGCGCTGTTGCAGCCGCTGCCCGGCATCGGCATCGAGCGGGCCACCCGAGGAAAATATCCGCCGCACGCCGCGCAGGGCTGCCCAATCGAGGTTGTCGCCCATTCGCTTGAGCAGCGCCGGGCTGGCGACCCAGCAGAAGCTGGCGTGCTGACGGCTGGCCAGTTGGATGTCTTCGGCAAATGGCAGGGCACGGCGCAGAAAGAGGCGACCGGCACACAGTGGCCAGAGCACGCGGAACAGCAATCCATAGATGTGTTGCGCGGCGACGCTGGCGATCACGCAGGCATCGCCCAGCTCGCTACCCCAATGTGCTTCGAGCGCTTGCACTTCGTTCGCCAGCTGGCGCAGGCGCTTGTCGATCAGTTTCGGCTTGCCACTGGAGCCGGACGTGCAGAGCAACAGGCGGCACTGGTCCAAGTCCAGCTTCGCCCCTTCGAGCGGCTCGGCCAGAAGGTCGGAAATCCGGGCGTCGCCGTCCTGATCCGTCAGCCAGAGATCGGCCTGATGCGCCAGGCGCGAGCGGCTCGCGGGCTGCAGATCCGCCGGCAGCAATACCGTCACGCCGGCTCGCCAGGCGCCGAGCAAGGCGATAGCTAGCTCGCCGGCATCTTCCAGATGAACCGCGAGCCGAGCGACGCCGCGGTTGCGCAGGCCGGCAGCCAGGCGTAGTGCCTGCTGGCGCAGTTCGGCGTGGTCGAGGGTCGGCTCCAGGGTAACCTGACGCGACTTGGGCGCCTGCTCGAGCAGATGCTCCAATGAAATCCAGTTCATATACGTTTCCTGACTCGCTGGCGTACCAGCCACTCACCGGCAAACAGCAAGCCCATCAGCAGATAGGCGATCAGCCCGGTGTACAACGTCCACCAGCTCAACGGCGCCCAGAGCGCGAGGCCGCTGGCGATGCCGGCGTTGACGATAAAAAAGCCCACCCAGACCCAGGTCACCTTCCGCGTATAGCGCACCGCAGCCGGAGGCAGTTCGGGCTCGCTCAGTCGCGCCAGGCGCTCGATGATCGGCATGCCGGAACACAGACTGCCGGCAAACAGGCCGAGCAGCGCGAGGCTGATTAGCACCGGATACCAAGGCAGCAGCGCAGAGGCGTCCGCGGCGCCGAGCAGCAGGCAGAACAGCAAGGCCACGGCCGCCACGGTGCGGCTCAGTGGTGTCTGTTTGCCGCCGAGCAGCCGTGCCAGCCACAACGCGCCAAGCAGCAAGACGAACAGCCGTGGCGACAGGTGCTCCAGGCCCAGATACACCGCAAACGGATAGGCGAGGCCGGCCAGCAGCAGGCCTAGACCAATCAGCCGGCTGGCGTTCGCCTTGCCTGTTCGAGCGGGTACTTGCATCGCATGCTGTCCGTTTGCGCGTGAGGACGCATTGTCCGGCCGTATGCCGGCCGGCGCCTGGCTTCCCTGGGTGTGGCTCAAGCCGTTTGCGTGTTCACCAGGCGATACACCGCCTCGACGACGTCGCCCACGGTACGCACCGATTTGAACTCATCGGCGGCGATCTTCTTGCCGGTCTGGCGCTTGATGTGATCGATCAGGTCGACGGCGTCGATGCTGTCGATCTCCAGGTCCTGATAGAGGTTGGCTTCGAGAGTGATGCGCTCGGGCTCCAGCTCGAACAGTTCGACCAGCGCATCGCGCAGGGTCTGGAAGATTTCGTCACGAGTATTCACGTTGGGCTCTCCTCAGGCGACGGCGCGGTTGGCGCTGACGTAGGCGGCCAGGCTGTCGACGCTGGCGAAATGCTTGCGGGTGTCTTTTGCATCGGCGTCGATCTTGATGCCGAAGCGCTTCTGAATAGCCAGACCCAGCTCCAGCGCGTCGACCGAGTCCAGTCCGAGCCCTTCGCCGAAGAGCGGCTGATCGGTCGGAATGTCATCCGGTCCGAGGTCTTCCAGACCCAGGGCGTCGATGATCAGTTGCTTGATTTCAAGCTGTAATTGGCTCATCGAGTGCGAGCTCCTTTATGAAGTGTCGATGCAGATGGTCGTTGAGTCGCCGCGAGGCGATGGGCGCCGCCCCCTGTGCGGCGAACGCCCGCGGGTCGATGTCTTCGCCGACGCGCAGGTGAAAATGAAAACGTCTTGCCGGAATGCGATACCAGGGCTCGGCCTTGGTCAGAGTGGTAGGCGTCACGCTGATCACCACAGGCGTCACCAGGCGTGCGCCGCGCACGGCAATCGCCGCCGCGCCGCGATGGAATTGCGGTGCCTGGCCGGGCGTGGTGCGCGTCCCTTCGGGGAATATGATCAGCGTCTGGCCTTGTCGCAGCGCGTCGGCGGCTTCGTCGAGCATGTCCGCGCTGCCGTTGTTACTGATGTACTGCGCCCCACGGATCGGACCACGGGTGAAGGGGTTGTCCCACAGGCTTTGCTTGACCACGCAATTGGCATCGCGGATCAGCGCGATCAGCACCACCACGTCGATCAGCGAAGGGTGATTGGCGATCACCAGCTGCCCGGGCCGGCCGAGGCGCTCGGCCCCCTCGACTTCATAGGTCAGCACGCCGCTGCGATACATAAACTGGACGAACAGCCAGAACAGCCGGCTCACGGTCTGGCGCGCACGGCGGCGGTGTATGGCCGCATCGCCGGGCAGCAGGTTGAGCAGAGGGAAAACGAGCAGCCGCAAACAAAGACCGCCAACGCCGAACAGCGCAAAGGACAGTCCTGTCGCGATCAAACGCCACAGCCATGGCGCGTCGCGATGCTTGTTCAGCGAGTTCGCTGCCAGATCCATTGACGTCTGTTCCATTGGTGCGTGCAGGTGTGGCGACCGTCGAGCAACGCGCAAATCAGCTCGATGGCGTGTGGTCGAGGTGTCCGGGCGCTGTTTTCATCGGCGTTTTCGAGGCTCAGCCGCCAACCGTGGCCGGGCTTGAGCAATAGCGCCACGGCATAGGGAAAGCTGACATCGCTGATCCAGGGAGCATAGACAGGTGGTGTCTGATCTTCGCCAACGACCACCAGAACGGCTGGCGCACCCTCTTCGAGCAGCATCGCCGCTTCGAGCACGGCATGCTCCAGACCATCGCCTTCAGCTGCGAGCGCTGTCATTTCGCTGGTGTCGCGCTGCTGAATCGACCAGAGACCGATTATCGCGTTATGCACCGACAGGCTGAATTGGGTCGGCGAGAGAGCTTCGTTGCGCGCAAGATCATTGAGGATGGAAAAGGTGCGCGCGGTTTCTCCGTGGCGGGAGGCGTAGACCAGAGGCATCTGCTCGGTAGCCAACGGCGAGGCCACGGCAAATACCATACGCGCCAAACGGCTCAGGCGCCGACGCTGCATGGCTGGCAGGAAGCTGACATCCGGCTGTGCCTCGCTGCTTTCGAGGTCGCGCGGATTCCGGGCCCAAATCGCCCAGTCATCAGCGCTTGCCAAGCCTGGAGCCCAGGCTTGCCATTGATCGATATCGAATTGAATCACGCGAGAACTCACCGGCTCGTCCGCGAGCCTTGTTGTTGGCGTGTCGACGTCCCTGTACAGCGACTATCGGTAAATGTCCGCCGTGAAAGTGGCGGCATTATCCAATCGAGGTCGGACAGAGGCAAACATTGCGTGCGATATCCAGATAAGAGGTACGCCTTCCGCTGGGAACCAAGCTAAGGAGTTTGTTGTCTGTTGCAGGTTTTCAAGTGCGCAGCTGGTTCATGGCAACGGGCCGTGCTGGCTGCGCGGAGCCTTTCTCACCTCACTGCACACCCTGCTGCTTGAGCCACGCCAGCAACTGGGGCAGCGGCAAAGCGCCGCTCTGGCGGGCAATTTCGCGCCCGTCCTTGAACAGGATCAGGCTTGGAATCGAGCGAATACCGAGCTGGGTCGACAATTGCGGATTGGCCTCGCTGTCCAGCTTGGCCAGCCGGCAGCGCCCCTGCAACTGCGCAGCACCGCAGCGCGGCCCTTCGCCCAGTCGCTCGGCGGGAATGCGGCTGAGCCCAGCGCAATGCGCGCAGGGTACGACGAGGGTGGTCATAAGGATTCTCCACGATGAGGGCTGCTGTTTAGAGTGGAGGCGGGCAGTTGGATATCAAGGCCATGACATCGCAGGTGGCAGGCTGTGGACTGGAGTGTAGCCGGGTTGCGGTTGCAGATGTCTCATCGCGCCGGCTGGCAGCAGCCAGCATGACGCAGTCCTAGTGGACGAAAAAGCCGCGCAATGCGCGGCTTTGAAGGTGGTGGGCCCACACGGACTCGAACCGTGGACCAAAGGATTATGAGTCCTCTGCTCTAACCAACTGAGCTATAGGCCCTCAGAGGCCGGCGGATTATACCGGTGGTGTTGCGGGTGCGCCAAGCGAAGCTGGTTGTGCGTCGTTGTTTTGTCAGGTCTTGAATGCAAAACCCCCGGCGCGGGGCCGGGGGTTCTGGTTACTCGTCGAGGAAGGAGCGCAGATGCTCGCTTCTCGTCGGGTGGCGCAGCTTGCGCAGTGCCTTGGCTTCGATCTGCCGGATCCGCTCGCGGGTGACATCGAATTGTTTACCGACTTCCTCGAGGGTGTGGTCGGTATTCATGTCGATGCCGAAACGCATGCGCAAGACCTTGGCTTCCCGTGCGGTGAGGCCGGAGAGGACCTCGCGGGTGGCTTCCTTGAGGCTTTCCACTGTCGCCACATCGATCGGCGATTGCATGGCGGAGTCCTCGATGAAGTCGCCCAGGTGCGAGTCTTCGTCGTCGCCGATCGGTGTTTCCATGGAGATCGGCTCTTTGGCGATCTTCAAGACCTTGCGGATCTTGTCCTCGGGCATTTCCATGCGCTCGCCAAGCTCTTCAGGGGTGGGCTCGCGGCCCATTTCCTGCAGCATCTGACGGGAGATGCGGTTGAGCTTGTTGATCGTCTCGATCATGTGCACCGGGATGCGGATGGTCCGCGCCTGGTCAGCAATGGAGCGAGTGATCGCCTGGCGAATCCACCAAGTGGCGTACGTCGAGAACTTGTAGCCGCGACGGTATTCGAACTTGTCCACCGCCTTCATCAGGCCGATGTTGCCTTCCTGGATCAGGTCGAGGAATTGCAGGCCGCGGTTGGTGTACTTTTTGGCGATGGAGATGACCAGGCGCAGGTTGGCCTCGACCATTTCTTTCTTCGCCCGGCGGGCCTTGGCCTCGCCGATGGACATGCGCCGGTTGATGTCCTTGATGTCAGCGATCACCAGTGCGCATTCTTCTTCCAGGGTGAGCAGCTTTTCCTGGCAGCGCTGGATGTCTTCCTTGCGTGCGGCAATAGCTTCAGCGTACTTGCTCTTGCTGCTGGCCAGCTGATCGGCCCAGCCCAGGTCGGTCTCGTTGCTTGGAAACTGACGAAGGAAGTCGGCGCGAGGCATGCGCGCGTCGCGCACGCAGATCTGCATGATGGCGCGTTCCTGTGCGCGGACCTGGCCTAAGGCGCCGCGTACGCGCTCGACCAGCGCATCGTATTGCTTGGGGATGAGTTTGATCGGCATGAACAGCGTGGCCAGCTCCTGCAGCGCGTCGGTCGCTTGCTGGCTGCCCCGGCCGTGCTTCTTCAGGGCCTTCTTGGCGACTTCCAACTGCTCGGCGACAGCGCCGAAGCGAACGCGAGCAACTTCCGGATCCGGACCGCCATCGCCTTCTTCTTCCTCGCTGTCGGAGTCGTCTTCTTCGTCGTCGTCCTTGTCATCCGCAGCCGGCTTTGCTGTCGCCTGAGGTGCAACAGGCTCGACTTCCTGCGGTGCGGCAGCGCCGTCGTCGTCAGGATCGATATAGCCGCTGAGAATGTCGGACAGGCGGCCGCCTTCGTTGGTGACGCGCTCGTAGTCGGCGAGAATGCTGTCCACGGTGCCCGGGAAATGGGCAACGGCGCTCATCACTTCGCGAATGCCTTCCTCGATGCGTTTGGCGATTTCGATTTCGCCTTCGCGGGTCAGCAGTTCGACGGTGCCCATTTCGCGCATGTACATGCGCACAGGGTCGGTGGTACGGCCGATATCTGTTTCCACAGCCGCAAGAGCCGCAGCGGCCTCTTCGGCGGCGGCTTCATCGGTATCGGCTTCGGCCAGCAACAGGGCATCGGCATCCGGGGCAACCTCGAATACATTGATACCCATGTCGTTGATCATGCGAATGATGTCTTCCACCTGTTCCGGATCGGAAATATCCTCCGGTAGGTGGTCATTGACCTCGGCGTAAGTCAGGTAACCCTGCTCACGACCACGCTGGATCAATTCTTTGAGACGAGACTGCTGTTGCGCTTTTCCGGACATATAACCCTATCCACTGACGGTTCTGGCGGGTTGAAAACAAGCTGAGCATTATAGCTGAGCAGGGACCTCACGCGCCAGTTGAGGTCGATTTAGTGCGCCTCTAAAAACTATCTGCGTTGGCAATACTGCGTTAAAAACAGGCTCGGACTGCTCATTTAGACCAACTAAATTCCGCGTCCTCGCCTGTTTTTTCCTTGTCTTGCCTGCCTCGCCTACGTTTTTAGATGTGCCCTATAGCGGGTGTTGAGTTGCGATTTAACAGGTTGCGCAGTTGATCTTTCTCCTCTGCGCTGAGTTCACCCTGGCGAGCTTTGCGGAGCAGCGATTCGAGGCTGCGTTCACGTTGTCTGGTGGCCAGAGTCTTAATGGTGTCGAAAAACTGTTGTTCAAGGTTATCGGCCGAGATCAGCCATTCTTTCTCCGCAAGTGCGCGTAAAAGACGCCCTTGGTCGGTTCCATGCCAGCGAGCGATCAGTTGCAGGCTGCGCAGCTTGGGATTTTTCTGCAGCGTGCCGAGAAGCGCGACGAGCAACTGGGCGTAGGTATCGTCTTCTGCGGCGAAATGGCTCACATCTTCGACTTTCTGGGCAAGCTCTGGGTGATGCAGCAGCGTGCGCAGTGTGGTCAGTGCTGGCGGCTCTACGGTGGCTGGTGTTCGTGGTGCTCGGGCTTTGAAGTCTGGCCGTTGGCCGGGCTTTTTCCAGTCTTTCTTCCATTCTTTCTTGCCGTTGCGTTTCGGTTGGGCCTGCTCGGGCGGTATGTAGTAATCGCCTTCGTCATGTCCGGTACTGGTATCGTAATAGACGTTGTCGTTGTATTCCGAGGCTGCACCCGGTGATGCGGCACTCATCTGCTGAAGTGCTTCGCTATGCAATCCGGTGATTTCGCCGAGGCGCTGGCGCATCAGGGCGCGCAGGTTGGCGCCCGGTATTTTTTCGATGAGTGGTGCGGCCAGTGTGGCCAGGTGCGCCTTGCCTTCCAATGAGCGCGGGTCTGCTTCTTCGCTGAGTTGCTGGAAAAAGTAATCAGCCAAGGGCTGGGCTTGTTGCTGTATTCGAGCCATGAAGGCATCGGTGCCTTCGCGGCGCACCAGGGTGTCAGGGTCCTCGCCTTCCGGCAGGAACAGAAAGCGTGCGCGCCGACCGTCCTGCAAATTCGGCAGGGCAGACTCCAGCGCTCGCCAAGCCGCCTTGCGGCCCGCCGCATCGCCGTCGAAGCAGAACAGTACGCTGGGGACGATGCGGAACAACCGCTTGAGATGTTCGTCGCTGGTGGCCGTGCCGAGTGTGGCGACGGCGTTGCGCAGGCCTTGCTGGGCCAGTGCGATCACGTCCATATAGCCTTCGACGACCATGATTTCATCCAGGTCGCGGTTGGCTTTGCGGGCCTCGAAGAGGCCGTAGAGTTCCTGGCCCTTGTGGAAGACCGGTGTTTCCGGTGAGTTCAGGTATTTTGGTTTGTCGTCGCCTAACACCCGTCCGCCGAAGGCAATGACGCGTCCCCGGCTGTCGCGGATGGGAAACATCACGCGGTCGCGGAAGCGGTCGTAGCTTCTTCCGGTTTCGGCGTTTTCGATCAGCAGGCCGGCATCGATCATCGCCTTTTGCTGCAGGGCGTCGCCGCCCAGGTGCTTCATCAGGTTGTCCCAGCCGGGCGGCGCGAAGCCGAGACCGAAATCCCGGGCGATGACGCCGGACAGGCCGCGGCCCTTGAGGTATTCCACTGCGGCCTTGCGGGCCGGGTGTCCCTTGAGTGCCTGACGGTAATACTCGGCGGCGGCATCCAGTAGTGGGTAGAGCGGCGAATCTACCGGCTGACGCGGTTTGCGTCCGGGGCCGCTTTCTTCGCGGGGCACTTCCATGCCGGCGCGCTTGGCCAGCTCCTCGACGGCCTGAGGGAATTCCAGGCTGTCGTGATCCATGACGAAGCCCAGTGCGTTGCCGCCGGCGCCGCAGCCGAAGCAGTAATAGAACTGCTTGTCGGGGCTGACGCTGAACGACGGGGTCTTTTCCTTGTGAAACGGGCAGCAGGCGGTGTAGTTCTTGCCGGCTTTTTTCAGCTGAATACGCGAACTCACCACTTCGACGATGTCGGAGCGGTTCAGGAGATCATCGATGAACGATTGCGGTATCAGGCCGGCCATAGGGGTATGAGAATACGCTCGCAGTGTTCGGGCCGGAATGAAAAAAACTCCGACCATTCGCCAGCCGGCGAAGCGGAGTCTCCTTCAATGCAAAGCCCGGCATAGGCCGGGCTTGATGCAGCTTCAGCTGTACTGGATCAGTACAGGCGAACGCTGCGGCGCTGTTCGCGCTGCACTTTCTTGGCGTGACGCTTGACTGCGGCAGCAGCTTTACGCTTGCGCTCGGCAGTGGGCTTCTCGTAGAACTCACGGCTGCGGACTTCGGCCAGCACGCCGGCTTTTTCGCAAGAACGCTTGAAGCGACGCAGAGCTACGTCGAATGGTTCGTTCTCTTTAACTTTAACGTTGGGCATCCAGGACGTACCTTCACTTGTTTACCGGTTACAACGCGCTTCGGCAAATGTTCGCGAGCACGCTGGTTTTAAGGGTTGCGGATGTTAACGCCTTGTCACGGGGAATGCAAAGCCCGCTGAGCGAAAAGCGCTGGTCGGTCGAAGGCTGCGGCGATTAATATGCGCGGCTTCATTCGCTTCTCTGAAGGTTGTGCCCATGCTGGTGCTGGGGCTGGAAACATCATGCGACGAGACCGGCGTCGCGCTGTACGACAGCGAGCACGGCCTGCTGGCCGATGCCCTGTTCAGCCAGATCGACCTGCATCGCGTCTATGGCGGCGTGGTGCCGGAGCTGGCCTCGCGCGATCATGTAAAGCGCATGCTACCGCTGATTCGTCAGGTGCTCGAAGAAGCTGGGCGCGATTCAAGCCAGATCGATGCGGTTGCCTACACCGCGGGCCCCGGTCTCGTCGGGGCGTTGCTGGTCGGCGCGTCCTGTGCCCAGGCGATGGCCTTTGCCTGGGGCATTCCGGCAGTCGGCGTGCATCATATGGAAGGGCATCTGTTGGCGCCAATGCTCGAAGAGCATCCGCCGGCGTTCCCCTTCGTCGCGTTGCTGGTATCCGGTGGCCATACGCAGCTGGTTCGTGTCGACGGTATCGGCCGTTATGAACTGCTTGGCGAGTCGGTGGACGATGCCGCTGGCGAGGCCTTCGACAAAACGGCCAAGCTCATGGGCCTACGCTATCCGGGTGGTCCGGAAATCGCTGCGCTTGCCGAACGCGGGACGCCGGGCCGATTCACCTTCCCGCGGCCGATGACTGATCGGCCTGGGCTGGATTTCAGCTTCAGCGGTCTCAAAACCTCCACACTCACGACCTGGCAGCACTGCCGTAACGCTGGCGACGACGGCGAGCAGACTCGTTGCGATATTGCGCTGGCCTTTCAGCAGGCCGTCGTCGAGACGCTGACCATTAAATGCCAACGTGCCTTGAAGCAGACGGGCCTTAATAGTCTGGTGATAGCTGGCGGTGTGAGTGCCAATCTGGCGCTGCGTAAGAGTCTTGAAGCCATGCTCGGTGAGTTGAACGGGCAGGTGTTCTACGCGCGGCCACGTTTCTGTACCGATAACGGCGCTATGATCGCGTACGCCGGTTGTCAGCGATTACTGGCTGGTCAGCAGGATGGCCCGGACATCTCAGTTCAGGCGCGATGGCCAATGGAAACGCTGTCAGCGGTATGACGCAGCAAACCGTCTAGAAATGCCGCTCCGTGCCTGCGAACAGGTCGCGCAAATTGATCCGGTGACGCCAGACGATAAGCGCGGCCAGTATGGTCATGGGCCAGAGCGCGCCAGGCTGTTGCCAGGCCAGAAAGGGCAGGCAGAGCGGTAATGCCGCAAGTGCGGCCAGTGAGCTGGTGCGAGTCGCTTTGAGCACCACCAGCCAGATGATCAGCGCGAACAGTGCGGTCGGTGGGTGAAGTCCGAGCAGGGCGCCAGCGGCGGTAGCCACGCCCTTGCCGCCATGAAAGCGGAAGTACAGTGGATACAGATGACCCAGCACCGCTGCGAGCGCAATCCAGGCTTGTTGCTGGATGGATAGGCCCAACGCTGCAGCGAGCAACACCGGCAGCAGGCCCTTGAGCAGATCGCCGATCAAGGTTGAGATCGCCAAGCGCCTCCCGGCAAGCCGCAGCATATTGGTGGCGCCGGGGTTGCCGGAACCGCCAGCACGCGGGTCGGGGGCACCCGCCAGGCGACTAAGTAGAATGGCGAATGATAGCGAGCCGGTCAGATAGGCGAGCAGTGTCAGTTGCCAGAACATGACATCCATCCGGGGCAGGGAGCTCCTGAGTCTAACGGCGCGTACAGGAATTGTCGTGCGGTGGGAGAGAGTTGCGTGGATACAGTTTTCATCGAGGGGCTGGAAGTGGACACGCTGATCGGCGCCTACGATTGGGAGCGCGGCATTCGGCAGTGCTTGCGTCTGGATCTGACGCTCGGCTGGGACATTCGCCCTGCCGCGGAGAATGACGAGCTGGACAAGGCGCTGGATTACGCCGAAGTGACTGCTGCTATCGATCGCTTCGCACAGGCTTCTCGCTTCGAGCTGGTCGAAACCTTCGCCGAGCGGCTGGCTGCCAGTCTGATGAGCCAGTTCGGTATTCCCTGGTTGAGACTGCGGGTCACCAAACCGGGCGTCAATACTCGCGCGTCGGCGCTGGGCGTGGAGATCGAACGCGGATGCCGCTGACTCGCGTACTGCTCGGGCTGGGCAGCAACAACAGACGTGAACAGAACCTGACCGCCGGTCTCGACGCGCTGGAGCAGCTGCTTGGCGACATGCACTGTTCGCCTGTTTTCGAAAGCCTCGCGGTGGGTTACAAGGGCGACAATTTCTACAATCTGGTCGTTTCCGGAATCACCGAGTTGCCGCTGATGGAGCTGGATCGTCGGCTCAAGTTCATCGAGGCGGACAATGGCCGCTACGCGCCGGATCGTAAAGGCCTGCCGCTGGATATCGACGTATTGGTGTTTGGCGATTTGGTGGGCAATTTTCACGGGCTGGAACTGCCGCGCCCGGAGACTCTGAAGAATGCCTTCGTACTCTGGCCGTTGGCATTGCTGGCGCCGGATATTCAGCATCCCGTCGCGGAGCGCAGGTTTGCCGAGCTTTGGCGGGATTCGGCGATCGATCAAAAGCTCTGGCCTGTGGCTTTTCAATGGAAAGGGGCGGAGCTGACGCCGCTCGCCCTGCTGCACGCCTGCGCGACTTCCTGATCGCCGCTTGCGCCTCTGGCAATCACGCCATCCACGCTTGCGGATGGGTCAGTGGGCGTGACCGTGGCGGCGGCAATACTGCCGAACCGCTTCCAAACGTTCGAGTTTGAGTGCATCGCCCAGCTCTGCGCCTTTGTAGCCCCGCTCGATCAATGGCTTCACCTGCACCGCCCGGGCGGACTCGGCGGCGCCACGCAAGTAATCGGCCTGGGGATAGCTGCGAGTCTCGAAATCAGTGCGGGCCCGGGCGTCCATTTCGCAGGCGGCGAGGAACAGCTCGAAACGCTCTGGCCGTCGGTAGATGTCGAAGTGCTGCAGCAGTTCGAACAGCGTGGGCGCCGGCAGCGACATCGCAGCGTGACTGAAGCCGAGAAACTCACCCGCCAGCATGGCCAGTTCCTGGCAATCTCGCGGCACCTTGAAACGGCCATTGACGGCTTCGATCTGCCGCAATTCCCGTTTGCAGGGCTCTGATGCCGGGCCATCCGGCGCGGCCGGCTGTTCCAGATGCTGTAGCAAACAGGCCCAGCGCACCGGCAGCGGTTGCTGCTCAATCGCGCACTGGCGCATTACCCGGAGCAGATGTTCGCTGGCGGTAGCCTGAGTGTCCGGTTGCGGCTCGTTGAACAGCTGCTCGATCTCCGGAAAAAGCTCCTTCAGCGCGCCGCATTCATGCAGCACTTGCACGAACACGTCAGGGCGAGGCTCCATCAAGGCGCGCGAAATCTCTTTCCAGCTACGCTCCGGCGTCAACGCTTGGAGTTCACCCGATTCGGCAAGCTGGCGCATCAATGCTTGCGTTTCGGTGGCAACGCTGAAGCCGAGATCGGCATAGCGCGCTGCAAAGCGGGCCACACGTAGCACCCTCAACGGGTCTTCGGCAAAAGCAGAAGATACATGCCGGAGTTGACGCGCCGCTAGATCCGACTGGCCGCCGTAGGGGTCGATCAGCTGGCCCTGCTCATCCTCGGCCATGGCGTTGATGGTCAGGTCCCGGCGGGTCAGGTCTTCTTCCAGCGTGACGTCGGGGCTCGCATAAAAGGTGAAACCGCCGTAGCCCCGGCCGCTCTTGCGCTCGGTGCGGGCCAGCGCATATTCCTCGCCGGTAGCCGGATGAAGGAAAACCGGGAAGTCCGCGCCCACCGGGCGAAAGCCCTTGGCCTGCATTTCCTCGGCGCTGGAGCCGACCACCACCCAATCCACCTCGGTTACCGGACGCCCCAGTAAACGATCACGCACCGCACCACCGACTTTGTAGATCTGCATGTAGTCCTCCTTTGAGCGGAGGATAAAGGATAACGGCGGTGAGGCCGGAAAAAGCGCTGGAGGCCGGACTCAAGCTTGTCCAGCCTCCACGGCCTTGCGGTCAGTTCATGCCAGGAAACCTGCTGTCGGCCTCCGGTTCGACCCGGGGCGGCATGTGGTGCGTGGTGACGAGCTTGTCGTCCTGCATCGAGTGCAAGTGAACATCGAAGCCCCAGAGCCGATGCAGGTGTTTGAGTATCTCGTCGGTTGAGCCACCCAGCGGTTTGCGGTCGTGTTGCTGATGGCGCAGGGTCAGCGAGCGATCACCGCGACGATCGACGCTCCACACCTGCACGTTGGGCTCGCGATTGCCAAGGTTGTACTGCGCTGCCAGCAATTCGCGAATGGTGTGATAGCCGCTTTCGTCATGGATGGCCGGGACCAGTAGCTCGTCTTTCTGATCGTCGTCGAGGATGCTGAACAACTTGAGATCGCGGATCACCTTCGGCGAGAGAAATTGTAGGATGAAGCTCTCGTCCTTGAAGTTGTTCATGGCGAACTTCACCGTGGTCAGCCAGTCGCTGCCGGCAATATCCGGGAACCAGCGCTTGTCTTCCTCGGTAGGGTTCTCACAGATCCGGCGGATGTCCTGATACATGGCGAACCCAAGCGTGTAGGGGTTGATGCCGCTGTAATACGGACTGTCGAAGCCGGGTTGATAGATCACGCTGGTGTGCGACTGCAGAAACTCCATCATGAAACCGTCGGTCACCAGGCCCTCGTCGTAGAGGTCGTTAAGCAAGGTGTAGTGCCAGAAGGTCGCCCAGCCTTCGTTCATCACCTGAGTCTGGCGCTGCGGATAGAAGTACTGCGCGATCTTGCGCACGATACGAACCACCTCGCGCTGCCAGGGCTCCAGCAGAGGCGCGTGCTTCTCGATGAAATAAAGAATGTTCTCCTGCGGTTCGGCCGGGAAACGCTGGTCACGTTGGCGCTCGTCGTCCTTCTCGCCGAATTTGGGAATGGTCCGCCAGAGGTCGTTGATCTGCTTTTGCAGATGCTCTTCGCGGTCCTTCTGGCGACGCCGTTCCTCTTCGGCGGAGATGGGGTAGGGGCGCTTGTAACGGTCGACGCCGTAATTCATCAGGGCATGGCAGGAATCGAGCAAATCTTCCACCGCGTCGATGCCGTGGCGTTCCTCGCATTGGGTGATGTACTGCTTGGCGAACACGAGGTAGTCGATGATCGAGCTGGCATCGGTCCAGGTGCGGAACAGGTAATTGCCCTTGAAAAAGCTGTTGTGACCGTAGCTGGCGTGGGCGATCACCAAGGCCTGCATGGTGATGGTGTTTTCTTCCATCAGATAGGCGATGCAGGGGTCGGAGTTGATCACGATCTCGTAGGCCAGCCCCATCTGGCCGCGCGTGTAAGATTTTTCCGTGCTGAGGAAATGCTTGCCGTAGGACCAGTGGTGGTAGCCCAGTGGCATGCCCACCGACGCGTAGGCGTCCATCATCTGCTCGGCGGTGATGACTTCGATCTGGTTCGGGTAGGTATCCAGCGCATAGCGCTCGGCGATACGTCCAATCTCGCGGTCGTAGGTACGGATCAGGTCGAAGGTCCATTCCGAGCCGGTGGATATGGGCTGTCGTTTCATGCTGCGTACCTCAGCTAGCCATGCGCCGCTGGAAGAGTTCGCGGAACACCGGATAGATGTCGCCTGCGGTCACCAGTTGCTGTTGGGCGAACGAGTCGCCGAAGGCTTCGGCCACCTGGTTGTACTCGTACCACAGCGCCTGATGTTCGCGTGGCGTGATCTCGACGTAGGTGAAGTATTGGACGAACGGCATGATCTGGTTGATCAGGATGTCCCGGCAAATCGGTGAATCATCATTCCAGTTGTCGCCGTCCGAAGCCTGTGCCGCATAGATGTTCCATTCGTTGGCCGGATAACGCTCGGCCATGATCTCCTGCATCATTTTCAGCGCGCTGGAGACAATGGTCCCGCCGGTTTCCCGCGAGTAGAAAAACTCCTCTTCATCGACCTCCTTGGCGCTGGTGTGATGGCGGATGAACACCACGTCGATCTTGTCGTAGTTCCGCTTTAGGAACAGGTACAAGAGGATGAAGAAGCGTTTGGCGATGTCCTTGGTCGCCTGGGTCATGGAGCCGGAGACGTCCATCAGGCAGAACATGACTGCTTTGGAGCTAGGGTTGGGATGCTTGACCAGCAGGTTGTACTTGAGGTCGAAGGTGTCGAGGAAGGGCACGCGATGGATGCGCGCGCTGAGTCGCTCGATCTCCTCTTCGGCGGCCTGGATATCGGTGAAGTTGGCAGGCTCCTCTAGCTTCAATCGAGCCAGCTCGGCTTTTACGTCACGCAATTTTGCGCGGCTGCTGCCGGACAGGGCGATGCGACGCGCATGCGCTGAGCGCAGCGTGCGGACGATGTTGATGCGTGACGGGTTGCCCTCGTTGCTGATGCCGGCGCGCACCGTCTTGAAGGTGTCGGTGCCGGTCAGGTGACGCTTGACCAGATTGGGTAGTTCGAGGTCCTCGAACATGAAGTCGAGAAACTCTTCCTGAGTGATCTGAAAAACGAAGTCGTCCATGCCTTCGCCGTTATTGCTGGCCTTGCCTGCGCCCTGGCCCCCGCCACCGCCCTGCGGTCGAGGAATACGCTCACCAGCAATGAACTCCTTGTTGCCCGGATGCACGATGGTCTGCCGACCACCGCGTCCGTGATGCAGGATCGGCTCGTCGATATCGCGACCGGGAATGCTGATTTGTTCGCCGTGCTCCATATCGGTGATGGAACGGCGTCCCACAGCCTCTTCGACAGCTTTCTTGATATGCCCACGGTATCGCTGCAGGAATCGCTGGCGGTTTACCGTGCTCTTGTTCTTGCCGTTCAGGCGACGGTCGATCACGTAGCTCATACGAGCCCTCCGGGTCGAGCTGGAAGTCGTAAGCCCGAAGCTGGAAGTGCTGCTTCGACTTCCAGCTTCAAGCTCTCAGCTGCTTTACTGTGATTTCCGTACCCGCAGATACCATTCCGAAAGCAGGCGAACCTGTTTCTCCGTATAGCCTCGCTCGACCATGCGCACGACGAAGTCGTTGTGCTTCTTCTGATCTTCCTTGCTGGCTTTGGCATTGAAGCTGATGACCGGTAGCAAATCTTCGGTGTTGGAGAACATTTTCTTCTCGATCACCACGCGCAGCTTCTCGTAGCTGAGCCAGCTCGGATTCTTGCCGTTGTTGTTGGCCCGAGCGCGCAAGACGAAGTTGACGATCTCGTTGCGGAAATCCTTCGGGTTGCTGATGCCGGCGGGTTTCTCGATCTTCTCCAGCTCCTCGTTCAGCGCCATGCGATTGAGGATTTCGCCGGTTTCCGGATCGCGATATTCCTGATCCTGAATCCAGAAGTCTGCGTAGAGCACGTAGCGGTCGAAGATGTTCTGACCGTACTCGCTGTAAGATTCGAGATAGGCGGTCTGGATTTCCTTGCCGATGAAGTCGACGTAGCGCGGCGCCAGATACTCCTTGATGAAGCGCAAGTAGCGCTCGCGCACCTCGGCCGGGAACTGCTCCTGTTCGATCTGTTGCTCCAGCACATAGAGCAGATGTACCGGGTTTGCGGCGATTTCGTGCGGATCGAAGTTGAACACCTTGGACAAGATCTTGAAGGCGAAGCGAGTCGAGAGGCCATTCATGCCTTCGTCGACCCCAGCGGTGTCCCGGTATTCCTGGATCGATTTGGCCTTCGGATCGGTGTCCTTCAGGTTCTCGCCGTCATAGACGCGCATCTTCGAGTAGATATTGGAGTTTTCCGGCTCCTTCAGGCGGCTCAACACGGAGAACTGCGCCAGCATCTTCAGCGTATCAGGGGCGCAGTGGGCCTTGGACAGCGAGCTGTTGAACAGGAGTTTGTCGTAAATCTTGATCTCATCAGTAACCCGCAGGCAGTACGGCACCTTGACGATGTAGATGCGGTCGATGAAGGCTTCGTTGTTCTTGTTGTTGCGGAAGGTGTGCCACTCCGACTCGTTGGAGTGGGCCAGCAGGATGCCGTTGTAGGGAATCGCGCCGAGGCCTTCGGTGCTGTTGTAGTTGCCTTCCTGGGTAGCGGTCAGCAGCGGGTGCAGCACCTTGATCGGTGCCTTGAACATCTCGACGAATTCCATCATGCCCTGGTTGGCGCGGCAGAGTGCGCCGGAGTAGCTGTAGGCGTCGGCGTCGTTCTGTGGAAATTCTTCGAGCTTGCGGATATCCACTTTACCGACCAGAGCTGAGATGTCCTGGTTGTTCTCATCGCCTGGTTCGGTCTTGGCAATGGCGATCTGATTGAGGATAGAGGGGTACAGCTTGACCACCCGAAACTGGCTAATGTCGCCGCCGAATTCCTGCAGGCGCTTGGTGGCCCAGGGCGACATGATTGAGTTCAGATAGCGGCGTGGGATGCCATAGTCTTCTTCGAGGATCTGCGCGTCCTCGGCCGGGTTGAACAAGCCCAACGGCGACTCGAAAACCGGCGAGCCCTTGATAGCGTAGAAGGGCACCTTTTCCATCAGCTGCTTGAGCTTTTCGGCGAGCGACGATTTGCCGCCGCCCACCGGGCCGAGCAGGTAAAGGATCTGCTTCTTCTCCTCAAGCCCCTGCGCGGCATGGCGGAAGTAGGAGACGATCTGATCGATGCAGTCTTCCATGCCATGAAAATCTTCGAAGGCGGGGTAGCGGCGGATCACCTTGTTGGAAAAAATCCGTGAAAGGCGTGAGTCGGTCGAGGTGTCGATCAGCTCGGGTTCACCGATTGCCATCAATAGGCGTTCGGCTGCAGTGGCGTAGGTGCCCCGGTCTTCCTTGCACAGATCGAGGTACTCCTGAAGCGAATACTCTTCCTGGCGGGTTGCTTCGAATCGTTGCTGGAAATGGCTGAAAATGCTCATGACTTCACCTCGGACGATGCTCGGAGCCGGTGTTGTCATCAGGCATTCAGGTGCGGCCGACTGATCGGCCTGTGGAGTTCCCCCGAACACCTAATGGTTAAAACCTGAGGCCCGGTAGCCGGTAAATGGCTTCCACCTGTTTGGATGGCCTTAACTGAAGGATAGTTCGGATTCAGCAAATTCAAGGGAGGAGAAGGGCAATAACCGCTGCGTTTCGTCGGACGATCAGCGCAAGGCCGCGTGATACGCGGCGTAACAGCGAGATATTTTTTACAGCGGATCGCCTTGTTCGACCTCCTGAGGGAATGTCTGCCGCCACAGCTCGAAGCCGCCATCGAGGCTATAGACGTCGGAAAAGCCCTGGTTGACGAGGTAGGCCGCAGCACTCTGACTGGAGTGGCCGTGGTAGCAAGTGACGATGAGCGGGTGATCCAAGTCCGCCGCCGCAATGAAGTCGGGCAGGGATTGATTGTCGAGATGTGTCGAGCCGGTGATATGACCGTTGGCGTAGCTGTGTGGATCGCGAATATCGACGATCACGCCGCCCTCGCTGCGCAGCGTCTGGGCTTGCTCGGGAGAGATGCGTTTGAAGTCGGTCATGGTTTTGCCTCGCAGTCGCAGTGGTGCAGTTCGTTGCTGTCGACGTTCATCAGGGTCATGGTGTTGCCCCATACGCAGCCGGTATCCAACGCATAGACGTTGGGCTCGTCGCAGTGGCCCTCCAGCGCCGCCCAATGGCCGAAGATAATCTTGCAGCCGCGGGTCTTGCGGTTGGAGTGACTGAACCAGGGTTCGAAGCCCGGCGGTGCCGAATCCAGCCCGTCCTTGGCCTGCAGCTCCAGCGTGCCGTCGGCCTTGCAGAACCGCATGCGGGTGAAGTAGTTGGTGATCAGGCGCAGCCGCGGCACGCCTTGCAACTCTTTGTTCCACTTGGCCGGCTGGTTGCCATACATGCCGTCGAGAAAGGGCGGCAGCAGGGCGTCGTCACGCAGTGCCTGCTCCACTTCCGCTGCGCGCCGAAGCGCCTTGGCCAGCGTCCATTGGGGTGGTATGCCGGCGTGGACCATGGTCGTCTCTCGTTCGGCGTCGTGATGGATCAATTTCTGCTGGCGCAGCCAGTGGATCAGGTCCGCTCGATCAGGTGCGTCGAGGATGGATTTGAGCGTATCGGATCTTTTCAGCCGCTCGATATTGTGCGCAACGGCTACCAGATGCAGATCGTGGTTGCCCAGCACCGTAACGCACGAGGTGCCCAAGTCGCGCACGAAACGCAGCGCCTCGAGCGACTGTGGACCACGGTTGACCAAATCTCCGGCGAGCCACAGGCAATCGCGTGAGGGGCTAAAATCGACCCGCTGCAGCAGGCATTGAAGAGGTTCGAGGCAACCTTGCAGGTCGCCGACAGCATATGTAGTCAATGCAGAGCTCCGGGTACGGCCAGCCGGAAAGGCGCGATCGCGGCTTCGAAGCGGTGTCCATCTTCGGCCAGCATCTGATAGCTGCCCTGCATCGTGCCGACACGGGACGTCATCAGCGTGCCGCTGGTATAGACGTGACGTTGGCCCGGCGCGATCACCGGCTGCTCGCCGACCACTCCGGCGCCGCGTACCTCCTGCACTTGTCCATCTCCATCGGTGATGATCCAGTGACGAGACAGTAGTTGCGCAGTCAGCTGGCCCTTGTTTTCGATCGTTACCCTGTAGGCAAAGGCATAACGGTTTTGTTCCGGCTGCGATTGGTCGGCCAGGTAGGTCGGACTGACACTGACGTCGAACCAGTAGCGGAGGTCTTCGGACATGGGGACTCCTGCGGGTGGGCTTCGCCTTCAGGCGCGGGTGCAGCTACGGGCGGAAAGTTGATCTGACAATCTGACGAACGCGGCCAGATCCAGCTGTTCCGGGCGCAAGCTGCCGTCGACATCGGCTGCGGCGATTTCGTCCGCGTCGAGCAGACCTTTGAGCGTATTGCGCAGCGTCTTGCGGCGCTGATTGAAAGCCTGACGGACGACGATTTCTAACTGGCGATGGTCGCGCGCCGGATGCGGCAGCACCTCGTGCGGGACCAGGCGCACGATCGCCGACTCGACCTTGGGTGCCGGATTGAAGGCGCCCGGACCCACATTGAACAGATGCTCCACGCGGCAGTGATACTGCACCATGATCGACAGACGCCCCCAGTCTCCCCCGCCTGGCTGCGCGGCGAGCCGCTCGACCACTTCCTTCTGCAGCATGAAATGCATGTCGCGGATCAGCCCTGCGTGGTCGAGCAGATGGAAGATCAGTGGCGTGGAAATGTTGTACGGCAGGTTACCGACGATGCGCAGGCTGCTGGGCTCTTGGCTCAATTGGGCGAAGTCGAACTTCAGCGCATCGCCTTGGTTGAGCGCAAAGTTGTCCCGGTCGGCGAATTTTTGTTGAAGGATTGGAATCAGGTCCAGATCGAGCTCAACCACGTCCAGCTGCGCACCGCTGTCCAGCAGGCCCTCGGTCAGGGCGCCCTGACCCGGTCCGATCTCGACGATTCGCTCGCCCGGCTTGGCATGGATGGAGCGTAGGATGCGATGAATCACGCCAGCGTCATGGAGAAAATTCTGGCCGAAACGCTTGCGCGCGCGGTGTTGGTAGTCGGACATCGAAAGCTCCAGGGAGCAGCTTGAAGCGGAAGCTTGAAGCTGGAAGCGGATAAGGCGCGCATTTTAGCAGGCTGTAAGAGCGGAGAGACGATAACGGCGCTGGAGGCCGGAAAGGGACGCGGGGCGATTCAGGGGTGTCTGCGCGAACATTCCAAACAGTCTCTAGCTCTCAACGAGCAGAGTGGGCTTTTTTACATTCGCCAAATACTGCTCGGTAGAGTGGAAACGCGTGTTCCGTGCTGTGAAGCCAGGACACAGGCCGCGAGGCAGGCTAAAGACAAATGCTACACAGTAGCTTCCAGCTTCCAGCTTCCAGCTCAGCTAGGGCCGGCCATCTGATAGGCCGTTTCCAGCGCTACCTGCAGGCTACCGGTATCGATTCGCCCTGTGCCCGCGAGGTCCAATGCGGTGCCATGGTCGACCGACGTGCGCACGATCGGTAGGCCCAGGGTCACGTTGACGGCTGCGCCGAAGCCTTTGTACTTGAGTACCGGCAAACCTTGGTCGTGGTACATCGCCAGCACCGCATCGCAGGTGTCGAGGTGCTTGGGTGTGAACAGGGTGTCGGCCGGCAGCGGGCCGATTAGATTCAGGCCTTCGCCGCGCAAGCGCTGCAGGGTCGGTTCGATGATTTCGATTTCCTCGCGGCCCAGATGCCCGCTCTCGCCAGCATGAGGGTTGAGCCCGCAGACCAGAATACGCGGCTGCGCAATGCCGAACTTGCCGACCAGATCGGCATGCAGGATGCGGGCGACACGTTCCAGCCGCTCGGAGGTAATCGCCGCCGCGACATCCTTGAGCGGCAGATGCGTGGTGACCAGCGCTACACGCAGGCCGCGAGTGGCGAGCATCATCACCACTTGCTCGGTGCTGGTCAGCTCGGCGAGGAATTCGGTGTGGCCGGAGAAAGGAATCCCGGCTTCGTTGATCACACCCTTGTGCACCGGCGCGGTGATCATGCCTGCGAAGACGCCATCGCTGCAGCCCTGACCAGCCCGCGTCAGTGTGTCCAGCACGTAGTGGCCGTTGTGTGGGTTCAGCTGACCCGCAGCTACTGGTGCCTGAAGCGGCGTATCCCAGACATATAGACTGTTGGGTGGTGCTGGTGCGGCTGGCCAGGCGCCTGGGCCGACATCGAGAAGGGCCATGGCCAGTCCCAACTGTTCGGCGCGTTCGGCCAGCAGCGCCCGGCTGGCGATGGCTACCAGCGCCCGGGGTTGGGCTTCGCGAGCCAGCAGCAGGCAAAGATCTGGACCGATGCCGGCCGGCTCTCCAGGTGTCAGGGCGAAGGGAAGGGACATAAGGCCTCCAGCGGGTAGAGCGGCAAGCGAAGGGCAGCTACAAGCCGCAAGCGACAAGTACAGCGGGAGCCAAAGGCTAAAAGACGGCAAACGCGCAGAGGCCGAACGAAAACGCCCGCGCTGACGTGGGGTGGATGCAGCCTTGTCGAGCGGATCTGGAATCGTAGGGCGGGTTACTCCCGCCCTACGACTCTTGGTAGATCGCATGACCCACTGCACATCGAGAGCAGCGGTGAGCTTCAGGCTAGAAGCAGCAAGCTGAAGCCAGTCACCACGCTAATTTCCCGCTTAGAGCTTGATTTCCACATAGGCTTCGTCGCGTATCTGACGCAGCCAAGCTTGCAGCTCTTCTTCGTATTTACGGTTGCGCAGCAGGTTGAGCGCCTGTTGCTCGCGAAACTCTTCGCTGGCGTCCGTCGCACGGCGCCCAAGGACTTCGAGGATGTGCCAGCCGTACGGGGTCTTGAAGGCTTCGGACAGCTGGCCGCTCGGGGTGTTGGCCATCACTTCGCGGAATTCCGGTACCAGCGAACTCGGGTCGATCCAGTTCAGGTCGCCTCCGTTGAGCGCGGAGCCCGGGTCTTCGGAAAAACTCTTCGCCAGTTCAGAGAAACTCTCGCCCGCGAGAATACGCTCGCGCAGGCGCTCGACGAGGCGTCGGCTTTCTTCTTCGCTACGTATCTGGCTGGGCTTGATCAGGATATGGCGGACATGAATCTCGTCGCGAACCTGAGTATCTCCGCCGCGCTTGTCGAGCACCTTGAGCATGATGAAGCCCGGCGGGGTACGCACCGGCTGGGTGAAGTCACCGACCTCCATGGTGCTGACTTCGGTGTCGAACGGTGGCGGCAGCTGAGCGGCTTTACGCCACCCCATGTCGCCGCCTTCCAGTGCGTTTTCACTGGCTGAGCGAGACACCGCCAGCCTGGCGAAATCTGCACCCTGCTGGAGTTGTTGATAGGTGTCCATCGCCATTTCTTCGGCCGCCTGGATCGTGGCCGAATCAGCCGATTCGGGAACCGGAATCAGGATGTTGGCCAGTCGGTACTCTTCGGAAAGCTGCAGTTTGCCGAGGTCGGAGGCCAGAAAGTTTTCGACTTCCTGATTGGATATCTGAATGCGTTCGGCGATACGGCGCTGGCGCACGCGACTGATGACCATCTCGCGGCGAATCTGCTCGCGAGCGGTCTCCAGGCTCAAACCATCTCGCTCCAGGGCCGCGCGGAACTGGTCCAGGGTCATGTTGTTGCGCTGGGCAATGGTCCCCATGGCCTGGTTGAGTTCTTCATCGGAGATGCGGATGCCCGAACGATCGCCGATCTGCAACTGGAGGTTTTCGGTGATCAGGCGTTCCAGCACCTGTTGCTGCATGACGTCCTGCGGTGGCATTTCGGCGCCACGCTTCTCGATAGTCTGCTCGACTTCGCGAAGACGCTGGTCCAACTGGCTCTGCATGATAACGTCGTTGTCGACGATGGCGACGATACGGTCAAGCGGGCGCACCTCGGCCGAGGCAGTCGTGGCGATAGTCGCGCAGCCCAGTAAGAGGGTGCCCGCCACCAGCGGGCGCAGGTAATCAGAAAGCTTGGTCTTCACGTTCACGGTAGCCTTGTATGCCTTCGTCGAGGAATGTCTCGGTGGAGCTGCCGAACACACCGCCGAGTCCCTTGAGGACGATTTGCAGGAAGATGCCATTGTCTGGCTCGTCGTTCTGCGATGGGTTGAGACTGGTCTCGTCGTAGTCGATCCAGTAACGATTGATCAGTCGCAGCTTCCAGCAGCAACTGTCGTACTCGAAGCCGCCGAAGGCCTCCAGCGTACGATTGCGGCTGTAGTCGTGCTGCCAGCGCGCGATCACGCTCCACTGCGGCGCGACTGGCCAGATGGTGGAGAAGTCGTGCTGGTTGATCTTGTAGTAGTCCTTGATGTATTCGGGCGAGCCCGGCGCGCCGTAATCGCCGCCATAGGACCACTGACCGGTCGCCTGATCGAAGCGGATGGTATCGTTGCGATAGCGGTACCCGATATTGACGATTTTTCGCGGATTGTCCGCTGGTTGGTAGTGAAACATGGCGCTGCCGGAGCGCGTCCGGCTTGCGTCCGGGTCCCAGTTGAAGGTGGAGGTGAAGCGCCAATCGCGGTTGTAGCGGTACATGTACTCCAGTGCATAGGGAGATACATCTGACTGGGTATCAGGGCGATCCGCGGCTGTCATTCCAGGTAGCTGCACTTCGCGATCACGGAAGTAGAAAGCCTGGCCGATACTAAAGCGCTGCCGCTCCAGCCCGTTCGGTTCGATCCAGCGATTGGTCACGCCGAGGGATATCTGATTAGCGTCGCCGATACGATCCTTGCCGGAGAAGCGGTTTTCGCGCCACAGCGACGAATAACTGAAGGTGCTCTCGCCGGTATCGAATATTGGAATGGCGTCCTGATCTTCTTCTGGTACGTAGAGATAGAACAGTCGGGGTTCAAGGCTCTGACGGTAATCCTTGCCAAACCATTGAGTGTCGCGATCGAAATAAAGGCCGCTGTCGACGCTGAAGATCGGCACGCTGCGATCCGGTGAGTCGTTGAAGTCGCTCACTTGGCCGCGCCCGGTATTGTCCAGCGTCAGGTCATATTTTGTGTATGCGTACTTCAATGAGGGTTTGATGAAGCCCCAGCTCCAATTGAGCGGCAGGCTGACACCTGGCTCCAGGTGCAGACGCTCACCTTCGGCGCGGGTAAGACCGCTCAGACGATCGTCATACCAACGCTCGTCGATACCGTCTTCGTTCTGAAAGAATCCGTCACGCAGACTCCGCTGGAAGCTGACGAACTCGGTGTTATAGGCAAAACGCAGACCGCCCGGCTGGAACGGCAGGGCGCCATTGAGCGTCAGCTGCGGTAGCCGCTCGTACGGCGTGATATCAACGACGGTAGCGCGTTCGTAAGCATGCACGTTCAGCCGCGCCGTATAACTGTCGCCGCGCCAGGTCAGGGTGCCGCGCTGATCAAGATGATCCGGCTGGCTGATGCCCAATTGGGTATCCAGATCCTGGAAGTAATAAGGATCGCTGATGTCCGTGTAGTCGACTTCAGCCAGCAGACGTGAGTCCAAACCGGTCCGGTGCTGCCAGCTGTACATCCAGCGCTGGTCTTCGTATTCGGATTGCAGCTCGCGGTCGTCGTTGCTGTCGTTCAGATAGGCTGCGCCGAACTGGCCTTCGCTGCTGCGAGTCAGGTAGCGGAACTCGCCTTCCATCAGCAGGCCGCGATCGGACATGTAGTTGGGGTAGAGCGTGGCGTCGAAGTTCGGCGCCAGGTTGAAATAGTACGGCGTGACCAACGAAAGCCCGCTATCGCTCGAGGAGCTGATGCTGGGCGCAAGAAAGCCGGACTGGCGACGGTCATCGATCGGGAAATGGATATAGGGCGTGTAGAACACCGGAATGTCCTTGACCCGCAGCGTCACGTTGGTCGCCGAGCCGAAGCCGGTGGCGGGGTTCAACGTGACGTTATTACCCCTCAGGTGCCAGCTGTTTTCGCCTGGTTCGCAACTGGTGTACGTCCCGTCCTTGAGGCGGATGATGGCATCGTCTGTGCGTTTGGCGTACAGCGCGCTGCCGCGGACCCTGCCTTCATGGACCACGTATTCGGCGTTTTCGACCTGGGCTTCGCCGGTGTCGAGGAATATCTCAGCGCGATCTCCGACCATCAGGGCACCCTGATCACGCAGGCGAACATTGCCTTTCAGCTCGCCGCGATTTTCCAGCTGATAGAGGCTGGCTTCATCGGCTTCGGCCTGGATGCTGCCCTGGCGCAATACCACATCACCGGCCAGTGTCGCGATTTCTTGCTGCTGTTCGTAGCGCGTGGCTTTCGCCGAAACATAGGTCGGCGCCTCGCTCATCGGCGTGTCGTCGAACCGGCCGGGGCGGCTCGGCTCAACGTAGGTGCCGGCGCAATAGGGGCCTGTTTCCGCCAGCTGGGCATCGGTCAGCTGATTACGCGGTACCCAGTCCAGGTGGCTGTAATCGGCACTGCGCGAGGCGAGTGCACGACCTTTGCTCTCGGTGACCAACTTGGTGGTGGCTGCCTGGCGCTCGGCCTTGCTGGTGCGAGGCTGTGCGGCACTCGTGTCGCTGGCCGCGCTGCCACGATGTACGGGGCGCGGTGGCAGATCGGGGCTGACGACATCGGATGCGCAACTCCAGCTGCCATTGGGGCCGGGCTGACAGGCAAACTGTTCGGCTGCGATAACAAGTGGAGTCGCTACAGGTTGCAATGCGAGCAAGCCGCCAGTAACCAGTAGGGGGAATTTTTTACGAAAAGCGGGATATTTGACTGCCATCTTGTTTTTTGGTCCGTGCTTACGGCGAGCCATCGGCCGGGCTGGGCCGCACGCCTCTCGATGGGCTGAAAAAGATGCTGGATAATAAAGCATGACCCGCCTATCGGCTAGCGCCGTGGAGAGCACTGATATGCCGCAACAAGATCAACGCCTGCAGGACCTGAAGGCATGGCTGCAGCCTCGATTGGCCGAGCTTTTCGCCTGTCGTGGCTGGGGTGGTGTACCCGAGGCGTCACTGGTTCCGGCCAGCAGCGATGCCAGTTTCCGTCGCTACTTTCGCTGGGAGGCGCCGGGGCGCAGCTTTATCGTGATGGACGCCCCGCCGCCGCAGGAGAACTGTCGGCCGTTCGTTGAGGTAGCCGCACTGTTGGCCAGTGCGGGCGTCAACGTGCCCGAGATTCTGGCGCAGGATCTGGACCGGGGCTTCCTACTGTTGAGCGATCTGGGCCGCCAGACGTACCTCGACGTCATCGACGAAGCCAATGCCGATGAACTGTTCGCCGACGCGATGCGAGCGCTGCTCGCCTTCCAGACATCACCGATAACGACGCTCCTGCCAAACTATGACGAGGCGTTGCTGCGCCGCGAACTTCAGCTGTTTCCCGAATGGTACGTGCAGCGCCACCTGGGCCATCGTTTCAGCACGAATGAGTTGGATGTGTGGGAGCGCATCTGTCGGTTGCTGATCGACTCGGCACTGGAGCAGCCGCGCGTGCTGGTGCACCGCGATTACATGCCGCGCAACCTGATGCTCAGCGAACCGAACCCGGGCGTGCTGGATTTCCAGGACGCGGTCGTCGGTCCGGTGACCTATGACATCACCTCGCTGTTCAAGGATGCCTTCCTCAGTTGGCCCGAGGCGCGCGTGCAAGGTTGGCTGCGCAATTATTGGGAGGCCGCACGTAGCGCTGGCGTCCCGGTTCAGGCAGATTTCGAGGCGTTTCAGCGCGCCAGCGACCTGATGGGGCTGCAGCGGCACTTAAAGGTCATTGGCATCTTTGCGCGGATCTGCCACCGCGACGGCAAGCCGCGCTATCTGGCCGACGTGCCGCGGTTCTTCACGTATATCGAAACGGTAGCGGCGCGCCGACCTGAGCTGGCAGAACTGAGTGAATTGCTGCAAGGCCTGCCGCGTACGCAGGTACAGCTATGAAAGCGATGATTCTTGCCGCCGGCAAAGGCGAGCGCTTACGGCCACTGACGTTGCATACGCCCAAGCCATTGGTGCGGGCAGGTGGCACGCCGCTGATCGAATATCACGTTCGGGCTCTGGCCGAGGCCGGCTTCACCGAGCTGGTAATCAATCATGCCTGGCTCGGCGAGCAGATCGAGGCCTACCTGGGCGCGGGTGATCAGTTCGGCGTATCCATCCGCTATTCGGCCGAGGGCGAGCCGCTCGAGACGGGTGGCGGTATTCATCGCGCGCTGCCGTTGCTGGGCGATCAGCCATTTGCGGTGGTCAACGGCGATATCTGGACCGACTACGACTTCGCTGCGCTGGCATTGCCACCGGAGCGACTGGCGCACCTGGTGCTGGTGGATAACCCGGCGCATCATCCGGCAGGCGACTTTGCGCTTGCTGAGGGAAACATCGTGGAAGGTGAGGCATCGTCAGCCAAGCTGACCTATAGCGGCATCGCCGTGTTGCACCCGCGCTTGTTCGCCGATTGCACTGCCGGCGCGTTCAAACTGGCGCCGCTGCTGCGCGGGGCAATAGCGGCTGGCCAGGTCAGCGGCGAGCGCCATACCGGTCGCTGGGTCGATGTCGGCACCCATGAGCGCCTGGCTGAAGTCGAGCGGATCCTGGAGGCGCGACGCTGAATGTTCTGGCCCATTACGCTGCTGGGCGCGCTGATCGGTTGGCTGATCGCGAGCATTCCGGGGGCTCTGCTCGGCGCGCTGCTCGGGCAGGGAGTTGATCGCCGGTTCGGGTTGAATTCCTGGGCCAAGCTGCGTGATCGCGTGCTCGGCAACAAGGCGCTGATGCAAGGCGATGAATTGCTATTTTTCCTTCTTGGTCGCCTGGCCAAAAGTGGCGGTCGGATCAGTGAAGCGCACATCCAGACCGCGCGCCGCGAGATGCAGCGGCTACAGTTGAGTTCGACGGCCCAGCGCGCCGCCATCGACGCCTTCTATCGGGGCAAGTCCAGCGGTGACGGCTTACGCGAACCGCTGCAGCGCCTAAAGGGGCGACATGACACGGCCAAGGCAGTGCTGCAGGCCTGCTGGCGGATGGCGCGCGCGCAGGGGCAGATCGATGCCCGGCAGCATGAACTGATCATGCTGTGGGGCAAATGGATGGGCTGGGATGCAGCGGCCATTGTGGCGCTGGACCCCAGTGGTGGCAGACGTCAGGGCGCGCCGAGTAATCTGGGCGGCGCCTACGAGCAGGCCCTGCGTTTGCTCGGCGTGCGCGCCGACAGCGAACCCCAGGCGATCAAGCGTGCCTACCGGCGATTGCTCAGCAAGCATCACCCCGACAAGCAGGCTGGAGCCGGCGCCACCACGCAGCAGGTTCGCGAGGCGACTGAGCGGACCCGTGAATTGCATAACGCCTACACCCTGATCCGCGAGCGTCGCGGGTTTCGCTAGCGTGTCAACCTACGGCTGCTTGTCCAGCCAGCCACGAACTCGCCGCAACAGCTGTTCCTGCCCGGTTTCCGGATCGCCGTTCAGCGGCTGCAACCCCACCTGCTTATAAGCCGGATGGCTGTTGCGACGGCTTGCGTCGAGCCGCTCGCGGGCCGCGGAGCGCTGGCTGGCGCTGTTTCTGTAATAGATGTCGCCGGTCGCCAGTTTGAGCGTCGCGACCAATCGCGCGAGTGACTCGTCCTGTCCGTCGGGTTGGCGTGGCTGGATCATCAAGAGATGCCTGACGTCGGCTGGCGCCAGTTGCTGCAGATAACGTGCGGCCCAGTAGCCGCCTGTGTCCTGACCGAGAAGCACGATGGCCGCTGGTTGCTTGCTGCGGGCGAAGGCGAGTGCCGCCTCGATGCGCTCGTCGATCTGCTCGGCCTGATTCGGCTGCGCAACTGCGGGCTCGGTGGGTTCATCGGTCTCGGCGTCGATCGGCGCCTCATCCGGCGTGGCTGCGGTTTCCTCGGGTAGATAACCTGCCTCGCTGGGTGGTTCGTCTTCCGCGGGCTGTTTTGCATCCGTTTCGGCTTGTTCGACTGGTGGCTCCGCCGGGTCTTCGGGCGCGGCGATCGGGATCGGGATGGGCAAATCCGGCAGGCTGAGGCTCAGGGTGTGCCAGCCGTGATCGGGCAAGCCGCGGCGCAGCGGGCCGATGCCGCGTGGCCAATCGGCGCTTTCCCCTTCGCCCGGTAGCAGGATGATCACCCCTTTGGGCGCGCCGACATTGGCAGGCCGCCACAGCGCGACGAAATCAGCGGAGCCTGCCTTCAGGCTGACGAACTCGGCGTCAGGCAGCTGGCGCAGCAGGTCGGCGGCCATGGTTTCACTGCGCGAGGGCAGGGGGGCTCGTTCTATTGGCGCAGGCGCAGGCGCAGGTGCCGCCTCCGGCGCAGGCGGCTCATCCGTGGCGCTGACCGATAGAGCCGTCGCGGTCGTTGTCAGGAGGGCAAGCAAACGCAGTGAATTGCGAAAACGAGGCATTGAAACTCCTGGTGTCCTGCCGGGGCTGATGGAGGCTGTGGTGTGGTTCGGATGCTGATGCGCAGTCTAGCGGAAGGACGGTCGAAAATTGGTCGTGCAAAATAATGCACGGCGTTCTACTGTAATCCGAACGCCTGAAGGCGTGGCGGTCGATCATCGTATGCTGCTGCGCTCGTTTTCCCGATGTTCATTCCGACCCGAGCCGACGATGAGCGGCGACTGAGGAGCTTATGAGCAAGACCAACGAATCCCTGATGCAACGCCGTGTCGCCGCCGTTCCCCGTGGCGTCGGCCAGATCCATCCGATCTTTGCCGATCATGCCAAGAACAGCAGCGTGGTCGACGTTGAAGGCCGTGAGTTCATTGATTTCGCCGGCGGCATCGCCGTGCTGAATACTGGCCACTTGCACCCGAAGATCATCAAGGCGGTGGAAGGGCAACTGCACAAACTGACTCACACCTGCTTTCAGGTACTGGCCTACGAGCCCTATGTCGAGCTGTGCGAGAAAATCAATGAGCGGGTGCCTGGGGATTTTGCCAAGAAGACCCTGCTGGTCACCACCGGCTCCGAGGCGGTGGAGAATGCGGTGAAGATCGCCCGCGCCGCCACCGGTCGCGCCGGGGTGATCGCCTTTACCGGCGCCTATCACGGCCGCACCATGATGACGCTCGGCCTGACCGGCAAGGTCGCGCCTTACTCGGCGGGCATGGGCCTGATGCCGGGCGGTATCTTCCGCGCGCTGTATCCCTGCTCGATCCATGGTGTCGGCGTCGACGAGTCGATTGCCAGCATCGAGCGCATCTTCAAGAACGACGCCGAGCCGCGCGACATCGCTGCGATCATCATCGAACCGGTGCAGGGCGAGGGCGGCTTCAACGTCGCGCCGAAGGACTTCATGGTCCGCCTGCGTGAATTGTGCGACCAGCACGGCATCCTGCTGATCGCCGATGAAGTGCAGACCGGTGCCGGTCGTACCGGGACCTTCTTCGCCATGGAACAGATGGGCGTGGTCGCGGACCTCACTACCTTCGCCAAGTCTGTTGGTGGGGGTTTCCCGATTGCTGGCGTGTGTGGCAAGGCCGAGCTGATGGATGCCATTGCGCCGGGTGGGCTCGGCGGCACCTACGCAGGTAACCCGCTGTCCTGCGCGGCGGCGCTGGCGGTGATGGAAATCTTCGACGAAGAGAAACTGCTCGACCGTTGTAAGGCGGTGGCGGAGAAACTCACAGGCGGCCTGGAGGCGATCCAGGCGCGGCACAAGGAAATCGGTGAAGTACGCGGGCTGGGCGCAATGGTCGCCATCGAACTGTTCGAGGGCGGCGATCATGTACGCCCCGCAGCTGCACTGACCGCACAAGTCGTCGCGCGAGCGCGAGAAAAGGGACTGATCCTGCTTTCCTGTGGCACCTACTACAACGTGCTGCGCGTGCTGGTGCCGCTGACAGTCGAGGACGAGGTGCTCGAACGCGGCCTGGCAATCATTGAGGAATGCTTCGACGAGCTGACCTGAACCACCCCGCGGCGTTCCGGCAATAAACGTCAGGCGCGCCGCAATACTGGCCCCTCGGGTACAATGCGCCGCATTCCGCCCGCGCTACCGAGGTCGTCATGCAGCCGTTCGCCATCGCCCCCTCCATTCTTTCCGCCAATTTCGCCCGTCTGGGCGAGGAAGTGGACAACGTGCTCGCCGCCGGCGCGGACATCGTCCATTTCGATGTGATGGACAACCACTACGTGCCCAACCTGACCATTGGCCCGATGGTCTGTTCGGCGCTGCGCAAGCACGGCGTTACCGCACCCATCGATGTGCATCTGATGGTCAAGCCGGTGGATCGCATGATTGGCGACTTCCTCGAAGCCGGCGCCAGCTACATCACTTTTCATCCGGAAGCCTCCGAGCACATCGACCGCTCGCTGCAATTGATCAAGGATGGCGGCGCCAAGGCCGGCCTGGTATTCAACCCGGCGACGCCGCTGGACGTGCTCAAGTACGTCATGGACAAGGTCGACATGATCCTCCTGATGAGCGTGAACCCCGGTTTCGGTGGGCAGAAGTTCATCCCCGGCACCTTGGACAAGCTGCGTGAAGCGCGTGCGTTGATCGAGGCCAGCGGCCGGGAGATCCGCCTGGAGATCGACGGTGGCGTCAATCCCAAGAACATCCGCGAGATCGCCGCGGCAGGCGCCGATACTTTCGTCGCCGGGTCGGCGATTTTCAATCAGCCGGACTACAAGGCAGTGATCGACCAGATGCGTGCCGAACTGGCGCTGGCGCGCCCATGACCCGTATCGAGCAACTCTTCGATGGACAGCTGCCGCGCCTGGTGATGTTCGATTTGGACGGCACGTTGATGGATTCAGTGCCGGATCTGGCTGCTGCGGTGGACAAGATGCTGATGCTGCTGGGGCGCGAACCTGCCGGTGTGGCACGGGTGCGCGACTGGGTCGGCAATGGCTCGAAGGTTCTGGTACGTCGCGCGTTGGCCGGTCAGTTGCAGCATGACGGCGTCGCCGATGAGCTGGCCGACGAGGCGCTGGCGCTGTTCATGCAGGCTTACGCCGGTGGGCATGAGCTGACCACCGTCTATCCTGGCGTCGTTGAATGCTTGGACTGGCTGCGTGAGCGCGATGTGAAGCTGGCGATCATCACCAATAAGCCGGCGCAGTTCATCGAACCACTGTTAGAAGAGAAGGGCCTTGCGGGTTATTTCCAATGGCTGGTTGGCGGCGACACGCTGCCTCAGCAGAAACCCGACCCGGCGGCGCTGTTGTGGGTCATGGACAAGGCGGGCGTGACGGCCGAGCAATCGCTGTTCGTTGGCGATTCGCGCAACGATGTCCGGGCTGCCAGGGCTGCGGAGGTCCGTTGCGTCGCGCTCAGCTACGGTTACAACCATGGCGAACCCATCGCCAATGAGCAGCCCGCGCTGGTGCTCGACGGCCTGCGCGAGCTGGTTGCTTCGGCTTCGGGGCTGCGCTAGTGTGGCCTCTGTTCCGCAGATCCCGAAAATCCCGCAGACGAGATCAGATCGTGGTGGTCACCCGCAAGCAATGGATGAATGTCATCAAGGCCCTGGCCCGTTGGCGCTGGCGCGCCTGACATTTCCTGCCGGCACGCCCGGTACGTTTGCACGATTCGACCAGTAGCTCCTCCGACCACGAGGCTGACATGACCCGCGAAGAATTCCTGCGTTTGGCCGCCGAAGGCCACAACCGCATCCCGCTGTCGTTCGAAACCATCGCCGATTTCGACACGCCGCTGACGCTCTATCTCAAGCTCGCTGATGCGCCCAACTCCTACTTGCTCGAATCCGTGCAGGGCGGGGAGAAGTGGGGGCGATATTCGATCATTGGCCTGCCGTGCCGCACGGTGTTACGGGTGCAGGATCACCGCATCAGCGTTACCACCGATGGCATCGAGACCGAGAGCTGCGAGGTCGATGACCCGTTGGCCTTCGTCGAAGCCTTTCAGCAGCGCTATCGCGTGGCGCCGGTCGAGGGGCTGCCACGCTTCAATGGCGGGTTGGTCGGCTATTTCGGCTACGACAGCGTTCGCTATGTAGAGCGCAAGCTGGCGCAGTGCCCTAACTCCGATCCGCTGGGAACGCCCGATATTCTTTTAATGGTGTCCGACGCAGTGGTCGTGTTCGACAATCTGGCCGGCAAACTGCATTGCATCGTGCTGGTCGATCCGGCTCAGCCAGAGGCCTACGAGGCTGGGCAGGCGAAGCTGCAAGCGCTACGCGAAAAACTGCGTCAGCCGATTACGCCGCGTTTGGGCCTGGACTTTGAAAAGAGTGGCGGCACCGAGCCGACGTTCCGCTCCAGCTTCAGTCGCGAGGACTACGAGCAGGCCGTCCACCGCATCAAGGACTACATCCTCGCGGGCGACTGCATGCAGGTGGTTATCTCCCAGCGCATGTCGATTCCGTTCAAGGCCGCGCCGATCGATCTCTACCGCGCGCTGCGTTGCTTCAACCCGACGCCCTATATGTACTTCTTCAATTTTGGCGATTTCCACGTGGTGGGCTCGTCGCCGGAAGTACTGGTGCGTGTCGAGGAAGGCCTGGTCACGGTCCGACCGATCGCCGGTACTCGCCCGCGTGGCGCTAATGAGGAAGCTGACTTGGCGCTGGAGCAGGATCTGCTCAGCGACGCCAAGGAGCTGGCCGAGCACCTGATGCTGATCGACCTGGGGCGCAACGACGTGGGTCGCGTCGCCGAGAACGGCTCGGTGCGGCTGACCGAAAAAATGATCATCGAGCGCTACTCCAATGTCATGCACATCGTCTCCAACGTCACCGGCCAGCTCAAGGCACCGTTGACTGCCATGGATGCATTGCGCGCGATCCTGCCGGCGGGCACCTTGTCCGGTGCGCCGAAAATTCGCGCCATGGAAATCATCGATGAGCTGGAGCCGGTGAAACGTGGCGTCTATGGCGGCGCGGTCGGCTATCTTGCCTGGAACGGCAACATGGACACCGCGATTGCGATTCGCACCGCCGTGATCAAGGACGGCGAGCTGCACGTGCAGGCGGGCGCCGGCATCGTCGCCGACTCGCAGCCAGCGCTGGAGTGGGAAGAAACGCTCAACAAGCGCCGCGCCATGTTCCGCGCGGTGGCCCTGGCTGAACGCGACCAGCAGGAGAACTGATCATGCTGTTGATGCTCGATAACTACGATTCCTTTACTTACAACGTCGTGCAGTACCTCGGCGAGCTTGGCGCGGACGTCAAAGTGGTGCGCAACGACGAGCTGAGCGTGGCCGAAATCGAAGCCCTGAACCCCGAGCGCATCGTTGTCTCGCCCGGCCCCTGCACGCCAAACGAGGCGGGCGTTTCGCTGGAGCTGATTCGCCATTTTGCGGGCAAGCTGCCGATTCTGGGCGTCTGCCTCGGGCACCAGAGCATCGGTCAGGCCTTCGGCGGTGATGTGGTGCGTGCGCGACAGGTGATGCACGGCAAGACCAGCCCAGTCTTCCATCACAACGCCGGAGTATTCGCCGAGCTGAACAATCCGCTGACGGTCACCCGTTACCACTCGCTGGTGGTCAAGCGCGAGACGCTTCCCGATTGTCTGGAGATCACCGCCTGGACCCAGAACGAGGACAGCGGTATCGATGAAATCATGGGCCTGCGGCATAAGACGCTGAACGTCGAGGGCGTGCAGTTCCATCCTGAGTCCATCCTGACCGAGCAGGGCCATGAACTGTTCGCCAATTTTCTGAAGCAGACCGGAGGCGTGCGCTGATGGATATCAAGGAAGCCCTGAGTCGCATCGTCGGCCAGCTGGATCTATCCACTGAGGAAATGAAAGCCGTCATGCGCCAGATCATGACCGGCCAGTGCACCGATGCGCAGATCGGCGCGTTCCTCATGGGGATGCGCATGAAGAGCGAAACCATCGACGAGATCGTCGGTGCCGTGCAGGTGATGCGCGAGCTTGCCGAACCGGTGCATTTCGATACCCATCGTCTGGTGGATACCTGTGGCACCGGGGGCGACGGGATGAATATCTTCAACGTCTCGACCGCCGCTGCGTTCGTTGTCGCAGCCGCTGGTGGCAAAGTGGCCAAGCATGGAAACCGCGCGGTGTCGGGCAAGAGCGGCAGCGCCGATCTGCTCGAAGCGGCGGGTGTGTATCTGGACCTGACGCCTGAGCAGGTCTCGCGCAGCGTGGATACGGTCGGTGTTGGCTTCATGTTCGCGCCGGCGCATCACGGTGCGATGAAGTTCGCCGCCGCGCCCCGCCGCGAACTGGGGCTGCGCACGCTGTTCAATATTCTCGGACCGATGTCCAATCCGGCCGGGGTGAAGCATCAGGTGCTCGGGGTGTTCAGCAAGGAACTCTGCCGACCGATGGCCGAGGTGCTGGCGCGTCTGGGCAGCAAGCATGTGCTGGTCGTACATGCACAAGACGGTCTCGATGAAATAAGTCTGGCGGCGCCGACTCATGTCGCCGAGCTGAAGAATGGTGAGATCACCGAATACCGCATCCAGCCGGAAGATTTTGGCATCAAGAGCCAGAGCCTGATCGGCCTGAACGTCGAGGATGCTCAGGGTTCGCTGACGTTGATCCGGGATGCGCTGGGCCGGCGAAAAACCGAAAACGGTCAGAAGGCTGCCGACATGATCGTGCTGAATGCCGGCGCCGCGCTTTACGCGGCCGATGTCGCAGGCACGCTGAAAGAGGGCGTCGAGCTGGCGCATGACGCACTGCACACCGGTCTGGCACGGGACCGGTTGGAAGAACTGGTGTCCTTTAGCGCGATATTCAGGCAGGAGAAATCGCAATGAGCAGTGTGCCGACAGTTCTAGAAAAGATCATCACCCGCAAGCATGAGGAAGTGGCCGAACGCCGTGCTCGTGTCGGTCTGGATGAGCTCGAGCGGCTGGCGGCTGCGGCAAACCCCGTTCGTGGTTTCGCCCGGAGCTTGCAGGAGCAGGCTCGTAATAAGCAGCCGGCAGTCATCGCCGAAGTAAAGAAAGCCTCGCCAAGCAAAGGCGTGCTGCGCGAGGACTTCGTACCCGCCGACATCGCCAGGAGTTACGAGGCTGGCGGTGCGACCTGCCTGTCGGTGCTGACCGACATCGATTTCTTTCAGGGGGCCGATGAGTATCTCAAGCAGGCCCGCGCTGCGTGCACGCTACCGGTGATCCGCAAGGACTTCATGGTCGATCCTTATCAAGTGGTCGAGGCGCGGGCGCTGGGGGCCGATTGTATTTTGCTGATCGTCGCGGCGCTGGAAGACGCGCAGATGGGCGAACTGGCTGATGCGGCAAAGGCTCAGGGGCTTGATGTGTTGGTTGAGGTGCATGACGGAGCGGAGCTGGATCGGGCTTTGCGCCTCGAGACCCCTTTGCTCGGGATCAACAACCGTAACCTGCACACCTTCGAACTCAGCTTGGAAACCACACTCGATCTGCTGCCTCGTGTGCCTCGCGACCGTCTGGTGGTAACCGAGAGCGGGATTCTTCATCGTGCCGATGTAGAGCTGATGGAGATTAATGAGGTGTACGCATTTCTAGTGGGCGAAGCTTTCATGCGCGCCGAAGAACCTGGCGTCGAGCTGCAGCGTTTGTTCTTTCCAGGGCGCTCCCGCCCGCGTCCGGTCAGTGATCCGGAGTAACGGCGGGGAATTTGAAAAGCCGGCCTTGAGCCGGCTTTTTCAATGCTGAGCGGCGCTCAGCGAGTACCAAAGACCACCATGGTCTTGCCCTTGACGTGCACAAGGCCTTGGGATTCCAGGCTCTTGAGTACGCGTCCGACCATCTCCCTGGAACAGCCGACGATGCGGCCTATTTCCTGACGAGTGATCTTGATCTGCATGCCATCGGGATGCGTCATCGCATCGGGCTGCTTGCAAAGGTCGAGCAAGGTGCGGGCGACGCGGCCGGTCACGTCGAGGAACGCCAGATCACCTACTTTGCGGGTGGTGTTGCGCAAACGTTCGGCCATCTGACTGCCGAGCGCGTAGAGGATGTCAGGATCCTGCTGTGTCAGTTCACGGAACTTAGCGTAGCTCAGTTCGGCGACCTCGCATTCGGTCTTTGCGCGTACCCACGCGCTACGCTCCTTCTCCGAGCCCTCCTTTTCGAATAGCCCCATCTCGCCGAAGAAATCTCCGGAGTTGAGGTAGGCGATGATCATTTCACGACCATCGTCATCTTCGATCAGGATAGTGACCGAGCCTTTCACAATGAAAAAGAGCGTCTCGCTTCGATCACCCGCGTAGATGATGGTGCTCTTGGCGGTATAGCGACGGCGGTGACAGTGTGCGAGTAGTTTGTCGATGTTCTTGATCTTGGGCGTGAGTGTAATAGCGACCATGCTGTAGTCCCGGAAGATATCCAATAGAAGGCAGATTCTTATTATGTGTGACTGAGTTCTGTTGTCAGCGCCGAGGGAGCTTAACAGACCGGTTCGTGTCGACAACAAAACTGCGACACGAATATCAACTTCAACGCATTCATTTCGTCGGATTGGTGTGCCCGGTCGCAAACATCGGTCATGTTAAGCTTCGCTCTTTTTAATCGGAGTCTATCGATGAAAGCGCGCATACAGTGGGCCGGCGAAGCGATGTTTCTTGGCGAGTCGGGCAGTGGTCATGTCGTGGTGATGGACGGACCTCCGGAAAACGGCGGGCGCAATCTCGGCGTTCGTCCTATGGAAATGCTTCTGCTGGGGCTCGGTGGTTGCAGTAACTTCGATGTGGTAAGCATTCTGAAGAAGTCCCGTCAGGCAGTGGAAAGCTGCGAAGCCTTCCTTGAGGCGGAGCGTGCCGATGAGGATCCGAAGGTTTTTACCAAGATCCACCTGCGTTTTGTCGTAAAGGGCCGTGGTCTGAAAGAGGCGCAGGTCAAGCGTGCCGTGGAGCTGTCGGCAGAAAAATACTGCTCTGCATCGATCATGCTCGGGCGTGCGGGTGTGGAAATCAGTCACGAGTACGAGATCGTCGAACTCGGCTGATGGTCGGGCAGCGATGCGCCCGCCGCCGGCGTGTTGTCCCGAGATGCTCGTCGGCACTGGCACCGCAAGCGATCACTCTGCATAATGCGCGCCCCGTTTTTACGGGGCCGTTTCTTAGAACACAGCACAGTCGCAAATGCGAAGAGGTGTATACCGTCCTACGCAGATACAGGGTATCTGACGGGCATGCTCAATCACGCGGTAAGCCGCATCAATGAGAGTTTCCAATGGTGAAAAGCAAACTCAAGCTCCACGGGTTCAATAACCTGACGAAGTCCTTGAGCTTCAATATTTACGACATCTGCTATGCCGAAACGCAGGAAGACCAGCAGGCGTATGTACAGTACATCGACGAACAGTATGACGCGGAGCGGCTGACGCAGATTCTGACCGATGTCGTGGACATCATTGGTGCCAACATTCTTAACATTGCGCGGCAGGATTACGAGCCGCAGGGCGCGAGCGTGACCATCCTTATCTCGGAGCAGCCCGTTACTCCGACAGATAGCCAGATCGAGGAATCCCCCGGTCCGTTGCCCGATACTATCCTGGCGCACTTGGACAAGAGCCACATTACGGTTCACACCTACCCCGAAATCCATCCTGTCGACGGTATCGCGACCTTCCGTGTGGATATCGACGTTTCCACCTGTGGCGTCATCTCACCGCTCAAGGCGCTCAATTATCTGATTCACCAGTTCGATTCGGATATCGTCACTGTCGATTATCGGGTGCGCGGTTTCACTCGCGATGTAGAAGGCAAGAAGCACTTCATCGATCACGAGATCAACTCGATTCAGAACTATCTCTCCGAAGACACTCGCTCGGCCTATCAGATGACCGACGTCAACGTTTATCAGGAGAATCTGTTTCACACCAAGATGCTGCTGAAAGACTTCGAGCTGGAGAACTATCTGTTCGGTGACGCCACTAGCAATCTTCTGCCGGAGCAGCGTAAGCAGGTGGAAGACCGTTTGCGTCACGAGATGCTGGAAATCTTCTACGCTCGCAATATGCCGGGCTCACAGCGATAAGCTGATAAACCCGCTGCGCGCTGCAAGGTCGGAAAAGGCTGTCGCGAGGCGGCCAGCCTCAAGAAGGAGCTCAAGCTGGAGGGCAAGCGTTCCTCAGCTTGAGCCAGCTTCAGCTCAGATCCGGTAGGTAGTTTTGGTCATGACCTTGGCCATCAGACTCATGCCGAATTTGATGGGTGCCGGGAAGCGCAAGCCACCGGCATCGAGAGCGGCGGTCGAATGCTGCGCTTCGTCCGTACGCATCTGCTCCAGAATGGCTCGGGATTTCTCGTCACTCGCCGGGATCTGCTCCAGGTGCTCGTCGAGATGCTTGCAGACTTGATCCTCGGTCGCGGCAACGAAGCCCAGGCTGATCCGGTCGCTGATCAGGCCAGCAGACGCGCCGATGCCGAACGACAGACCATAAAACAGCGGGTTGAGCACACTGGTATGGCTGCCCAGTTGGTGGATGCGCTGTTCGCACCAGGCCAGATGGTCGATTTCTTCATCGGCAGCTCGCTCCATCGCTTCGCGCACTCTCGGTAATCGCGCCGTCAATGCCTGCCCCTGATACAGCGCCTGTGCGCAGACTTCGCCGGTGTGATTGATCCGCATCAGACCGGCAACGTGACGCGCTTCGCTGTCGCTCAGCTCGGTCTCGTTCTTCAATACCGCAGGTGTAGGGCGGTGGGGCTGGCCGCTGAAGGGGAGTAGCGTTCGCAATGCCGCATCGGCTTGCATCAGCAGGCGGTCGGCAGGGGAGTATTGGCGTTGGTTGGGCATTTCGCCTCCAAGTGATTCGGAGCAGCCTTGATGTGATCGGAAATGGTGCGGACGAGTTCGCGATCAGCCCGGCGGCCAATGCATCTGACGCTGGCCGAGCACATGCATATGTATGTGGTAGACCGTCTGGCCCCCGAGGTCGTTGCAGTTCATCACGACACGAAAACCATCCTGACAGCCCTGTTCTTCGGCGAGACGCTGAGCCGTGAAAAGGATATGACCAGCGAGCGCTTTGTCATCATCTTCGCTCAGGTCATGGAGGGTCGCGATGTGCTTCTTCGGAATGACGAGGAAGTGTACGGGCGCCTGCGGCGCGATGTCATTGAAGGCGACGACCTGATCATCTTCATAAAGCTTGTGCGCGGGGATATCCCCAGCCACGATCTTGCAGAACAGACAATCCATGGCGTTTCTCCAGCATGGGAACGATTGGGCAGTGTAACAGGCGCTTTTGCGGTAGGTCAGCCGCTACAGGGAGGTAACGCATGAAGAACGACATCCGTGATCTGGTGCTGGTGCTTGAATCAAGGGTCCGATTGGTTGTGATCGAATCCTGGGATGAGCGGCGGGTGCTTGAAACCCTGACTGGGCTGGCTGTCAGCCGCGGTCTCGCGTTTCACCTCTGGTCCGTCACCGAGGGACTCAGGCATCTGGCGTTCGGCGGTGAGGCGCTGGATGCAGGCGAAAGCTGCTCGGTGGAAGTCGCGTTGAAGCGCGTCAAGCATGATCCGCTAGGCAATCTCTATGTGTTCTGCGATATGCATCCGTTTCTCGATGAGCCACGCGTGGTGCGGCTATTGAAAGAAATCGCCATGGCGCAGGGGCCGACGGCACCGACGCTGGTGCTGGTGTCGCATGCATTCAAACTGCCGGCGGAGGTTCAGCGATATGCAGCTCGGTTCAGTCTGAGCCTGCCCTCCGAAGAGGAGTTGTTGAGCATCGTGCGCGACGAGGCGACGCGTTGGAGCGAGCGCAATCGCGGGATGCGGGTGCGCACCGATAACCGCACGCTGCAGCAGGTCGTGAAGAATCTGCGGGGCCTTAGCCACGCTGAGGCTAGCAGTCTGGCGCATAGCTTGGTCTGTGATGACGGAGCTATTACTCAAGACGATCTGCCGGAGCTCAATCGCAAGAAGTTCGAGCTGCTCGACATGGATGGCGTACTCGGTTTCGAGCACGAGACAGCACGCTTTGCTGATGTTGGCGGGTTGGGTAATTTCAAGCGTTGGCTGGGCGAGCGCAGGGCGGCCTTTTTTGCTGGTAACAGGTCCGATATGCCTCGCGGAGTGATGCTCGTCGGGGTGCAGGGCGGCGGCAAGAGTATGGCCGCCAAAGCGGTGGCGGGGCTTTGGGGCTTGCCTTTGCTGCGCCTGGACTTCGGTTGTCTGTACAACAAGTTCTTCGGAGAGACCGAGCGTAATCTGCGGGAGGCGCTGAAGCTGGCCGAGCAGATGGCGCCTTGCGTGTTGTGGATGGATGAGCTGGAAAAGGGCCTCGCCACTGGAGATATGGATAGCGGCGTCAGTCAGCGGGTGTTGGGTACCTTGCTTACCTGGATGGCTGAGCGTGACGCACCGGTGTTCATGGTGGCGACCGCCAACGCGGTGGATCGCCTTGCGCCGGAGCTGTTGCGCAAGGGGCGCTTCGATGAGCTGTTCTTTGTCGATCTGCCCGATGAGGCGATTCGTGCCGAAATCTTCCGCACTCATCTGGCGCGGCGCGAGCTGGATGCTGGCTGTTTCGATCTGCCGAATCTGGCCAATGCTTGCGATGGTTTCTCCGGTGCCGAGATCGAGCAGGTAGTGGTCTCGGCCGTTTACGCCGGGCAGGCGCAATCCCGCGAACCGGATCAAGCCATGATGCTTGAATGCATCCGGGCGACGTCGCCGCTTTCAGTCGTGATGGCTGAAGCGCTGGATGATCTGCGTAGTTGGGCTTCGGGGCGCACGGTAGTGGCCTGATTGGTTCGGCCTCGCAGGCGCTTTGTCGCGTGGCAACGCAGCGAGAACTCTGCGACTGCCCGGTATGGCGGTGAGCCGAGTGATTCATTTATCGGTCCCCGCGTTGCGGTATCGCTAATCCGGAATTGAGCAGCCTTGCTACTGCTCGAGCCCAGCCTTGCGAAACGACTGGCGTGGCTATTACCGCTGCCAATGCTGGGCGAGCCGTGTCGCCTGGCGATGGGCTTCACGGTATTCGCGATCCAGGCGGGCGATCAGTTCTTCGGCGCTCGGCACGTCATTTATCTCGCCGACTCCCTGGCCTGCGGACCAGACGGTTTTCCATGCTTTGGCTTCATCGCTTACCGGTTTGAGCTTTTCGCCGTAGTCCATTTTGCCTGTCGATCGCAGACGTTCCTCATCGTAGCCGGCTTGCTGCAGGCTTTGGCGCAGAAAGCTCGCCGGTACACCTGACACTGCGGCGGTGTGCACGATATCCGCCGCGTGGGCCTGCAACAGCATCTGCTTGTATTCGTCAGAGGCCTGGCTTTCGCGGCTGGCGATAAAGCGCGTTCCCATATACGCAAGATCAGCGCCCAGCATCTGCGCCGCGAATATTTCGTGGCCATGACTGAGGCAGCCAGACAGCAACAGGGTTTTATCGAAGAACTGGCGGATCTCGGCGATCAGCGCGAAAGGACTCCACGTGCCGGCATGACCACCGGCCCCGGCCGCAACCGCAATCAGGCCATCGACACCGGCTTCGGCGGCTTTTTCCGCATGCCGGCGCGTGGTGACGTCATGAAAGACCAGACCGCCATAGCTGTGTACGGCGTCCACTAGTTCTTTCACGGCGCCGAGACTGGTGATGACGATCGGCACCCGCTGGTCCACGCAGATCGCAAGGTCTGCCTGCAACCGCGGGTTGCTGTGATGCACGATCAGGTTGACGGCATATGGCGCAGGCTTCTGCATGGGTGAGAGATGCTCGTCGATTTCCTGTAACCAATCACGAAATCCGCTGCTCTCCCGCTGATTAAGTGCTGGAAAGCTGCCCACTACGCCGTTGCGGCAGCAGGCCGCCACGAGCGATGGGTTGGATACCAGAAACATGGGCGCGGCCACTAGAGGCAGACGCAGACTTTCCTCAAGAAGTGCTGGTAGCGACATGACGGTTCCTATCGATTTCAGAATGGTTTGACGACCACTAGAATCACAATGGCCAGCAACAGCAACACCGGAAACTCATTGAACCAACGATAGAACACGTGACTGCGCGTATTCTCGTTGCGTGCGAAGCGCTTCAGCTGGGCGCCGCAGATGTGGTGATAGCCAATCAGCAAGACAACCAGTGCGAGTTTGGCATGCAGCCAGCCGCCGGTACTGAACAGCGTGGGGTTCAGCGCGATCATTCCTATTCCGAACAGGAGCGTGGCGATCATTGAGGGCATCATGATGCCCCGATAGAGCTTTCTCTCCATTACCTGGAATCGTTCACGGCTGGTCGCGTCCTCACTCATGGCGTGATAGACGAACAACCTTGGCAAATAGAACAGCCCGGCGAACCAGCAGACGATCGCAACGATGTGCAGGGCTTTCAGCCATAGATAGAGCATTCAGGGAGTCCTTGGTATGAAAATCGGTCTGATAGTAGTGGCATGACTGTCGTCGCGTCACCTGAGTGGTTGGCCCTGAACGCGGGCACCTTTATCATCGTCGTTCTTTTTCATCCAGTGCGCGAGGCAGCTCATGGTCAAAGTCGGAATCGTTGGCGGTACAGGCTACACCGGAGTTGAACTGCTGCGTCTGTTGGCGCAACACCCCCAAGCCGAAGTAGCTGTAATCACCTCTCGCTCCGAGAACGGGGTTAAGGTCACGGATATGTATCCGAACCTGCGAGGCCACTATGACGAGCTGGCCTTCAGCGTGCCTGATACCGCAACGCTCGGCTCTTGCGATGTGGTTTTTTTCGCAACTCCCCATGGCGTCGCTCATGCGTTGGCGGCTGAACTGCTGGATGCGGGGACCAGAGTCATCGATCTGTCAGCGGACTTCCGCCTTCAGGATGCCGATGAATGGGCCAAGTGGTATGGCCAGCCGCATGGCGCGCCGGCTCTGTTACCCGAAGCCGTTTATGGTCTGCCGGAGGTCAATCGAGAGCAGATCAAGGGTGCTCGGTTGATCGCCGTCCCCGGTTGTTATCCGACCGCTACCCAGCTCGGCTATCTGCCTCTCCTCGAAAACGGCCTGGCGGACGCATCGCGCCTGATCGCCGACTGCAAATCGGGCGTCAGTGGTGCCGGGCGCGCCGCGAAAATCGGTTCTCTGTTCACCGAGGCGGGCGAAAGCATGATGGCTTATGCAGTTAAAGGTCATCGCCACCTGCCTGAAATCACCCAGGGCTTGCGCCGCGCAGCCAAAGGGAATGTGGGGCTGACTTTCGTTCCTCATCTCACGCCGATGATCCGCGGTATCCATGCCACGCTCTACGCAACGGTGGCAGACACCACGGTAGATTTGCAGGCGCTTTATGAGCAGCGCTACGCCAATGAGCCGTTTGTCGACGTGATGCCTGCCGGTAGCCATCCTGAAACCCGTAGCGTGCGTGGCGCCAACGTGTGCCGCATCGCCGTCCATCGTCCACAAGGCGGCGACTTGGTTGTCGTGCTATCGGTCATCGACAATCTGGTCAAAGGTGCTTCTGGTCAGGCGCTGCAGAACATGAACATTGTCTTCGGGCTGGATGAGCGGCTCGGCTTGAGCAACGCGGCGCTGCTGCCTTGATCAATGCCGTCAGTCGCGCTGTTCAAGCGCGGGCATCTCACGGGTTGCTCAAGGATGAATAGTTGACCATTTTTGTAGGGAAAGCCGATAATGCCGCGTCAACGCAGTAATGAGCGCTCCCGCGCTAGGAGAACCGAATGAGTGTCGAATCCTTCACGCCCACCGCGATTCAGTTCAGTCAGGGTGCCGCGAGTAAGGTGAAGAGTCTGGTCGATGAAGAGGGTAATCCGCGACTGAAGTTGCGTGTCTTCGTTACAGGTGGCGGCTGCTCTGGTTTTCAATACGGCTTCACCTTCGATGAAGACCTTGCCGAAGATGACACCATCATCGAGCGCGAGGGTGTGAGTCTTGTGGTGGATCCGATGAGCTACCAGTATCTCGCCGGGGCCGAAGTCGACTATCAGGAAGGCTTGGAAGGCTCTCGCTTCATTATCAAGAACCCGAACGCCACGACGACCTGTGGTTGCGGACAGTCCTTCTCGATCTAATGCGTGTTCGCAAAAAACAAAAAACACCGTGCCTGGCACGGTGTTTTTGTTTGTCCGTCGCGATGATGAACGGTGGGCGTCAGGCGGGGTAGATTGCGCCCAATATTCGCGCTCCTCGAGCGCCCGTCACGCTTGGCCGGTTGGCGGGGATGCCTTCCAGGCAGCAGTGCGCTAGCCAGGCGAATGCCATGGCTTCGATCCAGTCTGGCTCTACACCATAATCAGTAGTGCTTGTTACCAGGCATGTCGGTAACAGGTCTCGCAGCCTTTGCATCAGCGCTGCGTTGTGCGCGCCCCCGCCGCAAACCAAGACGTCTTGCGTTTCCGGTTGGCTGGCAAGCAGCGAGTCGCGGATGCTTCGTGCCGTCAGCTCCAACAAGGTAGCTTGGACGTCGGCAGCAGCCATATCCGAATATGAAGCGAGGTGGGTATCCAGCCAGGGCAGATTGAACAATTCGCGTCCGGTGCTTTTCGGACCCTGCGCAGCGAAGAATTTGTCATCTAGCAGTTTCGCAAGCAGCTGCGCGTGTACTTTGCCGGTGGAAGCCCAATCGCCATTTCGATCATATGCCAGGCCTTGGTGGCGTTGGATCCAGGCATCCAGTAGCACGTTGCCAGGGCCGCAATCGAATCCATGAGTTGTTGTGCTGGGGTTGAGCAAGCTGAGATTGCTGAACCCGCCGATATTCAGTGCTGCGCGGATTCGCGTCGTGTCGCTGAACATGGCTTCATGGAATGCAGGTACTAAAGGGGCGCCTTGGCCGCCGGCTGCCATGTCGCGTCGACGAAAATCGGCTACAACACTTATGCTGGTCAGCTCCGCCAGCAAAGGTGGATGGCCAATCTGGATGGTGAAGCCGCGTTGCGGTTCGTGTCGGATCGTTTGCCCGTGACTTCCAATGGCTCGAATGGCTTTAGCATCCATCTGAGCCTTGCCGAGCAGCTTGTTTACTCCACTGCTTGCGAGCTCAGCCCACGCTTGTTCAGCCATTGCAGCCCGAGCCAACTCATTGGGTCCGGGCGAGCAAAGATCAAGCAGGTCCTGCTTAAGCTGCTGCGGCATTGCCTCATAGTGCGTACCGATCAAGGTTGTCCGGTCGTTCTGCTCTATCAGCGCGAAGTCCAGACCATCCAGACTGGTGCCTGACATGAGGCCTATGTAAAACGGCATTATTGCGTGTTCTGCATCGCCAGCATGGTTGCACGCTCTTCGTCCATGCGTGCCATCAGCGGCTTGCTCAACTGCACGAAGCGCTGTTTTTCGTTGTTTGCAATTGGATCTGCCATGGGCAACTTCAGGCCCAATGGATCGACATGCACGCCATCGACTTGAAATTCGTAATGCAAGTGCGGGCCGGTCGACAGGCCCGTCGTTCCGATGTATCCGATGATCTGACCCTGCTTGACCGACGATCCGCTGCGTACGCCTTTGGCGAAGCCCTGCATGTGGGCATACAGAGTTCGGTAGCGGTTGCCGTGCTGAATGACTACGGTATTACCATAACCACCCTTACGGCCTGCAAGCAGTACCTTGCCGTCACCTGCGCTCTTGATCGGAGTGCCTCGCGGAGCAGCGTAGTCCACGCCTTTATGGGCGCGAATCTTATTCAGAATCGGGTGTTTGCGCCCATTGGAAAAGCGCGAGCTGATGCGAGCGAAATCTACCGGTGTACGGATGAAAGCCTTGCGCATGCTCTGGCCGTCGGCGGTGTAATAACTGCTAGTGCCCTGCTTGTTGGTGTAGCGGACTGCGGTATAGCTCTTGCCTCGGTTCGTGAAGCGCGCCGCGAGGATGTTTCCGGTTCCGACTTTCTCGCCGGCCACTGTCTTTTCTTCGTATACGACTTCGAAGGAATCGCCCTTGCGTATGTCCATCGCGAAGTCAATGTCGTAACCGAACACGTTGGCTAAATCCATCGTCAGGTTATGACTGAGGCCTGCATGCTTCGCGGCGAGAAACAGGCTGCTTTCGATACGACCATAGGCGTAAGCGGTACTGACGTCTGGCTTCAACTGTTCCTTTTTAAATACATAGCCTGCGCCGGAGCGTACCAACTGCACGCTTTCCAGCTTATTCAGTGGGCTGCGCAGCTGAGCCAAGTTGCCTTGCTCATCGAATTCGAACTCGAGGCGCTGGCCGACCTTAAGGCGAGCAAGCTGCTTCGCCTCCTTGCTGCTCGCCAGTACATCGTGAACGGTGGACTGAGGGAGGCCTACCTTCGCAAATACGGTCGATAGAGTATCTCCATTAGCAACCACCACCTCTTTCACGCGAGGCTTGGCTTCAGCTTCGGCTTCAGTAGTGCCCTGCACTGGCAAAGATGCTTGGAGTTCGGTTTTTTCGATTACGGCAAAGGGCGTCTCGGGTGACTCGTTCAGAAAAGGCTCTTCTTCCGGGGATGCCAGCTCCGAGGTGGTTTCTAGGCGAAGGTCAAGAAAGGTCTTTTTCGCTTCGACTTCACGTGATGGAAATACAAGGAGTGCCAGGCTCAGAAGCGCAGCTACACCGCTCGCAGCCAAGAGATGACTCTTCGGGTAGAGAGGAGCTTTCGATTTTGAATAGGTCATTAGATGTCTGGTGTCTGGCGATATTTTGTACAGGGAAAAATATCTGTCTAAAATATAATCAAAATGCTGTCGAGGCAACCCTTGGTTAGGGCTCGCCGATCATTGACCGAGATTCGAGAACGTTGAATTTTCCCGGCGTTCTTGTAAGGTCTACCGCCTTTGTTTTCTGAATGAGACCTCCGATGCAGTCGGTTCAAAAGCAGTTGTCGATAATCAAGCGGGGCGCTGATGAAGTGCTCGTCGAGGCAGAGCTAGCCAGCAAACTTGAGCGTGGCGTCCCGCTGCGAATCAAGGCTGGTTTCGACCCTACTGCACCGGATTTGCATCTCGGTCATACGGTGCTTATTAATAAGTTGCGTCAATTCCAGGAGCTGGGGCATCAGGTGATCTTCCTTATAGGAGACTTCACCGGAATGATTGGTGACCCTAGTGGCAAAAGCGCAACCCGTCCTCCTTTGACGCGTGACCAGGTTTTGGAGAACGCGGAAACCTATAAGAGTCAAGTCTTCAAGATTCTTGATCCGGCCAAGACCGAGGTCGCCTTCAACTCAAGCTGGATGGATGAGCTGACGCCATCGGATTTTATCCGTCTGGCATCACAGTATACGGTCGCCCGAATGCTGGAGCGTGATGACTTCAGTAAGCGGTACTCGACCAATCAGCCAGTAGCCATTCATGAGTTTCTCTACCCTTTGGTTCAGGGCTATGACTCCGTTGCGCTTCGGGCGGATGTCGAGCTTGGTGGTACGGACCAGAAATTTAATCTCTTGATGGGTCGTGAGCTGCAGCGCTCGTATGGGCAAGAGTCACAATGCATTGTCACGATGCCGCTCCTCGAGGGGCTGGATGGTGTAAAGAAAATGTCCAAGTCGCTCGGCAACTACGTTGGGATCCAGGAGGCGCCGGGTGTCATGTACAGCAAGCTGGTGTCGATCCCTGATGGGCTTATGTGGCGTTACTTCGAGCTGTTGAGTTTCCGCGATATGAGGGAGATCGAAGAGTTCCAGGCGGACGTAGAGCGGGGCGCCAGTCCGCGCGATATAAAGATCAAGCTCGCAGAAGAGATTGTTGCTCGATTTCACGGTGAAGAGGCTGCTGCTACAGCGCATCGCTCCGCAGGCAACAGAATGAAAGACGGCGAACTGCCTGAGGATATCCCAGAGATTGAGCTGCGCTCCGCTGAAGATATGCCTATCGCTTCGGTGCTGAACCGTGCGGGGTTGGTTAAGAATGCGGCGGTGGCGCGTGATCTGCTTGCGTCAGGCAGTGTGCGGGTGGATGGTGAGGTCGTTGGTCGGGAGTTTATCTTCAGGCTCGGTCGCAGCCATGTCTGTCAGGCTGGCAAGAAAGCGTTCGGGCGGATTTCGCTTCTGGCTGATTAAAAGGGCGAAAACGCAGTTGACATGTATTTCTGGGTGCCTATAATGCGCACCTTCTCCGGCGCAGGCCCTTGGCGAAACCTCTTGTAAATCAAGAAGTTATCTAAATCTAGGGCTTGCACGGACGGCGAATTCGAGTAGAATGCGCCGGGCTGGCAGGGTGGTGGTTGAGTCCTGTTGGTGGCTTCGGTCAGGTCGATCGAAAGCGGTTTCACGAGGCGGTTGAC